>NZ_JBIAWY010000005.1:0-371309 GCF_042896185.1 Amycolatopsis sp. NPDC001319 | reverse complement strand
GAACGGGGATTCGCCGCTGAACGGCGACTGCCAGCTCGCCCGAGAACGGTGACGGGGCCTCGCCGTTGAGCGGCGACGGGCGGCTCGCCTGGGAACGGCGACGCGGCCTCGCCGTTGAGTGGCGACTGCCGAGTCGTCTGTGGGCGGCGACGGGGATTGGCAGTTGAGTGGCGAGTGCTGGCCCGCAGTTGAACGGCAACGCGATTCACTGCTGAACAGCGACTGCCGGCTCACCTGGAGTGGCAACGGGGATTGGCGGTTGAGTGGCGAGTGCTGGCTCGTCTGGAGCGGAAGCTGGGATTCGCCGTTGAGTGGCGACTGGTGGTCCGCTGGAAGCGGCAATGGAGATTTGCCGCTGACTGGCGACTGCGGCTGCTTCGCGTATGAGGTGCACAGCGATTCGCGTCTGAACGGTGACTGCTGCTTCGTGGGGGAATGGCCGCCGGGTGGCGACTGCCGCTTCAGCCGTGAACGGCGATGTGATTCGCCAGTAAGCGGCGACTGCCACTTCGCCGGAAGTGCGACCCGGGCGCTGGCCTTTGAATGGCGACTGCCGCTCGGCCGGCGAAGCCGCAACTGGAGTTCGCAGATGAACGGCGACTGCCGGCTCGAAGCGGAACGGCGAGGGCGCTGTCCCTGAGCAGCGACCGCGGTTCGCCCCTGAGCGGCGACCACGGCGGTCGAGGTGCGGTGACCAGGGCGGTGCCGAGGTAGGGCGACCCATCGCCGCCGAACGGCGAAAGCGCCAGCGAGAGGTGGTGCGGAGGCCGGGTGGTCGTGGGTGGATGGCGACGGGCTGTCGGCTCAGGCAACAAGCGGGCTGGGGACCAGCCCGCCACCAGCCGTTGCCGCTCAACGGCGACAACCACAAACACCCAGCTCAGGCCGAAGCCGGACCTCAGTCCTTCCCCGTGCCGCCGTCGGTTTGGACGATGGTGATGAGGACGACGCGGTCGTCGCTGGAGACGGGTTTGCCGCCGTCCTTGTTGGTGGTGCCGGCGACTGCCAGTTGGGGGCTGATCATGCTCATGGCGGCGAGGCGGCCGTACGTCGTGGGGGGTTTGCCCTTGCCGTCGAGGCTGACGCTCGGCTTTCCGGTGACGGCGCCGTCCGGGTTGACCGGCAGGTTCTGCAGGCCGACGGAGGACGCGATGCCGAGGATGCCGTTCTGGTCGGCGAAGTCGGCGCAGCCGCGGACGCCCGGCTTGTCCTGCCAGGTCCACGCGGGCGTCGACAGGGCCTGGCCGGCCTGGACGCGGTACAGCGCGTCGGGACCGGAGGTCTGGTCGGTGACCCACACGCGCTTGCCGTCGGGGGAGGTGCAGAGGCCGCCGGGGGCGTGGAGGCCCGAGGCGTACACGGCGGAGCCCGCGGTCGGGTTGCCGGCGGCCGGGGCGCCCGACGTGTCGATGCGCAGCACCTTGCCCGCCAGCGACTTCGGGTCGGCGGCGGATGCGGGGTTGCCCGCGTCGCCCGTCGCGACGAGGAGGGAGCCGCGGCCGTCGCCGACGAGGGCGCCGCGGTTGCCCGTCGCGCCCTTCGGGATGCCCGTGAGCACCGGCTTCGGCGGCTGGCCCTTCGCGAAGCGCACGACGCGGTTGTCGGTCGCCGTGGTGATGTACGCGAACACCAGCTGGTCCTCGACGTAGCTCGGCGACAGCGCCAGCGAGGTGAGGCCGCCGTCACCCGTGGCGACGACGTCGAGCTGCGCGAACGGCGTTGCGTCTCGGCCGGCGGTGGCGAGGACCACGCGGCCCGATTTCCGTTCACCGGCGAGAGCCGCGGGCGTCGAGCCGTCGCCCGGCAGGCCGGCCGCGGCCGCGACGGTGTCCAAGCACGTGGCGATCACGGCCTTGTCGAAGTCCTTGCACCCCTGCGGCGGCGGGATCGGCGTGGGCGACTGCTGCTGACCACCGCGGCCCACGCCGCCTTGGCCGTCGCCCGACGGGTCGCCCGGGTCCTGGACCTGCGGCGGCGACTCGGGGCTGGGCACCGGGGCGGCGCTGAACGTCTGGCCGGCCGCGGTGTCGTCGAACCGCGCGCAGCCCGACAGCAGGAGTCCGCCCGAGGCGAGGAGGGCCAGCGGCGCCGACCACCGGTACCGGGTACGCATGATGCTCCAGCCTAGGTGCCCCCGCGTGAGCGCGGAGTAAGTGGCTAACGTGGCGATCATGACGCTGACTGTGCTGGTCCCCGACGACGAGGGTGTCGAGGCGCTCTCGGAGCTCCCCAAGGTGCAGGCCGTGCGCTACCAGTGGGGCGACCCCGTGCCGCCCGAAGCCGCGAAGGCGGAGGTCCTCATCCCCGGTCGTCACCCGGCGGGCGACGAGCTGTGGCGCGAACTGCCCAACCTCAAGCTCGTGCAGCTGCTCTCCGCCGGCGCCGAGGACTGGGTCGGCAAGCTCCCCGACGGCGTCCTGCTCTCCACCTGCCGCGGCGCCCACGGCGGCAGCACGGCCGAGTGGGTCGTCGCCGTCCTGCTGTCGATGTACCGGAAGCTGGACGTCTTCGCCGACGCCCACCGCGAACGCCACTGGGAACGCCGCTCCGCCGAGACGCTCCAGGGCCAGCACGCGCTCATCGTCGGCGCCGGAGACCTCGGGCGGCAGCTGCGGCGCCGGCTCGAGCCGTTCGATGTCCGCTGCACGATGGTCGGAATGTCGGCGCGCGACGGGGTCCACGGCGTCGCCGAGCTGCCCGAATTGTTGCCGCACCACGACATCGTGGTGCTGATGGTCCCCCTTACGTCGCGCACGCGGGGCATGGTCGACGCCGAGTTCCTCGCCGCGATGCCCGACGGCGCCGTCCTCGTCAACGCCGCGAGGGGACCAGTCGTGCGCACCGACGCGCTGCTCGCCGAGCTCACCGCCGGCCGCCTGCGCGCCGCGCTCGACGTGACGGACCCCGAGCCGCTGCCGGCCGACCACCCGCTGTGGTACGCGCCGGGCTTGCTGCTCACGCCGCACGTCGGCGGGGCCGTTGCCGGTGTGCGGCGACGCTCGTATGCCGTCGCCGCGGCCGAGATCGCGCGGTACTCGGGCGGCGAGCTGCCCGACAACATCGTGCACGGCGAATACTGACGCGAAGGGGCCCCTGACCTCGGCGCGCTCGCTCGCGGCCGGGGTCGGTATCCCCTACCCTTCGCGCGTGACCAGTCAAGGGGACGACTACCAGACCGGCCTGCTGTCCGGGGTCGAGGACTCGACGAGCAACAACGACGACGAAGTGCGCCAGGGCGGCCTCGGCCTCGGTCTGCTGATCCTGCGCGTCGGGCTGGCCGTGATCGTGGGGGCTCACGGCCTGCAGCACCTGTTCGGCGCGTTCGGCGGACCCGGGATCACGGGATTCGCGCACGTGCTCGAGACTTTCGGCTACCACAAGCAGACGACGCTGCTGTCCTGGATCACCGGCATCGTCGAGGTCGGCGGCAGCGCGCTGCTGCTCGTGGGCCTCTTCACGCCGCTCGCGGCCGCCGGCATCCTGGGCGTCGCCGCGAACGCCGTCTACGCGAAGTTCCACGGCGGCTTCTTCGAGGGCGACGGCCGCGGCTGGGAGTTCGAGCTCCTCATCGGCATCGTCGCCCTCGCCCTGATTTTCACCGGCGCCGGCCGCATCTCCCTGGAGAAGAACACGCCGTGGCGCAAGCGGCCGCTACCCCTCGGCATCGTCTCGCTGCTCCTGGCCGCGGCGGCGTCGGTCGTGGTCATCGTTTTGACGCGCTGACCTGCGGTTCGCCATTCGGCGGCAACAGCAGAAAGGGCCGTTCACCCGCATCGGGTGGACGGCCCTCGCCGGTCGAGAACCACTAGCAGCAACAAACGAAAAGGGCCGCCCACTTCAGGTGGACGGCCCTCCCGCACTCAGAATCGCGAGCGAAGACTCACTTGTTCGGGTCCCGCACCGCACCCGTGTCGGCCGAGGTCGCCATCCGGGCGTACGCGCGCAGCGCCGCCGTGATCGGGCGCTCACGCTCCTTCGGCTGCCACGGCCGCTCCGACGCTTCCATCTTGGACCGGCGCTCCGCCAGGATCTCGGCGTCGACCAGCAGCTCGAGGCGACGTTCGTGGACGTCCAGCACGATGCGGTCGCCGTTCTCCACCAGGCCGATCAGACCGCCCGCCGCCGCCTCCGGGGAGATGTGGCCGACGGAGATGCCCGACGAACCGCCGGAGAAGCGCCCGTCCGTGATCAGCGCGCACTTCTTGCCCAGGCCCGAGCCCTTGAGGAACGCGGTGGGGTGCAGCATCTCCTGCATGCCCGGCCCGCCGGCGGGGCCCTCGTAGCGGATGACCAGCACCTCGCCCGGCTGGATCTCCTTCTTGAGGATCGCCGACACGGCCTCCTCCTGGCTCTCGAGCACCCGCGCCGGGCCCTCGAAGTGCCACAGGTCCTCGTCGATGCCGGCGGCCTTGATCACGGCACCGTTCTCGGCGAGGTTGCCGCGCAGGATCGCGAGGCCGCCGTCCTTCGTGTACGCGTGCTCGACGTCGCGGATGCAGCCGCCGGCGGCGTCGGTGTCGAGCGACGACCAGCGGTTCTCGGTCGAGAACGCCTTGGTCGTGCGCACCCCGCCCGGCGCCGCGTGGAACAGCTCCACCGCCTTCTCCGACGGAGACTCCGCGCGGATGTCCCACTCGTTCAGCCACGAGTCGAGGTCGGGGGAGTGGACCGAGTGGACGCCGGTGTTCAGCAGGCCACCGCGGTACAGCTCGCCCAGGATGGCGGGGATGCCGCCGGCGCGGTGGACGTCTTCCATGTGGTAGTCGGAGTTCGGTGCGACCTTCGACAGGCAGGGCACGCGGCGGCCGATGGCGTCGATGTCGCTGATGGTGAAGTCGACTTCGCCTTCCTGTGCGGCGGCGAGGATGTGCAGCACGGTGTTGGTCGAGCCGCCCATGGCCATGTCGAGCGCCATCGCGTTCTCGAAGGCCTCCCGGGTGGCGATCGAGCGGGGCAGGGCGGAGGCGTCGTCCTCGCCGTACCAGCGCTTGCACAGGTCGATGACCGTGCGCCCGGCGCCGGAGAACAGTTCGCGGCGCGCGGCGTGCGTGGCCAGCGTGGAGCCGTTGCCGGGCAGTGACAGGCCCAGCGCCTCGGTGAGGCAGTTCATGGAGTTCGCGGTGAACATGCCGGAGCACGACCCGCAGGTCGGGCAGGCCGAACGCTCGACCTCGGTCAGCCCGTCCTCGTCGACCTCGCTGCTCGCCGACGCGGCGATCGCGGTGATCAGGTCGGTCGGGGCCTGGGCGACGCCGCCGACGACCACGGCCTTGCCGGCTTCCATCGGTCCGCCGGAGACGAACACGGTGGGGATGTTCAGGCGCATGGCGGCGTTGAGCATGCCGGGTGTGATCTTGTCGCAGTTGGAGATGCAGACGAGGGCGTCGGCCTGGTGCGCGTTGACCATGTATTCCACGGAGTCCGCGATGATCTCGCGTGAGGGCAGCGAGTAGAGCATGCCCGAGTGGCCCATCGCGATGCCGTCGTCGACGGCGATCGTGTGGAACTCGCGCGCGATGCCGCCGGCCTCTTTCACGGCCTCGGCGACGATCTCGCCGAGGTCCTTGAGGTGCACGTGGCCGGGCACGAACTGGGTGTAGGAGTTGGCGATCGCGACGATCGGCTTGCCGAAGTCGCTGTCGGTCATCCCGGTCGCGCGCCAGAGCGAGCGCGCGCCCGCCGCGTTGCGGCCGTGGGTGGTGGTCCGGGAACGGAGGTGCGGCACGGCATTCTCCCAGGTCAGAAGGCTGGTCCAGGCGGAGTCACGAGACTGCTCCGCAAACTGGTCCTACCAATTCTACTCACTGGGCTCGGCTGAGGAACCGCCGGTCTCGGCGGGAGCGGTGCCGGAAGCCTGCTCCGGGGCCTTCTCGGCCGGCTTCGCGGCGGCTTTTTCCGCAGCCGGCTTGAGCTCTTCGTCACTCAGCACACCCGAGGGGTCCTTGATCTTCCCCTCGCTCACAAGCGCGAGCACCGGAAGGTGGCGCGTCCGCACCGTCGGCAACGTGACCTGCGTGTCGTCGCCCAGCACGGCACGCACGCGCGCCCTGCCGGTGATGGCGAGCCCCTTCAGTGCCGACCACGGGAGGTCGCGCTTGCCGAACACCGTCCGCACGGCCAGGCCCTCGCGCGTCGCGACGGTACGCGTGCGCACGACGAAGACGAACAGCGCGATCGGGAAGATGTACAGCCATTGCAGCCCGTTGATCTCCCCGAGTGCGATCGGTGTCACACACACGGTCAGGAGCGCGATCGCCATGTACGCCGTGCTGGGGATCTTGAACACGGCCTTCCGGCCTTCGTCCGCGCGCTGGTCCTGCTCTTTTTCGGCCACCAATGAATGGTGCACCGCGTCTCCGGCGTGCTTGCGCCGGGGTCGCGGGGCCGCCCGCAGAGCAGTACTGGCGGTCCAGCATGCGGAACCGCCGTCTCGCAGAGTTGACACTCGCGCGGACGCCGGTCTAACGTCAGCGCCGTGACAACGCAGACCGGCCTCGTACTTCCTCAGCGCGTCGACGCTTAGGAAGAGTCCGCTGCGTCGACGCGCGACCCTCGTGCGACCTTACGGTCGGCGGGGGTTTTTTGTTGCGTAGAACCGGATTCCGACCGGCTGTACGGCCACAGACAACCCGAACGAGTGACACCGAGAACCCACGAGGCAGAACCGATGACCAGTGCCACGTCGCGCAGCGACGCGAAGCCCGGGCCGACCGCGCCCGGTGTCCCCGGAGCACGTCCGAAGCCGGCGCCGCCGGCGGGAACCCCGGTAAGGGTCACGGGCGCGCAGTCGCTCGTCCGCTCGCTCGAGGCCGTCGGCGCCGAAGTCGTCTTCGGCATTCCCGGGGGCACCATCCTCCCGGCGTACGACCCGCTGCTCGACTCCACCAAGGTCCGTCACGTCCTCGTCCGCCACGAGCAGGGCGCTGGCCACGCCGCCACCGGTTACGCCCAGGCGACCGGCAAGGTCGGCGTCTGCATGGCGACGTCGGGCCCGGGCGCCACGAACCTCGTCACCCCGCTGGCCGACGCCAACATGGACTCCGTGCCGGTCGTCGCCATCACGGGGCAGCAGTCGCGTGCGCTCATCGGCACCGACGCGTTCCAGGAAGCCGACATCTGCGGCATCACCATGCCGATCACCAAGCACAACTTCCTCGTCACCGATCCGGCGGAGATCCCGCGGACCATCGCCGAGGCGTTCCACCTGGCGATCACGGGCCGACCCGGCCCGGTGCTGGTGGACATTCCCAAGGACGTGCTGCAGGAGATGACCTCGTTCTCCTGGCCGCCGGAGATGCGCCTGCCGGGTTACCGCCCGACGCTGCGCCCGCACGGCAAGCAGGTGCGTGAAGCCGCGAAGCTCATCGCGAACGCGCGCCGGCCCGTCCTCTACGTCGGCGGCGGCGTGATCAAGGCCGAGGCGTCGCAGCAGCTGCTGGAGCTGGCCGAGCTGACCGGCATCCCGGTCGCCACCACGCTGATGGCGCGCGGCGCGTTCCCCGACTCGCACCCCCAGCACGTCGGCATGCCCGGCATGCACGGCTCCGTTGCCGCGGTCGCGTCGATGCAGCGGTCCGACCTGCTGATCGCCCTCGGCGCCCGCTTCGACGACCGCGTCACCGGCGCGACGTCGTCGTTCGCGCCCGACGCGAAGGTGATCCACGCCGACATCGACCCGGCCGAGATCTCCAAGAACCGCAAGGCGGACGTGCCGATCGTCGGCGACTGCAACGAGATCATCGGCGAGCTGATCGCCGCCGTGAAGGCCGAGTTCGAGCACGGGCAGCGGCCGGACCTCACCGACTGGTGGACGCAGGTCGACTCGTGGCGCGACACCTACCCGGCCGGCTACGAGTGGCCGGACGACGGTTCGCTGTCGCCGCAGTACGTCATCGAGCGCATCGGCGAGCTCGCCGGTCCCGACGCGGTCTTCACCGCGGGCGTCGGCCAGCACCAGATGTGGGCCGCGCAGTTCGTGAAGTACGAGAAGCCGCGTACGTGGATCAACTCCGGTGGCCTCGGCACCATGGGCTTCGCCGTCCCGGCGGCCATGGGCGCGCAGTTCGGCCTGCCCGACACGCAGGTGTGGGCGATCGACGGCGACGGCTGCTTCCAGATGACCAACCAGGAGCTCGCCACGTGCGCCATCGAGGGTGCGCCGATCAAGGTCGCCGTGATCAACAACGGCAACCTCGGCATGATCCGGCAGTGGCAGAGCCTCTTCTACTCGGAGCGGTACTCCAACAGCGACCTCGGTACCCACAAGCACCGCATCCCCGACTTCACGCTGCTGGCCGAGGCCCTCGGCTGCGCCGGGTTGCGCTGTGAGACCAAGGAGGACGTCGACGCGACGATCCGCCGCGCGATGGAGATCAACGACCGCCCCGTCGTGATCGATTTCGTCGTGGGGAAGGATGCCCAGGTGTGGCCGATGGTGGCCGCGGGCACCGGCAACGACGAAATCATGGCCGTCCGCGGCATCCGGCCGCTGTTCGACGACGACGAGGTTTCGCAGGAAGCCGTCGAGACCCTCGAAGCCGCCGAAGCCGCCGCGGAAGGAGAAGACCGATGACCGTCCACACGTTGAGCGTGCTGGTCGAGAACAAGCCCGGCGTGCTCGCCCGGGTGTCCGGCCTGTTCTCCCGCCGCGGATTCAACATCGAGTCCCTCGCAGTGGGCCCTACGGAAAACCCCGAGGTGTCCCGCATGACGATCGTGGTCGCCGTTGAAGAGCTACCGCTCGAACAGGTGACCAAACAGCTCAACAAGCTGGTCAACGTGATCAAGATCGTTGAGCTGGAACAGTCCAGCGCGGTGCAGCGTGAACTGCTGCTCGTGAAGGTCCGGGCCGACGCGACCGTGCGCAGCCAGGTCCTCGAGACCGTCCAGCTCTTCCGTGCCAAGGTGGTGGACGTGTCCCCGGAGGCGCTCACCGTCGAGGCGACCGGGACATCGGACAAGATCGGCGCACTTTTGCGCATGCTCGAGCCGTACGGCATCCGTGAGCTCGTGCAGTCCGGCATGGTCGCGGTGGGTCGCGGGGCCCGCTCGATCACCGCCACCTCGCCCCGCTGATTCTTGAGAAGTCGATTTTTCAGCAGTAACCCGAAAGGAAGCAGTACCCCCATGGCAGTGGAAATCTTCTACGACGACGACGCGGACCTCTCGATCATCCAGGGTCGCAAGGTCGCCGTGATCGGCTACGGCAGCCAGGGCCACGCCCACTCGCTGAGCCTGCGTGACTCCGGTGTCGACGTCCGCATCGGCCTGCCGGAGGGGTCGAAGTCGCGGGCGAAGGCCGAGGAGCAGGGCCTGCGCGTGCTGAACGTCGCCGAGGCGGCGGCCGAAGCCGACCTGATCATGATCCTCGCGCCGGACACGAAGCAGCGCTTCATCTACTCCGAGGACATCGCGCCGAACCTGAAGGACGGCGACGCGATCTTCTTCGGCCACGGCTTCAACATCCGCTACGACCTGATCAAGCCGCCGGGCAACGTCGACGTCGCCATGGTCGCCCCGAAGGGCCCGGGTCACCTCGTGCGCCGCCAGTTCGTGGACGGCAAGGGCGTGCCCTGCCTGATCGCGGTGGAGCAGGACGCGACCGGTGGCGCCCAGGCGCTGGCCCTGTCGTACGCGGCCGCCATCGGCGGTGGGCGCGCGGGCGTCATCAAGACGACGTTCACCGAGGAGACCGAGACCGACCTCTTCGGCGAGCAGGCCGTGCTCTGCGGTGGCGCGTCGGCGCTGGTGCAGACGGGCTTCGAGGTGCTGACCGAGGCCGGTTACGCCCCGGAGATCGCCTACTTCGAGGTGCTGCACGAGCTCAAGCTGATCGTCGACCTCATGTACGAGGGCGGCATCGCGCGCCAGCGTTACTCGATCTCCGACACGGCCGAGTACGGCGACCTCACCCGCGGCCCGCGCGTGATCTCGCCGGCGGTCAAGGAAGAGATGAAGAAGATCCTGGGCGAGATCCAGGACGGCACCTTCGCGCGCGAGTGGGTCGCCGAGGACGAGGCCGGGCGCCCGAACTTCATCAAGCTCGAGGAGCAGGGCAACCAGCACCCGATCGAGGAGACCGGCAAGAAGCTGCGGGCCCTCATGTCGTGGGTGGACCGGCCGATCACCGAGACCGCCTGATCGTCTTGTGATCTCCAGGAAAGGCCCCCTCGCCCGCAGGTGAGGGGGCCTTTTCGGTGGTTTCGCCGTTCAGCGGCGAGACCTGCCGTGGCGGGTCGATACGCTGGTGGCATGAGTGATCAGCCCGTCGACGACAAGGCGCACATCCGGCACGAGCTGGACCTCACCGACGCCCCTTGGATCAGGGCCGAGCCCGAAGGCGTCACGCTCGAGGACTGCGTGGAGTACGCGTTCGTGCCGCACACCGACGGCGTCACGTACGTCGCGATGCGCCAGTCGTCCAAACCGGACGGCGTGGTGCTCGTGTTCACGCCGTCGGAGTGGGACGCGTTCGTGAAGGGCGTCCGCGACGGCGAGTTCGATCTGCCCGAGGACCTCGAGGCTTAGGCGGTCACGTTGTCGACCAGCTCCTGGAGCCGGCCGGCCGCGGCCGCGAGCGCCGGGTGGTCGCCGTAGTCGCGCGACTCGACGATCTCCCCGTCGCGCACGCGCATCGCGAAGATGTTGTTGACGCGGAACGGCGTTGCGCCGAGTTGCCCCTCGTAGGCGAATTCGCCGATCAGCACCTCGGGGTCGGTGCCCTGGTAGGTGACGAGGTCGGTGGCCTGCATGCGGATGCCGATCTCGCCGGCCAGTGCGAAGTGCGTGCGCAGGTCTTCGCGGGACTTCAGTGCGGGCGCGCCCGGCAGGAACGGGTGGCGGACGTCGGTGACGTCGGCGTAGAGGTCGGGCAGCTCGGACCAGCGCTGGTCGGAAACGCCAAAGCAGAGCCGCTGGAACACGCCCAGCGGGCTCTTGCGGTCGGCGAGCCGCGCGGGCCGCGGCTGGACCGGGCCGGGTTCGTGGGGCGGGACCTGGGCGTACGCGTCGATGAGTCCGGCCGCCGCGCCCTGGACGGCGGCCATGCGCAGGTAGTCGTGGTAGTCGCGGCTGTGGACGATCAGCCCGTCGCGCACGCGCAACACCTGGATGTTCTCGGTCTCGGTCTTTTCGCCGCTGAGTGACGATTCCACCGTGTACCGGTACTCGGCGACGATCACCTCGGGATCCGTCGTCTCGTGGACGACGACGTCGCTCGCCGACAGCCGCAGCGTCGCCCCTAGTCCGCCCACGAACCGCTCGTGCACCGCTTCCCGCCCCTCGATGCGGCCGGGGACGGGGATCGCGGTGGGGTGCTCGACGACGGTGTTCTCCGCGTAGAGCCGGGAAAGCTCGTCGAACCGGCCGGCGGTGATGCCCTCGGAGAGCCGTTCGAAGACTTGTCGGGGTGTGGTCATGGGTGTCCTCCCAGTGGATGAAACGGAGTCCGTAGTCCGTCTCGTGTCGTCGACGATACGGACTACGGACTCCGCTTGTCTACCGGGCTTTCGCCAGCAGGTCGCGCGCGGCGGGGCTGTCGCACGCGTCGGCCCAGCCTTCGGGCGTGGAGCTCCAGAGGCCGTCGCGCGCGTCGAGGTCGGCGCCGGCCTCGACGAGGACCTCGATGACGTCGAGCCGGTTGTTCTGCGCCGCGAGGTGCAGGGCGGTGATGCCGACGCCGTGCCTCGGCCCGCCGAATGTCCCGACGCGGTTCACGTCCGCGCCCAGCTCCAGCAATGTCCGTACGGAGGCGACTTTGCCCTGCGCCGCGGCCCAGGTGAGGGCGGTGCCTCGGTAGACGTCGGCGTCCAGGTCGGCGCCGCGCTCGGCGAGGGTGCGCAGGGCTTCGGTGCGGTCGTTGCGCGCGGCCCAGCTGACGGCCTCGTCGAGGATCTCGCGGGGATCGTCGCCGGGGCGCCACGACGGGAAACCACTGTGGGGCCGGTAGAACTCACGGTGCGCACCCGCCGCCGGCGCGAGTGTCCCGTTCGGACGGACGAGCTCGTCCAGCAGCTCGGCGTCCCCGATACCCGCTGCGACGCGGAGGTTGCGAGGGGACCGCTCGCGCGTCGCCAGTTTTTCGGCCACGGCCTGGTTTCCCCAGAACAGCGCGACGACGAGAGGAGTCCCGCCGTCGCCGCGCGCCGACACGTCGAGGGGTGCGCCGGCGTCGAGCAGCAGGTCGGCGAGCAGCGGCAGATTGCTGTAAGCGGCCTGGTGCAACGGGGTCCAGCCGTGGGCGTTGCCCCGTGCGGGATCGGCGTCGCGTTCGAGCAGGACGCGCGAGAGCCGTTCGTCGCAGGTGGCGCCGGCCATGCCGAGGAGGTCGTTGCCGTTGGTGCCGCGCGCGTGGACGAGCTCGGGGAACTCGTCGACCACCGCCGCCAGCCCGTCGACGTCCCTCGCCTCCAGGAGGCGAAACGCCCTTGCGAACGGCTCACCACTGTCCGCCAACGCCGCGACGTGCTCACGCAACCCACGCCACGACCCGAACCCGTGCTCCTTGGCGACGACCGTCCGCGCGCCCTCGCGCGTCAACGGCTGCCGGTGACGCTCGAACGCCTCGCGCGCCCCGGCCGTCCCGTCCTCGGCGGACGCGAGCAGCCCGAGGGCGCGCTCGCTGTAGTACTCGGTGTCGGCGTGGTAGGCGTGCTGCAGATTCGGCCCGCCTTCGGTGACGCGCCGGACATACGCCTGCAACTTCGGCCAACTCGGAAACCCGTGCCCGCGCGCGACACGGAACTGCGCCTCGGACAACTTGATCGACTCCGCGCGCGCCAGCTCTTTCGCGCGTTTGCGCAGCTGGGCGAGATCGGGTTTTGCGGGCAACGTGGCCATGGGGGAGTCCTTCCTTCCCTCGGTTCGCCCGTGGTCCGCCGGCACCGGGCAGGGAAGAAGGCGCACACACCGCACTTCGACTTCGGGGGTGGGCTCGGCCCTTTCCGCGGACAGGACGCGGCCCTCACCGCGCTCCGCCACTGTACCGCCCGCTCACCCCGCTTTCGCCCCTCAACGGCGACGCCGCCGGCCGCCGGGTGTGGACGTGGTGGGTGCTGGGGTGGGGAAGGGATGAAGGTCCCCGTCATGCATTGGTGGGTCACAGTGGGTGTCGAGCTGCGGATGAAGGTCCCCCTTCATCGGCAATTGGGCGAGGACCGCGCCGCGGAAGGAACGAAGGTCCCGTTTACCCACTGCTGGGTCACTGTGGGTGCCGAGCTGTGGATAAAGGTCCCCTTCATCGGCAGTTGGGCGAGGACCGCGCCCCGGAAGGGGTGAAGGTCCCCTTCACCCCTTCCGGGGTCACCGTAGGTGCCGAGCCGTGGATGAAGGGGACCTCATCTGCAGTAGGCCAGAACCGCGCCGCGGAAGGAGTGACGATCCCCTTCACCTACCGCTGGGTCACTGTGGGTGCCGAGCCGCGGGCGAAGGTCCCCTGCATTGGCGGTCGCGCCAGGAGCGCGCCGCCGAAGGTGTGAAGGTCAACTTCACGCCTTCGGCGACCACTCGTGGGTGAGGAGCAGTCGGTGAAGGGGCCCTTCACCCATTGCTGCGGAGGCGGTGCGGCCGTTAAGTGACGAAGGGACCCTTCATCCCGCGCTCGACTGCAGTCGGTGTTCGGGGCGGCATGAAGGTCCCCTTCATCCGGGGCGAGAACGAGTGAGGGGGACCTTCATGCGCCAGGTGCGCCGGATCGCCGCGCGCGAAGCGATGCAGGTCCCCTTCACCCGGCCGGGAAGGCCTGGAGGGGACCTTCACGCACCGGCGCACCAGACCGCAGTGGCCACGAAGGGATGAAGGGACCCTTCACCCCTAGCCCACCCCACAGTCCCCCGAACGAATGAACCTCCCCATCACCCACCCGACCACCACGACGTAATAAATCCCTTTCACCCCAATCGCCCCAACCTCACCACTCCATCCCATCTCACCAGGTGGAACGCACAAAACCCCACCCACCGCACCCCGACCGCCACCACCCCGGCACCGTTTTCCTTGCCGCAAACCCAATCCCCACCCCCGCGGCCCGTCGAGACCCCGACCCCGCTGACCGGCCCCGCGACGGAGTTTTCGGCGGATTACGAGCGAGTTAACAACGCGGGCAGCACCGGGGCCCCCAACCGGGCTAAACTCCCGCCCATCCGGGCACAACGGCGTGCGCCGTAGGAGAGCGTCCTCGATTTCGTGACCAGATAGTGGGAGCCGCATCGTGACCAAGCCCAGCAAACCCGTCGTCCTCATCGCGGAGAAGCTCGCGCCTTCCGTGCTGAGTGTGTTCGGTGACGAGGTAGAGGTCCGGCATGTGGACGGTACGGACCGTCCCGCGCTGTTCGAGGCGGTGAAGAGTGCCGACGCGCTCCTGGTGCGATCCGCCACGAAGGTCGACGCCGAGGTGCTCGGCCACACCACGCAGCTGAAGGTCGTCGCCCGCGCCGGTGTCGGGCTGGACAACGTCGAGGTGCCCGCCGCCACGGAGCGTGGCGTGCTGGTGGTCAACGCCCCGACGTCGAACATCGTCTCCGCGGCCGAGCACGCCGTGGCGCTGCTGCTGGCCGTCGCCCGCCGGGTGCCGGCCGCCGACCAGAGCCTGCGGGGCGGCGAGTGGAAGCGCAGCTCGTTCTCGGGCGTCGAGCTCAACGGCAAGACCATCGGTGTCGTCGGCCTCGGCAAGATCGGGCAGCTGTTCAGCCAGCGTCTCGCCGCGTTCGGCACGAAGCTGATCGCGTACGACCCCTACGTCTCGGCCGCCCGCGCCGCGCAGCTCGGCATCGAGCTCGTGCCGCTCGACGAGCTGCTGGCGCGCGCCGACGCGATCTCCATCCACCTGCCGAAGACGCCGGAGACCAAGGGCCTCATCGACGCCGAGGCGCTCAAGAAGACCAAGCCGGGCGTGATCATCGTCAACGCCGCGCGCGGTGGCCTGATCGTCGAGGAGGCGCTGGCCGACGCGATCCGCAGCGGCCACGTCGGCGGCGCTGGCATCGACGTGTTCGTCACCGAGCCCACCACCGCCAGCCCGCTGTTCGAGCTGCCCAACGTGGTCGTCACCCCGCACCTGGGCGCGTCCACTTCCGAGGCGCAGGACCGCGCGGGCACCGACGTCGCCCGTTCCGTGCTGCTGGCGCTGCGCGGCGACTTCGTGCCGGACGCGGTGAACGTCTCGGGCGGCGGCGCCGTCGGCGAGCACGTGCGGCCGTACCTGTCGCTCACGCAGAAGCTGGGCACGGTGCTCACGGCGCTGAGCCCGAAGGCGCCGACGTCGGTGACCGTCGAGGTCAAGGGCGAGCTGTCCAGTGAGGACACGTCGGTGCTGCAGCTCGCGGCGCTGCGCGGGGTGTTCGCCGGTGTCGTCGACGACCAGGTCACGTTCGTCAACGCGCCGCGGCTCGCGGAGGAGCTGGGCGTGCAGGTGGATCTCGTCACCGAGAGCGAGAGCCCGAAGTTCCGCAGCCTCGTCACGGTGCGTGCGGTCCACGCGGACGGCGCCGTGCTCACCGTCTCCGGTTCGGTGACGGGCAAGGACGAGGTCGAGAAGATCGTCGAGGTCAACGGCCGTCACTTCGACCTGCGCGCCGAGGGCAACGTGCTGCTGCTCGAGTACCCGGACCGCCCGGGCGTGATGGGCCGCGTCGGCACGCTGCTCGGCGAGGCCGGCATCAACATCGAGGCCGCGCAGATCAGCCAGACCACCGACGGGTCCGACGCCGTGATGCTGCTGCGCGTCGACCGCCACGTGGACAGCAACGTTCTCGAGCCGATCGGCGCCACCGTGGGTGCGCACACGATCCGCGCGGTGGACTTCAACTAGTCCCGCCTGTTTTTCGAAAGCCCCTTTCCCCGTCCGAGTGGCGGGGGAAGGGGCTTTCCTTTGTGGAGTCCACCCAGACGGGCAACATTCGTATAACGGAGCATTTTCGCCACGAAAGTAGGTGTATCGGGCAGCTAGGTTCTGTGCCGCGAGGCAGAACCACGCGCCGTGAGAGCACGGTGCGGCGCCGGTGCTCACCTGTCGGGGGTGGTTGATCGGGGAGCGCCAGGCAGGTTCGCGATCCAGGCCTCGAGTAAAGGGGTTGGGTACTCATGAGCAGATCCCGGTTGCCCGGGTGGGCTGCGCGTTCCACGGCTGCCGTCTCCGCGGTGGTCTTGGCCGCGGCCGTCTCCGCCGCGTCGGGCGCGTCCGCGCAGGGTGCGCCGCTTGCCGACCCGGTCGCGCCGGCCAAGGTCGCCGCCGCGGGGTTGCAGGGCAAGATCTCGCCGCGGCTGGACGCCGCGCGGGGCAAGATCACCGCGTTCGTGGAGCTGGCGAAGAAGCCGGCCGTCGACGCGTTCAACGCCGAGCAGGGCAAGGGCACCGGCAAGGAGAAGGCCAAGCAGGCCGCGCGCGCCGCGAAGGCGGACGTCGCCGCCGCGGTGGACTCCGTCGTCGGGCAGCTCAAGAAGGCCGACGCGGGCACGAAGCTGGTCACGCAGACGTCGAACGCCGTTGCGGGCGCCGTGGTGACGGCCGACGCGGCGAAGATCCGTGAGCTCGCGAAGCGTCCCGACGTCGTTTCGGTGCGCACGGTCGTGCCGAAGACGAAGAACAACGCCAGCGCCGAGCAGCTCACCAACACCCTCGCCAGCTGGCAGCAGACCGGCAAGTTCGGTGACGGCATCCGCGTCGGCGTCATCGACGACGGCATCGACTACACCCACGCCGACTTCGGCGGCCCGGGCACGCCGGCTGCCTACCAGGGCGTGGACCGGACCAAGCCGTCGCCGCTGTTCCCGAGCGCCAAGGTCGTGGGTGGTACGGACCTCGCCGGCGACGACTACGACGCCGAGGGCAAGACCGGCTCGCCGACGCCGAAGCCGGACCCCAACCCCATCGCGTGCGGCGAACACGGCACGCACGTGGCCGGCACCATCGCGGGCTTCGGCGTGAACGCCGACGGCACCACGTTCACCGGCAACTACAAGAAGCTGAACAAGAAGCAGCTCGACGCCATGCGCATCGGCCCGGGCACCGCGCCCAAGGCCCTGCTGTACGCGATCAAGGTGTTCGGCTGCACCGGCTCCACGAACATCACGTCGCAGGCGCTCGACTGGGCGCTCGACCCCGACGGCGACGGTGACTTCACCGACCACCTCGACATCGTCAACCTGTCGCTGGGCAGCGACTTCGGCGCGCCGGACGACCCCGACTCGCTGTTCGTGCGCAAGCTCGCCCAGAACGGCGTCCTGCCGGTCCTCGCGGCCGGCAACGGCGGCGACCTCAACGACGTCGCGGGCTCGCCGGGCAACACGCCCGAGGCCCTCACCGTCGCCAGCAGCCGCGACGCCGGCGAGCTGAAGGACGCGCTCGACGTCACGGCCCCGACTCCGGGGCAGCAGCCGGGCCAGTACAGCCAGGACTACACCGGCTACGACACGCTCGACCTCACCGCGCCCGTCGTGCCGATCTCCGCAGCCAACAACGCGGGCTGCGCCGCCTTCTCCGCCGAGGACAAGGCCAAGGTCGCGGGCAAGATCGCGTGGCTGGAGTGGGACGACAACGACGCCACCCGCGCCTGTGGTTCCGCCGCGCGCGCCAACAACGCGCAGGCCGCCGGGGCCAAGGGCGTGCTGCTTTCGTCCACTTTGGAGCACCCGGCCGCCGGCATCGCGGGCAACGCGGGTGTGCCGATGTTCCAGCTCACCGGCAAGGCCACCACGGCGTTGCGCTCGGGCTTGACCGCGGGCACGCTCTCGGTTCGCTTCTTCGGCGCCGGCCGGGCCAGCCTGCAGACCACGGACAAGACCATTGTGGACACCCCGAGCTCGTTCACCTCGCGTGGTGGCCGTGGTCCGTCGGTGAAGCCGGACGTCACGGCGCCCGGTGACACGATCACGTCGGCGTTCCGCGGCAGCGGCAACGGCCGGCTCTCCATCTCGGGCACGTCGATGGCCACCCCGCACACCGCGGGCATCACCGCGCTGGTCCGCCAGGCGCACCCCGACTGGAACGTCGAGGAGGTCAAGGCCGACGTCGTGGGCTCGGCCGCGCACGACATCACCGACGGCGCCGGCCACACCTACGCGCCGCAGCGCGTCGGGACCGGTCGCATCGACGCCAAGGCCGCGCTGGACAACCAGGTCCTCGCCTACGTGCAGGACGACCCGGGCGCTGTGAGCGTCACGTTCGGCACCGTCGAGGCGGCGGGACCGGTCACGCTCAAGAAGACGATCAAGGTCGTCAACAAGGGCACCGCGCCGGTGGAGTACGCGGTGGCGTACGAGGCCGTGAACTCGCTGCCCGGCGTGCAGTACACAGTGGACAAGAGCTCGGTGAAGCTCAACCCGCGCGGGGTCGCGACGGTGAAGGTGACGCTGAAGATCACCGACCCGAAGGCGCTGCGCAAGGTCATGGACCCGACCATGGAGGCCACGCAGGCCGGGCTCGCCCGCCAGTTCGTGGCCGACGCTTCGGGCCGCGTCGCGTTCACCCCGAAGAACGGCGCCACGGTGCCGCTGCGGGTGGCCGTGTACTCGGCGCCGAAACCGGTCTCGGCCATCACGACGCCGGCCGGCGTGCGCTTCGGCGGCAGCCAGACCCAGGCCGTGCTGAACCTGAATGGCAAGGGCATCGACCAGGGCACCGGCGCGCAGCGCTACCGCTCGCTGGTCAGCGTGCTGGAACTGCAGGCGGAGTCGGCGCAGCTGCCTGAGTGCGGCGAGGGCGTCTCGTCCGACTGCACGCTCAACGGCACCGCGAAGGGCGGCGACCTGCGCTACATCGGCGCGGCGTCGACGGCCCCGCTCGCCAAGGCGCAGGGCGAACCGGAGAACGCCATGCTCGCGTTCGGCCTCACCACCTGGGGCGACTTCGCGAACCTGGGCAGCAACACGATCCCGTTCGTCGACTTCGACACGACCGGCGACGGCACGCCGGACTTCGAGACCTTCGTGACGAAGGCGACGGGGACCGACGTGCTCCTGGCGGCCACGGTGTCGCTGACGCAGCCGGGCAACCCGACCGTGGACCTGCAGGCCGTCAACGGTCAGCTCGGCGACGTGGACACCAACGTGTTCGACACCAACGTGATCGTGCTGCCGGTCAGCATCGCCGCGCTGGGCATCGACCCGAACGAGGCGTCGCACCGGATCAGCTACACCGTCGGCACGGCGGGCTACTACGTCGCGCCGGGCAGCACCGACGGGCTGATCGACTTCGTCGGCACGCCGATCTCGTTCGACGCGCTGGCGCCGGCGTTCTCCGTGCAGGGTGGCGGTGACGCGGCCCTCGGCTACGTCGCCAAGCCCGGCACGCAGCTGGTCGTCAACCGCAACGCGGCGGCCGTCGCCGGCGACAAGCCGAAGGGCCTGCTGGCGATCGAGCACCACAACGCGGCCGGCTCGCGCGCGGATGTCGTGCGGATCGAGTCGGCGGTGACGCGGCCGTGAGGTGAGGCCCCGTCACCCGGCCAGACGGGGTGACGGGGTCCTCCGATCGGGGAAGGCGTGTCTCGCCGGCCAAGTTCCCCGAATAGCGGTGATAGGGGGCTTTCCGGGTCGTTGTGACCCGGGAGGCCCCCTTTGTCTTTCACCCGTTCAGGTGTCTCACCCTGCGGGAGGATGCGGCATAAGGGTGGTGCGGCTACGGCGTCTTGTCTACGGCCGGTAACCTTCCGCTGCTGGCGTTTTCTTGCGGATGGGCCATCGGTGCGTTCGGTGGCCTGGTCTACGGAGGTGTGTGGATGCGGCTCGCGGTGATCCCAGGTGACGGGATCGGGCCCGAGGTGGTCTCCGAGGCGCTCAAGGTGCTCGGTGAAGTAGCACCGACGGCGGAGATCACGAACTACGACCTCGGTGCCGCGAGGTGGCACTCGACGGGGGAGCTGCTCCCCGAGTCGGTGCTCGGCGAGCTGCGTCAGCACGACGCGATCCTGCTCGGCGCGGTCGGCGACCCGACGGTGCCCAGCGGCATCCTCGAGCGCGGCCTGCTGCTGCGCCTGCGCTTCGAGCTCGACCACCACGTGAACCTGCGCCCGGCGCGCTTGTACCCGGGCGTGCGCGGCCCGCTGGCCGACGCCGGTGAGGTGGACATGGTCGTCGTGCGCGAAGGCACCGAAGGGCCGTACACCAACAACGGTGGCCTGCTGCGCAAGGACACCGAGCACGAGGTCGCCACGGAGGTCAGCGTCAACACGGCGTTCGGCGTCCGCCGCGTCGTCGCCGACGCGTTCAACCGCGCCGAAGAGCGGCCGCGCAAGCACCTCACGCTGGTGCACAAGACCAACGTGCTCGAGTACGCCGGGTCGCTGTGGTCGCGGATCGTCGAGGAGGTCTCGCTGGAGCACCCCGACGTCACGGTCGCGTACTCCCACGTCGACGCCGCCACGATCCACCTGGTCACGGACCCGTCGCGCTTCGACGTGATCGTCACCGACAACCTCTTCGGCGACATCATCACCGACCTGGCGGCCGCCGTCACCGGCGGCATCGGTCTCGCGGCCAGCGGCAACCTCGACATCACGCGCCGCAACCCGAGCATGTTCGAGCCGGTCCACGGCAGCGCGCCCGACATCGCCGGCCAGGGTCTCGCCGACCCCACCGCCGCCGTGCTGTCGGTGTCGCTGCTGCTCGACCACCTGGGCCACAAGGAGGCCGCGCGCCGCATCGAGGCGTCCGTCGCCTTCGACCTGGCCACGCGCGACCAGGCGTCGCCCGGCACCACCCAGGCGATCGGCGACCGGCTGGCCGCGCTCGTCTCGTCGAACGTGCGCTCCGTCAGCTGACGTTCTCGTAAGGAACCCCCGCCGCGGAAGCCGGTCGAAATCCGGCGCTGACCCGCAACGGTAGGCCCGCGGTCTGCACTCTTCGCAGACCGCGGGCGAGCCCGACACCGGCAGTGGTTCTCGCACCACCCTCGTCCCTCCCGTCGCGGTCTACGGGAGACGACACCCCCTCCGTTCCTTGGCGTGGCTGCCGTCTTCGTTGTGTGGACCCTTGAGCAGATCGGGTCCTGCCGGTGCCACCTCCGAAGTTCTCGTCGTCCGACGGTCCGGACTCCTCGCCGTCCTTCCCGGCGGCTTCCGAGGGGTCGCCTCAGGAATCACCCGCCGGCCCGGGCCTGACCGACTTGCCCCCGACGGGGCCGACACCGGTGTCGCACCTCGACGGCCACTCCGAACGCGGCGACGGGACTGTCGGCGATTCGCCGCTCGCGGGATCCGGCGCACGCGAGTCTGATCCACTCACCGGGAGCCCGGACTCGGCGCCCCGAGCGTTGCCAGCAGATGGCGAATCCTCGCCAGTAGCGCCCGGCCCCGTCAGCTCGCCGTTGCCGGGGTCGTCATCGGTATCGCCGTTCAGCGGCGAATCCGACTATGCCGACCGAGCCGCTGATGATTCGACTCGGGCCGCATCCGACGTCGCCGAGCCCGGTCCGCCGGCCGGATCCCCGAGCGCGTCGCGCGAGGCGTCGCCAGTGGGTGGCGAATCTTTGCGCGGCGACTCCGTCTTGGCTGACTCGGCTCTGGTCGAGCCGCCATTGTCGCCGCCCGATGGCGAATCCTCGCTTGGCGTTCCCGCCCCGGGTAGCTCGCCCGTGCTGGAGTCGCCACTGGCGTCGCCGTTCAGCGGCGAGTCCGGTCGTGGCGACAAAGCCGCAGCTACTTCGTCGCCAGCCAGGCGCGACGCCGAAGCGTCAGGTCCGCCAGCTGGAGCTCTGGACGCGCCACTCCGGCCGTTGCCGTTCAGTGGCGAATCGCGTCCAGGGCCTCAATCCGCTGGTGGAACCGACACCTCGCGAGCGGAGAAACCCCAGCGGACCACTCCCGAGTCGTCGAAGCGCAGACGCGTCGGGCCCATCGTGGTCGGTCTGATCGTGGTTTTGCTGCTCTCCATTGTCCTGGCAGTCGGTATCGGGACGGTAGCCGTGCCGATCACCCACACGTGGGAATTTCTGCGCGCAGGCCTCTTCGGCGGCACGATCCGCACGGCCGACGTCGGCCAGTACCGGATCATCTGGGACATCCGGCTGCCGCGGGTGGCGCTCGCGGTCGTGGTGGGCGCGGGGTTGGCGACGGTGGGCGTCGCGATCCAGGCGATGGTGCGGAACGCGCTCGCGGAGCCGTTCGTGCTCGGCATTTCGTCCGGGGCGTCCGTGGGCGCGGCCGCGGTGACGTTGTTCGGGGTGTTCGCCTCGTTGGGCATTTATGCGCTGTCGGCCGGCGCGTTCCTGGCCGCGCTCGCCGCGACTGTGATCGTCTACCTCGTGGCCCGCACGCGGCAAGGCCTCACGCCGCTGCGGCTCGTGCTCACCGGCACGGCGTTGTCCTACGGGTTCTTCGCCGTCACGACGGTGCTCGTCTTCCAGGCGCCCAACGGCGAGGCCGCGCGTTCCGCCCTGTTCTGGCTCCTGGGCAGCCTCGCCGGCGCCAACTGGGGCTCGCTGCCCATCGCGGCGGCCGTTGTGGTCGCGGGCATCGTTCTCCTTCTGGCCCTGGCCGGCCGGCTCAACGCGTTGGCCATGGGCGACGAAGCGGCGACGACCCTCGGCGTCGACGTCGCCAAGCTGCGGGCCGTCCTGTTCGTCGTCTGCGCGGCCATGACGGGTGTGCTCGTGGCCGTCAGCGGGGCGATCGGCTTCGTCGGACTGATCCTGCCGCACCTCGTCCGGCTCGTGGTCGGCGCCGATCACCGGCGAGTGCTCGCCGTGGCACCGCTCGCCGGCGCGGTTTTCCTCGTGTGGGTGGACGTTGCCGCACGGGTGCTCGCCGCGCCCGAGGAACTGCCGATCGGCGTGCTGACGGCGGCCGTCGGCGTCCCCGCGTTCCTGCTGCTGATGCGGCGGCGCGCCTACGTGTTCGGAGGTGCGTGAATGGACCTCTCGCTCCGCGGTGTCAGCGTCGAGGTGGCCGGTCGCACGATCGTCGAAGACGTCACCCTCGAAGCCGTGCAAGGACGGTTCGTCGGTTTACTCGGTCCGAACGGCAGCGGAAAATCCACCACTCTGCGCGCGGTTTACCACGCGCTCAGGCCTTCACATGGCGCGGTGCTGCTTGACGGCCGGCCGATCGAGGGACTTCAACCGCGTGACCGGGCGCGGGCAATCGCGGCCGTGGCGCAGGAATCCCACACGGAGTTCGACTTCACGGTCGCCGAGGTTGTCGCCATGGGCCGGCTGCCGCACCACGGCCTCCTCGACCGCATGACCGCCGCAGACCGGCGCGTGTGCACGGCCGCCCTCGAGCAGGTCGGCCTGGCGGACTTCGCCGACCGCGGCGTCCTGACGCTTTCGGGCGGTGAACGGCAACGCGTCCTCATTGCGCGCGCCCTCGCGCAGGAGCCGCGGATCCTCGTGCTCGACGAGCCCACCAACCACCTCGACATCCGCCACCAGCTGGAGATCCTCGCCCTCGTGCGGCGAAGCGGCCCGACGGTGCTGGCCGCCCTCCACGACCTCAACCTCGGCGCCGCGACGTGCGACACCGTGCACGTCCTCGACGGCGGTCGCCTCGTCGCGAGCGGAACGCCCGCGCAGGTGCTGACCCCCGATCTGCTGGCCGAGGTGTTCGGCGTGCGCGCCCACGTGGTGACGCACCCGGCGACCGGCCGGCCCCAGCTGTTGTTCGACCGGCTCGAGTCCGAGGAGGACAGTCATGCGTAAGACGGTCGCGATGGTCCTGGTGGCCACGCTCTCCGTGACCGGCTGTGACGCCCAGGTGTCCGAAGGGGACAGTGGCGCCGCGCCGGCGGGGTACCCGGTGACGGTGACCAATTGCGGTCAGCCGCTCACGGTACGAAAGCCACCGTCGCGAGTGGTCACCAACGACGTCGGCATCACCGAGCTGATGTTCGCGCTCGGCCTCGACGACCGGGTGGCCGGCTACGTCGTCGACAAAGGACAGTCGGGCGGCGTCGCGTCTTCACCGTGGAAAGCCGATTTCACGAAGGTGCCCAAGCTCGCCGAGAAGATCAACCGCGAAGTCGTGCAGGGCGCCGGCGCCGACCTGGTGTTCGCGGGGTGGAACTACGGGTTCTCCGAGAGCACGGGCTTCACCCCCGACACGCTCGCGCAGCTCGGCATCCAGAGCTACCAGCTCACCGAAGCCTGCCGCAACGGCGTCGGCAAGCAGCGCGGCATCATGCCTCCGCTCGACGCGCTGTACACCGACCTGCGCAATCTCGGCAAGATCTTCGGCGTCAGCGACCGCGCGGAGAAGCTGGTGACGCAGTACGGCGACCAGGTTGCGGCCGTCACGAAGGCCGTCGCCGCTCAGGGGCAACGGCCCAAGGTGTTCCTCTACGACGACGGCCGCGACCAGCCGTTCACGGCCGCCCGGAACGCCGGCCCCGACGAGATCATCACCAAAGCGGGCGGCACCAACATCTTCTCCGACGTCGACGACAGCTGGACCACGGTCAGCTGGGAGGCCGTCGTGCAGCGCGCGCCCGATGTCATCCTCATCAACGACTACGGCGGCGAGGTCGGCACCGTCGCCGACAAGGAGAACTTCCTCCGTTCGCAGCCTGGCCTGCGTGACATCCCGGCCGTGAAGCAGGGCCGCTTCTTCGCCCTGCCGTACGCGGCTCTGGTGGAGGGCCCACGAAACGCTTCGGCGGTGCAAGCATTCGGCGCGTACCTGGCCGGTCTGCCGCGTTGATCGGCTCCCAGGAAGTGGGAAGCTCCGCCCGGCACTTGGATGCCGGGCGGAGCTGTGGCATCATGCAAACCATGACCGCCATCTCGATCATTATCGCCGAGCGCGCCGGATAGACGCTCCACAAGAGCTTCCGGCGCGCAACCTCTCGCACCCATGCGGGAGGTTTTTTTGTTGCCAGAAACAGGTTCTGCCCCGCCACAAGGAGAGACCGTGACCCGCACGGAGCCCGCCGAAACGCCCCTCGGTGACGCCTTCCACCTCTACGACACGACCCTGCGCGACGGCGCCCAGCGCGAAGGCATCACGTACTCCGTCACCGACAAGCTCGCCGTCGCCAGGCTGCTCGACGATCTCGGTGTGGGCTTCATCGAGGGGGGCTGGCCGGGCGCGTTGCCGAAGGACACGGAGTTCTTCGCGCGGGCGGCGAAGGGCGAGCTGGAGCTGAAGCACGCCGCGCTCGTCGCCTTCGGGTCGACGCGCAAGGCGGGCACCCGCGCGTCCGAGGATCCGCAGGTCCGCGCACTATTGGACGCCGAAGCGCCCGTGGTCACCCTGGTGGCGAAATCCGACCTCCGACACATCGAACGCGCGCTGCGCGTCGACGTCGACGAGGCGTGCGCCATGGTCCGCGACACCGTCGCGTTCCTCACCGGCGAGGGCCGGCGCGTGTTCCTCGACGCCGAGCACTTCTTTGACGGGTATGCCTTCTCACCCGACACCGCACTGCGAGTGCTCGACGCCGGCGCCAGTGCCGGCGCGGACGTCCTCGTGCTCTGCGACACCAACGGCGGCCAGCTGCCGCTCGGCCTCGCGGAAACCGTGCGCGAGGTCAAGGACAAGACCGGGTTCCGCTTGGGAATCCATTGCCAGGACGACACTTCCTGCGCCGTGGCGAACTCCGTCGCCGCGGTGCAGGCCGGCGCGACGCACGTCCAGTGCACCGCGAACGGTTACGGGGAGCGGGCCGGCAACGCCGACCTGTTCGCCGTGACGGGAAACCTCGTGACCAAGCTCGGAATGGAGGTCCTCCCGATCGGAGGTGCCGCCGAGCTCACCCGCGTCTCCCATGCGCTTGCCGAAATCGCGAACCTCGCACCCGACACCCACCAGGCCTACGTCGGGTCGTCGGCCTTCGCCCACAAGGCGGGGCTGCACGCGAGCGCGATCAAGGTGGATCCGTTGCTGTACAACCACATCGATCCATCTTCAGTCGGCAACGGCATGCGGGTACTGGTCACGGAGATGGCCGGCAGGGCCAGCCTCGAGCTCAAGGGACGTGAACTCGGGGTCGACCTTGCCGGCCGGCCCGAAGCGCTGACGAACGCGGTGCGCAAGGTGAAGGACCTCGAAGCGGAGGGTTGGTCCTTCGAGGCCGCCGATGCGTCGCTGGAGTTGTTGCTGCGCCGTGAAGTCGAGGACGTGTCCGGTGAGGAGCCGGTGACGCCGCCGTTCCACCTGGAGTCCTACCGCGTCGTCCTCGACCACCGGTCCGACGGCGAGGTCGTTTCGGAGGCGACGGTGAAGGTCCACGTGAACGGGCAACGCGTCATCGCGACGGCCGAGGGCAACGGCCCGGTGCACGCGATGGACGCCGCCCTGCGGGAAGCGCTCAGCCCCCACCTGTCCTGGTTGGACGCGGTGGAGCTGTCCGACTACAAGGTGCGCATCCTGCCTTCCAACCCGGGCACCCACGCGGTGACCCGTGTCCTGCTCGAATCCAGCGACGGTGAGCGGGAATGGACCACTGTCGGTGTGCACGGGAACATCGTGGAGGCGAGCTGGATGGCGATGTGCGACGCGCTCGTCCACAAGAGCCTCACGGCTCGCGTCTGAGATCGGCGGCTCCGTTCTGTCGGGTTCGTCGGTGGGCTGTGTCGATGGGCGATGTCGGCTGGGCTGCGTCGATGACTGTGCTGCCAGGTTGACGCATGGCCGGCGTGGACGTCGAGGATTTCCGGTGAGAAAGCGGGCGAACGGACCTCTCGTGCACCTCGCGGCGATCGATCCGCAGGTCGCGGCCGGCACGAGAGGCCCATTCGCTCCGGGGCGGCGCGAAGTGACCGTTCGCGCCGCCGGGGGCGAGCGTCTCGGCGACGGCGTACGTAGACTGACCGGGTGCGTCTAGCCCGTATTGCTCATCCCAGTGGTGGTGTCGCGTTCGCTTCGATCGAGGGCGAGGGCGACGACGCCCAAGTCCTGGAGATCGCCGAGCACCCTTTCGGCCAGCCGAACTTCACCGGCAAGCGCTGGCCGCTCGCCGACGTCCGCCTGCTCGCGCCGATCCTGCCGTCGAAGGTCATCGCCGTCGGCCGGAACTACGCGAAGCACGCGGCCGAGTTCGGCAACGAGGTGCCCGCGGCGCCGATGTTGTTCATCAAGCCGTCGACCACGGTCATCGGCCCGAACGTGCCGATCCGCCGCCCGCGTGACGTCGGTCGCATCGACTTCGAGGGCGAGCTGGCGATCGTCATCGGCCAGCCGGTGAAGAACGTGTCCGCCGACCGCGCGGCGAGCGCGATCCTCGGCTACACGGTGGCCAACGACGTGAGCGCCCGCGAGCTCCAGAAGTCCGACGGCCAGTGGGGCCGCGCGAAGGGCTTCGACACGTTCTGCCCGCTCGGCCCGTGGATCGAGACGTCGATCGATCCGTCGGACCTGGCTCTGCGCAGCGAGGTCAACGGCGACGTCAAGCAGGACGGCCGCACGTCCGACCTCGTGCACAACGTGCCGGACCTGGTCGAGTTCGTCTCGGGCGTCATGACGTTGCTGCCCGGCGACATCATCCTGACCGGCACCCCCGAGGGCGTCGGCCCGATCGTCGACGGCGACTCGGTCTCGATCACCATCGAAGGCATCGGCACCCTGACCAACCCGGTCCAGGACATCTGACTTCGGTTCGACCCGAGGCCCGCCGGCCGTTCGCCCCTGAATGGCGACGGCCGGCGGGCCTCCGTATTTCTGGGGTGGTGACTGAGGTCACCGGCTCGCGTTCGGTTCGGCTTTCGCCGTTGGGTGGCCACGTTGTCCTGGCCCCCTGCCGTGGGTTGGTGCTGTTGCCGCTGAGTGGCGAACGGGTGGATCGGCAGGTGGGCTACCGGTTTTCGGCGGGTGGCCGTGGCAACAGCGGGTGTCGCCACTCAATGGCGACGCTCGGCGATCAAGCTTCGCGGTTCGGTCTGGCGGGCGTCGCCACTCAACGGCGACGGCTTGGCGGGCGGCGAAAGCGGTCGCTGCGCTGGGAGTCGCCCGGTGACCAAGCCGCGCGGCGGGGGTGGGGGTGGGCGTTGCCGCTCAGTGGCGACATCTTGGCCGGCGGGGGACAGCGGTCGCTGGGCTGGGAGTTGCTCAGCGACTCAGCTTCGCGTCGAGGTCGCGACGGCGTTGCCACTCAGCGGCGACACTGTGCTCTTCGGGAAGGCGAGACGCTCGCTCGGAGGCGTTGGACGATTGAGCCGGGATGTCGCCGAGCTTGGTGACGATCTGGTGATCGCACCTCGCAGCGTGGGCCGGGCCGGTGTTGCCGTTCGGCGGCGACGCCCTGGTCGGCTGGGGAAGGGTGTGCTGTGCTCGGCGGTCGAGTCGCGGTGGGTGGTGTGGCTGGACGTTGCCGTTTGGTGGCGACGCCCTGGTCGACTCGGGAAAGGTGCGTTGCGCTTGGCGGTCGAGTGCGATGGGCGGTGTGGCTGGACGTTGCGGCTTGGTGGCGACACCGTGGTTGGCGATGGGAGCGGCGCCGAGTTTGGTGTCGGCGTGGCGATTGAGCTTCGCGGCACGGTCGGGGAGCAGTAGCCGCGCACTGGCGATGGCTCTGGCAGTGAGTGGAAGTGGGGCGGCTGGATTGGTGTCGCCGTTTTGTGGCGACGCGGAAGTTGGCGGGTGCACGTCGCCGTTGGGGCGTGGAGTGGATCGGCCTTGCCGTTGTGTGGTGGCGGTTCAGTGAGCTGGTGTTCGGCGTCGCGAAGCCGACGGGGGTGTGCACGGGAGTGCCGCCACGCATCGTGATGCGCGGCGGCAATTGGGTTGTGGTTGTGGCCCAGGCGGTTGGGGGCGGCCTTGTTGCGTGGCTTGGTCGACGTGGCGAGGTCGTGTGGCAGTTGCCCCCGAACGGCTATTTCTTCCCGGCCGGTTCCATCGCGCGCCGGGCGAAGGCCGGGGCGTGTTCGGGGCGGAAGCCCAGGCCCAGCAGTCGCGCGGGGATGTAGGCGAGTTTCGGGAAGCGCGCGAAGAGGGCGATGAGTTGGGGAGGCGGGCCGTCGCGGTGGCCGGCCATGACGGGGCGCATCACGGCGCGGTGGAGGAGCCGTTGCAGGGTCTGGACGGCGATCGTCGGGAGCAGGCGGCGGGTGCGGACCTTCGCGAGGTCGGCTTGCGAGGCGGGGCCGCGGAGGAGGGGGTCGGCCAGGAGGGTCGCGGCGGCGACGGCGTCCTGGACGGCGAGGTTGATGCCGACGCCGCCGACGGGCGACATCGCGTGGGCCGCGTCGCCGATGCAGAGGAGGCCGTCGGCGTGCCAGCGGTGCAGGCGGTTGAGGCGGACGTCGAGGAACTTGATGTCGTCCATCGTCTCCAGTTCGTCGACGCGGTCGGCGAACTCGGGGCAGACCTCGACGACGTTGCGGCGGAAGTGCTCGATGCCGGCGGCACGCAGGTCTTCGCCCTTTGGCGCGAGGTAGGCGATTTGGTAGTAGCCGTTGCGGGGCAGCGGCACGGCGAACCGCCGGTGGTTCATGCGCGGCATGAGCATCGAGCCTGCTTCGTCTTCGTGGCGGGAAAGGCGGAACCACCAGACGTCGAAGGGGCAGTCGAACTCGCGCGGCTCCAGGCCGGCCGCCTGGCGCGCGAGCGACCAGCGCCCGTCGGCGGCGATGACGAGGTCGGACTCCAGCTCGCCTTCGGTGCCGTCGGCCGTGCGGTAGCGCACGCCGGTGACGCGGCCGCGCGAGCGGAGGAGGCCGGTCATCTCCGTCTCGAGGCGGAGGGTGAACGTCGGTTCCTTCTGAGCCGATTCGGCGAGCAGGTTGAGCAGGTCCCATTGCGGGACCATCGCGATGTAGGGGTGTGGAACGTTCAACAGCGACAGATCGGCGAGCTTCATGAGACCGCCGTCCTGAGTGGGGAAGCCGGCTTCCCGCAGCTCGCTGTGCGGGATGGCGTCGAACTTCTCGCCCAGGCCGAGCTCGTCGAGCAGCGTGAGGGTGGACGGGTGGACCGTGTCGCCGCGGAAGTCGCGCAGGAAATCGGCGTGCTTCTCCAGCACGGTCACCTCGACGCCCGCCCTCGCCAGGATCAGGCCGGCGACCATGCCCGCAGGTCCGCCGCCGACGACCACGCAGCGCGTGTGCTCGGTCATCTGACTCATCTCCTCTTTTCATCATCCGTTGAATAATCTCAGGATGCACCCGCGCCGGGTCTCACGTCAAGTGGTCGATGTGCCACGGCGTCGACTGTCCAAAGAGGACGCGCGCGCGTGAGGAGGTCGCGCGTTCGCGCGCGGTTTCGTGGCAAGGTGGCCGCTTGAACCGTTTCACTGGCATCGCACGAATCGGTTCACTCACCCGGTTGGCCGGATTCCCGTGTCGTAACCGGATCAACACTTTCCACGCACTGGGAGTAGACGCGGTGCGCCGGATCAGTGGAGCGGCAATCACCTTTTTGGCCGCGTTGCGAACGCGGCGAGTGCCCTAGCCTCACTGGGTGGATTTCGCCGTGGCACCCCCGACCCCTTCGCGAACCGCCCCTCCGGCACCTGTCGGACCCGAACCGTGGGCGCCTCCGGAACTGCGTCTGGTCTGCCTCGACATCGATGACACGTTGATCGACTGCACCGCGGCGATCCGCGTCAGCCTCCGCGCGCTCACCGGCCGCAGCGACCTCTGGCCGTTGTGGGACTTGATCACCGAGGAGCACGTGGCGCTGGTCGTCGCCGGAAAACTCGGGTACGAGGTGATGCACCACCGTCGCACCGAATGCTTCCTCGCCGAACTCGGTATCTCCGCGGATTCGGCGCAGGTGACCGCCTTCGAGGCGCGCCGGCGCGACATTCTCGCCACGTCGTGGCAACTGTTCGACGACGTGCTGCCCTGCCTGGAGTGGCTGCGCGCGGCGGGCCTGCTGCTCGCGGCCGTGACGAACGCCTCGGGCGCGCACCAGCGTCGCAAGATCGCGGACCTCGGGCTGGCGCCGTTCTTCGACCACGTGGCCATCGCCGGCGAGATCGGCGTCGCGAAGCCCGACCCTGTGATGTTCCACTCGGTGTGCCTGGGCCTGGGCTGTGACCCGGCGCAGACCGTGCACGTCGGAGACAAGCTCGACACCGACGCGATCGGCGCGTACGAGGCCGGCCTCGGCGCCGTCTGGCTCGACCGCGACGGGACCGGTCGCACCGGCGAACGCGCACCCGCCGGTGTACACACGGTCACAACCCTTGACGAGCTGCCTGAGCTGCTGGTTTCCGAGTACGCGACCGTCGGCGTCCCCGCCCAGCGCGCGGCGGGGACCCCCGCTGCGCAGGTGCGCGGCAGCGTGCTCTAGTATTTCTCTCCGTGCGGTGCTGAACCGGCCGAGCCGGGAAAGCGCCTCACTGGGGTATGGTGTAATTGGCAGCACGACTGGTTCTGGTCCAGTTAGTCTAGGTTCGAGTCCTGGTACCCCAGCTGCGGAGAGTGACCCCCCCGCAGAGCGAGAAATCGGCTCTGGTAAGTTCTCTTCAGCAAGAAAACAGAATAGCTCCCCGGAAACGGGGAGAGATCCTAAGCCCCCGTCGTCTAGCGGCCTAGGACGCCGGCCTCTCACGCCGGTAGCGTGGGTTCGAATCCCATCGGGGGTACAGATAGTCGCCACCCAGGTTCCGCAGTTGCGGAACCTGGTTTTTTGGCATTTCTGGGGTTGGTTTCGGGGTTTGAGTGGGGCCTGCGGGTCTGTGTGGGTGGGTGTCTACACGGGACTGTTTGTGGCGGTGGGGTGGTGGCCCGGGTCTTTGGGTTCGGAGGGGCTGACCGCGGCGGGGTGGCGGGGGATGGCGATGTACGTGGTGGGTCGTGCGGGCGCCGGAACTGCGCTCAGGGGGACCGCCGGAGCTTGTTCTGCGACGGGCGTGACTCGGGTAGCGGGGCAGGTTCTGGGCGCAGCTTCGAGTTATTGATCTGGGGGAGCGGCGGCCTTCGGGGTCGCTGTTGTTTCTGGTGAGGGGTCCTGGTCGGTTTTCGCCGGAGCCGGAGCCGGAGCCGGAGCCGGAGCCGGAGCCGGAGCCGGAGCCGGAGCCGGAGCCGGAGCCGGAGCCGGAGCCGGAGCCGGAGCCAGCTCCGGCTCCGGCAACTGGGGCTGGGGCTGCTCGGCTGGACGAGTGCCGGTAGGCCGGTCGGTGCTGGGTGCCAGTGCTGTGGGCAGGGACCCGGGATAGGTGGTGTCGCAGGGGTGACTTGAGTGCGAAGCGGGCCGGTGGGTTCGTCGACGGGCCGCTGATGTGTGGAGCGGGGACTCGGAGGAGGCGGTGCTGCCGGTGTTTGGCGTGGGCAATCGGCGTGCGAGGCCGTGCAAACGGGGCCGGTCGAAGCTGGGTGATGGAGGGGAGCGGGGCGGCCGCGCTGCTGTGGTGGATGGTGGCGGCGTAGGCGTTCTGCGGGGGATGCGGCTGAGGGGGAGCGGCCGACGCTGTTCGCTGATGCGTGGGAGCGGGCTTCTGGCAGGCCGGCGCTGCGGGGAGGAGCGGTGGTGTTGGGGGGGTGTCTCGCGCGCGAAGAAGGCCGATTGAGCCGGGCGATGCTGGTGCCGGGTCAGGGCTGTTGTGGCGGTGTTGCCGGCGAGTGGCCATGGGCGGTCCGGGGGCGTTGCGTGTGAAGTCTGCTGAGTGGGCTGGCCAATGCGGTAGGAGACGGGGGAGTGGGAGTCCTGCCGGTGGCGGTGATGGTGGCGGGTCGGGGTCTGCGCAGGAAGCGAGTTGGGAGACGGGGCGATGCTGTGCTCCGGGTGCGGGAGAGAGCGTTGAGGAGACGGTCGCGACGGTGAATGGCGATGGGTGTGAGGGGCGGCGGAGATCGTTTCGCTGATGGTGGGGGATGGTGTTGGCGGAGCCTTCGGGTAATGGTGATGCCTCGCTGAGTGGAACTGATTGGCGCATCGAACCATTGCGAGTGAAGGCGATTTCGATACGTTGATTTGGCGGCGCGGGGGAGAGCTGGATCGGCGCGGGGGATTGAGTGCGGAGTGGTTATCGCGGAAGAGGCGCCTGAGTCGGATCGCTGTTGATGGGCTGCGAGACGAGCGTAGGGGAATGTGTCGCGGATCTACTCGATGAGGCGAGGATTCGTCGCGGAGGAAGGGAAGTGGGTGGGCTGGTGAGGTCTGAGCTTGACCGGCGAGGCGCAGGCCAGAGGTCCGCGGGCCGTAGCGCAGGCCGACCTGAGGTTCGGCGGGGTAGCGAGGTGGGGCAGCTGAGTCCGGCGCTGTGATGGCACGGTGAGGCCGGCGTGGGCGGTGAGGGTGTCTTGTTCGGGCTGCGTTGCGATGCGGCGGGCGAGGCGGCGTGCGCGGTGAGGGAGTTCTGTTCGGGCTGCGATGCGGTGCGGTGGGCCGATGTCCGACACGGTGAGGCCGGCGCGGGCGGTGAGGGTGTCTTGTTCGGGCCGCGATGCCGTGTGGTGGGCCGATGTGAGGCGAGGCGGGGCCGGTGCCGGCGGAGAAGGAGCCTCGTCCTGGGACGCGGTGACGTGTGGCAGGCGGAGGTAAGGCAAAGGCCCACGCCGGCGGCGAGACGGGCCCGTCCAAAGACGGGGTGTCGTGAACTGGAGTGACTTCAGGTCAGTTCGAAGCCGGAGTCCGTTGTCGGACAAGACGGTTTCGGCCGTAACCGCAGGCGAGGCGAGAGAGCCCGGACATGCGGCAGGGCCCTCTCCCAATCAAGGAGGGGGCCCTGCCGTGAAGTGCACGTCCTGGCGTAACCGCCGGGGTGGTGTTACTTCTTCTTCGCAGCGCTGGTGCGCTTGGCGGCCGGCTTGGCAGCGGCCTTCTTCGCGGCCGGCTTGGCGGCGGCCTTGGTCGCGGTGGCCTTGGCGGCGGGCTTGGCGGCTGCGGCCTTGGTGGTGGCGGCCTTGGCGCGCGTCGTGGCCGGCTTGGCGGCGGTGGTCTTCGTGGTGGCGGCGGGCTTCGCGGCCGTCGCGCGGGTGCGGGTGGTGGTGGAGCGCGTCGCGGCGGGGCGGGTGGCCGTGGTGCGCGAGGCGGCCGCCCGCGTGGTCGTGGTGGCGCGCGAGGCGGTCGCCGTGGTGGTGCGCTTGACGGCGGTGGCCTTGGGCAGCTTCTTCGTGCCGGAGATGACGTCCTTGAACGTCGTGCCCGCACGGAAGGCCGGCACGTTGGTCTTCTTCACCCGCACCGTCTCACCCGTGCGCGGGTTACGCGCGGTCCGGGCGGCACGGGCACGCTTCTCGAACACACCGAACCCGGTGATGTTCACCTTCTCGCCCTTGTTGACCGTCCGGATGATGATGTCGACGAGACCGTCGACGGCCTCCGAAGCAACCTTTTTGTCGCCCAGACGCTCCGACAGCGCCTCGATCAGCTGGGCCTTGTTGGCCATTCCAGTCCTCCAAGAAGAACTCTTCGTCCACGGCCACGTCGGCCGACTTAGCGCACACGGTATTACCAACGCAGCACAAATTCCAAACGGCACGCGGAATTTTCCCTTGCCCGGGGAGTGGTTCCGCCTCCCGAGGGACCCTTCCGGGGCCGGGGGAGGTGCCGTTTGGCGTGGGCGAAGCAACCTCTGGCGGGGGCACGGATTCCCTTTCCGAGCAGGGAATCCGTGCCCCGGACGAGGGCTAGGAGGCCGGGATCGGGGTGGTCACCGGCTTCCAAGAGGGCCGGGCCGATTCGAACTCGGTGATCTCTTCGGCGTGGCGCAGGGTGAGGCCGATGTCGTCGAGCCCCTCGAGCAGGCGCCAGCGCACGTAGTCGTCGATCTGGAACGGCGCGGTGAAGTCCTTGGCCCGCACGGTCTTGGTCTCGAGGTCGACCGTGACCTCCGTGCCGGGCTCGTTCTCGAGCAGCTTCCACAGCAGTTCGACGTCCGACTGCTCGCACTGGGCGGCCACCAGACCGCCCTTGCCGGAGTTGCCGCGGAAGATGTCCGCGAAGCGGGAGGCGATCACGGCGCGGAAGCCGTAGTCCATCAGCGCCCACACGGCGTGCTCGCGCGACGAGCCGGTGCCGAAGTCCGGGCCGGCGACCAGGACGCTGCCGCGGTCGAAGGGCTCCTGGTTGAGGATGAAGTCGTCCTGGGTGCGCCAGGCGGCGAACAGGCCGTCCTCGAAGCCGGTGCGGGTCACGCGCTTGAGGTAGACGGCCGGGATGATCTGGTCAGTGTCCACGTTGGACCTGCGCAGCGGCACCCCGATGCCGGTGTGCTGGGTGAACGGTTCCATGGTGGGAGCTCCTGTCTCGGGAAGGGTCAGACGGTGGCCAGGTCGGCCGGGGACGAGAGCGTCCCCCGCACGGCCGTGGCGGCGGCCACGAGCGGCGACACCAGGTGCGTGCGCCCGCCCTTGCCCTGCCGGCCCTCGAAGTTGCGGTTGGAGGTCGACGCGCTGCGCTCGCCGGGGGCGAGCTGGTCCGGGTTCATGCCCAGGCACATCGAGCAGCCCGCCTGCCGCCACTCGGCGCCGGCCTCGGTGAACACCTTGTCCAGGCCCTCGTCGATGGCCGCCTGGCGCACGCGCATCGAGCCGGGGACCACGAGCATCCGCACGGACTCGGCGACCTTGCGCCCGCGCAGCACCTCGGCGGCCGCGCGCAGGTCCTCGATGCGGCCGTTGGTGCACGAACCGAGGAAGACGGTGTCCACCGCGATCTCGCGCAGCGGCGTGCCCGGGGTCAGGTCCATATAGGACAGGGCCTTCTCGGCCGAGGCGCGCTCGTTCTCGTCGACGATCTGGGCCGGGTCGGGCACCGAGGCGCCCAGCGGCAGGCCCTGGCCCGGGTTGGTGCCCCAGGTCACGAACGGGGTGAGCTCGTCGGCGTCGAGGTGCACCTCGGCGTCGAACTCGGCGCCCTCGTCGGTGCGCAGCTCGCGCCACGCGGCCACGGCGGCGTCCCAGTCGGCGCCCTGCGGCGCGTGCGGACGGCCCTTGAGGTACTCGAACGTCGTCTCGTCCGGGGCGATCATGCCGGCGCGCGCGCCCGCCTCGATCGACATGTTGCACACCGTCATGCGCGCTTCCATCGACAGCGCCTCGATGGCCTTGCCGCGGTACTCGAGCACGTAGCCCTGCCCGCCGCCGGTGCCGATCTTGGCGATGACGGCGAGGATGATGTCCTTCGCCGTGACGCCCGGCTTCAGCTCGCCGTCGACGGTGATCGCCATCGTCTTGAACTTGCGCAGCGGCAGCGTCTGGGTGGCGAGCACGTGCTCGACCTCCGAGGTGCCGATGCCGAACGCCATCGCGCCGAACGCGCCGTGCGTGGAGGTGTGACTGTCGCCGCACACCACGGTCGTGCCGGGCTGCGTGAGCCCCAGCTGCGGGCCGATGACGTGCACGATGCCCTGCTCGGCGTCACCCATCGGGTGCAGCCGGATACCGAACTCCTTGCAGTTGCGGCGAAGGGTGTCGACCTGGGTGCGCGACACCGGGTCCGCGATCGGGAGGTCGATGTCGACGGTGGGGACGTTGTGGTCCTCGGTCGCGATGGTGAGGTCGGGGCGGCGCACGGGCCGCCCGGCCAGCCGGAGGCCGTCGAACGCCTGCGGGCTCGTGACTTCGTGCACCAGGTGGAGGTCGATGTAGAGCAGGTCCGGTTCGGCACCTTCGCCTCGGCGCACGAGGTGGCTGTCCCACACCTTCTCCGCCAGCGTGCGAGCCTTGCCGGTCGGGCTGGTCATCTCCGGCTCCTTCCAAGGGGTTGGCCGGGAGCAAGGAACTCGGGCGACGTCCGAAGGCGGGGCGAGCCACGTCACGCGCGCAGCTCGAGTTCGTTTTTCCCAGATTCTGGACTTCCCAAACTTCGGGAAGTTAGTATCGCGTCGTGGGACAGCATAGCGGTATCGGAGTACTGGACAAAGCCGTGGCGGTGCTGCAGGCCGTCGCCGAAGACCCCTGTGGGCTGGCGGAACTCTGCACACGCACGGGACTACCGAGGGCGACGGCGCACCGTCTCGCCGTCGGTCTCGAAGTGCATCGGTTGCTGCGCCGGGGACCGGACGGCCGCTGGCGCCCGGGCACCGCGCTCGCCGAGCTGGCGGGCGGCTCGACCGACCCGTTGCTCGACGCGGCGAGCTCGGTGCTGCCGAAGCTGCGCGACATCACGGGCGAAAGCGTGCAGCTGTACCGGAGGGACGGCGTGCAGCGCGTGTGCGTCTCGACCGCCGAGCCGCCGAGTGGCCTGCGCGACACCGTGCCGATCGGCTCGCGCCTGCCGATGACGGCGGGCTCGGGCGCGAAGGTCCTCGCCGCGTGGTCGGATCCGCACACGCAGCGCACCATCCTCGCCGAAGCCGTGTACGGCGAACGCACTCTGCTGGAAGTGCGCCGCCGCGGCTGGGCGCAGAGCGTCGCCGAACGCGAACCCGGCGTGGCGAGCGTCTCGGCGCCCGTGCGGGATTCATCGGGCACGGTCGTCGCGGCGGTGTCGGTTTCCGGGCCCATCGAACGCATCGGCCGCAAACCGGGCGCGCGCTGGGCCGCCGATCTGCTCGCCGCGGCGGACGCGCTCCAGGAACGGCTTTGACGCTCCGCCCCCGCTGACTCCCACCACTCTCCACCTCAGGCCGTCTCTCCTCCGGGAGAGGCGGCCTTCTTTTTTCGGCGGTGCCGCCGAACGGCCGTTCACCAAACGGGCGGCCGGCCGCCCGAACCTGTGCCGATCATCTGAGCCGGCTGAGAATCCGGCCGTCGCCTTCACGAGCGCACGACACCCGCCGATGGCACCCTGTCCCCACTTCGCGGCCCGACCGGCCGCGACCCTCCCAGGTGGACGGAGCCCTCCATGACCGAACTCAGCGACCTGATCCTCGCCGCCCGACGCGCCGGCGGCGCCCCGGACCCGGCAGCCGCGCTGTTGCGGCTGCAGCGGGAGGTCGCCGCGTCCGCCGCCGAGGTCCTCCGCCGGCTGCCGGGCTCCGGCGTCGACGAGCACGTGCTCCACGCCGAGCCGACGCTGACGTTGCTGCGGGTCGAGATCGGGCCCCGGACGGAGTACCCGCCGCACGACCACCTCATCCCGGCGTGCATCGCCGTGCTCGAGGGGCGGGAGACCAACACCTTCTACCGCGCGGACGGCTCGGGCCTCACGGGCGTGGGGGAGACCGACACGGCGGTCGGGTCCGTGCTGCCGATGGACGAGCGCGTGATCCATTCGGTGGCCAACCGGACCGCCGAGCGGTCCGTGGCGCTGCACGTGTACTTGGGGGATCTCTTCCAGCTGTCGCGGACGATCTGGGACCCGGCCACCGGCACGCCCGGGCCCTACAGCGACGAGCGGTACTTTGCGCTAGCCCGGACCACGGCTCCCGCCTGACAGTCCTGAGTGGACACCTCATCCTGCCTCTGACCTGCTGATCCCTGACGGCGCTCCGGCCGGCGCGGCTAGTCCGTGCTTCTGGCCGGGGCGCTTTTTCGTGTGCTCGCGGGGTCCGGGGCTTCGTGCCGAGGGGCCTTTTCCCTCACTGAGTGAACCGGGTGCTTCAGGTCACTCGCGGGGTCCGATGCCGGTCCCCGGCACGGCTTCGGGTGGCCGAACCGTCGTTCACCGCGGCGCCACCCGCTCGGCGGAATGCCGCCTGCCCTTGCGTCACACGGAACGCCGGTCCGGGGCCTTCGCCGGTCACACGCTTGGCCGAGTCGTCACGCGACCGGACCTGTGCGGCGCACCCGTTGCCGCTCTTGGGGGTTCTGCTTTGTCGGGTTTCGGGGCCGGCTCCGGTCCGCCGGCCGAGTCCTTTGCCGCCCAACGGCCGTCGCCGCCGCGGCGCCGCCGAACCCCGCCGCGGCAGGGGTTCCGACCCTTCCCGGGGCGCCCGGCCGGCCCCGCCGGGCCGTCGAGGACCCGGATTCGCGACGATCGTCGGGCCGCCGTTCGTCAGTCCGCAAAGGACACTCCCGGGCCCCGGGCAAGATCGCCTTCCGCCACTGGAGAAGCACGCGGTGGCGGTGACGACTGGGCCAAAACCGCTGGTAGAGCCCCACTTCACGCGAACAATCGAACACAAGAGCGAATAAAGTGATGCCTATTCCGACCGTTCCCGAGCCCTTCGAAAGGGCAGACCGCAGACACGCCAACGGAAAAACCAAGGGTCCCGTTTGGACTTCTCCGCGTTATGGGTAATACTATTGAAGAGTTCGGCCGACGTGGCCGTGGACGAAGAGTTCTTCTTGGAGGACTGGAATGGCCAACAAGGCCCAGCTGATCGAGGCGCTGTCGGAGCGTCTGGGCGACAAAAAGGTTGCTTCGGAGGCCGTCGACGGTCTCGTCGACATCATCATCCGGACGGTCAACAAGGGCGAGAAGGTGAACATCACCGGGTTCGGTGTGTTCGAGAAGCGTGCCCGTGCCGCCCGGACCGCGCGTAACCCGCGCACGGGTGAGACGGTGCGGGTGAAGAAGACCAACGTGCCGGCCTTCCGTGCGGGCACGACGTTCAAGGACGTCATCTCCGGCACGAAGAAGCTGCCCAAGGCCACCGCCGTCAAGCGCACCACCACCGCCACGGCTGCCACCGCTTCCCGCGCGACCACCACGCGCGCGACCGCGGCGACCGGCACGCGTGCGGCTGCCTCGCGCACCACGGCGACCCGCCCGGCCACCACGCGCACCACCACGCCGCGCACCCGCGCCGCCGCCGCGAAGCCGGCTGCCGCGACGAAGACCGCCGCCGCCAAGCCCGCCACGACGCGCGCGAAGGCCGCCACCACCAAGGCTGCCGCCGCGAAGCCGGCCGCCAAGGCCACGGCGACCAAGGCCGCTGCCGCGAAGCCGGCCGCTGCCAAGCCTGCTGCGAAGAAGGCCGCTGCCAAGCCGGCCGCCAAGCGCACCAGCGCTGCGAAGAAGAAGTAACACCACCCCGGCGTTACGTCGGGACGTGCACTTCACGGCAGGGCCCCCTTCCTGATTGGGAGGGGGCCCTGCCGCATGTGTGGGGTAGGTGGGTGGCGGGCGTGATCAGTCGGGGAATGCTCGGCTGGGCCAGGGAACCGCGCTTCTCTTGCCTGGCTTGGTCGCCCGGCTGCGGCCCGCCGCGATGCCACTGCGCGCCTCTGGCCTGCGGGATCACTGCCCTGCACGGGAATGGCGGGGCCTGCACGGCCTCTGGCTGTCGCAGCGCAGAACAGTGGACAAGAACGCGCTGCCGCATAAGTCGAGAGCCCACGGCGAACGGGACGGCCGCCCGCACGCTGGTGCAACAGGGTGGGGCGGCGGGCTAGTCCTGCGGGCTCCGGCGCGACGGCTGCCGCGCAAGCATCGCAATGCCGGGCAAGCAATCACGCCGCAGTTGCTGCGGCAGACCGTTGCGGCACTCAGGCCCCGCTCATTGCCCGAGCGCCGCACCCAGGAACGCGGGACAGGCAGTCAACATCAGCAGAGTGAGGCCTCGGGCTCGGGCCGGCCGCTCTGCCACACGGCGGGACGCCGAGGCGGGGACCATGTCGAGGAGATGCGCGGCGGACATGCGCGGAAGATCACGACGGTGCTCGGCGACATGTTCCCCGCACTCTTGATCGGCAGGATGCCCGAGGCGGGATGCCTCGAAAATGGTGTGCTACCTGCATGTTCGCGCTTGAGACTCAGGCCGGGTTGCGAACGACGTGGCCGATCGGCGGCTCCCGTATTTGTCGAGGGAGTGGGCTGTGCCGGGACGACCTGGGGTCGGCCGCGGTGTGGCGCGAGAGAAGTGGTGTGCCATCTGCATCTTCGAGCATCAGGCTCAGACCGGGTTGTGAAAGGGCGTGGCCGAGTGGCGGGGTGCCGCACCGGTCCTCACGTATCTGTTGAGGGGTGGTTGTGCCCGGTGGGCCTGGGCCGGCAGTGATGTGGTGCGCTACCTGCGTGTTCGTGCTTCGGGCCGACTTGGGGTCGTGGATGGTGTGGTCGGACGGTGGCTTGCCGAGCCGGTCCTCTCGCGCCTGTTGGGGATTGGGCCGTGTGGGGGCGACGCGGGTCGGTGGTGGTGCGGTGGGCGGGAAGTGGTGTGCCACCTGCGTGTTCGTGCTTCGGGCCGGCGTCCGGTTGCGGATGGTGTGGTCGGGTGGTGGGGTGCCGCAACGGTCCTCTTGTATCTGTCGAGGGAGTCGTCTGTGGCGGGACGACCTGGGGTCGCGGGTGGTGTGGTGCGCAGGAAATGGTGTGCCACCTGCAGGTTCGAGATCTCGGTCCGTGCGAGGTCGATGGGGCGGTGAGGCCCCACCGATCCTCCAGCATCTCTCGCAGGTTGGTCGCGGTGCTCGGAATGGCTGGGGTGATCAGGCGCGTGGCTGAGGGGCGGTCTGCTGGGGGGGCGCGAGGGTGTCGCACCCGCGCCGGTAGGAAGGCTGCTGGGGCCAGGCAAAGCGGGTGTAGCGCGGTGTTCCCATGGGCCTGGCCGGAGCGGCGGGTGGCTGGACGAGCCGTGCCGCATGTTCGTCGTTGCGGGGATCGCGCGCGGCTGGGAGCCGGAGCGGCGGCGGAGTCGGGTGGATCGGCTGCGGGGCAACGCATCGGAGACCCAACCGCCAGAAGTGGCCTGGAGCTGCGGATTCACGCCCCAGCGCGAAGCGGTGGAAGGCTCAGCCGAGACCGTTGCCGCAGCAGGAGTCCCGGGCCTGGGAGCCTCCCCGGGGCGGCGAGGGCCAGAGAACAACGGAGGCTTCGGCAGAACCCCAACAGGCAGCCCACAGCACTCCTGAGCGCCACTGCCGACGAGATCCGCGCCCCAACGCGACGTGAAAATTTCCCCACCCCGGAGCCCTTGATCGGCCGTTCGGGCGGACTTGTGTACCCATAGTCGGCCACCCCGACATAGCCATCTCTATAGAATCGCCGGCACCCCGCGAATAGCGAGCCCACCACTTTTCGAGCGCATTCGAACACCGCCATTCCCCGAAACGCGGAAGGCCTCCCCGGCGACTGGCGCAGCCAACCGGGGAGGCCTGAACAGAAGAACTGCGTCAGTGCCGCGAAGGGGCGGGTGCGGGCAACGGCGTCGGGTAGTAGTCCGCGGTTGCGAGGCGCGGGCCGACGTCGCCGGAGGGCGGGAGGAAGGAAAGGACCCAGAGGGAGCCCTTCTTGCTGGGGACGACGCCTCCGCGGGCGGCGGCGAGCTCGGTGCCGTCGCGGTCGGCCAGGGCGCTGATCAGGTCCGGGATCACGCCGCCCTGGCTGGCGATCAAGGGCGTGCCCCCGCCGCCGGCGATGGCGAGGAGGCGGGCGATGCCGAGGACCGGGTCGGGCCAGTAGCCCTCTTCCGACAGGAGGTTCTCGTGGCGCACGTCGACGCCGAGGTCCTCCGCGACGCCGCGCACGGTCTGCACGCAGCGAAGCCGCGGGGCCGAGAAAACGCGGTCCGGGCCGAAGCAGGGCAGCAAGGCCCGCAGGGCTTCGGCCTGGCGCTGGCCGGCGTCGGACAGGGGACGCAGGTCGTCGTCGCCGGTCCAGTCGTCGCGTTTGCCCGCCTTGGCGTGGCGGACGAGCAGCACGGTGATCAACGACACCGGCAGCGCGCAGAACTCGCGCAGCACGCGCACGTCCGTGTCGCGCGTGAGGAGCCGCTCGGCGTCGACCGGGTCGAGCCAGCGCAGCTCGTCGACCTCGGCGTTGGCCAGGAAAGTCCCCGAGACGGCTTCGCCGCTGAAGTAGTCGACGGTCTTCTTCAGCACGCCACCGCCGCTGCGAGCCGGCACGTCGTACGCGCTCTGCGCGACGTGGCGCCCCAGCACCACGCGGTAGCCGGTCTCCTCCCACACCTCCCGCACCGCGGTGGCGGCGAGGGTTTCCCCTGAATCGACCTTGCCCTTGGGCAACGACCAGTCGTCATACCGCGGTCGGTGCACCAGGGCTACCTCGAACCCGTCGCCGGCGCGGCGCCACAACACCGCACCGGCTGCGCGGACGTCCACGCTCATCCGGCGGCCCCGTGCAGCTTCGCGAGCTCCACCTGGTGGTCGCGCACCTGCGAACCGGCGCCGGGTGAGGGCTGCCACTCGCCGCTGGCCGTGAGGACCCAGCAGCGCGTGGTCGGGTCGAGTGCCGAGTCGAGCACGGCGTCGAGCTGCTGCGTGAGCTTCGTGTCCTTCACGCGCACCAGCGCTTCGATGCGTCGGTCGAGGTTGCGGTGCATCATGTCGGCGCTGCCGATCCAGTGCGTGCCGCCCGCGCGGAAGTGGAACACCCGCGAGTGCTCCAGGAACCGGCCCAGGATCGACCGGACGCGGATGTTCTCCGACAGCCCCTCGACACCCGGCTTCAGCGCGCAGATCCCGCGCACCACCACGTCGACGGGCACGCCGGCCTGCGAAGCGTGGTAGAGCGCGTCGATCACCTGCTCGTCGACGAGCGAGTTGCACTTGATGCGGATCCCGGCGTCCTGCCCGGCGCGCGCGAGCTCGATCTCCTCGCCGATCGCGCGCACGATGCCGCGGCGGATGCCGTGGGGCGACGTGAGGATCGTGCGGTAGGTGTCCTGCCGCGAGTAACCGGTGAGCACGTTGAACAGGTCCGTCACGTCGGCGCCGATGCTCGGGTCGGCCGTGAACAGGCCGATGTCCTCGTACAGGCGCGCGGTCTTCGGGTTGTAGTTGCCGGTGCCGATGTGGCAGTAGCGCCGGATGGTCGCGCCTTCCTGGCGCACGATCATCGACACCTTGCAGTGGGTCTTGAGCCCGACGAGGCCGTAGACCACGTGCACGCCCGCGCGCTCCAGCGTGCGCGCCCACGTGATGTTGGCCTGCTCGTCGAACCGCGCCTTGATCTCGACCAGCGCCACGACCTGCTTGCCGGCCTCGGCGGCGTCGATCAGCGCGTCGACGATCGGGGAGTCGCCCGACGTGCGGTAGAGCGTCTGCTTGATCGCCAGCACCTTCGAGTCGGCCGCGGCCTGCTCGATGAAGCGCTGCACGCTCGTGGAGAACGAGTCGTAGGGGTGGTGCACCAGCACGTCGCCCTCGCGCAGGGTCGCGAACACGCTCTTGGGCGTCTCGCGCTCGCCGAACGCCGGGTGCGTCGCCGGCACGAACGGCCGGTCCTTGAGCTCCTTGCGGTCCACACCGGACAGCTGGTGCAGACACGTCAGGTCGAGCAGGCCCGGCACCTCGACGACGTCGGCCGGGTCCACCTCGAGCTCGCGCAGCAGCAGTTCGAGCATGTGCTCGCTCATGTCCTCGGCGACCTCGAGCCGCACGGGCGGACCGAAGCGCCGCTGTGCCAGCTCGCGCTCGAGGGCCTGCAGCAGGTCCTCGTCGCGGTCTTCCTCGACCTCGAAGTCGGCGTTGCGGGTGACGCGGAACACGTGGTGCTCCGTCACCTCCATGCCGGTGAACAGCTCGCCCAGGTGCGCGGCGATGAGCTCCTCCAGCGGCAGGAACGTGGCCGTGCGGCTGGTGCGTTCGGTCTCCACGCGCATGAGGCGCGGCACGTTGCTCGGCACCTTCACGCGGGCGAAGCGCTCCGTGCCGCCCTGCGGGTCGCGCACCGTCACCGCGAGGTTGAGCGACAGGCCCGAGATGTACGGGAACGGGTGTGCCGGGTCGACGGCCAGCGGTGTGAGCACCGGGAAGATCTGCTCGGAGAAGTAGCTCGACAGGCGCAACTGGTCGGCACCGGCGAGGTCCGCCCAGCCGACGAGCTGGATGTCCTGCTTCGCGAGCTCCGGGCGCAGGTGGTTCTCGAACGCGCCGATGTGGCGCTCCACCAGGTCCTGGTTGCGCTTGGCGATGTAGTCGAGCTGCTCGCGCGGCGTGAGGCCGTCGGCGCTGCGAACGGACAGGCCGGTGTCGTCGCGGCGCTTCAGCCCGGCCACGCGGACCATGTAGAACTCGTCCAAATTGGACGCGAAGATGGCCAGGAACTTCGCCCGCTCCAGCAGCGGCTGCGACTCGTCCTCGGCGAGGGCGAGCACCCGCGCGTTGAAGTCGAGCCAGGACAGCTCGCGGTTGAAGTACCGGTCGTCGGGCAGCGTTTCGACGGCGGTCGGCGCGGCGGAGGTGACGGCGGGCGGAGCCGAGGGCACGCCGCGGAAGTCGTCGCCCGAGGCGTCGACCGCGGCCGTGGTGCGCCGGGCCGTGGGCCGGGTGGTCTCCGGCGTGGCCACGGCCGTGGCCGCGGTGGTCTTGCGGGCCCGCGAGGTTTTCACCGGCGCGGTTTTCGGCTCGCTCTTGGCGGTCTTGGCCTTGCCGGCGGCGTTGGTGCCCGCCTTGGCCGCGGTCGCGCGGGCGGCCGTCGTCACCGCGTCCGCGGAAGCGACGCTCTTGCTCGGCGGCGTCTTCTTCGCTGCGCTGGTGTGTCGTGCGGGGCTTCCAGGCGCCTCAGCTTTCGCCGCGCTGGCCCTGCGCCGCCGGGCGGGCTGTCCGTTCCGGGCGGATGTGCTGGCGTCGTCTGTGCTCACGACGCCCATTGTTCACTACGAAGCAGCAGTTTGCGCAGACCGCGGTGAAGGTCAAATGAACACCTTCAACCCAATGGGACGGTTCCGTCGGGCAGCAGTGCCGCCGTGCGTTTGCCGACGCCCAGCGCGCGCACGTGTTCGAGATCGTCCGAAGTGTCCACGTCGCTGCGCAACGACACCATAGCGCCGGCCAGCGGGACGGCGCCGGAATCGGTGTGCCGCTGGGCGGAACCGGCGCCGAACCGCGGGTCGAGCGGCGCGCCGGGAGCCGACAGCAGCAGCGTGGTGCCCGTGCCCTGGTGGTCGGCGACGAACGCGCGCCGCCCCGCCGCCTCGGCCAGCGCGTCGGCGAAATCACCCGCGCGCAAGGCCGGCAGGTCGGCCTGCAGGGCGCCGACGATTCCGCCCGGCTCGCCGTCGCGCAGCAGAGCCGCACCGTGACGCAGGGCTTCGTTCAGCCCGCCGTCGCCCGGTTCGGTCACCAGCTCCACGCCCAGACCGGCCAGTTCGGACACCGCCGCCGGGTCCGCGGCGACGACGAGCACGCGCCGCACGCCGGCCGCCGAGGTGACCGCCGCCAGCGTGTCGTACGCCAGCGCCAGCACCAGCTCGGCGTGCTCCGCCCCGCCGACCGCGCCACGCAGGCGCGACTTGCCCACGCGGGGGTGTTTCAACGGCACGACCAGGTCCACGTCCACCTGTCCATCTTTACCCGAAAGCTCCGTGGTGGGTGGTGAGCGCACCCTCCCTGGACTGCGTGAACCCCGGCGCGGCAGGATCTGCCCGAGTGGATCGTTCGGAGGAGGAGACTTGGCACGGCGTGAGAAGGGCGGCTTCTGGGTGGGGTTGGCCGCGTTCGTGTTCTACCCGCTGACCCGGATCGGGAAGCGGTCGTACCTCGGCGCGGAGAAGATTCCGCGCGAGGGTCCGGCGGTGCTCGTGCTGAACCACATCTCCCACCTCGACCCGGTGGTGGACGCCGTGTTCGTGCACCGCCAGAAGCGCGTGCCGCGGTTCTTCCTCAAGGACAGCCTGCTCAAGGTCCCGGTGCTCGGGAAGATCGCGACCGCGTCGGGCCAGATCCCGGTGTCGCGCAACTCCAGCGCGGCGGGCGACAGCCTCCGGGCCGCGCACGAGGCGCTGCGTGAGGGCAAGATCGTCGTGATCTACCCCGAGGGCACGATCACGAAGGACCCGGCCGGCTGGCCCAAGGAGTCGTTCACCGGCGTCGCGCGGCTGGCGCTGCAGAACGACGCGCCGGTGATCCCGATCGCCCGCTGGGGCACCAGCCAGATCTACAACGGCTACACGAAGAAGTTCACGCCGTTCCCGCGCAAGACCGTGACGCACCTGATCGGCGACCCGCTGGACCTGTCGGCCTACGAGAACGCCAACCCCCGCAGCGCCGCCACGCTGCGTGAGGTCACCAAGCTGATGATGGACGAGGTCACGCGGCTGCTGGGCGAGATCCGCCACGAGGAGCCGCCCGTGAAGAAGCCGGAGGACGGCGCCTGATGGCCGCCTTCGCCACCGACGTCCAGCGGGTGACGATGCTCGGCGCCGGCTCGTGGGGCACGGCGTTCGCCAAGGTCCTCGGCGACGCCGGCCGCGACGTGACCATGTGGGCGCGTCGCGAGTCGGTCGCCGAGGAGATCACGACGCGCCACTCCAACGAGTCCTACCTGCCCGGCACCCGGCTGCCCGAGCGCATCACGGCGACGGCCGATCCGGCGGCCGCGCTGGACGGCGCGCAGGCCGTGGTGCTCGGCGTGCCCAGCCAGAGCCTGCGCGCGAACCTCACGGCGTGGCAGCCGCTGCTGCCGCCCGAGGCCATCCTCGTGAGCCTGGCCAAGGGCGTGGAGCTGGGCACGCTCAAGCGGATGAGCGAGGTGATCGCCGAGCTGGCGAAGGTGGACGCGGGCGAGATCGTGGTCGTCTCCGGGCCGAACCTGGCCCGGGAGATCGCCGCCGCGCAGCCGGCCGCGGCCGTGGTGGCGTGCGCGGACCACGAGCGCGCGGTGGCGATCCAGCGGGCGAGCTCGAACCAGTACTTCCGCCCGTACACCAACACCGACGTCGTGGGCTGCGAGCTCGGCGGCGCGTGCAAGAACGTGATCGCGTTGAGCTGCGGCATGGCCGCGGGGCTCGGCCTCGGCGCCAACACGATGGCGACGCTGATCACCCGCGGCCTCGCCGAGATGGCGCGCCTGGGCACGAAGCTCGGCGCCGACCCGCTCACATTCGCCGGTCTCGCGGGTGTCGGCGACCTGGTGGCCACGTGCTCCTCGCCGCTGTCGCGCAACCGCACCTTCGGCGAACGCCTCGGTCGTGGCGACACGCTGGAGCAGGCCCAGGCCGCCACCGGCGGGCAGGTCGCGGAAGGTGTCGCGTCGTGCTCGTCGATCCGCGAACTGGCGCGCAGCCTGGGCGTGGACATGCCGATCACCGACGCGATGCACCGCGTCTGCCACGAGGGTGTGGACCCGCGCCAGGCCGGCGCGGAGCTGCTGGGGCGCTCGCAGAAGCACGAGTGGAGCTGATCTCCCAGAGGCTGGGAAACGGTTGACCGGCGGGTCCGGCACTGGTTCGCTGTCGGCGTGACGATGTGCCTGATGACTGTGCGGCCGGGGTCCTGTGACCTCCGCCCGGTCATGCCGTCGTGTCGCTGTTGTCGGTGAACCCAGCCCCGGCCCAGCTTTTCCCCTTTTCTCCCGCGAGGAACGACCATGTTCGCCGTCCCGGACAACACCCTGCTGCGTCCCGAGAACCCCGCCCTGCGCCACCCCGTGCGCGTCGCCCTCGAGGTGGCCGCCGACCGCGAGCGCTGGGCGAAGCTCCTGCGCTACGACCCCGACGAGCGCTTCTCCGCGCTCGTGGAACGCACTGAAGGTCAGGAGGTCTGGCTGCTGAGCTGGCTGCCCGGCCAGCACACCGACCTGCACGACCACGAGTTCTCGACCGGCGCGTTCACGGTCGTCTCGGGGCGGCTGACCGAGACCGTCGCGCGCCGTTCGCCCGACGACCGCGCGGTCACCGAGGTGCACGCGCTGGCCGCCGGGCAGTCGCGGGTCTTCGGGCCCGGGTACGTGCACGAGGTGCGCAACGACGGGCCGGACCCGGCGATCAGCGTCCACGTCTACCGCGACGGGCCGCGCGCGATGCGGCCGTACCACCTGGATCCGCTCGGTGGTCCGGTCCGGGACTGACGCTCAGCGGTCCAGGTCGCCGCGCAGGCGGAACTCCTGCTCGACGCGTTCGCGCGAGGCGCCGGTGGCGAGCAGGACCTGAAGCAGGACGCGGGCTTTGCGCGGGTCGAGCCAGCCCGCCATCGTCGCGCCGAGGCGGATCAGGCTCGACTCGGAGCCGTGGAACCCGTAGGTGCCGCGGAACGTCGTGCCCGCGCCGGTGCGGGAGGCGATGACGATCGGCACCTGCGCGTCGGTGATCACGTCCGCGGTCCCGCGCGAAACGTGGCCGACGCCGCTGGCCGCGATGACCACCCCGCGCGCGCCGCCGCCGAGGACCAGCTTGAGCAGTTCGCCGGAGTCCGCGATGCCCGCTTCCAGCAACGGAACCAGCCCCGAGAAGTCGGCGTTTTCCACCGCAAGCGCGGCCGGACGTCCGCCGGCCGGGTGGAAGTAGTGCACGGAGCGTTCCGCGAGGAGCCCGAGCGGTCCCGCCGGGTTCGAGGAAAACGCTTCGAGGTGGCTCGCGTGCGCCTTGCGCACCCAGCGGGCCGAGTGCACGTCGTCGTTGAACGCCACCAGCGCACCGCGGCCGCGGCTGCGGGGTTCGGCCGCGACGGTCAGCGCGGCCAGGAGGTTCGCGGGACCGTCCGCGCTGGGCAGGCTCGGGTTGCGCATGGCCCCGGTGACGACCACCGGCACGTCGTGGGGCCAGGTCAGCTCGAAGAAGTACGCCGTCTCCTCGAGGGTGTCCGTGCCCTGCACCACGACGAGTCCCGCCGCGCCCGCTGCCACCTGTTCCAGGCCCCATTCGCGGGTCCGCAGCAGCGTCTCGTAGTCCATCGACGCGCTGGAGATGCCGGCGAGCGTGGCCGCCGTGACGTCCATCGGCAGGTCGGTGCCGAGGTCGCCGAGCAGGTCCTCGGCGGTCAGCCGCGGCACCACCCCGGCTTCGATCGAGCGGCCGGGGGCCATGGAGATGGTGCCGCCCAGCGCGGCGACGGCGACAAGAGCACGAGTCATGCCCGCACTCTAGGAAACCTTCGCCGCCTGCAGCGTGTAGCTCGCCGCGAGGCGCCGCGGGTTCTCGCGCAGCCGCCATTCGCCGCCGTCGACCTGGTGCATTTCGTTCGGCAGCGCGTTCCACGGCACGGTGTCGTGTTCGGTGAACGCAGTGAGCGTGAGGCCGTTGTCCAGCAGCGCCGTGATGATTTCGCCCAGTGAATGGTTCCACGAGTGCGTGGTGGTCTTCTTGAGGGGACTGTCGGTGTCGACGTAGGTGGTGTCGTCGTCCCACACCAGCGGTTTCTCGTGCTCGAAGTAGTCGTATTTCGGCCACGCGCGCTCGGCTTCGTCGTCGAGGCCCCACAGCATCGGGTGGCTTTCGCGCAGGAACAACCGCCCGCCTGGCTTCAGCAACCGCGCCACGACCGTGGCCCACTCGGCGATCCGCGGCAGCCAGCACAGCGCGCCGACGCCGGTGTAGACGAGGTCGAACGCGCCTTCGCCGAACACGTCGACGGCGTCGTAGGTGTTGGCCTCGTGGTAGTCGATCTCCGCGCCGACGCTGTCCGCGAGCCGGCGTGCTTCGGCCAGCGAGCCGGGGGAGAGGTCGAGGCCGGACATCCGCGCGCCCAGGCGGGACAAGGAAAGCGTGTCCGTGCCGATGTGGCACTGCAGGTGCACGCCGCGCAGCCCGGAGACGTCGCCGAGGCGCGGGAGGTCGAACCGCACGACGTCGCTGAGGTACCCGGGGTCCGTGCGGAACCGCTCGAAGCCGTAGTACTCGGACTTCGCGTGCACCGCCGCGCGCTCGTCCCAGTTGGCGCGGTTGAGCTCGAACGAGTCGGTCACTTCGCCGCCTTCTCGGCCTTGCTGCGCAGCACGCAGAACTCGTTGCCTTCCGGGTCGTGCAGCACGGCCCAGCCGGTGCCGTCGGCGTTGCGCTGGTCGTCGAACATCGTCGCCCCGGCGGCGAGCAGGCGCTCGACCTCGGCGTCGCGCGGGCCTTCGGGCGTGAGGCACAGGTGCACGCGGTTCTTCACGGTCTTCGCCTCGGGCACGCGGATGAACAGCAGTGCGCCACCGTGGTCGAGCTCGATGCCGACCTCCGGGTCGCCCGGCTCGTCCTCCTCGGCGACCGGCCGGTCGAGGACGACGCTCCAGAACTGGGCCAGCGCATACGGATCCGCGCAGTCGAAGGTGGTGTTCTCGACGGTGGACGGCATCTGCTCCCCTTGCTCGGTCGGTCTGGCCGCAGTCTGCCCGAAAGGCCCGGTCTCGCGCGAGGCGGTTTCGCCGACGTCAGCTGGGGAAGCCGACGACGGGCGCGGGTGTGCCGCCGTACGTGCTGCGCGCCAGGACGATCGCGCCCGGCGCCGGCACGAGCCGCAGGCTCGACAGCGAGCCCGAGCCGTCCATTCGCACCACCCGACTGGTCGGCGCGCTGCCGTCGAAGCCCTGCACGAGAAGGGTCACGTCACGGCCGGTGTCCTGGCACGCGCGCAGGTAGGTGTGCCGGGTGGTGGCGTCGGCCGAGCGCACGGGACAGGCGCCGAGGTCGATTGGGTGCGTGGTGCCGGTGGCGGGATCGAGGGCTTTGGCGGACGTCTTTTCCTGCTCGATCACGGGAATCGGACCGACGTCCATGCGCACCCAGCGCGACGCGTCCGGCCGGGCCAGCAGCCGGCCGGTCTCGGTGTCGAAGAGCCCGTTGACGACCGAGCCGGGAACCGTCGTGCGGCCGAGAAGCCGCAGCCACACGACGGCGCCGTCGGTGGTGGTGGCGGGGGAGATGTCGAGCCGTTCGCTGTCGGGCCCGGTGGTCTCGACCACGTGGCGCCAGCGTTCGTGACCGGTCACTTCGTCGAGCGCGACGAGTCCCGCCGAACGCCCGCACTCCAGCGCGGCGAGCACCACCGTCCGGGCTTGCGCGGGCAAGGTGTACGGGATCTGGCACCCGGCCGGCGCGGACCACTGCCAGCGCTCATCGCCGGTCTGGAGGTCGTAGCCGGTGTACGCGTCGTCGCGGACGGTCAAGGTCTTGGTGCCCACCAGGATCTCCCCGGTCTCGACCAGGACCGACGGCACCACGCGGTCGAAGCGCGCGGTGCCGGTGCCGGCGTCGAGGACGACCACGAGGTCGTTGCTGCTGTCGGTCTTCGACGCGAAAGCGGCCACGACCGTGCGCCGGTCGGCCGACACGAGCAGCGCGTGGACGCGGGCGCCAGGCCGGGCGTAGGACCAGTCGCGGCTGCCGTCGAGCCCGTCGAGCGCCGTCACCGAACCGTCCGCGGCCGCGACGACGACCCCGTGTCCCGCGGCCACCATCGCGCTCACGTCGGACGGCGGCTGCCAGGACCACTGCCGGCCGCCGGGCTTTTCGGCCACCGGTTCGGGCGTCAGGTCCGGCACACCGCGGGTCGTGCTCGCGGTGGCGGCCCGGTCCGCGGCGAACGGGCCCGCCACCCCCGCGGCCAGCACGACGATCGCCACCAGCACGCCGGCGGGCCGGATCCGCCACGACGTGGAGTCCAACAGCCCGACCGCCACCCCCACCGTGCCCACGGCGAGCACCGGGGTGTCCAGGCCGGGCACGCCACCTCGCACGTCGAGCACCAGCCGCACCACGGCGGCCACGGCGGTGGCGATCCCGAGGACCGCCGCGGCGATCCGCACCTTGCGCGAACGCGCCAGCCCCAGCACCGCGGCGACGACCGCCCCCGCGACGAACCACAGCAGCCCCACGCCGCTCGCTCTCGTCGCGCCCCCCGACAAGAACGGCGCGACCACCACGCACACCACACCGGTTACCGTCGTCAACCGCAGCACGTTCAGTACGACGCGGCTCGCCGGTCCGCGTTTCACCGCCACCGTGAACAGTCGGTGACAACGACATCACGCGGGCGCCGGTCAGAATCCCACCGAGTGCACTGTGGACACTCGACTCAGGCGAGCGCGAGGCCGGGGGAGCGGTGGACGCGCCGCTGGGCGTCGACGATCAGCACGCCGCAGCCGGGTTGGTCAGCGGCCCAGTCGATGCCGTCGGTGCCTAGTGCGAACGCGGCGGTGGCCAGCGCGTCGGCGTGGGTGAGGTCTTCGGCGACGACGGTGACGCTCAGCAGCCCGGTGGCGGGCAGGCCGGTGCGGCCGTCGAGCACGTGGGCGCCGCGTTCGTAGGCGGCCGAGGTGGCGACGGCGCCGTCGCGGGAAGCGACCACGGCGCAGACCGCTTCGGCCTGCTCGGGGTGGCGGATGCCGACGCGCCACGGCCGTCCGGGCTCGGGCTCGCCCGCGGTGACGACGTCGCCGCCGGCGTTGAGGCAGAACCGGCGCGCGCCCGCCGCGTGGAGGCGATCGGCGGCGCGCTGCACGGCCCAGCCCTTCACGACCGCGCACGGGTCCAGGCCACGGCCGGGCAGGCGGGCGGAGAAGGCGCCGCCGGAGAGGTCCTCGTAGTACGCGCAGAGGCCGAGCACTTCGTCGAGGTCCGCGCTGAGCTCGGTGGTTTCGCCACGGTCGTACCGGCAGACCTCGCTGCCGGCGCGGAACGGGCTGAAGCGGGCGTCGACCTCGCGCAGCCACCGGAACGCGTCGGCGATGGCGCCGTCGAAGTCGCCTTCGTCGCGAAGATCGAGCGACACCGGCAGGCCCATCACGTGCTCCAGGTGCGTGGCCATCAGGAGCCCTTCGCGTCGAGCGCCGCCTGCAGCGACTTGATGTACGACTCGCTCGTCTGCGTCGCGCCCGAGACGGTGTCGATGTCGGCGCTCTGCGCCTGCAGGGCTTCCTCGCGCAGCAGCGGGATCGCTTCGACGCCGCGGCCGCTGTCCGGCTGCTGCACGAGGGTGACGTCGGTGATCCGGCTGCCGGAGAAGGACACCTGCACCTGCACGGTGCCGAACTCGGTCGACTCGGCGCTGCCCTGCGTGGTCACGGCGCCGGAACCGGCCGAAGTGGACGGTGCGGTGCTCGTTGTCGGAGCGGGGGCACTCGCGGCGGCGCTGCTCGTCGCCGGCGTCGGGTCGAACCGCCACACGGCCACGAACCCGGCGATCGACAGTGCGACCACGAAAATCGTCTTCTTCATCGGAAGCTCCTCACGCGGCCAGGCTGAAGCGTTCGGCGTGGACCTGGGTGCCGGGCACGCGCAGCTCCCGCAGGCTGCGCAGCACGGCCGACGTCATCCCGGGCGGACCGCAGACGAACACGTCGCGGTCGCCGAGGTCCGGCACCAGCGCGTGCAGCGCGGCGGGACCCAGCACGGGACCGTGCGGGCCGCGCAGATCCGACGGTCCACTGAGGACGTGCACGATCGCGCCGCGGGTCTTGGCCAGCGCGTGCAGCTCGGGCAGAAGCACGGCGTCGGCCGGGGTTCGCACGCGGTAGAGCAGCACGACGTGCCCGCTCACGTCTTCGAGCAGGGCGCGGATCGGCGTGATGCCGACGCCGCCGGCGACCAGCAGGGCGTTCGGTCGTTGCTGGTGGATGGTGGTGAAGGCGCCGTACGGACCTTCGGCGAACACGCGCGTGCCGATCGGCAGCGACCGCAGGCTCGCGCTGGAGCTGCCGACGGCCTTGGCGGTGAGTCGCAGCGTGCGGCCGTCGGGCGCGGCCGAGAGGGAGAACGGGTTGGCCTGCCACCAGCGGTCCCGCGTGAGGAAACGCCACAGGAAGAACTGCCCCGCGCGCGCCGGCAGCCGGTCGAGGTCGCGCCCGGTCATGTAGACCGACACGGTGTCGGGCGACTCGGGCACCACGGCGACCACCCGCAACCGGTGCCGCAGGTTGCGTCGCAACGGCAGGAGCACGCGCCCGGCCAGCACCGCGAGACCCGTGCCCAGCCACAGCGTCCACCAATACGCGCGGGCGGCCGGGTGGCTCGCGAACGACTGCCCGACGGCGATCTGGTGCGTGAACGCCAGGACCACCGCGGCGTAGGTGTAGAGGTGCACGAAGTGCCACGTCTCGTAGGCCATCCGTTTGCGCGCGAAACGAGCGGACGCCGCGACGACCACGAGGATGAGCACGAACGCGACGATCGCCCGCAGGATCCCCTCGGTGGTATTGGCCAGCTGAACCAACTCGTCGGCCGCGTTGGTGCGCTCGATGGCGGAGTAGCCGACGACCACCAGCACCACGTGGGCGATCAGCAGCCACAGCAGGCTGAAGCCCGTCCAGCGGTGCCACGACGTGAGCCGGTCCATGCCGAGCCGGCGGTCGAGCCACGGCAGGCGCGCGACGAGCAGCAGTTGCACGGCCATGGCCTGCGCCGCGTAGATGCCGGCGAGGCGCCCGGCGCTGATCAGCGGGTCGTCCGACAGGTCGCCGAGGGCGAAGAACACCGTGGCGAGCACCGCGTTGGCCGCCAGGAACGCGAAGATCCACGCCTTGGCGACCACGCGGGGCGCCACCGCCGGACGGGGCGGAACGGCGATCGGGGTCAGGACACTCACGGGGAATCCCTTCGGCTCGGGTGTCACGAACGCCAGCGTCGCCGCGGAACCTGTGGCGGATCTGGGCGGAACCTGTCGACTGGCTGTCGGCCGGGCGCTCCGCTCGCGCGCCCGCGCGGTGGTCACGGAGGATGGTGGCGTGGACAACCCGAACCCGGTGCGGCTGCTCGTCGTCGACGACGAACCGCACATCGCCGATCTCGTCGCGACCGTGGCCCGCTACGAGGGCTGGCAGGCCGTGACCGCGGGATCGGGCGCGGCCGCGCTGACCCGCGCGGCGGAGTTCGGGCCCGACATCGTGGTGCTCGACCTGATGCTGCCCGACCTCGACGGCTTCACCGTGCTCGACCGCCTGCGCGAACACGGCAACGCCGTGCCCGTGGTCTTCCTGACGGCGAAAGACGCGACGGCCGACCGCATCGCCGGCCTCACGCGCGGCGGCGACGACTACCTCGTGAAGCCGTTCTCCGTCGAGGAGCTGATGGCGCGGCTGCGGGCGGTGCTGCGCCGGAGCAGCTCTTTGCCGCCCGCTCCGCGCACCGCCGTGTTGCGTGTGGCGGACCTGACGCTCGACGAGGACACCCGCGAGGTCCGCCGCGGCGATCGGCTGGCGGACCTGACGCCGACGGAGTACGAGCTCCTGCGGTACCTCATGCGCCGCTCGCCGGCCGTGCTCACGAAGGCGCAGATCCTCGACCACGTGTGGGAGTACGACTTCGGCGGCCGGTCCAATGTGGTCGAGCTGGTGATCTCGCACCTGCGCCGCAAGCTCGACGACGGCGCCGAACCGCTCATCCACACCGTGCGTGGCGTCGGCTATGTCGTGCGGGCGGGCCGGTGAAACGGCTGCGGCGCTGGGCTGGCCGCTGGTACGCCGCGTGGCGCGCGTCGCGGCTCGGCACGCGGCTGGCGTTCGGGCTCGGCGCGCTGGCGCTGGTGGTTTTCGCGATCGTGGGGACCGTCACGGTCGGGTTCATGCACGGCTACCTCGGCCGCCGCCTCGACGAGCAGCTCAAGACGAGCCAGGTCGCGCAGGTGCCGGGACTGCGCAGCTCCCACGGCAACCCCGAAACCGTCTACTCGTGGTTCTCGGCGGTGTTCGAGGTCGACCGCGGTGTGGCGACGCCGCAGCCCGGCAGCAACCTGCCGACGGACATCACGCCGCTCGCCGACGTCGCTTCCGACGCGACGGGCGGCGACGTGTTCCGCACGGTGTACCTCCACGGCGACGGGCCCTACCGCGTCCGCGCCTGCCCGGTCGCGACGGATTCCGCCGGCAGCGGAACGGTGCTGCTGAGCGCGGCGCCGCAGGCGGACCTGGACAGCACGGTGCGGCAGCTGGTGCTGGCCGAGGTGATCGCGTTCCTCATCGCGCTGGCGATCCTCGTCGTGGTGGGACGCCTCGTGCTGCGCCGCGGCCTGAGACCGTTGTCGGACATGGCAGGCACGGCGCACGACATCGCCTCGCACGACCTCACGGCGACCGCGAACCTGCCGGTGCGGGCGACGGGCGAAGGCGGCGGCGCCGAGGTGGCGGAGCTGCGGACGGCGTTCAACGTGATGCTCACGCACATCGAGTCGTCGCTCGCCGCGCGGACGGCCGCCAACGAGCGCCTTCGCCGTTTCGTGGCCGACGCGTCGCACGAGCTGCGCACGCCGCTCACGTCGATCCGGGGCTACGCCGACCTTTTCCGCTACGCGGCGGCGAACGAACCCGAGGAACGCGAGGCGCACCTGGCGAAGATCCGCGAGGAGACGGCCCGGATGAGCGTGCTCGTCGACGATCTTTTGCTGCTCGCGCGCCTCGACGCCCACGACGCGGAGCCCCCGGTGCGGCCCGAACGGGTGGACGTCGTCCCGATCGTTTCAGCCGCGGCGGATGCGTTCCGGGTGGGGCGGCCGGCGCATCCGCTTTCGGTTTCGCTGGCTCCCTCGCCGGTTTTCGTCGACGCGGATCCCGTGCGGTTGCGGCAGATCTTCGACAACCTGCTGGCGAATGCCGCTGTGCACACGCCTTCGGGGACTCGGGTGGAGGTGTCGGTCTCCGTGGTGGATTCTCGCGCGGTGATCCGGGTCGAGGACGCCGGGCCGGGGATCGCGCCGGAGGATCAGCAGCGGATCTTCGACCGGTTCTTCCGCGTCGACAACTCGCGCACTCGGTCGGCCGGCGGCACCGGTCTGGGCCTGTCCGTGGTGCAGTCGCTGGTGGTGGAACACGGCGGCACGGTCGACGTGGCGAGCCGGCCGGGCCGGACCGTGTTCACCGTGTGGCTGCCTCTGGCGCGCTGACGCGTCCGGCGACGTGCTCGGGTATCGGCCAGCCGTCGGCCAGGTCGGCGGACGGTTCGGGCTCGCCGAAGACGGTCCTGACCGGGAGGACGCCGGCCCAGGCGGTGTTGGCGCTGACGTCTTCCGGCTCGTCGTCGGGGCCTTCGGCACGCAGCTTCACCGAGGCTTCGGTGAGGTCGAGCGCGAGGACGGAGACGGCGGCGAACTCCTTCGCGTTCACCCCGCGTGCGTGGTCCCACGAGCCGGGGGAGAGGTGGTCGGTGAGTACGCGCAGGGCGTGGAGTTTCTCGTCCTGGTCGGTGATGAGGCGCGCGCGGCCGAGGATGACGGCGCTGCGGTAGTTCATGGAGTGGTTGTTGACCGAGCGGGCATAGACGATGCCGTCGAGCAGTGTGACGGTGACGCACACGTCCAGATCCTGCGCGGCGGTGCGCAGACTGGCCGCGCCCGTGGAACCATGCAGGTAGAGCGTGTCGCCGTCACGGCCGTAGCCGGTGGGCAGCACGAGCGGTGTGCCGTCGCGGACGAGGCCGAGGTGGCAGATCAGGGCCTCGTCGAGCACGGCGTGCAGCGTCGCGCGGTCGGTGGCCGCGCGGTTCTTCTTGCGGCCGAGCGTGGTGCGGGGGGTCGGCGAGAGGCTGGTCATGTTCGCAGTGTTGCGCGGGTGAGTGGACGTGTCGAACGGCCACTTCTTCTACACTTGGGAAGTCCACTTTCGCCGCTTGGAGGTCTTCGTTGTCGTACGCCGACACCGCGCTGCCGGTCAGCCTCGACCGTGAGGCGAGCACGCCGCTGGCCGTGCAGCTGGCCGACGCCCTGCGCGAGGCCGCCGCGAGCGGGCACCTGCGCGGCGGCGACCGGTTGCCGTCCACGCGCGCGCTGGCCGAGCGGCTCGGCGTTTCGCGCACCGTGACTTCGGCCGCGTACGAGCAGCTGCACGCCGAAGGCTGGATCGCCGGGCGCCACGGCTCCGGCACGTATGTGACGACACCACCGACGCGCGCGGCCACGTCGGTATCCCCGGCGGGACCGCTCGCGCCGGAACCCGAGGCGGCGCCCGTGCTGGATCTGACGCCGGGCACCCCGTGGGCGGCCGGTCTGGACCGCGCGGCCTGGCGCCGCGCCTGGCGGGCGGCGGCCGACCCGGAGCCGTTGGTGCGCGCCCATCGCGCCGGCCTGCCCGAGTACCGCGCGGCCGTTTCGGAACACCTGTTGCGGCACCGCGGTCTGGCCGCCGGCTCGGTCCTGGCGACGGGCGGCACGACGGCCGCCGTCGTGGAGCTCGCGGCCGCGGTGCTGCGGCGCGGCGCGGTCGTCGCGTTCGAGGAGCCGGGCTACCAGCGGGCCGTGCAGGCGTTCCGGTCCGCCGGGCTGACCGTGGTCGGCGTGCCCGTCGACGAGGAGGGCCTGCGCCCCGACGCCATCCCCGCCGGCGCGCGGGCGGTCTACTGCTCGCCGGCGCACCAGTACCCGATGGGCAGCCGCATGAGCGCGGCGCGCCGCGTGGAGCTCGTGGAACGGGCCCGCGCCGACGGCATGCTCGTCATCGAGGACGACTACGACGGGGAGCTGCGCTTCGACGTCGCCCCGCTGCCCATGCTCGCCGCCCTCGCGCCCGACGTCGTCGTCCACCTGGGGACCACGAGCAAGATCCTCACGCCCACCCTCGGCGCCGGCTGGCTCGTCGCGCCCGCCTCGGTCACCGAGGCGGTCCTCGCCTACCGCGACCTCACCGGCACGCGCCCCTCCCCGGCCGGCCAGCGCGTGCTGGTCGAACTCGCCCGCCACGGCGACCTGGGCCGCCACCTGCGCAAACTCCGCCGCGAACTCGCCGAACGCCGTTCGCTGCTCTCCGCCGCCCTCACCTCCGCCTCCATCCCCATCCTCGGCGACGACGCCGGCGCCCACCTCGTGGTCCCCTTCGCGTCCGCCGCCCAGGAAACCCACTGCCTGACCGAGGCCGAACACCACGGCATCCGCCTGGACGGCCTGGCCCGCCACTTCGCCGGCACACCCACGGTGCACGGGGTGGCGCTGGGGTACGCGGGCTGTTCGCGGGAGGCGTTGGTGACCGCGCTGCCGGCTTTGGTGGGTCTGCTTCGCTGACCGGTCGTGCGGCGCCGCGTCGCCTCGCTTGCCACCGCACCGCGCGACCGGTCCAGCGACACCTACGCCGCCACACCCGGCGACGGGGCCTTCTCTCGCGACGCCCTCGCGACGGCGCCGCCGCGGGGAGCTTCGCTGACTGCGAGGCCGCGCTTGTCACTTCCGACGATCAGCGACGTGTTGCGCGAATGGTCCGGTTGCGCCGTCGCCGGATGCTCTCGGTGATGACCAAACCGCAGCCGACCCGCGGCGATTCGGCGCCGTTCGAAGGTTCCTGGTTGTGTGACCCGGACGCAGCGCGAGCCGTCCCGCGGTGCCCGCCGTGCAGTGCGACCGGTCCGCTCGGGCAATCCGGCGCGAGGCGTCCGTCACCACTCGGCCGCGACAGCCGCCGCAGCCCTCGCAGCCACCGGACCCACCACCGACCACCTGATCATCCCCAACCCACCCCCACCACCCCCTCCGGTGGACGGACCCGGGGACCCGTCGCAACGCCGGGTGCGCGCCGTTCGCCGTGGTCACCCGGTACGGTGAGCGACCATGAGTGCTGAGAAGATCCGCGTGGCGGTCGTGTTCGGCGGGCGCAGCAGCGAGCACACCATCTCGTGCCTGTCAGCGGGCAGCGTGATCGCGAACCTGGATCCGGAGCGCTACGAGGTGCTCCCCGTGGGCATCACCCCGCAGGGTGGCTGGGTGCTCGGCACCGGCGACCCGAAGGAGCTGAGCATCCAGGGCCGCGAGCTGCCGACCGTGGAGTCCGGCCGCGCGCTCGTGCTGGCGGGCGACGCGACCAGCCGCGAGCTGCGCACGGTCGACCCCGGGCAGGCGACCGAGGTGCTCGGCACCGTCGACGTGGTCTTCCCCGTGCTGCACGGCGCGTTCGGCGAGGACGGCACCATCCAGGGCCTGCTCGAGATGGCCGACATCCCCTACGTCGGCCCGGGTGTGCTGGCCAGCGCCGCCGCCATGGACAAGGAGTACGCCAAGAAGCTGCTCGCAGCCGAGGGGCTGCCGGTGGGCACGTACGCGGCGCTCCGTCGTGGACAGTCCACTTTGGCCCAGGACGACCGGGAACGCCTGGGGCTGCCCGTTTTCGTGAAGCCCTCTCGTGCGGGCTCGTCCGTGGGCATCTCGCGCGTCACCGACTGGTCCGATGTGGACGCCGCCATCGAACTGGCCCGCCGCACCGACCCGAAGGTGCTCGTGGAGGCCGCCGTGGTCGGGCGTGAGGTCGAGTGCGGCGTGCTGGAGTTCCCCGACGGGCGGGTGGAAGCGTCGCTGCCGGCGGAGATCCGCGTGCTCGCCGAGGGCGCGGACGCCTGGTACGACTTCGAGACCAAGTACCTCGGCGAAGACGCCGAGCTGGACATCCCGGCCAAGCTCGACGACGCCCTCACCGACCGCCTGCGTGCCATGGCCGTCGAGGCGTTCCGCGCGCTCGACTGCCAGGGCCTCGCGCGCGTCGACTTCTTCGTCACCGGAGCCGGCGACCTCGTGATCAACGAGGTCAACACCATGCCCGGCTTCACCACGAAGTCCGCCTACCCGAAGATGTGGGAGGTCACGGGCGTCGACTACAGCACGCTCCTGTCGACCCTCATCGACACCGCCATCGCGCGCGGCACGGGCCTTCGCTGACCCCACACAGGGTCACCCGCTCGGGTGACCCTGTGTGGTCACGTGATCAGGGGATCGACTTACCCAGCGCAAGCAGCGCCGCCGGCGTCAGGAACGTGTAGAGCGACGTGACGACGAGGATCCCGCCCAGCACCTTGCCGGGCAGCTTGCCGTAGGTCGTGGCCGCCACGGCGAGGAACGCGACCAGCCACACCACGAGGATCGAGTGCAGCATCCAGCTGCCGTCGAAGAACTTCCACCACAGCAGCGGCACCACGGCCACCGCCACGGCCAGGTTGCCGATCGGCCGGAGGTCCAGCCCTCGTACGAGCGCCACCCCCAGCGCGGTGAAGAACGTGCCGTAGAACGTGACGATTCCGGCCAACGGGACGCCCGTCGCGGGCGGCGCCGTCGCGATGATCACGGCGGCCTGCAGGACGTCCACGACGCCGGCGAGCAGCGTCACCCAGCCGACCGTGGTCAGCGGATTCGGGCCGTCCTCGACGGGTTTGGCGCCGATCCCGAGAAACGCCAGGCCATTCAGCCAGACGGCGAGTCCCGAGACGACGAAGATCACTGTGATCGGCGGCACTGGTGATTCCTTTCCGATGCGGAATTCGGCGGAACCGCGCACCCCGACCACCGTGGTAATCTCGGGGCAGTCGCGGTCCCGCGTGCTCGCCCGGCGGTGCATGACGATTCCACTCGGCACACCACCGGTCGAATGACCAAGGGGTACAACGACAAACGTGTGCTGCCGTCCGTTCCGAGCCCGCAGAAGCCCGGGTCGGGCGGCAGTGCACACGTCGCAGGAACTGAAACCTCCTGACATTCCGGTCCAGCTTTCCTGAGAATTTCATAGGCGCGGCATTTCGCGACGATGTCCTCCAGAACAACTTGATGTTTCCGGTGTTTCGGTGTGATGAATTCACCGCCCGGGAAGAATTGCCGCGCCCGCGCGAAGTGGTCGGCCCCGCCGTGGTCGCCGCCCGGCGAACGACGTCACCCACTACAGTGATCATCCGGTGGCACCGGGTGACGCCGACGTGGCCCGCGCGCGGCACGCCCAGGCCAGGGCAGGAGGCAACGCGTGCAGATCGCATCCCGGCTCGACCGGCTCCCGGTCACCCGCCGGCACCGGTACTTCGTCGCCGTGGTGGGGGTGGCGACGTTCTTCGACCTCTACGACCTGTTCCTCGCGGCCACGATCAGCACCGTGCTCACGCACGAGTTCGGCGTCACGGCCGAAGCGCTGAAGTACGTGCTCGCGTCGGCGTTCGTCGGGGCGTTCGTCGGTGCCGTCTGCCTGGGCAAGCTCGCCGACCAGCTCGGCCGGCGCCGCGCGTTCCTGCTCACGCTCGGCCTGTACTCGGTCTTCACGCTGCTCGGCGCGTTCAGCACCGATGTCTGGATGCTCGTCGTCTGCCGCTTCATCGCCGGCATCGGCATCGGCGCGGAGCTGCCCGTCGCCGACGCGTACCTCGCCGACCTGCTGCCCGCTCGCGCCCGCGGCCGCGCCACCGCCTGGGCGTACACGCTCGGCTTCTGCGGCGTGCCCGCCGCAGGCTTCCTCGCCCGCGCGCTGGCCGGCCATGCGCCGCTCGGCATCGACGGCTGGCGCTGGCTGTTCGTGATCGGCGCGCTCGGCGCGGCCGTCGTCTGGGGCCTGCGGTTCACGCTGCCGGAGTCGCCCCGCTGGCTCGCCGCTCGCGGGCGGGAGGCGGAAGCCGACGAGATCGTGCGCAAGCTCGAAGCCTCCGCGCCGCAACCGCTCCCGGAACCCGCGCCCGAACCGCCTGCGCCGGAACCCGTGCGTTTCTCCGCGCTCCTGCGCAAGCCGTGGGCGCGGCGCACGACAATGCTCTACATCTTCCAGCTGCTGCAGGCGTTCGGCTACTACGGCTTCGGCTCGCTCGTGCCGATCGTGCTGGCCGCCAAGGGGTTCAGCCTCGTGAACTCGCTGACGTTCAGCGCGCTCACGTTCCTCGGCTACCCGATCGGCTCCGCGCTGTCGATCCCGATCATCGAACGCATCGAGCGCAAGTGGCTGATCGTCGCGAGCGCCGCGGCGATGGCCGTGTTCGGGCTCGCGTTCGGCTTCTCGACCTCCGGGGTGGCGATCGCGGTGTTCGGCTTCTGCTACACCGCCGCCAGCAACGTGTTCTCCAACGCTTTCCACACCTACCAGGGCGAGCTGTTCCCGACATCGCTGCGCGGCACGGCCGCGGGTTCGGCCTACGCGCTTTCGCGCCTGGCCACCGCGGCGATGCCGTTCATCCTGCTGCCGATCCTGCAGGCGCAGGGCGCCACCAGGATGTTCGCCGTGGTGGCGGTCGCGATGGTGGTGCTGATCGTCGACGTCGCCGTTCTGGGGCCACGCACCACGGGCGACTCGCTGGAGGAGATCGCCGGCCGGACGGTCAGAACTTCAAAGGTTTGACCGGCAGCTTCGCGTTGACCGTGTCCGACACGGTCTGCAGCGGCCCGGTCCCGGCCGAGTCGGGGACGGTCAACGCGATGTAGACGTCGCGGTCCACCACGTACCAGGTGGCCGCGGCGTCTTCGGTGACCTGCAGCCACTGCACGCCGTTGACCACGCGCAGCTGCGCGGTGGGGGTGAGCTCCGGCGGCCGGTCGAGCCCGCACCGCAGCACGATCGCGTCGCCGTCACCCCAGGCGACGGTGGCCTTCGGCGCGGGCTGGGCGAGCGTGCGCCGGGCGAGGTCCTTGCCGTTCGATTTCAAGGTTGCGGGCAGCGCGTCGACGACCGTCGTGCACGCCTGCGTGGTGGCCTGCGGGGCCGGAACGGCGACGAGGGGGAGCGGTCCACTCGCGACGCCCTCGCCGCTGAGCGCCGATTTTTTCGTCACCGCGAAGACGGCGACCACCACGGCCAGCGCGACCACGAGCACGGCCGCGACCACGAGGACCACCCGCGGGGGTGCGCCGGTGTCGGAATCTGCCACCCCCGAAGTGCACCACGTCTCAGAGGTGGACCACCGGGCAGGTCAGGGTCCGCGTGATGCCTTCCACGTTCTGCACCTTCGCGACCACGAGCTGGCCCAGCTGGTCCACGGTGTCCGCGGTCGCGCGCACGATCACGTCGTACGGGCCGGTCACATCCTCCGAGCTGGTGACGCCGGGCACCCCGGAGATCTCCGCCGCCACCGCGGCCGCCTTGCCGACCTCGGTCTGGATGAGGATGTATGCGTGGACCACGGCGTGCCCTTTCGTCGGTAGCGATGGAGTCGAGGTAGGAACGGTGTAGGCAAGGTATCGCCAGCCCCGGGAAAAACCTAGGGGATCCGACTGTCGGTGGTCGAGGCTTCGCACACGGAGAGAAAATGGAGGTGACCGGTGTCACCGGACGATGGCTCGGTGGCCGGGACGGGCGAGTTCGCGCTGATCCAGGCGGTCACCGGCGGGCGTCGCCAGCCGGCGAGCACGCTGCTCGGCCCCGGCGACGACGCGGCCGTGGTGGCTGCCCCCGACGGCCGCGTGGTGGCGACCACGGACGTGCTGGTCCAGGGCGTGCACTTCCGCCTCGACTGGTCGAGCCCCGAGCAGGTGGGGCGCAAGGCCGTGGCGGTGAACCTGTCGGACGTCGCGGCCATGGGCGCGAAACCGACCACGGTCCTGGTGGGCTTCGCGTGTCCACCGGACACTCCCGCCCAGGTCGTGACGGAGATCATGAACGGCATGTGGGCCGAGGCGACCCGCGGTGGCGTCGGGGTGTCCGGCGGTGACATGGTGAGCGCCGACCAGATCGTGATCAGCGTCACCGCGTTGGGGGACCTCGAAGATCGTGAACCCGTGACGCGCTCGGGCGCCCGGCCCGGCGACGTCCTCGCCGTCTGCGGGCGGCTCGGCTGGGCGGCGGCGGGATTGGCCGTGCTGCGGCGAGGGTTCCGTTCGCCGGTCGGGGTCGTGAACGCGCAGCGCTGCCCGGAACCGCCGTACCCGGCCGGTCCGCAGGCCGCGCTGGCCGGCGCGACGTCGATGATCGACATCTCCGACGGGCTGCTCGCCGACCTGGGACACATCGCGGCGGCGTCGGACGTCGGGCTCGACGTGCTCACCGCGGACCTCGAGATCTCCACGCGGCTGCAGGAAGTCGGCACCGCGCTCGGCGCCGACCCACTGCGCTGGGTGCTCACCGGTGGTGAGGACCACGCGCTGGCGGCGACGTTCCCGCCGTTCGACGAGCTGCCCGAGGGCTGGCGCAAGATCGGCGCGGTGACGATGCCGGGGTCCGGGGTGACGGTGGACGGCAAGGAGTACGGCCACGAAGGCGGCTGGGAGCACTGGCAGCAGCACTAGGCTGTCGCCCGTGGAGATCCGAGCGGTCGCCTACGACCACCCCGACGCGACCAAGCTGATGGCGGAAGTGCAGCTCGAGTACGTGCGCCGCTACGGCAGCGAAGACTCGACGCCGATGGACCCTTCGCAGTTCGCGCCTCCGCGCGGACTGTTCCTCGTCGGCTACCTCGACGACGTGCCCGTGGCCTCCGGCGCGTGGCGCGCGCACGACGGACCGGCGCCCGCGTTCGGTCCCGGCGACGTGGAGCTGAAGCGGATGTACGTCGTGGAATCCGCGCGGGGCAAGGGTTTCGCGCGCGCGATGCTGGCGGAACTGGAACGCACGGCCGTCGCGGCGGGGCGGCTGCGCGCCGTGCTGGAGACGGGTACCGAACAGCCCGAGGCGATCGCCCTCTACCGTTCGTCGGGCTATACGGAGATTCCGGGTTTCGGCGTGTACAAGGACGAGCCCGACAACCGGTGTTTCGGCAAGAACCTCGTGTGACCAACGGGAGACGGCTTTGGCGATCTACGCGCTCGGTGACCTCGAACCCTCGATCCACCCGGACGCCTACGTCCACCCCGACGCCACCGTGATCGGCGACGTCCGCATCGGCCCGCGCGCTTCCGTGTGGCCGCAGACGGTGCTGCGCGGCGACCACGGCTACATCGAGATCGGCGAACGCTCCAACGTGCAGGACGGCTGCGTGCTCCATTGCACCAAGAAGCACCCGACGATCCTCGGGCCGTCGTCGGCCATCGGCCACGCCGTGCACGTCGAGGGCGCGGTGATCGGCACCGGGTGCCTCATCGCGTCGGGATCGGTGGTGCTGAACGGAACCGTGGTCGAGGACGGCGGGATGGTCGGCGCGGGCGCGGTGCTGTCGTACAACTCGCACGTGGGCCCGGGCGAGATCGCGCTCGGCGTGCCGGCGAAGGTGCGGCCGAACAAGTCGTTCTCCGCCGAGCAGATCGCCATGGTGGTCGACTCGTACGTGCGCCGCGGCGCGCGTTTCCGCGAAGAGCTGCGGCGCCTCGACCCGCCACGGTGACCCCGCTCGCACCGCGCTAGGCTCGCGGGCCGTGACCGCACGACCGCTGCACGAGATCGTCGAAGCCGGCTGGGCGCAGGCCCTGGAGCCCGTGGCCCCGCAGGTCAGCGCGATGGGAGAGTTCCTCCGCGCGGAGATCGCGGCGGGCCGAACTTACCTGCCGGCGGGCGAGCACGTGCTGCGGGCGTTCAAGCAGCCGTTCCACGACGTGCGGGTGCTGATCGTCGGCCAGGACCCGTACCCGACGCCGGGCCACGCCGTCGGCCTGAGCTTCTCGGTGGCGCCCGACGTGCGGCCGCTGCCGAAGAGCCTCGTCAACATCTACAAGGAGTACGCCGAGGATCTCGGGCACCCGTTGCCGACCAACGGCGACCTCACGCCGTGGGCCGACCAGGGCATCCTGCTGCTCAACCGCGCGCTCACGGTGCAGCCCGGCAAGCCGAACTCCCACCAGGGCAAGGGGTGGGAGCAGGTGACCGAGCAGGCGATCAAGGCGCTCGCGGCCCGCGATGAGCCGATGGTGGCCATCCTGTGGGGCCGCAACGCCCGCAACCTGCGGCCGATGCTGGGCGACATCCCGTGCGTCGAGTCGGCGCACCCGAGCCCGCTTTCGGCGCACAACGGTTTCTTCGGCTCGCGGCCGTTCAGCCGCGCGAACCAGCTGCTGGCCGACCAGGGCGCGGCGCCGGTGGAGTGGAAGCTTCCCTGAGCGTGTCCGGTCGCGGCCGGTGGCTCCGACCTCCAAGGTGAGTACGACACCCAGGAGGACAGCCATGACCACCACCGTCACTTCCGCCGACGGCACGCCGATTGCGTTCGACACCTACGGCGCGGGGTCGCCGGTGCTGCTCGTCGGCGGTGCCGTGAACGACCGGACGACCGTGGCGGCGCTCGCCGTCGTGCTGGCCGAAGCCGGGTTCCAGGGTGTTGCCGTTGATCGGCGAGGCCGAGGTGAGAGCGGAGACGCGCCCGTGTACTCGGTGGAACGCGAGCTCGACGACCTGTCGGCCGTGATCGACGCGGTCGGTGGCTCGGCGGCGATGTTCGGCCATTCGTCAGGGGCGATCCTGGCGCTCGAAGCAGCGGCGCGGGGGCTGCCGATCACGAAGCTGGCCGTGTACGAGCCACCGTTCATCGTGGACGCTCAGAGGCCACGCCCTGGTGCGGACCTCGCGGACCGGATCAGCGCGTTGATCGCCGCCGGCGACCGCGACGGCGCCGTGGAACTCTTTCTGACCGAAGGCGTGTCGGTTCCGCCCGAAGGCGTGGCGGCGATGAAGGGCCAGCCGGTGTGGGACTGGTTCGCCGGCTACGCGCACACGCTGCCGTATGACATCACCGTGACCGGTCCTGGCGCGCAGCTGCCCGTGGACCGCCTGGCCGCCATCGCCGTCCCCGTGCTCGTGATGTCGGGCGGCGCCGGTGAAGCGTGGATGGGCGCCGCGGCCCGGGCCGTCGCCGAGACCGTGCCGCACGCCCGATACGAGTCGATTCCCGGGCAGGACCACGGCGTGCTCAACGCACCCGAATCGCTGCGCCCGGTGCTGACCGACTTCTTGCGGTGACAAAAATGGCGAGTGCTCGGTGAGCACTCGCCGTCCAGAGGCAACCACGGGTGGGGGTCCAGGGGCTTGCCCCCTGGCGGGGGTCTGGGGGTTCGACCCCCAGAAGACACTAGGCGATACGAAAATGGCGAGCGCCCTTCGCGAGCACTCGCCACCCTTCGTTCAATCGCCTACCCTCGGACGACCTTGCCCGCCTTGATGCACGAGGTGCACACGTTGAGGCGCTTGCGCTGGGACACGCCGATCTTGGCGTGCACAGTCTGGATGTTCGGGTTCCACCGGCGGTTGGTACGCCGGTGGGAGTGCGAGACCGACTTGCCGAAGCCGGGTCCCTTGCCACAGACGTCGCACACGGCAGCCACGTCGAACTCCTCTGGATATGGGACAAAGAATGGCGCCCAGACCAGCTGGGCAACTCGTCCATAGTAACTACTCGTCTCGGGCGGGTCGCCGCGGGGTCGATACGCTCGCGGGGACCAGCGAGGAGGTTACGGGGTGCGGGTGCTGGACGTGGCAGCGGTGTCGGCCTGGTCGGCGGCGTGCGTGCGCAGTCTGGAGGTGCTGCGCCCGGCGATCAACGGCATCAACGTGTACCCCGTCGCGGACTCCGACACGGGTTCGAACCTCCTGCACACGTTGACGGGCGCGCGCGACGCGTTGGCCGCGGCGGAGCCGGCCGACGTGGCCGAGGCGCTGACCGTGCTGGCGAAGGGTGCCGTGGCCGCCGCGCGCGGCAACTCCGGCGTGATCATCTCCCAGGTCGTGCGGGGGATCGCCGACTGGGCGGCCGACGGCGGCGACCTCGACGGCGCTGGTCTCGCGGCCGCACTGGCGCACGCCGACCGGATCGCGACGGGCGCGGTGAGCCGGCCCGTCGCGGGGACGATGCTGACCGTCCTGCACGTCGTGGCCGCGGCCGTCCAGGAGGACACGCGGCCGCTGGCCGAGGTCGCCGCCACCGTCGCCGCGGCCGCCGCGGCCGCGCTGGAGGAGACGCCGAAACAACTGCCGGCCCTCGCGAAAGCGGGGGTCGTCGACGCGGGGGGCCGAGGGCTCGTCGCCGTGCTCGACGCGCTGGCCGGCGTGATCAGCGGCACCGTCACGCAGCCTGAACGCGAGCTCACGACCACCGTCGAGGCGCCCGGTGCCGCCGAGCCCGCGCCGTACGCGTGGGAGGTCATGTACCTGCTCGACGGCGTCGAGGAGGCGCGGCTGCCGGCGTTGCGCAAGGAGCTGAGCGGCTTCGGCGACAGCGTCACGGTGGCCGGCGACGGTGCGGGCAGCCACGCCGTGCACGTCCACTGCGCCGACATCGGCGCGGCCATCGAGGCGGGCCTGGAGCTGGGCCGGCCGCGCCGGATCCGCGTCGAACCGCTGCTCACGCCCACGCCGATCGAGCCGGGCGGCGGGCTGGACCGGTCGGTGGTGGCCGTGGTCAACGGCGGCGGGCTGGCCGAGCTGCTGCGGGCCGAGGGCGTCGCCGTGCTGGCCGTGCCCGACGGCGGGAAACCCGGCGTCGAGGACATGATCGGGCTGTTCAACGAGGCCGCGGGCCGGCACGTGACCGTGCTGCCGGGCGGTCTCGACCTCACGGCCGCGGCCGACGCGGCGGCGGGCCACGCGATGGCCGGCGACCGCGACGTCGTGGTGATCCCGTGCACGTCACCGGTGCAGGTGCTGGCCGCGCTCGCGGTGCACGATGGGGGCCGCCGCGTCAACGACGACGTCGTGGCCATGGCCGAGGCCGCCGCGGCGACCAGGCGTGGCGAGGTGCGGATCGCGGGCGAGGAGTCGCTAACCTGGGTGGGCCGGGCCCAGTCCGGCGACGTGATCGGCCTGGTCGACGACGAGGTGGTGCTGATCGAACCGGCGCCGGCCTCGGAGACGAACCTCGTCGCGGCCGCGATGAGCGTGCTCAACCGGATGCTGACGCTCGGCGGCGAGCTGGTCACCGTGCTGAGCGGGGCCGCCGCCCCGCCCGGCGTGACCGCGGAGCTCGCCGAGCAGCTGCGGCTGGAGCACCCCGAAGTGGAGTTGACGAGTTATGCCAGTGGCCAGGCCGGAGCCGTGCTGCTGATGGGGGTCGAATAGAAATGGCCGGGCTGCGCGAAAAGCTGCCGCTGCTGCTGGGCGCGAAGACGGCGAAAGCGCTGTCGGGTGCGCTCGACATCGAGACCGTCTCCGACCTGCTGCGCCACTACCCGCGCCGCTACGCCGAGCGCGGCGAGCTCACCGACATCGCCGGCCTGGAGCTGGGTGAACACGCGACCGTGCTGGCGCGGATCGAGAAGATCAGCAAGCGCCGCATGAAGTCGCGCAGCGGCACGATCCTCGACATGGTCATCACCGACGGGAAACGCCGGCTGGCCTGCGCGTTCTTCAACCAGGCGTGGCGGGAGAAGGAGCTGGCGCCGGGCAAGACCGGCCTGTTCGCGGGCAAGGTCACGGCGTTCCGCGACACGCTGCAGCTGGCCAACCCGGAGTACGAGCTGCTCGACGCCGAACGCGAAGCCGAGGCCGTCGACAACTTCCTGGCCGAGATCATCCCCGTGTACCCGGCGGCGCAGGGCATGCCGACGTGGTCGATCGCGAAGTGCGTGCGGCAGGTCCTCGACGTGCTGGAGATCGACTCCGACCCGATGCCCGCCGAAGTGCTGAAGCAGCACGGGCTGCCCGGTCTCGAACGGGCGCTGCGCGGCATCCACCGGCCCGAGGACTGGGCGCACCTGGAGACCTCGCGCCACCGCCTCAAGTGGGACGAGGCCATGGCCGTGCAGCTGATTTTCGCGCAGCGGCGCCATTCCGCGGTGTCTCGTCCGGCCAAGGCCAGCCCGCACACCGACGGCGGGCTGCTCGACGCGTTCGACAAGCGCCTGCCGTTCGACCTCACCGCAGGCCAGCGCGCGATCGGCGACGAGATCGCCGCGGACCTCGCGACCGAGCACCCGATGAACCGCCTGCTGCAGGGCGAGGTGGGCTCGGGCAAGACGGTGGTCGCGCTGCGGGCGATGCTGCAGATCGTCGATTCGGGGCGGCAATCGGCAATGCTCGCGCCCACCGAGGTGCTGGCGGCGCAGCACGCGCGTTCGCTGCGGGAGATGCTCGGCGAGCTCGGCATGGCGGGGGAGCTGGGGGCCGCGGAGAAGGCCACGCGCGTGACGTTGCTCACCGGCTCGATGGGAGCGAAGGAACGCAAGAAGTCGCTGCTGGAGACGGTGAGCGGCGAGGCAGGCATCGTCGTCGGCACGCACGCGCTGATCCAGGACACGGTGCAGTTCGCCGACCTCGGGTTCGTCGTGGTCGACGAGCAGCACCGCTTCGGCGTGGAGCAGCGCGACGCCCTGCGTTCGCGCGGCTCGGACTCCACGTCGCCGCACGTGCTGGTGATGACCGCGACGCCGATCCCGCGCACGGTCGCGATGACCGTGTACGGCGACCTGGAGACGTCCGCGCTGCGCGAGATGCCCGTCGGGCGTTCGCCGATCAAGACGAGCGTGGTGCCGGTGGCGGAGAAGCCCGCGTGGCTCGACCGGGCGTGGGAGCGCGTGCGCGAGGAGGTCTCGAAGGGGCACCAGGCGTACGTCGTGTGCCCGCGCATCGGCGACGAGCCCCCGTCGGACAAGAGCGACAAGCGCCCGCCGCTCGCCGTGCTGGACGTCGCGCCGGAGCTGGTGGGCGGGCCGTTGAAGGGCCTTCGCATCGCCGCCCTGCACGGCCGCATGCCCGCGGACGAGAAGGACGCCGTGATGCGGGCCTTCGGCGCCGGCCAGATCGACGTCCTCGTGGCGACCACGGTCGTCGAGGTCGGCGTGAACGTCCCCAACGCCACCGCCATGGTCATCCTCGACGCCGACCGCTTCGGCGTGAGCCAGCTGCACCAGCTGCGCGGCCGCGTCGGCCGGGGCAGCGTGCCGGGCCTGTGCCTGCTCGTGACGGAGACCCTGGACGGCACGTCGACCCGCGAACGCCTCGCCGCCGTCGAATCCACCACCGACGGCTTCGAACTCTCCCGCCTGGACCTCGAACTCCGCCGCGAGGGCGACATCCTCGGCGCGGCCCAGTCCGGCAAACGCTCGGGACTGAAACTGCTGTCCCTCCTGCGCGACGAAGACGTGATCACCGAGGCGCGCGCCCAATCCCAGGAAATCGTGCTGCGCGACCCGACGCTCTCTTCGTACCCTGGCCTGGCCCAGATGGTGTCCGATGTGGTGGACATGGAGCGCGCGGAGTACTTGGAGAAGAGTTGACTGCTTCGGAGCCTTCGGCCGATTCCGGCCTTGAGACGTGGGGTTCTCGTTCGGGCTCTGATTCTGGCTCCGGGGCCGCTTCGTCGGGCTCTGCGACTTCCGACCTGGCGACCACACCTGGCTCGATCGTCACCATCCGCCCGGCCCTCGTCGCGGACGCCCCTGGCATCGCCCGCGTCCACGTCGGCTCCTGGCAGGCCGCCTACGCCGGCCTCCTCCCAGCCGACTTCCTCGCTGGCCTCTCGGCCTCCCGCCGCGAACCGTTCTGGGCGGAAAGCCTGGCCTCCCCGGCACAAGGCCACACCGTCCTCGTCGCCGAAACCCCCGACGGCACCATCGCCGGCTTCGCCGCCACCGGCCCGAGCCGCGACCACGACGCCACCCCCGACACCGGCGAACTCGCGGCGATCTACCTGCTGCCCGAGTGCTGGAGCCAGGGCTTCGGCCGCGCCCTCCACGCGCGCGCCCTTACCGCCCTGGCCGGCGACTTCCCCACCGCCACCCTCTGGGTCCTCGCCGGCAACACCCGCGCCCGCACCTTCTACGAACGGACCGGCTGGACTCTCGACGGCCGCACCAAGGTCGAATCCCTCGCGAACGGCACGGTCACCATCGAGGAAGTCCGCTACCGCACCTCTCCCCGCCGCTGACACTTTCGCCCCTCAACGGCGACTGCGGTTTCACCCCGGTCAGGACTTCACCGCCCGCACGAACAGAAACACCGGCTTCGTGCTCAACACCTCGAACATCTCGGGATCCACGCCCGCCCCGCGTTCCGGCCGCGGCTCGTCGACCACGTCGATCGCGAACCGGGCATCCCGCAGCAGCCCGAAGATCGCGGACAGCGGGCGCCGGAACAGGCGGGCGGTGACCTGCTGTCCGTCCCAGTCCCACTGCTCGCTGACCAGCTCGGTGCGGTGGTAGTCGGTCCGATCCGACCGGAACCACCCGGTGATCGGATGGTGCACCGAGAAGACGAGCGCCCCGCCCGGCTTCAGACACCGCCGCAACTCGTCGAGCAACGGCGACCAATGCTCGACGTAATGGAGGACGAGCGAGGCCACGACCACGTCGACGCTGCCGTCCGCCACCATCGTCAGGGGTTGCTCGAGATCGGCCACCTCGACCTGAGCTCGCGGGCCCAGCCTCTCCCGCGTCAACGCCACCAGCCGCGGCTCACGGTCCAGGGCCAGCACATCGGCGCCCCGCTCGGCGAGCCGAGCCGTCAGACCGCCGCCTGCGCAGCCGAGCTCCAATACCCGCTTGCCCGCGACGTCCCCCGCAAGACGCAAGATCGCCGGCCGGTCGTAGAGCGAATTGGCGGCGCTGTGCTCGGCAAAGCGCGCATACACGTCGGCGTGGTCTCTGTAAATCTCGTGATCACCGGGCACTCGCCGAGCCTACGAGCGCCGTCGGCCCCACGCGGCGTCGTTGGACCCCCGCCGCGATGAAGAGACGATCATTGCGGCCCACAACTCATCGCCATTCACCGGCGACACCCAGGTCGAGCGGCAAATTCCGCGCCCCACCGACTTCCTCGGGAAACCCCGGCAGTCTTCCTCCGCTTTCGCTCCGCGGACAGCGGCCGGGCCCCGAATTCCGCGCTCCCCGCCTACCGAATCCCGTACAAGATCCCGCCTACGCCACTGGATCTCCGCCGTGCGAGGGTGAGGCTTCCGACTCCGGGTCCCCTGCCGAATCCCGGACAAGATTCCGCCTACGCCACTGGATCTCCGCCGTGCGAGGGTGAGGCTTCCGACTCCGGGTCCCCTGCCGAATCCCGCACAAGATCCCGCCTACGCCGCTGGATCTCCGCCGTGCGAGGGTGAGGCCTCCGACTCCGCGCCCCCTGCCGAATCCCGCACAAACACCCCGGCCCGCGCCGCCGCCGCAGCTGCTGCCGCCGCCACGTGCGCGTCAGCCGCCGTCACCGGCTCCCGCGAGATGAACAGCCGGTAGAAGATCGGCCCGCTCGCCACGCGCACCACCTCCGCCGCGTCGGTTCCGGCCGGCGCCTCGCCCCGTGCGATGGCCCGCGTGACCATCACGGCCGAGCGCCCGTGCCGGTCCTCGTAGAAGGCGTGCAGTGCCTCCGCCGCGCGCGGGGAGTGGAAGGCCGCCAGCACCGACGCCGTCGGCAGTTCGCGCAGGCCGGGCTCGGTGAAGTACTGCACGAGTTCCAGCAGCGTCGCCGCCAGGTCGCCCGCGAGCGTGCCGGTGTCGGGCGCCGTCCACGGCTGTTCGGTGCCCAGGCGCAGCGCGGCGGCCACGAGCCCGTCCGTCGACTCCCAGCGGCGGTAGATCGTGGTCTTGTGCACGCCCGAACGGTCGGCGACCGCGTCCACCGTCAGGTTCGTGAAGCCCTGCTCCGCGAGCAGGTCGAGCGTCGCCTGCAGCACGGCGAGGCGCGTGCGCTCCGTGCGCCCACCCGGTCGGCGGGTTCCGGCCATTTCGCTTGCCAAGTGCTACTCCAGTTGCGTTAGTGTGCCCAGTATGCCAGACCTCGACTTCCGCACCCCCTTCACGCCCGAAGACGTCTCGCCGATCGCCGACCTGATCGGAGACGCGCGCATCGTCGCCATCGGGGAGAACAACCACCACATCCGCGAGTTCGGCGAGCTGCGCAACCGGCTGCTGCGTCACCTCGTCGAGGAACGCGGTTTCACCGTGCTGGGGTTCGAGTCGGGGTTCGCCGAAGGTGAGCTCGTCGACGGCTGGCTTCGCGGCGCCCCCGGGGACGTCGCCGAAATCGGGCGAGACGGCTTCACCTTCTCCCTCGGCGACTCACCCGAGGCGCACGACATGCTCACCTGGCTCCGCGGCCACGGCGGCGTCCGCTACGCCGGCCTCGACGTCCCCAGCTCCGGCGGCTCACCCGTGCCCGCGCTGAAGGCCGTGCAGCGCTACCTCGAGGAGGTCGCCCCCGACGTCGTCTCGCTCGTCGAAGCGGGCCGCACCGCTTCGGAGCCGTACGCGTCCGTCAGCAGCGCCGTCGCCCCTGGCCGTTACGCGGCGATGGCCGCCCCCGCGCGCGACGCAGCGACGGCGGCCTTCACCGCACTCCTGTCCCACCTGAAATCGCTGGCGCCCGTCTACTCGCAGCGACGCGACCGGGATTCTCACGCCATCGCTGAGCACCACGCCCTCGGCGCCCTGCGCATCGACATGTACCTGCGCGAGCTCGCGGCGATGATGGCCGGCGTCGCGCCGTCGATGCAGAGTTCTTCGCGCGACACGTACATGGCGTCGACCGTGAAGCTGCTTCGCCGGCTACACGGCGAAGGCACGAAGATCGTCGTGATGGTCCACAACGGACACCTCCAGCGCGTCCCCTTCGCCGCCGCGCCCGGCATGGTCTTCCCCTCGGCCGGCACGCACCTGGCCGCCGAGTTCGGCGACGACTACTTCACGCTCGGCGTCACCGCCGGCACCGGGACCACCAGCGGCCTCACCCCGGACGAAGGCGAACGCCTCGGCTTCCGCGTCCACCCCGAAGAGCTGCCGCCGCTGGCCGACGACAGCGTCGAAGCCACCCTCGCCGGCTCCGACGCCTGCCTCGTCGACCTGCGCGCCAACCGCGCGAAGGGCGTGGCAGGCCCGACGAGCATCCGCCACGCCCACATGTTCACCCAGGTCGACGTCGTCCAGGCCTTCGACGCCCTCGCCTACCTGCCGACGATGTCCGTCAGCGACCACGTGGCCAAGGCCTAGTCCGCCATCAGCGGTTCGAATCGCCGATAGGCGGCGAAATCGCGGAAGTGCCGGGTGTACAGGTCGGCGTCGCGCGTGAGGTCGTCCTCGAGGGCACGCGCGACGTCGACCACCCGCTTGCAGCGCAACGTGATCAGCTCGCCCTGTTCGTTGCGGTGGCTGCCCGTCTCGCTTTCGACGCGCCGGGCCACAGCTTCGCGCGCGGCTTCTTCGCTCTCGGCGTACACAAGCACGAAGTCTTCGCGGTACAGCGGTTCGTACGTGGGCGAATCGCTCGTTGCCTCGTAGAGGACAACGGCGACGTACGCGTTGGCGCTCATCGTTCCCCCTGGTTCGCTCCATGATCACTTTCGCCGCGTACCGGCCAGCGGGCAACCGGATTTCGAGCTCAAACACGGACCAGCCCATCGTGTGACGTCGAGTTGCCGTCGGCCCGCGCGCGGGATACGACGCAGGAATGCGGAACCGAACGGCTCGTGGTCTTTTTTCGGCGACAATGGCGTTCTTGCTGGTGGCGGCGGGAAACTCACCCGCGCTCGCGGCCGGCGGCACGCAGGTCAACCCGCCGAGCTGGGCGCTCGACCGGATCGACCAGCGGACGGGCCTCGACCAGAAGTACCGCTACGAATCCGACGCCGCCGACGTCACCGTCTACGTGATCGACAGCGGCGTCGACGCCAAGCACCCCGACTTCCAGGGCCGCGTCCAGCCGGGCAAGGACTTCCTGACGGCCGGCGCCGACACCTCCGACACCAACGGCCACGGCACCCGCGTCGCCGGCATCGTCGCCGGTCGCAGCTACGGCGTCGCCAAGGCCGCGCAGATCTTCCCGGTCCGCGTCCTCGACAAGGACGGCGGCGGCTCCACCGACAACATCATCGCCGGCATCACCTGGGTCGCCCACAACGCCCACCAGCCGGCCGTCGCCGTTCTCGGCATCGGTGGCGTCGCCAATGAGCAACTGGACAACGCCGTCGCCGGCCTCGCCGCGGTGATGCCCACCGTCGTCCCCGCGGGCGAAGGAGGCGAGGACGACAGCCAGGTTTCGCCGGCGAGGGTCCCGGCCGCGCTCACCGTCGCGGCGAGCGACGTGCAGGACCAGGTGGCGACTTTCTCGGACTTCGGGACGCCCGTCGACCTCTACGCGCCGGGCGTGGACATCCCGGCGCCGATCGCGGGCTCGTCGGACGTCGGCACGTTATCGGGCACGTCGATGGCCGCGGCGGTCGTCGCGGGCGCCGCCGCCGTCTACCGATCCCTGCACCCGGACGCCGCGCCGGCCGATGTCGACAAGGCGTTGGTGCAGGCGGCGACCCCGGACGTGCTGAAAAACGTGCCTTCCGGCACTGCCAACCGATTGCTGTGCACCCTGGCCGCGCCGACGTCCTGACTGTTGCGGCGAGCCCGAGATCCCCGCATCATGCACGCAGGTCGGTGCGCATGATGTCCATCACTTGGACTTCGGCTCCCGGAGGGCGAGAAGAACCGGGTAACGTGCCTTCACTACCGATCCGAAACGGGAAGGACCGGGCATGTTCCGCAAGGTGCTGGTGGCCAACCGCGGTGAGATCGCGATCCGAGCGTTCCGCGCAGGCTACGAACTGGGGGCGGGCACGGTTGCCGTGTTCCCGCACGAAGACCGCAACTCGCTCCATCGGCTGAAGGCCGACGAGGCCTACGAGATCGGGGAGCCCGGCCACCCGGTGCGCGCCTATCTCTCCGTCGAGGAGATCGTCAAGGCCGCCAAGAAGGCGGGTGCCGACGCGGTCTACCCGGGTTATGGCTTCCTGTCGGAGAATCCCGACCTGGCGCTCGCGTGCGAGCAGGCGGGGATCACTTTCGTCGGCCCGAGCGCCGAAATCCTCGAGCTCACGGGCAACAAGGCACGCGCCGTGAAGGCCGCGCGCGAGGCCGGCGTGCCGGTGCTCGGCTCGTCGGAGCCTTCCAGCGACGTCGACGCCCTGGTGGCCGCGGCCGACGACCTCGGTTTCCCGGTGTTCGTCAAGGCCGTTGCCGGCGGTGGCGGCCGCGGCATGCGGCGAGTCGAGGACCCGGCGATGCTGCGCGAGTCCATCGAAGCCGCGGCCCGCGAGGCCGAGTCGGCGTTCGGCGACCCGACGGTGTTCCTCGAGAAGGCCGTGGTCGAACCGCGGCACATCGAGGTGCAGATCCTCGCCGACGGCGAGGGCAACGTCATCCACCTCTACGAGCGCGACTGCTCCGTGCAGCGTCGCCACCAGAAGGTGGTCGAGCTCGCGCCCGCGCCGAACCTCGACCCCGAGCTGCGCGACCGCATCTGCGCCGACGCCGTGCGCTTCGCGCGCCAGATCGGCTACCGCAACGCCGGCACCGTCGAGTTCCTCCTCGACCGCGAGGGCAACCACGTGTTCATCGAGATGAACCCGCGGATCCAGGTCGAGCACACGGTGACCGAGGAGGTCACCGACGTCGACCTCGTGCAGTCCCAGCTGCGCATCGCCTCCGGCGAGACGCTGGCCGACCTCGGCCTCTCGCAGGACAAGATCTACCTGCGCGGGGCCGCGCTGCAGTGCCGCATCACCACGGAAGACCCGGCCAACGGCTTCCGCCCCGACACCGGCATGATCAGCGCCTACCGCTCCCCGGGCGGCTCCGGCATCCGGCTCGACGGCGGCACCGCGTTCTCCGGCACGGAGATCAGCGCCCACTTCGACTCGCTGCTCGTGAAGCTCACCTGCCGCGGCCGCGACTTCAAGACCGCCGTGGGCCGCGCCCGCCGCGCCGTCGCGGAGTTCCGCATCCGCGGTGTCTCCACCAACATCCCGTTCCTCCAGGCGGTGCTCGACGACCCGGACTTCCGCGAAGGCCGCGTCACCACGTCGTTCATCGAGGAACGTCCGCACCTGCTCACCGCCCGCCACTCGGCGGACCGCGGCACGCGCCTGCTCACCTACCTGGCCGACCAGACGGTGAACCGCCCCCATGGCGAACGCCCGCGCACCATCGACGCGACGGCGAAGCTGCCGAAGCTGCCCGCCGACGTGACACCGCCGGACGGCTCGAAGCAGAAGCTCACCGAGCTGGGCCCGGCCGGCTTCGCCCGCTGGCTGCGGCAGTCGCCGATGCTCGGCGTCACCGACACGACCTTCCGCGACGCTCACCAGTCGCTGCTCGCCACGCGCGTGCGTACGAAGGACCTGCTGGCCGTGGCCCCGGTCGTCGCCGCGACCGTGCCCCAGCTGCTGTCCCTCGAGTGCTGGGGCGGCGCCACCTACGACGTCGCCCTCCGCTTCCTGGCCGAGGACCCGTGGGAGCGCCTCGAGCAGCTGCGCGAGGCCGTGCCCAACATCTGCCTGCAGATGCTGCTGCGCGGCCGCAACACCGTGGGCTACACGCCGTATCCCACCGAGGTGACGCACGCGTTCATCGAGGAAGCGACCGCCACCGGCATCGACATCTTCCGCATCTTCGACGCCCTCAACGACGTCGAGCAGATGCGGCCGGCCATCGAAGCCGTGCGCGAAACCGGCACCGCCGTCGCCGAAGTGGCGCTCTGCTACACCTCCGATCTGTCCGATCCCAACGAAAACCTCTACACGCTCGACTACTACCTCAAGCTGGCCGAGCAGATCGTGGGCGCCGGGGCGCACATCCTGGCCATCAAGGACATGGCGGGCCTGCTCCGCGCACCGGCCGCCGCGAAGCTCGTGACGGCGCTGCGCAAGGAGTTCGACCTCCCCGTGCACATCCACACGCACGACACCGCGGGCGGCCAGCTAGCCACCTACCTCGCCGCCATCCAGGCCGGCGCGGACGCGGTCGACGGCGCCGTGTCGTCCATGGCCGGTACGACGTCGCAGCCGTCTCTCGGCTCGATCGTCGCGGCGACCGACCACTCCGACCGCACCACGGGCCTCGACCTGCAGGCGATCGGCGACCTCGAGCCCTACTGGGAGAGCGTGCGCAAGATCTACGCGCCGTTCGAGGCCGGCCTCGCGTCGCCCACCGGGCGCGTGTACCACCACGAAATCCCGGGCGGCCAGCTCTCCAACCTGCGCACGCAGGCCATCGCGCTGGGCCTCGGTGACCGCTTCGAGGACATCGAGGCCATGTACGCGGCGGCCGACAAGATCCTCGGCCACCTCGTGAAGGTCACGCCTTCGTCCAAGGTGGTCGGCGACCTCGCGCTGCACCTCGTCGGCGCTGGCGTCTCACCCGCGGACTTCGAGGCCGAGCCCAACAAGTTCGACATCCCGGACTCCGTGATCGGCTTTCTGCGCGGCGAGCTCGGCGACCCGCCGGGCGGCTGGCCGGAGCCGTTCCGCACCAAGGCTCTGGAGGGCCGTTCGGCGGCCAAGCCAGTGGCAGAACTGTCCGAAGAGGACCGCAAGGACCTCACCGACAACCGGCGCAGTGCCCTGAACCGGCTGCTCTTCCCCGGCCCGACGAAGGAGTTCGAAGCCCACCGCGAGGCCTACGGCGACACGAGTGTGCTGTCCAGCAAGGACTTCTTCTACGGTCTGCGCCCGGGCGAGGAGTATCAGGTCGACCTGGAGCCCGGCGTCCGGCTGCTCATCGAGCTCGAAGCCATCGGTGAGGCCGACGAGCGCGGTGTGCGCACGGTGATGTCGACGCTCAACGGCCAGCTCCGGCCGATCCAGATCCGCGACCGTTCCATCGCCTCGGACATCCCCGCGACCGAAAAGGCCGAGAAGGGCAACCCGAAGCAGATCGCTGCTCCCTTCGCCGGTGTGGTGACGCTGCAGGTGGCGGAAGGCGATCAGGTCGCGGCCGGCGCGACCGTGGCGACGATCGAGGCCATGAAGATGGAAGCTTCGATCACGGCGTCGGCGGCGGGCAAGGTCGGGCGGTTGGCGATCACCTCCGTTCAGCAGGTCGAGGGCGGGGACCTCCTCATCGTGCTCGAGTAGCGTGCCGCGGCGCCAGTCTCGACCGTCGCGAACGGTCCATTCGTGCCATCACGGCGCGAATGGACCGTTCGCGCCGTCTCGGGCTCGTCTCGCCGGCCGTCGCCGCGCTAACGTCGGGCGCATGCTGATCAACGCGGTGCCGCAGTGGCAGGGCGCGATCGGCCCCCGGGCACGGGGACTGGTCGAGGGCTGCCTCGCGCTTTCCGAGCTGGCCGGGCACGTCCTGGGCCTGCCGGTGCACCACATCCACCAGGACCCCGAAACCTCCGACGTGGTGTCGGGCGTCGCCAACCGGGCCGTGCTCACGGGCACGAACCGAGGGGCGCAACTCACCGCGCTCGAAGCACCCGGCGGCCCGGTCCTGACGATCGGCGGCGACTGCGGAGTCGAGCTCGTGCCGATCGGCGTCGCACGCTACCGCTACGGCCCGGCGCTCGGCGTCGCCTGGTTCGACGCGCATCCGGACCTGAACACGGCTTCGTCATCGCCGTCGGGCGCGTTCCACGGCATGGTGCTGCGGTCGCTGCTCGGCGAAGGTGACGAGCAGTTCGCGGCGAGCCCGGCTGTCGAAGCCGGCCGGGTGGCGCTGTTCGGAACGCGGGCGTTCGACGCCGCGGAGGAAGAGGCCGTCGGTCAGGGTCTGGCCGTGCGCACCGACAATGCCGTCGCGACGCTGCGCGAGTCCGGCGCCGAGCAGGTGTACTTGCACCTCGATCTCGACGTGCTGGACCCGGCGTCCTTCGGCGGTGTCAACTACCCGGAGCCCGGTGGGCTGACGGTCAGCGAGCTTGTCCGGGCGATCGATGCACTGTCCGAAATGGACGTCATCGGCGCGGGGATCACAGAGTGCGTGGGCACGGAGCTCGAGGTTCTCAAGCCCGTGATCGCCGCGGTGGGGAGGGTGCTGCTGCAGGACTGAACCTGTTTGCCCCCAGGCGGATTCCGCTCCGGCGGTGATCTTCGCCCCGGTGCGCGACCACGAGTGTGTACGGCCAGAAGGAGGTGTGCCCGAGCCGTACCGGAGATGGTCTGCGAAATGGCGAACTGTTCGCCGGCCGGGGATCGGCGATTACTGCTGGTCTTGCTGAACGTCGCTGAGGGCCGCACGCGCGGCGTCGACGGCTTCCTCCGGCGCGACGCCCAGCTCTCGAACGCGCTGGGCGTACTCCGTGGCAGCGTCGCGGAGCAGTGACGCGCGGTCCGGCCGCTCGGCCGAGCCGATGACGACCGTTCCCTTCGCCCGCGCCGTGGTCACCCAGCCGGCAGCCTCGAGTTCGCGGTAGACGCGGGCGATCGTGCCGGAGGCGAGCCCGAGGTCTCGGGCCAGCTGACGGATCGGTGGCAACCGGGCGTCGACCGGTAGTGCGCCGGTGCCGATGGCGCGGACGATCTGGTCGTGGACTTGACGCCACGGCGCGACGCCGTTGTCGGCGTCGACGGTCACTCGCAGCGGCATCTACTTCGTCGCCGCGGTCGCGGGCAGTTTCCGCGGCGGCGTGGCGATCGCGATGAATGCGGCGAGTGAGACGACGATCGCGAGGAACGACGCCAGGTTGCCGCCGGGCCAGGCGGTCGTGGCGCACATGCCGGTGGCGAGCCCGAGTGCGACGCGCGCGCTGCGGCAACGCAGCGCGAGGTCGACGTCGGGATCTCCCGCGGCCGGCCGTCGGACGGCGAGGAGCACCACGCCCCACGCGACGGCGGTGGTCGCGATGGTGACGCCGAACAGTGGCCATTTGCCGATCATGGCGAGGTGGATCGCTGCGGCGAGCGCGGCCAGCGCGGTGACGATGATCGCCCACGGGGGCGCGAAGTCGAGGATGCCGCGCGGTGCCAGCACGGCCTCGCGTCGCGTGCTTGGCGATGGGCGTTGCGCGAGCACTTCGGCGATCAACCCGCCGAGGAGGAGCACGGGCATGATCGAGCTGAGGTCGTTGGCGTTCGCGAAGTCCGCTGCGCCCGGGATGAACGGGAGGCCCACGAAGAGCCACGGATACCAGAACCTGCGGCGGCGCAGGTAGAGCACGGCCACGGACACCTGGTCCGGGGTCGCGTCGGGCAAGCCCCATTTGGCGAGCAGGCGCGCGCCCTGGCGTTGGCCCGGCCAGAGCACGAACAGGATGGCCAGGCCGAGCAGGCCGCAAGCGATCGCGACGCCGACCGCGGAGCCGAGGTTCATGGTGTGGTCCCCCTGTCTTGTATCAAGTTAATGATACAAGACGGAGTGGTGTCGTGCACGGCGCCGGTCCGCGTTGCCGTTGGGTGACGACGCGGAGTTGGCTGCGGGCAGCGGAAAAGAAAAATCCCGGCCACCCGGGCCGGGATCTCTCTTCTGCGTGCCGTCAGTTCTTGAGGTCCGCGACGATCTCGTAGGAGCGCACGCGGTCTTCGTGCCCGTGGACCATCGTGGTGACCATGAGCTCGTCGGCGCCCGTGTCGGCGAGGAGCTGGTCGAGTCCCTTTCGGACGGTCTCGGGCGAACCGATGATGCTCGAGCCGAACCGGTCGGCGAGGAACGCGCGGTCCATGTCCGTGTACGGGTATTCGGCGGCTTCCTCGGGCGTCGGCAGCGCGATCGGGCGGCCGCGGCGCAGGCTGAGGAACGTCAGCCCGCTGGGGCCGGCCAGGAACTGCGCGCGCTCGTCGGTCTCCGCGGCGACCACGGACACGCCGAGCATCACGTACGGCTCAGCCAGCGTCTCGGAAGGACGGAAGTTCTCCCGGTAGAGCTGCACGGCCGGCAACGTGTTCTCGGCGGCGAAGTGGTGGGCGAACGAGAACGGCACACCGAGGCGGCCGGCCAGCTGCGCGCTGAAGCCGGACGAACCCAGCAGCCACAGCGGCGGCTTGTTGCCCTCGGCGGTCACGGCGTTGACGCCGCGTGCCGGGTCGCGCTCGAAGTACTCGAGCAGCTCCATCAGCTGCTCGGGGAAGTTCTCGGCGGACAGCCCGCCGGGGCCGCGCAGCGCGAGCGCCGTGCGCTGGTCGGTGCCGGGCGCGCGCCCGATGCCGAGGTCGATGCGGTTCGGGTGCAGCGCCTCCAGCGTGCCGAACTGCTCGGCCACCACGAGCGGCGCGTGGTTGGGCAGCATGATGCCGCCCGAACCCACGCGGATCGACTCCGTGGCGTCGGCGACGGTCCCGATCAGCACCACCGTGGCCGAGCTGGCGATGCCCGGCATGTTGTGGTGCTCGGCGAGCCAATAGCGGCGGTACCCCAGCCGCTCGGCGTGACGGGCGAGGTCGATGGTGTTGCGCAGCGCTTCGCCGACCCCGTGCCCGTCCGAGACGGGGGAGAGGTCGAGCACGGACAGCGGCACGTCAGGCAGAGAACTCACGTTGAGCAGTAACGCACAAGACGGCTGTTCCCTTCCCGTCGAGTCAGAGTCGGCCGGCCGCAACGGGTCGGAATCGGACACATCGGCGCTTCGCCACCAGGCGGCGACGGCTTCGCCACTCGGCGGCGAATCCCTGGTCGGGCCGGGGTCGGGGTTGCGGCCACGGGCAACTCGGGTGCGTCGCCTCAGCCTGAGGGCTGGTGGTGCATGTCATGGGTGCGTGTCTTGGTCGCTGCGGCAGGCGAGACCATCGCCGATCAGTGGCGAACCCGCGGACGAGTCGGGGAGGGCGGGCCGCAGAGCCTGAGGGCGCGGTCAACTCGGTCAGGTGGTCAAGACCGGAGATGCCGAGCCTGCCGAGGTCTCGCCGTTGAGAGGCAACGTGCTGAGCCAGGTGCGGCCAAGGCCGGAGATATCGAGCAAGGCGGGGCGTCGCCGGTGAGGGGCGACAGACGGAGTCGCGTGGCCAAGACCGGAGATGACTGGCCAGACGCCCGTCGCCGTTGAGGGGCGACGGGCGAGGGATCAGGTAGTGGGCAGCCAGTCCGGGTTGGAGGCCAGGACAATGAGGTGCTGGGTCGCCCGGGTGAGGGCGACGTAGAGGACCCGGCGGCCCGTCGAGGACTCGGTGACGAGGTCCATCGGCTCGACGAGGACGACGGCGTCGTACTCGAGGCCCTTGGAGTCGAGGCTGCCGACGACCTTGAGGCGTTCGTCGGTCTCGTTGGTGAACCAGGCGGTGACCTCGGGGACGCGGTCCATGGCCGTGATGACGCCCACGGTGCCTTCGACGGAGCCGAGGAGTTCCTTGACCGCGGCCTGCGTCGCGCCTTCCAGAGCGCCGGCCTCGACGGGCCGGACCTCGGGTTCGATGCCGGTGGTGCGGACGGCTCGGGGGAGCTCGTCGGCCTGGGCGTGGCCGGTGACGACCTTCGCGGCGAGGTCGAAGATCTCCGCGGAGTTGCGGTAGTTGGTGCGCAGCGTAAAGCGGCGGCGGGTGGTCTTCACGCCGAAGGCCTGGTCGCGCGCGGCGGCGGCCTCGTCGGGGTCGGGCCAGGAGCTCTGCACCGGGTCGCCGACGACGGTCCAGCTGGCGTACTTGCCGCGGCGGCCGACCATGCGCCACTGCATGGGGGAGAGGTCCTGGGACTCGTCGACGACGACGTGGGAGTACTCGTCGTAGTGCTCGGGCCGGTGGGTGCCGCCGCCGGTGGTGCCGCGTTCGGGCTCGGCCTCGAGGACGGTCTGGCGCCGGCGGCGTTTGGGCTCGGGGCCGACGAGGACGCGCAGCTCGTCGAGCAGGGCGACGTCGGCGACGGACCAGCCGCGCGAACGGTCGGCGAAGTCGGCGGCGAGCAGGGAGATCTCGTGGCGGTTGAGCACGCCCTTCGCGGCTGCGGCGAGGCGCTTCTCGTCGCCGAGCCACTTGAGGATCTGCGCCGGGTACAGGACCGGCCACCAGACGACGAGGAAGCGGTGGAACTCGATGCGCTCGCCGAGGTCGTTGATCAGCTCCGCGCGGTCGAGCTGCTTGCCGTCGGCCTTCGCGTACTCGTCGGCCTTGTCGGCGAGCGCGCCCAGCAGCAGCTCGGCCGTGCGCACGCGCGCGCGGTTGGGGGGCGCGCCCTGGGTGTGGGCCTTGCGGCGGACCTTGTCCAGCTCGCGCGCCGAGAGCTTGAGCACCTCGCCGCGGTAGACGATGCGCATCTCCTGCGGCGATTCCGGCGGCGTGTCGCGCAAGGCACGCAGCAGCACCTTCCGCATGCGCAGCGAGCCCTTGATCGCGGCCAGCTCGGAGGTGTCCTGGCGCGTGGCATTGAGGCCGTCGAGCACTTCGCCGAGGGCACGCAGCTCCACGTTCGTCTCGCCCATCGACGGCAACACCCGCGAGATGTACGTGGTGAACACCCCGGACGGCCCGATCACGAGCACGCCGGCGCCGCCGAGCTGGCGGCGGTGGCGGTACAGCAGGTACGCGGCGCGGTGCAGGGCGACGGCCGTCTTGCCCGTGCCCGGGCCGCCGGTGATCTCGGTGACGCCGCGCCACGGAGCGCGGATGACCTCGTCCTGTTCCTTCTGGATCGTGGCGACGATGTCGCGCATCTTCTCGCCGCGGGAACGGCCGAGCGCGGCCATCAGCGCGCCCTCGCCGACGATCTGCATGTCCTCGGGGACGGCGTCGGGGATCAGCACGTCGTCGTCGACGTCGAGCACGGTCTGGCCGGAGCAGCGGATGACGCGGCGGCGCACCACGTCCATCGGCTCCTCGGCCGTGGCCTGGTAGAACGCGGCGGCGGCGGGCGCGCGCCAGTCGGTGACGAGGTTGTCGAACTCGTTGTCGCGGATGCCGAGGCGGCCGACGTAGATGTGGTCGCGGTCGAGGTGGTCGAGCCGGCCGAAGACGAGGCCCTCGTACTCGGCGTCGAGCGTCTGGAGGGTCTGGTTGGCGTGGAAGACCATCATGTCGCGTTCGAAAAGCATCGAGGCCTGTTCGAAAATCGCCTCGCGCTGGGCGCCTTGCCCAAGCTCGTAGCCCTTCGTGCGCATCGCCTCGGCCTGTACCCGCAGCTCGGCGAGCCGGGTGTAGACCCGATCCACGTGGGCCTGCTCGACGGCGATCTCCGCCCGTCTCACCCGGGGTTCCGACACGCAACGCTCCTAAACGACTCGATGCCTCACGAGGGCGAAGAACGACTGTACGCGCCCGCGCGCGCGAGGTTCAGCAAGTCCTGCCCAACGCCACACCGCGACGTTCGGCGAAGATGGCGGGGTGACGAGGATCGTGGCGGGAAAGGCGGGCGGCCGGCGGCTCAAGGTGCCGCCCAAGGGGACCCGCCCGACGTCCGAACGCGTGCGCGAAGCCCTGTTCAACGCGCTCGAGGTGGCCGGTGAGCTCGACGGCACCCGCGTGCTCGACCTGTACGCCGGATCCGGCGCCCTCGGCCTCGAAGCCCTCTCCCGCGGTGCCGCCGACGCGTGGTTCGTCGAGGCCGACCGCCGCGCGGCCGACGTGCTGCGCGGCAACGTCGGCGCGCTGGGCCTGGGCGGCACCGTCCGGGCCGCGCCCGTGGAGGCCGTGGTCGCCGCGCCCGCGCCGGCGCAGTTCGACGTGGTGCTGGCCGATCCGCCTTACGCCGTGGACGCCGCCGCGCTGGGCTCCGTGCTGGCCGCGCTCGACGAAGGTGGCTGGCTCGCCGACGGTGCCCTCGTGGTGATCGAACGCGCCGCCCGCGACGGCGCGCCCGACTGGCCCGGCGCCTACACGCCCACGCGCGACAAGAAGTACGGCGACACCGCCCTGCACTGGGCCGAGTACGCGCGCCGAGCACAGGTGTGACGCAGTAGTCACGAAGTGCGCGCGCAGCGTCGCGCCTTGGTAGCGTCCGCGCATGCGGCGTGCGGTCTGTCCCGGTTCCTACGATCCGGCCACCAACGGGCACCTCGACATCATCGAGCGGGCCTCCCTCCTCTTCGACGAGGTCGTGGTCGCGGTGGGGGTGAACAAGAGCAAGAAGGGCCTCTTCGACGTCGAGGAACGGCTGGAGATGCTGCGCGAGATCACCGCACCCCTCCCGAACGTGCGCGTGGACTCGTGGCAGGGCCTGCTCGTGGACTACTGCCGCGAGAACGACATCGCGGCCGTCGCGAAGGGCCTGCGCTCGGTCAGCGACTTCGACTACGAACTGCAGATGGCCCAGATGAACCGGGAGCTCACCGGCCTCGAGACGCTGCTGATGGCCAACAACCCGGCCTACGGCTTCGTCTCCAGCTCGCTGGTGAAGGAGGTCGCGGCGCTCGGCGGCGACGTCGAGCGGCTCGTGCCGCCGGTGGTGTTCGAACGGCTGCGCAAGGTGTTCCCGCACCAGGGCTGAGTGCGGTCCCGCACACGGGATGTCCGAACTCGATCAAGGTTCGGTGCGCTCGTGAACAAGCGCAGGCGCGTCCTGGAACAAGGGCTGCGCGTTCCCGAACACGATCCGGTGCACTCCCGCACAAGGTTCGTCCGGCCCCGAACAGGATCCGCCTGGTCGAGAACAAGATCCGAGCGTTTTCGCACGGTCACCCGGCGCATTCGCCCGAACGGGTTGCGACCATCGTCGGGACTTCCGGGAACGCTCGAAGCTGTTCACTTGACGGCCGCCTCGCGACCATCCGATCGGGTTACGGTCCGAAAATGGCCAACCACCGTTCGCGCTTAGCGACCGTCCTGTTCGCGCTGCTGGTCGGATTCCTCGGGCTGGGCACCGCCGCGGTCGCGGCACCCGCTGCCCCGGCGGCGCCGGCGTCCGTGCTGCAGAACTCCTGCGGCAACCTGTCGGGCTTCTCGCACACGTCGCTGTCCTCGCTCCCCGCGGAGGCGACGACGACCTACAACCTGATCCAGAAGGGCGGGCCCTTCCCGTACCCGAAGAACGACGGCGTCGTCTTCGACAACCGCGAAGGCATCCTGCCGTCCTGCGCTTCGAGCTACTACCACGAGTACACCGTGCCCACTCCCGGTGCGAGCAACCGCGGCACGCGCCGGATCATCACCGGCCAGGGCGGCGAGTACTTCTACACCGGTGACCACTACGCGACCTTCAAGGTCATCGACGTCAACGGTGGCGGCGGCAACACCGGCTCCTGCGGCAACCTCTCGGGCCTGGCGAAGATCGGCTACTCCACCTTGTCCTCGGCCGCGAAGTCGGTCGTGAACCAGGTGCGCAACGGCGCGACCGGCCAGACCTACGAGAACCGCGAGGGCGTGCTGCCGGCCTGCTCCGCGGGCTACTACCAGCTGTTCCCGGTGGGCACCAACGACCGCGTGATCAAGGGCAAGGGCGGCGAGCTGGCCTACACGCCGGACCGCTACGCCACCTTCAAGCGCATCGACCTCAACTCCTGAAAATCCCGGCCCGTCCCCGTGCCGCCCCACCCGCGCCGGGTGGGGCGGCACGCTGTGTCATGAGCCGTTCGCAAGAGGACACGCCCAGTCCGGCGCGCGTTCACCGGTTCAGGCCGGGAAGCGGGCAGACTGATCGGTAGCGAACGGGGATTACTGCTTGAGGGAGTGGCCGTGTACCGGGTTTTCGAGGCACTCGACGAGCTCGTCACGATCGTCGAAGAGGCCCGCGGGGTGCCCATGACGTCCAGCTGCGTCGTGCCGCGCGGCGACGTCCTCGAGCTGCTCGACGACGTCCGCGACGCGCTGCCCGGCGAGGTCGACGACGCCCAGGACGTGCTCGACAAGCGTGACGACCTGCTGCACGCCGCCCGCAAGGAAGCCGGCGAGACGGTGGCCGGGGCCAACGAAGAGGCCGAGCGCACGGTGTCCGACGCCGCGTCGGAGGCCGAGCGGATCCTCGCGGACGCGCGCGCCCGCGCCGAGCAAATGATGGGCGACGCCCACAACGAGGCCGAGCGCATGGTCGCCGCCGGCCAGGCCGAGTACCAGAACCTCACCGACCGCTCCCGCGCCGAGTCCGAGCGCATGATCCAGGCCGGCCGCGACGCCTACGAGCGCGCCATCGAGGACGCCCGTGCCGAGCAGGCGCGGCTCGTCTCGCAGACCGAGGTGGTCCAGGCCGCGCACGCCGAGTCGGCTCGCATCGTCGACGAGGCGCACGCCGAGGCCGACCGCCAGCGCGCCGACTGCGACGCGTACGTGGACGGCAAGCTCGCCGAGTTCTCGGAGCTGCTCGCGACCACGCTGCGCACCGTCGACTCGGGCCGCAATCACCTGCGTTCGCCGGTGAACCTTGGCGGCAACAGCGGCCGCCCGACGCTGTACGACTACCAGGTCTGACCGCCCGCGCGCCGTCGGGAAGAGTGACGCTCGGCACCAGCGCGAAAGCACTGGCGCACCCTGCGTACCCTGGTATGCGATGTCAGAGAACCCTGCCCAGAACACCCGCCCCGCCCAGCTCGACGACAAGAGCCCGTGGGTCGTCGACACCCGTGAGCTCGGCCGCCACGCCGGCCTGAGCCGCGAGGTGCGCCGGAGCGTGCCCCTCGAGGCCACCCTCGGTGTGCCCGACGTCATCTCGCTCGAGGCCGGTTCCGTCCTCGAGCTCGACCTGCTCCTCGAATCCGTGGTCGAGGGTGTGCTGGTCAGCGGCACCGCGAGCGCCACCGCCACCGGCACGTGCTCGCGCTGCCTCGACCCCCTCACCGAGGAGATCGAGGTCGACCTCACCGAGCTGTTCGCCTACCCGGGTTCGGCCACCGAGGAGACCACCGACGAGGACGAGATCCCGCGGCTGGTCGACGACCGGATCGACCTCGAACCGATCGTCCGCGACGCCGTGGTCCTGGCGCTTCCCCTCGTGCCGCTGTGCGAGGAGGACTGCGCCGGACTCTGCACCGAATGCGGCGTCAAGTGGGCCGATCTCGAGCCCGGACACGGGCATGAGAAGATAGACCCTCGGTGGGCCGCGCTGGTCGAGCGATTCGACGAGAACGCGGGCGAAAAGCCTGCGCACGGCTCCGGAGAGCAAGCCTGACGAGCGTCCAGCTCGATCCGGGAGAAGTCAGTTCGGCTCGTGAACGCGGGCAGACAGTCTGAAGGAGATCTACTCGTGGCCGTCCCGAAGCGGAAGATGTCGCGATCCAACACGCGCGCGCGCCGCAGCCAGTGGAAGGCGGCTCCGGTTCAGCTGGTGCCCTGCTCCAACCGCGCCTGCCGTCAGCCGAAGCTGCAGCACATCGCGTGCCCGACGTGCGGCCAGCACAACGGCCGCCAGGTCGTCGAGCCCGCCTGATCGGGCAGCCGACCATGGGGGGTAAGTCCGCCGGGGGACCCGCGGCCGATCCCACGACACTGCTCGAGGCGCTCGGGGTCGAATTCGACCCCGAGCTCCTTCGGCTTTCGCTGACCCACCGTTCGTACGCGTACGAGAACGGTGGGCTCCCGCCCAACGAGAGGCTGGAGTTCCTCGGCGACGCGGTGCTCGGCCTGGTCGTCACGGACCACCTGTACACCACGCACCCGGACCTGCCGGAAGGCCAGCTCGCGAAGCTGCGCGCCAGCGTCGTCAACATGCACGCGCTGGCGGGTGTCGCCCGCGGGCTGGGCGAGGGCGGGCTCGGGGCGCACCTGTTGCTGGGCAAGGGCGAAGAGCTCACCGGCGGCCGGGACAAGGCGAGCATCCTCGCCGACGGTCTCGAAGCCGTGATCGGTGCCACGTACCTGGCCCACGGCATCGAGGTCGCGCGCAAGCTCGTGCACCACCTCTTCGACGGCCTGCTGGCCGAGGCGCCCCTGCGCGGGGCCGGTCTCGACTGGAAGACCAGCCTGCAGGAGCTCACGGCGTCCTCCGGTCTCGGCGTGCCCGAGTACCGCGTGGAGGACACCGGTCCGGACCACCGCAAGGAGTTCACCGCCACGGTGCTGGTCGCGGGCCGTCCGCTGGGCAACGGTTCCGGCACCACGAAGAAGGAAGCCGAGCAGAAGGCCGCCGAAACGGCGTGGCGCGCCCTGTCCGAAGAGCTGGGCGAAGGCTCCGCCAAGTCCGAAGGCTGACGCCCGACCGGTCCGGAACTGTCGTACCCGACGGGCAGAATGGACGCCATGCCCGAACTTCCCGAGGTCGAGGTCGTGCGCGCCGGCCTCGAGGCCCACGTGGCCGGTCGCACCGTCAGCAAGGTCGAGGTCCTGCACCCGCGCGCGATCCGCAGGCACGCCCTCGGTGCGGAAGACTTCACCGGCCGGCTGGCCGGGGTCGTGATCGAAGCCGCGCGCCGGCGGGGCAAGTACCTGTGGCTGGAGCTGTCGCACGGTGAGGCCGTGCTCGCACACCTCGGCATGAGCGGCCAGATGCTGGTGCAGCCCGAGGGCACGCTCGACGAGAAACACCTGCGCGTGCGCGTCCGCTTCGACGACGACGGTCCGGAGCTGCGGTTCGTGGACCAGCGCACCTTCGGCGGCCTCGCGCTCGACGATCTGGCCGACGTCGAGGGCGACCTGCTGCCCGCCACCATCGCTCACATCGCCCGCGACCCGATGGACGCGCGGTTCGACCCGGCGGCCGCCGTGAAGGCGTTGCGCTCGCGGCGCACCGAGGTCAAGCGCGCGCTGCTGGACCAGACCCTCGTGTCCGGCGTCGGCAACATTTACGCCGACGAAGCCTTGTGGCGCACCAAGTTGCACGGCACCCGGCCCACCGACAAGCTCACCAACGCCCAGGGCAGCGCGCTGCTGGCCGCCGCCGGCGAAGTGATGAGCGCGGCGCTCGCCGTGGGTGGCACGTCCTTCGATGCGTTGTACGTCAACGTGAACGGGCAATCCGGGTACTTTTCCCGATCTCTCGACGCATACGGCCAGGAAGGACTACCGTGCCGCCGGTGCGGAACGGCGATCCGGCGGGAACCGTTCATGAACCGCTCGTCCTACTCCTGCCCGAAGTGCCAGCCGCGGCCCCGCAGCTCGCGTTGATGCGTCTGTCGAGGCGATCAACTAGAATGAACGGGGCGGAAGAGGAGCAGCATGACGGAGCCGGACAGATCGTCGCTGGCCGACAAGATCGACCAGCTGTTCCACGTCGTGCGCCGGCCCGACCGCGACCAGTACAGCCACGAGGAGGTCGCCCGCGCGTGTCGTGAGGCGACGGGGGAGAGCTTCTCCACCACGTACCTCTGGCAGCTGCGCACCGGGCGTCGCGACAACCCCACGAAGCGTCATCTCGAGGCGCTCGCGCAGTTTTTCGGTGTTCCTCCGGCATACTTCTTCGACGACGAGCAGAGCGTGAAGATCGCGGAAGAGCTGGCGTTGCTCGGCGCCTTGCGCGACGCCGGTGTCCGCGACGTGGCACTGCGGGCCATCACGCTCTCGCCCGACGGGCTCGACACGATCAGCGACATGATCGACGCGATCGCCCGGAGGGAGGCCGCGCGAAGCGGCGTGAAGAAGGAGGACTGAGGGGTGGCGGACGGGCGGCGCGAGCTCTGGCGACGCTGCCGTCGTCTGGCCGAGGCGCCGGCGCTGCCCGAGCCCTTCGACGCCGCCGAGTTCGTGGCGGGCATCGCCGCCGGTCGCGGCCGGCCCATCGAGCTGATGCCGGTCAACGCGCCGTCCGGCGGGCCGTGCGGCCTGCTGATGAGCACCGCGCGAGCCGACTACATCCTCTATCCCACCAACACCACGGCCCTGCACCGGCGCCACATCCTGCTGCACGAGGTGGGCCACCTGCTCTGCGGGCACGTCGGGTCCGACGCGGGCGCTGAAGGCGCGGCCATCGACGTCGCCGTGAGCCGTGCGTTGATGCCCAGCCTCTCGCCGGAGCTGGTTCGCCGGGTGCTGGGGCGGACCACGTATTCGGCCGTGGAGGAGCAGGAAGCGGAGCTCGTGGCGTCGTTGCTCGCCCAGCGCGTGGCGAAGGTGCAGGGACCTCGGCCGGTGGCGGACAGCGGCATGGCCCGCATGGACGACATGTTCGGCGGCCGCCCGCGCCGCCGGAACCCGTGATCGAGACGCTGGCGTACCTGGCCTGTGTGCTCGGGTTCGCCGGTTTCGGGATGAAGCTGCTCGAGGCCGGGCGCGACCAGCCGGCTCGCACGTTGTGGTTCCTCGCCGGCTTCGGCATCTGCATCGCGCTCGGCATCACCGACGGCATGCCGGCGATGGACGAGCTGGCCGGCCACCACCGCTGGTACGCCGAGTACGCGCCGCTGGCCGGCGACCTCGCGAAGTTCGGCGCGATCGGGTTCACAGTCGCGTTCACGCGCTCGATGCGCTTCGGCGCCGACGCGCGCCTGGGCCGGCACGCGGTGCTGTCGTGGTTCGTGATCGCCGTGGAGATCGTGCTGTTCACTCTGGCGGGCCCGGACCGCGCGGGTGACGAGACGGTCGTCGCCGTTGAACGGCGACCGTTCTTGATCGCGTATGAGCTGGTGTTCGTCGTATACGGGGTGCTGAGCCTGACGCTCGTCGCCGTCTTCTTCGCGCGCTTCGCCATGCGCGCCCGCGCGGGTTCGCTTCGCACGGGGTTGTGGCTGATCTTCGCGGGCGTGGTCGCCGCGGTCGCGTGGACGCTGTGGGACCTCGACGACGTGGCCGCGCTCGTCTCGGACGGCCGCGTGGAGGTGACGGAGGACCTGCCGGCCGCGGTACTGGGGGCGGCGTGTGTGGTGCTCGCCGTGGCGGGCTCGACGTTGTCGGTGTGGGGGCCTTCGCTCGCCACGCCGTTCCGGTGGCTGCGCGCGTACCGCGGTTACCGCCGGATCGAGCCACTGTGGACGGTGCTGCGCGACGCCGTGCCGGGCATCGCCCTGGATCCGGCTCGTGGTCTGGGGCGTGGGGCGGAGTTCGCGCTGTACCGGCGCGTGATCGAGATCCGTGACGGGCACCTCGCGCTGCGGCCGTACTTCGACCCGGACCTGCCCGCGCGCGTGGTGGACCGCGCCCGCCGCGACGGTGTGCCGACGCGCCGGGTGGCCGCGACCGTCGACGCCGCCACGCTCGCCGCCGCCCTCGTCGCGCGCGAAGCCGACCACCGGTTCCAGCCCGACGACGCCGACGCGCCCCTGAGCCGGGCCGTGGCCGCCGACGTGAGTGCGGAGGCCGCGTGGCTCGTCGAGGTGACGCGCGCGTGGCGGCGCTCGGCTCTGGTGGCCGACGTGCGGCGCGAAACCCGGCGTGAGCTGGGCGTTCCGGTCTGATCTTCACCTTTCCGCGCGGACGGTTTCCGCCGAACGGCCGTCCGCCGTGCACACTACTGCGCAATGCGTGGTACCGTTCCAAGCGCAAGACTGGAGGGTGCCGTGGAGATCAGTCAGCTGCTCAAGGGAGTGCTGGACCTGGCGGTGCTGGCCGTGCTTCGCGAAGACGACGGGTACGGCTACGACGTGCTCCGAAGACTTCGCGTGGCCGGCCTGGAGGAAGTGGGGGACGCTTCCGTTTACGGCACGTTGCGCCGGCTGTACAAGGCCGGGTTGCTGACGTCGTACGTCGTGCCGAGCGAAGAGGGCCCGCACCGCAAGTACTACAGCCTGAACGAGCCGGGGAGAGCGCGGCTGCAGGAGTCGGGGAAGACGTGGGCGAGTTTCGCGTCGACGATGAACGGGTTACTGGGAGAGGCCGCATGAGTACGGAGAAGCCCACCGCGGTGCGCGTGTACCTGGCGAGGGTCCGCACCGCGCTCGCCGATCTGCCCGCGGGGGAGATCGAGGAGATCCTGGAGGACGTCCGGCCGCACCTGGCCGAGATGGAAACGGAGCTGGGGGCCGACGCGCGCGTCGAGCAGCTCATCGAACGGCTGGGCTCGCCGGAGAGCTACGCGGCCGAGCTGCGCGCGTCCGGGGGCTATCCGCCGGCGCCCGCGGGGGCCGAAGGGGCGACGGCCGTGCTGGCTCCGGCGAAGGCCCCGAGCTTGTTCGCGGCTCGTTTTGCCTTGTGGGGCTTGGTGTTCTGCGCCGCCGGGCTCGCGTTGTTCGCGTTCGCGGCGGCGGTGAGTCTCGATCCGGACAGGTTGCTGGGGCTGCTGCTCCTGGCGCCGGTGTTCGCGTTGAGCTTGATTTTCCTGTTCAACCGCGGGGTTTCGGCCGTGCTGGAGCTGCCCGAGGTCGTGCGGACGCGGGAGTCGGTGCGGTCGTGGCGCGCGAACCGCGAGGGCGACAAGGCGGTGGGGTACCTGCGCTCGCTGAAGCCCGCGTGGTGGGTGGTGTGCGCGGTGGCGCTGGTCGGGTTCGGCCTGCTGCTGATGGTGCGGCACTCGTACGCGGTGCTGCTGCTGCCGTTCCTCATCGCGGCCGCCGCGGCGGTGGTCTGGGCCGGCCCGAAGGTCGGCGGCGACCGGCGGCTGCTGTGGATCGCGGTGCCGGTGTCGGCCTTCGTCATCGGCGGCGCGTTCGGCGGCTTCGGCGCGGCGATCGACCTGATCACGCACCGCACGTACTACCCGGACACGACGTCGTACTCGTCGCCGTCCACGGACACCTACGGCAACCAGCAGCTGCGGTACGGCAACGAGGACGTCGACAACGTCTACGCCTTCGACGCCTCCGGCAAGCCGCTCACGGACGTCTACCTGTACGACGACCAGGGCCGCCCGCTGACCGTCACGCGCTACGGCTGCGAACAGGACACCGGCACCCGCTCGAAGATCGGCGAGGACAACCGGTTCCCGCGGCCGCAGCTCGTGCAGGGCGTGCAGGACGGCAATGGAAACCGGGATGGGTACAACGGCTACCTCGGGTATTGCCGCGAGGAGGCCGGGGTGCCGTTCGCCGCGGCGATCCCGAAGCCGGTGCCTTCGTCGAGTGCCCCTTCCAGCGCACCGGCCAAGCCGACGTCGTCGGCGCCGGCGAAGCCGACTTCGCCGACCAGCCCTGCTCCGCCGACTCGGTAGGGCGTGCGAGGGGCCGGGGGAGCAGAGGTCGGGGCTGCTCCCCCGGTTCCGTCTACGTCGTGGTCAGGTCATGGCCACCGCAAAACCGGTGTCTGCCAGAACCGCCGGGGTGCGAGGATCGGCTCATCCTGACAAACGGTGCCCCGGGGTGCCTGAGGCTGATGCTGCCGAACCGGTGGGGAGTAAGAGGCGGCAAGCGGGCGAGGCGTGCGATCCGCGTCCTGAGTAGTCCCCGCCGGACCCGGCAGCACGGAGGCAAAAAAGAACTCGGGCGCCCGGGGTTCGAGACCCAGGCGCCCGAGTTTCGGGGGTTACGTCAGTGGCCGAAGGCCGAGCGGGCGGCCAGGTCCGCGAGGAGGGCGCGGCCCTTTTCGGCGTTGCGGGGCTGCGACAGGACGTCGTAGCGCTGGGCGACGAGCTGGCTTTGCGAGACGAAGCCGCGCTTGTTGCGGTTGGCCGCGTAGCCCAGGGCGCCGAACAGCAGGTTGAAGGCGACGCCCGCGATGAGGCCGATGACGATGGACAGCAGGCCCGCGGCGGGGTTGAGCAGGCTGAGCACCAGGCCCAGGAACAGGCCGAACACCGCGCCGGACATGGCGGCGCTGCTGAGGACCTTGCTCCAGCTCATGCGGCCCGCGATGCGCTCCACGAGCATCGGCTGGATGCCGACGATGGTGACGTCGCTGATGGGGAAGTCGGTGCCCGCGAGGTGGTCGACCGCCTTCTGTGCCTGCTCGTAGGACTCGTAGGAGCCGATCGGCCAGCCCGTGGGCATGGTCGGGAGCTGCGGCCGCGCCTGCTGCCGGCTGATCGTGGACTGCGTGAATGCTTCTGTCATCCCTCTCACCTCTCTTGTCCCGTTCAACGCCCGAGACGGCGCGTTTGGTCCCGCACCCCCACGATTCACAGATTCTTCTCAGCCGGGCAAGCCGGACATACGAGGCTCTTACGCAGTGCTTACTCAAAGGGCCCCAAGAATACCTTTGACCGGATTGACCGCGCGAGCACCGGCCGGTAGGAAGAACCCGCAAAGGATCCCTTCCAAACCTTTGGGGCGGTGCCATGGTTGGCAGGCGAGGGTTGCTCACGCTCGACGCGCTCCGTGAGCGGGTCGCGGCGGGCACGATCGACACGGTGCTGGTCGCGATCACCGACATGCAGGGCCGGCTCCAGGGCAAACGCTGCTCGGCCGAGTACTTCCTCGAAGAGGTCGTCGGCCACGCCACCGAGGCGTGCAACTACCTGCTCGCCGTCGACGTCGACATGAACACGGTCGACGGGTACGCCATCTCGAGCTGGGACGCGGGCTACGGCGACTTCGTGCTGCGCCCCGACTTCACCACCCTGCGCCTCGTCCCGTGGCAGGAGGGCACGGCGCTGGTGCTCGCCGACGTCGAGCGCGTGGACGGCGGCGGGCCCGTCGCGGTGTCGCCGCGACAGGTGCTGCGGCGACAGCTGGAGCGTCTCGAAGACCGGAACCTGCAGGCGTTCGTGGGCACCGAGCTCGAGTTCATCGTGTTCGACGACAGCTACGAAGCCGCGTGGGACAAGCGTTACCAGGGCATCAAGCCGTCGAACCAGTACAACGTGGACTACTCGATGCTCGGCACCGCGCGCGTCGAGCCGCTGCTGCGCCGCATCCGCAACGAGATGGCGGGCGCCGGCCTGTACCCCGAGTCGGCCAAGGGCGAGTGCAACCCCGGCCAGCAGGAGATCGCGTTCCGCTACGCGGAGGCGCTCACCACGTGCGACAACCACAGCGTCTACAAGAACGGCGCCAAGGAGATCGCCGCGCAGGAGGGCAAGAGCCTCACGTTCATGGCGAAGTACAACGAGCGCGAAGGCAACTCCTGCCACATCCACCTCAGCCTGCGCGGCACCGACGGCAACGCGGTCCTGCCCGGCGACGGCGACCACGGCTTCTCGAAGCTCATGGAGCACTTCCTCGCCGGCCAGCTGGCCGCGCTGCGCGAGCTGACCTACTTCTTCGCCCCGAACATCAACTCCTACAAACGGTTCGTGCGCGGCAGTTTCGCCCCGACGGCCGTCGCGTGGGGCACGGACAACCGCACGTGCGCGCTGCGCGTGGTGGGTCACGGCGACTCGCTGCGCGTGGAGAACCGCGTGCCGGGCGGCGACGTGAACCCGTACCTCGCCGTCGCCGCGCTGATCGCCGCCGGCCTGCACGGCATCGAGAACGAGCTGCCCCTGGAGCCGGAGTTCGCGGGCAACGCGTACGGCTCCGACAAGCCGACCGTGCCCACCACCTTGGGTGAAGCCGCGGACGTGCTGGCGGGCAGCCGCATCGCGCGCGAGGCCTTCGGCGACGATGTGGTGGACCACTACCTCAACGCCGCCCGCGTGGAGCGGGAGGCGTTCGAGAAGGCCGTGACCGATTGGGAGCTCATCCGTGGCTTCGAACGTCTCTGAGCACAAACCCGTCATCGGGCTCACCACCTACGTCGAGCAGGCCAAGTTCCTCGCGTGGGACACGGAAGCCACGCTGCTGCACCGCGTTTACACCGACTGCGTGGTGGGCGCCGGCGGGATTCCCGTGCTGCTGCCGCCCTTGACCGACGCGTACGCGAGCCTCGTCGACCGCGTGGACGGGCTCGTGCTCACCGGCGGCGCCGACGTCGAGCCGGGCAAGTACGGCGCCGAGCCCCACCCCGCCACGTACACGCGCCCGGGCCGTGACGCCTTCGAGTTCGGCCTGTTCGAGGCGGCCCGCGCGGCGCGCAAACCCGTGCTCGGCGTGTGCCGCGGGCTGCAGGTGATCAGCGTCGCCCTCGGCGGCACGCTCACCCAGCACCTGCCCGAGTCCCTCGGCGACACTGCGCACCAGCCGGCGCCCGCGACGTTCGGCACCAGCAGCATCACCCTCGTCGACGGCACGCGCGCCGCCGCGTTGCTCGGGCCCGAGACGAAGGGCCACTGCTACCACCACCAGGCCATCGACCGGCTCGGCGAAGGCCTGGTCGCATCCGGGCACGCCGCCGACGGCACCGTCGAGGCGGCCGAGCTGCCCGGCGACGAGTTCGTGCTCGGGGTTCAGTGGCATCCCGAGCAGGACACCGAAGACGTGCGCCTGTTCCGGGCCTTGATCGTGGCAGCACTCGAAGCAGCAGAGGAGCGCAAGTGACGCAGACGTTCGACGTGATCAACCCCGCCACCGAGCAGGTGGTGCGGTCGGTCGCGCTCACGAGCGCCGAAGAGACCGACGCGGCGATCGCCCGCGCCCACGCCGCGTTCGGAGCCTGGCGGGCCGTCGCCCCCGGCGATCGCGCGCGACTGCTGCGCCGCTTCGCCGACGCCGTCGAGGCCGACCTCGAGAACCTCGCGCGCCTCGAGGTGACCAACTCCGGCCACACGATCGGCAACGCGCGATGGGAAGCGGGCAACGTCCGCGACGTCCTGAACTACTACTCCGCGGCGCCGGAACGCCTGATCGGGCAACAGATCCCGGTGCCCGGCGGAGTGAACGTGACCTTCCACGAACCACTCGGCGTGGTCGGCGTGATCGTGCCCTGGAACTTCCCGATGCCCATCGCGGGCTGGGGCTTCGCGCCGGCGCTCGCGGCCGGAAACACCGTGGTGCTCAAGCCCGCGGAGCTCACGCCGCTCACCGCGATCCGCCTCGGCGAGCTCGCGCGCGAGGCCGGGATCCCCGAGGACGTGTTCCAGGTCCTGCCGGGCAAGGGTTCGGTGGTGGGGCAGCGGTTCGTGGACCACGCGCTGGTGCGCAAGGTCGTCTTCACCGGCTCCACCGAGGTCGGCAAGCAGATCATGGCCGGCTGCGCGGCGCAGGTGAAGCGCGTGACGCTGGAGCTGGGCGGCAAGAACGCCAACGTCGTGTTCGCCGACGCCGACCTGGAGAAGGCCGCCGCGACGGCGCCGTACGGGGTGTTCGACAACGCCGGCCAGGACTGCTGCGCGCGTTCGCTGATCCTGGTGCAGCGCAGCGTCCACGAGCGGTTCATGGAGCTGCTGGAGCCGGCCGTGCAGGGCGTGGTCGTCGGCGATCCCGGTGAGGACGCCACGGAGATGGGCCCGCTGATCTCCGCCGCGCACCACGCGAAGGTCTCGTCGTACGTCACTGACGCGACACCTGTTGCGTTTCGCGGCAGCGCGCCCGAGGGGCCGGGTTACTGGTTCGCGCCCACCGTCGTCACGCCGGCGAGCCTCGCCGACCCGCTGGCCGCCGACGAGATCTTCGGCCCGGTCGTGGCCGTGGTCCCGTTCGACGACGAGGCCGACGCCATCCGCATGGCCAACCACACCGACTACGGCCTTTCCGGATCGATCTGGACACGCGACGTCGGGCGGGCCTTCCGCGTCGCGCGCGGGGTGGAGTCGGGGAACCTTTCGGTGAACTCGCACTCGTCGGTGCGGTACTGGACCCCGTTCGGCGGGTTCAAGCAGTCGGGTCTCGGCCGTGAGCTGGGGCCGGACGCGCCGACGGCCTTCACCGAGACGAAGAACGTTTTCCTGAGCACGGAGGATTGAGAGAGATGGTGCAGCGTTTCGACGGCCGTGTCGCCGTGATCACGGGCGGGGCCAGCGGCATCGGCCTCGCGTCGGCGCGCCGGCTGGCGAGCGAGGGCGCGAAGGTCGTGATCGGCGACCTCACGCCCGAGCAGGGCAAGGCGGCGGCCGACGAGGTCGGGGGCCTGTTCGTGCAGGCCGACGTGACCGATCCCGAGCAGGTGGAGGCCCTGTTCCAGACGGCTGTGGACCAGTTCGGCGCGGTCGACGTGGCGTTCAACAACGCCGGCATCTCGCCGCCCGAGGACGACTCGATCCTCACCACGGACTTCGAGGCGTGGGAGCGCGTACAGCGCGTGAACCTGACCTCGGTTTACCTGTGCTGCAAAGCCGCCCTGCCGCACATGCAGCGCCAGGGCAAGGGTTCGATCATCAACACGGCGTCGTTCGTGGCCGTGATGGGCGCGGCGACCTCGCAGATCTCCTACACCGCGTCGAAGGGCGGGGTGCTCGCGATGAGCCGCGAGCTGGGCGTGCAGTTCGCTCGGGAGAACATCCGCGTCAACGCGCTGTGCCCGGGGCCGGTGAACACGCCGCTGCTGAAGGAGCTCTTCGCGAAGGACCCGGAACGTGCCGCGCGGCGGCTGGTGCACGTGCCCGTCGGCCGGTTCGCCGAGCCGGAGGAGATCGCAGCCGCGGTGGCCTTCCTGGCCAGTGACGACGCCAGCTTCATCACCGCGTCGCAGTTCCTCGTGGACGGTGGCATTTCGGGCGCGTACGTCACTCCACTTTAGGAACTCGGGCACAACGTTTCACCGGGACGGGTTGATCTTCCGCCTGTTCCGGTGGCGACGCCCCCCGTCCGGTTTCGCGGTGGGTAGACCGGAACCGTGGCGACCGGTCCGGTCGCCGGTCCGGGAGGGTGCCATGCCGATCCGTGAAGCGTCTCCGATGCTGCAGGAGGTCGCCGACCTCTGCGAACTGTGCCGGACGCGGTGCGAAAAGGCGCTGGCGCGGCGTGCCGAACCCGGCAGTGAGCTGGCCACGATGGGACCGGTGATGCTCGCGGCGGCGTCGATGTCACGGCTGTGCGCCGACACGCTGGACCGGTGCTCCGGCATGGCCGCCGAGGTCGCGATGGTCCGCATGTCGGTGAAGTCGATGTGCGGCGAGGCCGCGCGGTTGCTGTCGCTGTGCGCCCAGTCCTGCCTCGGGGCCGGCGACGACGAACTGCGCGACCTGGCCGTGCTGCTCACTCGCTGTGCCGACCTGTGCGCGCTGCTGGCCGGTCCGTCGAAGATCACGAAGGTCCCCGTGACGCTTCCCTCGCAGACCCGTCACCTGCGCACCTTCTCCCCGCGGCTCGGCGGGTGTGGCGTGAACCGTCCGAGGTAGACTGGCGCGCAAAGCGGCAGGTAACGTGGCCGCCAGCACACAAACATGAATACCGGGCCGTTCGAGCAGGAGCGGGAGAGCCCCCATGAGACCGGTGGGGCACCGAAGGAGCAAACTCCCCGGAATCTCTCAGGTACCCACTACCGCTTCGCGCGAGGCCACTCTGGAAAGCAGGCGCACCCGCGCCTCACCCAAGGTGAAAGCCGCGCTGCGCGGTGAAACTCTCAGGTGCCCATGACAGAGGGGGAGTTCCCAGCGCACCGCTGCGCCCGGTGCCCGGCCCGAGGAGCTCCCATCACCTCCACACCGTTCGACGCCCGCCACATCGGCCCCGCTGAGGCCGAGCGGGCCAAGATGCTCGCCGAATGCGGTTACGGAAGCCTGGACGCCCTCGTGGAGGCGGCCGTCCCGTCCGCCATCCGCACCACCGGTGACCTGGATCTGCCCGAGGCCGCGTCCGAAGAGGAAGCCACCGCCGAGCTGCGCGCGCTCGCGGCGCTCAACCGCCCGATGACGCAGATGATCGGCCTCGGCTACTCCGACACCGTCACGCCGGGCGTGATCCGCCGCAACGTGCTCGAGAACCCCGCGTGGTACACCGCCTACACGCCGTACCAGCCGGAGATCTCGCAGGGCCGGCTCGAAGCGCTGCTGAACTTCCAGACGATGGTCGCCGACCTCACCGGCCTGACCACGGCCAACGCGTCGATGCTCGACGAGTCGACTGCCGTCGCCGAGGCCATGACGCTGATGCGCCGCTCGTCGAAGTCGAAGTCCAATGTGATCGTCCTCGACGCCGAATGCCTGCCGCAGACCATCGCCGTCGTGCGCACGCGAGCCGCCGCGCTGGGCATCGACGTGCAGGTGCGCGACCTGCTCACCGGGCTGCCCGAGGAGTTCTTCGGCGTCGTCGTGCAGTACCCCGGCGCGTCCGGCGTGCTGCGGGGCCGCGGCTTCTACCACGCCATTTCCGAGGCCGCGAAGGCCGCGGGCGCCCTCTACACGGTGGCTGCCGACCTGCTTGCGCTCACGCTGATCACCTCGCCGGGCGAGTTCGGCGCCGACGTCGCCGCGGGTTCGACGCAGCGCTTCGGCGTGCCGCTGGGCTACGGCGGCCCGCACGCGGGTTACCTGGCCGTGCGCGCCGGGCTCGAGCGTTCGCTGCCGGGCCGCCTGGTGGGCGTGTCCGTGGACGCCGACGGCAACATGGCCTACCGGCTCGCGCTGCAGACGCGCGAGCAGCACATCCGCCGTGAGAAGGCGACGTCGAACATCTGCACCGCGCAGGTGCTGCCGGCCGTGCTCGCCGCGATGTACGCCGTGTACCACGGCCCGGACGGCCTGAAGGCCATCGCGACCCGCGTGCACGAGCTGGCGGCGGGCTTCGCCGCGGCGCTGCGCGAAGGTGGCGTGGAGGTCGTGCACGAGGCGTTCTTCGACACGGTCGTCGCGCACGTTCCCGGCCGCGCCGCCGAGGTCCACGCGGCCGCGCGCGAGGCGGGCATCAACCTCGGGCACGTCGACGCCGACCACGTGCGCGTGGCCTGCGACGAGGTCACCCGGCCGGACATCCTCGCGCAGGTGCTGCGCGCGTTCGGCGTGGACGCCGAGTGGGCCACCGCCACCGCGCTGCCGAGCGGCATCGTGCGCGAGAGCGGCTTCATGGCCCACGAGGTGTTCAGCACGCACCGCTCCGAGACGTCGATGCTGCGTTACCTGCGCAAGCTCGCCGACCTGGACTACGCGCTCGACCGCGGCATGATCCCGCTGGGCTCGTGCACGATGAAGCTCAACGCCACCACCGAGATGGAGCCGATCAGCTGGCGCGAGTTCGCGGGCATCCACCCGTTCGCACCGGCCGAGGACGCCGAGGGCTACCACCGGCTCGTGGCCCAGCTGTCGGGCTGGCTCGCCGAGGTGACCGGCTACGACCAGGTTTCCCTGCAGCCCAACGCCGGCAGCCAGGGTGAGCTCGCCGGTCTGCTCGCCATCCGCGGCTACCACCACGCCAACGGCCAGCCCGAGCGCGACGTCTGCCTGATCCCGTCGTCCGCGCACGGCACCAACGCGGCCTCGGCCGTGCTCGCCGGCATGCGCGTGGTCGTGGTGAAGTGCACCGACGAGGGCAACGTCGACCTCGAAGACCTGCAGGCCAAGGTCGACGCGAACCGCGAGACGCTCGCGGCGATCATGGTCACCTACCCGTCCACGCACGGCGTGTACGAGCACGGCATCGAGCGGCTCGCCAAGATCGTGCACGACGGCGGCGGCCAGGTGTACGTCGACGGCGCGAACCTCAACGCGTTGCTGGGCCTGGCGAAGCCGGGTGAGTTCGGCGGCGACGTGTCGCACCTGAACCTGCACAAGACGTTCTGCATCCCCCACGGCGGTGGCGGCCCCGGCGTCGGCCCGGTCGCGGTGCGCGCACACCTCGCGCCGTACCTGCCGAACCACCCGCTGCTCGACGCGGCGGGCCCGGCCACCGGCGTCGGCCCGATCAGCGGCGCGCCCTACGGCTCGGCGTCGATCCTGCCGATCTCGTGGGCGTACGTGCGCATGATGGGCGCGCCCGGCCTCACGGCGGCCACGAAGGTCGCGGTGCTCGCGGCCAACTACGTCGCCGCCCGCCTGTCGCCGCACTACCCGGTGCTCTACACCGGCCAGGACGGCCTGGTCGCGCACGAGTGCATCCTCGACCTGCGCGGCATCACCAAGGACACCGGCGTGACCGTTGACGACGTCGCGAAGCGGCTCATCGACTACGGCTTCCACGCGCCGACGATGTCGTTCCCGGTCGCGGGCACGCTCATGGTGGAGCCCACCGAGAGCGAGGACCTCGGCGAGATCGACCGCTTCTGCGCCGCCATGATCGCCATCCGCCATGAGATCGACCAGGTCGCCTCCGGGCGCTGGACCGCGGAGACGAGCCCGCTGCGCGCCGCCCCGCACACGGCGGAGACGCTGGTGGGCGAGTGGACGCACGACTACGACCGTGAGCTGGCGGTGTACCCGGCGGGTGTGTCGCGCAAGAACAAGTACTGGCCGCCGGTGCGCCGGATCGACGGGGCGCGCGGAGACCGCAACCTCGTCTGCTCCTGCCCGCCCCTCAACGCGTACGAAGGCTGAGCGCCCCGTGGTTGAAACGAATGCAGCTAAAGAGACCTCACTGCACGCCGTCCACAAGGGACTGGGCGCGCTGTTCACCGACTTCGCGGGCTGGTCGATGCCGGTCCGCTACGCCAGTGAGCTGGCCGAGCACAAGGCCGTGCGCGAGGCGGCCGGGCTGTTCGACCTGTCGCACATGGCCGAGATCCACGTCCGCGGCGCGCAGGCCGCCGACGTGCTCGACTACGCGCTGGTCGGCAACCTCACCGGCGTGAAGCCGGGCCGCGCCCGCTACACGATGATCTGCGACGCCGACGGCGGCGTGCTCGACGACCTCGTCGTCTACCGGCTGGCCGACGAGGAGTACCTGGTCGTGGCCAACGCCGGCAACGCCGACGTGGTCGCCGAGGCGCTGGCCGAGCGCGTGGCCGGGTTCGACGCCGTGGTGGAGAACCGGTCCGCCGACACGGCGCTGATCGCCGTGCAGGGCCCGCGCGCGGTCGACGTGCTGGCGGCGGTGACCGACGCGGACCTGGGCGCGCTCAAGTACTACGCGAGCGTGCCCGCCGTGGTGAAGGGGCACGACGTGCTCCTGGCCCGCACGGGGTACACGGGTGAGGATGGCTTCGAGCTGTTCGTGCCCGCCGCCGAGGCGCCGGCGTTGTGGCGGGCGCTGACCGACGCCGGTGAGGCGTTCGGGCTCGTGCCGTGTGGGCTGGCGTGCCGCGACACGCTGCGGCTCGAGGCCGGGATGCCGTTGTACGGCAACGAGCTCACGCGGGAGCTCAACCCGTTCGCCGCCGGCCTGGGGCGCGTGGTGAAGTTCGAGAAGCCGGGCGACTTCGTGGGCCGGGCCGCGCTGGCGGAGCTGGCCAAGGCCGACGTTCCGCGGGTGCGTGTCGGGCTGCGGGCCACCGGACGCCGCGCGCCGAGGCACGGGTACAACGTGGTCTCCGACGGCGTTTCGGTGGGCGAAGTGACCAGTGGTGCGCTTTCGCCGACGCTGGGTTACCCCATCGCGATGGCGTACGTCGATCGGGCGTACGCCGAGCCTGGTACGAAGCTTTCCGTCGACATCAGGGGCAGGATCGAGCCCGTGGAGGTCGTCGCCCTGCCCTTCTACTCCCGAGCCTGAGAGGCCCGTTTACCGTGAGCATCCCCCAGAACCTGTCCTACACCAAGGAACACGAGTGGCTGTCGGTCGTCGACGGCGTCGCGACCGTGGGCATCACCGCCTTCGCCGCCGAGTCGCTCGGTGACATCGTGTTCGTGCAGCTGCCCGCCGTGGGCGGCACGGTGACCGCGGGCGAGGTGTTCGGCGAGGTCGAGTCGACGAAGTCCGTGAGTGAGCTGTACTCGCCGGTGAGCGGCGAGGTCGTCGAGGTGAACGAGACCACATCGGACACCCCCGAGATCGTGAACTCCGACCCCTACACCGAAGGATGGCTCCTGAAGGTGCGGCTCACGGGCGACGTCCCGGAGCTGCTCGACGCCGCCGCGTACGCCGCGCTCACCCAGGAGAACTGAATGACGACTTTCGACGCCCACCTGTCCGATGTGGACCCCGAGGTCGCCGCCGCGGTGGCCGCGGAGCTGGACCGTCAGCAGTCGACGCTGGAGATGATCGCGTCGGAGAACTTCGCGCCTGTCGGTGTGCTCGAGGCGCAGGGTTCGGTGCTGACCAACAAGTACGCGGAGGGCTACCCCGGCCGCCGCTACTACGGTGGCTGCGAGTACGTCGACGTCGTCGAGCAGCTGGCGATCGACCGCGCGAAGGCGCTGTTCGGCGCCGAGCACGCCAACGTGCAGCCGCACTCGGGCGCCCAGGCCAACGCGGCGGCGATGTTCGCCGTGCTGAAGCCGGGCGACACGATCCTCGGCCTCGACCTGGCCCACGGCGGCCACCTCACGCACGGGATGAAGATCAACTTCTCGGGCAAGCTCTACAACGTCGTCGCCTACCACGTCGACAAAGAGACCGGGATCGTCGACCTCGCCGAGATCGAGCGGCTGGCCGTGGAGCACCAGCCGAAGCTGATCATCGCGGGCTGGTCGGCCTACCCGCGTCAGCTCGACTTCGCGGAGTTCCGCCGGATCGCCGACCTGGTCGACGCTCGCCTGATGGTGGACATGGCGCACTTCGCGGGCCTGGTGGCCGCGGGGCTGCACCCGTCGCCGGTGCCGCACGCGGACATCGTCACCACGACCACGCACAAGACGCTGGGCGGCCCGCGCGGCGGCCTGATCCTGTGCCGTGAGGAGCTGGCGAAGAAGATCAACTCGGCGGTGTTCCCCGGCCAGCAGGGCGGGCCGCTGGAGCACGTGATCGCGGCCAAGGCCGTGGCGTTGAAGATCGCGGCGAGCGACGAGTTCCGCGAGCGGCAGGAGCGGACCCTCGAAGGTTCGCGGATCCTGGCCGACCGGCTGTCGCGTTCGGACTGCGCCGAGGCGGGCGTGCGCGTGCTCACCGGCGGCACCGACGTGCACCTGGTGCTCGTGGACCTCGTGCAGTCCGCTTTGGACGGTCAGCAGGCCGAGGACCGGCTGCACACCGTGGGGATCACGGTGAACCGCAACGCGGTGCCGTTCGACCCGCGGCCGCCGATGGTCACCTCCGGCCTGCGCATCGGCACGCCGGCCCTGGCCACGCGCGGGTTCGGCGCGGAGGACTTCGCCGAGGTCGCCGACGTGATCGCCGAGGCGCTGAAGCCGGACTTCGACGAGTCCGTGGCGCAGACGCTGCGCGGGCGCGTGGAGCTGCTGGCGAAGAAGTACCCGCTGTACTCGGACCTGTCGCGATGAGCGCGCAGCCCGAGGGGCGGAAGTTGCTGCGGCTCGAGGTCCGCAACAGCGAGACGCCCATTGAGAAGAAGCCGTCGTGGATCAGGACGAAGGTGCGGATGGGGCCGGAGTTCACCGAGCTGAAGGGCTTGGTGCGCCGGGAGGGTCTGCACACTGTCTGTGAGGAAGCGGGCTGTCCCAACATCTACGAGTGCTGGGAAGACCGTGAGGCGACGTTCCTGATCGGTGGGGACCAGTGCACGCGCCGGTGTGACTTCTGCCAGATCGATACCGGGAAACCGTCCGCGCTGGACCGCACCGAGCCGCGCAAGGTCGCGGAATCCGTGCAGGCCATGGGTTTGCGGTACTCGACCGTCACGGGCGTCGCGCGCGACGACCTCGACGACGGCGGGGCCTGGCTGTATGCGGAGACCGTCCGGCAGATCCACGAGCTGAACCCGGGCACCGGTGTCGAGCTGCTCATCCCGGACTTCAACGCCGATCCGGCGCAGCTGGCCGAGGTGTTCGGGTCACGGCCGGAGGTCCTGGCGCACAACGTGGAGACGGTGCCGCGGATCTTCAAGCGCATCCGCCCCGGGTTCCGCTACGCCCGTTCGCTGGAAGTCATCACGAAGGCCCGTGAGGCCGGGTTGGTGACGAAGTCGAACCTGATCCTCGGGATGGGCGAGACGCCCGACGAGGTCGAGCCGGCGATGCGCGACCTGTTCGAGGCGGGCTGCGAGATCCTGACGATCACGCAGTACCTGCGTCCCTCGCCGCGGCATCATCCGGTGGACCGGTGGGTGAAGCCGGAGGAGTTCGTGGAGCATTCCCAGGCGGCCGAGGCGCTCGGGTTCAGTGGCGTGATGGCGGGACCGCTCGTGCGCTCGTCCTACCGCGCCGGACGCCTCTACGCGCAGACCAAGGCCCACCGCGGCGAGGAGCTGCCGGAAAACCTGGCGCACCTGGCCGAACAAGGCCCGGCGGCGCAGGAAGCCAGCTCGCTGCTGGCCAGGCACTAGAGGGAAGGGGCGGGTCAATGGCGATCAGCGTCTTCGATCTGTTCTCCATCGGCATCGGGCCGTCGAGCTCCCACACGGTCGGCCCGATGCGGGCCGCGCGGACCTTTGTGGACGGTCTCGTCGACGAGGGGCTGCTGGACCGCGTCACGCGGGTGCAGGCGGAGCTGTTCGGCTCGCTCGGCGCGACGGGGTTCGGGCACGGCAGTGACAAGGCCGTGCTGCTGGGGCTGTCGGGGGAACGTCCGGAGTCGGTCGACACGGAGACGGTGCCTTCGCGGGTCGCCGATATACGGGCGTCGGGGCGGTTGCTGCTGGGCGGCGTGCGGGAGATCGCGTTCGACGAGGATGTCGACTTGACGATGCACCGGCGCAAGTCGCTGCCGGCGCACCCGAACGGGATGGTGTTCCGGGCCTTCGCCGGTGATTCGGAGCTGCGGTCGCGGACGTACTACTCCGTGGGCGGCGGTTTCGTGCGCGACGAGTCGTACGAGACGGACGCGGTGTTCGTCGAGGACTCGACGCCGGTGCCCTACCCGTTCCGCACGGGCGCCGACCTGCTCGGCCACTGCGCGGCGACGGGGCTGCCGATCAGCGAGATCATGCTGGCCAACGAGCTGTCGTGGCGTTCCGCCGCCGAGGTTCGGGCCGGGCTGTTGGAGATCTGGGACGTGATGGCCGCGTGCGTCTCGGCCGGCATCGCCCACGAGGGCGTGCTCCCGGGCGGCCTGAAGGTCCCGCGGCGCGCCAAGGCGTTGCACGACAAGCTGATCGCCGAGGACGGCGTCGGGGATCCGTTGTACGCCATGGACTGGGTCAGCCTGTACGCGCTGGCGGTCAACGAGGAGAACGCCGCCGGCGGGCGTGTGGTCACGGCGCCGACGAACGGTGCCGCGGGGATCATTCCCGCCGTGCTGCACTACTACCAGCGGTTCATCCGCGGCTCCTCGGACGATGGCATCGTGACCTTCCTCCTGACGGCCGGCGCTCTGGGCTCGATCTTGAAGCAGACGGGCTCCATCTCGGGCGCGGAGGTCGGCTGCCAGGGCGAAGTCGGCTCGGCCTCGGCCATGGCGGCCGCCGGACTGACCGAGGTGCTCGGCGGCTCGCCGGCCCAGGTGGAGAACGCCGCCGAGATCGGCGTCGAGCACCACCTGGGCCTGACCTGCGACCCGGTCGGCGGGCTGGTGCAGATCCCGTGCATCGAACGCAACGCCGTCGGCGCCTCGAAGGCCATCCACGCCGCCCGCATGGCCATGCGCGGCGACGGCAGCCACGTGGTCACGCTGGACAAGGCCATCAAAACCATGCGCGAGACCGGCGCCGACATGTCGGTGAAGTACAAGGAAACCGCCCGCGGCGGGCTGGCGGTGAACGTCATCGAGTGCTGAGGCGCTCGGGGTGTGGTGTTGGGGTGGGACCGTTCGGAGGGTGAACGGTCCCATCTTGCTTTTTCGGTCACTGCTCGCAGTTGCCGCTCGCGAGTGGTCCTTTCGCTGGGCGAAGGGCCCCGCCGAGCTGGCGCGAGTGTGGTGCGTCGCGGGTCTGGCACCCACGGACCTTTCGCTGGGCGAACGGTCTCACTGCGCTGGCGCGAGTGGTGGTGGTTGGTGGCTGGCGCCCGCGAGCCTTTCGCAGGGCGAACGGTCCCATCTTGCGTTTCGGGGTCACTGGCTGGGCTGTTCGCGCTGGGGTCGTAGTCGGCTTGCCGTGCGAGCGGTCCTTTCGCTGCGCGAAGGGGCCCGCTGGCGTGAGCCGTTGTGGGCCGTGGGTCTGACGCTCATGCGCCTTTCGCCGGGCGAACGGTTGCATGCTGCTGGTGTGGCCATTCGATGGTGGTGGGGCCTTCGCAAGACGAACCGTCCCGTCGTGTTGGTGTTTGCGGTGGATCCGGTGGGCACAGGCGTCTTCGCTGGGCGAAGGGTCCCGAGTCGCTCGACGTGGGTACGGCGGGAGCGGCAGAGAAGGTGGGATGGTCTCTTCGCTGGGCGAAGGGTTCCGTCGCGACCGGGGGAGGCGGCGTGCGTGGGTGTGGGGACCTTCGTTGAGCGAAGGGTTCCGCTCGCACCAATGTGAGTGGTGGCGCGTGGTGGGTCTTGTCCGCAAATGCCTTTCGCTTCGCGAAGGGTCCCGCCGCGGCTGGGTGGTGGCCGGTGGAGTGGTGGTTGTGCGTGGCGGGGACATTCGCTGAGCGAATGGACCTGTCGTGGAGGCGCGGCGAAGGGAAGGCGCAAGGTCGAGCGCAGGGCGGCTGGTTGCTTGGCGGATTGGCGCCCGAGCGAGGATTCGGAAGTCCTCAGTGGACCAAAGCCAGAACGGGATCCTCAAGCCGGCAAGGTGATCTGCGGCCCCTGGCCCCGGTCGGTCACCAGACGCAGGCCCGTGTGGACCAGTAGCCAGCCGAGGCGCTGGCGGGCGGTGGTGGCGGCGACGGACAGGGTGCGAGTCGCGGCGTTGGCTGTGCGGTGGCGGGAAGCCGCAGCGCGGAGTTCGGACTGGCGTGCGGCGACGAAGTGCTCCGTGACGTGGTGCGGAATCATGGCGTCCCCAGGGTGTCGATGGGTTCTTCGGGGTGGGCGGTGCGCGGGAAGGCGGCCCAGTGGGTGACGACGGTGTCGTCGCCGGGGCGGCCAGGGCGGCGGTAGCGGTTGACCACGGCGGTGATCTCGTCGCTCATCCGACGGGTTTCTTCGGGGGTCAGGGAGAGGTGTTCGCTGGTCATGGTGGCGTTGTGTTCCCACCGGTCCAGCCAACGGGGTAGCTCGGCGACGAACTGCGCTTCCTCCTGGTGGCGCTGCACGACCAGCTGGTGCAGGATCGTCGCGATCGGGCCGGCCAGCTCCGGGTCGCGGACGAAGTCGCCGGTGCGGATGGTGGTGTAGTCCTGGGCGGCCTTCCACCAGCGTTCGCGCTTCGAGCCCCGGTCGGGGTCCTCCGCGACGAGGCCGGCGTCGGCGAGCTGGCGCAGGTGCCAGGACGTGGTGCCGGAGCTCTCGCCGACGCGCTTGCCCAGGCCGGTGGCCGTGGCGGGGCCGTCCTGTTCCAGCAGGCCGAGCAGCCGCATCCGCAGCGGGTGGGCGAGCGCGCGCAGGGTGCGTGCGTCGAGGATCCGTTCGGTGCGGTCGGAAGAGCTCATGGGACACAAACTACACCGCAGAGGATTCTTTGCAAAGATGTCTCTGCAATCGACCGGGCTTAGACTCGCCCTCGTGGAGACGTCGGTGGCTAGCGCGAACGAGGCGCTGTTCCGGCCGGTGCGCGCGGGCAACGCGTTCGAGGAGACCGTCGAACGCCTGCTGCAGGCCATCCGCCTCGGCGTGGTCGGCGCGGGGGAGCGGCTGCCCTCGGAGCGCGAGCTGGCCGAGCGCCTCGGCGTGAGCCGGGTGACGCTCAGGGAGGCCATCCGCGCGCTGGCCGACGCAGGTTACGTGGAGTCACGACGAGGGCGTTACGGCGGCACGTTCGTGAACGAGAACCTGCCCGAGCCCGCGCAGAGCAAACCCAGCGAAATCGACGCAGCCGCCTTCGAAGACGCGCTGTGCCTGCGTCACGTGCTCGAGACCGGCGCCGCCGAGGCGGCCGCCGCGCGGACGCTCAGCCCGGCCGACCGGCAGCACCTCAAGACCACGCTCGCCGAGGCCGCGGCCGCCGACCTCGTCGACTACCGGCGCAAGGACTCGCGCCTGCACCTCGCGATCGCCGAAGTCACGGCGTCGAGCTCGCTCACCACGGCGATGGCCGACGCCCGCACGCGCGTGAACCAGCTGCTCGACCGCATCCCGCTGCTCGAGCCGAACCTGGAGCATTCCAACGCCCAGCACGAGGCGATCGTCGACGCCATCCTCGCCGGCGATCCCGTGGCCGCGCGCCACGCGATGGCCGAGCACATCGAGGGCACGGCTTCGCTGCTGCGTGCCTTCCTGTCGTGACCCGCCGTGAATTTCTCACCGAACCGCACAACCTTTTCACCCGTCCGGCCGTCGTCCCATCGTGCGACCCGACACGGATGCCGAGACGGATGGAGCCACCAGCAGTGTCACGAACGAGCAGCCCGACGATCCCCGTGCCCGTCGCCGCCGCCGGTGGCGCAAGATCAGGCGCATCGCGTACTGCTGCTTCGGCGTCTTCGTCGGCCTGCCGCTGATCGCGTTCTGGGTCGCCTACCTGCTGATGGACGTCCGCAGCCCGCAGGACGTGCTCGCCTCGCTCGACAAGACCGTGGAGCTGAAGTACTCCGACGGCAGCGAGCTGCTCAAGGTGCTGCCGGCCGACGGCGACCGCTCCTTCGTGCCCTACGACAAGGTGCCCGCGAAGCTGCGTGACGCGATCATCGCCACCGAAGACCCGACGTTCTGGGACAACGCGGGCTTCGATCCCACCGGGATCGGCCGCGCGTTCCTCACCGGCGTCGGCGGCGGTTCGGGGATCACCCAGCAGTACATCAAGAAATCGACCGGCGACGACGACGCGACGCTCGGGCGCAAGCTGCAGGAGCTGGTGCTCGCCACGAAAATCACGCAGCAGCAGAGCAAGGAACAGATCTTCACCAGCTACGTGAACATCATCTCCTTCGGCCGCGGCACCTTCGGCCCGGCCGCGGCGATGAACGCGTTCTTCGGCCGTCCGCTCGACGACTCCATGACCTGGAGTGAAGCCGCGTTCCTGGCCGGGATGATCCAGTCGCCGTCGGTGCACGACCCGGCCGTTTCGGGCGACGCGCACGCGGCGAAACGCTGGACGTACGTGCGCGACAAACTCGTGCAACGCGGTTACGTCAAACCCGCGGACGCCGCCGCGATGGCCTATCCCGGCAAGGAAATCCTGCCGCCGTCGGAGACCCGCGCGAGCGTGACCTACGACGAGTACCACGTGAAGCAGCAGGTGCTCAGCGAGCTCGAACAGGACGGGTTCTCGCTTTCCCGTCTGCAGCAAGGGAATCTGGTCGTGCAGACCACGCTCGACCGCAAGGCGCAGGCGTCCGCGCGCTCGACTCTGGCCGACCGCCTGAAGGGCGAGCCGAAGGAGTTCCGCGGCGCGCTCGTGTCGGTCGATCCGGCGACGGGGGCGGTGCGCGCGTACGACGGCGGCGACAACGGCGTCCGCGACTACGCCGGCACGGAACACGCGGCGGGTTCGGCGTTCTACCCGTTCACGCTCACCGCGGGCCTGCGCGCCGGTGTCTCGCCCGACGAACCCGTGGCCGCGCCCGGCACGATCGACTTCCTCGGGGAGAACTTCGAGTACCCGCGCAAGTGCCCGTCCACCTGCACCTTGCGCACAGCCATGACCTCGGGCGCCGACACGCCGTACATCGGACTGGCCAAACGCGTCGGCGCCGACGCGGTGAGCGCGGCGGCGCGCGATGCCGGCATCCCGGAGGCGGTCGACGGCTCGCCGACCCTGCGCGAGAAGGACGGGTTCCTGATCGGTTCGGGCATCGCAGTCGGGCGGTATCCGTTGCGGCCCTTGGACTTGGCCGGCGCGTACGGGACTTTCGCGGCCGACGGGATGCGCGTGGCGCCACACCTCGTCGACAAGGTGCTCACCCAGGACGGCAGCGTCGTGTGGCAGCACGACAACGAGCCGCACCCCGCGTTCTCCGACGACGCGGGCGTGAGCGCGAAGATCGCCGCCGAGGTGACGAACGTGCTGCAGACCTTCCTGCCCGACGGCCGCCCCGCCGCCCTGCGCACGGGCGAGTTCCAGCACGGCAACTCGTCGGACAACCAGGACGCCTGGGCGATCGGCTACACCCCGCAGCTGGCCACGGCCGTCTGGGTCGGCTCCGACGACGAGCGGCGGCTGTTCGACGCGCAAGGCAAGAAGCTGATGGGCTCGACTGTGCCCGCGGACATCTGGCGGACGTTCATGGTGCAGGCCGAGCAGGGGAAGCCGATCGAGGGTGGGGTCGAGCCGCGGTTCGCCCCGCCCCTGGCGAAGGAGACGCCGGGGCGCTGATCGTCCGTGGCGGGTGCCGTCGGCGGACGATCAGGTCAGCGCACGCGGGCGAGGACGAAACCGTCGTAACCCTTGTCGCCCACCGTCTGGATGGCAGTCGCTTCGAGCCGGTCGTCGCCGGTGAGGGCCGCGAACATCTCGCGCACGCCCCGCACGGACGGGTCGGTGCTGGCGGCTTCGAGCACGGCCCCGTCCCGGACGACGTTGTCGACCACGATCGTGGTGCCCGGCCGCGACAGCCGCACGGCTTCGGCGACGTAGGGCGCGAGGTTGGCCTTGTCGGCGTCGATGAAGACGAAGTCGAACGGACCGGTCAGCGTGGGCAGGGTGTCGAGCGCGGCGCCGACGCGGATGTCGGCCACCTCGGGCCCGAAGCCGGCGCGGTCGAGGTTCGCGCGCGCCACGGCGGCGTGCTTCGGTTCGTATTCGCAGGTCACCAGTGTGCCGCCGGGCGGCAAAGCGCGGGCGAGCCAGATCGTGCTGTAGCCGCCGAGCGTGCCGATCTCGAGGATCGAGCGCGCACCGGCGGTGAGGGCCAGCAGGTGAAGCAGCTTGCCCTGCGTGGGCGACACGGCGATGGCCGGCAGGCCCGCCGCACCCGACTCGGCGAGGGCGGCGTCGAGCACCGGGTCGGCGGGGATCAGGGCTTCGGCCAGGTAGTCGTCGACTGCGGTCCAGAGTTCGCGGGTCATGGCACCTCCGGCACCAATCTAACCGAGGGTGGGGTGTGCGGTCGCGAGGTGGAAATCGGTGATGCGGCGGCCGGTTCTCCGGCGGCCACCTGTCGCGGCGATGGCCTGAGCCGGCCGCCCGCCTGCCCGTGGTCGACATCGTTCGGCCGCAAGAGCGCGTCTCCGGCCCGAGAGGAACAACACCGAGCAAGCGGCGGGCCGAACTGCTCGCCCGGGCCGGATGACTACGCGGCGCGCCGGCCCGCCTTCGGGATCACCAGCGGGGTGCCGGTTTCGGGGCAGGGCATGACGCGGCACGGCAGTTCGAAGATCTTCTCCACGTTGTCCTCCGTCACGACCTCCTCCGGGGTGCCGGTGGCGAGGACCTGGCCGTCGCGCATGGCGATCATGTGGGTGGCGTAGCGGGCGGCGTGGTTGAGGTCGTGGAGCACGGCGACCAGCGTGCGGCCCTGGTCGGCGTGCAGCTGGGCGCAGAGGTCGAGGATGTCCATCTGGTGCGCGATGTCGAGGTAGGTCGTGGGTTCGTCCAGCAGCAGCAGGTCGGTCTGCTGGGCGAGGGCCATCGCCATCCACACGCGCTGGCGCTGCCCGCCGGACAGCTCGTCGACGAGGCGCTCGGCCAGGTCCGAGACGCCGGTGGCGGCCATGGACTCGGCGACCACGGCGGCGTCGTCGCGGGACCACTGGCGCAGCAGGCGCTGGTGGGGGTAGCGGCCGCGGGAGACGAGGTCGGCGACGGTGATGCCGTCGGGCGCGACGGAGCTCTGCGGCAGCAGGCCGAGGCGGCGCGCGACCTCCTTGGCGCCGTAGCTGGAGATCACCGAGCCGTCGAGGTAGACGGAGCCCTTGCGGGGCTTGAGCATCCGCGCGAGCGCGCGCAGGAGCGTGGTCTTGCCGCACGCGTTGGGACCGACGATGACCGTGAACGCCTTGTCCGGGATGACCACGCCGAGGTCTTCGGCGACGGTGCGCCCGTCGTAGGCCAGGGTCAGCGCCTCGGCGTGCAGACGGGGTTCGGTCAGGCTCGGTGCTTCCGCGATCGTCTGGTCCACACAGGTTAGGCTAACCTAGTGACCCTCATTCGGGGAGTTCCCTGGGTCGCATTCGCCGAACGTGACCAGCCGGTGTCATCATGCGGACGGGGTTCTCTGCGGTTCACGGCGTAAGCGAAGGTGACGATGGACGACTACCGGGTCGTCGCGGACGAGCTCGCCGCCGACATCGAAGCGGGCCGGCTGAGACCGGGCGACCGCCTCCCGCCGCAACGCAGGTTCGCGCGCGACCGCGGCATCGCCGGCTCCACCGCCGCCCGCGTCTACGGCGAGCTGACCCGCCGCGGCCTGGCCGTCGGGGAGGTCGGCCGGGGCACGTTCGTGCGGGCCGCGCGCCCGGCGCCCGAGCCCGCGCTCGCCGAACCCGGCGACGCGCGCGTGGATCTCGAGCTCAACTTCGCCGTACTGCCGAGCCAATCCGCGAAGCTCGCGTACGCGCTGGAGCCGCTGCTTCGCGCCGACGTGTTCACCGACGCCCTGCACCCCGTCGGCGCCGCGGGGACGAAAGCGGTGCGGGAAGCCGCGGCCGGGATGGTGTCCCGCGGTGGCTGGACACCCGACCCGGCGACGATCCTGGTGACGGGCAACGGCCGCCAGGGCATCGCGGCGGCGATCTCCGCGTTCGTCCCGCTGGGGGAGCGGCTCGCGGTCGAAGCGCTGACTTACCCGGTGGTGAAAGCGCTGGCCACGCGGCTGGGCGCCGAGCTGGTGCCCATCGAAACCGACGCCGACGGCCTCGTCCCGGCCGCGCTCGAAGCCGCCCACGCAGCGGCGCCCGTGCGCGCGTTGTACGTGCAGCCGACGCTCCACAACCCCCTCGGGCCGACGATGCCGCCCACGCGCCGCGCCGAGCTGGCGGACACCGTGCGGCGCCTCGACCTGCCGGTGATCGAGGACGGCATCTACACGTTCCTGCGCCCGGACGTCGAACCGCTGGCCGCACTCGCGCCCGAGCGCACGGTGTTCGTCGACAGCCTGTCGAAACGGGTGGCGCCCGGTCTCACCGCGGGGTTCGTGGTGGCGCCGTCGGCCTGGACCGCGCGGCTCGCGGGCGCCGTCCGTTCGGGTGGCTGGGGTTCGACGCGGTTCGCGATGGAGGCCGCCACGCGCTGGATCACCGGCGGCGCGCTGGCCGAGGTCGAGACCGCGAAACGCGCCGACGCGGCCGAACGCGCCGCCATCCTCGACGAGCGTCTCGCCGGGTTCGCGGTCGTCGGCGATCCGGCGGCGTACCACCGCTGGTGGGAGCTGCCGGAGCAGTGGCGTGCGGAGACGTTCGTGGCTGCGGCCGCCCGGCACGGCATCGCGTTGTCGCCGGCGGCCTCGTTCGCGGTGCTGCCGGGTCACGCCCCGAACGCCGTGCGGCTCGCGGTTTCCGCGCCCCCCAAGGAAACCCTCGCGGCCGCGCTCGAGGTCCTCGCGACGCTGGCGGCCGGCTCGCCCGACGACACGCTGCTGGACTGAACCTCAGCGCGCCCACTTGCCGACGAAACTCCCGCACGCCACCGGTTGTCCGGTCAGCCGCGCGCGCAACGCGTTCTCCAGGCCCAGGTAGTCGACGATCGCGGCATCGGCCGCGACCTGCGCGGGCACCGGCCCGCCCTGAGCCAGCGTCTTGCTCGGCACGGTCTCGAACAGCACCAGGTAGTCGCCCTCACGATCGAGGTCCGCCGCGGTGGCGAGCATGCGCTGCGGCGCGTCACCGACGATCTCCAACGGCAGCGGCCACTCCAGCGGAAACGGGTTGCGCAGGCCGAAAACCGGGTAGGCGAACGGGTTGTCGGGCAGCACCGCGACGCGCGAAGCCGGGTAGCGCCGGAGGCAGTCGCGGATCTGGGCGACGTAGGTGTAGGTCGAGGGATTCGTGCGGATGCCGCGCAGCGCCGGGCTGACCGTGCCGAGGTCGGCGGTGAGCTGGTCGTGCGACAGGTCGAGGTACGCGGCTTCGTCGTGGTGCGCCACGACCGCCCAGCCGCACACCGCCACCGCGGCCAGCCCCGCCGTCGTGGTCAGCCACGTGCGGCGCAGCACCGGCGCGAGGTCCGGCAGCACGAAACCCAGCAGCAGCAACGCCGTGAGCGCGAGCGAGCCGGTGAGCAGCGTCGGGGTGTCGTTGCCCCAGGAGAGGCTGGTCATGAAGCCCGTCGCGAGCACGAGCAGCGCGGCCCAGGAAATCTTGCGCCGTACGGTCGCGTGAACCACGACGGCGACGGCGAGGATCCACCACAGCACGTCGGCCCAGCGCGACGAAGCCGTGAACCGTCCGTCGACCACCGTCCACACCACCGCGGCCGCGCCGCCGAACGCGAGCAGCCACGACGCCACGCGCCCGGCCGCGCCGAGCCGTTCGCCGGCGAGCCGGAGCACCAGTAGCACCACAGCGATCGCGGCGAAGAACGTGAGCTCCCGCACCGGCGGGCGCAGCAGCACCTGCGGGTCGTCCAGCCACAGGCCGAGCAGGCGTTCGCCGTACGCGGGGACGCCACCGGTCAGCTGGCCGACCATGTCGCCGAAGCCGCCGCCGAGGCTCACCCAAGCCACGTAGGCGATCCCGAACGCGCCGAGCGCCGGCACGTCGGCCGGCAGGCGCCGCAGCCGGTTCGGGTAGCACAAGGTCCAGACCAGCCCGATCACCGCGGCGAGGACGAAGCTCTGCTTCACGAACACCGCCGCGCCCAGCAATGCCAGCCCGCCGAGCCGTGCGTACGGATTTCCCTTGCGCAGCCCCGAATCCAGGGCCCACGCGCCGCACGCGGTGAGCGTGATCCCGTCGACGGTGTGCCACGCCATGAGCGGGAAACCGTTGAGGTTCAGCAGGGCCGCCGCCGCGACCAGTGCCGTCAGGCCGGGCCCCCACGACAGCACCGGCCGCCGCGTCACGAGCACGGCGAACGCGATCGTCGTCAGCGCGATCTGCACCATCGCCAGGCAGCTCGACGCGAAGAGCAGCGGCCCGGGCAGCGCGAAGTCGACCACGTGCAGGATCGCCGACCCGAGCGGCCGCGCGGAGATGATGTCGGCGTGCGGCACCTCGCCCTGCAGCACCCGCCACGCCTGCGCGAGGATGAAGCCCTGGTCCGACGGGTGGAACCCGAACCGGCCCACGCGCAGCTCCGTCGCCACCGCGAGCACGAGCACCCACGCGGCGTGCGCGCTCCACCGCAGCGCGACCCGCCGCCGGCGGACGCCCTCGGCGCAGGCCTCGGCGACGTCCACTTCGTGTCCTTTCACCGCGGCTGTGTTGTCTGCCCCGGCTTCGCCGGGGCGGCGCGATCTCGCGCTGTGGTTGCGTCAGGGCCGGGCTTCAGTGGTCGCCTGGGCCCGGCGGAGCCAGCGTAGCCGGGCGGCGGTGGCGGCGCGTGAGGTCGGTGCGGGCAGTCGCGGCAGCGTGCCGGGCTTCCGGCGGGGCTTCCGGCATCGCGCGAGGTTCTCGGCCTCGAACTTCGTTGCGGGGCAAGGAGGGCCGAAGGTCTGGCCGGCGCGAAGGCGGCTCGGTGAAACGCCCGGCCTGCGCGGCCGGATCGAGGCGGGGGAGGGATCGGTGGCGACCAGGCGTCCGGCCAAGCTCTGACAAGCAAGCACGGGGCGAGGCGATCTCGCGCGCCTCGGCGGGGCCGAGGCAGAAACACCGGAGGGTTCGGTGAGTCCACCGGTGGTGTGCCCGGGCGCTCCACCGCGGCGACGACCGAGCGGCTCGCCAAGCCTGCAGGGCAGCCGCAGGGCGAGACCCCAACACCGGTTCAAACGCGGTTTCGCGCGCCTCGATGGAGTTGAGACAGAAACACAGGAGAGTTCGGTGAAGGCGAACGCAGTGGAGACCGGACGCTCCATCGTGGCGGCGACCGAGCGGCTCGCCAAGCTCCCCCGGCAGCCCCCAGGGCGAGACCCCGACGCTGGCCCAAGGACGGCCTCGCGCGTCTCGGCGGGCCGGCGGCTCGCCGCTACGGGGCGAGATGCCGGCATCGGCTCAAGGGCGGTTTCGCACGTCTCGGTGGGGCTGGGGCTGAAGTACAGGAGGGTTGGGTGAGGTCACGGGTGGTGGGGACCGGGCGGACTGCCATCGCGACACCGCAGGGGCTCGCCGCCGCGGGGCGGGACCCCGACGCTGGCTGAAGGGCGGTTTCGCGCGCCTCGGCGGGGCTGGGGCAGAAGTACAGGAGGGTTCGGTGAGGTCACCGGAGGTGGGGACCGGGCGGACTGCCGTGGCGGCGACCGAGCGGCTCGCCGCCGCGAGGTGAGATGCCGGCACCGGCTCAAGGGCGGTTTCGCGCATCTCGGCGAGGCCGAGGCAGAAGTACAGGAGGGTTCGGTGAGGTCACCGGAGGTGGGGACCGGGCGGACTGCCGTGGCGGCGACCGAGCGGCTCGCCGCCGCGAGGTGAGATGCCGGCACCGGCTCAAGGGCGGTTTCGCGCATCTCGGCGGGGTCGAGGCAGAAGTACAGGAGGGTTCGGTGAGGTCACCGGTGGTGGGGACCGGGTGATCTGCCGTGGCGACACCGCAAGGGCTCGCCGAGGTCCGCAAGGCAACCATGGAGCGAGATCGCGCCGGTGTTGGGATCGGGCGGTGCGATCGGCCCCCGGCCGGTCAGACCGCCCGATCCCAACACCGGCTCAAAGGCGATCTCGCACGCCTCGGCGGAGCCGAGGCAGACAACACAGCAAAAAACACGATCACTCCGGGTGTTGCGCCATGGCCACGACGGCGTCGCGGAGGGCGGCGCGTAGGCGGCCGACGTCGAGGGGGCCGAGTACGGCCGCTTCGCCTGGTGGCGCGACGAGCACGATCTTGTCGTCGCTGCTCACGAATACCGTCACGTCCCTGCGCCTGCCCGCCAGATCCCGGCAGCCGATGGACCACTCGTCCCGGTCTGTCACGGCTCTCGCCCTCCCGATTCCGCGTTGCGGTCGTGCTTCGTGCGGGGGTGGGACCGGCGCCTCACGCGGCTCTTACGCGGGTTCACCCGAATTGCCTACCGACGGGTTCTCCGGGCGGGTTCACCTGGGATGTGCCGTCCGGGCAACGGGAGTAGCGTCCGGGCGGCAGGTGGCGGGGACTCGGGAGGTCGGGATGGCCGGGATGGCACAGCCGAGCAAGATCGTGATCGTCGGGGCCGGTCTGGCGGGGGCCTCGGCCGCCGCCGCGGTGCGTGAGAAGGGCTTCGGCGGCGACGTGCTGCTGATGGGTTCCGATCCGCACCGGCCGTACGAGCTGCCGCCGCTGTCGAAGGGCGTGCTGCTGGGCACCACCGACGAACCCGATTGGGTGCACGAAGAGGGCTTCTACGCCGCCCACGACATCCGGCTCGCCTCCGGCCTCACGGCCACCCGCCTGGAGCTCGGCGCGCGCCTGGTCCTGGACGACGCCGGCGGCGAGCACCGCTTCGACCGGCTCGTGCTCGCGACGGGTTCCCGGCCGCGTCCGCTGACCGCGCCCGGCGGCAACTTCCCGGGCCTCTACACGCTGCGCACGCTGGACGACTCGCTCAGCCTGCGCTCGGCCTTCGTCGACGCCCGGCGCGTGGTGGTCATCGGCGCCGGCTGGATCGGCACCGAGGCCGCGGCGGCCGCGCGCTCGCACGACGCGGACGTGACCGTGGTCGCGCCCGGGCGCCTGCCGCTCGGCAAGGTCCTCGGTCCCGAGGTGGCCGGGGTTTTCCACACCCTGCACGAAGAACACGGCGTGCACTGGCGCCTCGGCGAGCGCGTCGCGGAGGTGACGGGCGACCCGAGCGGCGTGCGCGGCGTTCGGCTGCAGAGCGGTGAAGAACTGCTGGCCGACGTGGTCCTCGTGGCAGTCGGCGCCGCCCCGCGCGTGGAACTCGCCCACACGGCGGGCCTCGAGCTCTCGGACGACGGCGGCGTCGCGGTCGACGCCGGCCTGCGCACCGCCGCCCCGGACGTCTACGCCGTGGGCGACATCGCGTCGCACTTCCACCCGCGCTACGGCCACCGCGTGCGCGTCGAGCACTGGGCCAACGCGCGCACGCAGGGCGCCCACGTGGCCGGCAACCTGCTGGGGGAGAACGAGCCGTACCTGGATTCGCCGTACTTCTTCTCCGACCAGTACGACCTCGGCATGGAGTACCGCGGCCTCGCCGACCTCGACCGCGACCGCCTCGTCGTTCGCGGCGACCTCGCGGCGCGCGACTTCACGGCCTTCTGGGTCGGCACCGAGGGCGACGTGCACGCCGCGATGAACGTGAACCAGTGGGACGACGGGGATGCCTTGCAGCGCTTGGTGGACGGGCGCATGAAGGTGAGCGACGAAGAGCTGAAGTCGGGCAACCTGGCCGACGTCGGGTGAGGCTCAGGCCTCCACCGGCATGACCGGCCCGTCCAGCGCCAGGTACCCCACCAGGTTCGGCGGCGCGTAGTCCGCCGACAGCTTGTGGCGCGCGACCGCGCTGGAGGCCACGAACTCGTGCTTCGGGTCCGTGGTGCCGATCCCGCGGGTCACCGAGGGCAGCAGGCGGTAGAAGCCCGTGCGGGACGGGAACATCGGGCCCAGGGCGTCGGGGTCGCCGGGGAAGTCCGGCAGGAGCGCAAGGCCGTTGAGGGCGGCGTGGCCTGCGAGCCAGCGCAGGGGGATGTCGGAGAGGCTGTGCTGGGTGTGCCCGCCGCCGCCGACGTCGGAGTGGCAGCCGGCGAACCAGACCTGCTCGATCTGGTTCGTGCCGGGGGTGGTGGGCGGCGCCCAGATCGAGGGCACGAACGGTTTGCGGTGCTCGTCGATCGACAAGGCCTGGAACGCGGCGTCCACGGTGGAGCTCAGCGCGGTGTCGTGGAACTGGAAGCGGCGGTTGAACACGTCGATCGGCCAGAATCCGGTGAGCGGCACGCCGAGCGCGCCCACCGTGTCCCACACGCCGATGAACCGGATCCGCGGCTCGTGCGAATAGGTGCGGCGGAAGAGCGTGGCCTCGGTGTTGTGCGGGTGGGACTTGTCGCTGCGGTCGCGGTAGAGGCCGTAGGCGCGCTTGACGAGGCCGAGGTGCTGGCGGCGCAGCAGGCCGCAGTTGCGGATGAAGCCGGCCACGCTGCGCACGGTGTACGCGCCGCGGCTGAAGCCCACGAAGAAGATCTCGTCGCCGGGTTCGTAGGTGCGCACGAGATAGGTGTAGACCTCGCGGACGTTGCGCGAGAGCCCGACGCCGAACGCGCCGCCGACCAGCCGCTGCCGCGTGGTGCCGATACCCGACTGGTAGAAGACCCGTTGCTCCGTGCCGGCTTCGTCGGCCGGCGCGGTGGCCAGTGCGAGCCGCGTGACGTTGCTCGGGGCGGGCACGCCGCCGTCGGCCAGGTCCGCCGAGTCCCACGTGCCGTCGCAGCAGATCAGGATCCGCTTGGACATCCCCACCTCGTTCACTGCGTCGTTGGGTCGGAAGCCATCAAGTCACGACCCGGCGGTGTTTTCAACGGGTTCGGCGGAATCGGTACCGAAGCCGCGGTGTGGCAAGGAAAACACCGGGAGACCAGGGGGTGTTCACCCCTTGCCGGTTCGCGCGCGGAAAGGTCCGACGAAAGCGGTCTCGCTCCGGAGTGCGGCCGGGGCCGGGCCGGGGCACGATCGGTGCCGGTGCGTCGCGAGGCGCCACTACGGTGATCCGATCAATTTTGGCAACAAATCCTCCAAGCCTCTGGATCCAACGCGGTCCATGCGCTATACATCGGATGTCTTGATGTGGCTGTGGTGAGAGGGGAACGTCCGTGCAGCTTGTGCGTCTCGGAGCCGCGGGAGAAGAGCGGCCGTTCGTGCGTGCCGGTGACGGCACCTTGTACGACCTCTCCGGCCTCACGGCCGACGTCGACGGCGCGTTTCTCGCGGCCGACGGCCTCGCCCGCGTCGCCGCCGCGCTCGAAGCCGGCGAGCTGCCTGCCGCCGGCGCGGAAACCGCGAGCCTGCGCGTCGGCCCGCCGCTGGCCTCGCCCGGCAAGGTCCTCTGCATCGGCATGAACTACCGCCGGCACGCCGAGGAAACCGGCGCCGCCGTGCCGACGGAGCCCGTGCTGTTCATGAAGGCCCCCGACGTGATCGTCGGCCCGGACGACGACGTGCTCATCCCGCGCCGTTCCACCAGCACCGACTGGGAGGTCGAGCTCGGCGTCGTGATCGGCAAGCAGGCCCGGTACCTCGACAGCGTCGAGGAAGCGCTGGAGTACGTCGCCGGCTACGTCGTGTCCAACGACGTCTCCGAGCGCGAGTTCCAGCTGCACCGCGGCGGCCAGTGGGACAAGGGCAAGAACTGCGAGACGTTCAACCCGCTCGGCCCGGCGTTCGTGACCGCCGACGAGGTGCCCGACCCGCAGGACCTCGGCCTGCGCACGTGGGTGAACGGCAAGAAGGTGCAGGACTCCTCGACGAAGGACATGGTCTTCACCGTCGCCGAGATCATCCACTACCTGAGCCAGTTCATGGTGCTGCGCCCCGGCGACCTGATCAACACCGGCACCCCCGAGGGCGTCGCGCTCGGGCAGCCGGAACCGAAGCCGTACCTGCGCGAGGGTGACGTCGTCGAGCTGGAGATCGACGGCCTCGGCCGCCAGCGCCAGACGTTGAGGCAGGCCTGACATGGCGAAGATCATCGGCATGGAGGTGCTCGACGTCCGGTTCCCGACCTCGCGGGAGCTCGACGGCTCGGACGCCATGAACCCCGACCCCGACTACTCGGCCGCCTACGTCGAGCTCCACACCGACCTCGGCCCCGACGGCTACGGGCTCGCCTTCACCATCGGCCGCGGCAACGACGTGCAGGCCGCCGCGATCCGCGCGCTCGCGCCGCACGTCGTCGGCCGCGACGTTCCCGAGGACGCGAAGGCGCTCGGCCAGCTGTCGCGCGACCTCATCGGCGACTCTCAGTTCCGCTGGCTGGGCCCGGAAAAGGGCGTGGCCCACATGGCGATCGGCGCGGTTGTGAACGCCGCGTGGGACCTCGCCGCGCGCCGGGCCGACCTGCCGCTGTGGAAGTTCGCGGCGCGCATGACGCCGGAAGAGCTGGTGTCGCTCGTGGACTTCCGGTACCTGTCCGACGCGCTCACTGAGCAGGAGGCGCTCGACATCCTGCGCGCCGCCGAACCCGGCCGCGCGGAGCGGATCGCGAAGCTCGAAGCCGAGGGCTACCGCGCGTACAGCACGTCGCCGGGCTGGCTCGGCTACTCCGACGCGAAGCTGGTGCGCCTGGCCGAGCAGGCCGTGGCCGACGGCTTCGAGATGATCAAGCTGAAGGTCGGCGGCAACCTCGAGGACGACGTGCGCCGCATGAAGCTGGCGCGCGAGACGGTGGGCGCGGACATCCGCGTCGCCGTGGACGCCAACCAGCGCTGGGACGTGGCCACGGCCGTGTCCTGGATGACGGAGCTCGCGCCGTTCGACCCGTACTGGATCGAAGAACCGACCTCGCCCGACGACATCCTCGGTCACGCGGCCATCGCGAAGGCGCTGGCGCCGATCAAGGTCGCGACCGGCGAGCACGTGCAGAACCGCGTGGTGTTCAAGCAGCTGCTGCAGGCCGGCGCGATCGACGTGCTGCAGCTCGACGCCGCGCGCGTCGGCGGGGTCAACGAGAACCTCGCGATCCTGTTGCTGGCGGCCAAGTTCGGCGTTCCGGTGTGCCCGCACGCCGGCGGCGTCGGGCTGTGCGAGCTGGTGCGGCACCTGTCGATGTTCGACTTCGTGGCCGTCTCCGGCGACGACACCGACCGCACCATCGAGTGGGTCGACCACCTGCACGAGCACTTCACCGACCCGGCCGTCGTGCGCGACGGCCGGTACCTGGCCCCGACCGCACCCGGGTTCTCCGCGCGGATGCACGACGCGACCCTGCGCCGGTTCCGCTTCCCGGACGGTCCAGAGTGGACGGAGGACGCCCAGTGAGCGAGTTCGACGGCCTGGTCGCCGTGGTCACCGGCGGCGCTTCGGGGATCGGCCTGGCCACGGCCACGCTGCTCGCCGAACGCGGCGCGCAGGTGGCCGTGCTGGACCTCAAGACCGACGACGTGCCCGAGCCGCTGGCCGGCTTCCGCTGCGACGTCACGGCCGACGCCGAGGTCCGCGCCGCGATCGACGCCGTCGCCGAGCGTTTCGGACGGATCGACGTGCTGGTCAACAACGCCGGCATCGGCGCGGCCGGCGACGTGGCGGACAACAGCGACGACGAGTGGCACCGCGTCTACGACGTGAACGTGGTCGGCATGGTCCGGGTCACGCGTGCCGCGCTGCCGCACCTGAAGGCCTCGCCTTCGGCGGCCGTGGTCAACACGTGCTCCATCGCCGCGTGGGCGGGCCTGCCGCAGCGTGCGCTGTACTCCGCGACGAAGGGCGCGGTGCTGTCGCTGACGCTCGCGATGGCCACCGACCACCTGCCCGAGGGCATCCGCGTGAACTGCGTGTGCCCCGGCACCGCGGACACGCCGTGGGTCGGGCGCCTGCTCGACGCGGCGGCCGACCCGGCCGCCGAACGCGCGGCACTGGCCGCGCGCCAGCCGATGGGCCGGCTCGTGACCGCCGACGAGGTCGCGGGCGCCATCACCTACCTCGCCAGCCCGCTGTCCGCGTCGACCACCGGTACCGCGCTCGCGGTCGACGGCGGCATGCACGGCCTGCGCCCGCGGGGACCTGTGCAGAACTAGTGCTCGTTTGCATGTCATCAAGGAGGATGCGGTGCGTACGAAGGTGATCCGGCTCGCCGCCGCGGCGGCCGCGTGTGGTTTGGTCCTGACCGCGTGCGGGTCCACGAAGGACAAACCGGCCGCCTCGGCGGGCGGCGGTGGCGACACCGGCGGGAAGGTCGGGGCCACGCTGCCGCTGCTGACCTCGCCGTTCTGGCAGGCCTACAACAACTACGTGCCGCAAATGGCCAAGGAGACCGGCCTCGACGCGTTGCCGACGGTGAACGCCGACAACGACCCGGCGAAGCTCATCACCGACATCGGCACCCTGCTCAACCAGGGCGTCAAGGGCCTGGTCGTGACGCCGATCGACTCCGCCGCGGTGGTCGCCGGGCTGAAGCAGGCCGAGAACAAGGGCGTGCCGGTGGTCGCGGTCGACGTCGCGCCCGAGAGCGGCAAGGTCGCCATGGTCGTGCGCGCCGACAACAAGGCCTACGGCACCAAGGCGTGCGACGAGATCGGCAAGCGCGTGAAGAGCGGCAAGGTCGTGCAGGTGATGGGTGACCTCGCCTCGGTCAACGGCCGCGACCGCTCGGCCGCGTTCCGCGACTGCATGAAGTCGAAGTACCCGGACATCAAGGTGCTGGAGATCGCGGCGGAGTGGAAGGCCGACAAGGCGTCCTCGGGCCTCGACAGCCTGCTCACCGCGAACCCCGACATCAAGGGCGTCTATATGCAGGCTGGCGGCGTGTACCTCGCGCCGACCGAGCAGGCGCTCAAGCGCAAGAACCTGTTCTTCCCGACGAGCGACCCGCGCCACGTGGTGCTGGTGAGCAACGACGGCATCCCGCAGGAGCTCGCGGCGATCCGCGCGGGCGAGCTCGACGCCACCGTGTCGCAGCCGGCCGACGCCTACGCGAAGTACGGCATGTACTGGCTCAAGAAGGCCATGGCGGGGGAGAAGTTCCAGCCCGGCCCGACCGACCACGGTTCCACGATCGTCGAGATCAGCCCCGGCATCCTCGAGGACCAGCTGCCGGCCCCGGTCGTGACCAAGGACAACGTGGACGACAAGGCGTTGTGGGGTAACAACCTGTGAGCGCGCCCGCCCCCGAGACGGCCGCGCCGGTGGTGAGTGCCCACGGCGTCGGCAAGCGTTACGGGCCCACCGTGGCCCTGCACGACGTGAGCCTGACCGTGCACGCCGGCGAGTCGCACGCGCTGGTCGGCCGCAACGGGGCGGGCAAGTCCACGCTCGTGTCGATCCTCACCGGACTGTCCCTTCCGGACACCGGCAGCGTCGAGTTCGGCGGCGTGCCCGCGCCGCCGCTGTCCAAACAGGACGACTGGAAGGCCCACGTGGCGTGCGTGTACCAGCACGCCATGGTGGTGCCCCAGCTGACGGTGGCCGAGAACTTGTTCCTCAACCGGCAGGCGCGCGGCGGCTTCGCCATCGGCTGGCGCAAGCTGCGCCGGCAGGCCCGCGAGCTGCTCGACTCGTGGGACGTGGCCGTGGACGTGGACACGCCGGCGGGTGAGCTTTCGGTGGAGGACCGCCAGTTCGTGGAGATCGCCCGCGCGCTGAGCTACGGCGCGCGGTTCATCGTGCTCGACGAGCCGACGGCCCAGCTCGACAGCCAGGCCATCGAGCGGCTCTTCGAGCGCATGCGCCAGATGCAGCGCAGCGGTGTGACGTTCCTGTTCATCTCCCACCACCTGCACGAGGTGTACGAGGTGTGCCAGGCCGTCACGGTGCTGCGCGACGCGAAGCACGTGCTCACCGCGCCCGTCTCCGACGTCAGCCGGCCGCAGCTGGTCGACGCCATGACCGGCGAGCAGGGCGGGCTGTCCGTGCGCGACGCGGCGAGCCGCGACCCGCTGGCCGTGGACGCTGCCGAGGTGCTCACCGTCGACGCGCTGTCCGGCGACGGCTTCCACGACGTGTCGCTGCGGGTCCACCGCGGTGAGGTCGTGGGCCTGGCCGGCAGCAACGCGAGCGGCAAGCACCAGGTGGCCGAGACCGTCTACGGGCTGCGCTCGCCTTCGGCGGGAACCGTGTCCGTGGACGGGAAACCGTTGCCCCCGGGCGACATCCCGGCCGCGGTGCACGCCGGCATCGGTTGCGTGCCGCGCGATCGCCACCACGAGGGTCTGGTGCTGGAGCACTCGATCATGGACAACGCCACGCTGTCCGTGCTCGACCGCATGGGCCCGGCCGGGTTCGCGTCACCCAAGGCGCGCCACGACCGCGGGGCCCGCGCGCTGAAGTCGTACGACATCGTGGCGGCCGGGCCGGAACAGCCGGTGGCCGACCTGTCGGGCGGCAACCAGCAGAAGGTCGTGCTGGCCCGGGCGCTGGAGAGCGACCCGCGGGTGGTCGTGCTGATCAACCCCACGGCCGGCGTGGACGTGAAGTCGAAGGAGGCCCTGCTCGCGGTCGTCGACCGGGTGCGGGCCGAAGGCAAGGCCGTGCTGATCGTGAGCGACGAGCTCGACGACCTGCGCCTGGCCGACCGGGTGCTGGTGCTGCGCGCCGGTGCCGTCGTCGCCGAACACCAGGCCGGCTGGTCCGACGGAGACCTCGTGGCCGACATCGAAGGAGTCGGGCTCCATGACTGAGCTGATGAGCGATCCGCAGACGGCGCTGCCCGCGGCGCCCCCGAAACGGCGGAAGTCGCTGTGGCTGCGCGAGCTGGCGCTGCTGCCGGCGCTCGTGGTCGTGTTCGTGATCGGCGGGCTGATCAGCGACTCGTTCTTCACGTTCGACAACGTGATCAGCATCCTCTCGGCCGCCGCCGCGCTGTCGCTGGTGGTGCTGGGCGAGTCGCTGGTGCTGCTGACCGGGAAGTTCGACCTGTCGCTGGAATCGACGATGGGCATCGCGCCCGCGATCGGCGCGATGCTGGTGATTCCGGCGACGTCGTCGGGTTTCGGCACGGGCTGGCCGGCGGCGCTGGGCCTGCTCGCGATCCCCGTGGTCGGCGCGCTGATCGGGTTGGTGAACGGCTTCCTGATCGTGAAGCTCAAGCTCAACGCGTTCATCGTCACGCTGGCGATGCTCACGGTGCTGCGCGGCACGCAGATCGGCTCCACCAACGGCAAGACGCTGTTCGACCAGCTCGACGCGTTCACGGCGCTGGCGACGACGACGTTCGCCGGGCTGCCGATGTCGGTGTGGCTCGCGGCGGTGCTGTTCCTGCTCTTCGGGCTCGGCCTGCGCTACCACCGCGTCGGCCGCTCGCTGTACGCGATCGGCGGCAACCGCGAAGCCGCACGCGCCGCGGGCATCCGGGTGGACCGGATCTCGTGGGCGGTGTTCATCGTCGCGGGTGTGCTGGCCGCGATCGGCGGCCTGGCCTACACCGGTTACGTGGGCGCGCTCGGCGCCGACCAGGGTGACGGCCTGATCCTGCAGGTCTTCGCCGCGGCGGTGATCGGCGGCGTCTCGCTCGACGGCGGCAAGGGCACGCTCGTCGGCGCCCTGACCGGCGTGCTGCTCCTACAGTCGGTGGACAGCCTGCTGCGCATCGCGCAGGTGCCCGCGGAATGGCTGAAGGCGATCTACGGCGGCATCATCCTGATCGCTCTGATCATCAGCCGCTACGCCGGCGGAAAGCCGCAGACCTGATCGGCGGCTGGGCCGTGATCATCCGACCTTCTCGCCGTTTCGTGAAGGGTCCCGCGACGGATTCGATGTCCTTCGAGGGGCCCTTCACGGAACTTCGGCGTCGTTCAGGAGGCGGCGGCCGCGGGCTCGCCCGGCTCTTCCGTCTCGGTCTGCGTGAGCGTGCTGCGCAGCCACTGCTCGACGCCGGCGACGTGCACGGTCGCCCACGACCGGGCCAGCTCCGGCTCGCGGGCGGCGATGGCCTCGTAGATGGCCGTGTGCTGCTCCCGCGTGCGCGCGACCGCGCCTTCCTGGGTGAGGCCGCGCCAGATCCGCGCCCGCGCCGTGGGGCCCGAGAGGCTGTCGAGCAGCGAGCACAGCACGGGGTTGCCCGAACCGTCGGCGATCTTGCGGTGGAACTGCAGGTCGTTGGCCACGAGGGCCTCCACCGTCGGTGCGTCGGCGAGCTCGTCGAGCAGCGCGCCGAGCTCGGTGATGTCGTCCTCGCTCATGTGCAGCGCGGCCAGCGCCGTGGCGGCCGGCTCGAGGATCCGGCGCACGGCCAGGAAGTCGAGCACGGTGTCGTCGCGGTGGAAGTCGACCACGAACGTCATGGCGTCGAGCAGCAGGTTCGGCTCGAGGCTGGTCACGTACGTGCCGTCGCCCTGGCGCACGTCGAGCACCCTGATCAGGCACAACGCCTTCACGGCCTCGCGCAGGGAGCTGCGCGAGAGCCCCAGCCGCTGGGCGAGCTCGGCTTCCTTGGGCAGCCGGTCGCCCGGCGCGAGCTCCCCCGAGATGATCATGTCCTTGATCTTGTCGATCGCGACATCGGTGACGGGCATCGAGACCGCCCTCCCTCAAGAGACCTCGGATGTTTCGGTGTTCTGAACACAGAGTGCCACGTAACTCGTCAGGAGGAGACATGACCCACGGCTCGGCCCCTCAAAGTGTTGCTCTGCGCACTCGGCTCAAACCGGGTCAAGAGGCCACGTACGAGTCCGTGCACGCCGTGATCCCTCCCGAGCTCGACACCGCGCTGCGCCGCGCCGGCGTGCGCACGTGGCGGATCTGGCGCAGCGGGCTCGACCTGTTCCACTTCGTCGAGGTCGACGACTTCGACGCCATGAAGGCCGCGCTCGCCGACGATCCCGCCGACATCGAGTGGCAGATCCGCATCAACCGGCTGCTCGACACGGACGACAGCCGGTCCGATACTTCGACGGCCCTGGGGCTCGTCTGGGAACTTCCGGTGAAGGAGTGAACGTGAAGCTCTCCCCGCTCGGGCTCGGTGGCGCGCAGCTCGGCAATCTCTACCAGGCGATCGACGACGACACGGCGGCCGCGACCGTGCGGCGCGCGTGGGACGAGGGCATCCGCTACTTCGACACCGCCCCGCACTACGGGCTGGGGCTCTCCGAACGGCGGCTGGGCGCGGCACTCGCCGCGTATCCGCGCGACGAGTACGTGCTCTCCACCAAGGTCGGGCGCGTGCTCGAACCCCACGCCGCGGCGCCGGGCGAGCGCGACGACCAGGGCTTCGACGTTCCGGCCACCTACCGGCGGCGCTGGGACTTCAGCCGTGACGGCGTGCTGCGGTCGCTGGAAGACAGCCTGGCCCGGCTCGGCCTCGACCGCGTGGACATCGTGTACGTGCACGACCCGGACGATCATTTCACCGAGGCCGTGAACGGCGCGTTCCCGGCGTTGCTCCAGCTGCGCGAGCAGGGCGTGGTCGGCGCGGTCGGCGCCGGGATGAACCAGACGCCGATGCTCACCGAGTTCGTCCGCCGCTTCGACCTCGACCACGTGCTCATGGCCGGGCGCTACACACTGCTCAACCAGCCGGCGCTCGACGACCTGCTGCCGCTGTGCCTCGACCGCGGCGTCGGCGTGGTCGCGGGCGGCGTGTTCAACGCGGGCATCCTCGCCACCGTGGAACCGGGTGCGATCTACGACTACGCGGCCGCGCCGGCGGAACTCGTCGAGAAGGCGCGGCGGATCGCGGAGATCTGCGCCCGCCACGGCGTCGAGCTGCCGGAGGCCGCGCTCGCGCTGCCGGCTTCACACCCGGCCGTGGTGTCGGTGGTCGTCGGGGCGCACGACGCGGGGCAGGTGGCGGTGAACGCGCGCCGCGCGGCCAAGGTCGTGCCCGCCGTAGTGTGGACCGACCTCGTCGACGCCGGTCTGCTGCGCGCAGACGCCGTCGGCCGGCCCGTGACGTCTGGAGGACCGCAGTGATCGACGCCCACCACCACCTGTGGGACCCCGCCCGCCGCGACTACCCGTGGCTCGGCGGCGCGGCGATGGACCCGATCCGTCGTCCGTACACAGTGGACGATCTGCGCCCGGTCACGCACGCGGCCGGCGTGCACGCCACCGTGCTGGTGCAGACGCTCTCCGACCAGAGCGAGACGGAGGAGTTCCTGGCCACGGCCGCGGCCGAGCCGGTGATCGCCGGTGTGGTGGGCTGGGTGGACCTGACGGCGCCCGACGTCGCCGACCGGCTGGCGCGGCTGAAGGAGCTCGGCCCGCTCGTGGGCATCCGGCACCAGGTCGAGAACGAGCCGGACCCCGAATGGCTGCTGCGCCCGGACGTGCTGCGCGGCTTGGCGGCCGTCGGCGCGGCGGGACTGGTGTACGACCTGCTGGTGGCGCCCGCGCAGGTCGCGGCGGCGCGGAAGGTGGCCGAGCAGCTGCCGGAGCTGCGGCTCGTGCTCGACCACGCGGCGAAGCCGGCCATCGCGGCGGGGGAGTGGCAGCCGTGGGCCGACGGGATCGCGTCGCTCGGCGCGCGGGACAACGTGGCGTGCAAGCTCTCCGGGCTCGTCACGGAGGCCGACTGGCAGCAGTGGCAGATCGGGCACCTGCGCCGCTACGCCGACCACGTCTTCACGTCGTTCGGTACCGAACGCGTGCTGTTCGGCTCCGACTGGCCGGTGTGCGAACTGGCGGCGGCCTACGAGGTGGTGCTCGACGCGGCCATGTCGCTCACGGGTCCGCTGACGGACCCCGAACGGCTCGACGTCTTCGAGTACACGGCGAAGCGCGTGTACGGGCTGGAGCTCTAGAACTCTTCGCCCTGGACCATGTCGCGCAGCTTGGTCAGGGCGCGGTGCTGGGTCACGCGGACGTTGCCGGCGGAGATGCCGAGCGTCTCGGCGGTCTCGTTGGCGCTGAGGCCGACGATGATGCGCAGGGTCAGGATCTCCTGCTGCAGCGGAGCGAGGCGGGTGAGCATCTCCTGCAGGCGGGAGCCGAGGTCGAGCCGCAGCGCATACGACTCGGGCTCGTTGCCGCCACCCGACAGCGGCCGCTCCGGCAGCTCGGGCACCGGCTCGGACCGGTCCCGCGCGACGGCCCGGTAGGCGTCGGCGACCTTGTTCGCCGCGATGGCGTGCACGAGGTAGAGGAACGAACCGCCGCGGTCCTGGTAGTCGGGCAGGGCCTTGAGGACGGCCATGCTCACGTCCTGGGCCACGTCGTCGGCCGAGAGGTAGGACAGGTCGCGCCCGCCCATGCGCGCCCGGCAGTAGCGGGCGACCACAGGCCGCAACACGTGCAGCAGCTCGGTGATCGCGCGCTGGTCCCCCCGGCCGGCGGCGACCACGAGCGGGTCGAGATCTTCTTTCGTCAGGCGTCCCGCGGGCCTCGGCAGCGTCTCGGGCGTGACGTAGCCTGGGACGTCGGCTTCGTCGGCGGCTGCTTCGGTGCGGGACGTCTTCGACGGTGCTGTCATGGTCGTCTCCCCGGCGACCCTGCGACCGTCGCTGGTCTTGGGGTCAACACTCTGTGATGTTGCGGTCGCAGCTACTCCGGATGATCGGGTAGTTGCCGCTCCCGTTGCGACGCTCCGTAACCTTATGCGGCTCGCGGGCCGACAGTCCAGATTTCAACTACGAATACCCCGTTAGCAGCAGTGGTCTTGATAAAAACGAGACCAGTCAACGCACAGTACGATTCGCTGCTCGCAGGATGTGCGGACTGTCCACTCAGTACGTCACCAGGAGTGACAACGCCGTAGCACAACAGAGGGTGGCCACCACAGCGGGTAGAACGGGTTTCAATGCGGGCGGCTCGGGGTCGGTGCGGAGTGATCGCTCCCGGTGTCGGCCGATCGCCGCGAGCGCCAGCGCGGTGAGGGCCGCGAACACCGCCGGGATGAGGTCCCACGGCCCGTCGTGGCGCAGCGAAGCACCCATCAGCAGCACCGCGCACGCGGCGGCCGACAGCGCGGTGCGGCGCCAGGCCAGGCCGGTGCGTTCGGGCTGGGCGCCGTTGGCGAAGGGCCGGCTCACGACACGATCACGAGGACCACGGCGGCCGCCATCAGCACGAACACACCCGCGGTGAGCACCAGGACCATCGCGCTGCGGGCCAGCGGCCGCCCGGCGCGCATGGCGATCTGCACCCGCCGCCAGCGCGGGTAGGCGCCGGCCGCGAGGATCGCCGCGAGCACCACGCACAGCCCGGCGAGCACCGAGCTCATAACGGCGGGCTGGGGCACCAGCTGGTGGACCGCGACGCCGCCCGCGAGCAGGCCCAGGGCGGTGCGCAGCCAGGCGAGGAACGTCCGCTCGTTGGCGAGGGTGAACCGGTAGTCCGGTTCGGTGCCGCCGCTGTGGGGGCCGATTCCGGGAGGTTCTCCGTGGGGCGGGTCGAGCTTCTCTTCCGACACGATCCCGGACGTTAGTCGTGGTCCGCGGCAGGCGCTTCGGGCTTGGCGTGGGCGAAGACCCACCACCGCAGCACGGCGAACCGCACGACGCCGCCGACGAAGCTGGCCGCCAGCAGGCTCGCGGTTTCCTCCCAAGCCGTCGGGTGGCTGACCACCGCGTCGAGCGTGGCCAGGACGATCGAGCCGTATCCGGCGTAGAAGACGAAGGTGAGGAAGTCCTGCAGGTGGCGCTTGCCGGCCTTGCTCGCGCGCCCGGCGAAGGTGACGCGGCGGTGGAACTCGGTGTTGCCGACCGTGGTGAGCGCGATGGCCACCAGGTTCGCCCACTGCGAGCCGAACTCGGGGCGCAGCACCAGGAAGAGCACGGCCTGCAGACCCGTGGTGACGCCACCGGCGACGAGGTACCAGGCGGCGTGTCCGCCGAGCTCGTGGTCCTCGTGGTGACGCTGCGGGTCCCGGTGGAAGAGCGGCGGCCGGGGCGTCCACCTGGTGGTGGTCATGATCGTGACGCTACCTCTGCTTCACAAACTTGTGAACCTGATGAAGCCGATGAACACTTGTGATCCCGCTGACAGGGACTCCGCTCACGTAGTTCAGCCCGCGGGCCTCCCTGGCTATTCCGTGTTCTCGCGTGTCCGCGCGCACCCCCGCCCGCGCGTGGGCAGAACGCCTGGTTTTCAAACGTGTTTGTGACCGGTCCCACGCCTGCTCGGCAGGTGCGCCGCTCACGCTGCGCTGCCGAACGGGCGCCCCTAGCGTGAAAACCCAATCGCATCCGACCGCGACGAAGGGAAGGCCGAAGATGCTGACCGTGACCGAAGCCGCTGCCGAGGCGATCTCCGCGCTGACGGCTCAACAGGGCGCCGAGGAGAGCGGGCTGCGGTTCGCCCTCCAGAGCGTGCAGGAAGGCGAGGGCGCGCAGCTCGCGCTTTCCGTCGCCCCCTCTCCCCAGGACGGCGACCGCGTCGTGGGCACCGACGCCGGCGCGAAGGTCTTCCTCGAACCCCAGGCCGCCGCCCTCCTGGACGACAAGGTCCTCGACGTCCAGCAGGACGAAACCGGCGACGTGGCCTTTGCTGTGCTTCCTCAGCAAAGCTGAATCCTTGGCCCCGGCTCCGCCGGGGCGTGCGAGATCGCCTTTGAGCCGGCTTCCGGATTGTGCGGTCGGATCGGCCGGGGCCGATCGCACCGCACAATCCGGAAACCGGCGCGATCTCGCGCTGTGGTCGGGTTCGGACCCGGTCCGATCAGCGTGGTCGTTCGCGGACCCCATCCCGTCAGCGGGCCACCCAGGTGCGGACCAGGTCGCCGGCGCGGGCGCGTAGGAGTTCGGCCGCGTGGGTGCGCGCGTGGTCCAGTGAGGGTGCGTGGTCGATGAGCGCGCTGCTGCCGACGACGCCCAGGCTGGCGAGCGCGGCGGCGTCGAGCTGGATGCGTCCGGCCAGGACCATGAGTGGGACGCCCGCACGTCCGGCCCGGGCGGCGATGCCGGCGGGGGCCTTGCCGGACAGGCTCTGGGAGTCGAGTGACCCTTCGCCCGTGATCACGAGGTCGGCGCCGGCCAGGGCCGTGTCCACGCCGGTGAGACCGGCGATGAGGTCGAAGCCCGACGCGACCGTGGCGCCCAGGCCGGCGATGGCGCCGCCCGCGACGCCGCCGCCGGCACCCGCGCCGGGGACCGCCGAAATGTCCGGCGCGCCCGCGTTGACCAGGGCCTGAGCCCAGCGGCCGAGAGCCGTGTCCAGCTCCGTCACCTCGTGCGGCCGCGCGCCCTTCTGCGGGCCGAAGACCGCCGCGGCGCCGTTCGGGCCGACGAGCGGGTTGGTCACGTCCGTCGCGACCGTGAGCGGAACCGAGCCCAGTCGTTCGCGCGCCGGGCCCAGCTCGACCTTCGCGACGCGCGAGAGCGTGCCGCCGCCGAGGCCGATGGGGGCGTCGAACGCGTCGAAGACCCCGGCGCCCAGTGCGGCGAGCATGCCGGCGCCGCCGTCGGTGCTCGCAGTGCCGCCGACCGTCAGCACGAGCCGGGAAGCGCCGCGGGACAGCGCGTCCGCGAGCAGTTCGCCGACGCCCCACGTGTGCGCGGCCAGCGCCGTCTCCGGCGTCGGGTCCACGAACTCGATGCCGCACGCGCGCGCCGACTCGATGTAGGCCGTGCCGTCGAGCACCACGTACCGCGCGTCGACGTGGTCCTCCAGCGGACCGCGCACCGAGAGCCGCACGAGCTCGCCGCCCGCGTTCTCCAGCACTTCGAGCGTGCCTTCACCCCCGTCGGCGACGGGGCAGGCGGCGATGTCGGCGTCGGGCAGCGCGTCGCGCACTCCGAGGGCGATGGCCTCGGCGGCGGCGACCGCGGTGAGGCTGCCCTTGAACTTGTCCGGGGCGATGACGACACGAGTCACAGAGCTACCTCCGTCAGCGGTGCTTCTCCGGCGAGTACCGAGGTCACGTTTCGGGCGGCCAGCACGGCCATCGCGGTGCGCGTCTCCACGGTCGCCGAGCCCAGGTGCGGCATGACCACGACGTCGTCGCGCTCCAGCAGCCGCGGCTCGACCTCGGGCTCGCGCTCGAACACGTCCAGCGCGGCGCCCGCGATCTCGCCGGCCTCCAGCGCGTCGGCCAGCGCCGCCTCGTCGACGACCGGGCCGCGGGTGGTGTTCACGAGGTACGCGGTGCGTTTCATGGCCCGCAGCGCCGCCGCGTCGATCAGATGGCGCGTCTCGGGCGTGAGCGGGCAGTGCAGCGAGATGAAGTCCGAACGCCGCAGCAACTCGTCGAACGTCACGAACTCGCCGTCGAAGTCCGGTTTCGCCGACCGTCCCGAGTAGACGGTCCGCAGCCCGAACGCCGCGGCGCGCGTGGCCATCGCGCGGCCGATCTGACCAAGGCCGACGATGCCGAGCGTCTTGCCCTGCAGCCCCGAACCGAGCAGGAACCCCAGGTGGAACGACCACGGCTGCCGCGCGCGCAGCAGCCGTTCGCCCTCGCCGAGCCGACGCGTCACGGCGAGCAGCAGCCCGAAGGCCAGGTCCGCCGTCGCGTCGGTGAGCACGCCGGGGGTGTTGGTCACCTTCACCTCGCGCTCGGCCAGCGCCGGCACGTCGACGTTGTCGTAGCCCACGGCCACGTTCGCCACCACGGCCAGCTGCGGCCCGGCGGCTTCGGCCACGGACGCGTCGATCCGGTCGTGCAGCATCGAGACGATCGCCGACGCCCCGGCCACGAACGACCGCAGCTCCTCGGGCGTGAGCGGACGGTCGAGTTCGGACACCCGCACTTCTCCCGCGTCGGCGAGCACCTTCACCGCGTCGTCGGGAATCCAGCGCGTCACGGCGATGAGAGGGCGATCGGGCACGTCGGGCAGCCTAGTGGGCGAACCGCCCCTCTAGCGAGGTTCGCGGCGCAGCCGGACGAGCCTGCTCGCGGGCCCCGTGCCGGCGAACTCCAGCGGCAGGCCGTGCGTCAGCAGCACCGCACCGTGGTGCACGCAGCCGGTTTCCGCATCGCGGTATCGCGCGGCCGGGTCGAGGCCCTGGAGCACCGGGGTGACGATCGGCCGGCCGTGGTCGTGCGGGCGCCGGGCGAAGAGCACCACGACGTCGTCGCCGAGCACGAACTGCACCGCGGTGAGCGGGGAGACGGCCGGATCCGCGAGCCGGTACGCCGAGCCGTGCTGCACGACGGGCCGGATCTGCTTGTACACAGCCACGAGCTCGGCGGTGCGGCGAAGTTCGTCGTCGGTCCACTTCGTGAGATCACCGCCGAGGCCGAGCACGCCGGCCATCGCGACGTGGAAGCGGAACTCGAGCGGCGCCTCGCGCCCGGTCAGCGGGTTGGGGCTGTCGGTGACCCACGCGGCCATCGCGCCCGCGGGCAGGACCTGGGAGAAGCCGTGCTGGATCTTGACGCGATCGGCCGCGTCGGTGTTGTCCGAAGCCCAGATCTCGTCGGTGCGCGCGAGGATCCCCAGGTCCGTGCGCCCGCCGCCGCCCGCGCAGGCCTGGATCCGCAGCGCCGGGTGGTCGGCGCGCAGCCGGTCGAGCACGCCGTAGACCGCGCGCACGTGGTCGACCCAGACGCGACCCGGACCCGCCTCCGTGAACGCGCGGTTCATGTCCCACTTGAGGTAGTCGATGCCGTGCTCGGCGACCAGCCGGTGCAGCCACTTGTGCGCCCAGTCGGCGACCTCGGCCCGGCCGAAGTCGAGCACGAGCTGGTTGCGCAGCGTGGTCCGCGCGCGGTGCGGCATGTGCAGCACCCAGTCGGGGTGCGCGCGGTAGAGGTCGCTGTCGGGGTTGACCATCTCCGGCTCGACCCACAGCCCGAAGCCCATACCGAGCCGGTGCACCTCGGCCACGAGGGGGCCGAGGCCGTCGGGGAAGCGTTCGCGGTTCACGGTCCAGTCGCCGAGACCCGAGGTGTCGCCCGTGCGCGCGCCGAACCAGCCGTCGTCGACCACGAACAGCTCCGCGCCCACCTCGGCGGCGATCGCGGCGAGCTTGAGCTGTCCCGGCTCGTCGACGTCCCAGCCCGTGGCCTCCCACGAGTTGTAGACGACCGGGCGCAGCTCTTCGGGGTGTGGCTGGACGAACGCGCGCACGTACTCGTGCCACCGCCGGCTCGTCCCGCCGAAGCCGTCGGGCGCGTACAACCCGGCAAACACGGGCGTTTCCCAGGTCTCGCCCGGATTCAGCGACCACTGCACGCCCTCGTGCCCGAACCCGCCGGTCCACGTCACGCGCCCGGTGTGCGCGCGCTCGACGGTGATCCGCCAGCTGCCGCTCCACGCCAGCGCCGTGCTCCAGACCTCGCCGCGCGTTTCGGTGGTGGTGCCGTCGTCGAGCATCACCCAGGGTTGGGCCTGGTGGCTGGAAACCCCGCGCCGGCTGGTCAAGGTCGTCTCGCCGACAGGCAGGTTTTCCCGCAGCAGAGCGGCTTCCGCGCTCCACGCGCCCGTGGTGTGGGAGACGCGGTAGGCGTCGCGACGGGGGAGCGTCCAGGCCGCGGAATCCGTGCGCAGCAAGCAGATCGGCTCGGTTCCGGTGTTGCGCAGGACCGCGTGCCGCTCGACGACTTCGCCGCACACGCGGTAGTGCAGCTCGGCTTCCAGCGGGTAGTGCCGGTCGCGCAGCCGGACGACCAGCGTGTCGGCCGAAGCGTCGTGGCCGGTGAACTCCCACTCGAGCGCCTGCGTCCCGTCCGCGAACCGCACCGACAACCCGGCGGCGCCGAAGAACGCGCCGCCTTCGGTCGCCAGCTCCGCCCGGTCGTCGCCGGGCTCGTCGAAGCTCGAGTCCACGGGGTTGTGCCGGCGCGCGATCTGCGTCGCCTGCTCCAGCGTGAGCGGCGGGCCCCAGTGCACGTGCCGCGGCCGGCCGGCTTCGTCGAGCCGCAGCGCGTACGCCGACTCCCGGGTCCGGAGCAGCCACAGCCGGTGATCGACGTCGAATTCCACGGACATGGGTCAGAGCGTAGGGATGACCAGCGGAAAAATAAATTCTTGACGAAGTTAATTTATCCGTCGTACGGTTCCGCGCATGCCACGCAGTGCACCGGCAAGGGCGCCGATCACGAGTCCCGCCGCGGCCACCGTGTTCACCACGGTGCTGACCCAGGGTCCGGTCAGCCGCGTGGACGTCGCCCGCCGCACGGGCCTCTCCTCCGCCGCCGTCACGAAGGCCGCGCGCCCGTTCATCGAAGCCGGTTACCTCGAAGAGCTCGCCTCCGCCGAACGCACCGCGCCCGGCGCCGGCCGGCCCGCCAGCCCGCTGGCCATCCGGCCCGACCGCGAGTACTTCATCGGCGTCAAGATCACCGGCGACGACCTGATCGGCGTGGTCACCGACCTGCAGGCCCAGATCCGCGTGGCCAAGCACCACCCGCTGACCAGCCACGACGTGGACCACGTGGTGCGCGCGCTCGTCGACCTCGTCGCCGAGCTGCTGGCCGGCTCGGCGCCCGACGGAGCGACCAGCTTCCGCGACCGGGCCTACTGCCTGGGCGTCGCGATCTCCGGCGACGTCGACCGTGACACCGGCGTCGTGCGCTACTCACCGTTCCTCGGCTGGCGGGACGTGCCGCTGGCCGAGCTGCTGGAGGACAGCACGGGCCTGGCGACCACGCTCGAGAACGACGTCAAGGCGCTCACCGTGGCCGAGCAGTGGTTCGGCGAAGGCGTCGGCGCCGCGTCGTTCGCGCTGGTCACCGTGGGTACCGGCATAGGAAGCGCCCTCGTGCTCGACGGCCGGCTCGTCGGCGGCGCGCACGGGGTGGCCGGCGAGATCGGGCACGTCCCGGTCGCCGGCATGGGAGCCGACGGCCCGGCCTGCCACTGCGGCGGCACGGGCTGCGTGGAGGCGATCGCGTCGACCGAGGCGATCGTCGCGAGTGCGCGCCGGGTCGCGGGGGATCCGGCGCTGACGCTGGACGAGGCCGTCGCGCGGGCGCGGGCCGGGGACGAGCCGCTGCGGGCCGTCTTCGCGACCGCGGGCCACGCGATCGGGCTCGGTCTCGCCGCGCTGGTCAACCTCTTCGGCCCGGAACGGGTCGTCGTCTCGGGCGAGGGCGTGGCCACCTACGACCTGTTCGAGGACCAGATCCGCCGCACGTTCGCGGAGCAGGCCTTCGGCAGTGCCGCGCGGTGCGGCCTGGTGATCCGGCCGCTGCCGTTCGAGGAATGGGCACGGGGCGCCGCCGCTGTCGCCGTTCAGAGTCTTTTCGTGTCCGACCGTTTGTGAGGAGAAGTCATGGCCCCGTCCCCAAACCTGTCGCGCAGGAGCTTCCTCGTCGGCTCCGTGCTGTTCGCCGGGGGAGCCGCCCTGGCGGGCTGCACCTCCGACCCGTTGAACAAGAACGCCGGTGCCGCGGGCGGGGCGAAGGTCACGCTCAACCAGTGGTACCACGCCTACGGCGAATCGGGCACGCAGCAGGCGGTGCAGCGCTACGCGCAGGAGTTCACCAAGGCCAACCCGGACATCGCGATCAAGGTCAGCTGGATCGCCGGTGACTACGAGACGAAGCTCAACTCCGCCATGCTCACCGCGGACGCGCCCGACCTTTTCGAGATCGGCGACTTCCGCTACCAGAACGTGAAGAACGGCTTGCTGGCCCCGCTCGACGACATCGTCGACCCGGTGAAGAGCGACTTCTCCCAGGCCGCGCTGGACACCGCGACCGTCGAGGGCAAGATCTACGGCGTCAAGACGATCGACGACGTCATGATGCTGTACTACCGCAAGAGCGTGCTGGCCGCGGCCGGCGTCAAGCCGCCGACGACGTTCGCCGAGCTGCTCGGCGCGACGCGCAAGCTCACCACGGGCAAGCAGAAGGGCCTCTACGTCGGCACCGACGGCGTCGGTGAGGCCGCCACCCTCCTGCTGTGGTCCTCGGGCGCCGACTTCTTCGACGCCAGTGGCAAGAAGATCGCGTTCGCCAGCCCCGAGGCCGTCGCCGCGATCGCGGGCCTCAAGCAGCTGCACGACACCGGCGGCCTGCTGCAGGGCTACCCCACCGACTGGTCCGACCCCGGCGCGTTCTCCGACAACGCCACCGCGATGCAGTGGGGCGGCCTGTGGTCGCTGCCGGACATCAAGAAGGCACTCGGCGACGACTTCGGCGTGGTGCCGTGGCCGAAGTTCGGCGACGCGGGCCGCCAGGTCGCGCGCGTCGGCGGCTGGTACCAGCTGGCCAACGCCAAGAGCAAGAACCTCGACGCCGCCAAGAAGTTCATCAACTGGCTGTGGATCCAGCAGGCCGACCTGCAGAAGGACTGGTGCGTCAAGTACGGGTTCCACATCCCCGCCCGCAAGGAGGTCGCGGCGCAGACCACCGAGTTCTCGTCCGGCGCGGCCAAGGACGCCGTGACGATCTCGCAGCAGAACGGGCTGTCGTACTCGGGTCTGTGGAACAAGGCGTCGGCGACGCTGTTCCTCCAGGCCGCCACGAAGATCGCCAACGGCCAGGCCGATCCCGCCGCCGAGCTCGGCGACGCGGCGAAGCGCGCCCAGGCCGAAGTCGACAAGCAGCTCGCCTGACATGGCCGTCTCGTCCCCTTCAGTCCTGTCGCCGTCCACCCGGACCCCGGCGGCGCCCGCCAAGCGGCGCCGCCGGAAGGTGGACTGGCGCGCGGTCGGCGCGTTCACGGTGCTCACCGCGCCCGTGGTGATCGGGCTCGGCGTGTTCAAGTACGTCGCGATCGCGTGGAGCTTCCTGCTCTCCTTCAACGACGCGCGCGGCACGATCTCGCTGGGCAACTGGATCGGCTTCGACAACTACACGTTCCTGTTGTCCGATCCCGCGTTCCGTGACTCGCTGCTGATCATCGCGCTGTTCACGGTGTTCATCGTGCCGGTCACGTTCGTCGCGTCGCTGGGGCTGGCCGTGCTGGTCAACAGCATCCGCCGCGGCAAGGCGTTCTTCCGCACGGTCTTCCTCATCCCCGGCGCGGTGTCCTACGTGGTCGCTGCGCTCGTGTGGAAGATGGCGCTGTTCAACGGCCTGCCCTCGGGTGTCGCGAACGTGATCGGCGGCCTGTTCGGCGCCGATCCCGTGGCGTGGCTGTCGGAGACGAGCCCGCCGGTGTACTGGGTCGCGGTGGTCACGCTGCGGTTGTGGCTGCAGGTCGGGCTGTACATGATCCTGTTCCTCGCGGGCCTGCAGGCGATCTCGCCGTCGCTCTACGAAGCGGGTGAGCTCGACGGCACGTCGAAGTGGCAGGCCTTCCGCTACATCACGTTGCCGCAGCTGCGGAACACGTCGGTGGCGGTGCTGCTGCTCATCCTCATCGCGGCGTTCCAGGCGTTCGACGAGTTCTACAACCTGTTCGGCACCGGTCTTTCCGGCACCGCGACCGCGCCGGTGAAGCCGCCGCTGGTGTACCTCTACGACTCCGCGCTGGGCGACCAGAACTACGGCGTCGGTTCCGCAGGCGCGTTCCTGCTGACGGTGATCATCGTGGCGATCACGTTGCTGCAGGGGAAGTTCGTGGGCTTCGGGAAGAAGGACTGACATGGCCGTGCTGACCGGAAGTGTCTCAGCAGCGCCCGCGAAGGTCCGGGAACGCCGCCCGGGCGGCTGGGGACGGGTGCCGAAGTACGCGCTGGCCACCGTGCTCGTGGTGATCTTCCTGCTGCCGTTCTACATCATGGTGCGCAACGCGTTGATGACGCGCGCGCAGGTCGCCTCGCCCGAGTGGTCGTGGCTGCCGGACCCGCTTTCGTGGGTGAACTTCGGCGACCTGTTCGCCGACGCGTCGGTGCCGATGGGCCACGCGCTGCTCAACTCGTTCGTCATCGCCATCATCACGGCGCCGGTGGGCACGATGTTCGGCTCGATGGCGGGCTACGCGCTGGCCCGCATCAACGTGCCCGGCCGCCGCGCGGTGTTCACCTACGTGCTGGTGACGCTGATGATCCCGCAGTCGGTCACGTTCGTGCCGACGTTCGTGGTCGTCGGCGCCATGGGCGGGGTGAACACGGAGTGGGGCATCATCGCGCCGAACCTGTTCAGCGCGTTCACAGTGATCCTCTTCCGCAACTTCTACCTGCGGTTCCCGGCGGAGATCGAGGAGGCGGGCCGGCTCGACGGGCTCGGTTACCTCGGTGTGTACCGCCGGCTCGTGCTGCCCAACTCCGGCAGCATGATCGCCTCGCTCGGCGCGCTGATGTTCATCGAGAGCTGGAACTCCTTCCTGTGGCCGCTGGTCATCGGGCAGGACCCGTCCTCGTGGACGGCCCAGATCGCGCTCTCGACCTTCCTCACCGCGCAGACGATCAACCTGCCCGCCCTGTTCGCCGGCGCGCTCGTGACCATCGCCCCGCTCGTGGCGATGTTCCTGGTGGCGCAACGGTTCATCGTCCGCGGCATCGCGGCGAGCGGGATGAAGGAGTAACCCCCACCCCACCGGGAGCGTGACCGATGAAGTCCACACTCCGTCGACTGTGGACGGTAGCCGCCGTCCTCGTCCTGACTGGGACCCTCGCCGCGCCCGCGGCGCAGGCCAAGACCACGTTCGTGACGCCGTTCATGGGCTGGAGCAGCTGGAGCGTCCAGTCGTCCACCCGCCCGACGTACGGCACGAGCTGGCTGGTCGACTCGCACATCCGCGACGCGGCCGACGCCGTGTCGGCGAAGCTCAAGTCCGCCGGCTACACGAACATCAACCTCGACGCGGGCTGGAACGCGAACTTCGACTGGGTGTTCCACAGCGACGCCAACGGGATCGCCGACCCCGACCCCGGCCGGTTCCCGAACGGCATCGCGCCGCTGGCGTCGTACGTACACGGCAAGGGCCTGAAGATCGGCCTGTACGCGGCGACCGGGCTCGACAAGGAGGTCTACGACAAGAACGCGCCCATCGCCGGCACCTCCTGCCACACGCGCGACATCGTGGTGCTGCCGCTCACGCCGTCGAACATGTGGGGCGGCAACTGGAAGGTCGACTACAGCAACCCGTGTGCGCAGAAGTACTACGACTCCGTGGTGGCGAAGTTCGCTTCGTGGGATGTGGACTTCCTGAAGGTGGACGGCACGACGGCCGACAACGTGCCCGACATCGCCGCGTGGTCGAAGGCGATCGACCACACCGGGCGCGCGATGTGGCTCACGGCCGGCGCGTGGCCGGTGCCGCGCGAGGCGGGGCCGGGGCTGGCGCCGTACGCGAACAGCGTGCGCGTGGACACCGATGTGGAGTGCTACTGCGGCACGGTGTCTTCGTGGGACAGCTCGGTGAAGAAGCGCTGGGACGACCTGCCGGCGTGGCAGGGCGTGTTCGACGCCGGCTACCGGCCGGACCTGGACTCGATGCCGATCTCGAACAACACCGGCAGCGGGATCCAGGACGGGCTCGACGACGCCGAACGGCAGAGCGTGATGACGTTCTGGTCGATGGCGTCGTCGCCGCTCTACGTGGGTGGTGACGTGTACTTCCTGGACGACTCGGCTGTGCGCATCCTCACGAACCCCGAGGTGATCTCCGTCGACCGGTCGGGCACGTATCCGGCGCAGGTGGCCGGCGGGACGCTGCAGGTGTGGAAGAAGCAGCTGCCCGGCGGGAAGCAGGCGGTGGCGGTCTACAACCTGGGTTCTTCGGCGGCGAACATCCCGGTGAGCTGGTCGTCGCTGGGGCTGTCGGGTTCGCGCGCGGTGCGTGACCTGGTGGCGCGGGCGGATCTGGGGTCGTTCTCGGGTTCGTGGACGGCGACCGCGGTGCCGGCGCACGGGTCGCGGTTGATCACGGTCGGCTGAATTTCCTGCCGAAGGCCCCTCCCCGAAGTCGTTGGGGGAGGGGCCTTTCCGTGTTTCCGGGCGTTTTCCGGCGGGTTTCGGGGCCTCGCCACGGGGCGCCGGTTCGTGCTATGTTCATATGAAGAACTTGTGTGCGCGATGCGAACACTTTCGAGTGTCAGCAGGCGCGCGGTCGAGATCCAGGACGGAAAGGCTCGCGATGGCTAGGGTGCTGTCGCTCGGCGAGGCGGTCGCCGAGCTGGTGCACGACGGGGACACCGTCGCGCTGGAGGGGTTCACGCACCTCATCCCGGTCGAGGCCGGGCACGAGATCATCCGGCAGGGGCGCAAGAACCTCACGCTGGTGCGGATGACCCCCGACATCGTGTACGACCAGCTGATCGGCGCCGGGTGCGCGAGCAAGCTGATCTTCTCGTGGGGTGGCAACCCGGGTGTCGGCTCGCTGCACCGGTTCCGCGACGCCGTGCAGCACAGCTGGCCGGTGCCGCTGGAGATCGAGGAGCACAGCCACGCGGGCATGGCCAACCGCTATGTCGCCGGCGCCTCGGGCCTGCCGTTCGCGGTGCTGCGCGGCTACACGGGCACGGACCTGCCGGCGCAGACGGACACGATCAAGCCGATCACCTGCCCGTTCACCGGTGAGCAGCTCACTGCCGTCCCGGCGCTGAACCCCGACGTCACGATCGTGCACGCCCAGCGCGCCGACCGCGCGGGCAACGTGCAGCTGTGGGGCATCGCCGGCGTGCAGAAGGAAGCGGTGCTGGCGGCGAAGCGGTCGCTGGTCACCGTGGAAGAGGTCGTCGACGAGCTGGAGCCGAAGCCGGGCGCGCTGGTGCTGCCGACGTGGGCCGTCACCGCCGTCGCCGAGGTGCCGGGTGGCGCGAAGCCGTCGTACGCGGCGGGCTACTACGAGCGTGACAACTCCGCTTACCAGGCGTGGGACCCGATCGGGCGCGACCGCGACGAGTTCACCAAGTGGCTGAACGAGCTGACCGGGGTGAAGGCATGAGCGAGTACACCTCCGACGAGATGATGAGCATCGCCGCGGCGCGCGCGCTCGGCGAGGGCATGTCCTGCTTCGTGGGCATCGGCCTGCCGAGCACCGCCGCCAACCTGGCGCGGCGCACGCACGCGCCGAACCTCACGCTGATCTACGAATCCGGCTGCCTGGGTGCGAAGCCGACCCGGCTGCCGCTCTCGATCGGCGACGGCGAGCTGGCCGACACCGCCGACGCCGTGGTGAGCGTGCCCGAGGTGTTCAACTACTGGCTGCAGCCCGGCCGCATCGACGTCGGCTTCCTCGGTGCCGCGCAGCTCGACAAGTTCGGCAACATCAACACCACCGTGATCGGGTCCGACTACCACGACCCGAAGGTCCGCCTCCCCGGTGCGGGCGGCGCGCCCGAGATCGCCGCCTCCTGCAAGGAGGTGTTCATCGTGCTGCGGCAGAGCCCGCGCGCGTTCGTGGACAAGGTCGACTTCATCACCTCGTTCGGCCACGGCACGGGCAAGGGTGACCGCGAGAAGCTCGGCCTCCGTGGCGCGGGCCCGACGCTGGTGGTCACCGACCTCGGCCTCATGCGGCCCGACCCGGAGACCGCCGAGCTCACGCTGACCGAGTTGCACCCCGGCATCGAGGTCGAGCAGGCGATCGCGGCGACAGGGTGGAAACTGAAGGTGGCGGCGGACCTCAAGACCACCCCGGCGCCCACGGACGAAGAACTGACCCTGCTCCGATCCCTGAAGAAGGCCGGCGAATGAGCGACGTATTCCTGTTCGACGCGATCCGCACCCCCTTCGGCCGCCACGGCGGCGCGCTGGCGAAGGTGCGCCCCGACGACCTCGCCGCCACCGTGCTGAAGTCGCTGGCCGAGCGCAACGACCTCGATCCGTCCACTGTGGACGAGGTGCTGCTCGGCGACGCCAACGGCGCCGGTGAGGACAACCGCAACGTGGCGCGCATGGCGACGCTGCTCGCGGGCTGGCCGGTGACTGTGCCGGGTGGCACGCTCAACCGCCTGTGCGGCTCGGGTCTCGACGCCGTGATGCAGGCCAGCCGCACGATCCAGGTGGGCGACGCGTCGCTGATCGCCGCTGGCGGTGTGGAGTCGATGAGCCGCGCGCCGCTGGTGATGGCCAAGCCGGACAAGGCGTTCCCGGCCGCCAACCAGACGCTGTACAACTCCGCGCTGGGCTGGCGCATGGTGAACCCGGCCATGCCGCAGGAGTACGTGATCTCCAACGGCGACTCCACCGAATACCTCGCCGAGCGTTACGGCATCACGCGCGAGGAGCAGGACGAGTTCGCGGTGCGCAGCCACGTCAACGCCGCCCGCGCGTGGGACGAGGGCTTCTACGACAACCACGTGGTGCCGGTCGAGGGCGTCGAGCTGACCCGGGACGAGGGCATCCGGCCCGACTCCACGATGGAGAAGCTGGCCAAGCTGAAGCCCGCGTTCAAGCGCGACGGCGGCACGGTCACGGCCGGCAACTCCTCGCCGATCAACGACGGCGCATCGGCGGTGCTGCTGGGCGACGAGGCCGCCGGCAAGCGGCTCGGCAAGGCGCCGCTGGCCCGGATCGCCGGCCGCGGTGCGGCGGGTGTCGAGCCCAACATCTTCGGCGTCGGCCCGGTCCGCGCGGCCGAGATCGCGCTGGAGCGCGCCGGCATCGGCTGGGGCGACGTCGCGGCCGTGGAGCTCAACGAGGCGTTCGCCGCCCAGTCGCTGGCGTGCCTCAAGGAGTGGAAGGAGCTCGACCCCGAGCTCATGAACGTCCACGGCGGGGCCATTGCGATCGGGCACCCGCTCGGCGCGTCGGGCGGCCGGATCCTCGGCACGCTCGCCTACCGGCTGCAGCAGACCGGCGGGCGCTACGGCGTCGCCGCGATCTGCATCGGCGTGGGCCAGGGGCTCGCCGTCGTCCTCGAACGCCAGTGACACCCCTGCTCTGAAACCACCGACCGGATAGGAGGAAACGTGGCCGCTCCCACCGATCTCCGCCTGCCCCGCTACCCGCGGGAGCCGGAGGACGCCAACGCCCCACTGGACTTCGCGGGGTACCGCTCCACGACGTTGCGCCACCCGTCGCAGCCGCTGGTGCTGCTCCCGCAGATGCTCACCGAGGTCACCGGGCCGCTGCTCGGCCCGGGTCGCCTCGGCGAGCTCGACAACGACCTGACCCGCCAGCACGACGGCGAGCCGCAGGGCCAGCGCATCATCGTCACCGGCCGGCTGCTCGACGGCGACGGCCGGCCGATCCGCAACTCGCTCGTCGAGATCTGGCAGGCCAACGCAGGCGGCCGCTACCGCCACACCGGCGACCGCTGGCCCTCGCCGATCGACCCGAACTTCTCCGGGCTCGGCCGCGCGCTGACCGACGACGACGGGCGCTACGAGTTCACCACCATCAAGCCTGGCGCATACCCGTGGAAGAACCACGACAACGCCTGGCGCCCCGCGCACATCCACTTCTCCGTGTTCGGCTCGGCGTTCACGCAGCGGCTGGTCACGCAGATGTACTTCCCGGAAGACCCGCTGTTCTCGCAGGACCCGATCTTCAACTCGATCCCCGACGAGAAGGCGCGGCAGCGGATGATCTCGCGCTTCAACCTGGAGCGCACGGTGCCGGAGTGGGCGCTGGCGTTCGACTTCGACATCGTCGTGCGCGGCCGTGAGCAGTCGGTGTTCGAGGACGAGGAGGACGAGGACTGATGGGCGAGCTGCTCACGACGCCGTCGCAGACCGTCGGCCCGTACCTGTCGATCGGGTTGCCGTGGGAAGACGGGCCGTTCGTGGTGCCCGAGGGCACCGAAGGCGCGTTCTGGATCCGCGGCACCGTCACCGACGGCGCGGGCGAGGTCGTGCCCGACGCCTTGATCGAGACCTGGCAGGCCGACCCGCAGGGCGGGTTCGACCACCCGGACGACCCGCGGGGCCGCAGCGAGTCGGGCTTCCGCGCGTTCGGCCGGTGCCCCACCGACGAGAACGGCGAATACCGCATCCTCACGCTCCTGCCGGGTGTCCTGCCCGGTGAGCAGGGTGAGCAGGCGCGCCACATCGACGTGTCGGTGTTCGCGCGCGGGCTGCTCAACCGGGTCGTCACGCGGATTTACTTCGAGGACCAGGACAACTCGGGCGACGCGGTGCTGGCGAGCGTGCCGGCCGAGCGCCGCGACACGCTCGTGGCGAAGAAGACCGAAGACGGTTACCGCTTCGACGTGCGGCTGCAGGGCGAGGGCGAGACGGTCTTCTTCGCGCTCTGATCGATAAACTGTCCACTTTGGAGGTACAGGCGTGAGCGGCGTGGCGGTGCACCGGGTCGTCGAGGGCCCGGACGACGGCCCGGTGGTGGTGTTCTCCAACTCGATCGGCAGCGACCACCGCATGTGGGACCCGCAGGTGGCGCCGCTCGTCGAGCGCGGCTACCGGGTCGTGCGGTACGACACGCGCGGCCACGGCGCTTCGCCCGTGCCGGACGGTCCGTACGAGCTGGCCGACCTGGGCGGTGACGTGCTGGCGCTGCTGGACGACCTGGGTGTGGAGCGCGCGCACCTCGTCGGGCTTTCGCTGGGCGGGATGACCGGGATGTGGCTGGGCGTCAACGCAGCCGAGCGGTTGCGGAGCCTCACGTTGTGCTGCACGTCGGCGAAGCTCGGCCCTCCGCAGATGTGGGCGGACCGCGCGAAGGTGGTGCGGGCCGAGGGCACCGGCGCCATCGCCGAGGCCGGGGTGGGGCGCTGGGTCACGCCGTCGTACGCGCAGTCGCACCCGGACGAGGTGGCGTTCCTGCGCGCGATGGTGGCCGACTGCCCGGACGAGGGGTACGCGGCCTGCTGCGGCGTGATCGAGCGCATGGACCAGCTGGCCGACCTGCCGAAGATCACTACGCCGACGCTGGTGATCTCCGGCGCCGACGACCCCGCGACTCCGCCCGACACCCACGGCCGGCTCGTCGCCGAAGGTATTCCGGGCGCGCGGTTCGAGGTCGTCGCTTCGGCCGCGCACCTGGGCAACTACGAGCAGCCGGCGGAGTTCACGCGGCTGATCCTCGAGCAGATCACGGAGGCAGTGTGATGGCCGACGTTCCGGGCGAACGTTTCGAAGCGGGCATGAAGGTGCGCCGCGAGGTGCTGGGCGACGAGCACGTGGACGCGTCGGTGGCGCGGACCACGGAGTTCAGCAAGCCGTTCCAGGAGTACATCACCGAAGCGGCGTGGGGCTCGATCTGGACGCGCGACGGCCTGGACCGCAAGACGCGCAGCTGCATCACGCTGGCGGCGCTCACCGCGTTGCACTGCCACGACGAGCTGGCCATGCACGTGCGCGCGGCCGTCCGCAACGGCCTCACCGCCGCGGAGATCCGCGAGGTGCTGATGCACACCGGCGTGTACGCGGGCGTGCCCGCGGCGAACACGGCGATGGCCATCGCCCAGCGCACGCTGGCCGAACTGGGCGAGCCCACCGCGCAGGTCCCCGACGCCGGATAGGGTTCGCGGCATGGACTCCGACGAACCGGCCGAACGCGGGGCACACCACGTGCAGTCGCTGGAGCGCGGGCTGGCGGTGATCAAGGCCTTCAGCGCCCAGGCACCGCACCCCACGCTCAGCGACGTCGCGCGGATCACGGGCCTCACGCGCGCCGCCGCGCGCCGGTTCCTGCTCACGCTCGTGGACCTCGGATACGTCCGCACGGACGGCAAGTACTTCTCGCTGACCGCGCGCGTGCTCGACCTGGGGTACGCGTACCTGTCGAGCCTGTCGCTGTCGGAGGTCGCGCAACCGCACCTGGAGCGGCTTTCCGCGCAGGTGCGGGAATCCAGCTCCGTGTCGGTGCTGGAGCCGCCGGACATCGTCTACGTCGCGCGCGTGGCCGTCTCGCGCATCATGACCGTGAGCATCAACGTCGGCACGCGCTTCCCGGCCTACGCCACGTCCATGGGTCACGTGCTGCTCGCCGACATGTCGGCGGCGGAGCTCGAGGCGTACTTCCTGATCACCGACCTCGACCGCCTCACGTCCCACACCCTCACCGACCGCCTCACCCTCGAGGCCGAGCTCGCCCACGTCGCCGAGCAGGGCTGGGCCATGGTCGACCAGGAGCTCGAGGAGGGCCTGCGCTCGGTCGCCGCGCCGATCCGCAACCGCCAGGGCCGCGCGGTCGCCGCCGTGAACATCTCCACGCACGCCAGCCGCACCCCCGCCCACTCCGTGCGCGAAGACCTGGTCCCACCCCTGCTCGCCACGGCCCACGCCATCGCCGCCGACCTCGCCGGCTCCAGCCCCGCGCAGGCCACCCGTGGCTGACCCCCGCTATGCCGGCCCTGCGCCGCGCGAGCAACCGACCGGCCCGCCCGCCGCGCCGCGCGCGGCCGCCGCCGCGACGGCGCTCGCAGGGTTTGCCGTCGGCCGGTCGGGTGCCGGTGTGGTTGCGCCGGATGGGGCGCCGGCCGCGGTGGGCGTGCTGAGAGCTGGCTCGGCTGGCACGCCGCGCGTGTCGGCAGCCGGTTCGGGCGCTGCGGATGGGGCGCCGGCTGGGTTTGCCGTGGGCCGGTTGGGTGTCGGCGTGGTTCCGTCCGATACGGCGGGGGCTGGCTCGGCTGGCACGCCGCCTGTGCCCGCAGCAAGTTCGGGCGCTGCGGATGCGGCGCCCGCTGGGTCTGCAGTGGGCAGGTCGCGTGCCGGTGTGGTTGCGCCGGATGGGGCGCAGGCTCAACTCGCGGCGCGCGAGTCCCCGGCCGCGGGCGTGCCACGAGCCGATTCGGTCGACACGCCGCGGGTGGCGGGAGTCGGTTCGAGCGCTGGCGATGCGATGTCGGCGGGGTCCGTGGCGGGTCCCTCCGAATTCGGTGCGGTTGCGCCGGGGCGGGCGCAGGCCGCGGCGCACGAGTCGCCAGCCGCGGTGCGTGGGTCGGTTACCGATGCGGCTCCGCGCGTGGCCGGGTTGTTGCTCGCCGCCGGGGCGGGGCGGCGGTTCGGGGGGCCGAAGGCGCTGGTCGAGCTGGACGGGGAGCCGTTGGTGCGGCGGGCGTTGCGGACGCTGACCGAGGCCGGGTGTGGCCCGGTGCGGGTGGCGGTCGGGGCGGCGGCCGAGGACGTGACGAAGCTGCTGCCCGACCCGAGCCAGGCGATCTATGCCGACGGCTGGGAGGGCGGCATGGGTGCCTCGCTGAAGGCGGGGTTGGCGGCGCTGGCGAGACAGTTCCCGGACGGCGAAACCGCACCCGTGGCGGTGCTCGTGCACCTGGTCGACCTGCCGTGGGTGCCGGCGGCGGCGTTGGCGCGCGTAATGGCGAAAGCTTCGACGACGGCCGTGGTCCGCGCGGCCTACGACGGCGTACCCGGGCATCCCGTGCTGTTCGGGCGGCGGTGGTGGGGCGAGGTCGCCGCGTCGGCGCAGGGGGACCGCGGGGCGCGGGACTGGTTGCGGGGCCGGGGGGACGTCGTGCTCGTCGAGTGCGGGGATCTGGGCAGTGGGCAGGACGTCGACCGGCCCGCTGACCTGGGGCGGACCCCGAAGACGGCGGGATGACCGGCGCAACCCCGCCCGGGAGCCCTACGATCGGGAGCGTGACCGAGTCCCTCGCCTCGCCCGAAGAGCTCACCGCCGCGCTCGACGCCACCGGGTACCTCGCCGACGAGGGTCTGGCGACCGCCGGGTTCCTCGCCCTGCGCCTGCGCCGCCCGTTGTTCTGTGAAGGCGAACCCGGGACGGGCAAGACGTCGCTGGCGCTGGCTCTCTCGGCCGCGCTCGACCTGCCGCTCGTGCGCCTGCAGTGCCACGAGGGCATCGACGCCGCGCAAGCCCTCTACGAATGGGACTTCCCCCGCCAGCTCCTGCACCTGCGCGCCCTCGAAGCCGCCGACGGCGGCCGCCTCGACGCCGACACCGCCGAGCGCTCGCTCTACACCGAGCGGTTCCTGCTCGCGCGCCCGCTGCTGCAGGCGCTGACCACCGCGCCGTGCGTACTGCTCGTCGACGAGATCGACCGCGCCGATGACGAGTTCGAAGCGTTCCTGCTCCAGCTGCTCGACGAGTACACCGTCACGATCCCCGAATACGGCGAGGTCCGCGCCGAGCAGCCGCCGCTCGTCGTGCTCACCTCCAACCGCACGCGCGAGGTCCACGACGCCCTCAAGCGCCGCTGCCTCTACCACTGGCTCGAGCACCCCGACCTCGCCCGCGAGATCACCATCCTGCGCCGCCGCATCCCCGGCATCGGCGAAACCCTCGCCCGCCAGGTCGCCGACGCCGTCCACCGCCTCCGCGCCATGGACCTCCTCAAGCCCCCGGGCGTAGCCGAATCCCTTGACTGGGCCCGCGCCCTCCTCGCCCTCGACCGCGACGAGCTCGACGCCGCCACCGCCGCCCGCACCCTCGGCGCCGTCCTCAAGTACAGCGAGGACATGGACCGCGTCCGCGCCAAACTGGACACGCTCTTCTCCTGACCCGGCACTCAACCCGGGCGACCCCGCCTCGCGCACGATCGCATCCTGCCGCCGCGCCGACGACCCCTCACGGCTCCGGGCCTGGACCCCCGCCGTCTCGGGGCGGCTCCTTCGGCGCGGCGTTCGAGCGCGGTCGCGGGTGAGTGGCGCCGGTGGCAATGCCCGCGCACGGCGAACAGCCACTTTGCGACTCGTAGCCGGTCCGCGACTGCGGCGCTGTGTTCCTGCTATACCTCGGGTTGCCTCCTTCGGCGCAGCGTTTGCGCGGTGCCGTTGTCGCGTGCCGCGGTGAGTGGTGCCGAGTGGTGATGATCGCGCGCCGAACAGCGGTTTTCCGTGGCGGCGTGGTTCCGCGAGCGTGGTGCCGTTCTCGTGCGAACCCTCGGGTCGTCTTGCGCGGCGCAGCGTTTGCGCGGTGCCGTTGTCGCGTGCCGCCGTGAGTGGTGCCGAGTGGTGATGATCGCGCGCCGAACAGCGGCTTTGCGTGGCGGCGTGGTTCCGCGAGCGTGGCGCCGTTCTCGTGCGACGCCTCGGGTCGTCTTGCGCGGCGCGGTGCTTGTGTGGGGTCGGCCGTTTGCCGTGATGCGTGGTGACGCGTGGTGATGATCGCGCGCCCTACAGCGGCTTTGCGTGGTGGCGTAGTTCCGCGAGCGTGGCGCTGTTCTCGTGAGAACCGTCGGGTCGTCTTAGGCGCGCAGTGTTTGCGGGGGGTCGGCCGCTCGCCGCGGTGCGTGGTGCCGCGAGGTGATGATCGCGCGCCGAACAGCGGTTTTCCGTCGCGGCGTGGTCCCGCGAGCGTGGCGAGGCCCTCCTGCAAAGCCTCGGGTCGTCTTGCGCGGCGCAGTGCCTGCGCGGGGTCGGCCGCTTGCCGCGGCGACTGGCGCTGTGTGGTGATCGCGCAAAGCGAACAACGGCTTTCGGTGGCGCCGTCGTTCCGCGAACGTGGTGTGGTGGTCGATCGTTCCGTAATCGTCCACTGTGGACTCGATGTTAATTGCGTTGACCGGACCACCGGCCGCGAGCCATGATTTTCCCATCAGCGCGACAGAAGCAGCCGAGAGGAGGAAGACCGTGTGGATGACCGAGATCGATCGCGCAGCAGCGGTCTTCCCCCGTGCTCTGACCTGGCACTGAACCCCGGCGCCGAACCCGGACAACGAACCGGCCCGGGCGCGCGCTGACCGCACACCGACAGCGGCACCGAAGCGCGAAACCGTGCCCGGAATCCACCACCTCACCTTCTCGATCTTTTCCCGATAAGTCTCCGCGCGCCCGCCCTCCCGCTACCTTGGGTGGTCGCTGTGCGGAGCCGCCGAGTGCGTGCGTCGTCCCGGGGGAGGGGCGGCGTGCGCGCTCGCGCGTCACCGAAAGCGCCGCCGCGGGCGAAAGCGTTGCACAATGGGGGCATGGACACCGAGGTCGCTGATCCGCTGGCCGGGTTCGCCGGGTTCGCGGCGGCTCTGCGTGAGGCGGGCGTCGCGTGCGATGCGCGGCGCGTGCAGGCGTATCTGGCCGCCGTCGCGGAGGTGGACATCGCGGAGCCCACGCAGCTGTACTGGGCCGGCCGGCTCACGTTGTGTTCCGATCCCGACGACCTGCCGCGCTACGAGGAAGCCTTCGCGCGCTGGTTCGAGGGCGACGAGACCCGCCGCGGCACCCAATCCGTCCCCGCGCAGAAGCGTGCCCGCATCGCGCCGTTGACCTCCGACAGTGGTGGCAGCGGCGAAGGCGAGGAAGAGCCCGACACCCTGAAGGTCGCCGCGAGTGACCACGAAGTGCTGCGCCACCGTGATCTCGCCGAGCTCACCAAAACCGAGCGTGAGCACCTGCGCGAGCTCCTGGCCACGCTCAAACCGGTTCCGCCGCAACGCCGCGCGGCACGCCGACACCCCGCCCACCGCGGCCGGCTGGACCCCGCCCGCACGCTGCGCGCCATGCTCGCCGACGGCGGCGAACCCGTGCGCCTCGTCCGCAGCCGCCGCGGCACCCGCCCGCGGAAGACGGTGCTGCTCATCGACGTCTCGGGTTCGATGAGCCCCTATGCCGACGCGTTGCTGCGCTTCGCCCACGTGCTCACCAGGTCCGCACCGTCGAGCGTCGAGGTCTTCACGCTCGGCACGCGCATGACGCGGGTGTCGCGCCAGCTGCGGCAGCGCGACCCGGAGCAGGCCATGCTCGCGGCCGGCAACGCGGTGCCCGATTTCGCCGGCGGCACGCGCCTCGGCGAGACGCTGCGGGTGTTCCTCGACCGCTGGGGCCAGCGCGGAATCGCGCGCCGCTCCGTGGTCACCGTGTTCTCCGACGGCTGGGAACGCGGCGACGTCGCGCTGCTGTCCGAGCAACTCGGCAGACTGCGCCGGCTCGCGCACGCCGTATTCTGGGTGAATCCGCACGCAGGGCGGGAGGGGTACGCTCCGGTTCAGTCCGGCATCGTGGCCGCCCTGCCCCACATCGACCGGTTGCTGGCCGGGCACAGCCTGGCGACTTTGGAACGACTGCTCGGGGAGATTGCCGATGCGTGACGTACTGGACGACGTGTACCGCCGCTGGCTGGCGGGCGAGACGGTGGGCCTGGGCACGGTGGTGGCCACGTTCTCGTCGGCGCCGCGGTCACCGGGCGCGTCGATGGTGGTGGCGCCGGACGGCACCGTCGCCGGCAGCGTGTCCGGCGGGTGCGTCGAGGGCGCGGTCTACGAGCTGGCCCAGGAAGTGGTCACCGACCGCAAGCCCGTGCTGCAGCGCTACGGCGTGACCGACGACGACGCCTTCGCCGTGGGCCTGACCTGCGGCGGGATCATCGACATCTACGTGGAGCACCTCGACCGCGAGTCGATGCCGGAGCTGGACCAGGTCGTGGCCTCGGTGCGCAGCGGCGAGCCCGTCGCCATCGTGACGATCGTCGAGCACGAGACGCCCGGCCTGGTCGGCGAGCGCATGATCGTGTGGCCCGACCGCGTCGAGGGCTCGCTCGGCTCTTCGCGCATGGACGACGCCGTGGCCGACGACGCGCGCGGCCTCCTGGCCAGCGGTCGCACCGGCACCCTGCGCTACGGGCCGGACGGCCAGCGCCGCGGCGAAGGCATGGCCGTGTTCGTGAACTCGTTCGAACCGCCGCCGCGGCTGCTCGTGTTCGGCGCCATCGACTTCGCCGCCGCCATGGCGCGCATGGGCGCCTACCTCGGCTACCAGGTCACGGTGTGCGACGCGCGGCCCGTGTTCGCCACCAGCAGCCGGTTCCCCGACGCGCACGAGGTCGTGGTCGACTGGCCCCACCGCTACCTCGCCGCCGAGGCCGAGGCCGGCCGCATCGACAGCCGCACCGCGATCGCCGTGCTCACGCACGACCCGAAGTTCGACGTGCCGCTGCTGGAGATCGCGCTGCGCCTCGACGTCGGCTACGTCGGCGCCATGGGCTCCCGCAAGACCCACGACGACCGCTTCGCCCGCCTTCGCGAAGCCGGCATCACGGAAGCCGAGCTGGAACGGCTTTCGTCGCCGATCGGCCTCGACCTGGGCGCGCGCACGCCCGAGGAAACCGCGGTGTCGATCGCGGCGGAGATCATTTCGCTGCGCTGGAGCGGAACCGGACGACGATTGGCCGCTTTGTCCGGCCGGATCCACAACTGAGTGTTTTTCAGAAAGTCCCGCACGCCACGGTGTGCGGGACTTTTTGATGAGTCCGCATCTGCGGAGGAAACACACGGGATAAACCGCACTTGCGGAATTTGATCCACTGTAGACCCGACAATGCGGTGAAAAACCCGTCCATCCTCGAGCGACTGCGGCGAGCAGTGGGGGACTGACCGGAAATCCCCACGCCCAGGCGGAAGTCGACCATGGCGTGACCGTCCACCTGAGACTCGGGTGAGTTTTGCCGCCGGGTGGAAAAATCACCCGGACGGAGGTCCGCATCTGCGGAATGGCCCTGCACATAAGCATGCAGATGCGGGAGTACGGCCCGGATGTACGACATCCGGACTTGTCCGCGCGCGTAAGGAGTAGCAGGCTCCCATGTGAGGCCGATCACGATCGACCTTGGCCGTTCCCGAACCGGCCCGCCGGCCCCACCCGGGTCAGGCGGGCATTTGCTCTTGGAGGCCTTTGATGCGCATCACCGTCACCGTCGACGGCACGAAGTACACCGATGAGGTGGAGCCCCGCACACTTCTCGTCCATTACCTGCGGGAACGCGTCGGGAAAGTGGGCACGGTCGTCGGCTGCGACACGAGCAACTGCGGCGCGTGCACCGTCCACCTCGACGGCCACAGCGTGAAGTCCTGCTCAGTGCTCGCGGTCCAGGCCGACGGCAGCGAGGTCACCACCGTCGAAGGACTCGCCCGCGACGGGCGGCTCCACCCGGTGCAACAGGCGTTCCACGACAACCACGCCCTGCAGTGCGGGTTCTGCACGCCGGGCATGATCATGCAGTCCATCGACCTGCTGGCCGACAACCCCGATCCAGACGAACAGGCCGTCCGTGAAGGACTCGAAGGCAACCTGTGCCGCTGCACGGGTTACCAGAACATCGTGCGCGCCGTGCGCGACGCTGCGAAGCACATGAGCCCGGGCGCCGGACCCGAGGCCGAACAGATCAAGCACGTCGGTGTGGGTGGTGAGTGATGACTGCCACGATCGAACCCGAAGTCGGGAAGTCCCGTCGCCGCAAGGAGGACGAGCGGCTCATCACCGGCCGCACCCGCTGGACCGACAACATCGCGCTCCCGGGCATGCTGCACCTCGCCGTGCTGCGCAGCCCCATGGCGCACGCGAAGATCACCTCCCTCGACACTTCGGCGGCCAAGGATTCGCCGGGTGTCATCGCCGTCTACACCGCCAAGGACCTGGATCCGGACGGTTCGATCGGCATGCCGTGCGCGTGGCCGATCACGCCGGACATGAAGGCGCCGCGCCGGCCCGTGCTGGCCGATGGCCAGGTGAACTTCGCCGGTGAGGGCATCGCCGTGGTCGTGGCGCGCAGCTCCAGCGAAGCCCACGACGCGCTCGAAGGCATCGAGGTCGAGTACGACGAGCTGCCCGTGGTGCTCGACATGGAGGCCGCGCTCGCCGAGGGCGCGCAGCTCGTGCACGAGGACCTGGGCACCAACAAGAACGCGTTCTGGGCGTTCGACTCGGCCGAGGCGGGTACCGGCGGCAATGTCGAGGACGCCATCGCCTCGTCCGAGATCGTGGTCAAGCGCCGCTTCCGCCAGCAGCGGCTCATTCCCGCGTTCATGGAGCCGCGGGCGTGTGTCGTCGATCCGACGGGCGCGCAGCTGACGATGTGGTCGGCCACGCAGGTCCCGCACATCCTGCGGGTGATGACGGCGCTGACACTGGGGCTCCCGGAGCACAAGGTGCGCGTGATCGCGCCTGACGTCGGCGGCGGCTTCGGCGGCAAGATCGCCGTGCTGCCCGAAGAGATGATGGCCGTCCTGGTGGCGCAGAAGCTCGGGAAACCGGTGAAGTGGAACGAGTCGCGCTCCGAGTCGATCCTCACCGCCCACCACGGCCGCGATCAGATCCAGGACATCACGATCTCCGCGAACGCCGACGGCACGGTCACCGGCCTGAAGGTCGAGCTGATCGCGAACCTGGGTGCCTACAACGGGCTCGTCGGCCCGGGTGTGCCGATCCTGGGCGCGTTCATGTTCAACGCGATCTACAAGTTCCCCGCCTACCACTTCGCTTGCACCAACGTGTTCACCACGACCACGCTCACCGACGCCTACCGCGGCGCCGGCCGGCCGGAGGCGACCTACGCCATCGAGCGGATCATGGACGAGCTCGCAGACGAGCTCGGCATGGACCCGATGGAGCTGCGCGAGAAGAACTGGATCAAGCACGAGGAGTTCCCGTTCACCACGGTGGCCGGGCTGACCTACGACTCGGGCAACTACGAGGCCGCCACCGCGAAGGCCAAGGAGCTCTTCGACTACGACGGCCTGCGGCGCGAGCAGCAGCGGCGGCGCGAATCGGGTGACCCGGTGCAGCTCGGCATCGGCATCTCCACATTCACGGAGATGTGCGGCCTGGCGCCGTCGCGGGTGCTCGGCTCGCTGGACTACGGGGCGGGCGGCTGGGAGTACGCGCAGCTGCGGGTGCTGCCCACAGGAAAGATCGAGGTGACCACCGGAGCCTCGGCCCACGGCCAGGGGCACGAGACGGCGTGGAGCCAGATCGTGGCCGACCAGCTGGGTGTGCCGTTCGAGGACATCGAGGTGCTGCACGGCGACACGCAGTCGTCCCACAAGGGCATGGACACCTACGGCTCGCGGTCTCTCGTCGTCGGGGGCATCGCCGTCGTGAAGGCGGCCGAGAAGGTCGTGGCGAAGGCGATGCCGATCGCCGCGCACATGCTCGAATGCGCCGAGGACGACCTGGAGTTCGGAGGTGGCAAGTTCACGGTCAAGGGCACAGATCAGTCGACGACGATCCAGGATGTCGCCTTGGCCGTGTTCGCGGCCCACGACCTGCCCGACGGAATCGAGCCCTCGCTCGACTCCGACGCGACGTTCGACCCGGAGAACTTCTCCTTCCCGCACGGCACGCACCTGTGTGCCGCCGAGGTGGACACGGAGACGGGCCGGATCAAGCTGCGCTCGTACGTGTGCGTGGACGACGTCGGCGTGGTCGTGAACCCGCTGATCGTCGACGGCCAGGTGCACGGCGGGCTCGCGCAGGGCATCGCGCAGGCGCTGTTCGAGGAGGCAGTGCACGACGAGAGCGGCACGCTCACCACGGGCACGTTCGCCGACTACCTGCTGCCCTCGTCGGCAGACCTGCCGTCGTTCACCACGGCGCGCACCGAAACGCCGTCGACGACGAACCCGCTCGGCGCCAAGGGCGTCGGCGAGGCGGGCACGATCGCCTCGACACCGGCGGTGGTCAACGCGGTGGTCGACGCCGTGCGCCACTTCGGCGTGAACGACATCGAAATGCCGCTGACGCCGATGCGCGTGTGGCACGCCATCCAGCACGGAACCACGGGAGCCGGGGGAGCCGGCTCGGAGGCCGGCGGCGGCCTCGGTTCGATCGACGCTTCCGGAGGTGCCCAGTGATCCCGGCCCCGTTCGAGTACGTGGCTCCGTCCAGTGTGGACGAAGCGGTGCAGGCGCTCGCCGCCGCGGGCGAGGACGCCAAGGTGCTGGCGGGCGGGCAGAGCCTGCTGCCGGTGCTGCGGATGCGGCTCGCCGCGCCGACCACCCTGGTGGACCTGCGCAACATCGCGGAGATGCGCGGTGTCCGCGAAGACGGCGACGCCATCGTGATCGGCGCGATGACCACGCACTACGACGTGCAGCGCGATGCCCTCGTCGCCGAGCACGCGGCGCTGGCCAAGGAGGCGACCGACAAGGTGGCCGACCCGCAGGTGCGCCACCGCGGCACGTTCGGCGGCTCGCTCGCGCACGCCGATCCGGCGGGTGACCTGCCGGCTGTGGCGGTGGCGCTCGACGGCTCGCTGGTGATCGCCGGACCGAACGGCCGGCGCACGGTGGGCGCGGGAGAGTTCTTCCAGGACTTCTTCACCACTGTGCTGGCGCCCGACGAGCTGCTCGTGGAGGTTCGCCTGCCCAAGCACACGGGCTGGAGCGCGCACTACGAGAAGTTCAACCGCGTCGCGCAGGCGTGGTCGATCGTCGCGGTCGCGGCCACCGTCCGCACCGAGGGCGGCGTGATCGAGGAGGCCCGGGTGGCGCTCACGAACATGGGCTCGACGCCGGTGCGGGCCGTCGCGGTGGAGCAAGCGCTGGTGGGCGCCTCGGCGAACGCCGACGTGATCCGCGCGGCCGCCGCGCACGCCGCCGACGGCACGAGCCCGGCCGCCGACGGCAACTCCGACGTCGAGTACCGGCAGCACCTCGCGCGGGTGCTCACGGGCCGTGCCCTCACGGCCGCGGTCGGAGGCTGATTGTCGACGAGGCCCACCTTTCGGCCGTCACGGTCGTAAGGTGGGCCTCATCGGTTCTTGGCTTTTGGTTCTGCGGTTCGAAGGAGAGGAGGTCGGCCCGTGCGGCTCGACCACGAATTCACCGTCCCCGCGCCTCTCGAGGAGGTGTGGCAGGCCGTCATCGACCCCGAGCGCGTCGCCCCGTGCATGCCGGGGGCCGCGCTCACCAAGGTGGAGGGCGACTCCTTCACGGGTACGGTGAAGGTCAAGCTGGGCCCGATCTCCTTGCTGTACAAGGGATCCGGCGAGTTCCTCGAAAAGGACGAAGCGGCCCGCAAGGTCGTCATCAAGGCCTCCGGCAAGGACGCCCGCGGCGGCGGCACCGCGGCGGCGACCGTCACGGTCACCCTGCGCGCGACCGACGACGGCGGCACCCACGGCGACGTGGCCAGCGACATCGCCATCACGGGCCGCCCGGCGCAGTTCGGCCGCGGCCTGATCTCGGAGGTGGGCGGCAAGCTGCTGGACACCTTCGCGGGCAACCTGGCCGACTCACTGCGAGCGGACTCCGGCGCCGGCGCCACGCCCGGCCCAGCCGCCGCGTCCGCCGGCTCGGGCTCGGTATCGACCACCCAGGCGGCGACCGCCCCGGCCGCCGAGGCGACCGCCAAGAGCGACCTCGCCGAACAGTCCGCCGCCGACAGCGCCGAAGCCGGCTCAGCGGCCAAGCCCCAGCTCCGCAGCGTCCCTTCCGGCGGCTCGACCGGCGAAACCGAAGCCATCGACCTCCTGGACTACGCGGGCCAGTCCGTGGCCAAACGCCTCATCCCGGTCGCCGCGGGCGCCGCGGTGCTGTTCGCGGTGTTCATGATCATCCGGGCCCTGCGCCGCCGCTGACATCCGCGCCTGCTCCGCGCCCCTAACCCGGCCCGGCGGACAAAGCCCCGCCCTCCCCGGGGGCGTGCCCATGTCCATTTTATCGGCCCACCCCGATGAAACCGGCCCGGAGCGGCACGGAGCGCCTGGTTGTCCACAACTCGACTCGGCTGTGGACAACCAGGGGCGGCGGGCTCGCGAGCACACCTGACGAACCGGAATTTGCCCACCCGCTCTACCCCAGCCATGACCGCGGGGCAGAGGAGCTCCGGGATTTCCCCCGGTCCGGCGACGGCGGAGGGTTGACCGGCTACCCTGGGCCACCTCGTCGGCCGAAGGGGCGTCACGATGCTGGGAGCGGGACCCCGCGGCGTGCGGGGTGCGCTGGCGGCGTGGCGGGAGTGGGACGGCCTGCCGGCGCGGTGGGGGATGTGGGTGGTGGCGCGGCGAAGGTGGATCGCGTACGCCGTGGTGTGCGAGGTGGCCGCCGTGGCGGTCGTGGCGGTCGGGTTCGCGACGAACTTCGGCGGCGCGGTGCAGTTCGGGTGGTTCGCGACGCTCGTCGTGCTCGGGATCGCGCAGGCGGAGATGTCGCGGCGGATCGAACGGCTGCGGCGGTGGATGAGCGGCCAGACGCACATCAACGTCACCTCCGTCTGGTACCTCGCGGGCGCGTTCCTGCTGCCGCCGGCGTGGGTGGCGCTGCTGGCGCTCGTCCTCTACCTGCACCTGTGGTTGCGAGTCTGGCGAAGCGTCCGCACGCGGCCTGCGCACCGGTTCCTCGCCAGCACGGCGTGGGCGATGCTCAGCTGCTTCGCGGCGTCCTCCGTGCTGACCATCGACCACCTCAACGACGCGCACCTCGACACGTGGCACGGTGTGCTCGCCCTCGTCGCGGCTGCCGCGGTGTTCGAGCTGGTCAACATGGCGCTGGTCGCCGCCGGCATCTACCTCTACACGGGCAGCCGCCAGGCCGCGGACCTCATCGGCACGTGGGAGGACAACGCCTTCGAGATCGCCACGCTGTGCCTCGGCGGCCTCGCCGCGCTCGCGCTCGTGGCGCAGCCCGTGCTCGTCGTCTTCGTGGTGGCGCCGCTGCTTCTGCTGCACCGCTACCTGCTTCTGAAACAGCAACTGCAGGTCGCCGCCGTCACGGACGAGAAGACCGGGCTGCTCAACACCGCCGGCTGGCACGACCTCGCCACGCGCGAGTTCACCCGCGCCCGCCGACGGGGCCCCGGCAGTGAGTTCGCCGTGCTGATGATCGACCTCGACCACTTCAAGCGCATCAACGACACCTACGGCCACCTCACCGGCGACGAGGTCCTGGCCGCCGTCGCCGTGGCGATCGCGGAGGCCGTGCGCCAGAGCGACACCGTCGGGCGCTTCGGCGGCGAGGAGTTCGTGGTGCTGCTGCCGGCCACCGGCGGCACGCCCGTGCTCGCCATCGCCGAGCGCGTGCGGGTCGCGGTGGGGGAGCTGAGCGTGGTGGTCGGCGGGACGGTGCAGGTCAGCGGCCTGTCGGTGTCCATCGGCGTCGCCGGCTACCCCGACGCGGGCGACACGCTCGACCAGGTGCTGCGCTCCGCCGACGCCGCCCTCTACCGAGCCAAGGACGCCGGGCGCAACCGCGTCGCCGTGTGAGTCACCGCTCGAAATACGCGTTCCCCGCGGTTGTTGAACGTTGTATGAGTGCGGATCACGAGACGGACGTCGTGGTGATCGGGGCGGGACAGGCGGGGCTGTCGGCGGCGTACCACCTGCGCCGCTCGGGTCTCGCCAACGAGACCGGCTTCGTGGTCCTCGACCACGGCAAACGCCCCGGCGGCGCGTGGCAGTACCGCTGGCCCTCGCTGGTCGTCGGCAAGGTCAACGGCATCCACGACCTCCCCGGCATGGCGTTCGGCACGCCCGACCCGGCCCGGCCCGCCAGTGAGGTCGTGTCCGAGTACTTCGGCCGCTTCGAGAAGACGTTCGACCTGCCCGTGCACCGCCCGGTCGACGTCACGGCGATCCGCGAGGACGGCGAACGCCTGCTGGTCGAGACCCCCGCCGAGACGTGGGCCGCACGTGCCGTGATCAGCGCGACCGGCACGTGGGACCGCCCCTTCTGGCCCCACTACCCGGGCCAGGAGCGCTTCGCCGGCCGCCAGTTGCACACCGCCGACTACCCCGGCGCCGAGGCGTTCCGCGGGCGCCGCGTGGTCGTGGTCGGCGGCGGAATCTCGGCGGTCCAGCTGCTGATGGAGATCGGGCCCGTCGCGAGGTCGACGACCTGGGTCACCCGCCGCCCGCCGGTGTGGCGCGACGAGGAGTTCAGCGAGGAGTGGGGCCGCCAGGCCGTCGCGAAGGTGGAGCGGCGCGTGCGCGAGGGGCTGCCGCCGCAGAGTGTCGTGAGCGTCACCGACCTCGCCGTGACGCCCGAGGTGCGGGCCGCGGAAGCCGCCGGGTACCTCGACCGCAAGCCGATGTTCGACCACCTCGTGCCCGAGGGCGTCGCCTGGGCCGACGGCACGTTCGAACCCGCGGACACCATTCTCTGGGCCACCGGCTTCCGCGCCTCGATCGACCACCTGGCGCCCCTGCACCTGCGTGCGCCCGGCGGCGGCATCCGCATGGACGGCACACGCGTGGTCGCCGAGCCGCGCCTACACCTCGTGGGCTACGGGCCCTCGGCCAGCACCGTCGGCGCCAACCGCGCCGGACGCGCCGCCGTGCAGGAGATCCGCCGGTACCTCGGCCTCTGAGCTCGACAACTCGACAACTCGATACGACGTAAAGTATCGTCGGCGCCAATCGCTTACAATGTAAAGAGATGGGGCCGACATGGTCACGCTGCCCGGCGGAACCACGATCGACGTCGAGGTGCACGGCGACGGACCGGCGTTGCTGCTGCCCGTGAACCCACGCCCGCTGGAAGGCGAGCAGGCCGAGTCCGTGCGTCAGTGGGGCGGCGACCCCGCGCTGGGTCGCTCGCTCATCGACGGCCTCGCCGGCTTCCGCGTGATCGCCTTCGACTACGAAGGCCACACCCTCGCCCACCCTCGCCCGGAAACCCTTACGCCGGAGGAAATCTCGGCCGACCTGCTGGCGATCGCATCCGCCGTGGACGCCGAACGCTTCGCCTACTACGGCTACTCCTGGCTCGCCCTCGCCGGCCTTCAGCTGGCCGTGCGCACCGACCGCCTCACCGCGCTGGTGATGGGTGGCTACCCGCCGCTCGACGGCCCGTACGACGCGATGCTCGCCGTCACCCGGGCGACGCACGCGATGCCCCGCACTGAAGGTGGCGACGCGACGCCGGGCGACTGGGACTCCGTCGGCTTCACGATGTCCACGGCGCAGACCCGCCAGTTCGTCACGCTTTATGAAGCCTTGCAAGGCTTCGACGACCACGCCGTCCACCTGACGTGTCCCCGCCTGTGCTTCGCGGGCGCCGAGGACCGCATCGAATACGGCGAACGCTGGGGCGGCGTCACGGTTGACATCGCGGGTCCCCTCGTGAGAAACCGCGCGGCCCTCGAGCGGGACGGCTGGAAGGTGGAACTCCTCGACGGTCTCGACCACATGACCGCCATGCAGGCCAAGGCGGTGCTCCCGATGATCTCGGCCATCAGGCCGCGCTGAGTCTCGCTCGGCCGGAGTCCTCGCGCGGGGTGGCCGGGTGTGTCAGTCGCCCGGCACCAGGACGATCCGGCCGACCGGCTCACGACGTTCCATCCGCTCGTGTGCGGTGACGGCCTCGGCGAACGGGAGCACGTCGATCTCGGTCTCACCGAGGCCGGCGGCGACCGCCGCCAGTGCCGCCTCCAATGCCGGCCGGATGACCTGCCGGTGGGCGGGCAGGTAGGCGCCCGCGTTGAAGCCGGCGACCGTGGTGCCCGTCAGCCACAGCTGGTTGGTGTCGACCTGGTGGCTCCAGTCGCCGCCGGCGTTGCCCGCCACGATCAGCCTGCCGCCCGCCTTGAGCAAAGCCAGGCTGTGTGTCCGGACGTCGCCGCCGACCGGGTCGACGATGACGTCGAACTTCTCCTCGCCCAGTGCGCCGGACAGATCGGCGGAGTCGACGATGGTGTCGTAGGGCAGCTTGGTCACGGCGGCCGCGGCGAGCTTGCCGCGGCGGACGGTGCCCACGACGCGGGCGGCACCGAGCCGGCGCGCGATGCCGGGGAACGCCGCGGAGAACCCGCCCAGCGCACCCTGGACCAGGACGCTCTCTCCCTCGGCGAGGTGAGCGACTCGGGTGAGCGCCACGTGGGCCATCGCCGCGTTCGGCACGACCGCGACCGCGACCGCGGGGTCGATGCCGTAGCGCTGCGTCGAGGCCACGAGCGCGGTGTCCGCGACGGAGATCGACGCGTACCCGCCCGCGCCGGTGGCCGACATCGAGACCACCGGTTCCCCGATGGCGAACCCGGTGACCCCCTCGCCCAGTTCGCGGACCGTCCCGGCGACCTCCAGGCCGGGGACGAACGGGGGCCGCGGCAGGCCCGGCCGGTCGCCGAACAGCCCTTGGCGCATGAACACGTCGATCAGCCCCACCGCGGCGTGGCTGACGTCGATGGTGATCTGGCCCGGCCCGGGCACCGGATCCGGCAACTCGGCGACCGACAGGACGCTCGGCTCGCCGAACGCGGTGATCTGCACTGCTCGCACGGAAAGGTCCTCTTTCGTTCAAGGAAGACTCATAACGCACCTCGTGATGCGCTATGCCGACCGTAGCACCGCGCACGGCGTTAGCGCACCCCATGATGCGCTAAAATTGATCCATGCGTGAACGAGCCCGATCGGCCGAAGACAAGGCGCAGCGGGCCGAGGACCTGCTCGGCGCTGCCGAATCAGTCGCTCTCGAACTCGGCGGGGTGCGGTTCGTCACCATCGCCGCGGTCACCGAACGGGCCGGCCTGCACCGGACCGGGGTGCGGCGCTACTACGCGAACAAGGAGGAACTGCTGCTGGAGCTGGCCGAACGTGGCTGGGGACAGTGGCGCGACGCCGTCGCCGCGGCCGTCCTCGACCGAACCGGGCTGGGGCCGGACCGGGTCGCGGCCGTCCTCGCGGACACCCTCTCGCCGCTGTCGGTGTTCTGTGACCTGCTCGGTCACGTCGCCATGCACCTCGAAGGCGACGTCGACATCGAACGGGCTCGTGCCTACAAGACCAACGCCTTCGCCGCCGCTGCCGGGATCGTCACCGCGTTGGAGCGGGCGAGCACCATGACCGCCGATCAGCTCCGGAACCTCATCACCACCGCGATCTCTCTCGCGGCCGCCCTGTGGCAGGCCTCGCACCCGACCCCGACGCTGGCGACGCTCTACGAGCAGGAACCGGACTGGGGGCATGTCGCGTTCGACTTCGAACCTCGGCTCGGCCTGCTCCTGCGCGCGACGGCCGCGGGGCTGGCGTAGATCAAGAAATTAGACAGCCAAGGCTGATCAGTATAGGCTGTCTATCGTGAACGAACAGACCTCTCCCGACGCCGTGGCCCAGCGGCTGCGGATCGTCTTCGGCCGGCTGCGGCGCCGGTTGCAGGACGCGTCGTCCGTGCGTGGCCTGAGTGCGCCGCAGGCGTCGGCGCTGGCTCGGCTGGCGATTTCCGAACCGTCGTCGGCCAGCCAGCTGGCCGGCGCGGAGCGGGTCCGGCCGCAGTCGATGGCCAAGACGGTCGCGGCCCTGCACGAGCAAGGCCTGATCCGGCGCGAGGCCGACGCCGAAGACGCCCGCCGCCAGCTGCTCTTCCTGACCGACGAGGGCCGCGCGGTCGCCCAGGGGGCCCGCGCGAGCCGGGAAGAGTGGCTGGCCAAGGCGTTCGAGCAGCGCTTCACCGAGGCCGAGCGCCGGGTGCTGGACCAGGCGCTGACCTTGCTGGAGCGCGTGGTCGAAGAATGAGCGCACCCGTGAAGCCGCGCCAGCGCTTCGGCGCGGAAGACGGGTTCAACCGCAAGCTCATCGCGCCTCTCGTCTCGGGTGCGATCCTGAACCCGATCAACTCCACGATCGTCTCCGTCGCGCTGGTGCCGATCGGCGCCGCGTTCGGCGCGCCGCCCTCGCAGACGGCGTGGCTGATCTCCGCGCTCTACCTCGCGACGGCGGTCGGCCAGCCCGTGGTCGGGCGTCTCATCGACGTCTACGGCCCACGCCGGCTGTTCCTCCCCGCGACGGCCCTGGTCGGGGTCGCGGGCGTGATCGGCGCCCTGGCCCCGAACCTGGCGGTGCTGATCGTCGCCCGCGTGATCCTCGGCTTCGGCACCTGCGCCGGCTACCCCGCGGCGATGCGGCTGATCCGCGACGAAGGCCGCCGCACCGGCAAGGACAGCCCTGCCGGCGTGCTCACCATCCTCGCGATCGCCACGCAGACCATCGCCGTGATCGGCCCGCCGCTGGGCGGGCTCCTGATCGGCCTCGGCGGCTGGCGCACCACGCTGGCGGTCAACATCCCCATTGCGATCGTGGCGTTCGTGCTCGGCCGGCTGCGGTTCCCGCGCGACGAACGCGCACCCGGCAAGCTGAACCTCGACGTCCCCGGCATGGCCCTGTTCGCGACGACGCTGGTCGCGCTCCTGCTGTTCCTCATGAACCCGCACACCGGCTCGTGGTACCTGCTCGTGATCACCGTGCTCGCCGCCTCGGCCTTCACGGTGCACGAGCTGCGCCACCCCAAGCCGTTCATCGACCTGCGGGTGCTCGGCGGCAACGTCCCGCTGCTGCTCACCTACGGCCGCGCCCTGCTCGCGTACGTCGTGTCCTACAGCTTCATCTACGGCTTCACCCAGTGGCTCGAGGACGGCCGCGGCTTGTCGGCGAGCACCGCCGGCCTGGTCACGCTGCCGATGTTCGCCACCGGCATCGTCGTCTCGGCGATCACCGGACGCCGGCAGGGCTTGCGCGGCAAGCTGGTCGTCGCGTCGGTCGCCCAGCTCGTCGCGTGCGTGCTCTTGCTGACGCTGGTGCCGGCCAGTCCGTTGTGGACGATCGTCGGCATCGTGCTGATCTTCGGCATCCCGCAAGGGCTCAACAGCCTCGCGCTGCAGAACGCCGTGTACCGGCAGGCGAATCCGGAGAACGTGGGCGCGTCGGCGGGTCTGCTGCGCACCTTCGGCTACCTCGGCGCCATCGTGTCCTCCGCCGCCCAAGGCGGATTCTTCGGCCAACGGGCCGACACCGGCGGCCTCCATCACCTGGCGTGGTTCCTGGTGATCGCGAGCGTCGTCTTCTTGCTCGTCAACGTCCTCGACCGGACGCTGGCGCGATCCACCCATCCCGAAAGGCACCCGGAAATGACCGAACAGCTCGACCCGGCCCGCACCGCCCTGCTCGTCATGGACTACCAGGCCGGCATCGTGAGCCGCGTCGCCGACGACCAGGCGCTGGTCGATCGCGTCGACACCGCCATCGCCGACGTCCGCGCCCACGGCGGGCACGTCGGCTGGGTCCGCGTCGGTTTCGACGACGCCGAGTTCGACGCCATCCCGGCCACCAGCGTGTTCGCCCGCATGGTTTCGCCCGAAACCCGTGCGGTGATGCACGCCGACGCCCCGGCCACCCAGATCGACGAGCGGCTCAGCCCGCAGCCGCAGGACGTCTCGGTGCGCAAGGTCCGCGTCGGCGCGTTCACCACCACCGACCTCGACACGCAGCTGCGCGGCCGCGACGTCGACACGCTCGTGCTCGCCGGCATCAGCACCAGCGGCGTGGTGCTCAGCACCGTGCGCGAGGCGATGGACCGCGACTACCGCATCCTCGTGCTCGACGACGCCAGCGCCGACCCGGAGCCCGGCACCCACGAGTTCCTCACCGGCCAGATCTTCCCGAAGTTCGCCACGGTGCTCGACGTCGACGCGCTCGCGAAGCTCTGGGCCTAGCGGCTCAGCGGCTCAGGTAGCGGACCTGCCCGGGCTTCGCGGCGTCGAAGTCCGGGCGGCCCGCCAGGTGCTCGGGCACGCCGACCTCCCACCACGCGCCGGCTTCCGTCCAGGCCGCGGGCAGCGTGCGCACCACGACCACCGCGGGCCGGCGCTCGGCGACGGCGGCCGCGCGCGCCTTGGCATACGCGTCGCGCAGATCGTCGACCGACGAGGCCTCGAAAACGAGGCAGCCCAGCGATTCCGCGTGGCGCGCGAAGTCCACGCGCGGCGGCTCGGCGTGGGAGGTGCGGCAGTCGGCGTAGAAGTTGTTGAAGGGCTTGCCGCCCTGGCCCTGCTGCAGGCGCGCGATCACGGCGTACCCGTCGTTGTCGCAGACCACCGCGACGAGCGGGTGGCCCGCGAACGCGGCGGAAAACAGGTCGGAGTTGAGCATCAGGTACGAGCCGTCGCCGAGCAGGGTCGTCACGAGACCGCCGTCGTGGGCGATCGCGGCGCCCCACGCGCCGGAGAGCTCGTAACCCATGCACGAGAAGCCGTACTCCACGTCCATGCTCACCTCGCCCGAGCCGCGCCAGCCGCCGATCAGCTCACCGGGCAGCCCGCCGGACGCCGTCATCACGTAGTCGCGGGGCTCGGACAGGTCGTTGACCACGCCGACGACCTGCGCGTAGCTGGGGATCTCCGAGGCGGCAGAACGCAAGGAGTCGATGTGCTGGTCCCACTTGACGCGTTCCTCGGCGGCCTGGGAAGTCCACTGTGGATCGACGCGCCAGCTTTCCAGCTGTCCCCCCAGATCGTCGAGCCCGGCGTAGGCGTCGCCGATGACGGCCAGCGCGCCGTGCTTCACCGCGTCGAACGCGGCCGCGTTGAGCGTGACCAGCCGCATCTCCGGTGAGAACACCGTCCACGACGCCGTGGTGAAGTCCTGCAGCCGGGTACCGACGGCGAACACGACATCGGCCGAAGCGGCCACGGCGTTCGCCGAAGACGACCCGGTGATGCCCAGCGGCCCTGCGTACAGCGGGTGCGTGTGCGCCACCAGCGTCCGTCCGGCCGTGGTTTCCGTGACGGGAATCCCGTGCCGCTCGGCGAACTCCAGCGCACGGCGGCCCGCTCCCGAGTAGCGCACGCCGCCACCCAGCACCAGCAGCGGACGCCGGGCCGCGCGCAGCACGCCCGCCGCCTCGGTCACCGCGCGCCGGTCCGGGCGCGGGCGTGGCAGCCGGTGCGTCACAGGCTCGAACAGCGAAGGCGGAAAGTCGAAGGTCTCGGCCTGGACGTCCTGCGGCAGCGCGAGCGTCACCGGCCCGCAGTCGGCCGGGTCGGTGAGCACCCGCGCGACCTGCGGCAACGTCGCGAGCAGCTGCTCCGGACGCGTGATCCGGTCGAAGTAGCGGCTCACGGCGCGGAACGCGTCGTTCACGGTCGCCGTGCCGTCGTGGAAGGGCTCGATCTGCTGCAGCACCGGGTCGGGCGCGCGGCTGACGAACGTGTCGCCCGGCAGCAGCAGCACCGGCAGCCGGTTGGCGTGCGCGACGCCCGCGGCCGTCACCATGTTGAGTGCGCCCGGACCGATCGACGAGGTCACGACGCCGACCTGGCGCCGTTGCGTCGCCTTCGCGTAGCCGACGGCCGCGAGCGCCATGCCCTGCTCGGTGTGCCCGCGCCACACGGGGATCTCGTCGCGGTGCTCTTCCAGCGCCGTGCCGAGGCCGAGGACGTTGCCGTGGCCGAAGATCGCGAAGACGCCGGGGAACAGCGGCAGCTCGCGCCCGTCGAGCGTCTCGGACCGTTGCGCCAGCAGCCAGCGCACCAACGCCTGCGCCGTCGTCAGCTTCATCGCGCGCGTCCCTCGTAATCGGTGACCGGACAGCGCGGGTCCGGCTCCTGCGTGGCCCACGTGTCGCGGACCCAGCCGTGCGCGGGGTCGTCGCAGAACGCCATCGAACGTTCTTCCGCGGGCCCGGCCAGCACGTTCAGGTAGTACATCGGGTAACCCGGCGCCGCGACGCACGGGCCGTGGTAGCCGCGCGGGATGAGGAACACGTCCCCGTCGCGCACGGCCACGTCTTCATCCAGCGAACCGTCGGCCGTGTAGGTGCGGTGCAGGCCGAAGCCCTCGCGCGAGGGCGTGACGCCGTCGCGCCCGGCGATGCGGAAGTAGTAGATCTCCTCGTTCACGACCTCGCACTCGCCGGCCTCGTCGTGCTTGTGCGGCGGGTACGAGGACCAGTTGCCGTCGGGGGTGATGAGCTCGCACGCGTTGAGCTTGTCCGCGTGGTCCCACACGCCGGGCACGCCGAAATTGGTGACCTGGCGCGTTGCCTGGCCCGAGCCGCGGACCTCCACCGGCACGTCCTCGGCCGCGCCGTACCTCGGCTCCAGCCGGTTTTCGCAGCGGGCCATCGGCATCGCCACCTCGGCGCCGGTGGGTGAGGTCAGCACCACCTCGGCGTCGCGGGGCACGTACACGAAGTCCGTGACGCGCGAGAACACCGAATCGCGGCCTTCGAGCTCGAATTCCTCGTCGTCGACCCGCACGCTGAGGGAGCCGGACAGCGGCAGCACGAAGGCCTCGAACTCGCCGGTCTCGATCATCCGGGGCAGCCGGCGGCCGACCTTGAGCACCCGCAGGCCGGTGTGGTTCCACCCGGCCCCTTCGGGCGTCAGGAGAATCGGGTCGGAGTCGTCGGCCAGTGTCCCGTGTGGACGGTGCAGTGCGCTCACTTCGCGGCCTCCAGGATCTTCGCGGCAGCTGCCACGGCGGACCCGACGTCGCCGTCGGGCGGGTAGAGCAGGGTACGGCCCACGACGAGGCCGCGCACCACGTCGTGGCGCAGCGTGCGGCCCCACGACGCCAGGTCGGCGGCCGGATCGCCGGACGGCACCCCGCCGAGGATCACCACCGGCAGCGTCGTGGCGCCGAGCACGGCGGTGTCGTCGGTCGAGGGCAGCTTGAGCCAGGTGTGCGCCGACGTGACGCCGATGCCCGACGCCACCGTGACGGCCCGGGCCAGCGCCGCCGCGTCCTTCTGCAGCACGAGCCGGCCTTCGGCGCGGGCGTACGGCAGGGGCTCGACCATGGCCATGAGGCCGTAGGACGCGAGCTCCGTGACGGCGTCGGCGCAGGCCTGCAGCGTGGGGACGGTGCCGGGATCGTCGTCGACGAGCCGCAGCAGCATCTTGCCGCCGTCGAGCCGGCAGTCGACGAGCGACGCGGCGTGGTAGCCGGTGAAGCGGTCGTCGATCTCCCAGTCGGCGCCGGCCAGGCCGCCGCGGTTCATCGAGCCGATCACGACCTTGTCGTGCAACGCGTCGAGCAGCAGCAGCTCCTCGACGACGTCGGGGGTGGCGAGCAACCCGTCGACGGACGGGTTGGCCAGCGCCACGAGCAGCCGTTCGAGCAGCGACCGGCGGTCGGCCATCGCGAGGGGATCGCCGCCCACACCCAGCGCTCCGCGCGCCGGGTGGTCGGCGGCCACGAGGAACAGGGTTCCCTTGTCCGACAACAGGTTCTCGCGCCGCCGCCGCGACGCGTACGCCCGCCGCACCGCGCCCGGGTCGGTGGCCCGCACGCGCAGCAGCTCGCTCCAGCGTTCGTCGGACAGCATCAGTGTCACAACAGCTCCTCGATCTCCGCGGCGGTCGGCATCGCGTCGGCGCACGCGAGCCGCGCCGCGACCAGCGCGCCGGCCGCGTTCGCGTACTCCGCGAGGCGCACCGGCTCCCAGCCCGACAGCAGCCCGTGCACGAGGGCGCCGCCGAAGCCGTCGCCCGCGCCGAGGCCGCACACCACCTCGACGCGCTGCGGCTTCACCGTCGCGCGGCCTTCCGGGGTCGCGACGAGCACGCCTTCCGCACCCTTCTTGATCACCGCGAGGCGCACGCCGCGCCCCAGCATCCGGTCGGCGGCCTCTTCCGGGTCCGCCGTGCCCACGGCCACCTCGACCTCCGCGCGGTTGCCGACGGCGACCGTCACGTGGTCGAGCATCCAGCCGATCTCCTCGCGCGCGGTCTCGACGTCCGGCCAGAACATCGGCCGGTAGTCGAGGTCGACGACGGTGTGCCGGCGCCGCCCGCGGGCTTCGAGGATCTTGCGCTGCGTCGTGCGCGCCGGCTCCGTGGACACGCCCGTGCCCGTGACCCACAGCAGCGGCACCTCGCGCACGACGTCCCACGGCACGTCGGCGTCGGTCAGCGTGAGGTCGGGCGCGATGGGGGAGCGGTAGAACAGCAGCGGCGGGTCGGCCGGCGGGTTCAGCTCGCAGAACACGACCGGCGTCTGCAGCTCCGGCGACGTGCCCACGTGCTCGGGTGAGACACCGAAGCCCGTGAGCGCCTGGCGCACGTAGTCGCCGAACCCGTCGGGCCCCACCTTCGTGAGCACGGCGGTGCGGCGGCCGAGCCGCGCGGCGGCGACCGCGACGTTGGTCGCGGTGCCGCCGAGCGACTTGGCGAACGTGGCGACCTCGGCCAGCGGCACGCCGCTCTGCTCGGGGTAGAGGTCCACCCCGACCCGGCCGATGGTCAGCGCTTCGAGACTCACGTCTCCACCGCGCGCAGCTCGTGCTCCAGGGCCTCCAGCTCGGCACCACCCGCCATCTGCCGCGTGAGCTCGGCGATGTCGATCTCGGACTTCTCGTACGACCCGAGCGCGGCACCTCGCTTGAGCAGCAGGAACCGGTCGGCCACCGGGTAGGCGTGGTGCGGGTTGTGGGTGATCAGCACGACGCCGAGGCCGCGGTCGCGCGCCTGTGCCACATACTTGAGCACCACGCCGGCCTGCTTCACGCCGAGCGCCGCGGTGGGCTCGTCGAGGATCAGCACCTTCGCGCCGAAGTGCACGGCCCGCGCGATGGCCACGCACTGGCGTTCACCGCCGGAGAGTGTGCCCACGGGCTGCTCGACGTCGCGCAGGTCGATGCCCATGTCCGCGAGCGCCTTCTTGGTGGTCTCGCGGCCCTTCTTCCGGTCGAGCATGCGGAACGGCCCGACGCCTACCGTCGGCTCGGAGCCGAGGAAGAAGTTGCGCCACACGCTCATCAGCGGCACCACGGCGAGGTCCTGGTACACCGTGGCGATGCCGCGGTCCAGCGCCTCGCGGGGAGAGGTGAACCGCACGGGCTCGCCCTCGACCAGGAACTCGCCGCGGTCGTGCTGGTGCACGCCGGCGAGGATCTTGATCAGCGTGGACTTGCCGGCGCCGTTGTCGCCGAGCACGCAGGTGACCTCACCGGCGTTGACCACAGTGGACACATCCCGGAGCGCCACGACGCTGCCGTACATCTTGCCGACGTCCTTGACCTCGATCAGGGGAGCGTTCATCGCCGGACCCTTTCCGCGCGTCGCCGGAAGGCGTTGTTGACCAGGACCGCGGCCAGCAGCATGATCCCGAGGAACAGCATGAACCAGTCGCTGTCCCAGCCGGCGAACACGATGCCCTGGCGCGCCATGCCGAAGATGAGGGCGCCGATCGCGGCGCCCACGGCCGAGCCGTAGCCACCGGTGAGCAGGCAGCCGCCGATCACCGCGGCGATGATGTACTGGAACTCCAGCCCGATGCCCTGGTTGGCCTGCACGCTCGCGAACCGCAGGATGTTGATCGAGCCGACGAGCCACGCGGCCAGCGCCGTGCCCATGAACAGCAGGATCTTCGTGCGCACCACCGGCACGCCGACCGCGCGCGAGCTGGCCGCCGAGCCGCCGACGGCGAAGATCCAGTTGCCGAACCGCGTGCGCGACAGCAGCCACGCGGCGACCGCCGTGACGCCGATCCACCACACGATGGAGATCTGGAACGGCGTGCCCCCGATGTTCACCGTCGAGGCGAACACGAATCCGGCCGACGCGTAACCGTCGGTCGAGCGCATGCCCGAGACCTGCACGGTGCCGGTGACCAGCCGCGTCACGCCGAGGTTGAGGCCCTGCAACGCGAGGAACGTGCCGAGCGTGACGATGAAGCTCGGCAGGCCCGTTTTCATCACGAGCCAGCCGTTGAACGCGCCCACGACGAGCGCGAACACCAGCGAGGCCAGGAGGGCGAGCCACACGTTCCAGCCCACCTCGGTCGCGAGGATGGCGGTGACCAGCGAGGTCGACGCCGTCATCACACCGGCCGAGAGGTCGAACTCGCCGCCGATCATGAGCAGGGAGACGGCCACGGCCATGATGCCGAGCGTCGCCGCGTCGTCGAGCCAGGTCGCGGCGCCGCTGGCGCTGAAGAACTTTTCGGTGACGAGGGAGAAGAAGAGGAAGACGACAGCGGCGCCGAGCAGGGCGCCGATCTCCGGCCGGACCACCAGCCGGTCCATGAGCGTCGGCTTCACGAGCCGTTCGTCGAGCGTGGTGGTGGTCATCGGGTGCCCCTTTGCACGTACTGGCCGACCTTGTCCACAGTGGATTTGTCGACCAGGTCGGGGCCGGTGAGCACCGGCTTGCCGCCGCCGACGATGTTCGCGTTGTCGCGGTAGAGCTTGAGGAACATGACCGGGAGGTAACCCTGCTCGTACTGCTGCTGGTCGACGGCGAAGAGCACGTCACCCGACTTGATGGCGGCCACCACGTCGGAGTTCAGGTCGAACGTGCCGACCTGCGCCTGCGAGCCCACCGACTTGATCGCGCTCACGGCGCGGGCGGCGACCTGCGAGTTCAGGGTCAGCACCGCGTCGATCGACGGGTCGGTCTGCACGGCACCGCGGATGCGCGACTCGGCGTCGGTGGGGTTGGAGATGTCCACCTGCAGCGTCAGCACGTCGCCGCCGAAGCCGCTCTTCGCGCCGTCGCAGCGTTGCGCCTGGCCGACGTTGCCGGCCTCGTGGATCACGCAGAGCAGCTTCTTCTTGCCGAGGTCCTTGAACTTCTTCCCGGCTTCCTGGCCCGCGATGGACTCGTTCTGGCCGACGTGGGTGAGTGCGCCGTACGCCGCGCTCTTGTCCTCGCCGGAGTTGATGGTGATCACCGGGATCCCGGCGCGCACCGCCGCCTCGATCGAGGGCTGCAGGGCCTCGGGGTTGGCCATCGAGACGACCAGGCCCCCGATCTGCTGGGCGACGGCGTTGTCGATCAGCTTGGCCTGCGCACCCGGGTCACCGTCGGACGCGTATTCGACCTGGACACCCAGGTCCTTGCCCGCCTGCTCGGCGCCGTTCTTGACCACGTTCCAGAACGCGTCGCCCGCGGTGCCGTGGGTGATCACGGCGACCTTGAGCGGTCCGGACTCCACCGGCGCCGCGGCGGGGGCCGTGGCCTTCGGCTCGGCCGCGGGCCCGGTGCACGCCGAGAGCAGCAGGCCGGTGGCCAGCAGCCCCGCCACTACCCGGGCGGCCCTCGAGCGCGGTTTCGGCACCGTGTGCCTCGAAACCGTGCGCCTCAAGCGATGGGACATCGTCGTCTCTCCTCGCTTCGTCTTCCTCGTTGTCTACTCAGCCGGCCAGGCGGCCGACGATCGCCCCGAGGCAGGCCAGGCTCGCCGCCACGTCCCGCTTCGGCAGGTCCACGGGGCTGCGCTCGTCGAGCGCCGTGTCCTGCTCCAGCACGTACCAGCCGTCGTAGCCTGCTTCGTGCACGAAGCGAACCATGGCTTCGATGTCCACGTCACCCTCACCCAGCGGGACGTACAGACCTTTGCCCACGGCCTCGGTGTACCCGACGGTGCCCTTGCGGACGGCTTCGGCCAGCTCACCGCGCACGTCCTTGAGGTGCAGGTGCCCGATCCGGTCCGGGTACCGCCGCGCCAGCTCGACGGGATCGGTGCCGCCGATCAGCAGGTGCCCGGTGTCGAGGCACAGCGGCAGGTCGGAGTCGGCGAGGAACCGTTCGACCTCGGCCTGCGTCTCGGCGTGGGTGCCGACGTGGGGGTGCAGGACGGTCTTGAGGCCGTGGCCGGCCGCGACGTCGCGGATGCGGCCGGCGGTGGTGATCAGGGTGGCCCACTCGGAGTCGGTGAGGGCGGGCCGTTCGTCGTAGCCGTCGAGGCCGGTCGCGGCGGCGAGCACGAGCACCTCGGCTCCGCACGCGGCGAAGAGCGCGGCGGAGTCCTCGGCTTCGGCGAGGGCGGCCTCCGGGTTCTCGTGCAGCACCACCGCGAGGAATCCGCCGATGAGGTTGAGACCGTGACCGCCGAGGAGCTTCTTCAGCTCGGCCGGGTCGCGCGGGAGGTACCCGGGCGGGCCGAGCTCGGTGGCGGTGATGCCGAGCTCCGCCATCTCCCCGAGCACGGTCGGCGCGTCGAGGACCCGGCCCCAGCCCGGCACTTCGCACACCCCCCAGGAGATCGGTGCGGCGGCGATGCGGATGGTGGCGGTCATGGGAACCCTCTCCGTGCGGTGACCCTTGGCGTTGGCCCGTTCGGTGCGCGTTGGAGCGCTCTATTGATTAGAGCGCTCTAAGCTTGTAGCGTCGGCCACACCCGAGTCAAGGGCCGGTTTCCGGCCGGTTCCGGCGGAGAGGCAAGCGAATCGTGAAGCCCACCATGGAGGATGTCGCCGCGCGGGCGGGGGTTTCCCGGGCGCTCGTGTCCCTCGTGATGCGGGGCGCGCCCAATGTTTCGGCGCTGCGCCGCGAAGCCGTGCTGAAGGCGGCCGACGAGCTGGGCTACTCGCCGCACGTGATGGCCCGCTCGCTCGCGAGCCGCACGTCGACCGTGCTCGGCGTGATGGTGAACGACCTGCGCAACGCGTTTTTCGCCGACGTGGTCGAGGGTCTCGACGCGGCGGCGCAGGCGGCCGGGTTCGATCTCATCCTCAACACCGGTGGCCGCGTGCCCTCGCGGGAGAGTGCCGCGTTGCGCAGCCTGCTGTCCTTCCGGCCGGCGGGGCTGATCCTGCTGTCGCCGGTCGTGCCCGCGTCGGCGATCGAGGCGGCGGCGCGGCAATGCCCGGTGGTGCTCGTGTCGCGGACTTCGCGGGCGGCCGGCGTGGACACGGTGAACGACGACGGTGAGGCGGGGTCGGCGCTGGCCGTCGAGCACCTCGTGGGCCTGGGGCATCGCCGGATCGCGCACCTCGACGGCGGGGGAGCGGCCGGTGCCGCAGCACGTCGCCGGGGGTTCCGGCGGACGATGACGGCGCACGGGCTGGAGCCGATCGTGGTGCGCAGCGAGCACACGGACACCGCGGGCGAGAAGGCGGTGCTGGAGCTGCTGAGCACGTACGACCGGGCCGAGGTGCCGACCGCGTTGGTGGCCGGTAACGACTTCAACGCCGTGGGCGCGATCTCCGCGCTGGAGGACAACGGGTTTCGCGTTCCCGGTGACGTGTCCGTGGTCGGCTACGACAACACGTCGCTGGCTTCGCTGCGGCACGTCTCACTGACCACTGTGGACCAGCCGCGCACCGAGATGGGCCGGCTGGCGTTCGAAGCGCTGCTGGAGCGCGTGCGCGGCGAGCGCACGACGCCGGTCCGGCACCTGTTGCACCCCTCGCTGGTGGTCCGCTCGACCACCGCCGTTCGCTAGGAGCTCTCTCGTGACCGAACTCGTCCGGCACTGGATCGACGGCGCCCGCACGGCCGGCGTCTCGACCCGTCGTGGCGAAGTCTTCCAGCCGGCCACCGGCGAGGTGGCGCGGCAGGTCGTGCTCGCCGATTCATCCGATGTGGACACTGCGGTGGCGTCGGCGCTGAAGGCTTCGCGAGACTGGGCCGACAGCTCGCTGGCGCAGCGCACGAAGATCATGTTCGCGTTCCGCCAGTTGGTGGACGCCCATCGCGACGAGCTGGCCGCGCTGATCACCGCCGAGCACGGCAAAGTGCTCTCCGACGCCGCGGGTGAGGTGCAGCGCGGGCTGGAGGTCGTGGAGTTCGCGTGCGGCATCGCGCAGGTCCTCAAGGGTGAGCACTCCGAGCAGGTCTCGCGCGGGATCGACGCGTATTCACTGCGTCAGCCGCTGGGCGTGGTCGCCGGGATCACGCCGTTCAACTTCCCGGTGATGGTGCCGATGTGGATGTTCCCGGTGGCGATCGCGTGCGGGAACACGTTCGTGCTCAAGCCTTCGGATCGCGATCCGTCGGCGTCGGTGCGGCTCGCGGAGCTGTTCGCCGAGGCCGGGTTGCCGCCGGGTGTGCTCAACGTGGTGCAGGGTGACGCCGAGGCGGTGAACTCGCTGCTGACGCATCCGGACGTCGCCGGCGTGTCCTTCGTGGGCTCGACGCCGATCGCGCGGCACGTGTACGAGACCGCGACGGCGGCGGGCAAACGCGTGCAGGCGCTGGGTGGCGCGAAGAACCACATGGTCGTGCTGCCGGATGCCGACGTCGACGGTGCCGCCGACGCCGCTGTGTCCGCCGGGTACGGCAGCGCGGGGGAGCGGTGCATGGCGATCTCGGTGGTCGTCGCCGTGGGGGACACGGCCGATGAGCTGGTCTCGGCCATCGCTTCCCGGACCCGTTCTCTTGTCACGGGACCTGGGGTCGACGCTTCGTCGCAGATGGGGCCGGTCGTCACCGCTGCCGCGCGGGACCGGATCGTGTCCTATGTGGACGCCGGTGAACAGGCGGGCGCTTCGGTGGTCGTCGACGGCCGTGGTCTCGCGGCGCGGGAAGACGGCTTCTGGGTCGGCCCGACGCTGCTCGACCACGTGACGCCGGACATGACCGTGTACACCGACGAGATCTTCGGCCCGGTGCTGTCGGTGGTGCGCGCGGAGACGTTCGAGGCGGCGCTTGAGCTGGTCAACGCCAACCCGTACGGCAACGGTACCGCCGTCTTCACCACCGACGGGCTGGCCGCGCGCGAGTTCGAGCGCCGGGTGACCGTCGGGATGGTCGGCATCAACGTGCCCATCCCCGTGCCGATGGCCTACTACTCCTTCGGCGGCTGGAAGGACTCGCTCTTCGGCGACACGCACGTGCACGGCGCCGAGGGCGTGCGCTTCTACACCCGCACGAAAGCCGTGACCTCACGCTGGCCGCGGCAGCCCCACGGCGTCGACCTCGGTTTTCCCACGCACTGATTCGTTCTCGACCACGAGCAGGAGGCTTCCACGATGAGGTTGGGACTGGCGGGCACCGGCCGGATCGGCACCGCCCACGCCGAAACGCTCAAGGGCTTCGACGAGGTCTCCTCGGTGGTCGTCGCCGACGTCGACACCGCACGAGCCCAGGCCGCGGCAGCGAAACTCGGCGTCGAGGCCGCTTCCGGGATCTCCGAGCTGTTCTCTTCCGGTTTGGACGCCCTCGTCGTCACCGCGGCCACCGACGCCCACCCCGGCCTGATCATGAAGGCCGTCGACGCGGGCCTGCCGGTGTTCTGCGAAAAGCCGGTGGCCGCCGACATCACCGGGACCCTGGCGGTCATCGACCACATCGCGGGCTCGCCGGTGCCCGTCCAGATCGGCTTCCAACGCCGCTTCGACGCCGGCTACCGGGCCGCGCGCGCTGCTGTGCTGGATGGCTCGCTCGGCTGGCTCCACACCGTCCGCGCCACCACCCTGGACCCGGAACCCCCGCCCGCTGCCTACGTCCCCCACTCCGGTGGTCTCTTCCGCGACTGCGGCGTGCACGACTTCGACATCGTCCGCTGGGTCACCGGCCGCGAGGTCGTCCAGGTCTTCGCACTGGGCGCCAACCGCGGCGAGCAGTTCTTCGTCGACGCCGGCGACGTCGACACCGCCGCGGTCCTCCTGACCCTCGACGACGGCACCCTCGCCACCGTTTCGCTGACCCGCTACAACGGCGCGGGCTACGACGTGCGCCTCGAAGCCCTCGGCTCGCGCTCCGGCGTCGTGGTGGGCCTCGACGACCGCGCACCACTGCACTCCGTGGAGCCCGGCGTGGCCCCTCTGCCGGGCCCCGCCTACCCCGGCTTCATGGAACGCTTCCGCCCGGCTTACGCCGCCGAGCTCGCGGCCTTCCTGGACGTCGCCGCCGGCCGGGCGCCCAGCCCCGCGGGCGTGGGGGACGCGCTGGAGGCGTTCTACATCGCGGAGGCTTGCGAACTGTCGCGGCGGGAAGGGCGTCCGGTGCAGGTGAGCGAGGTTCGGCGGTAGGTCACGCTTGCCGCAGGACCGCTCTGGACGGGTCAGTCCGCGGCAAGTCCGTCGCATCCGGGAGGCGGGCCACGGCTCGTCTTGCCGGGTCGGCCGGTCAGAGGTCGAGGCGGGCGTCCACGTCGGCGCCGTGCACGTCGAGGTCTGCGCCGGCGCCGGTGAGCAGGCGGCGGGCGGCGGCGTTGTCCACGGTGGTCGAGGCGATGAACCTCGCCGCGCCGCCGTCGCGCGCGGCTTCGAGCAGCACTTCCGTCACGCGCTTGCCGATGCCGAGCCCGCGCACCGAGCGGCCCAGCCACACGCCGGCCTCGACCTCGACGGCCGTGGGCCCGTGCACGGGCTGCAGGCGCGCCGCACCGGCCGCGCGGCCGTCGACCTCGACGAGCCACGTGGTTTCGATCGCGGTGTCCGGGTCGAGGCAGCGGCGCCGGTGGAACGCGAGAAACGCCTCGCGCCGCTCGGGCGTCCAGCCCGGCGGGCCCTCCACCGGAGGCATCACCTCGAGGGGGTCGGCGTCGGCGACCGCGGCCTCGAGCAGCCGGTGCAGGGCCGGCTCGTCGAGGGGGGTCAGCACGATCTCGGATTCGGAGGCTCCGGTCACGCCGGAAAGCTTGGCACGAGGATCTTGGGCGCGCGACCTGGTAATACGGCTTACCAACGTTGCCGTCAACGAGCAACGTGACGACTGTCCAGTGTGGAAAGACTCCACGGCGTCGCGGGGCGTCGCTAGGGTGGTCGGCGTTCGATGTCTTGGATGAGAACAGGAGCGGCCTTCGATGGAATACGTCCGGCTGGGCTCGACCGGCCTGCAGGTCTCAAGGGTGATCCTCGGCTGCATGAGCTACGGCGTGCCGGATCGCGGCCGCCACGAGTGGTCCCTCGGTCTCGACGATTCGCGCCCGTTCTTCCGTGAGGCGGTGGAAGCGGGCATCACCACGTTCGACACCGCCAACACCTATTCCGACGGCTCCAGCGAAGAGATCACCGGCAAGCTCCTCGGCGAGTTCACCCGGCGCGACGAGATCGTGATCGCCACCAAGGTCTTCAACCGCATGGGCCCCGGCCCCAACGGCGCCGGCCTCTCGCGCGGCGCCATCATGACCCAGATCGACGCCAGCCTGCGCCGCCTCGGCACGGATTACGTGGACCTGTACCAGATCCACCGCTACGACGAGAACACCCCGATCGAGGAAACCATGGAGGCCCTGCACGACCTCGTGCGCGCCGGCAAGGTCCGCTACCTCGGCGCCTCGTCGATGTGGGCGTGGCAGTTCGCGCAGGCCCAGTACGTCGCCGACCTCGGCGGCTGGACCCGCTTCGTCTCCATGCAGGACCAGTACAACCTCATCCAGCGCGAGGAAGAGCGCGAGATGCACCCGTTCTGCTTCGACCAGGGCGTCGGCGTGCTGCCGTGGAGCCCGCTGGCCCGCGGGCGGCTGACGCGCGATTGGGACGAATCGACCAAGCGCAGCGAAAACGACCGGTTTGCGGAGAAGCTCTACTCGCAGGCGGAGGAAGCCGACCGCCGGGTTTCTTCCGCGGTGGCCGAGATCGCTGCCGATCGCGGGGTTTCCCGCGCGCAGGTCGCGTTGGCTTGGATGCTGCACAAGCCGGCTGTCACGGCGCCGATCTTCGGTGCGACGAAGCCCGGGCACGTCGCGGACGCCGTGGCGGCCGTGGAGCTGGGACTGACGGAGAAGGAGATGGCGCGGCTGGAGGAGCACTACGTGCCGCACGTTCCGGCGGGCTTCTGAGTTCTGGCCGAACGGCACCGGCGTCAGATGACTGACGCCGATGCCGTTGATCCGCGGCGGCCTGGGCCCGGAAGAACGAGCGGGCGATCGTCGACCCCGGCGCGCCGCTGTTGCGCAAGAAGCGGGTGACGGCAGCCGGCATCGACGACGCCTCAGTCCAGCTGCAGTTCCGGCGAGTACATGTCGAACCAGTGGTACAGGTCCAGCGCCCGGTCCATCCCGACCCGCTGCGTCTGCTCGATCGACACCGGGTCCACTTCGGACACCTTCGTGAGCCACTCGCGGCTCACGAGCTGGAACACCGGGTTGTCGTGCTCCGCCAGGACTTCCTTCACCTGCTGCTGCAGCGCGGCGGGGTAGCCGGGGTCCTGGGTGGACGGATACGGGCTCTTCACGCGGTCGCGCACCGAGTCCGGCAGGACGTGCTTGGTCGCGTGGCGCAGGAGGCTCTTCTCGCGGCCGTCGAAGGTCTTGAGCGACCACGGCGTGTTGTAGACGTACTCCACGAGCCGGTGGTCGCAGAACGGCACGCGCACCTCCAGGCCCACGGCCATCGACGCGCGGTCCTTGCGGTCGAGCAGCATGCGCACGAAGCGGCTGAGGTGGAGGTTGCAGATGGTGCGCATGCGCGCCTCCTGCTCCGACTCGCCGTCGAGGTGCTCGACCTTGTCCACGGCGGTGCGGTACTGGTCGGCCACGTAGTCGCCGAGGCTCAGGTGCGTGGCGACGTCGGGGCGCAGCAACGCTTCGCGCTCCGTCATCAGGCCCGAGCGGAACGCCAGCCACGGGAACGTGTCGGCGTGCACCGACTCGTCGTGGAACCAGCGGTAGCCGCCGAACACCTCGTCGGCCGACTCGCCCGACAGGGCCACCGTTGACTCGCCGCGGATCGCCTTGAACAGCAGGTACAGCGACGTGTCCATGTCGCCGAGGCCGGCCGGGATGTCGCGCGCCCGCAGCACGGTGCGGCGCACCTCCGGGTCGGACAGCTCCCCCGGGTTGAGCACCACGTCCTGGTGCGCCGAGCCGACGAGCTTCGCGACGTCGCGGATGAACGGCGAGTCCGGGGTGTCGCGCATCTCGTCGGGCTTGAAGTTCTCCTCCTGGCCCGTGAAGTCGACCGAGAACGTGCGCAGCTGCTCACCCTGCTCGGCCAGGCGCGCGGCCGCGAGACCCGTGACGGCGCTGGAGTCGAGCCCGCCCGAGAGCAGCACGCAGCGCGGCACGTCGGCCACGAGCTGGCGGTTGACGATGTCGGTCATCAGCTCGCGCACGCGCGCGACGGTGGTCTCCTGGTCGTCGGTGTGCTGCTTCGCGTCGAGCTTCCAGTAGGTGCGGGTGCGGATGCCGTCCTTCGACACCGTGACGACGGTGCCCGGCTCGACCTCGGCCATGCCCTTCCACAGCGACCAGCCGGGGCGCTTGGTGAACGCCATCAGCTCGCGCAGCCCGTCGCTGTCGACCACGCGCTTCGCCAGCGGGTTGGCCAGGATCGCCTTGGGCTCCGAGCCGAACAGCACGCCATCGCGAGTCGGGTAGTAGTAGAACGGCTTGATCCCCATGCGGTCGCGGATCATCACGAGCTTCCGGTCGCGCTCGTCCCAGATCGCGAACGCGTACATGCCGTTCAGGTGGTCGACGACCTGGTCGCCCCACTGCAGGTACCCGTGGAGCACGACCTCGGTGTCGCTGTCGGTCTCCCACGTGTGCCCGAGCTTCGTGAGTTCTTCACGAAGTTCGGTGAAGTTGTAGGCCTCGCCGCTGTAGACCATGGAGATCTCGCCGTTGGGCGTGCGCACGCTCATGGGCTGGCGGCCGCCCGGCAGGTCGATGATCGCGAGCCTGCGGTGCCCGAGCGCGACGTTGCGGCGCACCCACGTGCCACGGTCGTCCGGGCCGCGGCACGCCATCGTCTCCGTCATCGCGTCGACGATCTCCTGCCGTTGCGACAGGTCAGAGTCGTAGGAAACCCAGCCGGCGATTCCGCACATCCGCGTGCCTCCGTGATTTTGCTTAGGTAATACAACTATTCGAAACACTGGTGTAACACAGCCGGGTGGGGCATGTCTGCCCGAATTGCACGCTCCGTCGTAGATCCACTACTTATTGTGGTGTGAGTCACTCACCAACTACTTGGCGTCACCGGTCAAGATCGACCGAACGCCACGAGGTACCAGGCGAACGGCGGTGGTGGGGGTCACCCGGCGTCAAGAACGCGTAAATGGCCCAGGAGGCCGCGTCAAGGAGGCGTCAGACCGTCTCCATCACGGAGCGCTACGACCGCACAGTTGCGGTCGTCCAACGGTCACCCGCCCCGGGTGACCTGTCTTGAGAGGTGCCTTGTGGCCGACTTGTTGTACGTCTTGCTGACGATCGGCGTGTTTGTGGTCCTAGCCCTGACGCTGCGCGGGATGGAGAAGCTGTGAGCGGCGCCGGCACCGTGGCCAACATCGTCGGCGGACTGCTGGCGCTGGGTCTGATCATCTACCTGTTCATCGCACTGGTGAGGCCGGAGAAGTTCTGATGAGTGATGTCGGCGCCGGCCTCGTGCAGGTCGGTCTACTGCTGGTCGCCCTCGCGGTGGTCTACAAGCCGCTCGGCGACTACATGGCCCGGGTCTTCTCGAGCGAGAAGCACTGGCGGGTCGAAAAGGTCTTCTACAAGGTCGTCCGCGTGAACCCGGACTCCGAACAGCACTGGAAGACGTACGCGTCCGGGGTGCTCGGGTTCTCGTTCGCGTCGGTCATCCTGCTGTACCTGCTGCAACGCCTGCAGGCGGTGCTGCCGTGGAACTTCGGCCGCGGCCCCGTGTCGCCCTCGGTCGCGTTCAACACGGCGGCGAGCTTCGTGGCGAACACGAACTGGCAGTCCTACGTCCCCGAGACGACGATGGGCCACTTCGTCCAGATGGCCGGCCTCACCGTGCAGAACTTCGTGTCGGCGGCCGTCGGCCTCGCCGTCGCGATCGCGGTGACGCGCGGGTTCATCCGCTCGAAGACCAACCGTCTCGGCAACTTCTGGGTGGACCTGGTCCGCGGCTCGATCCGCGTGCTGCTGCCGATGGCGTTCGTCTTCGCCATCGTGCTCATCGGGCTCGGCGTGGTGCAGAGCCTGCACTCCGGCGTCGCGGTGACGAACCCCGACGGCAGCCAGAGCACCATCGCGCTGGCGCCCGCCGCGAGCCAGGAGACGATCAAGGAGCTCGGCACCAACGGCGGCGGGATCCTCAACGCGAACTCCGCGCACCCGTTCGAGAACCCGAACGCGTGGACCAACCTGATCGAGATGTTCCTGATCCTCGTGATCCCGGTCAGCCTCACCCGCACCTTCGGCAAGCTCGTCGGCAACAAGAAGCAGGGCTACGTCCTGCTGTCGGTCATGGGCGCGATCTGGGGTGCGATGCTGGCCCTGATCTGGAGCTCCGAGTCCCTCACCAACAGCCCCGCCGCGCTGGCCGCGGGCGCCAACATGGAGGGCAAGGAACAACGCTTCGGGCTGAGTCTCACGTCGATCTTCGCCGATACGACAACGGGTACGTCCACCGGCGCGATCAACGGCGCCCACGACAGCCTCTCGGGTCTCGGCGGTGGCGGCACGTTGCTGAACATGCTCTTCGGCGAGATCTCGCCGGGCGGCGTCGGCACGGGCCTCTACGGCATCCTCGTGATGGCCGTGATCGCGATGTTCCTCGCGGGCCTGATGGTCGGGCGCACGCCGGAGTACCTGGGCAAGAAGCTCGGCAAGCGTGAGGTCACGGCCGCCGCGATCTCGATGCTCGCGATGCCGACCCTGGTGCTCGTCGGCGCCGGGATCTCGCTGGCCCTGCCGTCCACGCAGAGCGCGCTCGGCAACCCGGGGGCGCATGGCCTGTCGGAGATCCTCTACGGGTACGCGTCGACCGCCAACAACAACGGCAGCGCGTTCGGCGGCCTGACCGCCACGAGCGACTGGTTCCAGTCGTCGTTCGGCGTCGCGATGCTGCTCGGCCGGTTCATCCCGATCATCGCCGTGCTCTGCCTGGCCGGTTCGCTCGCCCAGCAGAAGAAGGTCCCCGAGACCGCGGGCACCTTGCCCACCACCGGACCGCTGTTCGGCACGATGCTCACCGGCACCATCGTGCTCGTCGCGGCTCTCACTTTCGTCCCGGCGCTCGCGCTCGGGCCCATCGCGGAGGCGTTGGCATGACCGTCACCGAAACCCCTCGAAGTCCCCTCGAGGACCAGCAGCACCACGCGGAGAACGCGGGCCGGGTCGGGGCCGGCGCGTTCAACGCGCGTCAGCTCTGGCTCTCGATGCCCGAGGCGCTGCGCAAGCTCAACCCGAAGCACCAGCTGAAGAACCCCGTGATGTTCGTGGTTTGGGTCGGTTCGGTCCTCACCACGGTGTTCGCGATCGTCGACCCGAGCGTGTTCGCGATCCTGGTCGCGATCTGGCTGTGGCTCACGGTGCTGTTCGCGAACCTGGCCGAGGCCGTCGCCGAAGGGCGCGGCAAGGCGCAGGCCGAATCGCTGCGCAAGTCCAAGAAGGAAACGATCGCGCGCCGGCTCACCGAGGACGGTTCCGAGGAGAGCGTGCCCGGTGTCGATCTGCGGGTCGGCGACCTGGTGGTCGTCGAGGCCGGCCAGATCATCCCCGGTGACGGTGACGTCGTCGAAGGCATCGCGACCGTCGACGAGTCGGCCATCACGGGCGAGTCGGCCCCGGTCATCCGCGAGTCGGGCGGCGACCGCTCGGCCGTGACGGGTGGCACCACGGTGCTGTCCGACCGGATCGTCGTGAAGATCACGACCAAGCCCGGTGAGTCCTTCGTGGACCGCATGATCGCGTTGGTGGAAGGCGCTTCCCGGCAGAAGACGCCCAACGAGATCGCGCTGACGATCCTGCTCTCCACACTCACGATCATCTTCGTGCTCGCCGTGGTGGCGCTGCAGCCGATGGCCGGGTACTCGGGCGCCGAGCAGTCGGTGATCGTGCTGACCGCCCTGCTGGTCTGTCTCATCCCGACCACGATCGGCGCGCTGCTGAGCGCCATCGGCATCGCGGGCATGGACCGGCTGGTGCAGCGCAATGTGCTGGCTACCTCCGGTCGCGCGGTGGAAGCCGCGGGCGACGTCTCGACGCTGCTGCTCGACAAGACGGGCACGATCACCTTCGGCAACCGCAAGGCGACCGAGCTGATCCCCGTCGGCGGATCCGCCATGGACGACCTGGCCCGCGCGGCCCGGCTGTCCAGCCTCGCCGACGGCACGCCCGAGGGCCGCAGCATCATCGAGCTGATCGCGGCGAACCACGGCCTGCCCGAGAAGGCCGGCGACGACGAGAAGCTCGCCGAGTTCGTGCCCTTCACGGCGCAGACGCGGATGAGCGGCGTCGACCTCGGCGACCGCGAGGTCCGCAAGGGCGCCACCTCGGCCGTGCGCCAGTGGGTGCGCGAGCGCGGCGGCGAGATGCCGGACGAGACCGAGCGGATCGTCGACGAGATCAGCCAGCAGGGCGGCACGCCGCTGGTGCTCGCGGAGTCGGCCGGCGGGCGGGCGTTCGTGCGCGGCGTGATCCGGCTGTCCGACGTGGTCAAGCCGGGCATGAAGGAGCGCTTCCAGGAACTGCGTTCGATGGGCATCAAGACGGTGATGATCACGGGTGACAACCCGCTCACCGCCAAGGCCATCGCCGAGGACGCGGGCGTCGACGACTACCTCGCCGAGGCCAAGCCCGAGGACAAGATGGCGCTCATCAAGAAGGAGCAGGAGGGCGGGCGGCTCGTCGCGATGACGGGTGACGGCACGAACGACGCTCCCGCGCTGGCGCAGTCGGACGTCGGTGTCGCGATGAACACGGGCACGTCGGCCGCGAAAGAGGCCGGCAACATGGTCGACCTCGACTCGAACCCGACCAAGCTCATCGAGATCGTGGAGATCGGCAAGCAGCTGCTCATCACGCGCGGTGCGCTCACCACGTTCAGCGTCGCCAACGACCTCGCGAAGTACTTCGCCATCCTGCCCGCGATGTTCACGAGCATCTTCGCCCAGCTGGGCGCGCTGAACATCATGCACCTGGCGACCCCGCAGTCGGCCATCCTCTCGGCCGTCATCTTCAACGCGCTGATCATCGTGTTCCTGATCCCGCTCGCCCTGCGCGGCGTGCGCTACAAGCCCTCGTCGGCTTCCGCGCTGCTGCGCCGGAACCTGCTCATCTACGGCCTCGGCGGCATCGTGAGCCCGTTCCTCGGGATCTGGATCATCGACCTGATCGTGCGGCACATCCCTGGAATCGGGTGAATCAGATGAACACACTGGTCAAGCAGACCTGGGCGGGTCTGCGCGTTCTGATCGCACTGACGATCATCCTCGGCATCGTCTATCCGCTGGCCGTCTGGACGATCGGCCGGATCCCCGGTCTGCAGGGCAACGCCGAGGGATCGGTCGTCACGCAGAACGGGCAGGCCGTCGGGTCGTCCCTCATCGGCATCGACCCGGTGCCGGCCGACCCCGCGCACGACCCCTGGTTCCACAACCGGCCGTCGGCCGGCTCGAAGGACGCGCTCGGCCCCGGCGACCCGTCCGCCTCGGGCGCGTCGAACAAGGGCCCGTTCAACGAGGACCTCGTGAAGACCATCACCGAACGCAAGGACGCCATCGCGAAGCGGGAGAACGTCGCCCCGGCCCAGGTGCCGGCCGACGCCGTGACCGCTTCCGGTTCCGGCCTGGACCCGTCGATCAGCGTCGCCTACGCCGATCTGCAGATCCCGCGCGTCGCGATGAACACGGGGCTGAGCGAGGACAAGGTGCGCCAGCTGGTCGAGGCGAACACCTCCGGTGCCGGCATCGGTGTGCCGGGCGTGAACGTGCTGCTGCTCAACTTGGCCGTGCATTCCGCCGCGCCGGGAGCACACTGACAACGTGAGCACACCGAGTACGACCCCGAAGCCGCGCCGAGGAGAACTGCGGATCTACCTCGGCGCGGCTCCGGGCGTGGGCAAGACCTTCGCGATGCTGGGCGAGGCGCGCCGCCGGCTGGAACGCGGCACCGACGTCGTGGTGGGCCTCGTGGAGACCCACGGTCGGCAGAAGACCGCCGACCTGCTCGACGGCCTCGAGATCGTGCCGCGGCGCACGGTCAGCCACCGCGGGCACGAGTTCGCCGAGATGGACCTCGAAGCGATCCTGAAGCGCGCGCCCGAGGTCGTCGTCATCGACGAGCTGGCGCACACCAACGTGCCCGGCGCGCGCAACGACAAGCGCTGGCAGGACGTCGAGGAACTGCTCGAGTCGGGGATCGACGTGCTGTCCACGGTCAACGTGCAGCACCTGCAGAGCCTCAACGACGTCGTCGAGCGCATCACCGGCGTCACGCAGCAGGAGACCGTGCCCGACGAGGTCGTGCGCAAGGCCGAGCAGCTGGAGCTCGTGGACATCACGCCGGAGGCCCTGCGGCGCCGGCTCGCGCACGGCAACGTCTACCCGGCCGAGCGCATCGACGCCGCATTGGGCAACTACTTCCGCCCCGGCAACCTCACCGCGCTGCGCGAGCTGGCGCTGCTGTGGGTCGCCGACCAGGTCGACGTCGCTCTGCAGCGCTACCGCGCCGAGCAGAAGATCACCGACACGTGGGAGGCGCGCGAACGCGTCGTCGTGTCCATCACCGGCGGACCCGAGAGCGAGACGCTCATCCGGCGCGCGAGCCGCATCGCCACGCGCGCGGGCGCGGAGCTGCAGGTGGTGCACATCCTGCGCGGCGACGGTCTGTCCGGCCTCAGCCCCACGGCCATGGCGCGCAGCCGCACGCTGGCCGAGGAGGTCGGGGCCACGTTCCACGCGGTCGTCGGCGACGACGTGCCCACCGCGTTGCTGGACTTCGCACGCGGGGTCAACGCCACGCAGCTCGTGATCGGCACGTCGCGCCGGTCGCGGGTGGCGCGGCTGTTCGACGAGGGCATCGGTGCGGCCGTGGTGCAGCAGTCCGGCTCGATCGACGTGCACATGGTCACGCACTCCTACGCCGGCGGCCGGCTGCGGGCGCGGCTCGGCGCGAGCCCGCTGGCGCCGTCGCGGCTCGTGCTGGGCTGGCTGCTGAGCCTGGCGCTGCCGATCCTCGCGACCGGGCTGGGCGTGCTGCTGCGCGACACTGTCGAGTTCTCCACCGATGTGATCCTCTACGTGCTCGCGACGGTGATCGTCGCGCTCGTCGGCGGCCTCGGCCCGGCGGTGGTCGCGGCCGTGTTCGGCGCGGGCCTGCTCAACTTCTTCTTCACGCCACCGCTTTACACGCTCAACGTGCACAGTCCGCAGAACGTGGTCACGCTCGTGGCGATGATCGTGGTCGCCGTGCTGGTGGCCCTCGTCGTCGCCTCGGCGGCCCGGCGCGGCAGCCAGGCCGCGCGGGCGCGCACGGAAGCGGCGCTGCTGGCGTCGTACGCACGAACGGTGCTGACGAACCCGAACCCGATCGAGCGGCTGCTGGAGAAGGTGCGGGAGAACTTCGGCCTGACGTCGGTGACGTTGCTGGAGAAGAAGAACGGCGCGTGGCACAAGGTCGCGATCGCCGGGCAGTTCCCGTGCGCCGACCCGGACGAGGCCGATGTGGACATCGCGGTGACCGCCGACGTCCACCTGACGCTGCGCGGCCGGGCGCTGCCCGCGGCCAACCGGCGGGTGCTGGAAGCCGTGGCGGGGCAGGCGCTGCTCGCCCTGCGCCAGCAGCGGATGGCCGCGGCCGCGGCGGAGGCCGAGCGCAAGGCCGAGGCGACGGAGCTGCGCACCACGCTGCTCTCGGCCGTCGGCCACGACCTGCGCACGCCGTTGACGTCCATCAAGGCGGCGATCGGCAGCCTGCGCGCGCCCGACCTGTCCCTGTCCGAGGAGGACACGGGCGAGCTGCTGGAGGCCATCGAGCTCTCGGCCGACCGGCTCGCCGGGCTCATCGACAACCTGCTCGATTCCTCCCGCCTGGCCACCGGCGCGGTCACGCCGCACCTGCGGCCGGTGGGCTACGACGAGGTGGTGGCCCACGCACTGTCCAACGTGGACAATTCGCGCGACGTGAAGGTGGGCGTGGACATGAGCCTGCCTTCGGTGCTGGCCGACCCCGGCTTGCTCGAACGGGTGATCGCCAACGTCCTCGACAACGCCCTGCGCCACGGCGGCGGCGTGGTGTCGGCGCGGGCGAGCGCGCACTCCGAGTACGTGGAGCTGCGGATCGTGGACCACGGCCGCGGTCTGCGGAAAGGCACGGCGGACTCGGCGTTCGCGCCGTTCCAGCGGCTCGGCGGCGACCGCGACTCGACCCCCGGCGTGGGGTTGGGGCTGTCGGTCGCGAAGGGCTTCATCGAGGCCATGGGCGGCAGCATCCGGGCCGAGGACACGCCGGGCGGCGGTCTCACCGTGGTGATCTCGTTGCCGGCCTACACCGGGCAGAATCCGGACAAGGACCTCCTCAAGATCGACGAGGCCGCCGGCTCAGTCGCCGACGAGGCGGTGGAGGGAGTGGGCACGTGAGTCCCGACAAGGCGGCCACCGTGCTGGTGGTCGACGACGAACCGCAGATCGTGCGCGCGCTGCGGATCAACCTCAACGCCCGCGGGTACAAGGTGATCACGGCGCACGACGGCACCGCGGCGCTCAAGGCCGTGGCCGAGACGAAACCCGACGTGGTGGTGCTCGACCTCGGGCTGCCCGACCTCGACGGCACCGAGGTGATCGCCGGCCTGCGCGGCTGGACCACGGTGCCGATCATCGTGCTCTCCGCGCGCGGCGACTCCGCCGACAAGGTCCAGGCGCTCGACGCGGGCGCCGACGACTACGTGACCAAACCGTTCGGCATGGACGAGCTGCTCGCCCGGCTGCGGGCCGCCGTGCGACGCTCCACTGTGGCCGGCTCCGACGGCGCGGAAGCCGTGGTGGACACCGGTTCCTTCACGATCGACCTGGCGGCGAAGAAGGTCCGCCGCGACGGGCGCGAGGTGCACCTGACCAAGACCGAGTGGGGCGTGCTGGAGCTGCTGGTGCGCAACCGCGGCCGGCTGGTGGCGCAGAAGCAGCTGCTGCACGAGGTGTGGGGACCGTCGTACGAGACGGAGTCGCACTACCTGCGCGTGTACCTGGCACAGCTGCGGCGCAAGCTGGAGCCGGAGCCCTCCCGCCCGCGGCACCTGCTGACGGAACCCGGGATGGGGTACCGCTTCGAGGTCTGAACACGACGATGGCCGCCCCGCGGGGCGGCCATCGTCGTGTTGTCAGCTGGTGGGACCGGTCGGGTCGGTCGTGCGAACGTCCGTGGAGGACGAGACCGGCGGCGAGCTCGGTGGCTCACCGCTGCTGCTCGAACCGCCGCCACCGCTGCTGCTCGGCGGCGGGTTGTCCGAAGACGAGGGCGGGTTCTCGGACGAAGACGGCGGGTCGCTGGGCTTCGTCGGCGTCGACGGCGGCGGGTCGCTGCGCGGCGTCGTCGTCGGGCTCACTGTGTTGCCGCCGGTGGGGTGCTGCCCCGGGTTGCCAGGCTGACCTGGCGGGTTGTTCGGCGGCGGGATGACCACGGTGGTGGTCGGCACGCCGTCGGAGCCCGTGGAGACCACGGTCGTCGGGGTCGAGGGGACCGAGGTCGGGTCGCCCGGGGTCGGCTCGCCGGACACGGTCATCGGGGCGCCCGGCACGGCGTTGCCCGGCACGACCTGCGAGCTGCCCGGCAGGGTGCCCTGGCCGCCGCCGGGGACGGTGGTGGACGTGGCGGTGGTGCTGCCCGGGCCGGCCAGTTCGGCGACCGCGGCGAAGGCCGTGGCGACCACGAGCCCGCTGACGCCGAGGATGGCGTAGCCGGCCCGGTTCATCAGGCCGCTCGCGGCCTTCGGTGGTGCGACGGAGATGCGTGAGCTCGGATCCGGCCCGTCGGGACGGGACATGCAGGCTCCTTACATGCGGTTCATCGCTGTACAGGTCGGGGCAGTCAGGACGACGCCGTCCCTCGGCGTCGCCGGTGCCCTGGCTTTCGGGCACCACATCCCGACGTCGGAAGTCGTGGCGCGGTTCGGTCCGGCACCCCGGAGTGGTTCGGGGGATCGGGGTGCCGGACGCGGACCCCGGCCGGGAGGTTATCACCGCCTGTGACCCATTCGCGCAGGTACGGGGCCTGCCCCGTCACTGTCCGCAGCGGGTGGCGTGGGGCAGGATGGACGCGTGAGTGAGGAAGAAACACACATCCGGCTTTCGGCGTGGGTCCACGGGCGAGTGCAGGGGGTCGGTTTCCGCTGGTGGACCCGGAGCCGTGCGCTGGAACTCGGCCTGGTCGGCTTTGCGCGCAACTTGCCCGACGGGCGTGTCGAGGTGGTAGCGGAGGGTGGTCGAGACCACTGTGAGCGGTTGTTGGCCACCCTGAAGTCGGGAGAATCACCCGGAAGTGTGGATCACGTCGTCGAGCGCTGGAGCCCGGCGAAGGGCGGTCTGACAGGGTTCGTCGAGCGCTGACCGGCAGCGCCGGGGGCATTGCGCCGCCCGGGTGACCGCTGTGACGGGTGGGACACAAGGGGTTGCCGGTGCGCTGCATTCTGTGCTAGGCGCGCCGGGAGAAGGCGGCCTCCCGCGATCACGGCGGGTGCCCAGGTAGCCTTGGCGGACTGTAGAGCCAGTACTCGCGGCCGGAAGGGTCAGCACCACGTGCACCTGAAAAGCTTGACGCTGAAGGGTTTCAAGTCCTTCGCCTCGGCCACCACGCTGCGGTTCGAACCCGGGATCACGTGCGTGGTCGGGCCCAACGGTTCGGGCAAGTCCAACGTTCTCGACGCGCTGCGCTGGGTCATGGGCACCCAGGGCGCCAAGGACCTGCGCGGCGGCAAGATGGAAGACGTCATCTTCGCCGGCACCGCGGGCCGCGCCCCGCTGGGCCGCGCCGAGGTCACGCTCACCATCGACAACGCCGACGGCGCGCTGCCGATCGAGTACACCGAGGTCTCCATCACGCGCCGTATGTTCCGCGACGGCGCGAGCGAGTACGAGATCAACGGTGACCGCTGCCGCCTGATGGACGTGCAGGAACTGCTGTCGGACTCCGGTATCGGCCGCGAGATGCACGTCATCGTCGGGCAGGGGCAGCTGTCGGCGATCCTCGAGTCGAAGCCCGAAGAGCGCCGCGCCTTCATCGAGGAGGCCGCGGGCGTCCTCAAGCACCGCAAGCGCAAGGAACAGACCCTGCGCAAGCTCGCCAACATGCAGGGCAACCTCGACCGCCTCGGCGACCTCACCACCGAGCTGCGCCGCCAGCTCAAGCCGTTGGGCAAGCAGGCCGAGATCGCGCGCAAGGCCCAGTCGGTGCAGTCCGAGCTGCGCGACTCCCGCCTGCGCCTGCTGGCCGACGACCTCGTGACCCAGCGCGACGCCATCGCCCGCGAAGAGGCCGACGAGCGCACCGCCCGCCAGCGCCGCACCGAGGTGGAGCAGGCCCTGGAGGTCGTGGCCGCCGAGGAGACGGAGCTGGAGGCCTCGCTCGCCGAGGACGCGCCGAAGCTGCAGACCGCGCAGGAGACCTGGTACAAGCTCTCCGCGCTGGCCGAGCGCCTGCGCGGCACCGTGCGCCTGGCCGTGGAGCGCCAGCGCCACCTGTCCTCCGACGTCTCGGCCCCGACGGGCGGACGTGACCCGGAGGAGCTGCTGGCCGAGGCCGAGCAGGTTGCCGAGCGCGAGCAGGAGCTCAACGAGGCCGTGATGGAGGCCCGCGAGCTGCTCGCCGAGACCGTGCTGCGGCGCGAGGACCTCGAACAGCGCGTGCAGGCCGCCGAACGCGCCCACTGGGCCGCGGTGCGCGCCATCGCCGACCGCCGCGAGGGCATGGCGAAGCTGACTGGCCAGGTCGAGGCGTTGCGCAGCAAGAACGGCGCCACCGCCGACGAGATCGACCGCCTGTCGGTGTCTCTGCAGGAGTCCGCCGAGCGGGCGGAGATCGCGGCCGACGAGCTCGAAGAGGCCAAGGCCGAGGGTGGGGTCGAGGAGTCCGACGACGCCGACCTGATGCAGCGCCACGACCGCGCGGTCGAGGCCAACAACGCCGCCAAGGCGCGCGTCGAAGAGCTGGTGAAGGCCGAGCGCTCCGCCGAACGCGAAATCGCGTCGGAGCGGGCGCGCGTCGAGGCGCTGTCGATGGGCCTCAAGCGCAAGGACGGCGCCGGCGCGCTGCTGGGCGCGTCGCACGAGCTGCCGGGCCTGCTGGGTTCGGTCGCCGCGCTGCTCACGGTGGAGCCGGGCCACGAGGTGGCGCTGGCCGCCGCGCTCGGGCCGGTGGCCGACGCCGTGGCCGTGGCCGGCGGCGAGCAGGCGCTGACCGCGCTGAAGTACTTGAAGGACACCGATTCCGGCCGCGCCGGCATCGTGCTCGGCGGCTCCGGCTTCACTGCGTCCACTGTGGACACATCGTCGTGGCCGATGCTGCCGTACGGCGCCCGCTGGGCCCGTGAGGTCGTGACCGCACCCGAGCAGCTGCGCCCGGCCGTGGAGCAGGCGCTGGACAAGCTGGCTCTCGTCGACGGCCTCGACGCCGCGCGTCAGCTGGTGGCGAGCCACCCGGACGTGCGGGCGGTGACGCGCGAGGGCGACGTCTTCGGCGCCCGCTGGGTCGCCGGTGGCTCAGCTGCACGCGAGAGCGTGATCGAGGTCCAGGCGGCCGTCGACGAGGCGGGCGAGCGGCTGCGCACGGCCGAGCGCGCGCTGGAACGGCACACCGCCGAGCTGGAAGGCGCCCGCGCCGAGCAGCAGGCCCGGCGCGAAGAGGTCGGCCAGGCCAAGGACGCCCTCGGCGACGCGAAGGTCCGCAAGGCGCGTTCGTCGGAGCGGCTGAACCGGATGCAGCAGGCCGCGCGCTCGGCGCAGGCCGAGGTCGAGCGGCTCGCCGGGCAGCGCGCGAAGGTCGAGCAGAGCCGCGAGCAGGCGCTCGCGCAGCTGGCCGAGCTGGAGGAGCGGCTCGCCGCCGTCGCCGAGCAGCCGGTGGAGGACGACCCCGACACGGCCGAGCGCGACGAGGCCGTGGAACAGCTGACCGTGGTCCGCCAGGAGGAGATGGAGGCGCGGCTGGCGCAGCGCACCTCCGAGGAGCGGGCGCGCAGCATCGCCGGGCGCGCCGAGTCGCTGCGCCGCGCGGCCCGTGCCGAGCAAGAGGCGCGGGAACGCGCGGCCAAGGCCCGCGAGGCACGCGAGCGGGGCGCCGCGATCGCCAACGCCGTGGTCAACGCCGGTGAGCTCGCGCTGGAACGCATCGAGCACTCCGTGCAGCGCGCGGCCGCCGAACGCGACGAAGCCCAGGCGCAGCGCCAGACCCGCGAGACCGCGCTCACCGCGGTGCGTGCCAAGGTCCGCGAGCTGTCCGGCGAGCTCGAGAAGCTGACCGACGCCGTGCACCGCGACGAGGTGCTGCGGGCCGAGCAGCGGCTGCGGCTGGAGACGCTCGAGGCCAAGATCGCCGAGGACTTCGGCATCGGCCTCACCGACCTCGTCCAGGAGTACGGCCCCGACGTGCCGGTGCCGCCGAGCGCCGGCGAGATGGCCGAGTACGAGGCGGCGAAGGAACGCGGCGAGGACGTGACCATGCCGCCGCCTATGCCGTACGACCGCGACACGCAAGCCCGCCGCGCCAAGCGCGCGGAGAAGGACCTGACGCTGCTGGGCAAGGTCAACCCGCTGGCGCTGGAGGAGTTCGCGGCGCTGGAGGAGCGCTACAAGTTCCTCTCGACCCAGCTCGAGGACCTCAAGGACACGCGCAAGGACCTCGAAGCCGTGATCCGGCAGGTCGACGAGAAGATCCTCGAGGTCTTCGCCTCGGCCTACGCCGACGTGGCGCGCGAGTTCGAAACCGTGTTCAGCGTGCTGTTCCCCGGCGGCGAGGGCCGCATGGTCCTCACCGAGCCCAACGACCTGCTCGCCACCGGCGTCGACGTCGAGGCGCGCCCGCCGGGCAAGAAGGTGAAGCGGCTGTCGCTGCTCTCGGGTGGCGAGAAGTCGCTGGTGGCCGTGGGCATGCTCGTGGCCATCTTCCGCGCCCGCCCTTCACCCTTCTACGTGATGGACGAGGTCGAGGCGGCGCTCGACGACACCAACATGCGCCGGCTGATCGGGTTGCTGGAGCAGCTGCGCGACTCGTCGCAGCTGATCATCATCACCCACCAGAAGCCGACCATGGAGATCGCCGACGCGCTCTACGGCGTGAGCATGCAGGGTGATGGCATCACGAAGGTGATCTCGCAGCGCCTGCGTGCCGAAGACGAGGAGCCGGTGCCCGCGGGCTGACTCCGGACGTGCGAAAAGGGGCTTTCCCGGGTGACCGGGGGAGCCCCTTTTCCGTTGTTGCTTTCAGTTCGCGGTCCAGAAGGCGTACTCGGCCGAGTACGGCGTGGAGGTCTGCTGACCCGTGGTGCACGCGCCCTTCGGGGCGAGGCCGCCCTTGGTGGCCAGCCGTTGCACGTAGGTGACGGTGCCGAACACGCCCTTGCCGGTGTCCTGGTCGGACTTGAGCAGGATCTCCGGGATCGCGTCGGTGTGCTGCACCGCCTTGCCGGGCACGGCGGTGGCGGCGACCGTGCTGCCGTCCACAGTGGACGTCCACACCGGTCCCTTGCTGTGCAGGGCCACGGCCTTGCCGTTGTCGGACATGATGGCCGCGGGCTGGATCAGGGTCCACGCGCCGTCGGTGCAGCCGTAGATCTGCACGCCCTCGCCGTGGAAGGTGGCCACGCGCTTGTTGCCCGGCGGCACCTGCACCTGCGCGGGGGCTGCGATCACCTCGGGGGTGCCGTCCTGGGTCCCGGCCTGGTCCTGCGCCTGCGTTCCGGCCTGGGCGCCGGCCGCCGCCTTCGCCGGCGCGCCCGGATCGGCCGCCGCGGCCCCGGAGGCTGACGAACACGCCGTCGCACCGCCCAGGAGGATCATCGAACCTGCCGCCAGTGCCAGAGAAATCCGCTTCATCGTCCCCGCCTGATCCGGGCCCGCCGTCCGGTGGCGGGCGCTCGTCAGATGCACGAGCGCCCACCCCGGGACGGTTCACCCGATGGGGGAAAAATTCTCGCCGGGGTGATCAACCGCCGGTCAGACGGTGACTTCTTCCTGCGGCGCGTCGACTTCCGCGGCGTGCGGGTCGGCGTCGCGGTGGCGCAGCGCGAGCAGCCCGCCGACGACCATCGTGATCACCACGCCGACGAACGTGTACCAGTAGGTGGCCAGCGGCACGAGTGTCTTCGTGGCCGCGCCGAACTGGATGTGCACGGCCGTGGTGGTCTTGTCGAACTTGACGAACAGGATCAGGAACGCCATGCCCACCACCGAGCACGCGAACGCGACCACCGCGTCGGCCTGGCGCGCCTTCTTCACGATCAGGCCGAGGAAGAACGAGCCCAGCAGCGCGCCGTAGGTGTAGCCGACGATGCCGAGGCCCTGCTGGATCACCGGGTCCTTCGAGTTGGTGAACAGCGACGCGAAGATCGCGAACACGACCGCCCAGATCAACGTCCACATGCGACCGTGGCGCAGCAGCTTCGAGTCCTCCACCGACCGGTTCGTGAAGCGCTGGTAGAGGTCGGCGATGGTCGAGGTGGACAGTGCGTTGAGCGCCGAGGCCAGCGCGCCCATCGTGGACGCGAGGATGCCGGCGATGAGCAGGCCGGCCAGGCCTACGGGCAGGTCGTTGACGATGAAGTTGGAGAACACGTCGTCGCCGGACATCTTCCCGGCCGCGACCGCCGTGGCCGTCGCGCCCGTCTTGCCGCCGGTGTACACCCACAGCATCGCGCCCACGACCAGGAACAACGCGAACTGCACGAACACCACGAACGACGAGCCGATCAGCGCGCGCTGACCGTCGCGCAGGCTCTTGGTCGACAGCAGCCGCCCGACGATCAGCTGGTCCGCGCCGTGCGAGGCCATCGACAGGAACGCGCCGCCGACCACAGCGCCGATGAACGCGTACGGGCTGGTGATGATGTTGGACGTGAAGTCGGTGAGCTGGAACCTGCCCTGGCTCGCGGCGATCGAGGTCCAGCCGTCGGGCAGCTTCGTCGAGAGGAACACGACCGCGCCGATGGCGCCGAGGACGTAGAGCGACCACTGGATCACGTCGACCCAGATCACCGACTTGATGCCGCCGACGAACGCGTAGATGAGCGTGAGCGCCGTGAGCAGCACCACGATGTGCCAGTACGACGTGTGGATGCCGTAGTGGTCGAGGATCGCCTTGATCGGGATGGCACCGGCGAACAGCCGCAGGCCCTCGGCGAGCAGGCGCGTGACCACGAACGTGACCGACGCCGTGCCCTGCAGCCCGCGCCCGAAGCGGCGGCCGAGGAACTCGTACGCGCTCACGTAGTTGCCGCGGAAGTAGCGGGGCAGCAGCACGAACGCGGCGACGATGCGGCCGAGGATGTAGCCGAACGCCACCTCGAGGAAGAGGAACTCGCTGCCGAAGACCAGGCCCGGGGTCGAGATCACGGTGAGCGTGGACGTCTCGGTGGCCACGACCGAGAGCGTGACGGCCCACCAGGGCATGCTTCGTTCGCCGACGAAGTAGTCGTTCGCGGACTTCTGTCTGCGGCCGACCAGCACGCCGATGATCGGCATCGCCGCCAGGTACACGATGACGATCACCAGATCGACTGGGTTCATGGGGTTTCTCCTACCGTCGTGCGCCAACTTCCGTGACCCGCAAGCGGTCCACGGTGCCCCCCAGTGGGGCCGGAAGGTTCAGGGGGTCCGCTCCGGGCGTGATCGCGCCGAGCAGCCGGGGCCCGCGCGCGCCCGTCGCCGACGGCAGCGTGGCCGGCACTCCGCACCAGGTCAGCCAGCCGAGCAACGCCGTCAGGTACGCCTCTTTGCCCGCGCCGGGCAGGCCGAGGTCGTCGCTCGTGCGCAGGGCGACGCCGGCCAGGTCGGCCGCCAGCGCCGCCATCACGGCGGGGTTGCGCATGCCGCCGCCGGAGACGACGAGCGTCGCCGCGTGGTGGCGCCGGCATTCGGCGGCGACGGTCGCGGCGGTGAGTTCGGTGAGCGTCGCCAGGAGGTCTTCGGGCGTGAGCGGCGGCAGACCGGCGAGGGCGGCGTCGAGGTAGGCGCCGTGGAAGTGCTCCTTGCCGGTGGACTTCGGTGGTGCGGCGGCGAAGTACGGGTCGGCGAGCAGCCGGTCGAGCAGGTCCCGGCGGACGGTGCCGGCGAGCGCGAGCTTCCCGTCGACGTCGGCGTGCTGCTCACCGCCGGTCACGCGGGTGGCGGCGAGGTCGAGCAACGCGTTGGCGGGACCGGTGTCGTACGCGAGCACGGCGTCGCTCTCCCCGACCACCGTGATGTTGGCGATGCCGCCGAGGTTGAGCGCGGCCACGGGGTTGCCCGTCTCTTCGGCGAGGCCGCGCAGCCACAACGCGTCGAGCGTGCTGGCCAGCGGTGCGCCCTGACCGCCCGCGGTGATGTCGCGGATGCGCAGGTCGGCGACGACGGGCGTGCCGGTGCGTTCGGCGATCCACGCCGGCTGGCCCAGCTGCAGCGTGCCGAGCGCCACGCCGTTCTCCACCCAGTGGTAGACGGTCTGGCCGAGCGACGCGATCACGTCCACGGGCCCGTACTCGGCGATGCCCCGCGCGGCGGCTTCGGCGAAGGCCTGGCCGACGCGGGTGTCGAGGACGGTGAGCGCTTCGGCGCTGCTCGGGTTGGGCGGCAGGGCGTTCAGCACTGCCCCGCGGGTTTCCGGCGTGAACGGCACGTCGAGCTCGCCGAGCGGAGTGAGGACCACGGTGCCGTCTTCGGCGTGCAGCTCGGCGACGGCGACGTCGATGCCGTCGACCGAAGTCCCCGAGAGGAGGCCGAGAACGCGGAAGCCGTGGGTTTTCATCCGGAGTGGTTTAGCCGGGGTGAAGCGGTGACGCAAGCCGCGCCGTGAAGTCTTGGCCGAATCGGAACTCTGCGTGTGATCCGTTGGCCTGAAGGGGGTAGCGCGGTGGGGTGTCCGGGGGAGCCGGGGAGCGGATGACAGGATGGGTGCGTGTCGAGCACCTGGTTCTGGATCGTCATCGTCGCCGTCGTCGTCCTGGTCGCCGTGCTGGTGTCCGGGCTGCTCATCGCACGTCGGCGGCGGATCAGCCTCGAACAGACGCGCAAGGTCGAGGAGAAGCCGAAGGGCGGCGGGTACACCGCGTCCGGCGGCATCACCTTCGCGCCCGGAGGCGAGGCTGAGGCCGTCGCTGCGCCGGAACCGGTGCCGGCCGAGCACCCCGTCGAGGACCGCCCGGAGGTCGACGGCCAGCCCGCCGTGGGCGACGACGCCGCCGTGCCGCGCGACTCCGACCAGCGCACGATGCGCGACGTCAAGCTGCCCGAGCCCGAGGCGGAAGCTCCCGCGGCCGTCGAGGGCACCGTCGAACCGATCGAGCCGGTGCTCCCGATCGAGGAGATCGACCCCGCGACCGGCCGGCTGGAGCGCCTGCGTGGACGGTTGTCGAAGTCGCGTTCGATGTTCGGCCAGAGCCTGCTGGGCCTGCTCGGCGCCGGTGACCTCGACGAGGACTCCTGGCAGGACGTCGAGGACTCGCTGCTCGTCGCCGACCTCGGCGCGGCCACCACGACCCAGATCGTCGAGCGCCTGCGGGACGAGCTGTCGCGTCGCGCGGTGCGCACGCCCGCCGAAGCGCGCGAAGTACTGCGCGAGGTCCTGACCGCTTCGCTGTCCACGGACGGCATCCGCGCCGTGCGCGCGCTGCCGCACGAGGTCGACGGCCAGAAGCAGCCGGCCGTGGTGCTCGTCGCCGGCGTGAACGGCACCGGCAAGACCACCACCACCGGCAAGCTCGCGCGCGTGCTCGTCTCGCAGGGCTCCACCGTGGTGCTCGGCGCGGCCGACACGTTCCGCGCCGCGGCCGCCGACCAGCTCCAGACCTGGGGCGACCGCGTCGGCGCGTCCGTCGTGCGCGGCAAGGAAGGCGCCGACCCCGCGGCCGTCGCGTTCGACGCGGTGAAGCGCGGCATCGACGAAGGTGCCGACGCGGTCCTCGTCGACACCGCCGGCCGCCTCCACACCAAGACCGGCCTCATGGACGAGCTCGGCAAGGTCAAGCGCGTCGTCGAGAAGCAGGCGAAGGTCGACGAGGTCCTGCTGGTGCTCGACGCCACCACGGGCCAGAACGGCCTCGCCCAGGCCCGCGTGTTCTCCGAGGTCATCGACGTCACGGGCATCGTCCTCACCAAGCTCGACGGCACGGCGAAGGGCGGCATCGTCTTCCAGGTCCAGAAGGAGCTCGGGGTGCCGGTGAAGCTCGTCGGCCTCGGCGAGGGCCCGGACGACCTGGCGCCGTTCGAGCCCGGCGCGTTCGTGGACGCCCTGCTCGGCTGAGACACGATTCGCTCGTTGAGGTGATCAACGGGCGAAGAGCGCAGAACCCCCGCCGGTCTCTGTCACGGTGATCACGTCGTGACAGCCGGACGAGGGGTTCGCGGGGATGACGGGCGGGTTCGACGCCGTAACGGAGGAGCTCGAACGCGCCGCCGACACCATCGGTGACGTGGTCGGAGGCGCCGCGGGCCTGCTGTGGCAGGGGCCGAGCGGCGACTACGGGCACCCCGGTGTGCAGGCGGGCTGGGGCAGCTTCATCGAGGACATCAAGTCCGTCGTCGACGCGCTCGAGGGCAAAGCCCAGGGCCACGGCGAGGACCTGCGCACCGCGGCGGTGCGTTACGCGGGCGCCGACGACACGGCGACCGACGCGATCGTGAAAACCGCGGCGAAGGCGTTCGGCGGGCACGGCGGACCGTCCGACGGTGGCATCTTCGGCCCGCTCGGCGAGATTCTGCACCGGTCCGCGGGCCCGGCCGAAGGCGAGAAGCTCGGTCCCGCGTGGACGGGCGGCGGGACCGGCCGCATCAGCGGGTCGATCGAAGAACTCCCGCCGGACGTGATGAGCCCCGAGCGTTCCCGGGAGCTGTTCCCCGGTCCGAAGTCCGAGGTGGAGGGCCCTGACCCCGCCACTGAGGCGGACCGCGAAGGGCCGGTCTTCTGATGGCCGCCGAGCTGGGGGAGACGACCGACCCGAAGGACCTCGTCCCCGGGGAGCCGCGGTTCATCTCGGGTGACCTGAAGGACCTCGTCCGCAACATCCAGAAAATGGCCGCGATCTCCGACGGCCTCTCCGGCGTCGACGCGAAGCAGTGGACCGGCGAGGCGAGTGACCGCTTCCGCGAGACCTTCGGCCAGGAACCGAAGAAGTGGTTCGACACCATCGGGGTCCTGGGCGGCGGCGCCAATGCGCTGGCCGACTACGGCGACGCACTCACGCGCAGCCAGTCCGAGGCCCAGCGGGCGCTCGAGCTGTACACGCAGGGGCAGGCGGCCACGCGGGCCGCGTCGGCGCAGTGGACCGTCCAGGCCTACCGAGCCCTCACCTCCGGTGCGCAGGTTCCGCCTTTCGCTGACCCGGGCCAGTCCGCGACGCAGGAGGCCGAGCGGATCCTGCGGGCCGCCCGGGCCGCGCTCGAGGAGGCCGGCGGTGAGACGGCGAAGAAGCTCGGCTTCAAGAAGCAGGACGACGGCAGCTATTCGAAGGATCTCAAGAAATTCGGTGCCGACCGGCGCCAGAAGTGGGATCCGGACAAGAAGCAGTGGGTCGACACCGACGAAGACGAGAAGGGCTGGGCCGCGGGCAAAGGCGGCAAGGGGCGCAGCTTCGAAGCCGAGTGGGGTTCGCAGTCCGACGGGATGCTCACCGACAAACTCGGCGGCCTTCTCGAAAAGTTCGGCATCGACACGTCGGAGAGCACCGTGTCGGCCTCGGCGAGCGTCGACCTGGTCGACGGTTCGCTGGACGGCAAGTTCGGCGACGGAACGTTCGGCGGCAGCGGCAAGATCGAGGGCGCGGCCCTCGGAGCCGGCGCTGAGGCCCACGCAGGGGCGTCCGCGCTGGGCCTGACCGCGGGCGCGTCGGCCGAGGCGTATTTGGCCAAGGGCAGCGCGGAAGGCGAAATTCACTACGGCGACCACGTTGCGGTGAAGGGCGACGCCTCGGCGGAAGTCGGGGCCAAGGCATCCGCCCAGGGCTCCCTCGGCTGGTCCGGGATGCAGGGCAGCGTCGAGGGGTTCGTGGGCGGCCGGATCGAGGGCAACGCGAGCGCCGAGGTCGCCGGTGTCACCGCCGGTGCGCACGGCGAAGCGTGGGCCGGGATCGGCGCCGAGGCGAGCGGCCAGTTCGGCATGGGCGACGACGGGAAGTTCCACGTCGGCGCTTCGGTCGGCGTGGCCCTGGGTATCGGTGGCAAGGTCGGGTTCGACCTGAGCATCGACCCGGGTGAGGTCGTCGACACCGTGCAGGACGTGGCCGGTGACGTCGGCGAGGTCGCGTCCGACGTCGGGCACGGCATCGCGAACGCGGCCGGCGCCGTCGGCGACTTCCTCGGCTTCTGACCACCAGAACCAGCAGATTCGGAGCAGACACAGTGGCAGGCACCCTCCCCGTCCCGATCGAGTTCTCGCTGCCGGACGGCTGGCGATCGGTTCCGCCCGACCAGGTCGGCACCCCGGACGCCGCGTTTGTCGCGCTGAATCCCGCGTCGGCACGCGAAGGGTTCACCGCGAACATCACGATCACCGGCGAGCTGCGCGAGGACGACGTCGCGCTCACGGCGGTCGGCGACGAGGCCGTGGAGAAGCTGCGCGCGGCCGGCGCCCAGGGCGTGCAGCTCGGGCGGCGCAACGAGGTCGGCTCGGCTGAGAACCCCGGGCTCACGCAGGCGGTGAAGCTGACCGTCGGGCTCAAGGGCAAGCAGGTGGATCTCGTGCAGTTCCAGGTGTTCCTGGCGATGCGCGACCAGCAGGACCCGCAGCGGCGGGCCGTGCTGCACGTGGTGCTGTCGGCGTTGCTGGAGAACCAGTTCGAGCACGTGATCGACGACTTCCAGAAGTTCCTCACCACCGTCAAACCGGAGCAGGCGGCATGAACGACACCGCGCGGCAGCTGCTGGCCCGCATCGAAGCGATCGACGCGGCCGCGACCGACAACCGCCTCCGGGCCGAGGCGTACCAACGGGTCGCCGACGAGCTCAAAGACGCCATGGGCAGCGCCACGTCGCCGGATGGCGTGGTCACCGTGGTCGCCGGGCCCGGCGGCGCGATCGCCTCGGTCACCTTCAGCGAACGCGCCCGTGAGACCGATCCCGCTGTGCTGTCTTCCGACGTCCTGCGCGCGATCGGCGAAGCGCAGGCCGCGGCCGCGCGGATGCAGGCCGACGTCGTCCGTCGCGGCCTCGGCAGCACGGAGTTCCTCGACCGCGTGCTCGACTCCGACGAACAGCTCTTCGGCGCTCCTCGCCCGACCTCGGTGGCACCGCCGCCGCGCCCGCCGGTTCGCGAAGTGCCGCCGGAGGACGAGTTCGACGACTTCTCCGTGTACGACCAGGAATCGACCCGGTGAGCGTCGCTCTGATCCTCGTGATCGTCGTCGGCGGCACGCCCTTGGTCGCGGCCGCGGTGGCGTGGTCCGTCGTGGACGAGCTGTTCTCTCCGGCCGGTGTGTTCGCCCGGCCGCCCGAAGCGTTCGAGGCGCGCGAGATCGTGAGCGGGACGCACCGCGGGCGCCCGTTCGAGTTCACCTTTCCCCGTTCCGTCTGGACCTAGAGGAGGCAAACAGTGTTGCGTCGGGTGGTTGTCGCCGTGTGCGGAATCGCGTTGGTGGCCGGGTGTTCCGCGCACGTGGAGGTGCAGCGGCGGGTGGCGAAGGCCGATCTGGAGAAGGGGATCGCCGACGCGCTGCAGAGCTCGTTCGGGCGGCGGCCGGACTCGATCACCTGCCCCGGCCCGATCGACGCGAAGGTCGGGCAGCAGATGCGCTGCGAACTGGCCGACGGGTCCACGAAGTACGGCCTCACGGCGACCATCCACACCGTGAACGGCAGCGACGTCCGCTACTCGGTGAAGGTCGACGACCACGCCGTCGGCAATTGAGATGACACACCGGCCCGCGCGGGCGCACACTCCAGCCATGGATTGACGCCCGCGTGGACCGCCCGTTTCCCCTCGTCACCCGAACATCCCCAGACGAGAGGAGACCCAGTCATGATCATCGAAGGCCCGCGCGTCCGCCTGCGCCCGCTCACGCGGGACGACCGGCAGCGCGCCCAGGAAATCCTGTCCACGCCCGAAGTCGCGCGGTGGTGGGGCGAAACCGTGCACGAGGTCGAAAGGCTCCTCGAGGAGGAAGCCGGCTTCTCCAGCTACGCCATCGAGCTCGACGGCGAGGTCGTCGGCCTCATCCAGAGCTGCGAGGAGCTCGACCCGCAGTACCGCCACGCCGGCATCGACATCGCCGTCGCCCCGAGCCACCACGGTCGCGGCCTCGGCCCGGAGGCCATCCGCGTGCTCGCCGCGCACCTGTTCGCCCAGGGCCACCACCGCCTGACGATCGACCCGGCCGCCGCCAACGACAAGGCCGTGCACGTGTACACCAAGCTCGGCTTCCGCCCCGTCGGCCTGCTGCGCCAGTACGAACGCGGCCCCGACGGCACCTTTCACGACGGCCTGCTGATGGACCTGCTGGAAGGTGAGCTCAGGTAACCGGCAGCTGCTGCGAAAGCCGGTCGGCGATCTTCTGCACCACGGGCGCGATGCTCGCCACCGCGTCCGCGGTCAGCCGGCCGGACGGGCCGGACACGGACACTGCCGCGGGTACCGGCATGCCGGGGACCGCGACGGCGATGCACCGGACGCCGAGCTCCTGCTCGGCCTCGTCCAGTGCGTAGCCCTGGGCAGCGATGCGCGTGAGCTCGGTGGCGAGCGAAGAAGGGTCGGTGAAGGTGTGTTCGGTGTACGCGGGCATGCCGGTGCGCGCCAGGAGCGCCGCGACGTCGTCGGCGGGCAGCTGCGCGAGCATCGCCTTGCCGACTCCGGTGCCGTGGGGCAGCAGGCGCCGGCCGACCTCGGTGAACATGCGCATGGAGTGCTTGGAGGGCACCTGGGCCACGTACACGACCTCGTCGCGTTCCAGCACGGCGAGGTTGGCCGTCTCGCCGACCTCCTCGACGAGCTCGACCAGCAGCGGCCGCGCCCACGAGCCGAACTGCATGCTGGCGTTCTCGCCGAGGCGGATGAGCCGCGCGCCGAGGGCGTAGCGGCGGTTGGTGTTCTGCCGGACGTACCCGAGGTCCACCAGCGTCCGGATCAGCCGGTGAATGGTCGGCATGGGCAGCCCGGACAGGGTCGCGAGCTCCGACAGGCTGGCCTCCCCACCCGTGTCCGCGAGGTGCTCCAGCAGCTCGAACGCACGCTGCAGGGACTGGACGCCGCCGTCCCGTCCGCCTTTTTCAGCCGCCACCGGTGGTCCTCCTCACAGGTCCTCTTCTTCCGAGCGTTTGAGCTTCCGCTATGCAGAAACTATAGTCCGTCAGGTAAAAACCGTAGGGACGTTATCCAAAGAACGACTCGGGGTGTTTCGCATGTCTGAAGTCCAGGTCCTCGGCGGCTCGGTGGAGCGCGGCGACGAGATCCTGACGCCGGAAGCCCTCGCCTTCCTGGCGGGGCTCCACGACGCCTTCGCGGCGCGCCGGGACGAGCTGCTCGTGGCCCGCGGCAAGCGCCGCGAAGAGGCCCGCACGACCGGCCGGCTCGACTTCCTGCCGGAGACCAAGGAGATCCGCGAAGGCGACTGGAAGGTCGCCGAGGCGCCGCCGGCGTTGCGCGACCGCCGCGTGGAGATCACCGGTCCCACCGACCGCAAGATGACCATCAACGCCCTCAACTCCGGCGCCAAGGTGTGGCTCGCCGACTTCGAGGACGCCAACACGCCGCACTGGGCCAACGTCGTGTCCGGCCAGGTCAACCTGTCCGACGCCATCCGCGAGACGATCACGCTGGAGAGCGGCGGCAAGAGCTACGCGCTCAAGCCCGACGTCGAGCACGCCACCATCGTGGTCCGCCCGCGTGGCTGGCACCTCGACGAGCGCAACCTCACCTTCGGCGGCCGCCAGGGCGTCGGCGCGCTGGTCGACTTCGGCCTGTACTTCTTCCACAACGCGGCCGAGCTGCTCAAGCGCGGCAAGGGCCCGTACTTCTACCTGCCGAAGATGGAGAGCCACCTCGAGGCGCGGCTGTGGAACGACGTGTTCACCCACGCCGAGAAGGCCCTCGGCATCGAGCACGGCACCGTCCGCGCCACCGTGCTGATCGAGACGATCCCGGCCGCGTTCGAGATGGAGGAGATCCTCTACGAGCTGCGCGAGCACGCGTCGGGCCTCAACGCGGGCCGCTGGGACTACCTGTTCAGCGTGATCAAGTACTTCCGCGACGCCGGCGAGAAGTTCGTGCTGCCGGACCGCAACTCGGTGACCATGACCGCGCCGTTCATGCGCGCGTACACCGAGCTGCTCGTGCACACCTGCCACAGCCGCGGCGCGTTCGCGATCGGCGGCATGGCGGCGTTCATCCCGAGCAAGGACCCGAAGGTCAACGAGGGCGCGTTCGAGAAGGTCCACGCCGACAAGGCCCGCGAGGCGGCCGACGGCTTCGACGGTTCCTGGGTCGCGCACCCCGGCATGGTCGCCCTCTGCAAGGAGGAGTTCGACAAGGTCCTCGGCGACAAGCCGAACCAGCTCGACCGCACCCGCGACGAGGTCAGCGTCACGGCCGACCAGCTCCTCGACGTCGCCTCGACGCCGGGCAGCGCCACCGCGGCCGGCCTGCGCGCCGCCGTCGAGGTCGGCATCCGCTACATCGCCTCCTGGCTGAGCGGCAACGGCGCGGCGGCCATCCACAACCTCATGGAGGACGCGGCCACGGCCGAGATCTCCCGTTCGCAGGTGTGGCAGTGGGTCAAGAACGGCACCACGCTCGACACCGGCGACAAGGTCACCGCCGAGCTCGTGCGCGGCGTGCTGGCCGAGGTCCGCGGCGAGCTGTCGGCCGAGGTCAAGGAAGACGTGCTCACCCCGGCCGTCGAGCTGTTCGAGCAGGTCGCGCTGGCCGACGAGTTCCCGGACTTCCTCACGCTCCCGGCGTACGAGCACATCAAGTAATGGCGGACGGCCGGCTCACCGAGGACGTCTACACCGCCGCCGACGCACGCCTGGCCGAGGCCGACGCGCGCGTCGCGGCGCTGTACCCCGGTGAGCCGCCGGGCCGCCGGCCCGTGCACACCGTGTACGTGCCGGCGTCCCAGTACCGCACCCGCCTGGTCGCCGACTGGGGCAAGCAGGCCATGCGCGTGTTCGTCGAGCACGGCGACGTGCTGGGTCTTGACGCGGACGTCGCCGAGCGCGTGCGCACGAAGCTGCTCACCGAGCCCATCGAAGACCTGCGCATCGACTTCGAGGACGGCTACGGCCACCCGGGCGACGAGGCGGAGGACGCCGCCGCGCTGTCGGCCGGCCGTGTCCTGGCAACCACGGGCGGCACCCCGTTCGTGGGCATCCGCTTCAAAAGCTTCGAACCCGCCACCCGCCGCCGCGGCATCCGCACCCTGGACCTGTTCCTGAACGGTTTGCTCACCAACGGCGACCTCCCCGACGGCTTCGTCGTCACCCTGCCGAAGGTGACCGCCGTCGAACAGGTCTCCGTGGCCGCCGACGTCCTCGGCCAACTGGAGGCCGCCTACGGCCTGCCCGAAGGCACCCTGCGCTTCGAGGTCCAGATCGAGACCGCCCAGTCCATCCTCGCCCACGACGGCACCGTGTCGGTCGCCCGCATCATCCAGGCGGCCGACGGCCGCTGCTCCGGCCTGCACTACGGCACCTACGACTACAGCGCCGGCCTCGGCATCGGCGCCGCCTACCAGAGCATGGCCCACCCGGCCGCCGACTTCGCGAAGCACCTCATGCAGGTCGCCGCCGCCGGCACCGGCGTCCGCCTCTCCGACGGCTCCACCAACCGCCTCCCCCTCGGCGACGACCTCCCCGGCGCCTGGGCCGAACACCTGCGATTGGTCCGCCGCTCCCTGGAAAACGGCTTCTACCAGGGCTGGGACCTCCACCCGAACCAACTGCCGACCCGCTTCGCCGCCACCTACGCCTTCTACCGCGAAGGCTTCCCCACCGCCGCAAAGCGCCTCAGCGACTACGCGTCCCAATCCTCGACCGGCGTCCTCGACGAACCGGCCACCGCCGCCGCCCTCGCCCACTACCTCCTCGGCGGCCTCCACTGCGGCGCCCTGGACCCGGCCGAACTCCCCTTCGACGCCGCCACCCTCGACCGCTACACCCGCCGCCAAGCCTGACCACCCCACCCCAACGCGGCGTTGGTTGCGCCGAGCGCACCGAATGCCGCATTGGGTGCGTTGAGCGCACCGAACGCCACATTGGGCCGCTCTGGTCGCCACCCAACCGCCGGTCGCCTACCCAACTCACGACTCACCCGGGCCGCGCAAACCCCACGAACCGCCGCCCACCCACGCGACGGAACCTGCACCCAGCCCCGCCCCGGCACCCCGATCCGAAGCCTCTTTGCGGCCGGCGAGGCGTTGTCAAGGCACGCTTTCCCGCCTTGACAACGCCTCACCGGCCGTCAACACAATCCAGCTTCGGGGTGCACCCCCAACGCAACACGCCCTGCGAGGACCAAGAACCCCTCACACCCCACGCCACACCTCGCGAGGACCAACACCCCACCCAACACCCCGCGAGGACAACAACCCACCCCAGGTAGGCTCCCTGCCGTCTTTCTGGTGTGGGGTGGGAAAGGAAAACGCGACACCATGTCTCAACAATCGGCGACTCAACCGACACAACCCGAAACCCTCGAATTCCAATCCGAGGCCCGCCAGCTGCTCCAGCTGATGATCCACTCGATCTACTCGAACAAGGACATCTTCCTCCGCGAGCTCATCTCCAACGCCTCCGACGCACTGGACAAGCTCCGCCTCGAGACCTACCGCGACAAGGACCTCGAAGCCGACACCGCCGACCTCCACATCGAGCTGACCCTCGACAAGGACGCCCGCACCCTCACCGTCCGCGACAACGGCATCGGCATGTCCCGCGACGACGTGGTGAACCTCATCGGCACCATCGCCAAGTCGGGCACCGCCGAGTTCCTCCGCAAGCTCAAGGAATCCCAGGACGCGGCGGGCTCGCAGGACCTCATCGGCCAGTTCGGCGTCGGCTTCTACTCCAGCTTCATGGTCGCCGACAAGGTCACCCTGACCACGCGCAAAGCCGGTACCGCCGACGGCGTCCGCTGGGAATCCGAAGGCGAGGGCACCTACACGATCGAACCGGTCGCCGACGCCCCGCAGGGCACCGCGGTCACACTGCACCTCAAGCCGGCCGACGACGAGGACCACCTCTTCGACTACACGTCGGAGTGGAAGGTCCGCGAGATCGTCAAGCGCTACTCCGACTTCATCACCTGGCCCGTCCGGATGGCCAAGCAGCCCAGCCCCCTGGCCGCCGCCGAAGAAGCCACGGAAGAAGCCGCCGACGAAGACGCGAAAGAGCCTGCCGCGCCCGAGTTCGAGACCGTCAACTCCCGCAAGGCCCTCTGGGCCCGCCCCTCGTCGGAAGTCTCCGACGAGGAGTACCAGGAGTTCTACAAGCACATCAGCCACGACTGGAACAACGCCCTCGAAACCGTCCGCATGCAGGCGGAAGGCACGTTCGAGTACCAGGCACTGCTCTTCATCCCGGCGCAGGCGCCGATGGACCTGTTCATGCGGGACGCGAAGCGCGGTGTGCAGCTGTACGTGAAGCGCGTGTTCATCATGGACGACTGCGAAGCGCTGATGCCGAACTACCTGCGCTTCATCAAGGGTGTCGTCGACGCGCAGGACCTCTCGCTCAACGTCTCGCGCGAGATCCTGCAGCAGGACCGCCAGATCCGTGCGATCCGGCGGCGGCTGGAGAAGAAGATCCTCTCCACGATCAAGACGATGATGACCGAGGACGCCGAGAAGTACGCGACGTTCTGGCGCGAGTTCGGCCGCGCGGTGAAGGAGGGTCTGCTCGACGACCCGGAGAACCGCCCGGCCATCCTGGAGATCTCGTCGTTCGCGTCCACGAACCACGCGGAGAAGCCGACCTCGCTGCGTGACTACGTCTCGCGGATGAAGGAAGGCCAGGAGCACATCTACTACCTCACCGGTGAGTCGCGCACGGTGATCGAGAACTCGCCGCACCTGGAAGCGTTCCGCGCCAAGGGCTACGAGGTCCTCATCCTCACCGACCCGGTCGACGAGATGTGGGTCGACGGCGTGGGCGGGTTCGAGGAGAAGTCGTTCCAGTCCGTGGCCAAGGGCGAGGTCGACCTCGGCGGCGAGGAGACGTCCGACGAGCAGAAGGCCGAGTACGCGGACCTGCTCAAGTGGATGTCGGCGACGCTCACCGACAGCGTCAAGGAGGTTCGCCTGTCCTCGCGGCTGACCACCTCGCCGTCGTGCATCGTCGGCGACTCGGGTGACATGACGCCGACGCTGGAGAAGATGTACCGCGCGATGGGCCAGGAGATGCCGCAGATCAAGCGGGTCCTGGAGCTCAACCCGGACCACGCGCTGGTCTCCGGGCTGCGCAAGGCGTTCGCGGACAACCCGGCCGACGGTTCGCTGGCCGAGACGGCGGAGCTGCTGCACGGCATGGCGCTGCTGGCCGAGGGCGGCGAGCTGGCCGACCCGGGCCGGTTCCTGAAACTGGTCGCCGACCGGGCCGCGAAGGCTCTCTGACCACGAGTCCGTGAAGGGCGCCTGGTTCCCAGAAGGTGCCCTTCACGGCCGTTCAGGACTCCGAGGTCAGGGCCAGGTAGACGTCGACCTGCGCGACGAAGTCCGTGAGGTCCACGCCGAGCAGCTCGGCGGCGCGGCCGATGCGGTAGCGCAGGGTGTTCACGTGGATGTGCAGGGTTTTCGCCGCGCGCGTGGGGGAGCCGGAGCACTCCAGGAACACGCGCACGGTGCGCACGAGATCCGAATGCTGCTCGGCGTCGTAGTCGAGCAGTGGGCCGAGCAGGCGCCGGCGCAACGCGGCGCGCAGGTCGGTGGACGTGCCGGCGAGCAGCAGCTGGTGCACGCCGAGCGCGGCGGCGGGCACGACCACCACGTCACCTTGCCGGTCCGCGGCAAGGGAAAGCGCGTGACGCGCCACTTCGAACGCACCGCGTGACTCCGCCGCGGGCACGGGATCGCTGACACCGGCGAGGATCCGCGTCGCGCGCAGCAGCGGCTCCACTGTGTACAGAGCAGTCACCGCGTCGCCGGCCCAGCCGGCGGGCCAGGAACCGTCGTCGGCCACGAGCGCGAGCGCCTCCGTGTGGTCGCGGCTGCCGGTCGGCGTGATCGCTTTCCCCGTGGTGGCCAGGAGTTCGGCGAGCACCTCGTCGGCTTCCGCGCTGTCTTCCGTGCGCAGCGCGACCGCGCGGACGTTGCCGCCGAGCGGCGCCGGCGACGGACGCGACCGCGCGCGAGCCAGCCCGACGAGCCCGGCCAGCTCCTCGGCGAGCTCCGTCTGCGCGGTGCTCAGCGGTCCGTCCACGGCGAGCAGCCACGGCACCGCGTGGCGGCTCTCCACCGGCAGTACGGTGAGGCCGCCCGCCGCCGTGGGCCGGGCGCGGGCGGCGGCGAACTGGCGCACGGGCTCGGCCGCCGACACCGGCAGCGGTGCCGTGCCGGCCACCACGCGGGGCACGCCCGAGAGGACCCAGCACGCCGTGCCGAGCTCCTCGGCCGCGCGGGCCAGCAGGTCTTCCAGCGGCGCGTCCTCCGCGGCGGCGGTAAGCAAGCGTTTGCGCGCCCCGTCGGCGGCGGCCGCGAGCGCCAGCACCACGCGTTCGGTGATCACGGCGAACGACAGGTCCGGCGGCACTTCCAGCAGCGGGACGCCGTGGCGCGCGCACGTGTCGATGACGTCTTCCGGGATGCCGCCGGCGTCCGCGCCCGACGCGGCCAACGCGGCGGCGCCCCCGGCTGCCAGCGCGGCGACGAACGGCTCCGCGTCACCCGGCGTGCGCCACCACAGCAGCCCGGACAGCACGAGCTCGCCCGCCGTCAGGTAGCGGCCCGGGTCGGGCAGCTCGGTCACGTAGATCCGCGTGACGGCGCGGTCGAGCAGGTCCTCGGCGGTGCTCGGGTGCGGGCGCAGGCCGGGCAGGCCCAGCAGGGTTCTCACGGTCGTCATCAGGCTTGTAGGAAAGCACAAACGGGTGGTCTTCCGCTGGGGCGGCTTTCATGGCGGGGCACCGTTGCCGCGCGAGCGGGTTCGGCGTGTACTGGGACATCAGGCCGAGGGGAGGAGCTCGAGCGTGGATTTCCTGCGACCTGCCGATCTGGGCGAGGCGCTGGCCGTGAAGGCCGAACGCCCCGACGCGGTGCCGATCGCCGGCGGCACGGACGTGATGGTGGAGCTGAACTTCGACCACCGCCGCCCGGCCGCGCTGCTCGATCTCACCGGTGTCGCTGAGCTGGCCGAGTGGTCCACTTCGGACGGGACTCTTCCGGAAAGCACCGTCCGGCTCGGTGCGGCCGTGTCTTATTCGCGCGTGATCACCGAGCTGGGTGAACCTTTGCCCGCATTGGCGATGGCCTCGCGCACGGTCGGCTCGCCGCAGATCCGCAACCGCGGCACGGTCGGTGGCAACCTCGGCGCCGCGTCACCGGCCGGCGACACGCACCCGGTGCTGCTCGCGCTCGGCGCGCGCGTCGAGGTCGCGTCCGTCCGGGGGACGCGGGTGCTGCCGGCGGAGGAGTTCTATCTCGGCGTGAAGCGCAACGCGCTGGAGCCCGACGAGCTGATCACCGCCGTCCACCTGCCCGCGCACGCGGGTCCCCAGCAGTTCGCGAAGGTCGGCACGCGAAACGCGATGGTGATCGCCGTCTGTTCCTTCGCGGTGAACCTGCGGCCTGCGAAGCGGGAGGTCGGCGCCTCGGTCGGGTCCGCCGCACCCACCCCGCGCCGGGCCCGCGCGGCCGAGGAATTCCTGGCCGCGGAGCTGCCGTGGGACGCGCCCACGGCGTTGGCCGACTCCTTGAAACGACGCTTCGGCGAGCTCGTGGCCGAGGCCGCCGCACCGATCGACGACGTCCGCGGCAGCGCGGACTACCGCAGACACGCCCTGGCCGTGCTCGCTCGGCGCACGCTGACCTGGGCCTGGGACGAACACCGGGGGAGTGAGCGCACGTGCGCGTGAACGTGACCGTCAACGGCGAGGCCCGCGAGGCCGACGACGTGTGGGAAGGCGAGAGCCTGCTCTACGTGCTGCGCGAGCGGCTCGGCCTGCCGGGTTCGAAAAACGCCTGTGAACAGGGCGAATGCGGGTCCTGCACGGTGTACCTCGACGACGTGCCGGTGTGCTCGTGCCTCGTCGCGGCCGGTCAGGTCGAGGGCCGCTCGGTGCGCACCGTCGAAGGGCTGGCCGACGGCGACAAGCTGGACCCGGTGCAGCAGTCCTTCGTGGACAACGGCGCCGTGCAGTGCGGCTTCTGCACCCCCGGTCTCGTCGTCGCGGCCCACGACCTGCTCAACCGCGTGGCGCAGCCCAGCGACGAGGAAATCCGCGAGGCGCTGGCCGGGAACCTCTGCCGGTGCACGGGGTACGAGAAGATCCTCGACGCCGTGCGGGCCGCCGCTGTCGCGAAGAGCGGTGTCGCATGAGGACGGTCATCGAGAACGCCGCGATCGCCACCGTCAGCGGCCCCGAATATGGCTCGGGCTACGTGCTCGTGGACAACGGCGTGATCGCCGAAGTCGGCGAAGGCACCTTCACCGGCGACGCCGAGGAGCACGTGGACGCGTCCGGCTGCCTCGTCACGCCGGGCCTGGTCAACACCCACCACCACCTCTACCAGTGGGCCACGCGCGGGATGGCCGCCGACCACACGCTGTTCGAGTGGCTCGTCGCGCTCTACCCCGTGTGGGGCCGGCTCGACGCGGACATCACGCACGCCGCGGGCACCGCCGGGATGGCGCGGCTCGCGCTCACCGGGTGCACGACCCTGGCCGACCACCACTACGTCTTCCCCCGCGACGGCGGCGATCAGGTCGAGGCGCTCGTCGCGGCCCGGCAACGCGTCGGCCTGCGGCTGCACCTGGTTCGTGGCTCGATGGACCGCGGCGAGTCCGACGGTGGTCTGCCGCCGGACAACCTCGTGGAGGGCACCGACGCCGCACTGGTCGGCACGGAGGCGGTGATCGACCGGTTCCACGACTCGTCGCCCGACGCGCACCTGCGGATCGCGGTCGGCCCGTGCTCGCCGTTCTCCGTCACCGAACGGCTGATGACCGGTGCGGCCGACCTCGCGCGCCGCAAGGGCGTCCGGCTCCACACGCACCTCGCCGAGACGCTCGACGAGGAACGCCAGTGCCTGGCCGAGGTCGGCTGCACGCCCGCCGAGTACGCGGACAAGCTCGGCTGGCTGGCGAGCGACGTCTGGCTCGCGCACACCATCCACCTCTCGCCCGACGCGATCCGCCGCTTCGGCGCCACCGGCACGGGCTCGGCGCACTGCCCGACGTCCAACGGCCGCCTCGGCGCGGGCATCGCCCCCGTACGCGACCTGCTGGACGCCGGCGCGCCCGTGGGCCTCGGGGTCGACGGCGCCGCGTCCAACGAGTCCGGCGGGCTCGGCGAGGAGCTGCACCAGGCGTTGCTGCAGGCTCGCCAACGCGGCGGGCCGACCGCGCTGACCACCCGGGAAGCGTTGTGGCTCGGCACGATGGGCGGCGCTCGCTGCCTCGGCCGCGACGCCGAGCTGGGCTCGGTCGAGGCCGGCAAACTCGGCGACCTCGCCGTGTGGGACCTGACGGGGCTCGAATACGCGGGCATCACCGACCCGGTCGCCGCGCTCGTGCTGGGCGCGACCCCGCCGTTGGCGCGCCTGCTCGTGGGCGGCCGGACCGTCGTGGAGCACGGCACGCTGCGTGAGGAGGACGAGTCCGCGATCGCCCGCGACCTGGCCGCCGCGAGCGCCCGGCTGGGGGAGGACCGATGACGACGACCACCACTACGACTTCGTCAGCCACTGTCAACGGCGTCGGCGCCAACGCGCCGCGGCCCGACGGCACGGTGAAGGTGCGCGGCGAGTTCGCGTATTCCTCGGACCTGTGGCACGAGGACATGCTGTGGGGCGCGACCCTGCGCAGCCCCCACCCGTACGCGCGGATCACCGGGATCGACCTCACGGAAGCCCTTGCCGTGCAAGGGGTTTACGCGGTGCTGACCCACGAGGACGTGCCCGGCGTCAACCGCTACGGGCTGGAGCACGCCGACCAGCCGGTGCTCGCCGACGAGGTCGTGCGCTACGAGGGTGAGCCCGTGGCGCTCGTGGCCGCCGACCACCCGGAGACGGCGCGGCGGGCGATGAAGCGGATCAAGGTGACGTATGAGGAGCTGACGCCCGTCACCAGTTCCGAGGCGGCGGTGAACGGCGAGGGTCTTTCGCTGCACCCCGACGGCAACGTGGTGCGTCACGTGCGGATCCGGCGTGGTTCCGAGGATGTCCGGGCCGACGTCGTGGTGTCCGGCGTGTACGAGGTCGGCATGCAGGACCAGGCCTTCCTCGGCCCGGAGTCGGGGCTCGCGGTGCCCGACACGGTCGGCGGCGTGGACCTGTACGTCGCGACGCAGTGGCTGCACGTGGACCAGCAGCAGATCGTCGCGGCGCTCGGGCTGCCGGTCGAGCAGGTGCGGCTGACGCTCGGCGGTGTCGGCGGCGCGTTCGGCGGCCGCGAGGACCTGTCGATGCAGGTGCACGCGTGCCTGCTCGCGCTGCACACCGGCAAGCCGGTGAAGATGGTCTACAACCGCGAAGAATCGTTCTACGGCCACGTGCACCGCCATCCGGCGAAGATGTACTACGAGCACGGCGCCACCTCCGACGGCCGGCTCGTGTACGTCCGCGCGCGCCTTTTCCTCGACGGCGGCGCGTACGCGTCGTCCACCGGCGCGGTGGTGGCCAACGCGGCGACGCTGGGCGTCGGACCGTACACAGTGGACAATGTGGCGGTCGACTGCTGGGGCGCCTACACGAACAACCCGCCGTGCGGCGCGATGCGGGGCTTCGGCGCGGTGCAGGCGGCGTTCGGGTACGAGTCGCAGATGGACAAGCTGGCCGCCGCGTGTGGCCTCGACCCGGTCGAGCTGCGCATCCGCAACGCGATGACCGAGGGCGCCGTGATGCCGACGGGCCAGGTCGTGGACTCGGCCGCGCCCGTCGCCGAGTTGCTGGAACGGCTGCGGGCCCGGCCGCTGCCCGCGTCGCGCTCGTTCGACCTGCGCCACCTGCCCGGCGGCGTCTCCAACACCACGCACGGCGAGGGCGTGGTGCGTGGCGTCGGGTATGCCGTGGGGATCAAGAACGTGTGTTTCTCCGAGGGCTTCGACGACTACTCCACCGCGCGCGTGCGCCTGGAGCTCGTCGGTGGCGAACCCGCGGCCACCGTGCACACCGCGGCGTGCGAGGTCGGGCAGGGGCTCGTGACGATCATGCAGCAGATCGTGCGCACCGAGCTCGGCGTGGAGCAGGTGACCGTGCTGCCCATGGACACCTCCATCGGCAACGGCGGGTCGACCTCGGCGTCCCGCCAGAGCTACGTGACCGGCGGCGCCGTGCAGGCCGCGTCCGCCGCCGTGCGCGCCCGCGTCCTGGCCTCCGCCGGCCTGCCTTCCGGCACCCGCGTGGCCGGCGGCAAGCTCGTCGCCACCGACGGCGTGGTGCTGGCGGATCTCGCCGCCGTGCTGGGCACCTCGGCGTTCGACGAAACGGTCGAGTGGCGCCACCGCCCCACGTATCCACTCGACCCGGTCACCGGCCAGGGGACCGCCCACGTGCAGTACGGCTTCGCCGCCCACCGCGCCGTCGTCGACGTCGACGTGGAGCTAGGCCTGGTGAAGGTCGTCGCCCTCGACTGCGCCCAGGACGTCGGCCGCGCGCTGAACCCGCAGGCCGTCCTCGGCCAGATCCAGGGCGGCTCCGCCCAGGGCCTCGGCCTCGCCGTCATGGAGGAAATCCAGGTCGACGGCGGCCGCGTCCGCAACCCCTCCTTCACCGACTACCTCATCCCCACCGTCCTCGACATGCCCCCGATGTCCATCGACGTCCTCGAACGCCCCGACCCCCACGCCCCCTACGGCCTCCGCGGCGTCGGCGAACCCCCCACCATCTCCTCCACCCCGGCCATCGTCTCCGCCATCCGCGCCGCGACGGGTCTGGCACTGACCCGGGTGCCGGTCCGCCCGGAACACCTGACGGGGACGTAGGGCCCGGCGAATTCGCTGGTGGCGCACTGACGGGCGGTCGCACACCTTGGACCCTGGGCCCGTGCGACCATCGCCGCGGGACCACCGGCGGCGCGGACCCACGTCGAAATGCAGCGCCGTTGGGGTGGGCACGCTTCGCGGGCCTTCCTCGGCGCCCGCCGCGGCCGTGGTCGCCGGTTTCGACCCTGAGAAAGCGGTCCGTGTCGTGGTGTCCGGTTGGTGAATGGCGGGCTGGCGGACGCCACGGCACCGTGGTTGAGTCGACGCGGAACGTCCGATGTGGATCAGACGGGGAGCGCACATGCCGGACCGCGGACACGACCGCCTTTTCGACCCGCTCACCACAAAAGGCACGGCCTTCACCCACGACGAGCGGCGGGAGCTCGGCCTGCTGGGGCTGTTGCCCAACGCCGAGAAGACGATCGGCGAGCAGGTGGCGCACACCTACGCCGAGTTCGCGCGTCAGCCGGCGGACCTGGCCAAGCACGTGTTCCTGCGCGGCCTCCAGGATCGCAATGAAACGTTGTTCTACCGGCTGCTGGCCGAGCACCTCGAGGAGACGCTCCCGATCGTCTACACGCCCACCGTCGGCGAGGCGTGCCAGCGGTTCAGCGAGATCTACCGGCGCCCGCGCGGGCTGTATGTGGCCTATCCCGACCGCGAGCATCTCAGGGAGGTGCTGAGGAACCGGCCGCGGCGGGAGGTTGACGTCATCGTGGTCACCGACGGCCAGCGCATCCTCGGACTGGGTGACCAGGGCATCGGCGGCATGGGCATCCCCATCGGGAAGTTGTCGCTGTACACGCTGATCGGCGGCATCGACCCGGCGCGCACGTTGCCGATCTTGCTCGACGTGGGCACCGACAACGTCGAGCGCCTCGAAGACCCGCAGTACCTCGGCTGGCGCCACCGGCGCATCGGCGACGACGAGTACTACGCGTTCGTGGACGACTTTGTCACGGCGGTGCGCGAAGAGCTGCCCGAGGTGCTGCTGCAGTGGGAGGACTTCGCCACGGCGCACGCCGAGCCGATCCTCGACCGCTACCGCGACCGCCTGCTCACCTTCAACGACGACATCCAGGGCACGGCCGCCGTCGCGGTCGGCGCGCTGCACGGCGCGGCGAAGGTGGCCGGGCGGCCGCTTTCCCAGCAGCAGGTGGTGATGCTCGGCGCGGGCTCGGCCGGCATCGGCGTGCTGGAGATGATCCGCCAGGAGATGGTCGCCCAGGGCCTGTCCGACGCCGAGGCGGCCGGGCGCATCTGGGTCGTCGACATCGCGGGCCTGCTCACCGACGACCGCACCGACCTGTCGGAAAGCCAGCGCCGCTTCGCCCAGCCGGCCGCCAAAACCCAGGGCTGGACCGGCACCGGGCTGGCCGACGTCGTGCACAACGTCGACGTCGGCGTGCTGCTCGGCCTCTCGACGGCGGCGGGCGCGTTCACCGAGGAAATCGTGCGTGAGCTGGCCGCCAAGACCGACCGGCCGATCATCTTCCCGCTCTCCAACCCCACCAGCCGCGCCGAGGCGCATCCACGTGAGCTGGACTTCTGGACCGGCGGCCGCGCCCTCGTCGCTACCGGCTCGCCGTTCGGGCCGGTGGAGCGCGACGGCAAGCAGCACCGCGTCGCACAGTGCAACAACGTCTACATCTTCCCGGCCATCGGCCTGGCCGTCACGGCGTCCGGCGCCACCCGCGTGACCGACGCGATGATGCGCGTCGCCGCCAAGACGCTCGGCGAAGCGTCCCCCGCCCTCACCGACCCGGACGAACCACTGCTGCCGTCCTGGGACGACGTGCCGGAAGTGGCCACGCGGATCGCCATCGCCGTCGCCGAGCAGGCGATCAAGGACGGCGTCGCCCCGGAAAACGACCACCTCGCCGAAACGGTCCGCCAAGCCCGCTGGACGCCCGACTACCGCTAGCGCTTCTTCCCGTCGTGGTCCAGTTCTGCCAGCAGACGCCGGGCCACGTCCACCACCGCCGCGCCTGCCACCGCCATGGGCTCCGGCGAACGCATCGAGCGCGCCAGTACGAACGCGCCCTCCAGGCTGGTGATGAGTGCGATCGTCAGCACCCGCGCTTGCTCGGCCGGCAGGCCGAAGGCGGCGAACTTCTCCGTGCCCGCGTCGATCCACGCCGTGAAGACGTCGGCCGTCGCCTGGCGCAGGGGTTCGCTCGTCGTCGCGACTTCCAGGGCCACCGTGGCGATCGGGCAGCCCTCGACGTAGTCGGTGTCCAGCAGCGTCGTCACGCCGGCGGCGAAGAACGCCTCGATGCCGCTCACGACATCGGGCGCCGGGGCGATGAAGAGGTCGTACAGCTGCGCGTACTCCATGCCCGACGTGCGGATGACCTCTTCGGCGAGCTGTTCCTTGCCACCGGGGAAGAAGTGGTAGAGCGAGCCGAAGGGCGCGCCGGCCTTCTCGACGATCTGCTTCACGCCCGTGCCGGTGTAGCCGCCGCGGCGGAAGAGCTCCGCGCCCGCGGCCAGGATGCGGTCCTTCGTGCCTGTCACGGCACCGAGGATAGCTCCGGGGCGGTAGAGCGTTCTATCAACCGCTCGCCGAACACCAGGTTCAGCACCACGGCCGTGAGACAGCCCGCGCTGATGCCGGAGTTCAGCACCACCTGCAGCGCCGCCGGGAAGCCCGAGTAGAAACCCGGCACCGCGATGGGAATCAGGCCCACGCCCAGCGACGCGGCGACGATCGCGACGTTGCCGGGATGCTCGAACGACGCCTTCGCCAGCGTCCGCACACCGCTCACCGCGACGCTGCCGAACAGCACCAGCCCGGCCCCGCCGAGCACCGGTTGCGGCACGAGCGCGACGATCCCGCCGGTCACCGGGAGCGCGCCGAGCACCACCAGCACCACGCCACTGGCCGCGACCACGTACCGGCTGACCATCCGCGTCAGCGACACGAGCCCGATGTTCTGCGCGAACGCCGTGCACGCGAACCCGCCGAACACCGTGCTCACGGCGGTGGCCAGCCCGTCGGCGCGCAGTCCGTCGGCCAGCGTCCGGCTCGTGGTCGGCCGCCCGACGATCTCGCCGAGCGCCAGCAGGTCGGCCGTGCTCTCGGCCATCACCACGAGCATCACGATGAGCATCGACACGATCGCCGCGATGTCGAACACCGGCGCGCCGAAGTGAAACGGCGTGGCGATGCCGAACACCGGCGCCTGCTTCAAAGTCGACGTGTCGACTTCACCCAGTGGCCACGCCACCAGCGTCCCGGCGACCAGGCCCAGCAACAGTGCGATCCGGCTCCAGAAACCCTTGAGGAACCGCGTGAACACCAGCACCGCGACCAGGGTGACGCCCGCCAGCAGCAGCCCGCTCGGCCGCGCGGCCGGCTGCTGCGCGGAAATCCACTGCACGGCCACCGGCAGCAGCGAGACGCCGATGAGCGTGATCACGGTCCCCGTCACCACGGGCGGGAAGAATCGCGTGAGCTTCGAGAAGAACGGCGCGGCCAGCACCACGAACACACCGCCGACGAGCGTCGCGCCGTAGACGACACCCAGCGCGTTGCCGGCGTGCTGCTGAGCGATCGACAGGATCGGCGCGACGGACGCGAACGTGACGCCGTTGACCAGCGGCAGCCGCGCGCCGAAGCGCCACACGCCGAGCGTCTGCAGCAGGGTGGCGAGGCCGGCGGTGAAGAGGGACGCGCTGATGAGCAGGCTCAGCTGGCCGGGCGAGAGCCCGACGGCCGCGCCGATCACCAGCGGTGGAGCCACCACGCCGGCGTACATCGCCGCGACGTGCTGGATTCCGCCGAGCACGAGCTGTGGCCACTTCGGGCGCACATCGACGGGATGACGGGAAGGTCGTTCTGACATGTGCTCTCCCGGTGGGATTCGGGGCTAGAGCACGGCGTCGGTCCAGGCCGGGCCGGGCTCCTCGGCTTCGTCGCGGACCGCGGTGCCTTCGATGAGGCCATACGGGCGGTCGGCGGCGTAGAACACCTCGTTGTGGTTCTCGAGGCCGAAGGGGCTCAGATCGACGAGGAAGTGGTGCTTGTTCGGCAGGGAAAGCCGGACCTCGGCGACCTCGGGCCGTGCGAGCAGCACGGCCTCGCCCATCGTGTACAGGGTCTGCTGCAACGACAGGCTGTGTTTCGTGGCGAACGCCTGCAGCAGCGTCCGCCGGATCTCCTGGTGGTTCTTGGCCCAGTCGACATCGAATGGGTCGCCGTCGTAGCGCCAGCGCGCGGTGACGGCGGTGGCGAGGATGCGGTCGTCGGTCTCGGCGAGCGTCGTGTACGCGTCGCGCGGGAAGCTGTGGAACTCCGAGCCGCCCGACTTGAGCACGGTCAGACCGTCCACACCGGACACCACCCACGCGCGGTCGGCGTGCACGGTCACGGTGGTCGTGCGGCTTTCGCCCCCAGAACGGCTGAACGCGTGGTCGTGCGGTTGGCCGTCGACGGGGATGCGTTCCCAGGCGTGCTCGGCGACGGTGATGCGCGCGCCGGTGATCGCTTCCTGCGTGGCGACGAAATGGCGGCCCAGGCGCAGCGCGAAGTCCTCGATCTCGCCGACGTCCTGCTGCTTCGCGAACGCGTAGACGGTGTTCTTCTGCGCGTCGGTGGTCAGTACAGCGCTGTTGTCGCCGGTCAGGTGCGTGGCCGCGAGGTCGCCGCGCAGGGCCGTGGACACGGTGAGGTCGCGCAGGTGGTGCACCGGACCGTCGCGGCGGACGGTGACCAGGCGGACCTCCGCCTTGCCGTACTGGTTGGGGCCCAAGGAGATTCCCACGGTCAGCTCCCGCGATAGGTCGAGTAGGCGAACGGGCTCAGCAGCACCGGCACGTGGTGGTGCGAGGTGCCGTCGGTGATGCGGAACGCGATGGTGACGTCGGGGAAGAACGCTTCGGGCCCGAGGTAGGCGCCGGTGTCGAAGATCAGCCGGTAGACGCCGGGTTCGAGGGTGTCGGGGCCGAGGTCGCGCACGCGTCCGTCGTCGTCGGTGACGCCCTCGGCGAGCGGTGTGCCGTCGCCGCGTTCGAACCGCACGGCGATGCCGGCGGCCGGTTTGCCGGCGGCCGTGTCCAGCACGTGCGTGGTCACCAAGCTCATGCGTTTATCGCTTTCCGCAGGCGCAGCGCGGCGATCTTCGCCAGCTCCGCGCCCGCCACGTCGAGTTCGGTCTCGGGGTCGTTGCCCAGCCGCGACCGCAGGTTCGCGAGCAGTTCCGCGCCACCGCGGCCGCCGGCGCACACGAGGAACACGTGGCCGAAACGGGCTTCGTACTCGGCGTTGGCGGCGGCGAACTCGTCGGCGTTGTCCACACCGGACTGCTCCGAGCGCGACCACTCGGCGTCGGCGCCCTTGCTCGTCGGCTTCTCCCCGATCCGCGGGTGGGCGGCGATGGCGGCGCTCACCTCGTCGCGGTGCAGGGGAGTGGCTTTTTCAGCGGTGGTCAGGAGCGCGGCGAAGTCCGCGTACGGCCGGCCGGCGAGCACCGCGTCGACCCAGCGCGGCACGGCCAGGCAGGCCGTGAGGGCGGGCCGCACGTCGGCGGCGTCGGCGGTGTTGAACTCGGCGAGTGCGAGTGGCACGGGATCTCCTCGCTGCGGGGGAGCTGGTGCCTGCCGACGGTACGGTGCCCTCGCGCCGCCGTCAACATTTTGTTGAACCCGCTGGTCAGTCCACTTCCCGGTTGAGGTAGTTGTAGACCGTGAAGCGCGTGACGCCCAGCGCCTCGGCCACCGCGGAGACCGATTTCCGCAGGCTGAAGGCGCCGCGTTCGCGCAGCAGCCGGACCGCCCGCTGCTTGTCCGGGCGGTCGAGGTCGCCGAGCTTTGCGCCCAGTTCGCGCTCGACGTCGGCGATGAGCCGGGCCAGCGCGGTGTTGAGCTCGACGGGCGGGGTCGGCGCCGGTTCGTCGGTGCGCCGGAGCTGGACCGTGACGCGGGTGGCGCCGCCTTCGAGCGCGGCCCGTGCGATGGCCGGCAACGCGTTCATCAGCTGGTCGGCCGAGCCGCGTGCGAGTGTGCCGAGTGGACCGAAGTCGGTGTCGAGCCCGGCGTCGCGGGCCGCGTCGCGAGCGCGCACGGCGTGCTCCGGCGGGGCGCCCTCGCCCTGGAAGGGTTCGCTGGTGAACTCGGCTTCTAGCTCCACCCGGTGACCGTAACGTGGAAGGCGAGGCGTTGACGAGGCGAGAGCGTCGTGGTTAATCTCGGTTGGCGAAAGATACTTTCCGTACTGTGAAACAACCTGCCGGTATCGCCGACGGGAGAAGGAGTGTGCCCGCAGATGGATCTCGTGGTGCGCGCCGCACGTGCGGTGACGGCGGCCGGTGAAGGTCCCGCGACGCTGGGGGTCGACGGCGGCCGGATTGTCGCGCTGGAGCAGGGAATCGTGGACCTGCCCGCCGACCGGATGGTCGAGCTCGCGGCCGACGAGGTGCTGCTGCCGGGGCTCGTGGACACCCACGTGCACGTGAACGACCCCGGCCGCGCCGAGTGGGAGGGCTTCGAGACCGCGACGCGCGCGGCCGCCGCCGGTGGGGTCACGACGATCGTCGACATGCCGCTCAACAGCCTGCCGCCGACGGTCGACGTCGCCGCGCTGGAGGTGAAGCGCAAGGCGGCTTCGGGACGCGCGCACGTGGACGTCGGGTTCTGGGGCGGCGCGATTCCCGGCAACACCGGCGATCTGCGTCCGCTGTACGACGCTGGTGTGTTCGGGTTCAAGTGCTTCCTGCTGCACTCCGGCGTCGACGAGTTCCCGCCGCTCGACGCCGCGGGCCTGGAGGCCGCGCTGCGCGAACTCGCGAGTTTCGACGCGCTGATGATCGTGCACGCGGAGGACTCCGACGCCATCGACGCCGCACCGGATCCGCACGGTGAGAAGTACACCGATTTCCTCGGCTCTCGCCCGCGTGGCGCCGAGAACCTGGCCATCACCCACGTGATCGAGGCGGCCCGGCGCACCGGCGCCCGCGCGCACGTGCTGCACCTGTCCTCTTCGGACGCTCTGCCGCTGATCGCGAGCGCGCGCCGCGAGGGCGTGGCGCTGTCGGTGGAGACGTGCCCGCACTACCTGAGTTTCGTTGCGGAGGAGATCCGCGACGGCGCCACGCAGTTCAAGTGCTGCCCGCCGATCCGCGAGGCGGCCAACCGGGAACTGCTGTGGCAAGGCCTCGCCGACGGTGTGATCGACACGATCGTGAGCGACCACTCGCCGTGCACACCGGAATTGAAACGGTTCGACACCGGCGATTTCGGCCTCGCGTGGGGCGGGATCTCCAGCCTGCAGCTGGGGTTGCCCGCGGTGTGGACGCAGGCGCGCCAACGCGGCTTCGGCCTCGCCGACGTGGTGCGGTGGATGGCCGAACGCCCGGCGGCGCAGGTCGGGATGACGCGCAAGGGCCACCTCGCCGTGGGCTACGACGCCGACTTCTCGGTGTTCGCGCCGGACGAGGCGTTTGTCGTCGACGTGGCCGCGCTGAAGCACCGCAACCCGGTGAGCGCGTACGACCAACGGCCGCTGGCCGGCGTGGTGCGCGGTACGTGGCTGCGGGGTTCGCCGGTGACCGGCGACGAGCCGCGGGGAGAGCTGCTGACCAGGGGGAACTGTTAGAGATGGAGGACCACGTGTCGCACGACCGTCCCGAGTGGACAGCCCAGCCGGACCTCGCTTCCCGCACGTTCGGGGGCACGGTGATGTGGGCGAGCGACGAGCTGTTCGCCGAGAAGGAGAACCTCGTCAACCCGTGGCGCCCCGCGCACCGGGCCGAGACGTTCGGGCCGAAGGGCCAGGTCTACGACGGCTGGGAGACGCGCCGGCACCGCGAACCGGGTGACGACCAGGCCGTGCTGCGCCTCGGCGCCGCCGGGGTGGTGTCGGGCGTGGTGGTGGACACGGCGTTCTTCAAGGGCAACTACCCGCCGTTCGTTTCGGTGGAAGCGGTGTCGGTACCCGGCTACCCGAGCGCGGCGGAACTGTCCGAAATGGACTGGGAGGTGCTGGTCGACCACGAGCCCGTGGCCGGAGACTCGGAGAACTTCTTCAAGGTATCGTCGGCCCGGCGGTTCACCCACGTCCGCCTCACGCAGCACCCGGACGGCGGCGTGGCCCGCCTGCGCGTGCACGGCTCGCCGGTGCCCGACCCCGCGCTGCTGGACCCGCGCTCGCTCGACCTCGCCGCGCTGGCCAACGGCGGCGTCGTCACGGGCTGCAGCAACATGTTCTACTCGTCGCCCAACAACCTGTTCTCGCCCGGGCTCGCCGCGCACCAGGCCGAGGGCTGGGAAACCGCGCGCCGCCGCGACGACGGCAACGACTGGGTGACCGTGCGCCTCGCCGGCGCCGGCATCGTGCGCTTCGCCGAGGTCGACACGAGCAACCTCAAGGGCAACGCACCGGGCTGGGCCGCGCTGTCGGGCCGCCTCGACGACGGTGACTGGGTTCCGCTGCTTCCCCGCACCCGTCTGCAGCCGGACACCCGCCACCGCTTCGCCCTCGAAGACGGCCCGCAGATCACCGAGGCCCGCCTCGACATCTACCCGGACGGCGGCCTCGCCCGCCTGCGTCTCTACGGCGAGCTCACCAAACGCGGGCGTGAAGCCGTCACCACGCGCTTCACCGAAACGACGGCCTGAGGTGCGCTAGGAGTTCGCGCCGGGCCGGTTGAGGTAGATCGAGGCACAGGACAGCAACGTGCCGACGGCGAAGATCGCCGCGAGCCACCACGGTGCACCGGTCACGACGGCCCAGATGAACCCCGCCGCCATCAACACGGCGGCCAGGGCGTTACGCATCTGCAGCGGGGTCGGTTTGGCCATACCGCCACTTTCTCACGGGCCTGACCAGCTCCTCGCGGCAGGACCGGCCATGATCGGCCGGCTTCGCGGAATGTGGCGATCCGGCTGCACACCGCGACGGGTGCGCGGGCGGCGATGGGGTTGCCCCGAGCGCGGCTGTTCTATAAGTTGTAGAACAGACCGATGAGCCTCCCGAGCATGGCCAACGCCGTGCGCGCCCTCCTGGAGCACCGATGATCCTCGACGTCGACCTCACCAGCGAGGTGCCGATCTACCAGCAGATCCACGACCGCGTCGTCGAGGCGATCGCGGCCGGGGACCTCGCCGACGGAGACGCGTTGCCCTCGACGCGCCAGCTCGCCGTGGACCTCGGCATCAACTTCCACACCGTGAACAAGGCCTACGACCAGCTGCGGCGTGAGGGGCTGCTGCTGATCACCCGGAAAAGCGGCGCGGTGGTGCAGCGGGCCTCGACCGCGGGTTTCGCGGCCGACTGGCAGGCGCGGCTGAAGACGTTGCTGGCCGAGGCGGTCGCCCACGGGCTGGGCGAGCGAGAGGTCCTCGGCCACTGCGAGGCGACGCTGCGGGCGTTCGAGGAGGTGCGCGCGTGATCGGGGTGATCGTCCTGCGAGACCTGCTCGCGCCGGTGCTGTTGCTGGCCAGTGCGTGGGTGATGCCGTCGGTGGCGAAGCCGACGGTGCCGTTCGGCGTCCGCGTGCCGCCCGAACGCGTCTGCGACCCGCTGATCGCCGAGCAGCGGCGGATCTACCGGTGGTGGGTGGGCGTGGCCGGGAGCGCGCTGGTGGTCGCCGGGCTCATCGTGGGCGTGGTCGTGCAGCAGGTCCTCGTGCCGGTGCTCGTCGTCGTGGCGCTGCTGGGGGTCGTCGCGCCGGCGTACGTGCGGGCGCGCGCAGTGATCCGCTCGGCCAAGCGGCGCGAGGACTGGTACCAGGGCCTGCGGCAGACGGTCACCGCCGACACCTCCCGCGTCACGCGCCCACCGTTCCCGTGGCTGTGGGCGGTGCCGGCGCTGCTCGTGCTCGCCGCGACAGTCGCGCTCGGCGTCGTGCGCTACCCGGACCTGCCCGCGACGCTGGCGCTGCACTACACCGCGTCCGGCACCCCGGACCGTACGGCCGCGAAGTCGGTGGGCAGCGCGTTCGGCCTGGTGTTCGTGCAGGCCGGGCTGACGGTGCTGTTCTGCGTGCTGGCCTACGTCGCCCCGCGGTTCCGGCCCGACCTCGACCCGGCGCGTCCGAAGGCCAGCGCCGGTCAGTACCGGCGCTTCGCCGCGACCCTGCCGCGCCTGCTGCTGCTCTTCGGCGCCTGCGTCAACCTGACGATCGCCCTGGCCGCGGAGCAGATCTGGTCGGCCCCGGCGTCGATCTCGGTCGCGCCGATCATCCTGCCCACCTTGGTGGGCGTCGCGGGACTGCTGGTCTTCGCCGTCCGCTACGGCCAGGGCGGCAGCCGCCTGGAGACCGCCGACGAACCGCCCCGCGACGCCGTCGAACGCGACGACGACCGCTTCTGGAAAGGCGGCCTGCTCTACGTCAACCGCGCCGACCACGCGGTCTTCGTGCCGAAACGCTTCGGGATCGGCTGGACGCTCAACTTCGGCAACCCCGTGGCGATCAGCGGGTTCGTGGTCCTGATCGCCGCCGTGATCACCGTGCCGCTCGTGGTCCGTTAAGGAGCCGACTGGCGCCGCGAGCTGATCACGCCCGTGTTGAAGCCCGCCAGGTGCAGGCCGCCGGCGAAGCGCGCGTGCTCGATCTTCACGCAGCGGTTCATCACCACGTCGAGCCCGGCTTCACGGCCACGGTCGGCCACCTGCTCGTGCCACAGGCCCAGCTGCAGCCACAACGTGCGCGCGCCCGCGGCGATGACCTCCTCGGCCACCTGTGGCAGGTCGTCGTGCTTGCGGAACACGCTCACCAGGTCGATCTCACCCGGCACGTCGGCCAGCGTGGGGTACACGGGCTTGCCGAGCAGGGTGTCGAGGCGCGGGTTCACGAAGTTGATCTCGTACCGCGTCGACGACGTCAGGTACGTCGCCACGAAGTAGCTCGGCCGCGCCGGGTTGGCCGACGCGCCGATCACCGTCACCGACCGCGTGCGGCCGAGGATGCGCCGCCGCTCCACGGCCGAAACGTCGTAGTTCACTGCCGTGGTCACGCAGCCACCGCCTTGTCGAGAGCCTGATCGAGGTCCCACAGGATGTCCTCGACGTCTTCCAGCCCCACCGAAAGCCGGATCAGGTCCGGGCCGACGCCCGCGGCCGCCAGCTGGTCGTCCGACAGCTGCGCGTGCGTGGTCGACGCCGGGTGGATCACCAGAGTGCGGGCGTCGCCGACGTTCGCCAGGTGCGACAGCAGCTCCACCGACTCCACGAACTTCTCGCCCGAGCTCCGGCCGCCCTTGACCCCGAACGAGAACACCGCGCCCGGCCCGGCCGGCAGGTACTTGCGCGCCAGCTCGTGGTCGGCGTGGTCCGGCAGCCCGGCGTAGGAAACCCAGGCCACGCGCGGGTCGGCGTTCAGGTACTCCGCCACGGCCTTCGCGTTGGCCACGTGCGCGTCCATCCGCTGCGGCAGCGTCTCCACGCCCTGCAGCAGCAGGAACGCCGAGTGCGGCGAGAGCACCGCGCCGATGTCGCGCAGCTGCTCGGCGCGCAGGCGCGTGCAGAACGCGTACTCGCCGAAGTTCTCCCAGTACTTCAGGCCGCCGTACGAGTCGACGGTCTCGGTCATGCGCGGGAACTTGCCGTTGCCCCAGTCGAAGCGGCCCGACTCCACGACCACGCCGCCGAGCGTGGTGCCGTGGCCGCCGAGGAACTTCGTGGCCGAGTGCAGCACGATGTCCGCGCCGTGCTCGATCGGGCGGCACAGGTACGGCGTCGCGAGCGTCGCGTCGACGACCAGCGGGATGTCGTGCGAGTGCGCGAGGTCCGCGAGCCCGGCCAGGTCGGCGATGCCGCCCGACGGGTTGCCGATCACCTCGGTGTAGATCAGCCGCGTCTTGTCGGTGACGGCCTTCGCGTAGTCCTCGATGCCGCCGTTGACGAACGTCGTCTCGACCCCGAAGCGCTTGAGCGTGCCGGTGAGCTGCGTGACGGTGCCGCCGTAGAGGCCGCTCGCGGACACGATGTGCTCACCCGCCTCGGCCAGCGCGGAGAAGGTGAGGAACTCCGCGGCCTGGCCGCTGGCCGTCGCCACGCCGCCGATGGCGCCCTCGAGGCTCGCGAGACGCTCCTCGAACGCGGCCACGGTCGGGTTGCCGATGCGGCTGTAGATGTTCCCGTACTTCTGCAGCGCGAAGAGGTTGGCGGCGTCGGCCGCGTCCTCGAACACGAAGCTGGTGGTCTGGTAGATCGGCACGGCGCGTGCGCCGGTGGCGGGGTCGGGCGTGCCACCCGCGTGCAGGGCGCGGGTGCGGAAGCCCCAGGTGCGTTCACTCATCAACCGTCACGCTACTCAGCGCGGCCGCCACGGGCCATCCTTCCCGAACCGTGATCGTCACACCCACTTCAGAAGGTCCGCGGTGGGCGCCTCGGCAGGCTTTCTCGTGCTTTGGTCGGACGCCCGGTCGTCCTTCCTGGATGCCGGACGGCGACGGACCGCCTACCGGCAAGCCGGGCAACCGCTGTCCGCAGGCGGCCGACTCGCCCGGCGGGCAGCCGAGCGTCAACGAGGACTGCCTCTACCTCAACGTCACCACGCCTGCGAAGTCCGGCACCTCGCGTCCGGTGATGGTGTGGCTGCACGGCGGCGACGGCGCCGGTGCGGGCGCCGACTACGACCCCACACGGCTGGTCGACCAGGGCAACGTCGCGGTGTTCGGCGAGTCGTCGGGGGCGTTCGCGACCTGCGCGCTGCTGTCCGCGCCGCAGGCTAAGGGGCTGGTCGAGCGCGCGATCATGGAAAGCCGCTCGTGCTCGGCGTACTTCGCGAAGAACGCGCTGGCCCCGGGGGCTGGGCCGCCACACGCTCTTCACGCCGCTGTAGGACGCCCAGGCCGCCGGCACCGCCGCGGCCGCGTAGATCGCCGCCGCCTACCCCGCGCGGGATACCGGGCCCTTCGCCGCGTCGCTGTCCTGGGCCGCCGCCACCACGGACGATGGCTGGGACTGTCCGACCGCGGCCGACGCCCAGGCCCTCGCCTCGGCCGGGCGCCCGGTGTACACGTACTTCTTCGCCGACGAGAACGCGCCGTCGATCCCGGGCTACGCCGTGCCGCAGGGCTTCCCGCTCGGCGCGGCCCACGGCCTGGAGATGGGCTACCTGTTCTGGGAAGCCCAGGGGCAACGCGGCCCAGCAGCGGCTGTCCCGCACGATGATCGGGCACTGGACTAACTTCGCCCGCCCGGGCGAGCCCACCGGCGCGGGCCCACCTACCTGGCCGAAGTTCTCGGAAGGCGCCCGCGTCCAGCGGTTCGCCCCGGACCGGGTCGGGCCGATCGACCCGCAGGCGCAGTCGAAGTGCTCGCTGTGGCGCCAGCTCGGCGTCTGAGTTGCTAGCCGCCGAGGGCCGCGCGCAGTCGTGCGTCGCGCTCCTCGGGCGTCTGCCGTGGGCAGCTGACGCACTTCGGGTTGCCCACTTCGTAGATCAGGCAGCACGACGCCCGCTTCACGGCCTGCGTGCGGCCGACCGTGACGTACCGCGGCGCGGGCAGGCCGAGGCCGGTGGACGCCACGACGTCGGCCGCGAGGTGCGGCGCCGAAGCCCACAGCAGGCGGTTGGCGATCGAGTCCGTCGCGATGGCGCCCAGCGCTCGTGGCCGGGCGCCGGTGACTTCGGCGATGGTGGTGATGGCCGTGCTCAGCGCCGCGCCGAGTGCCGGGCCGAGCGGGCCGCTCAGCGCTCGCGCCGAGCGGGAGCCGAGGAACCGCCCGTCGGGCACGATGTCGAGCTCGACGGCGTCCAGCGACGGGTCCAGCACCTCACCGCCGGCGGCGAGCGATTCCATGGTCGGCGCGACGAGCACGGACGACAGCGAGTACCACCAGATCGTGCCGACCACCTCCGGCGGCGCGCAGCCGTAGAGCTTCGCGGCACCGCCGATGCGGGCGCGCACCCACGTCGCGTCGGCCAGCAGCGTGGCGGGCGTCACGGCTGCCGCCGCCACACGCTCACCCCCACCGCGAGCGTCACGCCCCGGCCTTCTGCGGCGAGCAGGCGCTCCCGACGCCCGTCTCGGTCGAGGTGGAAACCGGCGGGACCCATGGCGACCACGTCGTGCACCTGGCGCGCGGTGAACGGCGCCGTGTGCACCACGTCCACTCGCGACACCCGCGTGAACCGGTCGCCCAGCGCCGTTTCGAGCCGCTGCTCCTTGTGCTCGTCCACGGACAGCACGAGGTCGCCCAGCTCGGCGAGGTGCCCGGGCAGCGGCGCGGCCACCACGAGCACGCCGCCGGGCTCGAGCACCCGGTGGAACTCGGCGGGATTGCGCGGGGAGAACACGTCGAGCACCACGGAAGCCACACCGTCGGCAACGGGCCACGGCTCCCACAGGTTCCACACCACGGCGCCCAGCCGCTCGTGCGCGCGGGCGGCCCGGCGCAGCGCGACGGCGGAGACGTCCAACGCGAGTCCGGTCGCCTCGGGCGCGGCGTCGAGCACGCGCGCGAGGTAGTAACCGGGGCCGGCGCCGGCGTCGATCACGAGGCCCGTGGCGGCCGGCGCGGCGACGCGCGCGAGCTCGTCGGCGAGGGGCGCGTACGCGCCGGAATTCAGGAGCGCCGAACGCGCCTCGACCATCGGCACGGTGTCGGCGGTTCCGGCGGGGATGCGTGCGTGCAACAGGTTGACGTAACCCTGGCGGGCCAAGTCGAACGAGTGACCGTCTTCGCAACGCACCGTGCGGCCCGTTAGCCCGACCGGGGCAAGGCACACCGAACACCGGAGGGCGTCCACGACCCGTCGTGGCAGTGGGTCATTTCCGGGTCCGGCCGAGGTCATGCGGCTATTCGACCATGACGTTTCGCAATCGGACACCCCACCCCGCGTGGCGGGAAACCTTCCCGTAACAAGCGCCACGGATGAGTTCACGCCCGCGAAACCTTCGGCGCCGCCCCGCGAAACACCCGGAACCAAGACTTCCGGGTCATCTACCCAGGGCACGGGAGGACGATTGTGCTGAACGCAGGAGACACCGCGTGGGTGCTGGCCGGCGCCGCGCTGGTCATGCTCATGACACCGGGACTGGCGTTCTTCTACGGCGGCATGGTCCGCGCGAAGAGCGTTTTGAACATGCTGATGATGAACTTCATCGCGCTGGCCGTGGTGGGGGTGCTGTGGGTCCTCTTCGGCTTCTCCATGTCCTTCGGCAACGACGCTTTCGGCGGCCTGGTCGGCAACTTCGACCTCGCCGGGCTGTCGGACACCTTCGGCAAGCTGGTCGGCTTCGCCGCGGCGGCCACGGACTCCGCTCCGGCCGTCCCCTGGCCGGGCCCGGACGCCTTGCCGTTGCTGGCGTTCTGCATGTTCCAGCTGATGTTCGCGATCATCACGCCGGCGTTGATCTCCGGTGCGATCGCGGATCGCGCGAAATTCTGGGGCTGGACGCTGTTCGTGGTCATCTGGGTGTCCATCGTGTACTTCCCGGTGGCGCACTGGGTGTTCTCGTTCAACGGTTTCCTCGGTGAGAACTCGGTCGGCGGCTGGATCGCCAACAACCTGAAGGCGCTCGACTTCGCCGGTGGTACCGCGGTCCACATCAACGCCGGTGCGGCGGGCCTGGCGCTGGCGATCGTGCTGGGCAAGCGCAAGGGCTTCCCGAAGGACACCGGACGGCCGCACAACGTGCCGTTCGTGCTGCTCGGCGCCTCGCTGCTGTGGTTCGGCTGGTACGGCTTCAACGCCGGTTCCTCGCTGGCCGCCAACGACCTCGCGGCCGTCGCGTTCACCAACACGACCGTGGCCACCGCGGCCGCCGTGCTCGGCTGGCTGCTGGTGGAGCAGCTGAAGTTCGGCAAGCCGACGACACTGGGTGCCGCTTCCGGCGCCGTCGCGGGTCTGGTCGCGATCACCCCGGCGTGTGGGTTCGTGAGCCCGCTCGGCTCGATCGCGATCGGCGTGATCGCCGGTGTGCTGTGCGCGCTGGCCGTGTCGCTGAAGTACCGCTTCGGGTTCGACGACTCGCTCGACGTCGTGGGTGTCCACCTCGTCGGCGGCCTCGTGGGCACGCTGCTCATCGGCTTCTTCGGCACCACGAGCGTCAACTCCCTCGGCGCCGACGGGCTCTTCTACGGCGGCGGCTTCACCCAGCTGGGCCGTCAGGCGGCTGCGGCCGGCGCGGTGCTCGCGTACTCGTTCATCCTGTCCTTCATCATCGGGTTCATCATCAAGAAGGCGGGCGGCTTCCGCGTCAGCACCGAGGATGAGGTCAGCGGCATCGACGAGGCGCAGCACGCGGAGAGCGCCTACGACTTCACCGGCATGGGCGGCGGGCTCGGCCAGCCGACCACGATCCCGGTCAAGTCCGCCATCGCCCCTGCGAAGTTCGAGGAGACCAAGGCATGAAGCTCATCACCGCGATCGTGAAGCCGTTCACGCTCGACGACATCCGCTCCTCGCTGGAGCAGCTGGGCGTGCTCGGCATGACCGTGAGCGAGGTCCAGGGCTACGGCAGGCAGAAGGGCCACACCGAGGTCTACCGCGGCGCCGAGTACTCCGTGGACTTCGTGGCGAAGCTGAAGATCGAGGTCGTGACGGACGACGCGAACGTCGAGAAGGTCCTCGACGCCATCACCACCGCCGCGCACACGGGCAAGATCGGCGACGGCAAGCTGTGGGTGACGCCGGTCGAGACCGTGATCAGGGTGCGCACCGGCGAGCGCGGAGCGGACGCGCTCTAGGTGAGCACTCACGGGGGTGAACTGGTCCGGGCTCGAGAACAGCTGCTCACGGGACGCCACGGTCCGGCCGCGCTGCGGGCGGCCCTGGTGGACCTGTACGAATTCTGGCTCGCGAAGGGCGCTTCGGCGGCCGGCGTCGACACCGCTGATCCCGGTGTCGCGCTGGTCGCCGTCGGCGGCCTGGGGCGGCGTGAGCTGGTGCCGTTCTCGGATCTGGACCTGGTGCTGGTGCACAACGGGAACCCACGCGTCGGCGAACTCGCCGACGCGTTGTGGTATCCGCTGTGGGACGCGAAACTCGGGCTCGACCACTCGGTGCGTACGCCGGGCGAAGCACTGAAGGTCGCTTCGGAGGACCTGCGCACGCAGCTCGGCTTGCTGGACGCACGCCATCTCGCGGGCGACGCCGAGCTGACCGAGCGGCTCGCGTCCGCCTCACGCGACCAGTGGCGGCGCACGGCCCGTAAGCGGCTCGACGAGCTGGCCGACTCGGTGCGCACGCGCTGGCGGCGCAGCGGCGAGATCGCGCAGTCGGCGGAACCGGACCTCAAGCACGGCCGCGGGGGACTGCGGGACTTCGCGGTGCTGGAGGCGCTGGCGCTGGCGCAGCTCACGGCGCGTCCGGGCGAGGAGCTGCTGGCGGCCAAGACGTTGCTGCTCGACGCGCGCACGGAGCTGCGGCGGGAGCTTCGCCGTGAGCGGGACATTCTGAGCGCCCCTGAAGCCGAGGTCGTGGCTTCGGAGCTCGGGCTCGCCGACCGGTTCGCCTTGGCGCGCAAGCTTTCCGGGGCGGGACGGACGATCGCCTACGCGGTGGACGTCGCCCTTCGGTCCACAGCGGAACCTTCCCGGCCGCGGTTCGGCCGGCGGCCTACACGCACCCCGCTGGCCGAGGGCGTGGTGCTGCACGGCGACGAGGTGTCACTGGCGCGCGACGCCGTACCCGCGAAGGACCCGGCTCTGTTGTTGCGCGTTGCCGCTGCTTCGGCGCGCACGGGCAAACCCATCGCGCACGGCACTTTGCGCACTCTGGCCGACTCCGCACCCGAGCTGCGCGCTCCGTGGCCGGACGAGGCCCGCAACGCGTTGGTGGAGCTCCTCGGCGCGGGGGAGGGCCTGGTCGACGCCGTGGAGGCCCTCGATCGGACCGGCTTGTGGGCCCGGCTGTTCCCGGAGTGGGGCGCCGTGCGCGACCTGCCGCCGCGTTCGCCCGTGCACCAGTGGACGGTGGACCGGCACCTCGTGCAGGCGTGCGTCGAGGCCGCCCGCCTGACCACCACGGTGGCGCGCCCCGACCTGCTGCTGATCGGCGCGCTGCTGCACGACATCGGCAAAGGCCGCGACGCCGACCACTCCGAACTGGGCGCCGACATCGCCGCCCAGGTGGCCGCCCGCCTCGGTCTGCCTTCCGCCGACGTGCAAACGGTTAGCGCCATGGTCCGGCACCACTTGCTGCTCCCGCACACCGCCACCCGCCGCGACATCGCCGACCCCGCCACCGTGTCCCGCGTGGTCAAAACCCTGGACGGCGACGTCGTCCTGCTCGATCTGCTCCACGCCCTGACGCAGGCCGACTCCCTGGCCACCGGCCCGGGCGTCTGGACGGACTGGAAGGCGCGCCTGCTCGCCGACCTGGTCGCGGCCGGCGAGGAATCCCTGCACGGCAAGGGTTTCACCCCGCCCGACCCCCTGGACAGCTCCCAACGCGAGCTCATGGCCGAAGCCGTCCGGTCGGGAATCGGCGAGGTCCGCATCACCGCCCAGGGCAAGGTCGTCACGGTGACCCTCGCCGTCCCGTCGCGCGCCGAGCTCCTGGCGCCCGCCGCGGGCGTCCTGGCGCTCAACTCGCTGGAAGTCCACGCCGCCGTCCTGCGCGACCGCGTCGGCGTCTTCACCGCCTCACCCAAGTTCGGCTCGCTACCCGACTCGGCGCTGCTGCGCGAACAGTTCTCCCGCGCCGTGGCCGGCACCCTGCCCCTGACCCAACGCCTGGCCGCCAAGGAACGCGACTACGCCACCACCGCGTCGGCCGTCGTGGCGCCCAAGGTCCTCTGGTTCGACGACGAAACCAGCGGCCCCAACACCGTGGTGCTCGAACTGCGCGCCACCGACCGCATCGGCCTGCTCTTCCGCGTCGCCCGCGCCCTGAGCCGCTCGGGCGCCTCCGTGCACTGGGCCAAAGCCACCACCTTGGGCGGCGCCGTCGTCGACTCCTTCGCCGTCAGCCCCTCCACGGGCCGCGTCGACTCCCCCTGGCGCGCCAAAGTCGAGGACGCCGTACTGACCGCCGCTTCGTAACCACGGGGCGGGCTACGGTTTCCCCCGTGGCCCGCCCCCTCCTCTTCCTCGACGTCGACGGCCCCCTCATCCCCTTCGGCGCCTCGGACTACCCACTCTTCCCACCACCGCCCGGCCCGGCCGACCACCCTCTCCTGGCCCGCCTCGACCCCACCCACGGCACTCGCCTCGCCGCGCTGCCCTGCGACCTCGTCTGGGCCACAACCTGGTTGACCGACGCCAACGACGTCATCGCCCCACGCCTCGGCCTACCACCCCTGCCACTCGTCGACGACCCAACCGACTCAGAGGCCGACGGCCTGCACTGGAAAACCCGCCCACTGCTCACCTTCGCCGCCGGCCGCCCCTTCGCCTGGGCCGACGACGAAATCTCACCCGCCGACCGCGCCTGGGTGTCCGCACACCACCCCACCGCCGCCCCGCTACACCGCGTCGACCCCCACACCGGCCTGACCGACGCCGACTTCACCACCCTCGCCAACTGGCTCGAAACACTCGCCCCGACCCCCTGACCGTCCCCACTCGCAAACACCCCACCCCACCCACCGCGCCCCAATGCGGCGTTGGTTGCGCTCACCGCACCGAACGCCACATTGGGGCGCTCCGGCCACCACCCAACCGCCACCCGCCCACCCAACCCACGCCCCACTCAGGCCGCGCAAACCCCACCAACCGCCGCCCACCCACGCGACGAAACCTGCACCCAGCCCCGCCCCGGCACCCCGATCCGAAGCCTCTTTGCGGCCGGCGAGGCGTTGTCAAGGCACGCTTTCCCGCCTTGACAACGCCTCACCGGCCGTCAACACAATCCAGCTTCGGGGTGCACACCTGACGCAACACGCCCTGCGAGGACCCAGACCAACGGACCAACACCCAAGCCCCCCCAACCGTCCCCACCCGCAAACACCACCCCACCACCCATCACACGATCGGGGTGTCGCACTAGCAAACACGAATCCCAGTGGCAATATGGCGCGAGTCCAGAGCAGCCGTGCAGAGGGCGGGGTGTGACGTGCTGGGTTCCGAGCAAAACCTGCCAAGACTCTGTCTCCCACCCACCGTCGTCGCAGCACACCTGCGTTCCTGCGCCGAAGAACTAGCCGGCTCCTTACGCACCGACGGCGAAACCGCGACACTCCGCGAGCTCACTGAAGTAGTCACCCAACTCGTCGCAGGTCAGCACGCCCTAGCCCATGCTCTCGCCGCCCTCGCGGGCCGCGTCGACGTACGCAACGGAGCCTTGGCGGCCGCGCCATCCGTGGACGTCGAGGTGGTCACCGAGGTACTCCAGGCAGCAGCATGCGCAGTCGGCTGTTCAGCCGAAGCACTGGCCGAAGCCGAGCCGTCGTTCGAGTGCGTGAGCGAGTCCGCCGGCCCCGACACCCGCTTGTAGCACCGACGGCGCACCCCACGAGGGAACCGCCCTCGAACCGCATGCTTGCCGAAATCCCTCCACCGGAGGACCGTGGTCGCCACGACCTGCGCCACCGAAGGCCGCGAAGAACCACGGCTTGAGTAGTCCTACCTAACTCCGGTTGGGGGTCTTCACACTGCCCCGCCGGCCCGTGCCCCGGCAGACTTCTCCCCAACGCAAGGCGGAACGCGTTCGCCCGGTACTGGGGGTCTGGCGAGCGGGCGACGGGGCACCCGTCTGGCGTGCACGCGGCGGAAGGCTCCCGGGGAGGTGAGCCCTTCCGCCAAGGTTCCGGGGCCGGCCGTGGGGAGCGGCCGCGTCCCGGAACCCCTGGGGGAGCTCAGGAATCCGCCATCCGCACCATCAGCTCCGCGGCCATGCGCAACAGCTGCTGTTCCGTGGGGCTCAACGAGCGCTCCATCGCCGCCGCCAGCCACTGCTCGCGCGAGATCGAGTAGTCCCGCAGCACCACGCGTCCGGCGTGCGTGATGTCGAGCAGGGACCGCCGCCCGTCCGACGGGTCCGCCGTCCGCGTGATCAACCCCCGCGCCGTCAACGAAGCCAGCACGCGGGTCAGCGACTGCGGATGCATCCGCTCGGCCTCCGCCAGTTCGCTCGGCGTGTGCGTGCCCGCGCGGTAGAGCCGCGACAGCACGGCCAGCACCGTCGGGCCCGGCGACGGCGAGTCCGCCTCCGAGCGCATGCGCCAGTTGAGCCGCCCGACTCCCTCCCGGACGTGGCGGGCCAGCTCGGCCAGCTCGTCGGCACGGCGGGTGTCGGCTTCGGTCTGCATATCGCCACATTAGGCGGTTTCCCCGCGCACGAGCCGCGCGTACCGGCCGTCGAGCGCCAGCAGTTCCGGGTGCGTGCCGCGTTCCACGATCCGGCCGGCGTCGAGCACCACGATCTGGTCCGCGTTCTCCACAGTGGACAGCCGGTGCGCGATGGTCAGCGTCGTGCGGCCGGCGGCGAGCCGGTCGAGCTCCGCCTGCACCGAGCGTTCGGTGCGGTTGTCGAGCGCGCTCGTGGCCTCGTCCAGGATCAGGACGGGCGGGTTGCGCAGCAGGATCCGCGCGATCGCCATCCGCTGCTTCTCCCCGCCGGAGAACCGGTATCCGCGCTGGCCGACGACCGTGTCGTAGCCCTCGGGCAGCTTCGCGAGCGTGTCGTGGATGTGTGCGGCCTTCGCGGCCTCCTCGATCTCCGCGTCGGTGGCGTCCGGCTTGGCGAAACGCAGGTTCTCCCGCACCGACGCGTGGAACAGGTACGTCTCCTGCGACACGAAGCCGACCCCCGCGGCCAGCGACGCGAGCGTGACGTCCCGGACGTCCGTGCCGTCGATGGCCACCCGGCCTTCCGTCACCTCATAAAGCCGGGCGACGAGGTAGGCGAGCGTGGTCTTGCCCGAGCCCGTCGAGCCGACCAGCGCCGTGGTCGTGCCCGGCGCCACGTCGAGGTCGATGTCGCGCAGGGTCCACGGTTCTTCGTCGTCGTAGCGGAACGACACCGACCGCATCGACACTGCACCTTCGCGCACGGCCAGCTGCCGGGCGCCGGGCCGGTCGCCGATCTCCACGCGCAGGTCGAGCACCTCGAAGATCCGCCCGAACAGCGCCTTCGCCGCGGCCACGCTCTGGCTCAACGTCTGCATAGCCGTGGCCGGCCCGAGCAGCCGGTTGAGCATGCTCGTGAACGCCACCACCGTGCCCAGCGAAACCGGCGCCGAACCGCCCGCCAGCTCCAGCCCCGCGACCCAGTACACGAGCGCCGGGATGATCGTGAGGCTCATGACCCGCGATGCCCGCTGCCAGCGCCCCGCCAGCGCAGCACTGCGTTCCAGCGCCGCGACCTCGCGCGACTCCTCGGCGAAGCGTTCCCGCATCTGCCGCTCGTTGCCCATGGTCTTGGCCAGCAGCACACCCGTGACGGACAGGGACTCCTCGACGATCGTCGTCAGCCGCGCCATCCGCCGGGTCCGGCCGCGGGCGAGCTTGCGCTGCTTGCCGCCCAGCCGCAGCGTGAACAGCAGGAACAACGGCACGACCACGAGCGAGAGCAGGGCCAGCTGCCAGTCCATGATCAGGATCGCGACGGCGATCGCCAGCGCCGTGGTGCCGTTCTGCACGATCGACGCCGCGGTGGTCGTGACCACGTTGTCCACGCCGCCGATGTCGTTGAACACCCGCGACAGGATCTCGCCGGTCTTGGTGCGGGTGAAGAAGCCGAGCGACATGCGCTGCAGGTGGCCGTAGACCGACACGCGCAGGTCGTTCATCACGCGCTGCCCGATCGTGTTCGACAGGCCGGTGGTCGCCACGCCGAGCGCGCCCGAGCCCAGCGCCGCGGCGATCATCCCCAGCGCCAGCACGCTCACCAGCAGCGCGTCGCGGTGGGGGAGCGCGTCGTCGAGGATCGCCCGCAGCAGGAACGGCGACGTGACGCCGAGCCCGGCCTGCACCACCAGGAGCGCGAACAGCGCGGCCATCTGCGCCCGGTGCGGCCGGAACAGCGCGGCGATGCGGCTGAACGGCACTTTCTCGTCGGTGTCCGCCTCCGGTTCGGCCAGCGAAGGGCGCGGCGTCGTCGCTGAAGTCATACGCAGATGTTTACCGATTTGGGCTGTCGAGTCGAGCGTTTTTCTTGCTTTGACAGGGAGTGGCGATCAAGGTTATTACGCATGTGCGTACTAACCTTCTGTCGAAGGTTCGCGCACCCGCGAGGCAGCTCGGCCCGGACCGCTACCCTGGGAGGTTGCCGGGGTCGCCCAGCGAAACCCGGTACGCGAACGACGACCCAGCTGGAGCGTGCACACCCGTGTTCGACACCCTCTCCGATCGGCTCACCGCCGCCCTGCAGACGCTGTCTCGCAAGGGCCGGCTGTCCGACGCCGACATCGACGCCACCGCGCGCGAGATCCGCATCGCGCTGCTGGAGGCCGACGTCGCGCTGCCGGTGGTCAAGGAGTTCATCGCCCGGATCAAGGACCGGGCGAAGGGCGCCGAGGTCTCGCAGGCGCTCAACCCGGCGCAGCAGGTCATCAAGATCGTCAACGAGGAGCTCGTGGGCATCCTCGGCGGCGAGACGCGCCGGCTGAACCTCGCGAAGAACCCGCCGTCGGTGATCATGCTCGCCGGCCTGCAGGGTGCCGGTAAGACGACGCTCGCCGGCAAGCTCGCGATGTGGCTGAAGAAGCAGGGTCACGCGCCGATGCTGGTGGCCTGTGACCTCCAGCGCCCGAACGCCGTCACGCAGCTGCAGGTCGTCGGCGAGCGCGCCGGGGTCGTCACGTTCGCGCCGGAGCCGGGCAACGGCGTCGGCGACCCGGTGGACGTCGCCCGCCGCGCCATCGCGGAGGCCAAGCACGCGCAGCACGACATCGTGGTGGTGGACACCGCGGGCCGCCTGGGTGTCGACGAAGAGCTGATGAAGCAGGCCGCGGACATCCGCGACGCCGTGCAGCCGGACGAGATCCTGTTCGTCGTCGACGCCATGATCGGCCAGGACGCCGTGACCACGGCCCAGGCGTTCCGCGACGGCGTCGGCTTCACCGGCGTGGTGCTGACGAAGCTCGACGGCGACGCCCGCGGTGGTGCGGCGCTGAGCGTGCGCGAGGTCACCGGCCAGCCGATCCTCTTCGCGTCCAACGGCGAGAAGCTCGAGGACTTCGACACCTTCCACCCCGACCGGATGGCCTCGCGCATCCTCGGGATGGGCGACGTGCTCACCCTCATCGAGCAGGCCGAGCAGCACTTCGACCAGGACCAGGCCGAGAAGGCCGCGGCGAAGCTGACCAGTGGCCAGCTGACGCTGGAAGACTTCCTGGAGCAGATGCTCGCGGTCCGCAAGATGGGTCCGATCGGCAACCTGCTCGGCATGCTGCCGGGCGCGGGCCAGATGAAGGACCAGCTCGCGCAGGTCGACGACAAGCACCTCGACAAGCTGCAGGCGATCATCCGCGGCATGACCCCGGCCGAGCGCGACGACCCGAAGCTGATCAACGGCTCGCGTCGCCTGCGCATCGCCAACGGCTCGGGCGTCACCGTCCGCGAGGTCAACGACCTGGTCAACCGCTTCTTCGAAGCCCGCAAGATGATGGCCCAGATGGCCGGGCGCTTCGGCTTCGGCGGCGGTGGCGGCAGCAAGACGCGCAAGGGCAAGAAGGGGAAGAAGGGCAAGGGGCGCGGCCCCACGCAGCCCAAGGTCCGAGGCGGCTTCCCCGGCGGCATGCCGATGCTGCCCCCGGGTGGCATGCCCACCGGTGGCGGGATGCCCGACCTGTCGCAGCTCGGCGGCATGAACGACGTGCCGGGCTTCGACCCGTCGAAGTTCAAGCTGCCGAAGAACCCGGGCAACAATTGAGCGCGTTGCACGTCTCCGGCACCGTCCTGCCCGACGGCTCGCCGCGTGAGCTCTGGATCACCGACGGGCGCATCTCGTTCGAGCCCGTCCCCGGTGCGGAAACGCTCGCGACCGGCGGGTTCCTGGTGCCCGGCCTCGTCGATGCCCACTGCCACCCGGGCCTCGGCCCGCGCGGCGCGGTGCCGGTGGAAGAGGCCGCCGAGCAGGCGGCGACCGACCGCGACGCGGGCACACTGCTGATCCGCGACTGCGGCCTGCCGCTCGACGTGCGGCCGCTGCAGGCGCGCGCCGACCTGCCCACGATCATCCGCTGCGGCCGCCACCTCGCGCTGCCGAAGCGCTACGTGCCCGGCTTCGCCATCGAGCTGGACGACGTCGCGCTGCTGCCCGAAGCCGTCGCGGAGCAAGCGAGGGACGGCGACGGCTGGGTCAAGCTCGTCGGCGACTGGATCGACCGCGGCGAGGGCGACCTCGCGCCGCTGTGGCCCGACGACGTGCTGGCCGAGGCCGTCGGGGTCGCGCACGAGCTCGGCGCGCGCGTGACCGCCCACGTCTTCGGCGAAGCCGCCCTGCCCGGACTCATCAACGCGGGCATCGACTGCCTGGAGCACGGCACCGCGCTGAACCCGGACCAGCTGGCCGAGCTGGCGCGCCGCGACGTGGCGCTCGTGCCCACGCTGATCAACATCGAGAACTTCCCCGGCATCGCCGACCAGGCCACGAAGTACCCCACGTACGCGGCGCACATGCGGGCGCTGCACGCGGGCGTCGCCGACATGGTCTCCTCCGCCGTCGAGGCGGGCGTGCGCGTGTTCGCGGGCACCGACGCCGGCGGCATGGTCGCCCACGGCCTCATCGCCGACGAGGTCGAAGCGCTGCACCGCGCCGGCATGACGCGCGAGCAGGCGCTGGCGAGCGCGTCCTGGGCCGCCCGCGAGTGGCTCGGCCACCCTGGCATCGAGGACGGCGCGCCGGCTGACCTGATCGTGTACCCGGCCGACCCGCGGGAGGACCTCGCGGTGCTGCGCCACCCGTCGCACATCGTCCTGCGGGGCACGGTTTTCGGCTGAAACAACGTCCTGCGCCGGTGATCGCCCGAGTACTGTGCGAAGTCTCCTCGGCGGCTAGGCTCGACCGGTGAGCCGAGCGATCACCGGAGGGCGGGCGTGACCACTTCCCAGCCCCGGGAACCGATTCCGGGTGCCACGCCGATCCGTCCGGAGGACCTGGTGGCCACCCCGCGCGAGTTCCCGCCGCACCGGTGGGGCTTCGGGGCGTTCCTGCTCGTGGAGGCCGTGCTCATCGCGTCGGCCGCGTTCGTGAGTGCGTTGCTGGGCGATCCCCCGGCCGGTCAGCCACTGCCGATCCGCACGGTGCTGCTGGGCACGATGCTGCCCGCGATGATCGCCGCGGGCGTCGCGCTGCTGGCCACGGTCGTGCGCGGCAACGGGCCCAAGCTCGACCTGCGCCTGGAGTGGCGCTGGTCCGACGTGAAGATCGGCTTCAAGTTCGGCCTGCTCGGGCTGGTGCTCACGTCGCTGAGCGCCTGGGTGTGGACCGAGATCGTGGGCTCGGCCGACGCGACGTCGGCGATCAGCGCGCTGGTGGACGACCGGAAGATGTCGGTGTCGGCGGCCATCGTGACGTTCGTCTACCTCTGGCTGCTCGGGCCGATCTGCGAGGAGGTCATCTACCGCGGCCTGCTCTGGGGCGCGGTGGAGCGGCTGCAGTGGCGCAGTGAGCGATGGGGCCGCATGGCGGCTTTCCTGCTGTCCACGGCCGTGTTCGCCGCCAGCCACCTCGAACCGCTGCGGACCACGCTCCTGCTGGTCATCGCCGTGCCGATCGGCCTGGCGCGCTTCGCGACGGGCCGGCTGCCGGGCAGTGTGGTGGCGCACTCGATGAACAACTTCCTGCCCTCGGTCGCGATCCTGCTCAGCTCGCTCGGCGTCGCGTAGGTGTGGCGTGGGTGTCACGTCGGCCCGGGCCGCTGTTGCGAGGCCCTGCGCAGGCACTTCGAGCCATCTGGCAGAATGTTCGCTTGCCCGCTTCCGTCCGGACCCTCTCACCGTTCGGGGGCTCCTGTTTCGGGCGCCCGTGATCGTGTCCCCACGCGGTCGACGTACGCCCACCCTGCACCAGCACTGAGGAGTACCCACACCCGTGGCCGTCAAGATCAAGCTGCAGCGCCTCGGCAAGATCCGTGCGCCGTACTACCGCATCATCGTCGCCGACGCGCGCACCCGCCGGGACGGCAAGGCCATCGAGACGATCGGCAAGTACCACCCGAAGGAAGAGCCGAGCCTGATCGAGGTCGACACCGACCGCGCCCAGTACTGGCTGGGCGTCGGCGCCCTGCCGACCGAGCCGGTCCAGCGCATCCTCGAGATCACCGGCGACTGGCAGAAGTTCAAGGGCCTGCCGGGCGCCGAGGGCACCCTGAAGGTGGCCGAGCCGAAGCCGTCCAAGCAGGACCTGTTCAACGCGGCGCTGGCCGCGGCCGGTGAGGAGCCCTCCACCGAGGCCACCACGCCGAAGAAGAAGTCCGCTCCCAAGAAGGCCGAGGCCGAGAAGGCCGAAGCCGCTGAGGGCGAGAAGTCCGAGTGAGTTTTCTCGCTGACTCCCTCGAGCACCTGGTGCGCGGGATCGTCGACAACCCGGACGAGGTCCGGGTCGAGCTGCTGACCACCCGCCGTGGCCGCACGCTCGAGGTGCACGTGCACCCCGACGACCTCGGCAAGGTGATCGGCCGGGGCGGTCGCACGGCGACCGCTCTGCGCACCGTGATGGGCGGCATCGGTGGCCGCGGCGTCCGCGTGGACGTCGTCGACACCGATCGCTGAGCCCTTTCGGAAACGGTCAGGATGGACGTCGTAGTCGGTCGCATCGCCAAGGCGCACGGCATTCGCGGGGAACTCGCGGTGGACGTGCGCACGGACTCGCCCGAGCAGCGGTTCGCCGTCGGTGCGGTCGTCACGACGCAGCTGCGTGACGGCAGCAAGAGGGATCTCACCATCGCAGCCGCCCGCGAACACAGCGGGCGGCTGCTGGTGCGTTTCGAGGAGGTCCTCACGCGCGACGTCGCGGAGACGCTGCGCGGCGCGTTGCTGCTCGCCGACACCGCCACCCTGCCGCCGACGGACGATCCCGACGAGTTCTACGACCACGAGCTGGCCGGCCTCAGCGCCGAGCTGGCCGACGGCACGGTCGTGGGCAAGGTCGTCGAGGTCGTCCACTCGCCGGCGGGAGAGCTGCTGGAGCTCGACGTCGACGGTCGTGAGGTGCTCGTGCCGTTCGTGCGCGCGATCGTCCCGACGGTCGACGTCGCGGGCGGGCGCGTGGTGCTGGACCCGCCCGAGGGCCTGCTGGACGAGGCCTAGATGCGCATCGACGTCGTCACGATCTTCCCGGAGTACCTCGACCCGCTGCGCGCCGCGCTGCTGGGCCGGGCGATCGACCGCGGCCTCATCGAGATCGGCGTGCACGACCTGCGCGAGTGGACCCACGACGTCCACCGCGCGGTCGACGACGCGCCGTACGGCGGCGGCCCCGGCATGGTCATGAAGCCCCAGATCTGGGGCCCGGCACTCGACGAGGTCTGCGGGCCCGACACGCGGCTCGTGGTCCCGACGCCGGCGGGCAAGCCGTTCACACAGGAGCTGGCCCACGCGTACGCCGAGGAGAAGCACCTGGTCTTCGCCTGCGGCCGCTACGAGGGCATCGACCAGCGGGTGGTCGACGACGCCGCGCGCCGCATGCCCGTGGACGAGGTGTCGATCGGCGACTACGTGCTGGTCGGCGGCGAGGCCGCGGTGCTGGTGATCGTGGAGGCCGTGGTCCGGCTGCTGCCGGGCGTGCTCGGCAACGCGCGGTCGGCAGCCGAGGACTCGTTCTCCGACGGGCTGCTCGAAGGCCCCAGCTACACCCGCCCGGAAGTGTGGCGCGACCTGGCGGTGCCCGACGTGCTGCGCTCCGGGAACCACGCGCTCGTGGAGCGCTGGCGGCGCGACCAGGCGCTGGAACGCACGGCCCTGCGGCGCCCGGATCTTCTGGCCCGGTTGCCGGAGGGTAGTCTGAACAGCCGAGATCACGAGGTACTCGACCGGCTCGGCGAGGACCTCGGCTAGACCCCGTGCGAAGCGAGCACCAGCGCCTCTGCCATAATCGACAGGTTGGCGTGAGTGGACCGCCTCGTTCACGAGCCCGCCATCAGCTCCCGGGTACGGCCGCAGCACTGCTGCGCGCCCGGGGAGACGTACGCAAGCACTACCGAATCGACGAGGACGGACCACCGATGAACACCCTGGACGCGCTGGACGCGCAGTCACTGCGTTCCGACATCCCGGACTTCCGTCCGGGCGACACGCTCAAGGTCCACGTCCGCGTCATCGAGGGCAACCGCGAGCGCAACCAGGTCTTCCAGGGCGTCGTGATCCGTCGCCAGGGCGGCGGCGTCCGCGAGACCTTCACCGTGCGCAAGGTTTCGTTCGGCGTGGGCGTCGAGCGCACCTTCCCGGTGCACTCGCCGAACCTGGCCGAGGTCGAGGTCTTCAAGCGCGGCGACGTGCGGCGCGCGAAGCTCTACTACCTGCGCGACCTTCGCGGCAAGAAGGCGAAGATCAAGGAGCGCCGCGAGAACCGCGAGACCACCTCTGCTTCCTGAGTGCCCACGCGGTACCCGGTAGCCTGGCGACGTGGTCGACCCCGTGCCCCAGAACGCCGATGAGGACGACCCCGACGACTCGGAACAGTCTCGTTCCGAGGAACGTCGGGGGTCCCACCGGCGGGGCAAGCCTCAGAAGAAGCGGTCGTTCTGGAAGGAACTGCCGATCCTGATCGCGATCGCCCTGGTGCTCACGATCCTGATCCAGGCCTTCCTGGCGAAGGTCTTCATGATCCCCTCGGGGTCCATGGAGGCCACGCTTCACGGCTGCCCCGGCTGCACGGGCGACCGGATTCTGGTCGACCGCGTCACCTACGACTTCACGGATCCCTCGCCGGGTGACGTGATCGTGTTCAAGGGTCCGCCCGCGTGGACCGAGAACGAGATCGCGCCGCAGGAATCCAGCAACATCATCGTCCGCGGCCTGCGGGGTCTCGGCTCGCTGGTGGGTTTTGCCCCGCCGGACGAGCGCGACTTCGTGAAGCGCGTGATCGCCGTCGGCGGCCAGACCGTGCAGTGCTGCGATCCGCAGAACCGCGTGATCGTCGACGGCAAGGCCCTCGACGAGCCGTACATCCACTGGGAGAACCCCGACCACGCGATGCAGGACTCGTTCGCGCCGGTCAAGGTGCCGCAAGGCACCCTGTGGGTGATGGGCGACAACCGCAACAACTCGTCCGACTCGCGGTTCCAGGGCGGCGGCGGTGCCAATGGTGCCGTGCCCGTGGACGACGTGATCGGCAAGGCCCGGATCATCGTGTTCCCGCCGAGCCGCTGGGGCGGGGTCACGGACCACGATCCGCAGGCCGACGCCCAGCCGGTGGCCCTCGGTGCCCCGGCCTGGCAGGAGGGCCTGCCGCTCGGCGTCGGGTTCGCCGCCGCGGTGCCCACGCTGTTCGTCGGCCGGCGGGTGAAGGCGGGCCTGCGCAAGGCGAGACGTTAGGGTGCCCCACCCGAGAAGGTCCGTCAGACGGGTATTCCAGTTGTGACCGTTCCCGCTCCCCGAACCCCGGCCGAACCCCTGCGGCCGCCGCGCGCCGTCGTGCGTGGCGAGCTGTTCTGGGGTCTGCAGGGTGCTCTCGAACGCCGTGGCCTGGGCCCCGTCGCCGGGGTGGATGAGGCCGGCGCCGGTGCGTGCGCGGGCCCGCTCGTGGTGGCTTCCTGCGTGCTGCGCCCCGGCGACGGCGCGCGACTGCCGGAGCTCACCGACTCGAAGCTGCTCACCGCCAAGGCCCGCGACCGCGTCTACGACCTGGTTCTCAAGCGCGCCCTCGACTACGCGGTGATCGTGATCCCGTCCGAACAGGTCGACCTGCTCGGCATCCGGGTGATGAACCTCGAGGGGATGCGGCGCGCGGTCGTCGCTCTGCGCGAACATCCGGGGTATGTGCTCACCGACGGTTTCCCCGTGCCGGGCATCCCGGCGCCCAACGTCGCGGTCATCAAGGGCGACCGCAGCGTGGCCAGCATCGCCGCCGCGTCGGTGCTCGCGAAGGTGACGCGCGATCGCATCATGGCCGGCCTGCACGACGAGCTGCCGCACTACGGCTTCGACGTGCACAAGGGCTACAGCACCGCCGACCACCTGCGGGCTCTCACCGAGCACGGCCCGAGCCCCGCGCACCGCTGGTCCTACACGAATGTGGCCACCGCGGCCCTCGCACACGGACTCACCCCACCGCACCCGGTCGTGCTCACCTACGCTGCTCTGGAGAACGCGGCTTCGGAAGCCGCCGAAGAGGAGAATGGTTCTCGGGAAAACCCGAGCGCGCCGGTCCGTGCCCTGGCCCGCTCGGTGGGTAAGAATGAACGCTCCGCCGCCGGAGCAGCAAGACGAACGCGAGGAGGGGCGCGGATTTCATGAGCGCAGAGGATCTCGAGAAGTACGAGACCGAGATGGAGCTCTCGCTGTACCGCGAGTACCGCGACATCGTCGGCCAGTTCTCGTACGTGGTGGAGACCGAGCGGCGGTTCTACCTGGCCAACGCAGTCGACGTACAGGTACGCGACGGCGGCGGCGAGGTGTACTTCGAGGTCCGCATGTCGGACGCGTGGGTCTGGGACATGTACCGCCCCGCCCGCTTCGTGAAGCACGTCCGCGTCATCACGTTCAAGGACGTCAACGTGGAAGAACTCGACAAACCCGACCTGCGCCTCCCCGAGGACGGCCCCTTCTCGGGCTGAGGTCTCAGACGGTTTTCACCGGCCACCCGGGCTTCGCGCCCGGGTGGCCGTTTTGTGTCTCGGGCCCTCGTCAGCCCCGGCCGCTGCTGGAACGCCGATTTCGAGCCGTCTGCGCGGCTTGTGTGTGGCATCGATGTCCCGGAGCTCGATGCCTCGGTTTGGCCGGCTCCGCATTGCCCGCCCCCGCATTGCCGCCCCCGTCGATTCGTCGCGCCGCGGCGGCCACCGCGACCTGCTCCGTTGCCTGGTGAAAATGTCGGTGCCAGTCGCTAGCACCCGACCCCGACATTTTCACGCCGCCTTTCGCTCCTCTTGCCTCGTTTATCCACAACCCCCCAGTTGTCCACAGCTCGACTTTTCGGCCCTGGCGCCCTCCTCCGTCACTCTGCGACGGTTGATCGCACACGCACCGTGACAGCCCGGCAAAGGCCCGGCGACGGCGCACCGAGGGGGAGCGATGAACGACGGCCCGGACCCGGCCGCCCAGTGGCGCCGCGCGTTCGGCCGCTGGGGCGAAGACCTGGCGGCCCGGCACCTGCAGAACGCGGGCCTGGTGGTACTCAGCCGCAACTGGCTCTGCCGCGAGGGCGAACTCGACCTCGTCCTGGCCGACGGCGACCGGGTCGTCTTCTGCGAGGTCAAAACCCGCGCCACCAGCACCTTCGGCACCCCCGCGGAATCCGTCACCGACGAAAAGATCACCCGCATCCACCGCGCCGCCCAACGCTGGCTGCGCGCCCACCGCGTCGGCTGGTGCCGCACCCGCTACGACGTCGTGACCGTCTTCGCCCCCTCCGGGGCCCACCCGCAGGTCCACCACATCGCGGGAGCCTTCTGATGCCCATCACCACCGCCCACCACTTCCCGCCGATGCCGCACCCGCACCTGTCCCACCCCGCCGGCCCTCACGACTCCCGCCAAGCCGGCGCGCTCGGGAAGCAGCCCTCCGTTGCGCTGGCCCGGAACCACCACATCGCGCCGGCCCGGGCTTCAGTGCCTCACTTCTCTGCTTTTGGCGGCATCTTGTCCATCGCCAAGCCGAACCGTCGTGCACTAGTGCCGAGCTTCGGGTTCGAGCTCAGCCGAGCGGCTCGCGTTGTCGTCGCTGGGCATGGATCTACCACCACCAAGACCGCCCGCGGCTATGCGTCGCGGTGGAGCCGCCATGCCGAACCTGCCTCGGAGACCTGTGTGATTACCGCGAACGATGGGGTTCCGTTGACTTGCATGGGTTCCGGCCGCGGCGTGGTTCCCATCGAAGGGACTCACGACCGCGCGCCGCTCGATCTCCGCCGTCACCACACCGGCCGTGTTGTGACCGCGGCGAGCGATGGGGTTCCGCGTGGAGACATCTATCGCTTTGCGCTGCCGGTGAATTGCCATGCCGAACCCGACCCGGTGACGTGCGCAAGTTCCACGCACGGCGTGGTGCTCATCGAACGGACTCGTAGCCGCGCGCCGCTCGATCTTCGGCGTCACCATTGCGACTTCAGCGCAGCAACCCAGTCGACCGTCGCGGAGGTGGCCTGATGCCCATCGCCAAAGCATGGAGCGTCGCGCTGTTGGGCATCGAAGGCCGCGTGATCGAGATCGAGGCCGACCTGGGCGGCGGGCTCAGCCGGGTGACCCTGGTCGGCCTGCCCGACGCCGGTCTGAGAGAAGCCAAGGACCGCGTGCGCTCGGCCGTCCGCAACTCCGGCCAGCCCTGGCCGGACGGCAAAGTCACGCTAGGCCTGTCGCCGGCCAACCTTCCCAAGGTCGGCTCGGGTTACGACCTCGGCATCGCCGCCGCGGTGCTCGCCGCGAACGGAGCCGTCCCGGCCACCAAGCTCCTCCGCACCATCCTCCTCGGCGAGCTGGCCCTCGACGGCCGCATCCGACCCGTCCGCGGAGTGCTGCCGGGCCTCCTGGCCGCAAGGGCCGCCGGCTACGAGCGAGCCGTCGTCCCGACGGAGTCGCTTTACGAAGCCGCGCTCGTCGACGGCCTCGAAGTTGCCGGCGTCTCGCGCCTGGCTGACCTCGTCGCGTGGCTCAAGGACGAAGGCGAACTCGAGTCGAGCCCCGAACCCGTCGCGGCGGAGCCGCCGGAAGTACCGGACCTCGCCGACGTCGTCGGCCAACCGGAAGCCCGCTGGGCCCTGGAGGTCGCCGCCGCGGGTGGGCACCACCTGTTGCTCACCGGCCCACCCGGCGTCGGCAAGACCATGCTCGCCAAACGCCTGCCAGGCCTGCTCCCCGCGTTGTCCCAAGAGGAATCACTGCAGGTCACAGCGATCCACTCCATCGACGGTTCCCTGTCGAAGGCGTCGCCGCTGGTGACCGTGCCGCCATTCGTCGCGCCGCACCACTCGATCACTGTCGCGGCGCTCGTCGGCGGGGGCAGCGGCATAGCGACGCCCGGCGCCATCAGCCGGGCCCATCGCGGCGTGCTGTTCCTGGACGAGGTCTGCGAATTCAGCGGCCACCGCCTCGACTCGCTGCGCACCGTGCTCGAAGAAGGCGAGGTCCGCATCGCCCGCACGAAGGGCTCCGTCCGCTACCCGGCTCGATTCCAGCTCATCCTCGCCACCAACCCATGCCCCTGCGCGCCGCCGCGTGAGACCGACTGCATCTGCTCGCCGATCGTCCGCCGGCGCTACCTCGGGCGGATTTCCGGACCGCTGCTGGACCGCGTCGACCTCCGCGTGCGGCTGCGTCCGCTGACCGCCATCTCCGCCCACCAGTCCACGGCGCCCGAATCTTCCGAGACGGTCCGCGCCCGCGTCCTGGCCGCCCGCGATCGCGCCGCCCACCGCTGGCGCACGAACGGTTGGCGCGCCAACTCCGACGTCCCCGGCCCCGCCCTCCGCCGCGAGTTCGTGCTGCCGTCGGCGACCACCGCCCTGCTCGACCGCGCTCTCGACCGCGGCCTCCTCACGGCTCGCGGCGCTGACCGTTGCCTCCGCATCGCCTGGACGCTCGCCGACCTCTCCGCCACACCCCACCCGACCCCCGACCACGTCGCCGCCGCGCTCGACTTCCGCGAAAGGACCGCCGCATGACCCGCCCCCGAAAGGAATCCGCCGTGAAACGCCGCCTGCGTCTCGTCCCGAATCCCCACAATCCGCCCCAACGCGATCCCGCCCGCGTCCGCGCCGTCCTCGCGCCGCGCCGGCTGTCGCTCGTGAGACTGCGAGGTGCGGCATGACGGCCCTGCCCACCGAACAGCCCGTCGCCACCGCCACCGACGAAGAACGCCTCGCCCGCGCGTACTTGCTGCGCGTCGCCGAGCCCCCGGCGCCGGCGTTGGTCGCGTTCGTGGGGGAACGCGGCCCGGTCGAGGCGGCGGCCCGCGTCCGCAGCGGCGACTGCCCTGAACGGGTCCGCCGCGAAACCGCCGCCCGGCGCGAAGTCGATCTCGCCGAGCAAGACCTGGAGACGGCCGCGAAAACCCAGGCCCGCCTGGTCGTGCCCGAGGACCACGAATGGCCGGCGTGGCCGTTGCTCTCGCTGGCGGTCGCGAGCGGCCGCGGAGTCGAGAACGTCGCGGCCCCGCTCGCCCTCTGGGTTCGCGGCGGCGCGAACCTCGCGAAAGCGGCCGACCGCGCGGTCGCCGTCGTCGGGGCGCGCCTCGCGACCAACTACGGCGAACACAACTCCGCCGAGTTCGCCCACGGTCTCGCCACCCGCGGCGTCCCGGTGTTCTCCGGCGCCGCCCTCGGCATCGACGGCGCCGCCCACCGCGGTGCCCTCGGCGCCGACGGCGTCACGGTCGCCGTGCTCGGCTGCGCCGTCGACATCGGCTACCCCGCCGGCCACGTCGACCTGCTCAAGCGCATCGCTGACAACGGCGGCGCCGTCGTCAGCGAGTACGCCCCCGGCACCCCGCCCGCGCGCCACCGCTTCCTCGTCCGCAACCGCCTCATCGCCGGCCTCACCGACGGCACCGTCGTCATCGAAGCCGGCATCCGCAGCGGCGCCCGCAACACCGCCACCACCGCGGGCGTCCTCGGCAAAGTCGTGATGGCGCTGCCGGGCCCCGTCCAGTCCGCCAATTCCGCCGGCTGCCATGCCCTCATCCGTGACTGCAAGGCCACCCTCGTCACCTCCGTCGACGAGGTGATCGACACCGTCGGCCGCTTCGGCCCCGCACCCGAACCGGAAAACCCCAGGCCGCGCCGCCCCACCGACGTCCTCGCCCCGGAAGCCCTCCGCGTCTACGAAGCCCTCGTCCCCCGCGCCGGCCGCTCGGCCGACCAAGTCGCCACCGCCTCGGGCGTCCCGGTCGACCGCGTGCGCGCCCTCCTGCCCGAACTGGAAATCGACGGCTTCACCGTCCGCGGCGACACCGGCTGGCGCCGCATCGTCCGCTCGGCACCGAAATGACCGGCTCCGATTGCCCCACTCAGCCGCACGGCGGACGGCGGCACGTGGCCGCGAATCGGTCCGCAGCGAGCGGCACCGACCTTCGTTCCTGGGCCCGACCGCTCGACGCCGGATCGCGCCGGGCGCTGCGGCCCAGTATCCGCGCCGGTCCGCAGGTTCTTGATCCGCGCCGGACACGACGTTCGGTCGCGCGATGCCGCACCCGCCGGCGCTGCACCACCCGCTCGCACCTCGGCGAACGGCGACGACCGGGGTGCTCGGCCGGTCGGCGCACCGCCCGTTTGGCGTCGGCATGTGCGTGCGGCAGCCGCTGGCGCCGCATCACCCACTCGCACCTCGGTAAACGGCAGCCACCGCGGCGCTCGGTCCGCCGGCGCATTGCTCGCTCGCACCGAATGTCCGTGCCACACAGCGGAGAACGGCGTGGCGATGCTTGACCTAGGGCGGTGGTTCGCGCAGCGTGATCGCCATGTCGTCAGCGAGCGCCCGCCGGGACGGGGCCCCGCGTGCGTCGGGGGGTCGGAAAGATCCGCGGCGGCCGGATCTGCGGGTGGTGCGCGAGGGGTTGCCCGGGCCGGAGCGGGCGTTGGTGGCCGAGTACGAGCGGCACCTGGCGTTGGAGCGGGGGCTGTCGCCACACACGGTGCGGGCGTATGTGGGCGACGTGGTGTCGCTGCTGGGGTTCCTGACCGGGGCGGAGGACGACGGCCGCGGGCTCGGTGATCTCGACATCGGGCTGCTGCGCGCGTGGCTCGCCGGACAGCGGGCCGACGGCGCGGGCCGGACCACGTTGGCGCGGCGGGCGGCGGCGGCGCGGACGTTCACCGCGTGGGCCCACCGCCAGGGCGCGCTGAAGGCGGACCCGGGTGGGCGGCTCGCGGCGCCGCGGGCGCACCGGACGTTGCCGGGCGTGCTGCGGGCCGATCAGGCCGACGAGCTGATGCAGGCGGCCGCGAAGGGAGCCGAGCAGCGGGATCCGGTTGCGCTGCGTGACCGTGCGCTTGTCGAGCTGCTCTACGCGAGTGGCATCCGGGTGTCGGAGTTGTGTGGTCTGGACGTCGGAGCGGTCGATTTCGGGCGGCGTGTCGTCTCGGTGATCGGGAAAGGGGACAAGGAGCGGACGGTGCCGTTCGGTGTTCCGGCGGCCGAGGCGCTCACCGCGTGGCTCGAAGCGGGGCGCCCGGAACTGGCCGGGCCGAAGTCGGAACAGGCCCTCTTCCTGGGGGTTCGCGGCAGCCGGCTCGATCCGCGCGCGGCACGGCGCGTGGTGCACGAGGCGGTGGCTGCGGTACCCGGAGCACTCGACATGGGGCCACACGGCCTACGTCACTCGGCCGCGACCCATCTGCTGGAAGGAGGTGCCGATCTCAGGAGCGTTCAGGAACTGCTCGGTCACGCTACGCTTGCCACGACCCAGCTCTACACTCACGTGACCGTCGATCGGCTGAAGGCGATCCATGACCGAGCACACCCACGGGCCTGACGAGGCCGGTGGCGGCTCGGCCGGAAAACCCGAGGCCGAACCGCCGGCGCACGCGCATCCGCACGAGCACGGAGACCATACTGAGCCGCATGCCGAGAACGACCGTGCAATGACCTCCACGCCGCAAGTCACGGACGCCGGAGTGAGCACTGCCGGAGGCGAGGGCGCCGTCAGCGAGGACGGGCGCCCCGGTCATGACGTCGACGCGGGCATCCAGGCTTTGTGGCAGCAGTTCGCCGACAAGCCGGACCAGGTGTCGCGCGACCGGCTGGTGCTGCACTACGCGCCCCTGGTGAAGTACGTCGCCGGCCGCGTGGGCACGGGCCTGCCGACGCACGTCGACGTCGGCGACCTCGTGCAGTCCGGCATCTTCGGTCTCGTCGACGCGATCGAGAAGTTCGAGCCCGCGCGGGGGCTGCGGTTCGAGACCTACGCGATGCAGCGCATTCGCGGCGCGATCCTCGACGACCTGCGCTCCCAGGACTGGGTGCCCCGCGCCGTGCGCAGCAAGGCGAAGGAGGCCGAGCGCGCCCTCGAACGCCTCGGCGCGCGCCTGCACCGCACCCCCACCGACGCCGAGCTGGCCACCGAGCTCAACATCGGCCTCGACGACCTGCGCGACTTCTACGGCCAGCTCCAGCTCACCAGCGTCGTCGCGTTGGAGGACCTCGTCGCGGCCGGCAAGGACAGCGGCTCGCTCGTCGACACGCTCCCCGACGACGGCGCCGTCGACCCCGTCGCCGTCCTCGTCGACCAGGACAACCGCCGCCAGCTCGCGGAGGCCATCGCCCAGCTGACCGAGCGCGACAAGATCGTGGTCAGCCTCTACTACTTCGAAAGCCTCACGCTCGCCGAGATCGGCAAGGTCCTGGGCGTCACCGAGTCCCGCGTGAGCCAGCTCCACACCCGCGCCGTGATGCGGCTGCGCGCCAAGCTCACCGAGCAACCCAGCACCTGACCGCGGCTTGGTTCACTCCGAGTCGGCCCACGGTTTCAGCCGGACCCGGCCCGGCACGCCGACGAGGGCCAGCGGATCGATGTAATCCTCTCCTCTGCGGGCACCCCAGTGCAGGCACGTGGTGGTCGGACAGCCGGGATGCCCGGCAGTCACGGTGCCGAGCGGCTGGCCGCGGTACACCTGATCGCCGGTGGCCACGCTCGGGGTGAGCGGCAGGTAGGTCGTACGCAGGCCCCCGTCGTGATCCACCGCGACGACGCCATGGCCCCCGACCTCACCCGCGAAGATCACGACGCCCATGTCAGCCGCGAGAACCTCTTGTCCTGCCGCGGCTTCCAGATCGACCCCGCGGTGGCCGGGCCCGTAGACCGTGGCCGGCGGCTCGAAGAACCGCGTGACCTTCGGCCGGGGCGCGAGCGGCCACGCCAACCGCCCCGCCTGCGCGCCGACATCCGGCGCTGGCGGGACATCGGCGAGCGCCCTCCCGGCCCACGCGCCGGGCAACACGGCAAGCAACACGAGCGCGCCGACCAGCACCAGCCGGGTCCGCGCCGCGGCCCTGCGCAGCACCTCGACCCACCGCATCCACAACGGCTCGGTCGTGCGCCGGTGCCGGCCCCGCCGAGGTCCCTCGGGCGGCGCTGCCCGGGAAGCCAGGGGAGCATCCGGGCGGCCGAGCGGACCCGAAGAACCCAGGCCGGCCGAGGCACACGGGCCGTCCGAAACGAGTGAGGAGCTTGGAGCACGCGGGGAGCCTGAAGCGGCCAGAACACCCGCAGCACCCTGATCCGCGAGCGCACCAGACGCGCCCACACCACCCGGAGGCCGCAGAACACGCAGCGCCCGCAAAGCGCCGCGCCGCAGGACAAAGCGCGGCTGAGGCGTCGAGGAACGCGTCGAGGAACACGAGGTCGTCGTCACGGGTTCGATCATGGGGCACGCGCGGACCGGCACCCTGCCAACAAGGTGAGTTATCCACAGGCGGCCCGAGTTGTGGACAACTCCGCCGGGCGGGAGCGCTGCCGGTGGGGGCGTCCCTGGTGGCAGGGGGTAGAATCTTTCCCGCAGCCCACTCGCTGGGCTGACTTCGCGTGCTCGTGCGCGCGGCCCCGGCCGGTTCCGCTCGGAAGATCAGCGGAGGCCCGGACGGAGGAGAGTCGCACGGCGCCCGGCGGTCCCTGGGGTTCTTGGCACATCGAGAACCGCGGGGTCCGGATGCCGGCACGAGCACCAGGGCGAGCGGTCACCCGGCCGCGAGCGACAAACCGAATGAGCACGTCCGCGGGCGCGAACCGCGGGGGTGCGCGACTACAGAGAAGGTGTGATTCCGGCAATGGCCGTCGTCACCATGAAGCAGCTGCTCGACAGCGGCGTGCACTTCGGGCACCAGACGCGTCGGTGGAACCCGAAGATGAAGCGCTACATCTTCACCGAGCGCAACGGCATCTACATCATCGACCTGCAGCAGACGCTGACGTACATCGACCGTGCGTTCGAGTTCATCAAGGAAACCGTCGCGCACGGCGGCACGATCATGTTCGTCGGCACGAAGAAGCAGGCTCAGGAAGCCATCGCCAACGAGGCCGCGCGCGTGGGCATGCCCTACGTGAACCAGCGCTGGCTCGGCGGCATGCTGACCAACTTCCAGACCGTGCACAAGCGTCTTCTGCGCCTGAAGGAGCTCGAGGCCCAGGAGCAGACCGGCGGCTTCGCCGGCCTCACCAAGCGCGAGATCCTCACGCTCACCCGTGAGAAGGACAAGCTCGAGAAGACCCTCGGCGGTATCCGCGACATGGCCAAGGTGCCGTCCGCGGTGTGGATCGTCGACACGAAGAAGGAGCACATCGCCGTCGGCGAGGCTCGCAAGCTGAACATCCCGGTCGTCGCGATCCTGGACACCAACTGCGACCCGGACGAGGTCGACTACCCGATCCCGGGCAACGACGACGCGATCCGCTCGGCCGCGCTGCTCACCAAGGTGGTGGCCGAGGCCGCCGCCGCCGGTCTGATGGCCCGTTCGAGCCGTGGCGGCGCGTCGGCCGACGCGAAGCCGGAGCCGGGCGTGTCGGACGAGCCGCTGGCCGAGTGGGAGAAGGAGCTGCTCGCCGGTTCGGAGACCGCCGCGGCCGACGCCACCGAGGCGGCTGCCGCGACCGAGGCCGCCACCGAGGCGGCCCCCGAAGCCGTGACCGAGCAGGCCCCGGCCAACTCCTGATCGACCGTGCCCGGGTGGCCCGCGCAGGGCCACCCGGGCACTGATCACCTCACACGTACCTGAAACGGACGGATTCAACACGATGGCGAACTACACCGCCGCTGACGTGAAGCGCCTGCGCGAGATGACCGGCGCCGGCATGATGGACTGCAAGAAGGCCCTCGAGGAGAACGACGGCGACTTCGAGAAGGCCGTCGAGTTCCTGCGCATCAAGGGTGCCAAGGACGTCGGCAAGCGCGCCGAGCGCGCCACCGCCGAGGGCCTCGTCACCGGCGAAGGCGGCGTGCTCATCGAGCTCGACTCCGAGACCGACTTCGTCGCCAAGAACGACGACTTCCAGCAGCTCGCCGCGAAGATCGTCGAGGTCGCCAAGACCCTCAAGACCAGCGACGTCGAGGCCCTCAAGGCTGCCGACCTCGACGGCAAGCCCGTGATCGACACCGTGCAGGAGCTCTCGGCCCGCATCGGCGAGAAGCTCGAGCTGCGCCGCGTCGTCGCGTTCGAGGGCAAGACCGCCACCTACCTGCACCGCCGCGGCTCGGACCTGCCGCCGGCCGTGGGCGTGCTCGTCGAGTTCACCGGCGACGACGCCGAAGCCGCCCGCGGTGCCGCCATGCAGGTCGCCGCGCTGCGCGCGAAGTACCTGACCCGCGAGGAGGTGCCGGCCGAGATCGTCGAGAACGAGCGTCGCATCGCCGAGCAGACCGCCCGTGAAGAGGGCAAGCCGGAGCAGGCCCTGCCGAAGATCATCGAAGGCAAGGTCACCGCGTACTACAAGGACAACGTCCTGCTCGAGCAGCCGTCGGTCAAGGACAACAAGAAGACCGTGAAGGCCCTGCTCGACGAGGCCGGCGTGACCCTGACCCGGTTCGCCCGGTTCGAGGTCGGCCAGGCCTGAGCGAGGTACTGGGACTAGGTTCTGCCACTGTGCCCCCGTCTCCGCGGTGCGGGGACGGGGGCACAGTCGGGTCCAGCCGCCCGGCGCCCCTCACAAAGGGGAAACGGCGGCCATCGAACACAGGAGGCGACACACAGATGGGTGACCGGGTCGACGGTGGCTACCGAAGGGTGCTGCTGAAACTGGGCGGCGAGATGTTCGGTGGCGGCTCGATCGGGGTCGACCCCGACGTCGTCCACTCCGTCGCGCGCCAGATCGCCGCGGTCGCGCGCACCGGCGTGCAGGTGGCGGTGGTGATCGGCGGTGGCAACTATTTCCGCGGTGCGGAGCTGTCCCAGCGGGGGATGGACCGTGACCGCGCCGACTACATGGCCATGCTCGGCACCGTGATGAACTGCCTGGCCCTGCAGGACTTCCTGGAGAAGGAAGGCCTGCCCACGCGCGTGCAGACCGCCATCACGATGGGCCAGGTCGCCGAGCCGTACATCCCGCGCCGCGCCGAGCGGCACCTGGAGAAGGGCCGCGTGGTCATCTTCGGCGCCGGGGTCGGCATGCCGTACTTCTCCACCGACACCGCCGCCGCGCAGCGCGCGCTGGAGCTCGGCTGCGAGGCCGTGCTCATGGCCAAGGCCGTGGACGGTGTCTACACCGCCGACCCGAAGACCGACCCGAGCGCCACGATGTTCCACGAGATCAGCCACCGCGAAGTGCTGGAGCGTGGCCTCAAGGTCGCCGACGCCACCGCGTTCAGCCTCTGCATGGACAACAACATGCCGATCATCGTCTTCAACCTGCTCACCGAGGGGAACATCGCCCGTGCGGTGAGTGGTGAGAGGATCGGGACGCTGGTCAGCACCCCCGCCGACGGGGCGTCGGCCTAGACCTGCTGGGATCAGCACAGGTTCGACCATCACAACACCGGGAGTAGCCGTGATCGACGAGACCCTCCTCGACGCCGAGGAGAAGATGGAAAAAGCGGTGTCCGTCGCGAAGGACGACCTGACGTCGGTGCGGACCGGCCGGGCCACCCCGTCGATGTTCTCGCGCATCGTCGTCGAGTACTACGGCGCGATGACCCCGCTGAACCAGCTGGCGAGTGTCAACGTGCCCGAGGCGCGGATGGCGCTGATCAAGCCCTACGACCAGACGCAGCTCGGTGCCATCGAGAAGGCCATCCGAGAGTCCGACCTGGGCGTCAACCCCAGCAACGACGGCAACGTCATCCGCATCGTCATCCCGCAGCTCACCGAGGAGCGGCGCAAGGAGATGGTGAAGATGGCGAAGGGCAAGGGCGAGGACGCCCGCGTGTCGATCCGCAGCATCCGCCGCAAAGCCAAGGAAGAGCTCGACCGGATCGCCAAGGACGGCGAAGCGGGTGAGGACGAGGTCGCGCGCGCCGAGAAGGAGCTGCAGAACCTCACCGACACCTACGTGCACCAGGTCGACGAGCTGGTGAAGCACAAGGAAGCCGAGCTGCTCGAGGTCTGATGAGCCAGGTGAGCGAGGAACGAGACGAGCGGGTGGAGCACACCCCGCAGCCGGAGCCGGCTGACAAGCCCGAACCGGGCGGACAGCCGGAGCCGGCCAAGAAGGACTCCCGGGCCGGGCGCAACCTGCCCGCGGCCATCGGCGTGGGCCTGGTGCTCGGCGCGGCCATCATCGTTTCCCTGCTCACCGTCCGCTTCATCTTCATCGGGGTCATCGCGATCGCGATCGGGGTCGGCACCTTCGAGTTCGCCGGCGTGCTCAAGCGCGTCGCGAACATCAAGGTCGCGATGATCCCCGTGCTCGTCGGCGGCCAGGCGATGATCTGGCTGGCCTGGCCGTTCGGCCGCGCGGGCGCGCTCACGGCGTTCGTCATCACGGTGCTCGCCTGCCTGCTCTGGCGGCTGCCGGGCGGCGCCGACGGCTACCTGCGCGACATCTCGGCGTCGGTGTTCGCGAGCGCGTATCTGCCGTTGTTCGGCGCGTTCGCCGCGATGCTCGTGCCACCGGAGGACGGCGTCGGCCGGGTCCTCACGTTCCTCATCGCCGTGGTCGCCTCCGACACGGGCGGCTACATCGCCGGCGTGCTCGGCGGCAAGCACCCGATGGCACCGACCATCAGCCCGAAGAAGTCCTGGGAGGGCTTCGCCGGGTCGATGGTCGCCGGCATCGTGGCCGGCATCCTCACGATCAGCCTGATGCTCCACGGCCACACCTGGCAGGGCGCGGTCTTCGGCGCGGCGATCGTGCTCACCGCGACGCTGGGCGACCTCGTCGAGTCGCTGATCAAGCGCGACCTCGGCATCAAGGATATGGGCACGCTGCTGCCGGGCCACGGCGGCATCATGGACCGCCTCGACTCGCTGCTGCCCTCGGCTGTGGTCTCCTGGCTGCTGCTGTCGGCGTTCGTCCCGGCGTGACGCGCCTGACCTCCCCGATCGACCCGACGCGCGGACCTGCGCTGGGAGCTTCGGCCTCCCAGCGGTAGCGAACGCTTCGTGGACCACCGAAGTGTCCGCGGGCTTGACTCGGAGCATGACCACTTCGACCCGCGAACGTTCCTCGGCCCGGCTCGCGCTCGCGGCGGTGTGCCTCGGGTTCGTGATGATCACGCTCGACGCGACCATCGTGAACCTCGCGCTGCCGGCCATCGGCGCCGAGTTCGGTGAACCGTCCACGGCCGCGCTGCAGTGGGTGGTCGACTCCTACACCGTCGCGCTCGCCGCGTTCCTGCTCACCTGGGGTGAAGCGGGCGACCGGTGGGGCTCGCGGCGCGTGTTCCAGATCGGCACCGCGGTGTTCGTGCTGGCCTCGATCGCTTGCGCCACAGCGGATTCACTGCCGTGGCTGGTCGCCGCGCGTGCGGTGCAGGGGGCCGGCGCGGCCGCGCTGCTGCCCTCGTCGCTGGCGTTGATCGTGCACCAGTTCCCCGAAGCCGGCGCCCGGGCTCGCGCGCTCGGCGTGTGGGGCGGCATGAGCGGGGTCGGGCTCGCAGCCGGTCCGGTGCTCGGCGGTCTCGCCGTCGGGCTGGCCGACTGGCGGCTCGTGTTCGCCGTCAACGTGCCCGTGGGCCTGATCGCGATCTGGCTGACCCGCCGGCACGTCACGGAAACGACGCCGCACCGGCGTACCCGGCTCGACGTCGTCGGGCAGATCCTCGGCACGGCAGCGCTGGCCACGTTGGTCGCGGGGTTCATCGAAGCCGGGCACGCGGGCTGGACCGCCACGACCACACTGGTGCTGATCGGCGCGGGCGTCGCCGCGGGTATCGCGTTCGTGGCGGCGGAAAAGGTGATCACCGCGCCGGTGCTGCCGCTCGGTGTGCTGAAAGTCCGGTCCTTCGCCGTCGCGACGGCCATCGGCGGCCTGTTCAACTTCTGCCTCTACGGCACGCTGTTCTGCCTCGCTCTGTTCCTCCAACGCGAGTGGCACCTCGGTGCGCTCGAGGCCGGCCTGGCGCTGGTACCGCTCACCCTGGCCGTGGGGCTCAACGCGTTCTTCAGCGGACGGCTCACGCACCGGTTCGGCGAGCGCCGGCCGATCGTCGCCGGTGGCCTCGTCGCGCTGGCCGGCTCGGCCGGCCTCGCGCTGCTGCCCGCCGATCCGTCGCCGGTGCTGCTGGTCGTGTTCTCCGTGGTCTTCGGGTGCTGTTCGCTCGCGATGCCCGCGATGACGTCGCTGGCGATGAACGCGTTGCCGGGCAAGGCGGGCATCGCCGCGGGCGTGCTCAACGCGGCGCGGCAAACCGGCGGGGCCATCGGGGTCGCGCTCGTCGGCGGACTGTTGCCGGGCACGGCGATGTGGGTCGTCGCCGGGGGTTACGGCGGGATCGTGCTGCTGACGGGGTTGCTGCGGCCCCGCTCGTCGTAAGGCCCGGTCATCGAAAAACTCAGTCGTCGAAAAACTCAGTGGTCGAAAAACTCAGTCGTCGTAAGGGTCGTCGACCTCGGCGCGGCCGACGTCGTCGAGCGTGCGCGAGTGGTCGATCACCGCGAACACCGCGCCGTCCGGGTCGGCGAGGATCGCCATACGGCCGAAGGGCGTGTCGTACGGCTCGATCACCACGGACCCGCCGAGCATCAGTGCCTGGCCCGCTGTCGCGTCGCAGCCGCGGGCCGGGTCGACCTCGAAGTAGACGAGCCAGTGCGGGGGAGTGTCGCGGCTGTACTCGGAGCCCATCACGTAGCGGTAGAGCACGGGCGTGTGCTCGATGAGGTATTCCGCGTAGTCGACGCTTTCGCCGTCGCCGATCTGGTGGCTCGAGTAGTTGAAGAGCTTGGTGTAGAAGTGATCGGCCGCCTCGCCGTCGTGCGCGTTGAGGTCAGCGCCGCTGAACGTGTTGGGGATCCCGGTGACGAACCGCCAGTCCGGCGGCGCCTCCCAGAACACCACGGGCGCGCCCGCCGCGTCGATCGCGTGGAGAATGCTGCCGCGCTCGGGGATCGCGACCGGTCCCAGCGTCACCTGGCCGCCGAGGTGCTCCACCCATTCGGCCGCGCTCGCGGTGTGCGGCACGGAGACGTGCAGCGTCCAGCCGGGTTCGGTCTGCGCCCCGGCTTGGTAGAGACCGCCGGTCGGCTCGCCGGCGAGCGACGAGATCCAGTAGCGGCCGGTGGGCGCGGCGGGGTCGCGGTGCACGTCGTACTGCCAGCCGAACAGGCCCGTGTAGAACTGTTGCGACACCGCTTCGTCGCGACAGGCCACCTCGATCCAGCACGGGAGGCCGGCCGGAATCGCGCTTGTGCTGGCCGAACCGATGGTCATCGCGGCCTCCTCCCGGTGAGCAAGAAGTCTATGCGGTGCCCGTGATTTTTTCGCAGTGAGCCCGGAACCCCGGAACCGCCTCGCGGCCGACGTCGTTGGAGAAGTTCGTGCGATGGTTCCCCCGTTCCTCAGGCCGCTCTCGCGCGACGGAGGTCTTGCCGAGCCCCAACATCTGGTACTACCAGCAGGCTTACGAGGTGGAGAACCGCGCGCAGGACGTCGACGGCGAGATCTGGCGAGTCCTGCGCGAGGAGTGCGACTGGACCGGCCGCGACGTTCTCGACCTCGGTTGTGGTGACGGATTCCACTTGCCGCGCTTCGCCCGCGACGCGCGCTCGGTGCTCGGCGTGGAGCCGTACGCACCGCTGGCGCGCGACGCGGCGAAGCGCGCGCGGGAACTGCCGAACGTGTCGGTGCGCGAAGGCCGCGCGCAGCGGTTGCCCGTCGACGACGCGAGTGTCGACGTGGTCCACGCGCGCACGGCGTACTTCTTCGGCCCCGGCTGCGAACCGGGGCTGCGTGAAGCGGAACGCGTGCTGCGGCCCGGCGGGTCGATCCTGATCGTCGATCTCGACGCGACGAGCGAGCCGTACGGCGGCTGGCTGCGGGCGGACCTCCCGCACTACGACCCCGTAGAGGTCGAGCAGTTCTTCGAAGGCGAGGGCTTCAGCCTCCGGCGCGTGGCGACGCGCTGGTCGTTCACCGACCACGCCGCCATGGAGTCAGTGCTGAAGATCGAGTTCAGCGCGCAGGTCGCCGCGCGGGCCGTGGCCGAGGTGCACAAGCGCACGATCAGCACGGCCGGCGGCGCCGGGGTGACGCTGCCGGTGGGCTACCGCGTGCACACGCGGGTCAAGCCCACCGGCCTCGTCCTGCCGGGTCACTCGGCTTCTTCCGGCGACTCGTCGGTTTCCTCGACCTCGCCGAGGATCGAGTAGACCGAGCGCCGGGCCTCGTTGAGCACGTCGACCACGCGGGCCTGCTGGCTCGCGCTGCCGGCGCGCATCACCTGGACGACCGCCGCCGCGAGCGTGGCGCCCGCCTTGCGCAGGTCGACCTCGACGGGGTCGACGTCCTCGGCGAAGTGCTCCCACGGCGGGGTGCCGGTCTGCTGCTCCGCGGCCGCGCGGCCCTCGTCGGTGAGCTCGAACAGCTTCTTGCCGTTCTCGTCCTTGCTCACGACCAGGCCTTCGTCGGCCAGCATCTGCAGCGTCGGGTAGATCGAGCCGGGGCTGGGCTTCCAGAAGCCGCCACTGCGCTCGCCGATCTCGCGGATGATCTCGTACCCGTGCCGCGGCTGTTCCGCGAGCAGGGTCAGGATCGCCGCGCGGACGTCACCGCGCCGGCCGCGACGCGGGCCGTGGCCTCGTCGTCCGCCGGGACCGCCGTGGCCTCGCCGGCCGCGGCCCATCGGGCCGCCGGGGCCGAATCCGAAGTCGCCGAACTCGCGGCCGAAGGGGCCGAAAGCGGGACGACCGTGTTCTCCGTGTTGGTGCGCGCCTCGCGCACCGGGGTGAGGGTGCCTCATGTCGTTGTTCCTTGTCTGTTGGCCCCGCCTCCGGCGGGGCGTGCGGGATCGCCTTTGAGCCGGCGATCCCGCGAACGGTTGCGACTGGTTCACGATATATCGGAAACGGTCGCGATGCAACCTAACGACTGTCGAGGACCTGCGCGAGGGACGTTTGCGGTGGTCGGAGATACTCGAAGGAGTAAGAAGAAGCGCTGAACCGACCTGGGAGACCCGACCCCCCATGCTGGACCGAGTGGTCATCGACGCCCTGTTCCCCGCGGACCTGCCCGAGCCGGAGCACTGGGAGCGGCAATACCCGGCGCGGCAGCTGCCGGACGGCGCGAAGGTGACCCGGTTCGGCCCGTCGCCTACGGGGTTCGTGCACATCGGCGGCATCTACGTGGCCACGATCGACCAGGACGTCGCCCGTCGCTCCGGCGGCCGCTACCTGGTGCGCGTCGAGGACACCGACCAGTCGCGCGAGGTCGAGGGCGCGCTGGAGCAGTTCGAGCGCGGCTTCTCCTACTTCGGTCTGCAGGCCGACGAGGACACCCTGCGCGGCGGCGACTACGGCCCGTACCAGCAGTCCGGCCGCGAGCAGATCTACCTGACCTACGTGCGCCAGCTGCTGCGCGAAGGCCGCGCGTACATCGACTTCGCCACGAAGGACGAGCTCGCGTCCATCACCGCGCGCCAGCAGGCCACGAAGCTGCCCACCGGCTACTACGGCTCGTGGGCCATCTGGCGCGACGCCGACCCGGCCGACGTGCAGGCGAAGCTCGACGCCGGCGAACCGTGGGTGGTGCGGTTCCGCGCGCCCGACGACACCGGCGCGCGCGTGCGCTTCACCGACGCCATCCGCGGCACGATCGAGGCCGAGGCCAACCGCAACGACGTGGTGATCCTCAAGAGCTCCGACCAGAGCCCCCGGCTGCCGACCTACCACTTCGCCCACGCCGTGGACGACCACCTCATGCGCGTGACCCTCGTCATCCGCGGCGACGAGTGGATCTCGTCCGTGCCGGTGCACCAGCAGCTGTTCGACGCGCTCGGCTTCGAGCCGATCACCTACGCGCACATCGCCCCGCTGATGAAGCAGGAGGGCGGCAGCAAGCGCAAGCTCTCCAAGCGCAAGGACCCCGAGGCGTCGGTCGACTTCTACATCGAGGCCGGCTACCCGGTCGAGGCCGTTCTGTACTACCTGCGCGGGCTCGCCAACGGCCGGCTCGCCGAGCTGCCGCTGGCCCAGGCGCTGGACGAGCCGATCAACCTCGACGAGATGGGCGTCGCGGGACCGCTCGTGGACCTCGTGAAGCTCGACGACATCTCCGCCGACCACATCGCGACGATGTCGGGCGCGGAGATCCTCGCCGCAGTGCGCACGTGGGCGCAGCGCTTTGACCCGGAGCTGCTGTCGGTACTTGAGTCGTCGGAGGAGCTGGCCCTGCGGGCGCTGGCCGTCGAGCGCGAAGGCGCCGAGAACCCGCGCAAGGACCTCAAGAAGTGGAGCGAGTTCCGCGCGGTCTACGGGTTCTTCTTCCCGCAGCTGCACGCCCCCGTGACCGGCCCGGACGACGAGCGCATCGCCGCCCTCGGCGTGGCGCCGGAGGTCGTGCGTGCCGTCGCGTCGGACTTCGTCGCGAACTACCAGCAGCTCGACGACGGCCAGGAGTGGTTCCAGCAGATCCGCGACGTCGCGGCGAAGCACGGTTTCGCCAAGAACGCCAAGGAACTCAAGAAGGACCCCGACGCGTACCCGGGCTCGATCCGCGAGGCCTCGCAGATCATCCGCATCGCGATCACCGGCTCCACCCGCAGCCCGGACCTGCACTCGATCACGCAGGCGCTGGGCCGCGACGAGACCCTGCGGCGGTTCGAAACCCTCACGGCGTGAGCCGCCGCCGTCCTCCGGTGTAAGCGCGCCGGAGGACGGCGCGTCAGTCCTGTTCGGGCGCGGTGGCGTCCAGGCGGCGGTGCAGCTCCGGGTGGCCGGTGAACACCGCCACCTGCAGCTCCGCGACGAGGCGCTGCGTGGGGATCTCGACGTCGACTCCGAACACGTCGCGGATCCGGGTCAGCCGGTACTTCAACGTGTTGCGGTGCACGTACAACGTGCGGGCTGCCGCGGTGAGATCGCCACCCGCCTCGAAGAACGCCCGCAGGCTCGGCAGGTACTCCGTCCCGCAGTCCCGGTCGCTGACCACCATCCCGGCCACGCCGCCCTGCAGCAGCCGCGGCCGGTCCAGCACGATCTCGGTCAGCTCCGACAGCACGGCGTCCGCGATCGAGTCCTCGAACGCGACCACCCGGCGGGACTCGTCGAGCAACGGCAGGGTGAGCAGCCGGTCGACGTCGCGGCGGGCCTCGACGAGCCGGTCGGCCGACGTGATCTCCCCGCTCACCGCCGCCCGCAGCTCCACGCGCAACTGGCGTGTCGCCTGCCCGGCGATCTCGCGGACGAGCGCCGTCGCCTCGCCCGGCGGCCGGTCTTCCACCACGGGGAACGTCGCGTAGATCCGGCCTTCGCACGACGTCACCGCGCCGCGGCGGCGCGACGCTTCGACCCGCAGCGCCACCAGGTCCTCGAGCTGCCGCAACCGCAGCGGATCCGGCTCTCCGGCCGGCGGCCCGTCCACCCGGTCCGGGACGAACGCGACCAGCCGGAACGCGCTCGCGGCGCTGCGCACCGACAGCGCGGGCCGCATCACCGAAGCGCGGATCGGCATCGGCGGCGCCGGCCCGACGCCGCTGCGCGCCCACGCGGCCGAGACCGTCCTCATCGGACAGTCGCCGTCGGACGAGCTGTTCCGCGCCGCGGGTGCGGAGGCCACCCGGGCCGTCGACCCCGGAACCGACCTGCACGCGCCGGCGGAGTACCGCCGCCGCATCACCGGCGTCCTCACCCGCCGCTGCCTCACCCGCGCACTGTCCCGCACGGAAAGGAACCAGGCCGCATGAGCAGCCGCGCCGTCAGCATGACTGTCAACGGGGAAGCGGTGACCCGCCACGTCGAGCCGCGTCGCACGTTGTCGGACTTCCTGCGCAAGGACTGCGGGAAGACCGGCGTGCACGTCGGCTGCGAGCACGGCGTCTGCGGGGCTTGCACGGTCGTGCTGGACGGGCGCACCGCGCGGTCCTGCTGCACGCTCGCCGCGCAGGCCGAGGGCGCCGAGGTCACGACCGTCGAAGGGCTCGCCGAGGGCGGGCGGCTGCACCCGCTGCAGGAGGCGTTCTGGAAGCACCACGGGCTGCAGTGCGGGTTCTGCACGCCCGGCATGCTGCTCACCGTCCGGGAGCTGCTGGCGGACAACCCGGACCCCACGGACGACGAGATCCGGGCCGGCATCTCCGGCAACCTCTGCCGCTGCACGGGCTACCAGTTCATCGTCGACGCGGTCCGCGAGGCGGCCGCGGTCCTGCGGGCGGAGGTGACCGGCGGCACACGGCCGGGGGAGTCCTGACGGCGTGTCCGGTGGACGTGGAATACTGGATCGGTTATGACTGCCCTCCCCCTTGTTTTCGACGCGCCCAAGCGTGGCCTGCCGCCGCGTCACCTCGCCGACCTCACCTCCGCCGAGCGGGCCGAGGCCGTGGTGGAGCTGGGGGAGAAGGCCTTCCGCGCGAAGCAGCTGTCGAACCACTACTTCTCGCGCCTGACCGTCGACCCGGCCGACATGACGGACATCCCCGCGGCCGCGCGTGAGCGCCTGGTCGCGGACCTGATGCCGTCGCTGCTCACCGAGGTCCGCGCCCTGTCCGCCGACGACGGCGCCACGCGCAAGACCCTCTGGCGCGCCCACGACGGCACGCTGCTCGAGAGCGTGCTCATGCGCTACCCCGACCGCGCCACGCTGTGCATCTCCAGCCAGGCCGGCTGCGGCATGGCGTGCCCCTTCTGTGCCACCGGCCAGGGCGGCCTCGACCGCAACCTGTCCACGGCCGAGATCGTCGACCAGGTCCGCTCCGCCGCCGCCGTCATGCGCGACGGCGCCATGCCCGGCGGCCCCGGCCGCCTGTCGAACATCGTGTTCATGGGCATGGGTGAGCCGCTCGCGAACTACAAGCGGGTGGTGGCGGCGGTGCGGCGGATCACGGAGCCGGCTCCGTCGGGTTTGGGGATCGGTCAGCGTTCGGTGACGGTGTCGACGGTGGGTTTGGCGCCGGCGATCCGGAAGCTGGCTGACGAGAAGATGCAGGTGCGGCTGGCGGTGTCGCTGCACACTCCGGATGACGAGCTGCGGGACACACTGGTGCCGGTGAACAACCGCTGGTCGGTGGATGAGGTTTTGTCGGCGGCTCGGTATTACGCGGACACGTCGGGCCGTCGGGTGTCGATCGAGTACGCGTTGATCCGGGACATCAATGATCAGCCGTGGCGGGCGGAGTTGCTGGCCAAGCGGCTGCGCAAGCATCTGGGTCAGTTGGTGCATGTGAACGTGATTCCGTTGAACCCGACTCCGGGTTCGAAGTGGGATGCGTCGCCGAAGCCGGTGGAGCGGGAGTTCGTGCGGCTGGTGAACGCGGGGGGCGTAGCCTGCACCGTGCGCGACACCCGCGGCCAGGACATCGCGGCGGCGTGTGGCCAGTTGGCTGCCGAAGGCTGAGTTTTCGTTTCAGTGATGGGAAAGTTCCTGTGATTTCAACGCCCTGCCTCCTCGACCCGGCGGCGGAAGAGCTGAAGCTGCGCGACATCACCGGCGGGGTGGCGGTGGCTCGTGCGGCCCGCTCGTTGCTGGGCGAGCGGTTCGATTCGGAGAGCTTCATGTACGTGCTGATGCGCGCGTACTCGGTGGACTTCCACGCCGCCCGCGACGCTTCGCGCTGGCAGGGCTTCGGCGAGAGCCCGCGGGCGTTGTCCGACGCGGACCTGGAAGTGCTGCTCGCGCCGTGGGTCGCGACGAAGTAGCTGCGAACACTGACCTGGCTGCTCGAAAGATAATCGGTGATCTCATCGCGGCCGGCGCTGACTGGGATTTGCCGGAATGGTTGCGCCAGCGTTCGCATGTGCGCGTTTTGAATCGTTCCTGATCTGATCTGAATAAGCGCGTTCTGAGCGTCTCGCTCACCTGGACCCGCCCCATCCGCTCGCGCCCTGGGGCGCGTCACGAGTGGCGCAGCTGCGGCCACAACGTCTCCCACGATTGCCGCGGGGCGTCGCAGAGCCAGATGGGCACGCTCTGGTTCAGGCCGGCGAAGCCGTGGTCAGCGTCGGACGGTGTCGCCGACATCCGCACGCACGGCGTGCGCAACTCGGTCGGGTCGGTGCTGACGAAGAGGACCGGGCGGCCGGGGTCCGAGGGCTGGCCGAAGTAGGAGAAGCCGCGGTGGGGGCTGTGGGCGGGAGGTAGGCCGAGGCCGGCGCCGTACCAGTTCAGGGCGCTGGCTTGCCAGTAGTGGTCGGTGATGATCGTCGTCGTGGGGGGTAGGCGGTTGTAGGCGGTCGCGACTGCGTCGGTGAAGGTGCTCCAGTCTTGTTCGGACCGGGATTCGAGGGTGGCGCCGGTGGCCCAAGACGAAGGTCCGCCCGCGAACAGGCTGATGATCAGGACGACGGCGCCGGAGAAAGCGGAAACGCCCACCGAAGCGATGCGTCGCCACCAGTGCGATCCCACCGTGGTACTGATGCGGGCCGTGGCGGCGGCCCAGCAGACGGGGAACAGGCCGGCGCAGTAGTAGTACCGCCCGCCGGCCACGAGCATCACGGCGGCGACGGCGACGCAGGTCCAGCCCAGAAAGCGGTACGGCGCGAGGCGGCTGTCGCGGAGCAAGGCCCAGCAGCCGTAAACCGCCAGGGCGGCGCCGGCGAGTGCGCCGTTGGACGCGAGCGTCAGGGGCAGCACGGCGACTTTGCCGCCGGCGAACTCGCCGGTCTCCTGGGCGACGACGGGGACGAGCGTCAGCTGCGGGAAGCCGTGAAACCCTTGCCAGATCAGGTAAGGCGACGCGCCGGCGACAGCGAGCGCGGCCAGTTTCCCCAGCCCGGCCCACGGCACGCGCCGCCGCCGGGTCGCGAGCAGCACGGCGACGCAGCACATCCAGAACACGGCGATCAGCGGTTTGACCGTGAACGCCACCCCCGCGAGAAGTCCCATGCCCCACCAGAGACGGTCGGAGCCGGTCCGGGCCCAGCGCACCAGCAGCAACGTCGTGGCGATCCACAGCGGGATGTCGAACGTCTGGGTCAGCAGCAGCGATCCCGTGTCGAGCACCCGCGGCGAGGCGGCGTACGCGGCCGCCGCGGCGGTCTGCGCCCAGCGGCCGCCGCCGAACTCCTGCGCGAGCAGCGCGGTGAGCAGGACACCGGCGACGGTGGCGAGCACCGCCGGAATCCGCAAGGTCAACGGTGAACCGTCGCCGAGCCACGCCAGGAACGGCACCAGTGCGCCCTGATCCGCGTAGCCCCACGACAGGTGCTGGGCAGCGGACAGGAAGTAGAGCTCGTCGCCGTGGAGGCTCTGCCGCCCGGCCTCGACGAGCAGCGCGAGCGCGGTGCACAGCGCCACGACCGAGATCGCGGGCCACGCGAAGGGCCGAGCGACGGCAACGCGAGGTTCCAGGGGACTGCGGATGATCACCATAGCGCCACTATACATAGCGAGTATACTTCGAGTGTATAGATGAAGTAAGCGCAGGTCAGGGGGTCCTCAGTCGAGCAAACGTCGTTACCGAGACCCCAGCGTCTCTGAAGGCGACCGGTGATACGCCTTGCGGTACTCCGCGGCGAACCGGCCGTAGTGCAGGAAGCCCCACGCGTACGCGACCGACGTCGCTGTCACCGTCTCGGGGTCGGCCTCCAGGAGCGCGGCGTGCGCGCCGGATCTGGCGCAGGTACCGCATGGGCGGAACGCCGACGTGACGCCGGAAGCCCACTTCGAGAGCGCGGGCGCTCAGCCCCGCCGCGTGGGCGATCTGCCCGACAGTGCGGAACTTCATGGGGTCTTCCTCGATCGCCATCGTCACACGTCGGATGGCCCGGGGATTGCTGTCGCCGGTCTTCGCCCCGAGCTGGTCGCTGTAGTTGTGGCGGTGGCTCACGAGCATGCCGGCCATCGCGAGCCGGCTGAGGCGCTCGGCCGTCGCGGGCAGTGCCATGAGCTCGAAGTGCAGCGGCCGGTCGAGCACCCGGCCCAGCATCATGGCCGGCTCCTGCTCCAGCGCGGTCCGCTCGATCGCCACCTTCACCCGAGCCTCGCCAAGCTGCTCGGCCGAGGCTGACCGGGAAACCTGCTCGTCGTCCGCGGACCTCGAAGCGGTGCCCGAGCTAGCGCACCTCGAAGACGTCGACCTTCACCGTCGACTGCGTGCGGGCGCCCCGGGCGACGGTGACCACGCGGTTGAGCCACTCGGTCCGCGGGCCGGCGGCTTCGAAGAGCAGGCATTCGCGGAAGTAGTACGAGTCCGGGTGGACGGCTTCGCCCGCTGCCATCCGCCGCAGGACGTCCGCGGGGCCGTGGCGCAGGCCGCGGCCGGTCAGGTAGACGAGGTCGTCGTGGTCGGTGCGCAGGGTTGCGCGCACGTCGATCTCGGCGACGCCGTCGGGGCGGACTAGCTGGAAGTCGGCGCCGCCGGGGAGGACCTCGCCGCTGAGGCGCTCTACAGCCGCCTCGACATCGCCTTCAACAACGGCGCCACGATCCAGCAACCCGGCCCGATGGACGGCCTGTCCGAGGCCGAGTTCGACCACGTCTACGCCGTGAACCTCAAGGGCGTGTGGCTCGCCATGGCCGCGGAGGTCGCCGTCATCCGCGCGACGGCGGGCACCGGCGCCATCGTGAACACGTCGTCGGTCGGCAGCCTGCGGGGCAACCCCGAGCTGCCCGCGTACGGCGCCATGAAACGAGCCGTCAACAGCCTCACCGAGTCCGCCGCCGTCACCTACGGACCGGAAGGCATCCGCGTCAACGCCATCACCCCGGGCAACACCCTCACCGAGATGATCCGCGCGTGGGAGGCTGAATCGCCGGGCCTGCAGGACCGCCTCGTCTCGGCGACGCCCCTGCGCCGCGGCGCCGACCCGACCGAAATCGCGGAAGCCGCGGCCTGGCTCCTGAGCGACCGCGCCTCCTACGTCACGGGCGCCATCCTCCGCGTCGACGGCGGCGCGGGAGTCTGAGCGGCGAATCCGCGCTCCGGCGACGCGATCCCCGGTATTCTCGGCCGATCGGCTCTCTGGGGGTGTCATGCGGAAGTCCCTGTGGTTCGCGCTGCCCGCGGCCGTCCTCGCGATGGCCGCGGTCGCCGCGCCGCTCGACGAGGACCCGGCCGTGGCGGCGGTGAAGCTCGACCCGGCGCTGAGCCTGGACCGCACGGCCTACGAGCCGGGTGCGGTGGTCCGGGGCACGCTCACGCTCACGAACGACACCGGCCGGCAGGTCGACGGAATCCAGGTGACGTGCGCGTCGGCGGATCCCTCGGATCGCATGGCGCTCAACGGGATCCAGACCGACCAGCCGCTGCAGGGCGGTTTCTCCGGAACACTGCGGGCGCACCAGACCATCACGGCGGGGCTGACCGGGCGGGTCACCGAGGACAGCGTGCGGCGCGGCGGGCTCGAGGCGACGTGCGTGGTCACCGCCGGGCGGTTCACCACGCTCAGCGGTGCGGCCGCGGGCGTGATCGGACCAGTCGTGCCGGTGACCGGGCACGTCGTCGAGGACGGCAAGCCGGTCGCGGGCGTCACCGTCGTCGCGGCGAGCCAGAGTCTCGCCACGCTCGACCGGACGTGGACCGCGGTCAGCGGCCCGGACGGCCGCTACCGGCTGTCCGGGCTGCGCGCGGGCTACTACCTGCTGAAGGTTCCCGGCCGCGCCGTCGAGAACGACTTCCTTTTTCTGGTCGCCGGCACGACGGCGGATCACGACGTCGTGCTCACCCGTGGCGAGTGAATGCCACGCCACGCTCCATAGTGGACAATTCCACGCGACGATTTCCCGCGTGGAGTTTTACGAAAAACCCACGAGCCGCCGTAGCGGTCACATGACGCTGAGTACTGGTCGATCACCCATCCCCAGGATCACCCCGAAGAGTGGTGACGCGAGCAATCTGCCAAGTAGGTGCAGGAACGACCTAGCGCAGAGTGAGAGAACCCGGCCAAAACCACAGCGTTACATCACTCTTTAGTGGTGAAATTGCGGAAAACGTGGTCACTGACTCGGCTGATCGACGCGCTGCGCAGTGGATCTTGCTTTGCAATTCCGGGCCCCCTTGATAGCGTCGCGTTCTCGCCGGTGATCGACAGTTGCGTCGGGTCACGCGTGGATTCGGGGATCCGCGGGCGGTTCCATTCTTGGTGTTCGAAAGGACAATTCATGCGTTCTGCCCTGCTGCGCGGACGGACCCTCGTGGTCGCCGCTCCAGCTCTCGCCCTGCTCGCCACCGCCGCCCCCTCGGCGGTCGCCGCCGACGCGCCCGCCGGGTCGGCCTACGGCGCGTCCGCGTCGGTCTCGCTGCTGGCGGGAGTGCTGGGGGACAAGGGAATCTCCGTGGAGACGGGCAAGATCGCGCCGTCGAACACGGACGGCCCCACGTCCGCGGAGGTCGTCAACGTGCCGCTGAAGGGCCTCGTCACAGCGAAGGCGATCAGTAGCTCCGCGAAGGAGACCGACGGCAAGGTGGCCTCCAAGGCCTCCATCGTCGACGCCGCGCTGCCCGTGCTCGCCCCGCTCGCGGGCGCCACGCCGAAGGCGCGCGTGATCAGCTCCGAGTGCACGTCGACGCCCGACGGCATCACCGCGTCGTCCGAGCTCGCGGGCCTGGACCTCGGCCGCATCGGCAAGCTGCCCGTGGGCACCGCGCCGAACCAGAAGATCGGCGTGCCCGGGGTGGTGCAGGTGATCGTGAACGAGCAGATCAAGCACGACGACGGCTCCCTCACCGTCAACGCGCTGCACGTGAAGCTCCTCGGCGGCAAGGCCACCGGCGCGCTGGGCAGCGGTGACATCGTCCTCGCCTCCTCCACCTGCGCGAAGGTCGCCGCGACGCCGAGCACGCCCACCCAGCCCACTGCCCCGGCCAAGCCGCCGGCCCAGGGCCCCGGCCAGGTCACCGTGATCCCGGCCGGCGCACCGGAGACCGGTGACGGCTCGCTCGCCACGGTGTTCGCTCAGTGAGTGGAGTGACCCGACGCCGGTACGGGCTCTTCGCCCTGCTGCTGGCCCTCGTCGCCACCTTCGCGCTGTCCGGCTGCGGCGCGGAATCGACGCCGGCCCAGCAGCCGGCGGCGCCCGCGAGCGCCGCGCCCGTGGTCGGGCTCGCCCGGTCGGTGCCGGTGTCGCTCGACGTGCCGAGCATCGACGCGCACTCCTCGCTCGTTCCGCTCGGCCTCAACGCCGACAAGACCGTCCAGGTCCCGCCCGTGACCGAACCACTGCAGGCGGGCTGGTACTCCAACAGCCCGACGCCGGGCCAGGTCGGCCCCGCCGTGGTGCTCGGGCACATCGACGGCAACCACCAGAAGGGCATCTTCTGGCGGCTGCACGAGGTGAAGAAGGGCGACCAGGTCGTGATCGGCCGCCAGGACGGGTCGAAGGCCACCTTCACCGTCACGAAGGTCGACCAGATCGCGAAGAAGGAATTCCCCACCGAAGCGGTCTACGGCAACACCACCGACCCGCAGATCCGCCTCATCACGTGCGGCGGGGCGTTCGACGCCGCCGCGCACAGCTACCTCGACAACATCATCGTCTACGGCACGCTCAACACGTAGGCGTCCCCGGACCAGGGCCCTGTCGTCTCGCGCTCGGGCGAGACGACAGGGCCCTGCTGCATCTCATGCTGCCGCGGCCACCGTCGTCAGCAGGGCGGCGCCTGCCGGCGTCAGCTCCGCCGGCACCTGCTGCCCGACGAGCCCGAGCCGCGCCGGGCGCACGAGTCCCTGGTGGGCCAGGGCGTGGGCGGTGAACTGGTCGCAGCAGGGCAGGCCGTCGACGAACAGGTCCGGTTCGGCGCTGCAGGTCACCCGCGCGCGCCCGGCGGCGACGGCCCGCAACATCGCGATCCCGCGTGAAGTGGTTCCCATGGCTGCCTCCTGAAGTCGGTCTCTAGTCCTACGTCGAAGCAGAGACGGCCGTTTCGACATCCCAGCCCCCTAACCTGGCGGGAGAAGCCGCAACGCGACCGGGAGCGCCCATGTTGATCGAAGACCTGCAAGCCGTCCTGCCGCCCGAGGTCCTCGTGCGCGACCCCGACGTGCTGCGCGGCTTCGCCCACGACGAGGCCGAGTGGGCTCCGTGGACGCTGCCCGAGGTCGTGGTCCGGCCGCGCTCGGCCGAGGACGTGCAGGCCGCGGTGAAGGTCTGCCTCAAGCACGGCACGCCCGTGGTCACGCGCGGCGCCGGCACCGGGCTGTCCGGCGGCGCCAACGCCGTGGCCGGCTGCGTCGTGCTCGTCACCGACCGCATGACGGCGATCCACGAGATCGACGCCGTCGAGCGCCTCGCCGTGGTCGGCCCCGGCGTGGTGAACGACGACCTGCGCGCCGCCTGCGCCGAACAGGGCCTCTGGTACCCGCCCGACCCGGCGAGCTCCCCGTGGTCGACGATCGGCGGCAACGTCGCCACCAACGCGGGCGGCGTGTGCTGCGTGAAGTACGGCGTGACCCGCGACTACGTGCTCGGCCTGCAAGTGGTCACGGGCACGGGTGAGCTCGTGCGGCTCGGGCGGCGCACCGCGAAGGGCGTGGCGGGCTACGACCTCGCCGGCCTGATGGTCGGCTCCGAGGGCACGCTCGGCGTGATCACCGAGATCACCGTGCGCCTGCGGGCCCAGCGCGCGCCCGAGAGCACCGTGGCCGGCTACTTCGACTCCACCGTCGCCGCGGGCGAGGCGGCCGCCGCGATCCGCGCGGCCGGCGTGGTGCCCTCGGCGCTGGAGCTGGTCGACCGCCACTGCCTCGTCGCCGTGGACGAGTGGAAGAACATGGGACTCTCGGCCGACGCGGAGGTGGTGCTGCTGGGCCGCAGCGACGCGCCGGGCGCGGCGGGGGAGCACGAGGCCGCCGTGATGCTCGAGTGCTTCGAGAAGGCGGGCGCCACCTGGGCGGCGCAGTCGTCGGACCAGGCGGAGGCCGACGCGTTGTTCGCCGCCCGGCGGCTGGCGTACCCGGCGCTGGAGCGGCTCGGCCCGCTGCTGACCGAGGACGTCTGCGTGCCCACCCACCTCGTGCCCGAGATGCTCGCGCGCATCGACCTCGCGGCGAAGCGGCACAACACGCTCATCGCCAACGTCGCGCACATCGGCGACGGCAACCTCCACCCGTTGCTCAGCACGCCGGCCGGCGACGAGGACGCGCGGCGGCGCGCGCAGGCCGCGTTCGACGACATCGTGGCCGACGCGCTGGCCCTCGGCGGCACCGTCACCGGCGAGCACGGCGTGGGCCTGCTCAAGCGGCCGGGGCTGGAAAACGAGCTCGGACCGGCGGTTCTGCAGATGCACCAGGCCGTGAAAAACGCGCTGGACCCGCACGGAATCCTCAATCCCGGGAAGGTTTTTGCTATTCACTCAGTCGAGTGAAAGTAAAGAGTCCGCAAAGGACAGTGATCGACCTGTGACGGTTCTCTCGTAACCGATTCACGAAGTTGGTTGCCACAGGCAAGCAACTTGCTTAGCCTAGCTAAGGGAACGAGAGAAAGGTTTCACTGTGGCCGAGCGCAGAACGTATTCACTCGCGGAACTGGGCCCGCGATACAAGTGGATCGCGCTGTCCAACACGACGCTGGGCATGCTGATCGCGACGATCAACTCGTCGATCGTGCTCATCGCGCTGCCCGACATCTTCAAGGGCATCGGGATCAACCCGCTGGAGCCGGCCAACACCAGCTACCTGCTGTGGATGATCATGGGCTTCCTGGTGGTCACCGCCGTACTGGTGGTGAGCTTCGGGCGGCTGGGGGACATGTACGGCCGGGCCAGGATGTACAACCTCGGCTTCGCGGTGTTCACCGTGTCGTCGATCTTCCTGGCCATCACCTGGTTCGACGGTGACGCGGCGGCGCTCTGGCTGATCGGCTGGCGCATCGTGCAGGGCATCGGCGGCGCGTTCCTGATGGCCAACTCGTCGGCCATCCTCACCGACGCGTTCCCGGCCAACCAGCGCGGTCTCGCGCTGGGCATGAACGGTGTCGCGGCTATCGCTGGTTCGTTCCTCGGCCTGGTCGTCGGCGGTGTGCTCGCGCCCGTCGACTGGAACCTGATCTTCCTGGTGTCGGTGCCCTTCGGCGTGGTCGGCACGATCTGGGCGTACGTGAAGCTGCACGACACCGGGGTGCGCAAGCACGCGAAGATGGACTGGTGGGGCAACATCACCTTCGCGGTCGGCCTCATCGCGGTGCTGGTGGGCATCACCTACGGCATCCAGCCCTACGGCTCGTCGCCGACCGGCTGGGGCAGCCCGATGGTGCTCTCGTGCCTCATCGGCGGCGTCGCGGTGCTGATCGCGTTCGTGGTCATCGAGACCAAGGTGGCCAACCCGCTGTTCCGGCTGTCGCTGTTCCGGATCCGCTCGTTCAGCTGGGGCAACCTGGCCAACCTCACCGCTTCGCTCGGCCGTGGTGGGCTGCAGTTCATCCTGATCATCTGGCTGCAGGGCATCTGGCTGCCGCAGCACGGCTACACCTTCGAGCAGACACCGCTGTGGGCCGGCATCTACATGCTGCCCATGACCGTCGGCTTCCTGGTGTCCGCGCCGACGGCCGGCATCCTGTCCGACCGCATCGGCAGCCGGCTGCTCGCGTCGAGCGGCCTGCTGATCACCGCGATCACCTTCCTGCTGCTGATCCTGCTGCCGGTGAACTTCAACTACTGGGCGTTCGCGGCGATCCTGCTCGTCAACGGCATCGGCATGGGCATGTTCTCCTCGCCCAACCGCGCCGAGGTGATGAACAGCCTGCCGGCCGACGCCCGCGGCTCCGGCGCGGGCATGATGACCACGTTCCAGAACGCGGCCATGGTGCTTTCGATCGGCTTCTTCTTCAGCCTGATCATCGCCGGCCTGTCGGACAACCTCCCGAACGCGATGTTCCAGGGCCTCACCGCCCACGGCGTGGCGGCCGGGCCGGCCAACCAGGTGGCGCACCTGCCCGCGGTGGCCGTGCTCTTCGCGGCGTTCCTCGGCTACAACCCGATCCAGCAGCTGCTGGGCGGCCAGCTGGGCAGCCTGCCGCCGGACCAGGCCTCGTTCCTGACCGGGCGCAGCTTCTTCCCGAACCTGATCTCGGGTCCGTTCCAGGACGGTCTGGCCGTGGCGTTCGGCTTCGCCATCGTGGTCTGCCTGATCGGCGCGGTCGCATCGCTGCTCACGAAGGACAAGGGCAAGGCTTCGGAATCGGTGGGTGAGGAGCTGGCCGCGGTCGCCGGGGAGTCCGGCGGCGGGCCGAGCGAGCTGGTGGCTCCGACCAGCGAACGCTGACCATTTCGGGTGCACGGGCCGTCCCGGGATTCGTTCCCGGGGCGGCCCTTTTTCACGCGGGGACGGGTTCTTTCACCGGGGTCGGCTCGGCGCGCTTCGCCGTGACCCGCCGGCCGAGCTCGATCATCGGCACCTCCACCCAGCGGTAGAGGAGATCGGCCATCAGCAGCGCGATGGCCGTGACACCGACCGCCGTGAGCGTGCGCGGGTGCGCCAGCTGCGGCACGAGCCCCGCGAGCGTCCAGCCGGCGATGGACTGGATGAGGTAGAGCGAGTACGACCGCTCCCCGACGAACCGCAGCGGTTTCACCGACAGCACCCGGCTCAGCGGCCCACCGGCCACGAGCGAGGGCAGCAGCAGCGCCACGAGCACCGCGTACGTCGTGCCGACGGCGACACCGCCGTCGTCGTGGAGGGCGACGGTGAGGTCGGTGAAGAACACCTGCACCACCACGATCACCGCGGCGACGGCGAAGCCCGCCGCCGGGTGCGTGAAGGGCCTCAGGACCGCGAACCCCTTGCGGTGGTGGAGAACGACGGCCATCGTGCAGCCGATCACGATCGACGCGTACGCACCGGAGTACGGCAGCACGGGCACCAGCGCGACGAGTGCCACGGCCAACCCTGCCGCGAACCCGAATCTCCGTGCGAAGCCCAGCCCGGCGACGCCGAACGCCAGCACCGGCCACACCAGGTAGAACTTCTGCTCGACGCCGAGCGTCCACGCCACCCCGAACACCCCGACGACGTGGAACTCGTTGAGGAACGTCGCGAACCAGGGGAGCGCCCCCAACAGGCCACTGGAGCGCAGCTCACCCCGGGCCGCCGTGACCACGACGAAGATCCCGAGCACCACGTAGTACACCGGCAGGATCCGGAACGCCCGCCGCAGGTAGAAGTTCTTGAGCGACACGCGGCCGGTGCGGTCCTCCTCGCGCAACGCCAGCGTCGTGATCAGGAACCCGGAGAGCACGAAGAACACGTGCACCCCGATCCACCCGTTCGCGCGCACCCACGCGCTGCCCCCGAAGTGGAACACCACCACCAGCACCGCGGCGATCGCCCGCACCCCGTCGAGCGCCGGGAACCGCCTGGTGGCGAGGTAGGTTTCGTGGGTCATCAGCATGAGTTCCCCCGGTCCGCCGCCCGACTGCTCGCGTACTGTAAACGGACTTGAGTGATATTCACTCTTTGGGGTGACTCGTGCAGGTCAGAGGTGGGTTCTAGGCCGCCCCCGACCGGGGGTTCATCGGCCGAACGACGCCGTCGCGATCTTCACCGGGTGCTTGGGCGCGCCGTCCAGCGGGCCGTTCGGGTCGGTCGGCACGATGCCGTCCTTCACCATGCGGTCGATGGCGTCCATGCCGCGCACGACCTTGCCCAGCACGGAGTACTGGGCGGGGATGTGGGCGAAGGAATGGACGATGAAGAACTCGCTCCCGTTCGTCCCCGGGCCCTGGTTGCCCATCGCGATCGTCCCGCGCTCGTAGGTCTCGGTGCCCGACACCTCGTCCGGGAACTTGTAGCCCGGGCCGCCCTTTTCGACTTCGTAGAGGTCGCCGCACTGGAGCACGCCGAGGCGCTCGGAGTCGGACAGGCGCCAGCACTGGGAGCGGTCGTAGAAGTGCTGCAGAACCAGCGACACCATGTTCGCCACCGCGCACGGAGCGGCGCCCGCGCGGTCCAAGCGCACGGTGACCGGTCCGTAGTTGAAATGGAACGTCACGTCGACCGTCCCGCGGGTCAGCGCGAACGGCAGGGGCCGGAGCACCGGACGGGCCGCCGGGTTGTCGGGCGTCGGCGTGAAGGTGCAGCGGACAACCGGAGCGGCGGCGGACTCAGCAGCCGCGGACTCAACAGCAGCGGACGCAGCAGTGGCCGGCACGGCGAACAACGCCACAGAGGCCCCGAACGACAAGGCCACGACCGAAAGAACAAGAGCGACCCAGCGTGACGTCATAGCCCCGCAAGGTAGCGAACGTGAACCTACTTGCGCCAGGCCGTGCGGCGCTTGCGGAAGTCGAGCACGAGCAACAGGGCGAGGAACGCGGCGAGGCCGATGAGCCACACGTTCTCGGTGTTGTTCTCGTGGTTGCCCTTGAGCATGAGCAGCAGGATGACGACGCTGACCCAGCCGGCGATGCGCGTGGCCTTCGGGAACGAGCCGTGCCAGCCCCACTCGGCCGACGGCTCGTCGCGCGGGTCCACCGCGGGGCGCTTCTCGATCGCCTTGCCTGCCACGATCACTCCTCCTGACCCGCTCAACCTCGTACGCCGCAATGATCCCACACCCCCGAGTGCTCCGCGGAGACGGGCCGCGGCTCGGCGGGCGATAATGGCGTGCGATGACTACCTCGCGAAGCGTCCTCGTGCTCGGCTCGACCGGGTCCGTCGGAGCCCAGGCCCTCGACGTCACCGCCCGCAACCCCCACCTGTTCACCGTTGCGGGCATCGCCGCCGGTGGCTCCGACCCGCAGGCGCTCGCCGCGCAGGCCCTGGCCCACGGTGTGGAGGCCGTGGCCGTGAGCCGCCCGACGGTGGTCGAAGACCTGCAGCTGGCGCTGTACGCGGAGGCACAGCGGCGCGGCTACTCGAAGGGCGAGTTCCGCATCCCGCGCATCTTCGCCGGCGCCGACGCCGTGACGGAGCTCATCGACGCCGTGAACGTCGACGTCGTGCTCAACGCCCTGCCCGGGTCGCAGGGCCTCCAGCCCACGCTCAAGGCCCTGGCCACCGGCTCGACGCTCGCGCTGGCCAACAAGGAGTCCCTCATCGCGGGCGGGCCGCTCGTGCTCGCGGCCGCGAAGCCGGGGCAGATCGTGCCGGTGGACTCCGAGCACTCGGCCATCGCGCAGGCCCTGCGCTCCGGCCGGGACGACGAGGTCGCGCGCCTGGTGCTCACGGCGTCGGGCGGGCCGTTCCGGGGCAAGAAGCGCGAGGACCTCGCCGACGTGACGATCGAGCAGGCGATGGCGCACCCGACGTGGTCCATGGGCCCGGTCATCACGATCAACTCGGCCACGCTCATCAACAAGGGCCTGGAGCTGATCGAGGCCGCGCTGCTGTTCGGCATCGAGCCCGCGCGCATCGACGTGACCGTGCACCCGCAGTCGATCATCCACTCGATGGTGACGTTCGTCGACGGCTCGACGATCGCCCAGGCCAGCCCGCCCGACATGCGGCTGCCGATCGCGCTCGCGCTGCACTGGCCCGAGCGCGTGCCCGGCGCCGCCGCGGCGTGCACGTGGGACACGGCCGCGAGCTGGACGTTCGAACCCCTCGACAACGAGGCCTTCCCGGCGGTCGAGCTGGCGCGCCACGCGGGCACCGTGGGCGGCTGCCTGCCGGCGGTCTACAACGCCGCGAACGAGGAGGCCGTGGCCGCCTTCCTCGCGCAGAACACCGGTTTCACGTCGATTGTGGACACTGTTTCCCAGGTGGTCGAAGCCGCCGACGAATGGCGTCGCGAACCGCGCGACGTCGAGGACGTACTCGCCGCCGAGCGCTGGGCTCGAGGGCGCGCAGGATCGATGCTGGGTAAGGGGAAGTAGCGCGTGCTCGCCTACATCATCGGGGTGGTGCTGTTCGCCCTGGGCATCTGCATCTCCGTCGCGCTGCACGAGGCCGGCCACATGGTCACGGCCAAGATGTTCGGCATGAAGGTCCGCCGGTACTTCATCGGCTTCGGGCCCACGATCTTCTCGTTCAAGCGCGGCGAGACCGAGTACGGCGCGAAGTGGATCCCGCTCGGCGGCTTCTGCGACATCGCCGGCATGACGGCGCTCGACGAGGTGACCCCGGACGAGGCGCCGCGCGCGATGTGGCGGTTCAAGACGTGGAAGCGCACCGTCGTGATGTCGGCGGGCTCGATCACGCACTTCATCCTCGGCTTCATCGTGCTGTACCTGATGTCGGTCACGATGGGCCTGCCGAACATCGCGGCCGCGTCGGAGCCGGTGCAGCCGGTCATCCAGAGCACCTCCTGCGCCCGCGCGGCCACCACCACGCAGCAGCTGAGCGACACCTCGTGTCCGCCCGGCGCGCCGACGCCGGCGGCGACGGCCGGAATCAAGGCGGGCGACAAGATCGTCTCCGTGGCGGGCAAGCCCACCGCGAGCTGGACCGACGTACTGCAGGTCGTGCAGGCCGCGAAGGGCCCCACGCCGATCTCCGTGCAGCGCGGCGGCCAGACCGTGAACCTGGTGGTCGACATTCCGCGCGTGCAGCGGCTGGGCACCGACGGCAAGGTGCACGAAGTCGGCATGATGGGCGCCTCCACGGTGATCCCGCCGGCCTACCTGCACTACAACGGCATCACGGGCATCGGCGCCACGTTCTCCTTCACCGGCGACATGTTCGCCCAGACCGCACAGCGCCTGGTGGAGTTTCCCGAGCGCATCCCCGCCGTGGTCAGCGCGATCTTCGGCGGCGAGCGCGACCCGAACACCCCGGTCAGCGTCGTCGGCGCGAGCCGGATCGGCGGCGAGGCCGTGGAGCAGGGCCTGTGGCAGATCTTCTTCTTCCTGCTGGCCAGCCTGAACTTCTTCATCGGCGTGTTCAACCTGCTGCCGCTGCTGCCGCTGGACGGCGGGCACATCGCCGTCGTCTGGTACGAGAAGGTGCGCGACTGGCTGCGCGGCCTGCGTGGCAAGGCGGCGGGCGGACCGGTCGACTACACCAAGCTTTCGGCCGTCACCATGGTGCTGGTCGTGATCGGCGGCGGAATCACTCTACTGACGGTCACAGCGGACATCGTGAACCCGATTCGCTTGCAGTAACCGGTCCCACCGGTCGGGTCACTACCCGGCCGGTGGGCCCCCGACCGGGGGTAACGCTGCTCACCGTGACGGTTGACTTCGTTGAAGCAGGGCCGGATGGAGTAGGTAGGCTGGGGACGTGACCGTCGCGCTAGGTATGCCTGCACTGCCGCCCCCCGTCCTCGCCGAGCGCCGCAAAACCCGCCAGCTCCACGTGGGTTCCGTCGGTGTCGGCAGCGACTTCCCCATCTCCGTCCAGTCGATGACGACGACGCTGACCTCCGACGTCAACGCCACCCTCCAGCAGATCGCCGAGCTCACCGCCGCCGGCTGCGACATCGTCCGTGTCGCGTGCCCGTCCGCCGACGACGCCGAGGCGCTGCCCGCGATCGCGAAGAAGTCGCAGATCCCGGTGATCGCCGACATCCACTTCCAGCCCAAGTACGTGTTCGCCGCCATCGAGGCCGGCTGCGCCGCCGTGCGCGTGAACCCGGGCAACATCCGCAAGTTCGACGACCAGGTCAAGGAGATCGCGCAGGCCGCGAAGGACCACGGCACGCCGATCCGGATCGGCGTCAACGCCGGTTCGCTCGACAAGCGCCTGCTCGAGAAGTACGGCAAGGCCACGCCCGAGGCGCTGGCCGAGTCGGCGATGTGGGAGGCCTCGCTCTTCGCCGAGCACGACTTCCACGACATCAAGATCTCGGTCAAGCACAACGACCCGGTGGTGATGGTCCGCGCGTACGAGCTGCTCGCCGAGCAGTGCGACTACCCGCTGCACCTCGGCGTCACCGAGGCCGGGCCCGCGTTCCAGGGCACGATCAAGTCGGCCGTCGCGTTCGGCGCTCTGCTGCGCCAGGGCATCGGCGACACCATCCGCGTTTCGCTCTCGGCCCCGCCGGTCGAAGAGGTCAAGGTCGGCGCGCAGATCCTGCAGTCGCTGAACCTGCGGCCGCGCAAGCTGGAGATCGTGTCGTGCCCGTCGTGCGGGCGCGCGCAGGTGGACGTCTACACGCTCGCCGACCAGGTCACGGCCGGTCTGGAGGGCATGGAGATCCCGCTGCGCGTCGCGGTCATGGGCTGCGTCGTCAACGGCCCCGGCGAGGCCCGCGAGGCCGACCTGGGTGTCGCGTCCGGCAACGGCAAGGGCCAGATCTTCGTGAAGGGCGAGGTCATCAAGACCGTGCCCGAGCACGCGATCGTGGAGACCCTGATCGAAGAGGCCATGCGCATCGCCGAGGAAGCCGGCGAGAGCATCGGCGAGGGTTCGCCGAGCGTCACGGTCGGCTGAGTTTTTCTCGGACCGGCCCCGCGCCTTCGGGTGCGGGGCCGGTTTTTTTCAGCCCTGCAGGTGGTGCTGGGCGGCGTCCTTGATCTGCATGCGCACGTTCTCCAGCGCCGCGGCGACCTCGTCGATCTGCTGGCTGGCCAGCTGGATCGCGCCCTGGATGGACGTGGCGGTGGACGTCTCGCCGAGCAGCCCGAGCACCTGCGACTGCAGGTCCTCCAGCTCGCCCTTCGTCGCGAGGGCGATGCCGGTGGGCACCGAGTCGGCCAGCAGTTCGAGTTGCTGGGCCTGCTCCTGGATGGTCACTGCCGCGTCCCTTCTCCGGTGGCCCCCGCTGTCCGTGGTAGCAGAAACCGGCGCCTTCCGGCCTACGCTGGTCAGGTGAGTCACAGCTGGGCCACCCGCTTGCCGCACCCGGTGCTGCGGCCGCTGGTCACGCGCTACATCGGCTACGCCCAGGACGACGTCACGTTGTCGGTCCACCGCGGCCTGCCGTCGCGGCACGTGACGCTGATCATCAGCCTGGAGCAGCCGATCCGCTTCGCCGGCCTGCCCGGCTCGGGCACGCTGCAGGCGCTGGTCGGCGGCCTGCACACCTCGCCGGCGCTCATCACGCAGGACCGGGTGCAGCGCGGCCTGCACATCGAACTGGATCCGCTGGGCGTGCGTTCCCTGCTCGGCGTGACGGCCGCGGAGCTGAGCGGGCGGGTCGTGGACCTGGCCGAGTTCGGCCGGCCGTGGGCTTCGTTGCCTTCGCGCCTCTTCGAAGCTGCGGACTGGCCCACGCGATTCGCCGTGCTGGACGAGGTGCTGGCTGCTTCGGCTGCTTCGGCGCCCCCTCCGGCTCCCGAGCTGGGCGAGGCTTGGCGGCTCCTGCGGGCGCGTTCGGGCGGCGTACGGGTGACGGACCTCGCCTCGTCGGTCGGCTGGAGCCGCCGGCACTTCGGCGAACGCTTCCGCGCGGAGGTCGGCCTGGCCCCCAAGCAGGTGGCGCGCGTGCTGCGCTTCGAACGCGCCGGCCGCCTCCTGCGCGCCGGCGCCTCGGACCTGGCCACGGTGGCCGTCGACGCCGGCTACTACGACCAGGCGCACCTGTCGAACGAATGGCGCGCTCTCGCGGGGTGCTCACCGCGGACGTGGATCGCCGAAGAGCTCCCGTTCCTCCAAGACGACTCGGTGCCCGCGGAACCAGACTCGACGGCATGACACCTCAACCGACAGTCTGGCCCGCCCTCCGCTACGACGACGCCCCCGCGGCCGTGCGCTTCCTCGTCGACGTCCTCGGCTTCGAGGAGACGCTGGTGGTCCCCGGTGGCGCCGAGCGCGCCATCGCCCACGCCGAGCTCCGCTGGCCCGAAGGCGGCGGCGTGATGCTCGGCAGCTGCGATGGCCCCGCCGACAACGTCCACGACGCCATGAAACCGGGCACCGGCGCGATCTACGTCGTCTCCGACCACGTGGACGCCATCCACACCCGCGTGGCCGCCTCCGGCGCCGACATCACCCTCGCCCCCCACGACACCGACTACGGCTCGCACACCTTCAGCCTGCGCGACCCGGAGGGCAACAGCTGGACGATCGGCACCTACCGGGGCGCGTGAGCGCCGCTTGGTGCTTGTGCTGTTCCTCGTCTTGCGCAGAGAACCGGGCGTTCGCGTCGGACCGAGCCTGCAGGCCTCGATCACGGCCGGAGTTGTCCATACCGTCGCCGAGTTGTGGACAACTCGGCCGGTTCGGAACTTGGCCACGGGTTTTGTCGGGGGCGGGCGATAGAATGGACGAGGGACGCCCCCTTGCGAGGGCGGGGGTTTGTCCCGTCGGCCCCGAGCCTCGAAACCCGGCCGCCGGCGCGCCGCGACCGGCTACTGGACCGGTCGTTCGAACGTCACCAACAGTCCGTCCACCCCTCCAGGTCCCACCCGGCCCTTCACGTCAGCCGAGGTGATGGTCTTCAGTTGCCATCCGTCGCTGGCCTCGTCGTTGAGGAGGCGTTCCAGCTTGTCGCCGGACATTTTGCCGCCCAGCATCTTCTCGCGGAGTTCGACGACCTTGTACGTGTAGCGCTGCATACGTCCGATTGTGCCGTTCATCTGAGCGTGTCGGTGGGCTTGCGTTCCGTTCATCCGCGTCATCTGGCACTCTGGACACTGTGTTGCGGCTTGCAGGTGCACGGCTGCTCGACGATCGGGACTATCCGGCAGTGCGCGCCGCACTGGCCGCCGACCCGGTGAGCAGCTGCATGGTCAGCGCCAGGGTCGAGGCCGCGGGCCTCGACCCGTGGCGGCTTGGTGGCGAGCTCTGGGCTTCCGACGGCCGCCCGGGGCGGTCCACGCGGTTCCAGGGGTTGTGTTTTGCCGGCCCGAACCTGATTCCGTTGCGCGGCAACGCGTCGGCGTTGCGGTCGTTCGCGGACCGGGCGTTGCGCCGCCAGCGCACATGCTCGTCGCTCGTCGGGCCGGCCGAGCAGGTGCTGGGGTTGTGGGACGAGCTGTCGAGCGAGTGGGGGCCCGCCCGCGAAGTGCGGGGTGACCAGCCGCTGATGGCGCTCGACGGCAGCCCGCACGTGAAAGCCGACCCGCACGTGCGCGCGGTGCGGCCCGACGAGCTGGACCGCTACCTGCCCGCGGCCGTCGCGATGTTCATCGAGGAGGTGGGCGTCGACCCGCGCAGCGGCGACGGCGGCGCCAGCTACCGCGCCCGCGTGAGCGAGTTGATCGCCACCGGACGGGCGTTCGCCCGGTTCGAAGACGGCGAGGTCGTGTTCAAGGCCGAGATCGGCGCGATGTCGGCCGGCGTCGGCCAGATCCAGGGCGTGTGGGTGCACCCGGAGCGCCGCAGCGCGGGCTTGGGCACCGCGGGCACGGCCGCGGTCGTCAACCGGCTCGTCCACGGCCTCGGCCGCACCGCGAGCCTCTACGTCAACGCGTTCAACAGCCCCGCCCTCGCCGCGTACCGCCGGATCGGGTTCCAGCAGGTCGGCCAGTACGCGACCGTCCTGTTCTGAACCCGATTCGCCCTTCCGGGTCGGCGTTTCGGCCCGGAACGCGCCCGCCGGGCTGGTTCGATCCGACGCATGGCACCTGGTCGGCACCCGCACCGTCGACACCGCGCAGCGGCCCTGACCGCCGCCGTCGCGACCGTCCTGCCGCTCGCCGGCTGCGGCCTGTTCTCCTCCGACGGACCCGAAGACACCCTCGCCGCCTTCCTCACCGCCGTCAGCACCGGTGACGTCGCCGCGGCCGCCGCGCGCACCGACTCACCCGACGCCGCGAAGATCCTGCTCACCCAGGTTCGCACCGCGCTCAAACCCGAGTCGATCGAGGCGAGCGAGGAGACCGTGAAGCAGTCGGGCGACAACGCCACCGGCGGCTACCGCCTCACCTGGCACCTGCCCAAGGGCCGCACCTGGAGCTACACCTCCGACGCCCAGCTGCGCTCGGCCGAAGACGGCTGGCAGGTGCACTGGCAGCCCACCGTCGTGCACCCGCAGCTGGCGCCGTCGCAGAGCATCGCGATCGTGGCCGACCCGGCCGAACCCGCGCCGGTGCTCGACCGCGACGGCTTCCCGCTGCTGCGCCCGCAGACCGTGATCGGCGTCGTCGTGGACCCGGCGAAGACGGGCAACACCACGGCCGTCGCCAGCAAGCTCGGCTCGGCACTGCACCGCTTCGAGCCGACGGTGACCGGCCGCTCCGTGCTCGACGGCATCAAGGCCACCAAACCCGGTGCCGCCTACCCCGTGCTGTCCTTGCGCGACACCGACTACGAGCAGGTCAAGCCCACCATCTACGACCTGCCCGGCGTCCGCTTCACGAGCCAGGAACGCCTCCTGCCCGACAACCGCGACACCGGCCGCCAGATCCTGCCCGCGCTGCGCTCGATGGTCGAGCAGCAGGCCGCGGGCGGCGCGGGCTGGCGGATCGTCTCGCTCGACGTCACCGGCAGCGAGGCCAGCGAGCTCGACGCCGTGCCGCCCAAGGAGCCGCCGGCCGTCACGAGCACGCTCAGCACGCACATCCAGACCGCCGCCGAGAAGGCCCTGGCACCGGTGAAGCCCGCCGCGGCCATCGTGGCGCTGCAGCCGTCGACGGGGCAGCTGCTGGCCGTCGCCCAGAACGAGCCCGCCGACGAACAGGGACCGCTCGCGCTCACCGGCCGCTTCCCGCCGGGGTCGACGTTCAAGATCGTCACCGCGACGGCCGCGCTCACGGCCGGCCGCGTTAAGGTCGACTCACCGGTCGCCTGCCCGGGCACGGTGACGTTCGCCGGCCGCGTGGTGCCCAACGAAGGCCGCTTCGACCTCGGTACGGTGCCGCTGGCCAAGGCGTTCGCGCAGTCGTGCAACACGACGTTCGCCCAGCTGTCGGCCGACCTCTCGCCGACGGCACTCACCGACGCGGCGCGCTCGCTCGGCATCGGCGCCGACTTCGTGATCCCCGGCCTGACGACCGTCACCGGGTCGGCGCCGAAGGCCGATTCCGTGGTGCAGCGGGCGGAAAACGGCTTCGGGCAGGGGACCGTGGTCACGAGCCCGTTCGGGATGGCGCTCGCCGCCGCGGCCGTGCAGTCCGGAAAAGTCCCCGTTCCGACGCTGGTGCGCGGCCAGCCCGCCAAGGTGAGCGGCCTCGGCCCGGCGCCGCGGCCGGAGGTGCTCGACGCCGTGCGCTCGATGATGCGCGACGTCGTGACCACCGGCACAGCCACCGCCCTGCGTGATCTGCCCGACGTGCGCGGGAAGACCGGCACGGCCCAGTTCGGCGACGGCACGCACTCCCACGGCTGGTTCGTCGGCTACCAGGGCGACCTGGCGTTCGCGGTACTGCTCACCGACGCCGGCTCGTCGAAACCGGCCGTCGACGCCGCCCACCGGTTCCTCGCGGGCGTGGCCGCGAAGTGACGTCGTAGTCTGGAGGGCATGTCCGTTCGTGCCCCGTTGAAGCCCGGCGTCCAGACTCCGCGCCGCGCCGTTCCCGCCGACATCGCCCGCCCCGAGTACGTCGACCGGCCGGCGCCGAAGCGGGACACCGGCAACGGTGTGCGCACGCCCGAGGTGATCGAGGCCATGCGCGTGGCGTCGAGGATCGCCGCACAGGCGCTGGAGGAGGGCGGCAAGGCCGTCAAGCCCGGCGCGAGCACCGACGACATCGACAAGGTCGTGCACGAGTTCCTGCTCGACCACCACGCCTACCCGTCGACGCTGGGCTACCGCGCGTTCCCGAAGTCGTGCTGCACCTCGCTCAACGAGGTGATCTGCCACGGCATCCCCGACTCGACCGTGATCGAGGACGGCGACATCTGCAACATCGACGTCACCGCCTTCATCGGCGGCGTCCACGGCGACTGCAACGCCACCTTCCTCGCCGGCGACGTCTCCGAAGAGGCGAAGCTGCTCGTCGAGCGCACTCGCGAGGCCACGGCGCGCGCCATCAAGGCGGTGCGCCCCGGCCGGCAGCTGAACGTGATCGGCCGCGTGATCGAGGCGTACGCCAAGCGCTTCGGCTACGGCGTGGTGCGCGACTTCACCGGCCACGGCGTCGGCCCGGCGTTCCACACCGCGCCGACGGTGCTGCACTACGAGGAGCCCTCGGTCCACACGCTGATCGAGGAGGGCATGACCTTCACGATCGAGCCGATGATCACCCTCGGCACCATCGACTACGACGTGTGGGATGACAACTGGACCGTGACCACGAAGGACAAGAAGTGGACGGCCCAGTTCGAGCACACCCTCGTGGTCACGGCCGACGGCGCGGAGATCCTCACGCTCCCGTGAGGTGCGCGGCCCGGGCCAGCTGAGCGGGGTCGGCCTTGCTCTTCGGCGCCGGTGCCTTGGCACTGCCCTGCACGCCGAGCTCCTGCGCGATCAGGCCGGCCTCGGCTTCCATCCCGGCTTTGAACGGGTGGTAGGCCACGGCCTCGAAGACGTTGGTGCTCTGGCCGTTGACCCACGCGGCGCGGCCGGCGCACGCGTCGTGGCCGAGGCTGGGGCCATAGGTGTCGACGAAGTGCACGCCTTCGCTCTGTGCGGCTTCTTCGATGGCGGCGTTGAGCTTCTGCTCGATGCCGTCCGCCCACGCGTAGTCGCCGTCGGCGAACGGGATCACGCTCGGGCACGTGCCCGTGGGCGGCAGCAGGCGCGGGTAACCGACGAGCACGATCGTCGCGGCGGGGGAGCGGTCCTTCACGCCTTGCACGACCTTCGCGACGTTGCGGCCGGTCGCCTGCACCGCGGCGGCCATGGTGTCCACGCCGTCCACGGTGTAGTGCTCCTGGCAGGGCGCGCCGGTCGGGTCGTCGGCGCGCAGCGTGGGGCAGGTGCCGGTGAGGTCGCCGAAGACGCTGTCGTCGTTGCCACCGATGCCGATCGTGACCAGGTCGGTGTCGGCGTGCAGCGCGTCGAACTGCGGCTGTTGCGTCGAGAGCGGAATGCTCGGCGACGGCGTGACCTGCGGCTGCGTCATGTTCGACGTGTCGGCCGACGAGCAGCTGACGTCGGTGAACGCGCCGGCGGTGTCGTAGATCCCCAGCCGCGTCGCGAGCCAGGACGGGTAGTTGTTGTTCGACCGGAAACACCAGCTCAGCTGCTGCCACGGAATCAGCGGCCCGGCGGTGTACGAGTCACCGAGCGCGACGTACTTGCGGAACGACGGCGTACTGGCGGCCGTGGCGGTGGCACCGGCGACCAGCCCGGCAACCACGAGCAACACGACAAGGGGCGAACGGCGCACGAGGTGACCTCTTCGTCCGGGGGATGGTGATCGAACTCTCGCGCGGCGGCGGGACTGCCGCAACTTATCTGAGAGACTTTCACGTTCAAGTCTCACGCGGGCGGGTGAGGCTGTTCGTCGGTCGTGGCGGGGGCGCGGCCTCGGAGCCGGGTCGCTACCGCGAGAAGCGGCCGGGAGTGTCGCGCGGCCTTGGTGGTGCAGACCTGCCGGGAGCCGCTCGGGTCGCCGTGTGGCGAGCGATTTCGGTCAGCAAGCGGCGGTCGCTGACTTCCTCAGCGCGGCACAAGGCGCGTTGGCACTCCGCGAGCATCGGCGGCGTCGGCTCGGGCGGCGGGGCGAGGAATCGTCCCGGGTTCGCGGGCAGCGAGCCGGGTCGGAGCCCGTGCGAAAGCGTTCGTCAGTCGGCGGTTTTGCCCGATTCCTCGGCCCGCGCCAGGATTTCGTCGAGGAAGTCGCCGGCGGCCTGGGCGGCGCCGGCCGGGTCGCGGGCTTCGATGGCGTCGACGATGGCGCGGTGCTGGGCGAGCTCGGCGTGGTCGGGGTGGTCGTAGGTGGAGGCGACGCTGGCGGTGATGGCCTCCATCAGGCCGCGGTAGAGCTCGAACAGCAGGCCGTTGTGTCCACATCGGACGATCTCGAGGTGGAACTCCGCGTCGGTGCGGGCGAAGTCGTCGACGCGGCCGTCGAGCTGGTCGGAGTCGCGCCGCTGGAGCAGCACGCGCAGGCTCTCGACTTCCGCGTCGGTGCGGGCGGTGGCGGCCAGGCGCGCGCCTTCGACCTCCAGGGTGCGACGGACCTGCAGGATCTCGCGCAGCTCGGTGCCGCACAGGCGGCGCAGGGCGCCGGAGACCTCGCTGGTGGCGCGGACGTACGTGCCGTCGCCCTGGCGGACTTCGAGGATGCCGGTGTGCGCGAGCGCGCGGACGGCCTCGCGCACGGTGTTGCGCCCGACGCCGAGCTGGGCGACCAGCGCGGGCTCGGTGGGGATGCGCTGCCCGACCGGCCATTCCCCCTGTGCGATCGCGTCGCGCAGCTGGTCGATGACCTGGTCGACCAGGCCCGCGCGCCGGGTGGTGGCGAGAGGCACAGGATTAATCCCTTCATCCAATCATCCTATGTATGCGATATTAGCGGACGTGTCCGTCGATTCCTGGGATCCCACCCCGCGCCCCGCCTCCTACTCCGACCGCCTCGAGCTCGAACTCGAAGGCGGCATCGAAGACGAGGAGTCCGGCGGCGTGCGCCGGCCCGGGGTGATCGCGGGCGGCGTGCTGCTCGCCGTCGCGGTGGTGCTGACGGCGCTGAACCTGCGCCCGGCCATCACGAGCGTCGGCCCGCTGCTCGCGGAGATGCGTGGCAGCCTCGGCGCGTCGGCGATCTGGGCGAGTGTGCTGACGACGTTGCCCGGCCTGTGTTTCGCCGGCGCGGGAATGGCCGCGCCGCTGCTTTCCCGCCGGTTCGGCATCGGCTCCGCGATCGGGTTCGCCCTGGCGGTGCTCACGGCCGGGCTGGTGCTGCGCGTCGTCGACGGTCAGCTCGTGGTCCTCGGCGGCACCCTCGTCGCGACGGCCGGCATCGCGCTCATCAACGTCCTCATCCCCGTGGTGATCAAGGATTCCTTCCCGACGCGCGTCGGCATGATGACCGGCGTCTACACGGCCGCGCTGCAAGGCGGCGGCGCCGCGGGGTCCGCCGCGAGCCCGCCCCTGGAGACGGCGTTCGGCGGCTGGCGCCTGTCGCTCGGTTCGTGGGCGGTGCTGGGCGCGCTCGCGCTGGCCGTGTGGCTCTTCGCCGCGCGCGGCACCGGCCGCGCCGCAAAACCGGCCGCCAGCGCCGCCGGCGGGCGCTCCCTCCTGCGCAGCCCGCTCGCCTGGATCGTCACGATCTTCTTCGGCCTGCAGTCCTTCATCGCCTACGTGGTCATGGGCTGGCTTCCGCAGGTCTTCATCGACTCGGGCGTCAGCAAGGGCGACGCCGGCCTGCTGCTGGGCCTGATCTCCGTGATCGCCGTGCCGATCAGCCTCGTCATCCCGCCCATCGCGGCCCGCCAGGGCAGCCAGAGCTGGTGGATCTTCGGCATGGGTGTGTGCGGCGTGGCCGGCATGCTCGGCCTGCTCGTAGCCCCGGCCTTCTCGCCGCTGCTGTGGAGCGTGCTGATCGGCATCGGCATGAGCGTTTTCTCGCTCGCCCTCACCGTCATCGCCCTGCGCGCCCGCACCGGTGCCGACACCGCGCGCCTGTCCGGCATGGCCCAGGGCTACGGCTACCTGCTCGCCGCCGTGGGCCCCTTCGTCTTCGGCCTCCTCCACGACGCCACCGGCGGCTGGACCGTCTCGCTCATCGTCCTCATCGCCGTGACCTGCGCGCAGATGTCCGTCGGCTTCCTCGCCGGACGGCCGCGCTTCGTCTGAGCCGACGACGAAAAAGGGCCTCCCCACGCGGGGAGGCCCTTTTCCCGCCGGAACCTCAGTCCAGCGGCAGGTTCAGCAGCGCGTTCTCGATCAGCTCCGGCATCGCCGGGTGGATCCAGTACTGGCCGCGCGCCATGCTGCGGGCGTCGAGGCCGAAGCTCATGGCCTGGATGAGCGGCTGGATGACCGACGAGGCCTGCGGGCCGATGATGTGGGCGCCGAGCAGCTGGCCCGTGGCGGGGTCGGCGAGCAGCTTCGCGAAGCCCGTCGTGTCCTCCATGGCCCAGCCGTAGGCGATGCCGGCGTAGTCCTGTTTGGACACGACGTAGGACACGCCGCGGGCGCGCGCGTCCTGTTCGGTCAGGCCCACCGAGGCGATCTGCGGCGAGCTGAAGATCGCGTGCGGCACGAAGCGGTGGTCGGCCTTGATGCGGTCGTCCGGGTGCAGCAGGTTGTGTTGCACCACACGGCTTTCGTGGTTCGCGACGTGCTTCAGCTCATACGGCGACGACATGTCCCCGAGCGCGTAGATGCCCGGCACCACCGTCTCCTGGTGGTCGTCCACGATCACGTGGCCGCTGGCCTTCGTGGTGACGCCGGTGGCGGCGACGTCGAGCACGTCGGAGTTCGGCGTGCGGCCGATGGCGACCAGGATGAGGTCGGTCTCCACCGTCTCGGCGCCGTGCGGGCCTTCGAGTTCCAGCACCGCACCCGTGGCTTCGCGGTGCGCGCGCAGGATCTTGCGGTCCCGGCGCAGGTCGAAGCGCTCCGCGGCCAGCTCGGTGAAGCGGGCGCTCACATCCTCGTCCTCGCCGCGCACCATCGCGCCCGAGCGCAGGACCACGGTCACGTCCACGCCGAACGACGCGAACACGTGCGCGAACTCCGCCGCGATGTAACCGCCGCCGAGGATGGTGATCCGGCGGGGCAGGGCGTCGAGCCGCATGATCGTGTCGGAGGTGTAGTAGCCGGTTTCCGCGAGGCCAGGGACGTCCGGCACGACCGGGCGCCCGCCCGCGGCGAGCACGAAACGGTCGGCCGTCAGGACCTCGTCGGGCCGCCCGTCGGTGAAGCTGACGCGCAGCTCCTTCATGCCGGTGAAGCGGCCTTCGCCCTGGTAGACGTCGACGTTCTTGTTGTCCTCGTGGTTCTTCCGGTACTCCGCGCCGCCCGCGGCGATCGGGTCGATGCGCCCGAAGACGCGGTCGCGGATCTCGGGCCAGCGCACGCCCTTGAGCTCCTCGTCCACGCCGAAGCGGGAGCTGTGGGAAGGCGTCGCGGCCACGTCGGCGGCGTAGACGAACATCTTGGTCGGGATACAGCCCACGTTGAGGCAGGTGCCGCCGAACGTCCCCTTCTCGACGATCGCCGTCTTCAGGTCGGCGAAGCGCGGGTCGAGGATCGAGTTCCCCGATCCGGTCCCGACGATCACCAGGTCGTAGTGCGGCACAGTCTTCCTCCGAAAGCCGTAGAACGGGCGTTCCCAGCCTAGTCAACTGCGCGGCTGCACCGGGTGTTCCCGTGATCAGTGGCCGGTGGCTGTGAAGTGCATCCGGTCGACCGGCGAGGTCCACGCGCCGCCCCAGCTCCAGCCGACGGCGGCGAAGGCGCGCACGACCGGTCCACCCGCGACGACCATCCCGGGCCGCACGCGCGAGCGGTCCAGGTACGCCGACGCCAGTTCCGGCAGCACCAGCGGTCCCTTCGTGTACGGGTTGCAGAACGGGTTCACGTCCACGGCCAGCCCGTACGCGTGGGCGGACCAGTTCGTCTCGCCGCGGACCGGACGGCAGACGAAGGCGCTCGTGTCGTTGCCGTCGCCGGTGGGCGGGGCGTCGAGCTCCTCGGGGCTGGTGACGCGCATCTCCTCGAGGGGGAACCGTTGCGCGAAGAGCCTGCCGAACGCCGTGACGACGGCCTGCGCACCGGTGCGGTTCACGAGCAGCTCGCCGGTGTGGGTGCGGCCGTCGAAGCCCCAGAAGGAGAGCGTGACGTACCGCAGGTCCGTCGACTTCACCGGGCACGCGGCCTGCCAGGTGCTGCGCGCGAGCACAGCGGCGGGGACGGGGACGATCTTCGACGTGTAGGTCGTGCCCGCCGGCGGCGGCAGGAAGTCGCGCGTCGGCAGGGCGCGGTTCACCAGTTCGGGTGGAGTCGGGAGGATCTCGCCGAAGCCGTCGGGACGGAGGGGGAGCGGGTGTGCACCCACCTGCCAGGTGACGGGCGGCGGGGTCGTCGCTGTCCGGGTTGTCGGGAGTGGGGCGCTCGTCCGGCTCGTCGCGCTCGGTGACGGCGGTCCGGGTGGGACCGAGGGTGCCGGCGTGCTGCAGCCGACCAGCAGGAACGTGATCAGGGTGCCGACCGCGGCCGTCGCTCTCCGTCGCATGGAACCAGCCAATCAAACGCGCTCCGTGAGCGCTGAGTCCACCCGTTCCAGTGACACCATTTCGGGCTTGCTCCGTTTAGGGTAATCGCGGCTGCTCGTTCACGCGCCGCGATCCCGCTGCTCGCTCTCGCCGAATGCCCTGCCGAACGCCTTGGTCGAATGCCTTGGCCGAAATGCTCTGCCGAAGGGGAATCCCATGCCCGCCAAGTTCCGCCGTCCGCTCCTTCTCGCGGCCGGGGCCCTGCTCGTGACCGCGGTGACGGTGCCGATCGCGGTCAGCACGGCGTCGGCACAGGACGCTCCGACGCCGCCTTCCGGCGCGCAGCCGCGGATCGTCGGCGGTGACGAGGCCACGCTGTCCGACCACCCGTACGCGGTGTACCTCGCCGACCAGAACGGGAACCAGTTCTGCGGCGCCGTGATCGTGAGCTCCACGGCCGTCGCGACGGCGGCGCACTGCGCCGCGGCGTTGCCCAGCAACAACGTTCGCGTGGTCGCGGGCCGCCAGGACAAGCGCACGAACGACGGCGTCGTGTTCACCGTGTCGCGCGAGTGGGTAGACCCGGACTTCTCCGACCCGACGAAGGGCGCCGACGTCGCGGTGCTCAGCGTGCGCGGCCAGCTGCCCTACCGGCCGGCGAAGATCGCGTCGGCGAGCGACCGCGCGGAGTACGCCGAAGGCACCCAGGCGACCGTCCTCGGCTGGGGCCGTGTCGCCGACGGCGGCGACCGTTCCGACTACCTGCGCAGCGCCGTCGTGCCGCTGGTCAGCGATTCCACGTGCAAGACGGCCTACGACACGTACGACCCGTCGAGCATGGTCTGCGCCGGCTACCCGGACGGCGGCATCGACGCCTGCCAGGGCGACTCCGGCGGCCCCCTCGTGGTCGGCGACACCCTCATCGGCATCGTCTCCTTCGGCGACGGCTGCGCGAAGGCCGGCAAGCCCGGTGTGTACACGCGCGTGGCGACGTACGCCGACGACATCGCCGCGCAGTCGCAGGCGCGGATCCTCGGCTGAGCTCTGCCGTCCCCGCGGCGGGTCCGCGGCTGAGCTGTGTTAAGCAGGGGTCGTGACGACCCCGCACCACGCGACCGGCCCCGACCTCACCGCCGCCCAGCTCTACGCGATCCTCCGCCTGCGCGCCGACGTGTTCGTCGTCGAGCAGGAGTGCGCCTACGGCGACGTCGACGGGCGTGACCTCCTGCCCACGACGCGCCACCTGTGGTTCGAGACCGCGGACGGCATCACGTCGTACCTGCGCGTCCTCGCCGACCCGGGCGGCGTCTCCCGCATCGGCCGCGTCGTCACGGCCGCTTCAGCCCGCGGCCAGGGCCTCGCCGCGTCCTTGATGGACGCCGCTCTGGCCGGCGCGACCAACGAGTTCGTCCTCGACGCGCAGACGTACGCCCAAGCCCTCTACGCCCGCTTCGGTTTCGTGCCCGAAGGCGACGAGTTCCTCGACGACGGCATCCCGCACATCACCATGCGCCGCGTCGCCAAGGACCCCGCGGAAGGCGCGGCGAACTAGGAAGCCGCGCCTCGGGGGGCCGTTGCGGTGATGACCTTCACGGCGCGGTCCACGTCCGCCTCGGTGAGGTCGGCGCGGGCGGTGAGGCGCAGGCGCGAGACGCCGTCCGGCACGGACGGCGGGCGGAAGCAGCCGACGCGGATGCCCTGGTCGGCGCAGGATTCGGCCCACGTGACGGCGGCCTCGGCGGAGGGGGCCTGCACCGAGATCACGGCGGCGTCGGGAAGGCTGGCGCGCAGGCCCGCGGCCTTGAGCTGCATGGCGATGTTGCCCGCGTTGTCCGTCACCTTCGTGGGCAGCGCAGGGTCGGCCTTCAGCACGTTCAAAGCCGTCAGGGCGGCGGCGACGCTGGCGGGCGCGAGCGCGGTGTCGAAGATGAAACTCCGCGCCGTGTCCACCAGGTGCTTGATCACGCGCCGCGGGCCGACGACGGCGCCGCCCTGGGCGCCGAGGGACTTGGACAGCGTCAGCGTGGTCACGACGTCCGGCGAGGCGGACAGCCCGGCCGCGTGGACGGCGCCGCGGCCGCCTTCGCCGAGAACGCCGAAGCCGTGGGCGTCGTCGACGAGCAGGGCGGCACCGGCGCCGCGGCAGATTTCCGCGAGCTCGCCCAGCGGGGCGAGGTCGCCGTCGACCGAGAACACCGAGTCCGTCACCACGAGCGCCCGCGGCTTGCGGCGCGTGGACAGCGCGTGCTGGATCGCCGACGGCGTCGCGTGGGCCACGGCCGCCACGTCGGCGCGCGACAGGCGGCAGCCCTCGATGAGCGACGCGTGGATGTACTTGTCCGTGACGATCGCCGACTCCGCGCCGGACAACGCCGTCACCGCGCCGAGGTTCGCCGCAAAGCCCGAGGAGAACACCAGTGCCGCCTGGGCGCCGCAGAAGCGCGCGAGTTCGAGCTCCAGCTCGGCGTGCAGCTCGGTCGACCCCGTGACGAGCCGGGAGCCCGTGGCGCCCGCGCCCCAGCGCATGGCGGCGGCCGCGGCGGCGCCGACAACGCGCTTGTCGCGGGCCAGGCCGAGGTAGTCGTTGCCGGCCAGGTCGAGCTCGTCCGCCTGCGCGGGCCGCGCCCGCAGCCGCCGCACCAGACCCGCGTCCGCGCGCTTCTCGGCCTCGGTGTCGAGCCAGTCGAAGACGTTCTCGGGCGGCAGCTGCGGGATGGCGTTCACGTCCCGCAGTGTCCCACCCGCGTCACGCGCGGAACCGTGGGCCCTGCCACACAAAAGAAAAAGCCCCGCACGAAGGCGGGGCTTTTCCTCGATTCGGAACTCAGCTGTCGTAACCACGGCGCTGCGGGCGACCCGGGCGCTGCGGGCGACCCGAACCGTTGCCGGACCGGCCACGACCGCCGTAGCTCGGGCGGCCTTCGCGCGAACCGTAACCACCGCGGTCGCGGTTCTCGCCGTAGCTGCGCTCACCGCGCTCGCGGCCACCGCCGAAGCCCCGGCCACCGCTGCGGCGCGGCGACTCGCGGCGACGCTCGATCACCGGCTCGCCGCTCGGCTCCTGCGCACCCGTGATGCGCGAGAGCTCCGCGTCGCCCGGGCGGACGACCGTGGTCTCGGCGCGCACGCCGGCCCGGTCGGTCATCCGGCGGACGGTGCGGCGCTGGTCGTGCGTCACCAGCGTGACGACGACACCCGACGCACCGGCGCGCGCCGTGCGGCCCGCGCGGTGCAGGTAGTCCTTGTGGTCCGCGGCCGGGTCCACGTGCAGCACCAGGGAGATGTCGTCCACGTGGATGCCGCGCGCGGCGACGTCCGTGGCGACCAGCACCGGGGTGTGGCCTTCCTTGAAGTCGGCCAGCACGCGGTTGCGCTGCCCCTGGGTCTTGCCACCGTGCAGCGCCGCCGCGTGCACACCCTGCTCACGCAGCCGCTCGGTGAGGCGGTCGACGTGGTGCTTGGTGCGCACGAACATGATCGTGCGGCCCTCGCGGGCACCGATCTGCGTGATGATGTCCTGCTTGTCCTGGTGCGAAACCTGGAGCACGTGGTGGTCCATGGTGTCGACGCTCGCGGTCGACGGCGCGACCGAGTGCGTGACCGGGTCGGTCAGGTACTGCTGCACCAGCTTGTTCACGTCGCCGTCGAGGGTCGCCGAGAACAGCAGCCGCTGGCCGCGCGCCGGGGTGAGGTCGAGGATCTCCCGTACCTGCGGCATGAAGCCCATGTCGGCCATCTGGTCGGCCTCGTCGAGCGCGATGAAGTTGCAGTCGCTCAGCGAAGCGGTGCCCTGCCGGACGTGGTCCGACAGCCGGCCCGGGGTGGCGATGAGCAGGTCGACGCCACGCGAGAGCGCGTCGGCCTGACGGGTGAAGGCCATGCCGCCCACGGCCGTGCGGCACCACAGGCCGAGCGACTTGGCGAGCGGGGTCAGCGAGTCGGCCACCTGCATGGCCAGCTCACGGGTCGGCACCAGCACGAGCGCGCGGGGGCGCTTCGGGCGGGCCTTGCCGCCGTTGAGCCGGGCCAGGATGGCCAGGCCGAACGCCAGCGTCTTGCCCGAACCGGTCTGGGCGCGGCCCAGCACGTCGCGGCCCGCGAGGGCGTCGGGGATCGTGGCGGACTGGATCGGGAACGGCGAGTTGATGCCGGCCTCGGCCAGCGCGCGCAGCAGCTCGTCGGGCAGGCCGAGCTCCGCGAAGGTCTTCGTGGCCACCGTCTCGACGGCGTCGTCGCGGAGGAAGTCCCCACGCGCGGGGCGCTGCCGCGGCTTGCGGTCGGTACGGTCACCGCGGCCCGGCCCCGAGTGGGACGACGCTGCGGAATGGCCGGAGTTGAACGTGACTGTCACTTATGCCTCTCGGACGTGGCACGTCGCAAGGAGGCCCGGGCTGCCCGCTCGCAGGCAGGGCAAGATGGTGTGCAATGGGCGTTCACAGGGACGGACCCGGCGCGCTCAGGAGTTCCCACCATCGAGCGCCGATGGAAATGCTTCGGATTTCACCGCGAGCCCGTCAGTGGGCTTTGGAGGCGACGGACACCAACTCATCCACGCCGCCGGTTGCGGTCTGTGTTCACTGTACCGGAGTCAGGGCTTCTGCTTCACACCCAGGTGTCCGGTTGTGGGCGGCGTCGCAGTTGTGGTCTGGGCCACGTTCGAGAACGCGGCCGAACGGCCGAGCGACGCGACGCCACCCACCGTACCGGCAGCCGTTCAGCCGAGGCCGGCGGCGTAGGCCAGGTCCGCCACGAGGTCCTCGGCGTTCGTCACGCGTTCCGGCAGGCCACGGGCCTGGAACCAGCCCGCGAGGTTGCGCACGTCGCGCTCCAGGAACTCCCGGCCACGCGGGTTCGCGACGAGGTCGACGACCTGCGGGAGGTCGATCACCATCAGGTGCCCTTCGTGCACCAGGAGGTTGTACGCGGACAGGTCGCCGTGCCCGAGCCCTTGCGTGGCGAGCAGTTCCAGTGCCGCCACCGCCTGGTCCCACAATTCGGTCAGCTCGTCGGGCTCCGGGCGCAGCTGCGCGAGCCGGGGCGCGGCCGTGCCGTCGGGCTCGCCGAGGAACTCGAGCAGCAGCTCGGTCCCGTGGCGCTGCACGGGATAGGGCACGGGTGCCCCGATCGTCCACAAGCGACTCAGCGCGGCGAACTCCGCGACCGCCCACTGCTCGGCGATCAGGTTGCGCCCGAAGGAGGTGCGGCCCGCCATGGCCCGCATCTCGCGGGAGCGCCGCATGCGCCGGCCTTCGAGGTATCCGGCGTCACGGTGGAACAGGCGGTGCTCGTCGCTGCGGTAGCGCTTGGCGGCCAGGAGCACGCCGTCCGTGCCGGGCAGGGTGCGGCGCAGGAGGTGGACGTCGGCCTCCTTGCCGGTTTTGAGCACTCCCAGGTCGGTGTCGACGGCCGCGAGCTCCGTGATCACCCAGCCGGGCCTCGGGTGCGGGCCTTGGTCGGCGTCGTCCCAGGTGGTCCAGCGGTCGGCGCCGTCCGGGAGGTCGGTTTCGGTGTAGGCGTCGTCGCGCGCCTGGGCGAGGCGGACGCGCTCGCCCTCGGTGAGCCGGCCCCGGCGGGTCGGCTCGGGTTCGTCGCGGAAGCGCCGCCCACGACGGGGACGCTCGAAATCGGACGCGTGAAGGTCTTCGTAGTCGTGCTCGCGCACTGGTGGGTTCTCCTCGATCGGGGTGCCCCACCGGGCGAGCGCGCAGGCTCTAGCCGAGAGGGGCGGACGGAAGTGGGCAGGTCAGCGCCCGGACAATCGCCATGACGCACCTCCTTCGCTTCCGTCGGCCACCGGCACCCCGCCGGTTCGCCCGCAGCATGCCGGGCCGTCCGGGGGTCGCGCAACCGAATTACCGTCCCCTAGCCTCGGGCGCATGAACGGTGGCGGGAAGTACGACGCGGTGATCGTGGGCGGCGGTCACAACGGCCTGGTCGCGGCGGCCTACCTGGCCCGGGCCGGGTGCTCGGTGCTGGTGCTGGAACGACGCGGCGAGATCGGGGGAGCGGCGGTGTCGTTCCGCGCGTTCGACGGCGTCGACGTGCGCCTGTCGCGCTACTCCTACCTGGTGAGCCTGCTGCCGCGGAAGATCGCGGCCGACCTCGGGCTCGACGTCGAGCTGCGCCGGCGCCGGATGTCGTCCTACACGCCGTCCGGCGACACCGGTCTCCTTGTCGACACGGGGGACGACGCGCGCACCGCGGCGGCCTTCCGCGCCGTCACCGGGTCCACAAAGGACTTCGACGCGTGGCGCGAGTTCTACGCGCTGGCGGGGCGCGTGGCGGCGGCGACGTTCGACACGCTCACCGAACCGTTGCCGACCCGGGACGACCTCAAAGCCCGCATCGGCGACGTCGAAGCTTGGGCCACGTTGTTCGAACGGCCGATCGCCGAGACGCTCACCGGGCTGTTCGACGACGACACCGTGCGCGGCGTGGTGCTCACCGACGCGCTCATCGGCACCTTCGCCGGTGCCGGCGACGAGGACCTGCGGCAGAACCGCTGCCTGCTCTACCACCTGATCGGCAACGGCACCGGCGACTGGGACGTGCCTGTGGGCGGGATGGGCGCGGTCACCGGCGCGCTCGCCGACGCCGCCCGCGGCGCCGGGGCCACGCTCGTCACCGGCGCCGAGGTGCGGTCGGTCTCGCCCGACGGCGAGGTCCGCTACACGCTCGACGGCACCGAGCGCGTGGCCGTCGGCTCTCACGTGCTCGCCAACGTCGCCCCCGACACGCTCGCGCGGCTGCTCGGCGAGGCGGCGCCCGGTCCGCGCCCGGAAGGCGCGCAGCTCAAGGTGAACATGGTCCTGTCGCGGCTGCCCCGCCTGCGCGACGCCGCCGTGGACCCGCGCGACGCGTTCGGCGGCACCTTCCACGTCAACGAGACCTACTCGCAGCTCGAAACCGCGTACGCCGAGGCCGCGGCGGGCAAGATCCCGGCGCTGCCGCCGTGCGAGATCTACTGCCACTCGCTCACCGATCCGTCGATCCTCGGCCCGGCCGAGCGCGCGGCGGGCGTGCAGACGCTGACGTTGTTCGGCCTGCACATGCCGGCGCGGCTGTTCGAGGCCGACAACGAGCGGGCGCGGGCCGAGGCGTTGCGCGCCACGATCGCGTCGCTGGACAGCGTGCTCGCCGAGCCGATCGAGAGCTGCCTGCTACGCGACGCGGCCGGCAACCCGTGCGTGGAGGCGAAGACGCCGCTGGACCTGGAGGCCGAGCTCGGCCTGCCGCGCGGGCACATCTTCCACCGCGACCTGTCCTGGCCCTACGCCGAAGATCCGGCCGACGCCGGGAAGTGGGGCGTCGAGACCGCGCACGCGCGCGTGCTGCTGTGTGGCGCCGGCGCCGTTCGCGGAGGTGGCGTGAGCGGGATCCCCGGGCACAACGCGGCGATGGCGGTGCTCGCTCGACGGCGCGGCGAAGTGCGGGCAGGGTGAAGGCATGCGCGTGATCGTGATCGGCGGCGGGATCGCCGGAGCAGCCACGGCCTACCACCTCGCGGGCAGCGGGGCCGACGTCGTCGTGGTGGACGCGGGGCTGCCCGGCGTCGCGACGGAGGCCGGCGCCGGGATCGTGAGCCCCTGGACCTCGCGGTGGGACAACGCGATCTACCCGCTCGCGGCCGCCGCCGGGGCGTACTACCCGGAGCTGGCCGCGGCGTTGCGCGAGCAGGGGCACGACTCGTCGTTCGAGGTCGTCGGCGGGATGGTCGTCTCGGCGGACCCGGCCGAGCTCGACGAGGCCCACGCGCGGCTGGTCGAGCGGGTCGCGGACGCCCCCGAGGCGGGCGAGGTGCGCCGGCTGGACCCGGCGCAGGCGCGCGAGGTCTTCCCGCCGCTGGCGCCCGAGCTGTCCGCCGTGCACCTGTCCGGCGCGGGCCGCGTCGACGGCCGGGTGATGCGGGCGGCGCTCGTGGCCGCGGCGGAGCAGCGGGGCGCGCGGTTCGTGTCGGCGGAGGCAACGCTGCTGTCCGGTTCCCGCGTGCGCGCCGGCGACGAGGAGCTGATCGGCGACGCCGTGGTGCTCGCCGCGGGCGCGTGGTCGGCGGCGCTGGCCGAGCCGCTCGGCATCGCGGTGCCGGTGGCGCCGCAACGCGGGCAGATCAGCCACTTCGACGTGCCGGACACGGACACGTCCGCGTGGCCCGTGGTGCTGCCGCGGTCGAGCCATTACCTGCTGTCGTTCGCGGGCGGCCGTGTCGTGGCGGGCGCGACGCGCGAGACGGACTCCGGCTTCGACTACCGGGTCACGGCCGCCGGCCAGCGCGAGGTGCTGGACCAGGCGCTGGCCGTCGCGCCGGGCCTGGCCGACGCGACGCTCGCCGAGACCCGCGTCGGCTTCCGTCCTGCGACGCCGGACACGCTGCCGTTGCTCGGCCAGGCCGCGCCCGGGTTGTTCCTGGCCACGGGCTTCGGGCCGGCCGGGCTGACGCTGGCGCCGTACGCGGGCAAGCTCATCGCCGCGCTCGTGCTCGGCGAAGACTTGCCGGCGGATCTGCTGACGGCGTGCTCGCCCTCACGGTTCGGCTGACGGCTCAGTCGTCGGTGAGCAGTTCCAAGGCGTGCTCGCCGGTGCGCTCCACCGTGAGGCCCGCCTTGGTGATCACCTTGACCAGCTCGTCCACAGTGGACGGTTCGGTGCGCGAGGTCGCGAGCACCGCGGCGAGCCGGCCCTTGTAGGCCTTGTTGAAGTGGCTCACGGTCGTGCGGTTGCCGGCGGCGTCCTCCGTGACCACGCGCACCGTCACCGCGCCGGGCCGCAGCTTCGCGAACGCCGAGTACGTGCCCGAGCGCAGGTCGACGATGAGCCCCTCGATGTCCTGCAGCACCGGCTCCAGCGCGGGCTTCCACAGGCTGCGCACGGTGCCGAGCGCGGGCACGCTGTTGCCGCCCGAGAGGCGGTACGCGGGGATCGGGTCGGTGGCCGAGACCACCCCGAACAGCGAAGACGTGACGGCCAGGCGGCGGTGGGCCTTCTCCAGGCCGGCGCGGGTGAAGCTGCCGATGTCGAGGGCGTCGTAGAGCACGCCGGTGTAGCGGCGCAGCGCCGGCAGCGTCGGCGAGGTCCACAGGCTCCCGTTGCGCGCGACCTCGTGGCTCTGGCGCTCGGAGATGCCGAGCGCGGCGAGGCTCGCGGGCACGTCTCGGGCGAGCTCGACGAGCGCGTCGGCGAGCTTGGCCCGCACGGGGTTGAGCTCGGGGAACGACAGCGCTTCGAGGTCGAGCGGCGCGCCCTTGCCGCCGTCGGCCTTCGTCTCGGAAGGAGGGAGGAGCACCAGCACACGACGAGGGTAATCGGGGTGCGCCGCCGTTCGGCGCCCGCCTACGCTGACGTCATGGAGCTCACCTGGCGCCCGCTCGCCCTCGGCGATGCGGAGCAGCTCGCGACCGTGTTCGCGGCCGCCGAGGAGGTGGACCGCACCGGCGAGCACTACACCGCCGCCGACCTGCGCGAGGAGATGCAGGGACCCGACCTCGACCTCGCGCTCGCCAGCACCGGCGGCTGGGCCGGCGACCGCCTGGTGAGCTACGCGGCCATCCGCCGCCGCGACGCCGCCGACCCGGTGCACATGCCACGCGTCGAAGCGATGACGCACCCCGAGTTCCGCACGCCCGACGTCGCCGCGCACCTCACCACGTGGTTCCTCGACGCCGGCAAACGCGTGCACGAGCGCGCCTTCCCCGACGCGCCGCTGGAGCTGCACGCCGGGGCGCACGAGAACGAGCACTGGTACCTCGACGCGCTGGCCCGGGCCGGGTTCCGGCGCGCGCGGTCGTTCGTCGAGATGCGCGCCGACCTGAGCGCGTTGCCGCCCGCGCGGCCGCTGTCGGCCGACTACGAGGTGGTCGCGTTCGACGAGCGCTACGACGACCTCACCCGCGTGGCCCGCAACGCGACCTTCTCCGGCCATTGGGGCAGCGCCGAGCTGTCACCCGAAGCCTGGCGCCACCGCATCACGGGCGCGAAGGACTTCCGCGGGGACCTGTCGTTCCTGCTCCTGACCCCGGCGCACGACGCGGTGGTCGGGTTTGTGCTCAGCGCGTTCCACCCGTCGGACTACGCGGGCACCGGCGTGAAGGAGCTGTACGTGGACTACGTCGGCACCCTGTCGGAGCTGCGCGGCCGCGGTGTGGCGACGGCGCTGCTCGGTCACACGCTGGCCCACGCCCGCGACGCCGGGTTCGAGCGCTCGGCCCTGTCCGTGGACACCGACAACGCCCACAGCGCCGTCGGCATCTACGAGCGCTGCGGCTACGAGGTCGCCGACACCTACTACGGCTACGTGCTGCCGATCTGAAGTGTTGATCGACAGCCTCACTCAACCCGGTTCAGCAGCGGTTCCCCGGCCACGAAACGCGCAGCTGCTCGGCCACGAGTTTCTTGGCCCGCGGGTAGAACGACGCCGAACCGCCGGCGACGTGCGGCGTGATCACCACGCCCGGAACCCTCCACAGTGGATGGTCGGCCGGCAGCGGCTCGGGGTCCACGACGTCGAGGGCGGCCCGCAGCCGGCCGGTGGTCGTCTCGGCCAGCAGCGCGGCGGTGTCGATCGCGGAGCCGCGCCCCACGTTCACGACGAGCGCGCCCTCGGGCAGCAACGCCAGCTCACGGGCACTCATCAGCCCCTTCGTGGCCGCGGTTTCGGGCAGGATCAAGACCACGATGTCGGCCGACGGCAGCAGCCCGGGCAGCTCGGCGATCCCGTGTACGCCTTCGCGCGCATGGCTCGCCACCCGCGTGACCACCGCTTCGGCGGCCAGCAGCTGCCGCTCGATCGCGTGGCCGATGGAGCCGTAGCCCACGAGCAGCACGCGGCTGTCGGCGAGCGAGCGCGTGTGCTCGCGCTCCCACGACCCGCTGGCCTGCTGCGCGAACCACCGTGGCAGGTCCCGCTGGGACGCGTGGATCAGCGCCAGCGCGTGCTCGGCCACGCTGAGGTCGTGCAGGCCCCGGCCGTTGGCCAGCGCGACGCCCTCGGGCACCAGTGGCACCAGCGCCTCGACGCCGGCCGACAGCGCCTGCACCGCACGCAGCGAAGGCAGCTTCCCGATCAGCTTCGGCGGCTCGCTCCCCGCGTCGTAGGGGAGCACGTAGAACTCCACGCCGGACAGGTCGTCGCCGGGCAGGGTCACGCCGTCGTAGTACGCGGCGGCCAGCCCGGTGGGCAGCTCGATGTCGGTCCAGGGCAGGAGAACTCGCGCGCTCATGCCCGCCAACCTAGTGCCGCCGGCTCAGTGCGCGCCCGCCTGCGCCACGCAGAACACGTTGCCCTCCGGATCGGCCAGCACCGTCCACTCGATGCCCGGCTGCGCGTGCCGATCCTGCTCGCTCGCACCCAGCCCGACCAGGCGTTTCACCTCCGCCTCGCGGTCGGGTGCGGAGAAGTCGATGTGCACGCGGTTCTTCACGGTGCGTGGCTCGGGGACCTGCTGGAAGGCCAGCGCGGGCCCGCCGCCGGGGCGCGCGAGCATCACGAAGGGTCCGTAGTCCGCTTCGACCGCGACGCCGAGCGCCTGCGTCCAGAAGTCCGCGAGGACCCGCGGGTCCGCGCAGTCGATCGTGATCATGCCCAGTTCGAGTGCCATGCCGCCGACGCTAGCCCGGGGCACCGACAAAACGCCGACCACGCGATAACCGGGTGGAATGCCCGGACGGCGGTTGACTACGCTGTGTCGGTCAACCCCCGCTCATCTTCTCAGCCTCTCAGCGCAGGGAGTCCACCGTGATCACCAGGATGTCGTCGTTGTTCCTCCGCACCTTGCGCGAGGATCCGGCGGACGCCGAGGTACCCAGCCACCGGCTGCTGGTGCGTGCCGGCTACGTCCGCCGGGTCGCCCCGGGTGGTTACTCGTGGCTGCCGCTGGGCCTGCGGGTGCTTCGCCGCATCGAGCAGGTCGTGCGCGAAGAGATGAACGCGATCGGCGCGCAGGAGATCCAGTTCCCCGCGCTGCTGCCGCGCGAGCCCTACGAGGCCACCGGCCGCTGGACCGAATACGGCGACAACCTCTTCCGCCTCAAGGACCGCCGGGGCGCCGACTACCTGCTCGGCCCGACGCACGAGGAGCTCTTCGCACTCACCGTGAAGGGCGAGTACAGCTCGTACAAGGACTACCCGGTCACGCTGTACCAGATCCAGACGAAGTACCGCGACGAAGCGCGCCCCCGCGCCGGCATCCTGCGCGGCCGCGAGTTCGTGATGAAGGACTCCTACTCCTTCGACCTCGACGACGAGGGCCTGGAGCGCTCCTACCAGGCGCACCGCGACGCCTACATCAAGCTGTTCGACCGCCTCGGCCTCGAGTACGTGGTGGTCGCCGCGACGTCGGGCGCCATGGGCGGTTCGGCGTCGGAGGAGTTCCTCGCCGTCGCCGAGACCGGTGAGGACACCTACGTGCGCAGCACGGAGTCCGGCTACGCGGCCAACGTCGAGGCCGTGGTCACGCCCGCGCCGGCCGAGCGCCCGATCGAGGGCCTGCCCGCCGCGCAGGTGCACGCCACGCCGAACACGCCGACCATCGAGTCGCTCGTGGCGTTCTTCAACGCCGCAGGCCTCGGCCGCGAGTTCACCGCGGCCGACACGCTCAAGAACGTGATGCTGAAGATCCGCCAGCCGGGCGCGAAGGAGTGGGAGCTCCTGGGCGTCGGCCTGCCGGGCGACCGCGAAGTCGACCTGAAGCGCCTCGAAGCGTCGCTCGAGCCCGCCGAGGTCGAGCTGCTGGAGGAGGCGGACTTCGCGAAGAACCCGTTCCTCGTCAAGGGCTACATCGGCCCGAAGGCGCTGAAGGAGAACGGCGTCCGCTACCTCGTCGACCCGCGCGTGGTCACCGGCACCGCGTGGCTGACCGGCGCCGACCAGGACGGGCACCACGTGCTCGACCTCGTCGCGGGCCGCGACTTCACGCCCGACGGCACGATCGAGGCCGCCGAGGTCCGCGAGGGTGACGCGTCGCCGGACGGCCACGGCACCCTCGTCGCCGCGCGCGGCATCGAGATCGGCCACATCTTCCAGCTGGGCCGCAAGTACGCCAACGCGTTCGAGCTCGACGCCCTCGGCCCGGACTCGAAGCCGATCCGCATCACGATGGGCTCCTACGGCGTCGGCGTCTCGCGCCTGGTCGCGGTGCTCGCCGAGCAGAACCACGACACCGCCGGCCTGGTGTGGCCGCGCGAGGTGTCGCCGTACGACGTGCACGTGGTCGTCGCGGGCAAGGACGAGACCATCGCGGCGGGCGCGGAGAAGCTCGTCGCGGAGCTGGATGCGGCCGGCGTCGACGTGCTGTTCGACGACCGCAAGGCCACCCCGGGCGTGAAGTTCGCCGACGCGGAGCTCGTGGGCGTGCCCACGATCCTCGTCGTCGGGCGCGGCCTGGCCAACGGGCTGGTCGAGGTCAAGGACCGCCGCACCGGCGAACGCGAGGAGATCCCGGTCGACTCCGTGGTCGGTCACCTGGTCAAGCTCGTCCGGTCCTGACGACGCCCGCCCGTGGGGCTCTTCGGCCGGTCCGGCCGCGAGGAGGACGGCGGCTACGCGGACAACGCCGCCCTCACCGGCGTCGGCGGGTACGAACCCGCTGACGCACCCGGCTTACCGGCAGCGGGCTCCCCGGTTTCCGGGCACTCCGCTGCCGAGCCGGATGCCGGCCCGTGGTCGGCGCAAGGCGAGCAGGCCGGCGGAACTCCTTGGTACGCCGAGGATCCCGCCGTCACCGGGCCCGCGCCCCGCGCGGAGCCCCGGCGCATCCGGCCACCGGGCCGGCCGCCTGCGCGGTTGAAGGGGCGCCCGTCGCGGGCGCTGTGGATCCTCGTGGCCGTGATCGCCCTCGGCGTGGGCGCCATGAACTTCTTCGGCGCCGCCCGCCACCACTCGGCGAGCCCGCCGACGCCCAGCCGCGGTCCGGTCACCTTCCAGCCCGAGCCGCACGTCGTCGTGCCCGCGGTGGTCGACGGCTGGTCGTCCGTGGCCGCGCGCGACGGCAGCTTCGCCTACGACGTCCCGCCGGGCTGGACGCCCGAACCCGGCGTCGTCCACGGCTGGGACGGCACGGCGACCTCGCCGGGGATCACGCTCAGCACCACGGCGTCCGTCGGCCGCGGCTACTGCGGCAGCGACAGCCGGCGCGGCGGGTCCGGCGTCACGACGGAAGAAGGCGGCGACGCCGAAGCCGCCGCCCGCAAAGCCGTCGGCGACCTCGTCGGCAGTGCCTACGCCCCGGGCGCGAAGGTGACGTACACGCCGGCGCAGGACGCGACCGTGCAGCTCGAGACGACCACCGGTCCCGCGCGGCTGGTGCTCGCCGATGTCACCCAGGACGGCACCGAGGCGTGCACTCCGAAGCACGTCACCGTCGGCGCCCTCGCCCTGGCCACCGCGACCCAGTCCGTGGTTCTCCTCGCCTACACCGACGACACCACCAGCCGCGCCGACGTCGTCCGCTTGCTGCAGAGCTACCGCGGCGTCCCGGCCGCCGACCGGTCCACGACCACCCCGCCGCCGACCACGCGCTGACGCCGCAACGCCAGCTTCGCGAAGTCCTTCAGCCCGGTGCCCTGCAGATACGCGCGCCCGAGCGCGAGGCCGATGCGCGGCAGGTCGGCCTCGTCGCGGTAGGCCAGGTACAGCGGCTCGCGCCGCGGCTGGAACTTCGCCTTGAACGCGTGCAGCGAGCGGAACCCGTAGTACGGCTCCATCAGCGCGCCCACCGCGTCGAGCACCCGGTCCACCGCGCGCGCCGGCGCGGTGTCGCGGCTGCGCACGAGCGGCGCGCCCGAAAGCGACACGAATCGCGCGCCCTCCTCGCGGAGCGCGAGGCACGCCGATGCAATCAGGAACTCCATCGCCGGCCGGAACCCGCCCGGCCGGCGGCGCATCACGTCGAGCGTCCACCCACCGACGGTGCCCGAGCCCGTGTGCACCGGCAGCCACGACGTGATGCCGTGGACGGTGCCCGACGTGTCGATCGCGAGCCCCACGCGCGTCGCCGGGTCCATCGCCTCGGCGACCCCGCCGAGCGTGAACCCCATCTCCGGCAGGCCTTTGTCCCCGATCCACTCCTCCGAGAGCACGCGCACCTGCTCGCGGATCGCGGGCGGCTGCTCGGCCAGGCGCACCAGGCGGAACTCGATGCCGTCCTTGCCGGCCTTGTTCAGCGCCGAACGCACGTCCTGCCAGGCTTTCCCGCGGAACTCCAGGTGTTCGAGGTCGACGAGCGTGTCCTCCGCGACCTGCACGTGCTGCCAGCCGAGCTCGCGCGTCACACCGACGGTGGTGGCCGTCGCGGAGAACACGCACGGCACGAGCCCGGAGTTCTCGCACATCTCCCGGAACTCCGTGAGCGCGCGAGCCGCCGAGCCGCACGGCGCCACGGGATCGCCGAGCGCGATCGCGACGCCCGCATGGCGCTGGTAGGCGAGGTAGGACGCGCCGTCGGAGGCGACGAAGTACGCGTTCTGCGGCCACGTCGTCATCCACGAGATCGTGCTGCCTCCGTTGCGCCCCAGGAGAAGCCGGGCGACGCTGCCGTCCGGACCGCCGCGCAGCAGCTTGCGGCGACGCCGGCGTGACGGCACCCGGAACGCTCTGCTCGCCGCGAGCAGCAGCACCAGCTCGATCGTCCACAAGAGATTGTCCACGAAGAACAGCGAAAGCCCGTGGCCGTCGTACTCGGCACGCACCAGCTTCGCCACGGCCAGGACCCCGCTCACCACGAGCACCTGCGACACCGCGAACACGCACAGCCCGACGGCCCAGCGCCACGCGACGCGCGACCCGCGGCGCAGGCCGTTGAGCATCGGCACCACGAGCACAGCCATGACGAGGATCTCCGGCGTCGAAAGGGAAACCGCGTCGGACGGGCCGAACGGGCCGTCACCCGGCACGAGCCACATCACGACTTCGGCCACGGTGAGCAGCAATAGTCCCGCGCACGCCAGCAGCCGCCACTCGCGCACGCTCGGCCGCACCGGTTCGGCGAGGCGCGCCTTGCCCGCGAGCCGGTGGCCGAGCGGCAAGGCCAGCACCAGCGCGAAGAAGTGCACGAGATCCGCGAGCGTGCCGACGTACACGATGGCGACACCCGCGTACACGCACAGCCCGGCGCGCAACCGCAGCCGCCACGGCGCGCGCAGCGTCGCGCTGGCCACGGCGATGGCCGCGAGCGTGCCGCCGGAGAAGCCGACGTCGAGCGTGGTCGCGATGTGCGCGGCCCACGTCCAGCCGGAATGGCGGCACAGCACGAGGAACTGGATCGCCGCCGCGGCCGCGGCCAGCTGCCCGCCGACGGTCACCAGGATCGTGCGGCGCGTGCCGAGCTGCCATTCCGCGAACCCCGTCAGCAGCGCGAAAGTCCCGGCCATCGGCAGGTAGAACAGCGGCCGCAGCGCGAAGAACGGGCCGGTCGCCAGCGTCCACCAGCGGCCGTGTTCCAGCGACGGCAAACCGTAGGCGTAGTAGGCGAACGACGGCTGGTGCTCGGCGGCTTGCCAGAGCGTGCGGCTCGCGGCTCCGGCCACGAGGATCGCGAGCACGACGGTGGTGGTGAACGGAAGGCGGCGCCAGAGCACGGCGAACCGCTCGCGTTTCGGCCTTCCGGCCGCCCGCCCGCGTCCCCCCGTGCCGGCACCGCTGGCGGTCCCCGCCGCCGGCGATGCGGTCGTCATGATCCGAGTCTTGCGCCTGGACCTAAAGCCGACATCCGTCGTGGGAGCGACTTGTCCCCCTAGGGGAGTGCGACCCCGGAGGGAGAAAACCCTGACCCGAAGGCGGATGCGGGCTCAGGGAACACCGCTCGACCAGGGGCGAACCGCGCACGGCGGCCTCGGCGCGCGGCCGAAACCGCCGTGCGGGGCGAAAAACAGGGGTTGGCCGCTCAGCCGAGCACGGCCTTGCGCACCGAGTCGAGGTCGGCGAGATCGGGCAGGACGGTGTGGGCGCCCGAGGCGGCGAGCTCTTCGGCGCTGTAGTGCCCGGTGGCGACGGCGACCGCGACGGCACCGTTGTCGAGGGCGGCCTTCACGTCGTTGGGGGTATCGCCGATCACCACGACGTCACCGGGCGCGAACGCCGTGCCGTGCTTCGCGGTTGCCGCGGCCACGGCGTGGGGGACGAGGTCGGGCCGGTGCGCCGAGAGTGAGCCGTAGCCGCCGATCTCCAGCTCCAGGTGCTCGTCGAGGCCGAACGCGGCGAGCTTGTGCACCGAGATCTCCGGCAGGTTGCCGGTCACGAGCGTCTGCACGGCGCCGTGGCCGGCCATCGCGGCCAGTGCCGCCGCGGCGCCGTCGAGGGCCCGGCCGGCTTCGTGGAGCGTGCCGCGGGCCTCGTCGGCCACGGCGATCAGCTCGCTCCACAGGCGCTGGATGTTCTCCTCGGTCGCCTCGATGCCGTGTGTGGTGAGGATGTCGGCGGTGATCGCGCGCTCGGTGCGCCCGCCGTAGTCGGGGTGGGTGCGCAGCTCGGTGCCCATGGCCGTCAGGGCCGTGGCGTACCAGCTGCTGCCGACGCCCGTGAGGTCCACGAGCGTGTGGTCGATGTCCCAGAGCACCAGCCGGTGCGCGTGCGTCGTCGTCACGGCCGTGAGGGTACCGGCGGAAGTATTCAACGTCTGTTGACTTTCCGGAGGGTGCGACCTACTTTGGTCGTAATTCAACACTTGAGGAATAACTGGGAGGCCGTCATGCCGGCTGCAACTCGGCGCCCCGCGGGCGCGTTCGCCCTGGTCGCGGTGCTGGTGGGTGCGCTTGCCGCCGTGGTGCTGGGGTTCCTGACCTTCGGGGCGCAGGCCACGGTCGCACCCGACCACGTGCCCGTCGCGGTTTCGGCGCCCCCGCCGTTGGCCGGGCTGGCGCGCCAGGTCGCCGCCCACGGCGGCACGCAGCTCGACTGGCGCGTCGCCGACCCCGCCGAGGCGCGGAACCTGTTGGCGGACAAGGAGGTCTACGGGATCCTGGAGCTTCGTCCCGGCCCCGCCGCGACCGTCGTGCTCTCCGGCGCGGTGAACCCGGCGGGTACGCAGGTGGCGCAGCAGGTCCTCGCGGGCGCCGCCCAGGCGCTGCCCGGCGAGCCGCGCCTCGAGATGCTGCACCCGGCGAGCGCGGCCGGCCGGATCGTGCCACTGGCCGCCAGCGCGCTGGCGTGGCTGGGCTCGCTCGTCGCCGGTGCCGTGCTGGTGCGGCTCAGCGCCGGCCGCCGCGTGAGCGTTCCGGTGCGCCTGGCGCAGGTGCTCGGCAGCGGCGTGCTGGTGACGGGCGTGCTCGTGGGCTTCGCCGCGCTGTGGGACTCGACGCTTCCGCTGACCTGGGACGTGCTCGGCTTCCTGTTCCTCACGGTCACCGCGTTCGCCGCGCTGCAAGCCGGCCTGCTGCGACTCCTCGGCCTGCGGGCGCTGGCCATCCTGGCGCCGCTGTACCTCGTGGCGCCCGCGGTGGCCGGGCAGGTGCCCGAACTGCTCAACCCGGCTTACCGCACGCTCCTGTGGTCGTGGACGCCGTTCCGCTTCTCGACCGAAGGCCTGCGCAGCCTTCTCCAGGGCGTACCGGGCGCCCCGGACGTGACCACGGGCGTCTGGGTGCTGACCGGCCTGCTCGCGGTGGGCCTGGTGTTGACCCTGTGGCCGGGCCGGCCACGGCGCGAGCTGCCCGAAGCGCGGCCTGCGGAACGGCCGGTCGAGGTCGCGGCCGGTTGAGGCAGCTCAGCTGCAGAGAAAACTGAAGCGGATTTTGCGCACGGGGTTGTCGACGTTGGTGTCGACCAGGCAGATCGACTGCCAGGTGCCCAGCGCGAGCACGCCGCCCAGCACAGGGATCGTCGCGTACGGCGGCACCAGCGCGGGCAGCACGTGGTCACGGCCGTGGCCCGGGCTGCCGTGGCGGTGCCGCCAGCGCCCGTCGCGGGGGAGGAGGTCCTCCAACGCGGCGAGGAGGTCGTCGTCGCTGCCGGCGCCGGTTTCGAGGATCGCGAGGCCGGCCGTGGCGTGCGGGACCCAGACGTGCAGCAGGCCGTCGGTGGCGTCGGCGTCGCGCAGGAACTTCTCGGCCTCGTGGGTGAGGTCGTGGACCACGGCGGTGCTGCCGGTGTGCACCTCTAGCTCGGTGGAGTACATGTTCGCCAGCGTAGGTGCTCAAACACCCAGGTAGCGCAGCACCGCGAGCACCCGCCGGTTGTGGCCTTCCGACGGCGGCAGGCCGAGCTTGGCGAAGATGCTCGTCACGTACTTCTCGACGGATCCGGCCGACAGGAACAGATCGCTGGCGATCGCGGAGTTGGACCGGCCCTGCGCCATCAGGTCGAGCACCTCGTGTTCGCGGGTCGTCAGCTCCGCGAGCGGCCCCGTCCCGCCCGTGGCCGCGAAGAGCTGGCGCACGACCTCGGGGTCCAGCACCGTCTCGCCGGCCGCGACCCGGCGCAGTGCGTCGAGGAAGTCGGAGACCTCGGCGACGCGGTCCTTGAGCAGGTAACCGACCGCGCCGGCCTGGTCGGCGAGCAGTTGCTTGGCGTACTTCGTCTCCACGTACTGCGAGAACAGCAGGATCGCGCAGCCTGCCAGCTCCTCGCGCAGCTCGATCGCCGCGCGCAGGCCCTCGTCGGTGTGCGAAGGCGGCATGCGGATGTCGACCACGGACACGTCGGGCCGGTGCGCGCGCACGGCCGACCGCAGCTCCTCCGCGTCCTTCACCGCCGCGACGACGTCGTGGCCCCGCAGCCCCAGCAGCTCGACCAGGCCCTGGCGCAGGATGGTCGAGTCCTCGGCGATCACGATCCGCATGCGTCCCCCCTTGCGGCCAGCCTAGCGAGGCAGCGGAACCTCGGCCGTGACCACGGTCGGGCCGCCGGGCGGGCTCACCACCGTCAGCTCGCCGTCCACCGGCCGCAGCCGCTCCGCGATCCCGGCCAGCCCGCCGCCGGGCACGACCGCCGCGCCGCCCGGCCCGGGGTCGGCCACGGTCAGGCGCAGGACGCCGTCGTGCTCGTCGATCGTGACGGTGCAAGGTTTTCCGGAGTGTTTCGCCACGTTCGTCATCAGCTCCGCGGCGGCGAAGTACACCACCGCTTCCAGCGACGGCGGCGGCCGACGGTCCAGCCGCACGGACACCGTCGCGGCCATCCCGGCTGAAGTGGCCACAGTGGACAGTGCCACGTCGAGTCCCTTGTCCAAGGCCGCCGGGTGGATGCCGCGGGCGAGGTCGCGCAGCTCGACCAGCGCCTGCTTGGCGTTGCCGTGCGCGGCCTCGACGAGCGTGCGCACCTGGTCGAGGTCGACGGTGTCCGTGGCCAGCTCTTCCTTGGCCAGCCCCAGTTTCATCGCCATCGCGACGAGCTGCGCCTGGGCCCCGTCGTGCAGGTCGCGTTCGATGCGCCGCAGCCGCTGCGCCGCGTCTTCGAGCGCCGTCGCCCGCGTCTCCTCCAGGAACCGCAGGCGCTGCAACAGCCCGGGCCCCGACAGCAGCAGCCGCCCGAGCCACCGGTCGAGGACCGCCAGTGCGTGCACGACCCACGGCACCGCGGCCAGCGCGAGCACGCCGCCGACCGCCCAGAGCACCGTGCCCGGCCACGTGCGGCTCACGATGTTGTAGACCGGCAGCACGTCGCGCGTGAAGAACCACAGCACCGGGTAGCTCGCCCCCGCGACACCGAACACCAGCAGCGACCCGGCCACGGCGAACCCCGCGAACGAGATCGGGACCCGGAGCACGAGGTACGCGCCCGCGCGCCACGCGTGCCGGTCGCCGAGCCGCGCGACCAGCCAGTGCCACAGCCCGGGCCGCAGCGCCACCGGCGCCGGCGCGCGCAGCGGAGCGTCGAGCAGGACTCCCGCCAGCCGCCGGTGCAGGCCGCCGGACAGCCGCATCCCGCGGACGACCGCCGCGAGCACCAGCAGCCCCAGCCCCAGTGGGCTCAACGCGACGCCGATCGCGAGCCCGGCGAGCACGACGACGAGCGCGCTCGGCGACAGCACGCCGGCCACCACCAGCCACGCCGCTTCCGCCCGGGTCTGCCGCAGCGGCCCGGGCCACCACCCGCGCCGCGGTGCGCGTGCGTCCGCGGCCCGAGAAGTCATGCCCCGGAGTCTGCCCGCCGCACGGCCGGCCGACCACCGGGTTCGCCCTGGACCGGGTGGGGGATTTCCCCCGCCCGGCCCGGAGCGTCAGTATTCTTCGGGGCGCTGCCCGGGCTCAGGAGCGCGGTACTCGCGGGCGCTGGTCTCGTGGGCCGTGGTCTCTCGGGCACCGGTCTCCCGGGCACTGTCCTCCCGAGCGCGCTGCGACGCTTCCCGCATCTCGATCACGTCGGTGAGCCAGCTGCCGGTTTCGCGCGCGATGTCGCGCACGGCGCCGGTGATGATCGTCGCGATCGCCCCGATGTGGGTGGCCGCGGATTCCGTGAGCTCCTGCACCGTGTCCTTGCCGCTTTCGAACTGACCCACCATGTGAGGTTCCTCAGGCTGCTCGGAGTTGCCGGTCGGGATCCACCGTAACCTCCGGACCGCCCGAAGGCGTTCCGGGAAGCGCCAGCTTCACGATCTTCTTGGCCACCGACCACAGCTGTTTGCGCAGCGGCCCGGTGTTGTAGGGCAGGCCGTAGCGCTCGCAGATCTCGCGCACCTCGGCGGCGATCTGGGGGTAGCGCCGCGCCGGGAGGTCCGGGAACAGGTGGTGCTCGATCTGGTGCGAGAGGTTGCCCGAAAGGATGTGGAACAGCGGGCCGCCGGTGATGTTGGCCGAGCCGAGGATCTGGCGCAGGTACCACTGGCCGCGGGACTCGAAGTCGGTCTCTTCCTGGGTGAAGCTCTCCACGTCAGCGGGGAAGTGGCCGCAGAAGATGATCGCGAACGCCCACAGGTTGCGCACGAGGTTCGCGCTCGCGTTGCCTGCCAGCGTCAGCGGCGCGAGCGGACCGGTCAGCAGCGGGAAGAGCACGTAGTCCTTGCCGATCTGGCGCGCGGCCTTGCGCACGATCTTGCGCAGCACCGGCACGTTTTCCGCCCACGTGCGCTCGCCCTTGAAAACTCGCTCGATTTCGAGGTCGTGCAGCATCACACCCCACTGGAACATCAGGGCCAGCAGCGTCGCGTACACGGGGTTGCCGAGGTAGTACGGGTGCCACTTCTGGGCCGCGTCCATCCGCAGGATCCCGTAACCGATGTCACGGTCCTTGTCGAGGATGTTCGTGAACGTGTGGTGCAGGTAGTTGTGGGAGTGCCGCCAGTTCTCGGCGGGCGCGACGTTGTCCCACTCGAACCGCTGCGAGCTCAGCTCGGGGATGCGCGTCCAGTCGTACTGGCCGTGCATCACGTTGTGGCCGATCTCCATGTTGTCCAGGATCTTGGCCAGCGACAGCGCCGCGACGCCGGCGACCCACGCCGGCGGCAGGAAACCCGCGAACAGCAGCCCGCGCCCCGCGACCTCCAGCCCGCGCTGGGTCTTGATGATCGTGCGGATGTACTCGACGTCGGCCTCGCCGAGGTCGTCGACGACGCGCTGGCGCAGTGCGTCGAGCTCGCGGCCGAACTCCTCGATCTGTTCGGGCGTGAGGCGGTCCTGAAGTCCTGTCATGGCGTCCCTCCTAGGCGTTGATCTCGACGTCCCCGACCGGGACGCTGATGCAGAGCTGGATCTCTTCGTCCTCTTCGCCGGAGACCTCGCCGGTGCGGGCGTTGCGCACGCGCCCGGCGGTCTTCACCTGCGTGCAGGAGAAGCAGATGCCCATGCGGCACCCGTGCTCCGGTGATAGGCCGGCGTCCTCGGCCTGTTCCAGCAGCGGCTTGCCCGAGTTGGCGCATTCGCGGCCGCTGCGGGCGAACCGCACGGTCCCTTCGGCTGCCTCCGTGTCGAACGTCAGCGGTGGCGCGGTGAACTCTTCGGTGTGCAGTCGTTCACCGAGTCCTTCGGTCTCGAACAGTTCGCGCGCCGAGTCCATGAGCGGTTTCGGGCCGCAGAGGAACGTCTCGGCGTCGCGGAACCACGGCGCGGCGTGGGCGAGGTGCTGTTTGGAGAAGAACCCGCGCAGGTCGCCGTCCCGGCCGTGGGTGTGCGCGTGGACGACCCGGAACCCGGGGTGGCGCTCGGAGAGCTCGGCCAGTTCGGCGCGGTAGAGCACGTCGTCGGCGGTGGTGGAGTAGTGCAGGAACACGACCTCGCCGCGGTGGCCTTCGGCGACGAGCCGGCGTGCCATCGCGAGCACCGGCGTGATGCCGCTGCCGCCGCTGACCAGCACGATCCGCTCCGGTCGCGGCGAAGGCAGCGTGAACTCGCCGTCCGCTGCCGACAGCCCGAAAACCGTGCCGACGCGGGTGGTCGCGTGCAGGTGCCGCGACACCAGGCCCTGCGGGTCGGCCTTCACGGTGAACTCGAGGTCGCCGCCGCCCGGCCCGCACGGCGAGTAGCAGCGGGTGCGCCGGACGCCGTCGATCTCCACGGTCAGGCGCACGTACTGCCCGGCCTCGAAACCCCGCCACGCGCGGCTCGGCCGGACGGTGAACGTGACCGTGTCCGGCGTCTGGTGCCGGACGGCGACGACGCGGCCGCGGATCTCGCGGCGGACCAGCATCGGGTCGAGCAGTTCCAGGTAGCGGTCGGCACCGTGCGGGGTGAGCAGGGCCTCGGCGAGCGAGGCGAGCCCGCGCAGGCGCTGCGGGAGCAGTGCGGTCATCACGCCCTCCGGATTTGAGTGCACATCTGTACACTCACTAGTGTGGGGGCACGGCCCGGGTGGCTGTCAACGCGGGAGCGAGGTGATGTGACGTGGACCATGCCGAAGGCGTCAGTACGCTGCCGGACGTGTCCGAAGCGGAGATGCCGGCGTCGGTGAGCCGGCAGGAGCGCAAGCAGCGCACCCGCCAGGCATTGCTCGACGCGGCTCTGGAGCTGCTCGCCGACCGCGGGTTCGGCAGCCTGTCGCTGCGTGAGGTCACCAAGCGCGCGGGCATCGTGCCCACCGCGTTCTACCGGCACTTCGCCTCGATGGACGAGCTCGGCGTCGCCCTGGTCGAGGAGACCACGCGCACGCTGCGCGGCATGATCCGCTCGGCGCGCACCGAGCCGGTGAGCCAACGCGGCATGATCGACGCGTCCGTGCGCACGCTGTACGAACACGTGCGCGCGCACGAGGACCACTTCCGCTTCGTCACGCGCGAGCGCTACGCCGGCACCGGCCCGGTGTCGCGCGCCATCGGCGTGGAACTGCGGCTGTTCTCCAGTGACCTGGCCATCGACCTCGCCCGGTTCGACCACCTGCGCGAGTGGCCCACCGAAGACCTCCACGCGCTGGCCGACCTCATCGTCACGGCCATGCTCGCCACGGTCGTCGACCTGCTCGAGGTCCGCCACGGCGACCGCGAAGCCGACGAACGCACGTTGGAGCTGGCCCGCAAGCGCCTGCGGATGATCCTCGTGGGCGTGCCCCACTGGCGCCCGTCCGCCTAGGCGCGCTTGAGCGCGGAAGGGCGGTGCTAAGCGGCGGCGTCGGTGCCCTCCGCCGCCGATTTCGCCCTCGCGACGCCCTTCTCGATCTCCCGGCGCCACGCCGCGGGGTCGCGCCGCAGCTTCGTCCGGCGCAGGCGGATCGCGCTGATCGCCGGGGTCAGCAGGCGGTCGGCCGCGAAAGCGTGGGGCAGGCCCAGCTCGTCGGCGACGGCGTGGCCGTGGAAGCGGCGCGTCAACGCGTACATCGCCTGCAAACCCATGCCTCGGGGCAGGGACAAGACGTCGTTCAGCTGTCCGGCGATCGCCCGGCAGGTGGCGAACGCCAGCTCCGACGACTCGGGGATCGCCGGGCCGGTGACGGCCTGCAGCAGATCGGCGACGCGCCGGGCGTCGTCGTGGGACGAGATGCCTTCGACGAGCCGCGGGCTCACCCCGAGCAGGTGACCGACGTACCACCAGTACCGGTAGAGCGAGGCCAGCTCGTTCGACGTGCAGCCGAACCCCATGGCCTGCTCGGCGGTGTAGGAGGTCAGCGTGAAGTCCATCCACGTCCTCGCCAGGTCGATCTGGTTGATCGGCACACCGTCGGCGGCCTCGTCGTACCCGCGGTTTCGCGCGAGGCGGCGCATGTGGGCGTGCAGCATCCGGACCTGGATCGTCGCGACGTATCCGGGGTTTCCCCGCCGCAACGCGCCGGGAAGCAGTGCGGTGGCGATCCATTTCCCCGTCTCGGCGAGCCGGCGCGGAGCGCCCTCGATCAGCTTGCCCGTCGTCGCGAGAACCTTCGAGATCGACGGCGACTCGTACACGTGCACGAGCGAGCCCGCGCTCAGCGACAGGATGTGGACGGGCGCCGGTGAGCTGAAGTGGGGCAGCGACGCCTCGTCCAGCAGCGCGTCGTCCACGTAGTCGGGCAGGGTCTCGGTCTCGCGCAGCAGTGCCGCGACGGCCGGCGGCGGATCGGTCAACGACGCGAGGCCGTGGCCGAGCCCTTCGGTGAGCGCGAGGTTCACCGCGCGTCCGTGCTCGTGGATCTCGTCGACGACGGCGTCGGCCAGCGGGTCGCCGGTGGTCAGCGCCCAGCCGACCAGGTCGGCCCGGGCTTCTCCGAACTGGGCCACGATGCTCGAACGCCTGCTCCGCGTGGTCGGCCAGCTCTCCGGCATCTCCCACCCTCCCCATAAATGGACAGCTGACAATTTACGGCTAAATTGACAGCTGTCAAGGCCCGGCCGTACGGTCGTCGGCGTGAGATCGCCGGGACGTCCGAAGGCGGGCACCGAACCCGCGACCGATGACCGGGTCCTGACCGCAGCGATCAAGGCGTTCGCACGGCAGGGCTACGACGGCGTGTCCATCCGGACCCTCAGCCGTGAACTGGGCGTGAGCCACAACACGATTCCGCAGCGCTTCGGCAGCAAGGAAAAGCTCTGGTACGCCGCCGTCGACCGGGCGTTCGGCCGGATCGTCGACGATCTCGCCGAGGTGACCGGCGACGAAGCCGCCGACCCGATGGAGCTGATCCACGCGGGCATCGTGCGCTTCATCCAGGTGGCCGCGAGAGCACCCGAACTGCACGGGCTGATCACCGTCGAGTCGGCCAACAACAGCGAGCGCCTCGACTACATCTTCGACACCTACATCAGCCCGGCCGTGGCACCGCTGGCCCGCGCGCTCGAGACGCTCGCCGCGGCCGGCCGGATCCGCCCGACGCCGTTGCGGACGTTCTACTTCCTCATCGCCACCGGCGGCGCCGGTCCGTTCGCGCTGGCTCCGCTGGCCGGCCGGTTCGCCGGCGAGGCAGGCCCGGTCGACGAGCACGCCCGGCTGGTCGCGGACATCCTCACGGCCGGCATCCGGTCGCCGTCCCCGCTCACGTCGTAGGTCGAGAGCTACGATTCCGTTGACCCGCCTGCTCTTCGGCGGGCGAGGTCGTGGAGGAATGCTGTGGACACCGGGTCGGACGTGCGTGCGGAGTTCAGCGACCCGGCGGAGAACCTGGCATTCGACGAGGCGCTGCTGCGGGAAGGCCCGGCCGCGCCGGTGCTGTGGCTGTGGCGCAACCCGGTGAGCGTGGTCGTCGGCCGCGGGCAGAAGGTGGCGCGCGAGGTGCGCGTGGCCGAGTGCGAGCGCGACGGCGTGCCGGTGCTGCGCCGCGCCAGCGGTGGCGGCACCGTGTTCCACGACCCGGGCAACCTCAACGTCACGCTCGTGCTCCCCGGCCCGGCCGACCGGCCGCTGGAAATGCTCGGGCTCGTGATGTCGGCGGCCGTCGAGAAGCTCGGCCTGCCACCGCGCCTCGGCGAGCGCGGCCTGTTCATCGGCGACGCGAAGCTGTGCGGGTTCGCGGTGTTCCGGACCAAGAACGGACTGCTGGCCCACTCGACGCTGCTGATCGACACCGACGCCGCGCGCGTCGGCGCCTACCTCACGGGCCCCCCGCCGGACCCGAAGCCACTCGACTCGCACCGCAGCAAAGTCGCATCACTGGCCGACCACGGCGTGCACCCGTCGGACGGCGAGGCGGAGTCAGTGGTGCGCGCCGCCGCCGCGGGCCTGCTCGGCCCCCTCGTGCCGCGCCCGCCCTCGGCCGCGGAACTCGACCGCCAGCGCGCACTACTGGACACGCGCTACCATTACGACGGCTGGCACACCGACGGAAAACAGCGCCGCTGAGCGCTACTCGCCTGCGGAAAACCGCGCGGATGAGGGCTAGTTGCCGGCGAAATCAGTGCTGGTGAGCGCTACTCGCCCGCGGAGAACAACGCCGCCGCGCGCCGCTCGCCCGCGGAGAACAACGCAGGTGACCAGTACTTCGCATGCGGAGAACAGCGCCGCTGAGCGCTTTTTGCCCGCGGGCATCAGCGTAGGTGAGTGCTACGCGCCGGCGGCGAACAGCGGCGGTGAAGGCCGGCTTGCCGGCTAAAGCTGTACCGGTGAGCGCTACTCGCCTGCGGCGAACCGCGCTGGTGACGGCTAGTTGCCGGCGAAACAGTGCCAGCGAGCGCTGCTTGCCCGCGGAGAACCACGCGGGTGAGCGCTACTTTGTCCGCGAAGAGCAGTGCCGGTGAGCTACTCGCCCGCGGAGAACAGGGCGGATGAGCACTGTTTCGCCGGCGGAGAACAGTGGCGGGGGACGCCTGCTGCTGGCTAAAGCAGTGCCGGTGAGCTACTCGCCCGCGGAGAAGGTGACGGCGGGGATCTTCTTCACCGGACGTCGGGCCGGCTTCGGTTCAGTGGTCTTCACCACGTTTTTCGGTTCCGCGGCCGCGCTTTTCGCCGGTTTCTTGGCCTGCGCGGTCTTCGGCGCCGGTTCGGCCTGCGTGGCCGGCCGGGCGGTCGTCTTGGCTGCTGCCGCGGTGCGCTTGGCGGGCTTGGCGGGTTGGGGCTTCGCCGGAACTTCCTGTGGTGCCACGGCTTTCGCACCCGCGACCAATCGCGGCCGCTGCTTGCGGCCGCCCGTGCGGCGGCCGTTCGCGACGTACGGGTCGAAGATTTCCCGCAGTGCGGCGGCGTTGGGGGCGGAGAGGTCGATCTCGTAGTCGAGCCCGTCGAGGCCGAAGCCCACCGTCTCGGCGGCGGGTTCGCCGGTGAGGTCGTCCAACACGTGGACGGCGGTGTTCTTGGCCATGCGAAAGCCCTCCGTGCTCGATCGTGGTCGTGCGTGCAATCGGCACGGCGACGACCCGGTCACCCGGTGTCGCCGATTTCTTGCAGCTCGCGGAAGAGACTAGCGGCTGGCTTGCGTGAAGCCGCGCGGTGGTGTGCGCTGAACCCATGTCAGGACAGACTTTCGACGTCGTGGTGATCGGGGCCGGCCCGGTCGGTGAGGTCGCCGCGGAACGAGCCGCCATGGGCGGGTTCAAGGTGGCGCTCATCGAGCACGAGTTGTTCGGCGGTGAGTGTTCGTATTGGGCGTGCGTGCCGAGCAAGGCGTTGCTGCGCCCGGGGAACCTGCTCGCCGCGGCCAAGCGCATGCCGGGGGTGGTGGTCGGCGACGCGCTCGACCCGGCGCAGGTGCTCGCCCGCCGGGACTCGTTCATCGGCCGCGGTGACCCGCAGGGGCAGGATCACGGCCAGGTGGACTGGGCGCGCGGGGTCGGCGTCGAGCCGATCCGCGGCCACGCACGGATTTCCGGTGAACGGGAGGTGACGCTGTCCGACGGGCAGGTGCTCACCGCGCGCCACGGCGTGATCGTCTGCACCGGCAGCGTGCCGAACACTCCGCCGATCCCCGGCCTCGACACGATCAAGCCGTGGGGTTCGCGTGAAGCGACTTCGTCGTCGGCCGTGCCCGCGCGGCTCGGCGTGCTGGGTGGTGGCGTCGTCGGCGTGGAGATGGCGCAGGCGTGGGCGCGCCTGGGGGCGCAGGTGCACTTGATCATCACGAGCAAGCGCCCGCTGCCGCGGCTGCCGGAGTTCGCGGGCGACCTGGTGCTCGCGGGCCTGCGCGCCGACGGTGTGATCGTGCACACCGGCTCGGGCATCGACGAGGTGTCCGCTGTGGACGGCGGCGGCGCCTCGCTCAAGCTCACCGGCGGCGAAGACCTGGTGGTCGACGAGCTGCTGGTGGCCACGGGCCGTGTGCCGGCGACCGGCAGCGTCGGGCTCGAGGTCCTCGGCCTGCCCACGCACGGCCCGCTCGAGGTCGACGAGAGCGGCCGCGTGTCCGCCGTGGACGGTGGCTGGCTCTACGCGGCGGGCGACGTCACCGGCCGCGCGCTGCTGACCCACCAGGGCAAGTACGGCGCCCGCGTGACCGGCGACAGCGTCGCCGCGCGCGGACGCGGTGAGGACATCTCCACCGCGCCGTGGAGCCGCTTCAGCGCGACCGCCGACCACCACGCCGTGCCGCAGGTCATCTTCACCGACCCGGAGGTGGCGTCCGTCGGCCTCACCGAGGCCCGCGAGGGCTCGGCCGACCGCGTCGTCGACATCGACATCGCGGTCGCCGGCTCGGCCCTGTTCGCCGACGGCTACGCCGGCAAGGCCCGCATGGTCGTCGACACCGATCGCGGCGTGATCCTCGGCCTCACCTTCGTCGGCCCGGACGTCGCGGAGATGCTGCACTCCGCCACGATCGCCGTGGTGGGCGAAGTGCCCCTCGACCGCCTGTGGCACGCGGTCCCCGCGTTCCCGACCATCAGCGAAGTCTGGCTGCGGCTGCTGGAGGCTTACGGCCTGTAGGAAGCTCCGGAAGACGGCGGGTCCTCGGTGGTTGCCGGGGACCCGCCGTTTTTTCGAGCCGTCAGGCGGGCATGGTGAGCGCGAGGGCACCCTGGGCGGCGCGGGTGAGGCCGGGGTCGTCCGGAGTGGACGGACCGGACTGCCATACGACCTGCACCAGCCGCACACCGGTGCCGTCGAGTTTGCTGGCGTAGGCGGCACTGTCGAACTGCGGGGGCGGGCCCGGCCATTTGCCGGTCTCGGTGGCGACGTCGAGGATGCCGCCGCCGCCCGGGGTGTCGGCGACCTGTTTGAAATGCGTGGCTTGCGCGGCGTCGGGGAACCGGACCACGGCCATCGTCACCGCGGCGGCGCGCCCGTCCACGAGCGCCGTGTAGCTGGCGCGGCTGACGGCGGAGCAGCTCGTCTGCTGCAGGCTGGCCTGCACGTCGCCGAACGCGTGCGACGCGCACCGCTGGTCGGAACTGCTCGCCCGCGGCTCGAACGACAGGCTCGGCGCCGCACTGCTCGCCGGCGCACTGCTCACGACCGCCGGCGGCGGCGCCGGACGCGCGCTCGAACTCGGTGCCGGCGCGGCCTCGCCACCCCCGCCACCGCCGGTCGCCGCCACGACGACCGCCGTCACCAACAGGATCGCCAGCAACCCGATCGCGGCCACCGGCACCCACCGCACGGTCCGCGACTGCTCCTTCTCCCGCGGCGGCGCACCGCCCCCCGCCGGCACCTCCACCGACCCAGCCGCCGACGCCGCCGACGACACCGCCCGCGGCACCGTCCCTCCGCCCGCGGCCGCCGCCGCACCCTGCCGACCCGCCGACGCGGGCGCCTTGCCATTGGGCCCGGCATTGACCCCGGCAACGGGCGACTTGCCATTCGGCCCGGCATTGGCGCCGGCAACGGGCGGCTTGCCATTGGGCCCGGCATTGGCGCCGGCAACGGGCGGCTTGCCATTGGGCCCGGCATTGATGCCGGCAACGGGCGACTTGCCACCAGGTGTGGCATTGATACCGGCGGGGGACTTGCCACCGGCGCTGGCGTTGGCGCCGAGCACGGGCGACTTGCCGGCCGGCCCGGCATTGGCGCCGGCAGCAGGCAACTTGCCACCAGGTCCGGCATTGGCGCCGAAGACGGCAGGTTTGCCACCAGGACCGCCCGCGGGCTTTCCACCAGCGGCGACAGGAGGTTGTCCAGCCGAAGCGTCAGGCGGATTGCCACCAGCCGACGAAGAAGGCGTTCCACCAGAAGCGAGGGGCAGGTTTCCGGCAGGAGCGACAGTCGGCTTTCCACCGCGCGTGGGCGTGCCGCCCGGCCCGCCGTTGCCATTCCCCGGCGCAACCGGGCTCGGTGCAGGCATCGCCCGCTGCTCGCGCTGCTTCGGCCCACCCTGCTTCGGAGAAGTCATCTTCTCCGTTGCCGCCGACTCCAGCGAACCACCCCGGCCACCGCCCGAAGTGGACGGACCGTTGCCCTCCGCGCCGGGGAAGTTCGGCGCGGCAGTCGACTCGGTCGGCCCGTCGGCGAGGGGAATTGCCTGCTCGGGCTCGGTGGTCGAGTCCACGGTCGCCGAAACAGCCGCACTGGGGAAGCGTGGGTCGGCCGGCGAAGCAGCCGTTCCCGCCGCACTGGGGAAGACCGGGTCGGCCGGGGAGTCGGCCGCTCCCGCCGCACTGGGGGAAGGCGGATCGGCCGGGGAAGTAGCCGTACTGGGGATGGTTGGCCCGCCAGCCGAACCGACCGCCGGGTCAGCCGCACCCGCCGTACCGGGGAAGCGTGGGTCGGCCGGCGAAGCAGCCGTACCGGGGACGATCGGGCTGCCAGCCGTACCGCCCGCCGAGTCAGCTGCACCCGCCGCACCGGGGAAGCTCGGCGCGGCCGTCGACTCCGTCGGAGCATCGGCAAGGTGGATCGCAGGCTCGCCGCCGGTGGTTTCCCCGGCGGCCGGGGGAACGGCCGCCGAGGAAGACTGAGCAGGGAAGGGCGAAGCGGCCGAAGTGGACGAACCCGGTGCCGCCGTCGATTCGCTGGGTGCGGTGGCGAGGTGGCCGGCCTGCTCGGGAACCGCGGCCGGGGAAGTGGCCGAAGTGGACGAACCCGGGAAAGCCGGCGCCTCGGCCGGCCCGCCGGCGAGGGAAGGCGCCGCGACGTGCGGCACAGGCCGGGTGGTCGGGATGACCGGCGGGGGCGGCGGCACTGACGTGATGCGCGCCCGCTGCGCAGGCTTCGAGGCACCAGAAGGGGAAACACGAGCAGCAGGAGCAGGAACGACCGGAACCGGCGGATCATCCGTGTACCGGACGAACCCCTCGCCCAGCAGCACCTCGTCCGACATCTCCGGCGCGTCCGGCGCCAGCGCGCCGATCAGCGCCCGCGCCTGGTCCAGCGACCGCGGGCTCCGCGCCGTCGCCAGGGAGACGGTCGCAGCCAGCATGGTCGTCGGCGTCGGGTGGAGTACGCGCACGGGCCCGGCGAGGTCCGCGGGTGGCTGGTCGACCGTCTCGACGTACGGCCCCACCGCCACGATCGTGCCGACCGGGCCGGAACCCGGCGCCAGCTCGGCGATGCGGCGTTCGCACTCGGCCGAGAGGTCCAGGGCTTCCGTGGCGGGGTTGACGGCGTCGTCACCGTGGACCAGCGGCCAGCCGTCGGCCTTCCACGGGCCGCCGAGTGGCGCTTCGAGGCGCAGCGCGGGGTCGGGGAGGTCGACGCCGATCACGATGAGCACACCCTTCGGCAGCACCACCACGGCCTCGACGGCACGCTCGCCGCCGGCCGGGCGGGCGCCGATCAGGGCCACGCCACCGATCACGGTGCTGCCGCGGCCGAGGGAGGCCAGCGCCGCCCGCACATCCTCGGCGACGCGCGACGGCTGCTGCCCGAGGCGGACCAGTCGCACCGAAACCCTCCTCACCTCGTCCGTTTCGCGGCCCACGCTAGCGTGCCGACCCCGCAGATCCGTGCTGGACGCGGACGCGTCGGCGAGCCTCCCTCCTCAAGGGGGATTCCCGCGCGACTTGTGGTGTTCGTGTGGCCAAACGGCACGGTTGGGGTGCAGAATGTGCTACACAGATCGGGAATGGCACAGCGGGGAGTGATACGGAGCCCACAAGCCGAAGTGAAGCTCGAGAGGCCGTAGGGGAAGACGTCCCTCGTCGAGCAAGCGGAGGTCAGCAGTGAGCACCCGTGGCAACACCCGAGGTGTGGTGTACGTCCACTCGTCGCCGTCTGCGGTGTGTCCGCACGTCGAGTGGGCTATTTCGGGCACCCTCGGAGCCCGAGTCGAGCTGAAGTGGACGGCGCAGCCCGCCAGTCCCGGACAGCTGCGTGCCGAGTGCGGCTGGCGCGCGCCTTCCGGTACCGCGGCCAAGCTGGCCTCGGCGCTCAAGGCGTGGCCGATGCTGCGCTTCGAGGTCACCGAGGAACCCAGCGCCGGCGTCGACGGTGAACGGTTCTGTTTCGCGCCCGGACTGGGCCTGTGGCACGGCCGGACCAGCGCCAACGGCGACATCGTCGTGGGCGAGGACCAGCTGCGCGCCCTCGTGAGCATGACCCGTGGCGGGGAGTCGCTGGCGCACAAGCTGGACGAGCTGCTCGCGGCGAGCTGGGACGAGGCGCTCGAGCCCTACCGCCACGCCGGCGACGGCGCTCCCGTCACGTGGCTGCACCAGGTCGGGTGACACCCGGGGGCGGGTGGGTACCCTCTCGGGGGTGACCGCCCGTCCGCCCGCACCCGCCCGCCAGCGGTGGCTGGTACCCGTCCTCGTCGTGGTGTTGTCGATCACCGTCGGCGGTGGCCTGCTCGCGCGCGAGCTGTACCGCCGCCCGGTCGTCGACACCGGCGACTCCATCGCCCCGACGACGCCGACGTCGGTGGACAAGGAGGACCAGCCCGGCCCCGGTGACGTCAAGGTCACCGAGGACGCCGCCCGGCACCCGGACGACAACGCCGTGCGCGCCGTGCTGCAGGAGTACTTCGACGGCATCAACCACCACGACTACGACCAGTGGGCGCGCTCGGCCAGCAAGGGCCGGATCGAGCAGACCTCCCGCGCGCAGTGGACCAAGGACTACAAGTCCACGAAGGACGGCAGCATCCTGCTGTACCGCATCGAACCCGGCGCCGGTTCGTCGCTGCGGGTACTCGTGGGCTTCACCAGCACGCAGTCGTCCAACGAGGCACCGGAAGCGCTCAGGGAGGGCTGCATCCACTGGCGCCTCGTGCTGCCGATGGTCCTCGAAGGCGGCGACTACAAGATCGACACCGTCACCCCCGGGACCTTGCCCGAACAGGAAAAGTGCTGAACCACCCCGGTCCGGACAACGAATCAGGGCCCCTCCCACGACGGGAGGGGCCCTGATTCGTTGCGGTGGAACCGATCAGGCGGCCGGCGTGAACAGCAGGGCGGTGTTGTGGCCGCCGAAGCCGAACGAGTTGCTGAGCGCCGCGGTGAGCTCGACCTTGCGGTTCTCGCCCGACACGACGTCGAGCTGCACCTTCGGGTCGAGGTCGGTGAGGTTCAGCGTGGCGGGCACCACGCCTTCGTAGATCGCGAGGATCGTGGCGATGCCCTCGACCGCGCCGGCACCGCCGACGAGGTGGCCGAGCGCGCCCTTCGGAGCGGTGACCACGGCGTGGTCGCCCACGGCCTTGAGGATCGCCGCCGCCTCGCCGATGTCACCGACCACAGTGGACGTCGCGTGCGCGTTCACGTGACCGATGTCGGCCGGGGACAGGCCGGCCATGCTCATGGCCGCCCGCATCGCCGCGATCTGCCCGATGCCTTCCGGGTGGTTGCCCGTGATGTGGTAGGCGTCGGACGTGATGCCGTAGCCGGCGAGCTTCGCGTAGACCCGCGCGCCGCGCTCCCGGGCGAGGTCGGCCCGCTCCAGCACGACCACCCCGGCGCCTTCGCCGAGCACGAAGCCGTCGCGGCTGGCGTCGAACGGCCGGGACGCGGCCGCCGGGTCGTCGTTGCGGGTCGACACCGTGCGCGCCTGGGCGAAGCCCGCGAGGGTGATCGGGTGGATGCACGCCTCGGTGCCGCCGGCGACGACGACGTCGGCCCGGCCCGACCGGATCATCTCGTAGCCGGTGGCGATGCCCTCGGCGCCGGAGGCACAGGCCGAGGCGGGGGAGTGGACCCCCGCCCGCGCCTTGAGGTCGATGCTCACGTGCGCCGCCGGCCCGTTGGGCATCAGCATCGGCACGGTGAGCGGCGACACCTTGCGGAGCCCCTGCTGGTGCAACAGGTCGTTCTGGCTCAGCAGCGTCATCGGGCCACCGACACCGGTGCCGATCGACACGCCGAGGCGTTCCGGCTCGACGTCGGTGTGCTCGTCGGTCTGCTCGGCGAATCCCGCGTCGGCCCAGGCCTGGCGGGCGGCGATGATCGCCACCTGCTCGCACCGGTCCAGCCGGCGGGCCTGGACCCGCGGCAGGACCTCGGACGGATCGACGGCCAGCGTCGCCCCGATCTTCACGGGCAGGCCGAGTTCCTCGACCCAGTCCGCGGTCAGCGGGCGGATGCCGCTGCGGCCGGACAGCAGGCCGTCCCAGGTGGACGCGACGTCCCCGCCGAGGGGCGTCGTCGCCCCCATACCGGTGATCACGACGTCGATGTTGCTCATGGGAGTCTCCCCAAGGTCTCGGCTCCGGACCGGGGGGCTTCCCCGGCCCGGGTACGAAGAGGACTTACTTCGAGTTGGCGGACACGTAGTTCACCGCGTCGCCCACGGTCTTCAGGTTGGCGAGCTCGTCGTCCGGGATCTTGACGCCGAACTTGTCCTCGGCCTGCACGGCGATCTCGACCATCGACAGCGAGTCGATGTCCAGGTCGTCCACGAACGACTTCTCGGCGGTGACGTCGTCCTGAGCCACACCGGCCACCTCTTCGACGATCTCGGCGAGGCCGGCGAGGATCTCAGCGTTGTCAGCCATTGGAGTTGTTCCCTTCTCGGTTCTTCTACAGGTCCACCTCGCGGGCACAGCGCCCGCGAGGGAAGTATCCATCAGGGGCAGACGAAGGCCTGCCCGGCATACGAGAGCCCGGCGCCGAAACCGATCGCCAGCACGACGTCGCCCGGCTTCGCGGTGCCCGCCTTGCGCATGTGGTCCAGCGCCAGCGGGATCGACGCGGACGAGGTGTTGCCGGAGTACTTGATGTCGTCGGCCACGACCATGTCCTCGCGCGCACCGGCGGCGCGCAGCTTCTTCGCGATCGACTCGACGATGCGCAGGTTGGCCTGGTGCGGGATCAGCACGTCCACATCGGACGGCTGAAGGCCCGCGGCCTCCAGCGCGCGCATCGCGATCGGCGCGATCTTCGTGGTCGCCCAGCGGAAGACCGACTGGCCCTCCTGGTAGATCCACTTCTCGTCACGCATGTAGATCAGGTCCACGAGGTCGCCCGCGCTGCCCCACACGACCGGGCCGATGCCCGGCTCGTCGGAGCCGCCGACCACCGCGGCGCCCGCGCCGTCGGCGAAGATGATCGCGTTGGCGCGGTCGGTCGGGTCCACCACGTCGGTGAGCTTCTCGGCGCCGATCACGAGCACCTTCTTCGCGGAGCCGGCGCGGATCAGGTCCGAGGCCACGCCGAGGCCGTAGCAGAAACCGGCGCACGCGGCGTTGAGGTCGAAGGCGCCCGGGCTCGGGATGCCGAGCCGCGCGGCGACCTGGCCGGCCGCGTTCGGGATCGGCGTGGGCATCGTGCAGTTCGGCAGGATGACCGTGTCCACTTCGGACGGATCGACGCCCGCGTCTTCCAGCGCGGCGGTGCCGGCGGCGACGGCGAAGTCGACGAGCAGCTCGTCCTTGTTCCCGAAGCGGCGCTCGATGATGCCCACGCGCTCACGGATCCACTGGTCGTTGGTGTCCATGAGCTGCGAGAGGTCGTCGTTGGTCACGACCCTCTCCGGCTGGTGGCTGCCGACGCCGAGGATCCGGGTGCTGGCAGGGCCCGTGCTCTGGCGCAGGCTGGGACGGTCGGTCACTGGGCGTCCTCCTCGCGCAGCTTCGCCAGCTCGGCCGGCGTCTTCAGCGCGGTGGTTGTGGTGACGACGCCCTTGAGCTGGCGCTTGACCAGGCCGGTCAGCGTGCCCGCGGGCGCGAGTTCGACGGTGCTGCTCACGCCGAGCGACACGAGGCCGTCCATCGTGAGGTCCCAGCGCACGGGCCGGGTGACCTGCGCGAGGAGCCGCTCCAGGTACTCGGTGCCGCTGGTGACCACGGTGCCGTCGGCGTTCGACAGCAGCGGGCGCGTGGGGTCGGCCGGGGTGAGGCCGGCGGCGTGCTCGCGAAGGGCGTCTTCCGCCGGCGCCATGTACGGCGTGTGGAAGGCTCCCGCGACCTTGAGCGCACGGATCTTCGTGCCCTCCAGGGGTTCGGCGACGATCCGCTCGATCGCGTCGGCGGCGCCCGAGGCGACGATCTGGCCGGCGCCGTTGCGGTTGGCCGCGGCCAGCCCGCGCTCTTCGAGCCACGCGACGACCTGCTCGGGGTCACCGAGCATCACGGCCGCCATCGACGTCGGCTCCAGCGCGCAGGCCTTGGCCATCTCGGCGCCGCGCACCGCGGCCAGCGCCACGGCGTCGGCCGGGGTCAGCACCCCGGCGATCGCGGCGGCGGCGAGCTCGCCCACGGAGTGGCCGGCCACCGGCGCGTCGTCGGCGACCGGTGCCACCTGCTGCAGGCGCTCGAACGAGAGCAGCGAGAGCGCGACGATCAGCGGCTGCGCGACCGCGGTGTCCTGGATCTCCTCGGCGTCGCCTTCCGTGCCGAGCCGGACGAGGTCGAGCCCGGCGCGGGCCGACCACTCCTCGACGCGCGCGCGGGCGCCGTCGGTCTCGAGCCACGGGGAGAGCATGCCGGGGGCCTGTGAGCCCTGGCCTGGGGAGAGGACTGCTGCTGTCACGTCGTCTATGACACCACGGGCGGGGGTGCGCACCCAGATGCGGGCGGTCACCAAGTCCGTGCGGGGTTATTGGAGGAAACCTCCAAAGACCCGCGGTGGAACCTTGCCCTTAACCCAGATGCCTTGTGGGATTCAACCATCGCTTGCCGTGAAGTCTGTCACGGGACCGGTGCCGTGCGCCAGAGGGTCACACCGTGTGACCGACCGGGGTCACCACAGGCCGCGGGCGCGGGCCAGCCTGCCGACGGTGAGCGCGGCCCGGAGCACGAACGCGTCCCGCGGCTCGGTGGGGTTGCGGCCGGTGAGCTCGGCCGCCTTGCGCAGCCGGTACCGCACGGTGTTGGGGTGCACGAACAACGTCTGCGCGCAGCGTTCGAGCACGCCACCGCTCTCGAGGTAGGTCTCCACCGTGCGCTGCAACGCCGGGCCCGCCTCCTCCAGCGGCCGCGCCACGAGGTCCACCAGCAGGCGCTCGGCCTCGGGGTCACCCGACAGCGCGCGTTCGGGCAGCAGGTCGTCGGAGCGGACGGGCCGCGGCGCGCCCGGCCAGCCGACCACCGCGCGCAGGCCCGAAAGCGCCTCGGCCGCGCTGTGGTGCGCCTCGGCGAGCGACGGCACGGTCGGGCCGGCGACCACGGGACCGTCGGCGAACACCGCCGACATCCGCGAGAGCGTCTCGCGTTCCTTCACACCGCCTTCGGTCGGGCCGCCGATCACGATCACCAGCCGTGAGCCCTGCACCGACAGCAGCACGGGCCGGCCGACCCGTGCGGCGCGGCTGCGGACCTCGAACACCACCGTCGGCGGGTCCTCCGAAGGCGGGTTGCCCACGATCACCGTCGCGGCCGACGCGGGGTCCCAGCCGAGCGCGGCCGCGCGCGAGAGCACGGCCTCCTCGGCGTCGCCGCGCACGATGCCGTCGACGACGAGGGCCTCCAGCCGCGCGTCCCACGCGCCGCGCGCCTCGGCCGCCGCCGCGTAGGAGTTGGCCGCGGCGAACGCGATCTCCCTGCCGTAGCGCAGGATTCCCTCGATCAGAGCCGCGCGTTCGGTCTCGTTCGCGGCGAACTCCGGCAGCTGTTCCTCGAACTGCTCGATCGCGAGCCGCACCATGCTCACGGCCTGGCGCAGCGAGATGTAGCGCGACAGCTCGGCCGGCGCGTCGCGGAACGCCTCGGTGGTGAGCTTGAGCGCTTCCTTCGAGTCGCGCAGCCAGTCGACGAACCCCGCCGCGCCCGCCTGCGTGATCAGCAGCACGCTGGCGCGCTGGTCGGCGGGCAGCCGCCCGAACCACACCAGCCGGCGTTCCATCACCGCGACGCTCGCGCTCGCGAGCCGCCCCGAGGCGTGGTCGAGCGAGCGCAGCGTCTTCGCCGACAGCCCGTGGTGCTTGGGGACCCGGCGCCCCGTCGTCTCTGCCATTCGTTCCGATCCTCCGCTGGAATCCTAGTTGGACATTCGATCGGCAACTTTCGGCGGCGGACACGCAACCCGGGGCGCTAGGCACCGTCCGGCGGGATCTCTACGATCCGTAACCGGTGATGCACGTCACCGAGATCCGACAACAAGGGGGAAAGGGCCGATGCCAGAGCCCGGACTGGAGATCGATGCGATCTCCAAACGCTACGGCACCGTCGTGGCACTGGAGAAGATGACTTTCGACGTGCGGCCTGGCGAGCTGTTCGGCTTCGTCGGCAGCAACGGCGCGGGCAAGACCACCACGATGCGCATCGCGCTGGGGGTGCTGAGCGCGGACGCGGGCGAAGTCCGCTTCGCGGGTTCGCCCATCACGCACGAAACCCGGCGCCACATCGGGTACATGCCGGAAGAGCGTGGTTTGTACCCCAAGATGAAGGTGGGTGAGCAGCTGACGTACCTCGCGCGGCTGCACGGCATGTCGGCGGCCGAAGCGAAGGCGTCGACCGAGCGCTGGACCGAACGCCTGGGTGTGGCCGCGCGCCTCGGCGACGAGGTCGAGAAGCTCAGCCTCGGCAACCAGCAGCGCGTGCAGCTCGCGGCCGCGCTGGTGCACGAGCCGCGCATCCTCGTGCTGGACGAACCGTTCTCGGGCCTGGACCCGGTCGCGGTCGACGTGATGAGCAAGGTGCTCAAGGAGAAGGCGGCCGACGGCGTGCCCGTCGTGTTCTCCAGCCACCAGCTGGATCTGGTGGAGCGCCTCTGCGACCGCATCGGGATCGTCCGGAGTGGACGGATGGAGGCGATGGGCACCGTCTCGCAGTTGCGGGCCGGCGGCGCCGTGCGGCTGCTCGTCGACGCGCCGCAGGCGGCCGACGGCTGGGCCGCGAACCTGCCCGGCGTCACGGTGCTGGGCCGCGACGGCTCGGTGACCGAACTCGAACTGGCCGACGGTGCCGACGACCAGGTCGTGCTGCGCGCGGCCCTGGCGACCGGGCCGGTGCGCGAGTTCGCGCGCAAGCTCCCGTCGCTGACCGATCTGTTCCGTTCCGTCGTCACCGAGCACCACCACGAGGAGGCGGCGGCATGAGCACGCCCGACGTCCGCATGAGCCCGCTGGCCGGGGTCGGCCTGGTCGCCTCGCGCGAGATCAGCACGCGGCTGAAGTCCAAGGCCTACCGGATCAGCACACTCGTGCTGCTCATCCTCATCGTCGCCGCGGTCGTGGTGCTGAAGCTCGTGGGCGGCAGCAGCGGTCCCGACGCGACCGTCGGTTACGTACCGGCCGCGGCACCGCTGTCGGCGCCGCTCACGGCGATCGGGAAGTCGGTGGGGCAGGACATCGCCACGCAGCCCGTCTCCGACGCGCAGGCCGGGATCGCGAAGCTGAAGGACGGCTCGCTCGACGCGCTGCTGGTCCAGGGCGCGGACCGGGTGCACGTGCAGGTCGAGAAGGATCTCGACGGCAATCTCAAGAACGTGCTCACGGTGCTCGCGGGCCGCGTCGCGCAGAACACGGAGATCCTCGCGCAACACGGTGATCCGGCGAAGGTGGACGCCGCCGTCGCGAGCGCGAGCGTCGACGAGCTGCCGCCGCTGGAGAAGCCGTACGACTACGACAGCCAGCAGCTCGTGCTCGGCATCATCGCGGGCATCCTCATCTACATGTCGCTCCTGCTCAACGGCCAGAGCGTGGCGCAGGGCGTGGTCGAGGAGAAGACGTCTCGCGTGGTCGAGCTGCTGCTGTCCACCATCCGGCCGTGGCAGCTGATGGCGGGCAAGGTGCTCGGCATCGGCACGGTCGGGTTGATCCAGATGCTCGTGATCGGGGTGGTCGGCATCGCCGCGGGCCTGGGGACGGGGGTGCTCACCATCTCGGCGTCGGCGGCGATCGGCACCGTCGTCTGGCTGGTGGTGTGGTACCTGCTCGGGTTCTTCATGTATTCGATCGTGTTCGCGGCGCTCGGCGCGCTCGTGTCGCGGCAGGAGGACGTGAGCGGCGCCGTGTCGCCGGCCCTGATGCTGGTGATCGCCGGCTACGTGGTGGGCATCTCGGTGCTGCCCTCGGACCCGTCGAACAAGTTCGCCGAAATCCTGTCCGTGATTCCGGTCTTCGCGCCGACGCTGATGCCGATGCGGCTCGCCATGGGTGGCGTGCCCGTGTGGGAAGCCGTGGTGTCGGTGGGACTCGTGGTGCTGCTGATTCCGCTTTTGATCTGGCTCGCCGCGCGGATCTACCGCAACGCCGTGATGCGCACCGGTGCGAAGGTGAAACTGCGCGACGCGCTGCGCGCGGCCTGAGTGTCCGTTCGGTGAACGCGTGTCGTCGCCCTGTGAAACCCGAAGGACGCCGAAACCTCGAAGGGCGCTGAAAGCCCTGAAGGGTCCGGCGAAACCTGAAGCGTATTCGCAGGGCGACGACGCGAACACCCGCTGAATACGCCCGGCGGTAATACCCGCAAATGCTCGAGGCCGCCCGGCGCTTGCGGTTTACGCTGCGCCGGACGGCCTCGTCTCCCCGGTCCCCACCGGTAGTACAAGTATGGCCGCGATTGATCTTCCGGCGCCAGTCGTCTCACTCGATCGTGGTGCAACGCACTCCCGCTGGCTGGGTACCTGATCATCGACCCGCTGCAACGGCCCGCAGCCGGGAATCCACGACGAAGGGAGCCAGCGTGGGTGAGCAACTCAAGGACGGACTCGGACAGGCCTGGAATCTGGTGGCCACGTTCGTCCCGAAACTCGTCGGTTTTCTGATCATCCTGCTGATCGGCTGGCTGATCGCGAAAGCGGTGTCCAAAGCGCTGTCACTGGTGCTCGGAAAACTCGGATTCTCCCGGCTCGTCGAGAAGACGGGGCTGACCGGAATGATGAAGCAGGCGAATGTCGACGCCACCGGCATCCTCGTGAAACTGGTCTACTACTTCATTCTGCTGATCGCGCTCCAGCTGGCGTTCGGCGTGTTCGGAGAGTCGAATCCGGTCAGCCAGCTGCTCAACGACATCATCGCGTTCCTGCCGCGGATCGTGGTGGCGCTGGTGCTCATCGTCGTGGCGGCCGCCATCGCGAAGGTCGTGCGTGACGTCGTGAACTCGGCGATGTCCACGCGGCCCGCGGGCCGGCTGCTCGGCACCGTCGCCTACTGGCTGATCATGGCGTTCGGCATCATCGCCGCGCTGGGCCAGGTCAACGTCGCCACCGCTATCACCGGCCCGGTGCTCATCACGGTGCTGGCGACCATCGGCGGCGTGATCGTGGTCGGCTTCGGCGGTGGTCTCATCAAGCCCGCGCAGGACCGCTGGGGTGGCTGGCTCGCCAACCTGCAGGGGCAGCTGAGCGCGGGCAACGGCGGTGGTCAGCGCCAGGTCGGTGGCCGGCCGCAGGCCCAGACCACGCCGGCCCAGACCACCCAGGCCCAGGCCCAGACCACCCAGGCTCAGACCACGCAGACCCGCACGCAGCCGGTTCAGCCGGGAAACGGCCACCAGGCCGCGAACGACACCCCGACCCCGCCGGTCGGGTTCAACCGCGTCGATCACTGATCCCGGCGCGGTTCGGCAGGCCCGGTGCATCGGGAGGGCACCGGGCCTGTCCGCGTGCTGGGACGGTGTCGCCCCGCCTCACACCCCGGGGAATCCCGCGCCCGCGCCCGGTGTTGCCGCCAGAGTTACCTGGGGGGCCGAGAAAGGGTGCGGACGTGGACTTCCTGCTGCAGCACGGTGTCACGGTGTTCGGCCAGTGGATCTCGATCGCGGAGCTCGCGGGGCAGGTGCTCGCGCTCGCGGTCGTGTTCCTCGCCGACCGGCGGACGCTGTGGACCTGGCCCGTGCAGGTCGGCGCGACGATCCTGCTGTTCTCCGTCTACGTTTCCGCGCACCTCGGCGGCCTGGCCAGCCGGCAGATCGCCATCCTCGCGATCTCGCTCTACGGCTGGTGGGCGTGGCGCCGCCGCACCGACCCGGTCAACGGCGTGGTCGTGCGCACGGGCCGGCCCGCCGAGCGCTGGGCGATGGCCGGTGCGTTCGCCGTCGGCACCGTCGCGATGGCGCTGGTGCTGCAGGCGCTGAACGCGTCGTGGGCGCCGTGGCCGGACGCCGCGATCTTCATCGGCACGCTCGTCGCCTTCGGTGCGCAGGGCGCGGGGCTGGTCGAGTTCTGGGGTGTGTGGCTGGTGGTCGACGCGATCGGCGTGCCGCTGCAGATCTCCTCGGGCCTGTACTTCTCGGCCGCGATCTACCTCGTCTTCGCGGTGCTCGTCGTGCACGGCTGGTGGAACTGGAACCGCTCGGCCAAGCGCGTGGCCGCGCACCGGGCGGTCACGGCAGCATCCAGCTGAGCACCGGGGTGCTCTGCCCGAACACGATCAGGCACATCACCAGCAGCAACCCCACGCTCCACGGCAGCACCTTGCGCAGCAGCTTGCCCTCTTCGCCCGGCAGGTTGGCCGCGACGCACGCGATGGTCAGGTTCTGCGGCGAGATCATCTTGCCCAGCACGCCGCCCGAGCTGTTCGCCGCGGCCAGCAGGTCGGCGCGCAAGCCCGTCTGGTGCGCGGCCGTGACCTGCAGGGCGCCGAACAACGCATTGGCCGAGGTGTCCGAACCCGAGACGGCGACGCCGAACCAGCCGAGCACGGGGGAGAGGAACGCGAGCCCCGCGCCGGCCGCGGCGATGAACGTGCCGATGGTGGTCGTCTGGCCGGACAGGTTCATCACGTAGGCCAGCGCGAGCACCCCGGTCACGGTGACGATGGCGAACCGCAGCTCCTTCACCGTCGCCAGCCACTCCCGCCCGGCCGTGCCCGCGGCGACCTTGAGCGCCACGAGCGTGAGCAGCCCCGCGATCAGCACGAGCGTGCCGCCGGTGTTGAGGAACGGCAGTGAGAACGTGTTGCCGGACACGGCTTTGCCGTCCGGGCCGTGCACGTCGAGGCCGGGCCAGTGGAACTTCCAGGTGGCCGCGTCGAGCAGCTTCTTGATCGGCGGCACCTGCGCGAGCGAGAAGATCACGATGATCAACGCATACGGCAGGTAGGCGCGCACGACCTCGCCCCGCTCGTCGGGCCGGTCGAGCGTCGCGGTGCGGGGACCGGTGAGCACCTGCGCGCGGACCTCCGCGGGCACCGCGCGGCGCGTCATCGGCAGCGCCACGAGCGCGGCCGCACCGGCCAGGGCCGCGCCGATGTCGGCCAGCTGCGGCGAGACGAAGTTCGAGGCGAGGAACTGCACCACGCCGAACGCGACGCCGCACACCAGCGCCGGCACCCACGTCTCGCGCAGGCCGCGCTTCCCGTCGACGATGATCACCAGCAGCAGAGGTACGAACAACGCCAGCAACGGCGTCTGCCGCCCGACGATCGACGACACCTGCTCCAGCGGCAGCCCCGTCACCTGCGCCAGCGTGACCACCGGTGTGCCCATCGCGCCGAACGCCACCGGCGCGGTGTTCGCGACCAGCGCCACCACGGCGGCCTTGCCCGGCCCGAACCCGACGGCCACGAGCATCACCGCGCTGATCGCCACGGGCGCGCCGAAGCCGGCCAGCGCCTCCATCAGCGCGCCGAAGCAGAAGGCGATGATCAGCGCCTGCAGCCGCGGGTCGTCGGAGATCCGGCCGAACGAACGGCGCAGCACGTCGAAGTGACCCGTGTGCACGGTGATCCGGTAGACCCACAGCGCGTTGACCACGATCCACAGGATCGGGAACAGCCCGAACGCCGCCCCTTGCAGCGCCCCGGAAATCGCTTGCCCGACGGGCATTCCGTACACGGCGATGCCGACCACCAGCGCCACGACCAGCCCGATCAACGCGGCGTGGTGCGCCTTGGTCCGGACCACCCCCAGCAGCACCAGCACCACAGCCAGCGGCACCACCGCGACGAGCGCCGAAAGCCCGAGACCACCGAGGGGAGCCACGTCCTGCACGAACACGCCGACCTCCGGGGGGACCGCTGTTTCCGGATCGCGGAAACAGCCTTTCACGAGGTGGCTGAGATACTCGTCACAGACCCACCGGTACGTCAACCCGGTGTCGCACGTCTGGACCAATGCCGCAAAGGGACATTGGGTGTGTTGGGCGCACCGAACGCGGCATTCGGTGCAGCAGGGCACCGAATGCCGCGTTCAGGCTCGGCAGAAGATCAGCGCAGGGTCACGTGCGAAGGCCGCAGGTCCTCGACGCGGCGCACGCCCAGCAGCTGCATGGTCCGGATCATTTCCGTGCGCAGGATGTCCACGCAGCGCTGCACGCCGCGCTCGCCGCCGGCCATCAGGCCGTAGAGGAACGCGCGGCCCACGAGCACGAAGTCGGCGCCGCGCGCGATCGCGGCCACGATGTCGCCGCCGGAGAGGATGCCGGTGTCGACCCACACCTCGGCGGTGCCCTGGATCTCGTCGAGCACCGCGGGCAGCAGCTCCAGCGGCGTCGGCGCGCGGTCGAGCTGGCGGCCGCCGTGGTTGGACAGGACCACGCCGTCGGCGCCGTGCTTCACCACGTCTCGCGCGTCGGCCACATTCTGCACGCCCTTGACCACGAGCTTGCCGGGCCAGGTGCGGCGCACCCAGTCGAGGTCGTCGAAGTCGAGCGTCGGGTCGAAGAGCTGGGCCAGCAGCTCGGCCACGGTGCCGTCGAAGTGGTTCAGCGAAGCGAAGTTCAGCGGCTCGGTGGTGAGCAGGTTGAACCACCACGCGGGGTGCATCGCGCCGTCGGCGAACGTCTTGAGCGTGAGCGCCGGCGGGATGGTGAGCCCGTTGCGCACGTCGCGCATCCGCGCGCCGGCCACCGGGGTGTCGACGGTGAGCAGGAGGGTGTCGTAGCCGTTCTCCCACGCGCGATTCATCAGATCTTCGCCGGCGCCGTGGTCGCGCCACACGTAGAGCTGGAACCACTTGCGCGCCTCCGGGGCCGCCGCGGCGAGGTCCTCGATGGAGGTGGTCGCCATCGTCGAGAGGCTCATCGGGATGCCGTTGCGCTGCGCCACGCGGGCCACGGCGCTCTCGCCCTCGTGCTGCATCATGCGCGTGAACCCGGTGGGCGCGAAGCCGAACGGCAGCGCCGAGGTCTTGCCGAGCACGGTCCGCGTGGTGTCCACATCGGACACTCCGCGCAGCACGTTGGGGTGGAACTCCACGCGCCGGTACGCCTGCCGGGCACGCAAGAGGCTGTCTTCGAGCTCGGCCGCGCCGTCGGTGTAGTCGAACGCGGCGCGGGGCGTGCGCTTGCGCCCGATCATCCGCAGGTCGGCGATCGTGTGCGCGCTCGACAGGCGCCGCTCGGTCGGGTTCAGCACGATCGGCTTCGGCCGCAGGATCTGCTTCAGTTCGCTCGGCCGCGGCAGACGACGCTGGGTCACGCTCGATCACCCTTCCTCAGGCGCTGGGTACCTCAAGGCTTGGATACATCCGATGTCTAGCTTAGTGGGCTCGGGCCTCGAAACAGCAAGACCCTCCAGGCCATTGTCCGGCCCGGAGGGTCTTGCGGCGACTACTGCTTACGCGTTGCCGGAGTCCGACGTCTGCGGGCCGGCGGCCGAGACGTCGTCGAGCCGGTAGCGGCGCACCGCTTCGGTCACCTTGTCCTGCGCGACCTCGCCGCGCTTGGCGAGCGCCGTGAGGGCGCCGACCACGATCGACTGCGCGTCCACGAGGAACTTGCGCCGGGCGGCCGGGCGGGTGTCGGAGAAACCGAACCCGTCGGTGCCGAGCGTGAGCATGTCGGTGGGCACCCACGGGCGGATCAGGTCCGGCACCGCGCGCATCCAGTCCGACACCGCCACGACCGGCCCGTTGACGCCCGAGAGCGCCTGCGTCACGTACGGCACGCGAGGGCTGTCGGCCGGGTGGAGCAGGTTGTCGTGGTCGATCTCCACGGCCTCGCGGCGCAGCTCGGTCCACGACGTGGCCGACCACACCGCCGCGCGCACGCCCCACTCGTCGGCCAGCAGCTGCTGGGCCTTGAGCGCGTCCGGCATCGTGACGCCGGAGACCAGGATGTGCGCCTCCGGGCCGTCGCCCGCCGGGGCGTCGGCGTACTTGTAGAGCCCCTTGAGCAGGCCGTCGACGTCGAGGTTCTCCGGCTCAGCGGGCTGCTGGTAGGGCTCGTTGTAGATCGTCAGGTAGTAGAAGATGTTCTCGCCGTTGCCGTGCGGCCCGGTCTCGCCGTACATGCGCCGCAGGCCGTCGCGGACGATGTGGGCGATCTCGAACGAGTAGGCCGGGTCGTAGGCCACGACCGCCGGGTTGGTCGCCGACAGCAGCAGCGAGTGCCCGTCGGCGTGCTGCAGGCCCTCACCGGTCAGCGTGGTGCGGCCCGCGGTGGCGCCGAGCACGAAACCGCGCGCCATCTGGTCCGCCGCCGCGTACAGGCCGTCGCCGGTGCGCTGGAACCCGAACATCGAGTAGAAGATGTAGATCGGGATCATCGGCTCGCCGTGCGTGGCGTACGAGGTGCCGACGGCCGTGAACGACGCGGTGGAACCCGCCTCGTTGATGCCCTCGTGCAGCAGCTGGCCCTTCTCGGACTCCTTGTAGGCCAGCATCAGGCTCGCGTCGACCGACGTGTACGTCTGGCCGTGCGGGTTGTAGATCTTGGCCGTCGGGAACATCGAGTCGAGACCGAACGTGCGGGCCTCGTCCGGGATGATCGGCACGACGCGCTTGCCGATCTCCGAGTCCTTCGCGAGCTCGCGCACGAGCCGGACGAACGCCATCGTCGTGGCGACCTCCTGCTTCCCCGAGCCCTTCCGGATGCCCTCGTAGACCTTGTCGCCCGGCAGCACGAGCGCCTTGGCGTGCTTCGGCCGGCGCTCGGGCAGGTAGCCGCCCAGCGCCTTGCGGCGGCCGATCATGTACTCGATCTCGGGCGAGTCCGGGCCCGGGTGGAAGTACGGCGGCAGCTTCGGGTCGCGCTCGAGCTCGGCGTCGCTGATCGGGATGCGCTGGGCGTCGCGGAACAGCTTCAGGTCGTCGAGCGTGAGCTTTTTCATCTGGTGCGTGGCGTTGCGGCCCTCGAACGCCGGGCCGAGGCCGTAGCCCTTGATGGTGTGGGCGAGGATCACCGTCGGCTGGCCGTGGTGCTCCATGGCCGCCTTGTACGCGGCGTACACCTTGCGGTAGTCGTGGCCACCGCGCTTGAGGTTCCAGATGTCGGCGTCGGAGAGGTCCTTGACCAGGTCCTTCGTCCGCGGGTCGCGGCCGAAGAAGTGCTCACGCACGTACGCGCCGTCATTGGCCTTGTACGTCTGGTAGTCGCCGTCCGGCGTCACGTTCATCAGGTTGACCAGGGCGCCGTCGCGGTCGGCGTGCAGCAGCGAGTCCCATTCGCGGCCCCAGATGACCTTGATCACGTTCCAGCCCGCGCCGCGGAAGTACGACTCGAGCTCCTGGATGATCTTGCCGTTGCCGCGCACCGGGCCGTCGAGCCGCTGCAGGTTGCAGTTGATCACGAAGGTCAGGTTGTCGAGGCCCTCGCCCGCGGCCACGTGGATGAGGCCGCGCGACTCCGGCTCGTCCATCTCGCCGTCGCCGAGGAACGCCCAGACGTGCTGGTCGTTGGTGTCCTTGATGCCGCGGTCGCGCAGGTAGCGGTTGAACCGGGCCTGGTAGATGGCGTTCATCGGGCCGAGGCCCATCGACACCGTGGGGTTCTCCCAGAAGTCCGGCATCAGCCGCGGGTGCGGGTACGACGGCAGGCCGCCGCCCTCGCCGGCGTGGCTGTACTCCTGGCGGAAGCCGTCGAGCTGCTGCTCGGACAGGCGGCCCTCGAGGTAGGCCCGCGCATACATGCCCGGGGAGGCGTGGCCCTGGAAGAAGACCTGGTCACCGCCGCCGGAGTGGTCCTTGCCGCGGAAGAAGTGGTTGAAGCCCACCTCGTACAGCGCCGCGGACGAGGCGTAGGTCGAGATGTGGCCGCCGACGCCGACGCCCGGCCGCTGCGCGCGGTGCACCATGATCGCGGCGTTCCAGCGGATGTAACGGCGGTAGCGGCGCTCGATCTCCTCGTCGCCGGGGAACCACGGCTCGTTCTCCGTGGGGATGGTGTTCACGTAGTCCGTGGACGTGAGCGCGGGCACGCCGACGTTGCGCTCGCGGGCGCGCTCCAGGATGCGCAGCATCAGGTAACGGGCGCGCTGCTGGCCACCCCTGGCCAGCGCCTCGTCGAAGGAGTCCAGCCACTCGGCGGTCTCCTCCGGGTCGATGTCGGGCAGGTGCGCCGCGAGTCCGTCACGGATGACGCGTACTCGTGCCGGGGTCTCCTTGCCGGAGGCGCCGTCGTTCTGCGGGGCCAAGGGGTCTCCTTGTAGCTGGTTGTAGCCGTTGTAGCTGCTGGGCGGGAGTGCACGCCGATTCCCATCGTCGTCCCCGGCCCGGCTCCCGTCACCTTTACTGTCCGGTAACAAGGGTCGCCCCGAGTGCACCACTCCCCGCGTGCGGTGTATCGCGCGCGCGTTTTCTTCTCCACAACACTAGAGGAGAGGTTTCCGGGGGTTGCCGGAGCGGTCGTGCGACACTGCCCACAGACACCTGTCCCGGGGTCACCGAAGACCCCGGGGGGCCTCCACGCTGCGACACGACTTGTCAAAGATCCGGTGTGGACGGTTGCGCGCAGCGCCGCGCCAGTGTTCGCTATCGAACAACCGTGTACCCGAGTGTGGTGGCCGGCGCAGCTTCACCTGCGTCACCGACCACCGCGCTCCGTCGTAGTTGGAGGAGTGGAAGCAGTGGTCGCCGCGGGAGACGCAGGCACTGCCGGCGTCGCCGAGAGCCTTGGCATCAAGCCGGACATGGTGGTCCAGGAGATCGGCTGGGACGAGGACGTCGACGACGACGTCCGCGCGGCGATCGAGGAGGCGATCGGCGCCGAACTCCTCGACGAGGACGCCGACGAAGTCATCGACGTCGTGCTGCTCTGGTGGCGCGAAGACGACGGCGACCTGGGCGACGCCCTGGTCGACGCCCGTGGTCCGCTGGACGAGAACGGCGTGATCTGGGTGCTGACGCCCAAGACGGGTCAGCCCGGGCACGTCGAGCCCAGTGAGATCGCCGAAGCCGTGCCCCAGGTCGGTCTGTCGCAGACCGCCAACATCAGCGTGGGAGCCGACTGGCTCGGGACCCGCCTGGTGTCGCCGAAGTCCTCGAAGGCGAAACAGCGGTGAACCCGGGCCTGCGCGGCTGACACGATAGGGTTGTCGGCGCAGGTTTCGTGATCGCTTTCGGAGAGGATTCGCCGCATGGCCGTCGAGGTCGGTACGCCAGCCCCGGACTTCACGCTCAACGACTACAACAAGCAGCCCGTCACGCTGTCGTCGTTCAAGGGCGACAAGCCGGTTCTGCTGGTCTTCTTCCCGTTCGCGTTCAGCGGGACCTGCACCGGCGAGCTCTGCCAGCTGCGCGACGAGTTCGCCGACTACGACACCCGGGGCGTCCAGATCCTGGGCGTCTCCGTCGACGCGGTCTTCTCGCTGAAGGTGTGGGCCGAGCAGCAGAACTACCAGTTCCCGCTGCTCTCGGACTTCTGGCCCCACGGCGCGGTCGCCCAGACCTACGGCGTCTTCAACGACAAGGCCGGCATGGCCCTGCGCGGCACGTTCCTCATCGACACCGACGGCATCGTCCGCTTCGCCGAGGTCAACCAGCCCGGCGAAGCCCGCGACCAGTCGGCGTGGAAGAAGGCCGTCGCCGAACTGGCCTGACTTTTCCGGCGGAACCCCGCATCGGCCTTCGACGCGGGGCTCCGCCGCCGGGCGCATAGCTCAGCGGAAGAGCACTCGGTTTACACCCGAGCGGTCGCAGGTTCGAACCCTGCTGCGCCCACGCCGGGGCTTGGGGCGAACTGTGTTCGCGGAATGCGCGAACCGGGGGCGCCCCGGCGTCGTCTTTTGGGGGTGCAACCCCCAAACCCCGCCCGGAGGGCTTCGCCCCCGGACCCCCGGCTGGGGTCACCTTGGGTGGGTTCTCCCAGCCCCAGCGTGGTCACCTTGGGTTGGTTCCGTCGGTGTTCGCGGAGTGCGCGGGCGGGGCGTCTCGCGGTTCTTTCGGGGTGCAACCCGCAAGCCCCGCCTGATGGGCTGCGCTTCCGGACCCCCGCGGTGGTCGTCTCGGGTGGGTTCCGTCGGTGTTCGCGGAAGGCGCAGATCGGGTCGTCCCGCGGTGTTTTGGGGTGCAACCCCAAGCCCCGCCTGGTGGACTTCGCTTCCGGTGGTCGTCTTAGGTGGGTTCCAGGCGCAGCGGTGGTCGCCTCGCGTGGGCTCCGTCGGTGTTTGCGGGGCGCGCGGATCGGGTCGTTCCGCGGTGTCTTTGGGGTGCACCCCCCAAGTTCTGCCCGGGTGGCCCCGGGCCCCGGCCGTGGTCGCCTTGGGTGGTTTGGCGCCGGCAGTGGGCGACTTCGGTGGTCCCGGCGCTGGATGCTCGGTTCTCTGGGTGAGTCGTGTTCGCGGAGCGGGCGGGCGGGGCGTCTCGCGGTGACTTGTGGCGGTGCAAGCCGAGGATTCCTCCTGGTGGGCTTCGCCCCGGACGCCCACGGTGGGTCGTATTTGTCCGGTCGGTAACGGTTGGCGATCGGTTGGCCACAAGGCGCTTCGCGGTGAGGGGGCGGCCCTACGCTGGTCCGGGCGTGATCGGGCGGCGCCGGGCCGTGATGGGGGACGTGTGGACGCGCAGCGTGCGTATCGGCGGGTCAGCTGGACGTTCGGGTTCTTCGCCCTGCTGTTCTGCACCTCCGCGGGCACCGCGGTGGTCGCGGAGGGGGCGTTGCGGGGGCCGGGCGTGTCGTGGCCGCCGGTGCTGGTGTTGGCGGTCGTCGCGGCGGTCGGGGTGGTCGTGCTCCGCGGCGGGCGGAAGGTGGCGTCGCGGCGGTACGTCGACAGTGCGTTGCGGCGGGGGCGGGCCGGGTTTTCGCCGGCGTTCCCGTTCACGCTGGCCGCGTGGGTGCTGGCCGGCGCGGGCTTCGGTGGGCTCGCCGGCACCGCGGTCGTGGCCGCCGACCTCGGCGACGGCTCCTCGCGCGCGCACCTGCAAGCCCTCGTGGACTTCTCGCGGCCGATCCTGCTGCTCTTCACGAGCCTCGTCGTCCTCGCCGCCGCGGGCTATTACTCGTGGCGCTTCCGGGAACGCCACGAGCTCGTGACGCTGCAGGCGGCGGGGATCGCGGTCGTGGTCGAGCCGGAGGCGCCGCGGCCGATGAAGGTCACCCGGATGTGGCTCGTCGGCACGCTCGTCGACGCACTGCTCTTCGCGGGCGCGATCGTGCCCCGGCTGCTGTCCGACGACGACCGCCCGACCTCGGACGAGCTCACCACGGGCGGCTTCAACGTCGTCGCCGGGCCGGCGGTCGTCAGCTTCTCGATCCTGCTGCTCATGCTCGCCAACTGGTCGACGCGCCGGCCCGCGCTGCGGGCGCTGCTGCACCCGGCGTCCCTGGCCGCGATCGGCCTCGTGCTGCTCGGCTACGGGCTCGACAGCGGGGCCGGCCTGACCGTCGTGGGCACCGTCCTCGGCATCGCCGGAATCCTGCTCGGCTCGGCCACCTGCCTGAACATCATGACCCGCGGCGCCCAGCCCTGGATGGGCCTGCTGTACCTCGCCGGCAACTACGTCTACGCCTACCTCATCGCCCCGAACGGCGACTACGTCCTCCCGCAGGGCGTCACCGGCTGGATCATCGCCCTCCTGGCCGCGGCCTACGCGATCCGCGAAGCGGTCAAGCACTACCGGGAGTGGACCACGGTGGAGCCGATCTGACGCCGGCGCCCGGAGCCGGGCCTGCCCCCTCGGCAGGCCCGGCCGCGCGGTGCGCGTCGCGGGCGAACGTGGAGTAGGAGGCCCGGCGGGAGCCGGTGGATACGTCGAGCACTGCGGCAAACGGGTGAACCTTCACGCGGCGGTCCACGCGTGTTCGGCCAGGCTCGGGTGCAGGGGAGCGGCCACGAGCCGGTTGGCGAACGTCGAAAGCGTGTACGCGCCGATCCCCAGCACCACCTCGAGCGCCTGCCGCGGGGTGTAGCCGGCGGCGAGGAACGCGTCGAGGTCGGCGGCAGGCACGTCACCGGTCGTCGCGAACGTCGTCAACGCGAACCGGCGCAGCGCCTCCAGTCTCGGAATCGGCAGGGGCTCCGCCGCGTGCAACGCCGCGATCAGCGAAGCCGGCGCGTCGAGCTGCACCAGCTTCGCGGTGTGCAGCGCGACGCAGAAGTGGCAACCGTTGCGCGCGGACACCACGAGGATCAGCGTCTCGCGCTCCAGCGGCGACAGCGTGGTGGTCTCGAACAGGGCGCTCAGCTTGAGGAACCCGTTCAGCAGCTCCGGCGACGTCGCCAGCCGGGCGACGGCGGCGGGCAGCGAGCCGAACTGGGCTTCGGTCGCCGCCAGGGCGCGGCGGGCGGCCGGCGGGGCGGTCTCGGCGGTGTGCTCGGGGAAGTGCGGCACGGAACCCTCCTGGGGTAAAGTCGTCAACGTGGTTGTCGAATTCCAGAAGGTAAACCTGGTTGTCGAATTTGGCAAGCGGCATGGCTGACGCGCCCGGCTTCGAGCTGCCGTTGCTGCTGTTCTCGGGCTTCCGCACGCTGATCGACGACCTGCACGCCGAGCTCGCCCGCCAGGGTCACCCCGACGTGCGCCCCGCGTTCGGCTTCGCGATGCAGGCCATCGGGCCGCGCGGGGCCACCGCGTCGGAGCTGGGCAAGCGGCTCGGCGTCTCGAAACAGGCCGCGGGCAAGACCGTCGACCGCCTGGAGCAGCTCGGGTACGCCGAGCGCGCCGACGACCCCGAAGACGCCCGCCGCAAGCTCGTGCGGCTCACCCCGCGCGGCCTCGACTCCCTCACCCGCTCCGCCGCCATCTTCGAAACGCTGCGCGCGAACTGGGTCGCTCAGCTCGGCGCCGACCGCGTCCGCGCCCTCGAAGCCGACCTGCGCACCATGACCGGCGGCGGCTTCCGGCTCGACGTCGCAGGCTGGTTCGCCGGCTAGCGCGACTCCTGCGCCAGCTTCGCCACCTCGCTCGTCAGCAGGTCGATCTCGCCCTCGGTGTTGTAGTAGTGCACCGACGCGCGGACGAGGTCGGGCAGGTCGCGGGCGGTGAAGTCGTACTGCGCCGAGGTCGCGTGGATCACGCTCGTGTTGATCTTCGCGGCCGAAAGCCGCACCTTCACCTGCTCCGCGCCCAGGCCGTCGAGGCTGAACGCGACGAGCCCGCACTTGCGCGCGCCGACGTCGTGCAGGCGCACGCCGTCGAGCTCGCCGAGGCGGCCGCGCAGTGTCGCGCCCAGCTCGGCCACGCGGTGCTCGATCGCCGGCAGGCCCCATTCGAGCGCGTAGTCGACGGCCGCGCCGAGTCCCAGCACGGCCGCGTAGTCGCGTTCCCACACCTCGAACTGCTTCGCCGTCGGGTCCACCACGAACTCACCGGGCGATTCCCAGCTGGCCGAGTGCAGGTCGAGCATCGCGGGCTCGAGCCGCTCGCGCAGCCGCGGGTGCACGTAGAGGAACCCGGTGCCGCGCGGCCCGCGCAGGTACTTGCGGCCGGTGGCCGAGAGCGCGTCGCACTGCAGCAGCTCGACGTCGAGGTCGAGCTGCCCGGCCGACTGGCACGCGTCGAGCAGGAAGGGGATCCCGGCCTCGCGCGCGACCTTGCCGATCTCCTCGGCCGGGTTGACCAGGCCGCACTGCGTCGGCACGTGGCTCACGGCGATCAGCTTCACGTCGTCGTCGATCAGGCGGCGCAGGTCGGCCACGTCGAGCTGGCCGGTCTCGTCGTCGGCGACCACCTCCACGCGCGCGCCGGTGCGGCGCGCCACCTGGAGGTAGGCGATCGCGTTGCTCGCGTACTCGGCGCGAGAGGTCAGAATCTTCTCGCCCGGGCCGAAGTGCAGCGCGTAGAAGACCGCCTGCCACGAGCGTGTCGCGTTGTCGGTGATCGCGATGTCCTCGGGTGCGGCGTTGATCAGCCGCGCCACGGACGTGTACACGGCTTCGGTGCGCTCGGCCGCCGCCGCGGCGGCCTCGTAGCCGCCGACCAGCGCTTCGGCTCGCAGGTAGTCGACCATCGTGTCGGTGACGCGGGCCGGCGGGAGCGCCGAACCGGCGTTGTTGAAGTGGACGACGCCGGTGCAGCCGGGCGTCTCGGCGCGGGCGCGGGCCACGTCGGCGGGCTGGATGACCATGTGAACTGAATACAGTAGGGCCAGTCTGTATGCAATACTGCGCGGATGACCAAGCGACTCCTGCGAGGTGAGCTCATCGAGGAGATCACCACGCGCGTGCTCGACGGCCGGCTGGACGCCCGGATCAACGAGGTGCACCTCGCGCGCGAGCTCGGCGTGAGCCGCACGCCGCTGCGGGAAGCGCTGATCGGGCTCGCCGACCGCGGGCTGCTCGTAGCCGCGCCCGGCCGCGGGTTCCTCGTCGCACCGCTCGACCCGGAGGAGGCCAAGCGGCTCTACCCGCTGGTCGCCGAACTGGAGTCGCTCGCCCTGCGCTGGACCTCGCCGCTGGATCTGACGCTGCTGCCGGACGCGCTCGACGCGATCGCGGACGAGATGACGGCCCTGCCCGCCGGCGCCGATCTGTCCGCTGTGGACGATCGCTGGCACGAGCTGCTGCTCTCCCGCTGCGGCAACCCGCACCTGCTGCGCTTGATCGAGCAGACGAAACCCTTGCTGAAACGCTACGAATCCGTGTACTTCGGCGGCCCCGAACGAGCCGCCGAGAGCATCGCCGAGCACCGGGCGATCGCCGGCGCGCTGCGCTCCGGCGACGTGCCCGGCGCGACGACGCTGCTCGTCCGCAACTGGGTCAAAGCACTGGCGTACCTCGAACGGAGCTGAACGCATGAAGGTCTTCGCGCACCTGTCGGACATCCACCTCGACGGCGGCGACCGCGCCGACGCGCGCACCGCCGCGGTGTTCGACTACCTGCGCGAACTCGCGGTCGAGGCGGTGTTCGTCACCGGCGACGTCGCCGACCACGGCCTGCCCGAGGAGTACCGCCGCGCGGCCGAGCTGCTCAAGCACTCCGCGCCCGTGCTCACGTGCCCCGGCAACCACGACGTGCGTGAGGCCTTCCGCGAGGTCCTGCTCGGCGAGCCGGCGGGCGCCGGCCCGGTGAACGTCGCCACCGACGTGAACGGCGTCCTCGTGGCCATGTGCGATTCCACGATCCCCGGCAAGGGCGCGGGTCACCTCGAAGACGCGACGCTCGCGTGGCTCGACGAAGTGCTCTCCGCCCACGACGGACCCGCGTTCGTCGCCTTCCACCACCCGCCGGTCGAGATCGGCATCCCGCTCGTGGACGCCATCCGCCAGACCGGCGAAGACCGCCTCGCCGAGGTCCTGCGCCGGCACCCGGACGTGCTCGCACTGCTGTGCGGCCACGTCCACACCGGCGCCGCCACGACGTTCGCGGACGTGCCCGTGCGCATCGCCCCCGGCGTGGTCTCCGGGGCGCTGCTGCCCGTCGAGCCCGGTGCCGGCCGCGGCTGGGAGGAAGGCGGCCCGCTCGATTTCGACCGGCCGCCGTCGCTGCTGCTGCACGTGCTGCACGACGACGGCCGGCTCACCACCCACCAGCGGGTGGTGCCGTTCAGCGGCTGAAGACGGGCAGCGTGACCCGCGACGGGTGGGCCGCGTCGTGGAAGATCTCGAACCGGTTCGCCTTGCCGTCGACGGCACTGGCCACCGGTTCGCCCGTGCCGTGGTTGCGGGCGAAGCGCGGGAACGCGCCGCCCGCCACCTGCACGCGGAGCCGGTGGCCGCGGCGGAACCGGTAGGCCGTGGGGTCGAGCCGCAGCTGCGCGGTCACGATCCCGTCGGCGTCCGCCTCGGGCGCGCCGGGCCGCAGCCGCAGGATGCCGTCGGTGACGTTGCGGGAGCGGCCGTCCTGGTCGACGTCGCAGATCCGCGCGTACACGTCGGCGTGGCCCAGTTCGGTGCGCACGAACACGGTGGCGCTCACCTCGCCGATCACGTCGAGGTCGGCGATCAGCGGTTCGCCGGTGAACACGAGCACGTCGTCCCGGGCCTCGACCTCGTTGTTGTCCTGCTGCTTGTTGGTGCCCGTCAGCAGCGGACCGCCGACCGCGGGAGTCGGGTCGGCGGGGTCGTAGGTGAACGCGGTGGGCCGGGCCTCGCCGTCGACCACCTCACCGAGGCCGCCGATCGGGCGCAGGTGCGAGTCGGTGGCCGTGGACTCGGGCGGCCACGCGTCGAAGTCGAGCCAGGTCGCCGCCTGCTGCAGGTACAGCCGCACGGGGGAGCGCTGCAGCTGCGCGCGGTCGTCGAGCAGGTGCGCGCGCAGGAACCCGACCTGGTCCTGCACGGAGATCCGCAGGCTGGCCGGGTCGCCGTGGGCCCACGGCCCGATGGTGATCCGCGGCGCGCGCCCCGCGTCCTGCAGCGTCCGGAAGTCCCGCAGCTGGCCCTGGATGAACAGGTCGTACCACCCGGTGACCATGCTGACGGGCACGGTGAGCCCGGCGACTTCCGCGCTGTGGTCGGACATGGCCCAGTAGCCGTCGTCCGGTTCGGCGTGGGTGGTCACGTCGCGCAGGAACAGCACCTGCTTGCCGATCGCGGCCACGTCGGCGGCGTTCAGCGGCAGGTGCGCCATCGCGCGGCGCGTCTTGCGCTTCTGCACGGGGTTCGGCAGGCCCGCGAACCGTTCCTCCTGCCGGCCGATCATGGCCGACCACGACACCATGTTGTCGGCCGCGAGCACCCCGCCCGGGTAGAACGTGCTCACGAACTCCGAAGCCGTCACGCCCAGTGCCATGGCCTCGAGTGGCGGGTCGAGGTAGGGCCCGATCGCCCACTGCGTGTGCCCGAGGTAGCTCAGGCCCGCCGTCGCCAGCCGCCCGTCGCACCACGGCTGCGCGCGCAGCCACTCGGCGGTGGCGAGGCCGTCTTCGCGTTCGAGGTGGAACGGGCGGAACTCGCCTTCGGAGCCGAACGTGCCCCGCGTGCTCTGGACCACCGTCTGCAGGCCGTGGCGCGCGAAGACGCTGCCGAAGAGCGCCGCGATCGGCCCGGTGCGCCCGTACGGCGTGCGCACGAGCACCACCGGGCCGGAGCGCTGGCCGGCCGGTGTGTACCGGTCGGCCACGAGGTGGACCCCGTCGGGCATGGGTATCCGCAGGCCCTTGGTGGCGACGGGGGCCGGGCCCTCCGCCTTCGGGAGACCGAGCAGGAGGTCGGCAATGCGCTGCAGCACAGGTTTACCCCTTTCACCGAGCCGGACGCGTCCGACGCTACCCGTCTCGCGTGAGGAGGGTCACGCAGCGCGCGGGCGCCCCTCGAGTTCCGCGGTCACGCGCAGCGCCGGGCTCGTGAACGGTTCGAGCACGCCGGCGTCGACCCCGCACAGCTGCAGCGCGGTCGCGAGCACGGCAGGCCGCGCGCGGTCGCCGCCGTCGGCGATCTTCAGCGCCACGGCCGTGCCGTCGGGCAGCGCGGCGAGCTGCACGGCCTCGAACCCGTCCTTCGCGAGGAGCCCCGGCACCGCGCGCATCAGCGCGGTGACGTCACGCCGGGTGCCGCCCACGAGGTCCGGGTGCTGCCGGATCCCTTGGGCCACCAGGCTTTCCGGGGTGCCGGCCGCCGCGGTCGCCAGCCGTGAGGCCGCCCGGGCGAGCCCGCGCAGCGACAGCGCGAACAGCGGCGCGCCGCACCCGTCCACGGCCACGCGCGGCACGGTCTGCCCGGTGAGGTCCTCGACGGTCTTCCGGATCGCGAGCTGCAACGGGTGCCCGGGATCGAGGTACGTGCGCGGGTCCCAGCCCCGCTCCCGGCAGGTGGCGAGCATCGCGGCGTGCTTGCCGGAGCAGTTGTGCGCCAGCCGCGCGGGCGGCCGGCCCTCGGCGACCCACGCGTCACGCTCGATCGGGTCGAACGGGTAGTCGGCCGGGTTGCCGAGGTCTTCGGCGGTGAAGCCGTGGCCCGTCAGCACCGCGGCCGCGGCGTCGAGGTGCCGGCGCTCGCCCGAGTGGCTGGCCGCGGCGATCGCGAACCCCGCCGGCGGCAGCCGCAGGCCCAGCCGGGCCATCGCCGTGGCCTGAAGCGGCTTCGCCGTGGAGCGCGGGTACATCGCGACGTCCGGGTCGCCGGCGGAGAAGAGCGTGGAGCCGTCCGGCGCGAGCGCGATCACCGAACCGTGGTGCACGCCTTCGACCATGCCGTCGCGCAGGAGGTGGACCAGGGGGACGTGCCGCGGCACGCGCTGCTCGGGCGCGCTCACTGCTCGGCCCTCTCGAACGCGCTCATGTCGATGCGCTTGCGCACGCAGAACCAGCCGATCACCAGCGCCACGACGATTGCCGGCAGCGCGAGCAGCGTGATCCGGCCGGTTTTGTCGAACGCCATCAGCACCACCACGGCGGCGAGGAACACCAGCGTCGTGATCTCCGTCCACGGCGAGCCCGGCAGCCGGAACGACGGGCGCGTCAGCTCACCGCGGTCGGCCTTGCGCACGAACAGCAGGTGGCAGAGCACGATGATCGCCCACGTGGCGAGGATGCCGATCGCCGCGAAGTTGAGCACGATCTCGAACGCGTCCTTCGGCACTACGTAGTTGAGCGCCACGCCGAGCACGCAGACCGACGCGGTGAGCAGGATGCCGCCGTAGGGCACCTGGTTGCGGTTCATCACGCCGGTGAACCTCGGCGCCGAACCGGCGACCGACATCGACCGCAGGATGCGGCCGGTGGAGTACAGGCCCGAGTTGAGGCTCGACATCGCGGCGGTGAGCACCACGAGGTTCATCACACTGCCCGCCGCCGGCACACCCAGGTGCGAGAGCACCGTCACGAACGGGCTCTCGTCGCCGGTGTAGGAGTTCCACGGCATGAGCATCGCCAGCAGCACCACGGAACCGACGTAGAACACCGCGATCCGCCACATGATCGAGTTGATCGCCTTGGGCATGATCTTCTGCGGGTTCTCCGTCTCACCCGCCGCGACACCGACCAGCTCCACCGACGCGTACGCGAACACCACGCCCTGCACGATGAGGATCATCGGCAGCACGCCGGCCGGGAAGATCCCGCCGTGGTCGGCGATCAGCTGCGGGCCGGGCGCGAGGCCGTCGACCGGGTGCTGGGTGACCAGCAGCACGATGCCGATGATCATGAACAGCACGAGCGCCGCGACCTTGACGATCGCGAACCAGAACTCCATCTCGCCGAACAGCTTCACCGAGACGAGGTTCAGCGTCAGCACCACGGCCAGCGCGATCAGCGCCAGCACCCACTGCGGGATCGGCGCGAAGAACGACCAGAAGTGCGCGTACAGCGCGATTGCGGTGATGTCGGCGATGCCGGTCGTGGACCAGTTGAGGAAGTGCATCCAGCCCGCGACGTACGCGCCCTTCTCGCCCATGAACTCCCGCGCGTAGGACACGAAGGCGCCCGAGGACGGGCGGTGCAGGATCAGCTCGCCCAGCGAGCGCACCACGAAGAACGCGAAGAGCCCGCACACGGCGTACACGATCGCCAGCGCCGGCCCGGCTTGCGCGAGCCGTCCGCCCGCGCCGAGGAACAGGCCGGTGCCGATGGCGCCGCCGATCGCGATCATGGAGATGTGGCGGGACTTCAGCGCCTTGTTGTAGCCGGCGTCACCGGCGTCGGCGTGCTTCTCCGTTTCGCCCGACGACGGAAGGGTCTGTTCACTCACGTTTTCAGTCGTTCCTGTTCTGCTTCGCCGTGCGGCCGGGCCGCACGATGGTGGTCAGCGCCTGCTCGACGTGCGCGAGGTGCGCCGTCATCGCGGCCACGGCCGCCTCTTCGGAGCCGTCGGCGATCGCCGTGACGATCCGCCGGTGCTCCACGTTCGACTCCGCGCGCCGGTCGCCCAGCTGGTTGAGGAACGCCGACTGGCGCGCGAGCGCGTCGCGGATCTCCTCGATGACCTTGGCGAACACCGGGTTGCCCGAGGCCTGGGCGATGGTGATGTGGAACAGCGAGTCGAGCGCCACCCACGCCGTGTTGTCGGTCTCCAGCTCCATCCGCTCGGCGAGGTGGCCGAGCAGGTCGAGGTGGCCGTCGTCCCGGCGCAGAGCCGCGTACCCCGCGACAGGGATTTCGACGTGACGGCGCACCTCGATGAGGTCGCGGGCCGAATAGTCACCGAAAGTGGGGTTCTCGGCCGGGCCGGTCGCGGTGACGAACGTGCCCTTGCCGGTGCGGGAAACGGTCAGCCCGAGCGCCTGCAGCCCGCGCAGCGCCTCGCGGATCACCGAGCGGCTGACCTCGAACTCCTTGCTCAGCGCGGCTTCGGACGGCAGCTTGTCGCCCACGGCGTACTCGCCGCGTTCGATGGCGCGGCGCAGGTAGGCCAGCACGGCCTCCATGGCGCTCACGCGACGGGGGCCTTGTCCGGCTGTCTGGCTGTCAGACAGGTTCATGGAACGAGATCGTGAAGTTCCACCGAACCGGTGTCAAGTCAGGTGGAGGTCTCCCACATCCGGACTGGGGAAATCACCGGAATCGTGTGGGCCGGTTCACGCGCGCCCGTTCTGTCGGTGGGGCGTGCGAGGGTGTCGCCGTGGCGTCACCCGCGAAGGTTTCGTCGGGCCCCGGGCGGCATGTCGGCGGGCGCGGCGGGCGGGTGAGGAGAGAGGATCCCTACGAGCCGCACAGCGCGAGCGCGGACTAGGGTGGAGGACCCCGGGCCGCGCCGCAGCAACAACCGGGAAGCCGTCTGCCTAGGGGAGGTTTTCGCTGGTGTCGAACGATTCCTTCGTCCACCTGCACGTCCACACCGAGTACTCGATGCTCGACGGTGCGGCGAAGATCGGACCCCTCTTCGCCGAAGCGGCGCGGCTGGGCATGCCCGCGGTGGGCATGACCGACCACGGCAACATGTACGGCGGCGACGAGTTCTACCAGACCTCGAAGAAGCACGGCCTGAAGCCGATCATCGGCATCGAGGCCTACATCGCGCCGGAGAGCCGCTTCCACAAGAAGCCGGTGTTCTGGGGCCAGGCCAGCCAGCGCGGCTCCGACGAGTTCGGTGAGGGCGGCGACGTCTCCGGTGGCGGTGCCTACACGCACATGACGATGCTGGCGGAGAACGCCACCGGGCTGCGGAACCTGTTCAAGCTCTCGTCGATCGCCTCGATCCAGGGCTACTACCGCAAGCCGCGCATGGACCGCGAGCTGATCGCGGAGAACCACCACGGCATCATCGCCACCACCGGTTGCCCGTCGGGCGAGGTGCAGACCCGCCTGCGGCTGGGCCAGCGCGAGGCCGCGATCCAGGCCGCGTCGGACTACAAGGACATCTTCGGCGCCGACAACTTCTTCCTCGAACTGATGGACCACGGCCTGCCGATCGAGCGGTCCGTGCGCGAGGGCCTGCTCGAGATCGGCAAGCTGCTCGACCTCAGGCCGCTGGCCACCAACGACTCGCACTACGTCACCAAGGACCAGGCCGACACGCACTCGGCGCTGCTGTGCGTGCAGGCGGGCAAGACGCTCAACGACCCGACCCGGTTCAAGTTCGACGGCGACGGCTACTTCCTCAAGTCGGCCGAGGAGATGCGGCAGTACTGGGACAAGGAGGTCCCGGGCGCGGCCGACAGCACGCTGCTGATCGCCGAGCGCGTGCAGTCCTACGAGGACGTCTACTCGCACAAGGACCGCATGCCGGTGTTCGAGGTGCCCGAGGGGCACACCGAGGCGACGTGGCTGCGGCACCAGGTGGCCGAGGGCCTCAAGTGGCGCTTCCCGGACGGCGTGCCCGACGGCTACGAGGAGCGCTGCGACTACGAGCTCGGCGTCATCGAGCAGAAGGGCTTCCCGGCCTACTTCCTCATCGTCGCCGACCTCATCCAGCACGCGCGCGAAGTCGGCATCCTGGTCGGCCCCGGCCGTGGTTCCGCCGCCGGCGCGCTCGTCGCGTACGCGCTGGGCATCACGAACCTCGACCCGATCCCGCAGAAGCTGCTGTTCGAGCGGTTCCTCAACCCCGAGCGCATGTCGATGCCCGACATCGACATCGACTTCGACGACCGCCGCCGCGGTGAGATGATCCGCTACGCCACGGACAAGTACGGCTCCGACCGCGTGGCCCAGGTGATCACCTTCGGCACCATTAAGACCAAAGCCGCGATCAAGGACTCGGCCCGCGTGCACTTCGGCCAGCCGGGCTACTCGATCGCGGACAAGATCTCCAAGGCCCTGCCGCCGCCGATCATGGCCAAGGACATCCCGCTGTCCGGCATCGTCGACTCGAAGCACGAGCGCTACGCCGAAGCCGCGGAGGTCCGCGCCCTCGTCGAGACTGACGAGGAGTGCAAGACGATCTTCGACACCGCGCGCGGCCTCGAAGGCCTGATCCGCAACGCCGGCGTCCACGCCTGCGCGGTGATCATGTCGAGCGAGCCGCTCACCGACGCGATCCCGGTGTGGCAGCGCGACGACGGCTCGATCATCACCGGCTGGGACTACCCGTCGTGTGAAAACATCGGCCTGCTGAAGATGGACTTCCTGGGCCTGCGCAACCTCACGGTGATCGGCGACGCGCTGGCCAACATCAAGGCCAACCGCGGTGAGGAGATCGACCTCGACCGCCTCGGCTTCGACGACCCCGAGGCCTACAAGCTCCTGGGCCGCGGTGACACGCTCGGCGTGTTCCAGCTCGACGGTGGCGCGATGCGCGACCTGCTGCGCCGCATGCTGCCGACCGGGTTCGAGGACATCGTCGCGGTGCTGGCGCTGTACCGACCCGGCCCGATGGGCATGAACGCGCACAACGACTACGCCGACCGCAAGAACAACCGGCAGAAGGTCACGCCGATCCACCCGCAGCTCGAAGAGCCGCTGCGCGAGATCCTGTCCGAGACTTACGGCCTGATCGTGTACCAAGAGCAGATCATGCAGATCGCGCAGAAGGTCGCGGGCTACACGATGGGCCGAGCGGACACGCTGCGGCGAGCCATGGGCAAGAAGAAGAAGGAAGTCCTCGAGAAGGAGTACGAGGGCTTCGAAGAGGGCATGAAGGCCAGCCCGCTGCTGCCCGGCGGCTTCTCGCCCGAAGCGGTCAAGGCGCTGTGGGACACGATCCTCCCGTTCGCCGGCTACGCGTTCAACAAGAGCCACGCGGCCGCGTACGGCCTGATCGCGTACTGGACGGCCTACCTCAAGGCGAACTACACGCCGGAGTACATGGCCGCGCTGCTCACGTCCGTGGGTGACAACAAGGACAAGTCGGCCATCTACCTGTCGGAGTGCCGTCGCCTCGGCATCAAGGTGCTGCCGCCGGACGTCAACGAGTCGGCCCTGCGGTTCGCGGCCGTCGGGAACGACATCCGCTTCGGCCTGGGCGCCGTGCGCAACGTCGGCGCCAACGTGGTGGAGTCGGTCATCAAGACGCGCGAGGAGAAGGGCAAGTACTCCTCGTTCACCGACTTCCTCGACAAGTCCGAGCTGGTGGCCTGCAACAAGCGGGTCATGGAGTCGCTGATCAAGGCCGGCGGGTTCGACACGATGGGCCACACCCGCCTGTCGATGATCCAGGTGCACGAGGACGCGGTGGAAGCCGTCGTGCCGCTCAAGCGCCAGGAGGCCATGGGCCAGTTCGACCTGTTCGGCTCGTTCGGCGGGGACGACGACTCGGCCGAGGCCACGCCGTCCTCGTCGCCGCTCGCGCACCTGAAGTTCGGTGAAGAGGAGTACCCGCGCAAGCAGCTGCTCGCCTACGAGCGGGAGATGCTGGGCCTGTACGTGTCCGCGCACCCGCTCGACGGTGCCGAGCGCATCCTCCGCAAGCACGCGCCCAAGCCGATCGCCGGCCTGCTGGCCGATCCGCCGAAGGAGGGCGAGGTCGTGATCTCGGGCCTGCTCACCTCGCTGGAGCGGCGCGTGAACAAAAAGGGCGAGCCCTGGGCGATCTGCACGGTCGAGGACATGGACGCCGCGATCGAGGTGCTGTTCTTCGCCAAGGCGTACTCGATGTTCGCCGCGGACCTCATCGAGGACAACGCGGTGCTGGTCAAGGGTCGGGTCAACTGGCGCGAGGACAAGATGTCGGTGTTCGGCGGCGGGCTCGTGCCGCTGGACCTGTCCGAGATCGGCAACGGCGACGAGGAACCACCGCTGATGCTGCTGGCCGCAGCCGAGAAGATCGACCAGTCGGTGGTGAGCGAGCTCAAGTCGACGCTGCTGGCGCACAAGGGCGAGACCCCGGTGCACCTGAAACTCGTCGGCAAGAACCAGACCGTGTTCGCGCTCTACGATTACCCCGTGAAGGTCAGTTCGATGCTCATCGGTGAGCTCAAGGGCATCCCCGGGATCACCGCCAACACCTGATGACCGAGTACGTTCCGGACCCGCTCCGGTGGCGTGCCCTCGCTGTCACGTTGACGGCCGGGTTCATGACCCTGCTCGACGTGAGCATCGTCAACACGGCCCTGCCCGCGATGCAGCGTGGCCTGAACACCGGCAGCGGCACGATCCAGTGGGTCGTGTCCGGATACGCGCTCACGTTCGGCCTGGTGCTCGTCACCGGCGGGCGGCTCGGCGACGCGCTCGGCCGGCGGCGGGTGTTCCTCTTCGCGCTGGCCGCGTTCGTCGCCACGAGCGCGCTGGCCGGCGCGGCCCAGGACCCGAGCACGCTGGTGATCGCGCGGCTCGCGCAGGGCTGCGCCGCGGGTTTCCTGACCCCGCAGAACACCGGCCTGATCCAGGACCTGTTCCGCGGCGCCGAACGCGCCCGTGCGTTCGGCATGTTCGGCGCGGTGGTCGGCATCTCCACGGCCGTCGGGCCGGTGCTCGGCGGCGTGATCCTCGCGGTGTTCGGTGATCCGGGCGGCTGGCGCTGGGTGTTCTACGTGAACGTGCCCGTGGGCGCGCTGGCGTTCGGGCTCGCGATGCGGCTCCTGCCGAAGACCGAGCGGCGCCGGGTCCGGCTGCGGTCGGAGATCGACGTCGCGGGCATTCTGCTGCTGGCGGTCGCGGTGCTGGGGGTGCTGCTTCCGCTCGTCGAATCGCAGCAGGACGGCCTGCGGCGCCTGTGGTGGCTCTTCCCGATCGCGGCGGTGTGCTTCACCGCGTTCGTGCTGTGGGAGCGCCGGGTGGTGGCACGCGGCCGGCAGCCGTTGCTCGACATCCGGTTGTTCACGAGCACACCGGGGTACGCGCCCGGCGCCGCGGTGGGGGCGCTGTACTTCTGCGGGTTCGCCGGCGTCTGGCTGGTCTTCGCGCTGTTCTTCCAGCAGGGGCTCGGGTACACGCCGTTGCAGTCCGGGCTGTCGGTCACGCCGTTCGCGATCGGCTCGGCAGTGTCGGCCGCCGTCGCGGGACGGCTGGTGCCCCGGTTCGGGCGGCGGCTGTCCGTCACGGGCCTGAGTCTCGTGGCCTTCGCGCTGCTGGTCGTCGCGGCGGCGGTGGAATTCGTGCCACCGTCGGTCGCGGGGTGGGCGGTCGCGCTTCCGTTGCTGCTCGGCGGAATCGGTGGCGGCATGGTGATCTCGCCGAACACCACGCTGACGCTGGAGTGCGTGCCCACGAACATGGCGGGCGTCGCCGGCGGTGCGTTGCAGACGGGGCAGCGCATCGGCACGGCGATCGGCACGGCGGTGCTGGCTTCGGTGTTCGAATCGGCGGTGGTCGCGTCGGGGCGGAACTACCCTCGCGCGCTCACCATCGCATTGTGCTGCTCCGCGGCGTTGACCTGTGTGGCGCTGCTGCTGGCGGTCCTGGAGCTGCGCGCGCGGCGCGTCCGGACGGCTCGCAGTGAGGAGCACGAGGCGGCCGAGCGGGCCGCGGCCGTTCACCGACTGTGAGATGGTCACGCTCACTCAGCAGTATTGGTGAACTACTTTCAGCTATTCGGTGATGCTCCATCCGAGTGACACGCTACGTTTGACCCTGGTGCTACTCAGAGCAACCGGGTAGACCTTATGGAGCCTTCAGCACGACACTTTGGCTACCTACAGTGGCATTTCGATCGATCGACCGGGGATGGGTCGATCGGCCGAGCGGCTGAGAGTTCCGGAGTTCCATGGAATGGACACTCTTGGTCACCTCCCAGGCAACGGATCGTCGGCGTCCGCGGGGGACCGTACGGCGACCGCCGGGAGCAATGCCCGGGGTGGCGAGGGAGTGCGGCGAAGGCATTCGGGCGGGCCCGGGAGAGGGGGAACCGGGCCCGCCCTTTTTCACCTCGGTATTCCTCCCCTTTCACTCTCCGGTGGGGGTCGTACTCGCCTGAGCGCTTTGACCGTGTTGGGATGACGGCGTTCGTCGGGTGAGTGCGGGGAGCGTCGATGTCCCAGGGGATTTTTCCGGTCCAGCGGATCCGGGTGTGGTACCGGCCGATGCGGTCACGCGACAGCGGCGAGAACCACCGCGTGTCCACCCCGCTGGAACTGCTCTTCGACCTGTGTTTCGTCGTCGCCGTGGGCGCCGCGAGCGCCGACCTCCACCACGAGCTGGTCGAAGGGCACATCGGCCACGGGATCCTGAGCTACGCGATGGTGTTCTTCGCGATCTGGTGGGGCTGGCTGAACTTCAGCTGGTTCGCCTCCGCGTTCGACACCGACGACGTGCCCTACCGGCTGGCGACCCTGGTGCAGATCGCCGGCGGCCTCACCGTCGCGGCCGGCGTGGACCGCGCGTTCAACGGCGACTTCCGCGTGGTGATGGTCGGCTACGTGCTGATGCGGCTCGCGATGGTGACGCAGTGGCTGCGTGCCGCGAAGTCGGATCCGGAACGGCGCACGACAGCGCTCTGGTACGCGGGCGGGATCACGGTCGTGCAGGTGTTGTGGGTCGCCGACGCGTTGATCGCTTTTCCCCAGACGACGGCGGTGATCCTGTTCGCGGTGCTGGTGGTCTGCGAGCTCGCGGTGCCGAGCATCGCGGAATCGCGGGGCGGCACGTCGTGGCACCCGCACCACATCGCCGAGCGCTACGGCCTTTTCACGCTGATCGTGCTCGGCGAGGTGGTGCTGAGCGCGACCACCGCCGTGAAGGAGGGCGTGTCCGAGGGCGAGCACGTCGGCACCCTCATCGGGCTCGCCGCGGCCGGGCTCGTACTGGTGTTCTCGATGTGGTGGCTGTACTTCGACCAGCCGGGGCACCTGCGGCTCGTGCGCCATCCGTCGCTGCTGAGCACGTCGAGCTGGGGGTACGGGCACTACCTGATCTTCGCGTCGGCCGCGGCGGTCGGCACGGGGCTCGAGCTGGCGGTGGACTACGACACGCACCACAGCGCGATCAGCGGCCTGGCCACGGCGCTCGTGGTGACGGTGCCGGTCGCGGTGTTCCTGCTGAGCGTGTGGCTGCTGCACATCGGGCCGACGAACGAGTGCCGGGAGATCGCGATCGGGTACCCGGTCACCGCGGTGCTCGTGCTGGCGGCTTCGTTCGGGCCGGCGCCCATCCACGTCGCGGCGGTGCTCGCGGCCGCGTTGGTGGCGCTGACGGTGTTCGCGACCCACGGGCGGGTGCGGTCGGCGTGAGGGGTCGTCGGCGGTCGTGTCGGCCCGCTGCGGGTTGCGAGGGCTTGAGCGGCGGATCGATGCAGGTCAGGGAGCCGGCGCACGCTTAAGGGACCCCCCTGTTCGGGCCGGTTTTCGGCCATGTAAAGTTCTCCAAGTCGCCAGGGAAACCGAGCGGCCGCCGGGAACACGAACCAAGCTCCCACCTCTGGTGGTAGAGTGGGTGGTCCCAAACCTCCGGAGCTGAACCAGCCCCCAGCGAAGCGCGAGTTTCGCCAGGGTGTACTGTAGGTCTCCGGAACAAAAAAGCTTGAAACAACGCGGTGATCTGGTTTGCCTGCTGGGTGGGCTGGGTTGCGGTGTGTTGCTTGAGAACTCAACAGTGTGCTAGTGAACTA
>NZ_JBIAWY010000004.1:832717-930319 GCF_042896185.1 Amycolatopsis sp. NPDC001319 | reverse complement strand
TCTAGTTTTCTCAAAGGAAACCCCGACGAGGGGGTTTCATATAAGCTCTACTGGCTTAGTTCACTAGCACACTGTTGAGTTCTCAAGCAACACACTTCAAGTCAATCCGCACCCAGTGCGCACCAACCATCGGCGTTGTTTCAAGCCTTTGTTGTTTGGGCCACCCACTCAATCGCCTGAGGCGAGAGCTTGGTTCGTGTCCCGGTGGCCGCCCGGTTTCCCTGGCGACTTGGAGAACTTTACATGGCCGGAAACGCCCCAAAACAGGGGGGTCCCTTAACGCGATCTTCCCAGGTCAAACCCCGTGTTATCCCCGGAAACGGCGCACCGGGGCGCCGGACACCCCGTCCAGCCGCGTCGTCGGCCGGCGAAAAACATTGCTCCGACTACATTGCAACGCATTGCACCGAGCCAAAGCTCTGCCTACCGTCGGCTTCATGCCCACCCTCCACACCGGCCACGGCCCCGTCCTCACCTACGACGACCACGGCACCGGCGACCCGGCGTTGCTCCTCGTCCACGGCCACCCCTTCGACCGCTCCATGTGGCGCCCCCAGACCGAGCACTTCGCGGAACGCGGCTTCCGCGTCGTCGTCCCCGACCTCCGCGGCTACGGCGCGAGCACGGGTCCTGCCGTGGCCGGCCTGAATGACTTCACCCACGACCTCATCGCGCTGGCCGACCACCTCGGCCTTGCCACCTTCGTGCTCGGCGGCCTCTCCATGGGCGGCCAGATCGCCATGCAGACCGTCGCCGACCACCCCGAGCGCGTCCGGGCACTGCTGCTCGCCGACACCTTCCCCACCGCCGAGACCCCCGAAGGCCGCCGGAACAGACGAGCGGCCGCCGACCGGATCGAGCAGGAAGGCATGCGCGACTACGCGACCGAGCTCCTCCCGAAGATGGTCTCCCCGCGAACCCGCGCGAAGAACCCCGAAGTCGCCGAGCACGTGCTCACGATGATGCGCACGGCCCCGCCCGCCGGCGCCGCCGCGGCACTCCGGGCCCGGGCGCTGCGCCCCGACTACCGGGTGACCCTCGAACAGGTCGCGGTCCCCACTCTGGTGACCGTCGGCAGCGAAGACGAGTTCACCCCGGTCTCCGACGCACAGCTCGTGCACGGGCTCGTGGCCGGTTCCACACTGGCGGTGCTGGAAGGCGCGGGCCACCTGCCTAACCTGGAGTCCGCGGCCGGGTTCAACGACGTGTTCGGCCGGTTCCTGAACGCACTCCGGCCCCGGCCGGACCACCAGGCGGAAGAACGGTGACCCACCCCATGAAGACCGTATTCGTGACCGGCGCGAGTGCCGGGTTCGGTGCCGCGATCACGCGCCGGTTCGTGGCCGAGGGCTCGCGGGTCGTCGCCGCGGCCCGCAGCGCCGACCGGCTCGCCGCGCTGACCTCGGAGCTCGGCGAGTCCGTGCTGCCCGTGGTGCTCGACGTGCGCGACCGCGACGCGATCGCCTCGGCCGTCGGCGCGTTGCCCGGCGACTGGGGCCGGATCGACGTGCTCGTGAACAACGCGGGCCTGGCCAAGGGCCTCGAGCCGGCGCAGGAGGCGAAGCTCGACGACTGGGACCAGATGATCGAGACCAACGTGACCGGTCTCGTGCACCTCACCCGCGCGGTGCTGCCCGGCATGGTCGAACGCGGCAGCGGCCACGTGATCAACATCGGCTCCATCGCCGGCACCTACCCCTACCCCGGCGGCAACGTCTACGGCGCGACCAAGGCGTTCGTGCACCAGTTCAGCCTCAACCTGCGCAGCGACCTGCGCGGCACCGGCGTGCGCGTGACCAACATCGAGCCCGGCATGGTCGGCGGCACCGAGTTCTCCAACGTCCGCTTCGGCGACGACGAGAAGGCCGCCAACGTGTACGCCGGCACCACCCCGCTCACGGCCGACGACATCGCCGAGTCCGTGTTCTGGGCCGCCGCGCAGCCGCCGCACGTGAACGTGAACGTCATCGAGATCATGCCGGTCGTGCAGAGCTTCTCGGCCCTGACCATCCAGCGGGACAGCCAGGGCTAGGGCGCGAACCGCTCCAGCCCGAACAGGTCGAACAACGCCTGCTGGGCCGGGTCGCGGTCGGTGAGGATGCGGCGGCTGCGCGGCCGCCCGCCCGTGGACGGGTAGCGCAGCACCGTCTCGCCGATGCCGCACAGCTGGTCGAGCAGCTCGCCCACCGACAGGTTCATCCCGGCGCGGTCGGCCTCGCGGCGCATGAGGTGGGTGACGGTGGCCGCGAGCACCGAGACCAGCGCGTGCACGGCGACGCGGTGCGGGGTCCACTCCCACCGCGGCGTCGGGCCGAGCGCGGCGGGACCGGTGAGCCAGCGGAACGTGGACTCGAGGTAGGTCCGCGCGCGATAGGCCGTGACGATCTCGGCCACCGGCCAGTCGCGGTCGGTCACGAGGATCTGCTTGCCGAAGTACTCGTCCACCAGCCGGGCGACGGCCGCCTCGTCGACCCGGCGCGTCAGCCGGATCTCGCCCGGCCGGGTGCCGCTGAGCGTCGCCTCCAGGACCCGGCCGATGCGACGGCCGCGGGTCACCCGCGAGATCTCCGAGTGGACCTGCGTGCGGTCACCGCGGTGGGTGCCGGCTTCCAGGGCCGCGGCCAGGCCGTCGAGCTCGCGGATCGCGGTGCTCAGCTCGTCGGTGAACGCGCGGTACTGAGCCGCGTACAGCGTGGCCGAGTGCGTGAGGATGACCCGGCGCCGCACGCCGTCGACGGTCGCGCGGGTGTCGATCGCCGTCAGGCCGGCGAAGCGTTCCGGGTCCACCCGCCGGCGGGCCGACGCCGGCTGCGTGAGCAGCTCCGGGTGGTCGGCCGGCGGGAGCGAGCCGACGAACCCGCGCCGCGCGCCGAGGTCGAGCTGGGCGGCCTGCCCAGCGTGGAAGACGAGCGTGACGTCCGTGGCCGGGTACCGCTCGCCCAGCTCCCCCGCCAGCGCGCCGAACGTCGGCGCCGCGCCGCTTTCCCTGCGGTAGACGCGCGACGCGAGCGGGATCGCGCCGTCGCGCGTGACCACGAGGCCGAGGCCGGCGAGCGCGTCCTGGCAGGCCGAGGGCACCGTGCAGTCGGCGGCGGTGAAGGCCGCAAACTGGGGAACGTCCACCGCGAGCGCCGAGGTGCCGTCGTCGCCGAGCAGGTCGAGCACGGCTTCGGCGACCGCCGTTTCGACGCCCGTGATGCGCTCCGGCGTCAGGCGCTGCAACGCCCGCCAGTGGGCCGCCGTGGTGACGGCGGCCTTCGGCGGACGCGGGCGGACGAGGTCTTGCGCCGCGCAGCCGGCCCACCAGTCCTCGAAGCTCGCGCCCGCGCCGGTCGCGCGGTGCAGCACGGCGAGCGCGACGTGGAACCCGAGCGTGGTCTTGGCTCGCTGCGGGCCCGCCACGGCGTCGACCCGCCGGACGAGATCGAGGCGCTGGATCGTGCCCCACACGGCGGCGACGTCCCCGAACGTGCGGTGCCGCGCGCCGCCCGGTTGCGCGCCGCCGGGCAGCGCGCCGGCGATGTCCTCGGCCGTGCCGAGGTACCGCTGCGTCACCACCCGCGGCGCGCCGTCGACCCGCGCGGACTCGGCCAGGTAGTAGTACGTCCGGCCGCCGATGCGCTTCCCGATCACCGATGCCACACTTTAGGTAATACACTCCTCCCGGGTGATCGACAACCTTTCCGGGCCTCTGACCTGCGCGGATGATCGTCACTTCCGAACGGGTGAGCACGTGGCGGACAACGCACTGGCCTGCTTGCGCGAGCTGGTCCTAGCGTGACGGGAATGGCACCCGAACCCGAGTTGACCGCCCCCACCCCGTCGGCGATGCGCCGCGCGCTCGCGCGGGCCAGGGACGGGAAGACGCTCGACCTCGCCGAGGCCACCGTGCTGCTGCACGCGCGCGGTGACGACCTCAAGACGCTGTCCGAGCACGCCTCCCGCATCCGCGACGCCGGCCTCGAAGCCGCCGGGCGCGCGGGCGTCATCACCTACAGCCGCAAGGTGTTCATCCCGTTGACGCGGCTGTGCCGCGACCGCTGCGGCTACTGCACCTTCGTGACCGTGCCCGGGCGGCTCGAATCGCCGTTCCTCTCGCCGGACGAGGTCCTCGAGATCGCCCGCAAGGGCGCCGAGATGGGCTGCAAGGAAGCCCTGTTCACGCTCGGCGACCGGCCCGAGGACCGCTGGAAGGCCGCGCGCGACTGGCTCGACGCCCACGGCTACGACGACACGCTCTCCTACGTCCGCGCGATGGCCATCCGCGTGCTGGAGGAGACCGGCCTGCTGCCGCACCTGAACCCCGGCGTGCTGAGCTGGCAGGACTTCCAGCGGCTCAAGCCGGTGGCGCCGTCGATGGGCATGATGCTCGAGACGACGGCGACGCGGCTGTGGAGCGAGAAGGGCGGCCCGCACTACGGCTCGCCGGACAAGGATCCCGCCGTCCGCCTGCGCGTGCTGGAGGACGCCGGGCGCAGCTCCGTGCCGTTCACGACCGGCGTGCTGATCGGCATCGGCGAGACGCACGAGGAGCGCGCGGACGCGATGTTCGCGATCCGCAAGACCGCGCGCGAGTACGGCGGCATCCAGGAAGTCATCATCCAGAACTTCCGCGCGAAGCCGGACACGAAGATGCGCGCGACGCCGGACGCCGACCTCGAGGAACTCGCGGCGAACATCGCCGTGGCGCGGCTCGTGCTCGGGCCGAAGATGCGCATCCAGGCGCCGCCGAACCTCATCGGCAACCAGTACGACCTGATGATCCGCGCCGGCATCGACGACTGGGGCGGCGTGTCGCCCCTGACGCCGGACCACGTGAACCCCGAGCGCGCGTGGCCGCAGATCGACCAGCTGGCCCGGCAGACGGAGAAGGCCGGCTACACGCTGCGCGAGCGGCTGACCATCTACCCCGAATACGTGACCATGGGCGAGCCGTGGCTCGACCCGCGCGTGACCCGGCACGTGGCCGCGCTCGTCGACCCCGCGACGGGGCTGGCGCGCGAGGACGCGATGCCCGTGGGGATCCCGTGGCAGGAGCCGGACGGCGGCTGGCAGCAGTCGGGCCGCACCGATCTGCACACCGAGATCGACACCACCGGCCGCACCGAGGACCGCCGCGGCGACTTCGACTCCGTCTACGGCGACTGGAAGGAAATCGGCCGCAAGATCAAGACGGGGCCGCAGAAGTTCGACACGGACATCCTGGAAGCCCTGCGCAGCGCGGAAAAGGACCCCGCCGGCCTGTCGGACGACGCCGCGCTGGCCCTGCTGCACGCCGACGGGCCCGAGCTCGACGCGCTGGCGCGCATCGCCGACGACCTGCGGCGCGAGACGGTGGGCGACGACATCACGTTCGTCGTCACACGCAACATCAACTTCACCAACGTCTGCTACACGGGTTGCCGCTTCTGCGCCTTCGCCCAGCGTCGCACCGACGCCGACGCGTACACGCTCTCGCTGGAGCAGGTCGGCGACCGCGTCGACGAGGCGTGGGCCGCGGGCGCGACCGAGATCTGCATGCAGGGCGGTATCCATCCCGACCTGCCGGGCACCGCGTACTTCGACCTCGCCGCCGAGGTCAAGCGCCGCCAGCCCGACATCCACCTCCACTCCTACAGCCCGATGGAGGTCGTGAACGGCGCGTCGCGCACGAACCTGTCGTTGCGCGACTGGCTGATCCGCGCCAAGGAGTCCGGTGTGGACTCCCTGCCGGGCACCGCCGCCGAAATCCTCGACGACGACGTGCGGTGGGTGCTCACCAAGGGCAAGCTGCCGACGTCGGCCTGGATCGAGGTCGTGACCACCGCGCACTCGGTGGGCCTCCCGACGACGTCGACGATGATGTACGGCCACGTCGACAACCCCAGCCACTGGGTCGCGCACCTGAAGCTGCTGGCGCGCCTGCAGCGCGAGGGCATGGAGCGCAACGGCCGCCGCGGGTTCACGGAGTTCGTGCTGCTGCCCTTCATCCACCAGAGCGCACCGATCTACCTCGCCGGCCTGGCCCGCCCGGGCACCTCCCTGCGCGAGAACCGCGCCGTCCACGCCCTGGCGCGGCTGTTGCTGCACGGGACCATCGACAACATCCAGAGCTCCTGGGTGAAGCTCGGCGAGGAAGGCAGCCGGGCCGTCCTGCAGGGCGGCGTCAACGACATCGGCGGGACGCTGATGGAGGAGACCATCTCCCGGATGGCGGGGGCGTCGAACGGCTCGTACAAGACGATCAGTGACATGCGTGCGATGGTTGAGCCGCTGGGTCGGCCGTTGCGGCAGCGGACTACCGGGTACGGGGTTCCTTCGGCGGAGCGGGTCGCGGCGGCGGAGGCGTCGGATGGCGTTGCTACGGCGGTTCGGAAGCCGTTGTTGCCGCTGTTGACTTCCTGACTTGGGTTGAGGTGCTGCGCCCCGGGCCGAGTTCGGTCCGGGGCGCATTCATGCGCACTGTCTCCAGTCGATCGGGTGTGGACAACTGGCCTCGAGGGGCCTGCGCGCCGGGAATTGTCGGTGGTCGCCGATAGACTGAACGTGGGACGCCCCCTCGGGAGGGCGGGGTCTGTCCGGCGATTCCCGGGGCCGGGCACAGTCCCGGGTGGGCGAGAGCTAGGTTTCCTCGCCATGGGGATCTCCAAGGCTTTGCCGGTCGTTGTCGTGGCCCTCGTGGCCGTCGGGTGCGGTTCAGGGGAGCCGCCGGCGCCGGTCACCCAGGCGCCGGTGAGCTCGTCGCGAGTCGCGTCGCCGCCTGCGTTGGCGGTGTCCGCGGGGATCGTCGAGGCCGGGCTCGGGCATCGGGCGTCGGTGTTGACGCTGACCAACAACGACGCCCAAGCGCGCACGCTGAACGGCTACCCCACCGTGCGCGTCCTCGACGGCAGCGGCAAGCCGCTGGACGTTCAGGTGCACCACGGCGTCTCGTACTTCTCGCCGGATCCCGGGCCGAAGGCGTTCACGCTGGGCCCGCACGAAAAGCTGATGAGCGTGGTGTCGTGGTCGGCCACGGTGACCTCGGGGGACACGACGACCGGCGCCGCGGTGGGCGTGGTCGCGGCGCCCGGGGAGGCCGAGCAGACCGTCCCGCTGAAGACCGACCTGGGGACGACCGGGGAGATCACCGTGACCGCCTGGATGAAAGACCTCCCGAAGTAAGGCTCAGCCGAGGATCCGCCGCAGCCACGGAGCGCGCGCTGCCCGGGCCTGCACCGAAAGCGCCGCGTCCGGGGCCGAGCCGTCGAAGCCGTGGTAGGCGCCGGGCCAGACGTGGAGTTCGGTTTGGACGCCGGCTTGCAGCAGGCGGGTCGCGTAGGTGAGGACTTCGTCGCGGAAGGTTTCGGCGGTGCCGACGTCCAGGAAGGCCGGGGGAAGGCCCGAGAGGTCCGCCGCGCGGGCCGGGGCGGCGTAGGGCGAGACGTCGGGGCCGCCGCGGGCGGAACCGAGCAGGGCGGTCCAGCCGATGTCGTTGGCGGTGCGATCCCAAACGCCGAGGCCGGCCATCTGGAACGACGACGGGGTGTCGTTGCGGTCGTCGAGCATCGGGTACAGCAGCAGCTGGCCGAGCAGCGCCGGGCCGCCGCGGTCGCGGGACAGCAGGGCCACGGCGGCCGCCAAGCCGCCGCCCGCGCTGGCGCCGCCGACGATCACGCGTGACGGGTCGACGCCCAGGGAAGCGGCGTGCTCGACTGTCCACTTCAGACCCGTGTAGCAGTCCTCGACCGGTGCGGGATGCGGGTGCTCCGGGGCGACGCGGTAGTCGACCGAGGCGAACGCGAGGCCGAGCGAAACCGCGTACTCCTTGAGCACCAGCAGGTCACGGCCGCGGTGGCCGCCGAGGATCATGCCGCCGCCGTGCATCCAGTAGAGCACCGGAGCGGGACCGGTGAGGCCCGTCGGGCGGCCGACGACGAGCGGCACCCCGGAAGCGTCCACTTCGGACAGCTCGACCGTGCCGTCGGCCGCGACCTCCTCCAGCGAGAGCTCACGCGTGGCACGCTCCTCGCGCAGGGCCGGGATCGCGGCGGCCGAGTCGAGCGCCGGCCGATCGGCCCGCATCTGCTCCAGCACCACCTCGAGCTCGGGGTCGAACGGCAGCGGCGGCCCCACCTGCGGACGGGTCGCGGTCATCTCGGTACCTCCCAGGACGTCGTGGCTCTCGCCTGATCATCCTGGCCCGGCCGGGCCCCGCGCCACCTCCGCCAGGTGGCGGGAAATCCGGGCGCCGAGCCAGCCATGACGGCAGATGTCGAAAATTTGCGTAAGTCCGTCCGACTATTGCGATTTCCTGTCGGGAATTCGTATGATCCAGCTCACACACTGTCCCCACCAGTGCACCCGACCCCGACGAAAGGCGAGTGCTGCCCCGTGTCTCCCCTAGGTGTCTTCAGCGCGCCCGAAAAACCCACCTCGAGAAGGATCGCCGCGTTCGGCAGCGCCGTGCTCGCGGCCGCCGGCCTCACCGCCCTGACCGTGATCGCGGCTCCGGCAAACCCGGCGACAGCCACCCCGAACGCCGCCGTCGCCGGCCGCGGCGCGACCGTCCCGTTCATCGAGCAGGAAGCCGAGAACGCCGCCACCAACGGCACCGTGATCGGCCCCGACCGCAGCGCCGGCACGCTGGCCGGTGAGGCGTCCGGCCGCAAGGCGGTGACCTTGTCCGGCCAGGGCAAGTACGTCGAGTTCACCCTCACCGCCCCGTCGAACTCGCTCGACTTCCGCTACAGCCTCCCCGACAACGCCCAGGGCACCGGGATCAACGGCACGATCTCGGTCTACGTCAACGGCACCCACAACCGCGACCTCACCCTGACCTCCCGGTACGGCTGGTACTACGGCGGCTACCCCTTCAGCAACGACCCCGGTCAGGGCAAGGCGCACCACTTCTACGACGAGGTGCGCACCCTGTTCGGCACCAGCTACCCCGCCGGCACCAAGATCAAACTGCAGATCGACTCCGGCGACGTGACTCCCGCGACCGTCGACCTCGCCGACTTCGAGCAGGTCGCCGCACCCGCCGGCCAACCGGCCAACACCGTGAGCGTCACCGACTTCGGCGCCACCGCCGGCGACAGCAGCGACGACGCGGGCGCGTTCGACGCCGCCGTGGCCGCCGCGAAGAGCCAGGGCAAGCAGGTCTGGATCCCGGCCGGCTCGTTCACGCTCAACCACCACATCACCGTCGACCAGGTGACGATCCGCGGCGCCGGGCCGTGGTACTCCGAGCTGCACGGCGCCCGCGCGGGCATCTTCGGCAAGGGCGAGCCGGCCAGCTGCTCCACCCCGACGTACCCCGGCAACGCGGCGGTGCCCGGCAGCAGCACGAACGTGGGACTCTACGACTTCGCGATCATCGGCGACGTCCAGGCCCGCGTCGACTGCGACCAGGCCAACGCCATCGGCGGTGCGCTCGGCGGTGGTTCGGTCGTCCAGAACCTGTGGCTGCAGCACACGAAGGTCGGGCTCTGGCTCGACGGGCCCTTCGACGGGCTCACCGTGCGCGGCAACCGCATCCTCGACCAGACGGCCGACGGGCTCAACCTGCACCAGGGCATCAGCAACACGCTGGTGACGAACAACTTCCTGCGCAACACCGGCGACGACGGCCTGGCCATGTGGGCCGAGCACGACGCCGACCACCACAACACGTTCTCGTTCAACACGGTGCTGCTGCCGATCCTCGCGAACAACATCGCGATCTACGGCGGCCACGACAACACCGTGTCCGACAACGTGGTGGCCGACAACCAGGACCAGGGCGGCGGCATCCACGTGGCCAACCGGTTCAGCGCCGTGCCGCTGTCGGGCACCACGACCGTCACGCGCAACACCGCGATCCGCACCGGCGTGCTCGACTCCAACTGGCAGTTCGGCGTCGGCGCGCTGTGGTTCGACGGGCGCGACTCTGCCATCACCGGCCGCATCGACGTGGTGGACAACGACCTGCTCGACAACAACTACGAGGGCGTGCAGTTCATCGACGGCGCCACCACCGACGTGCACTTCGACGGCCTGCGGATCACCGGCGCGGGCACGTTCGCGTGGCAGCTGCAGTCCAAACCGAGCGGTACGGTCAAGAACGTCGTCGCGACGAACATCGGCCGCGCGGGCGTCTACAACTGCATGGGCCCGGACGCGCTCACGGGCCTGGCCGACCAGGGCGGCAACTCGGGCTGGACCACCACGTTCTGCGGTTCGTGGCCGGCGCCGGTCTACAACGGCAACAACGGCGGCACGACTCCGCCGACCACGCCGACCACGCCCACCCAGCCCCCGACCGGAAACCTGGCCCTGCACAAGACCACCACGGCCAGCGGCTCCCAGGGCGGCTTCCCGCCGGGCAACGCCGTGGACGGCAACGCGAGCAGCTACTGGGAAAGCAGCAACAACGCGTTCCCGCAGACGCTGACCGTCGACCTCGGCAGCGCCCTGAACGTCGGCCGGCTCGTGCTCAAGCTGCCGCCCTCGAACGACTGGGGCGCGCGCACGCAGACGCTCACCGTGCAGGGCAGCACCAACGGATCCTCGTTCACCACGCTCAAATCCGAGGCCGGCTACCGCTTCGACCCGGCCGGCGGCAACACCGCCACCGTCTCCTTCAGCTCCACCAGCACCCGCTACCTGCGCCTGACCTTCGCCGGCAACACCGGCTGGCCGGCCGGGCAGCTGTCCGAGCTCGAGGCCTACGCGTCCTGACCCGCTCCGGAAAATCCCCAGAAAGGACAAAGATGTCCCCCACCTCAGCACGACCCAGGGCGGCCTTGCTGGCCGCGGCGCTGGTGTCCTCCGGGCTGACCGTGTTCGCGGTCGGCTCGGGCACCCCCGCCGCGGCGGCGACCTGCCCGGCCACGGCGTCCGGCGGTGCGAGCGTTCCGTTCCGGACGGTCGAGGCCGAATGCAGCGCCACCAACGGTTCCGCCGTCGGCCCCGATTACACGCAGGCCACGGTGGCCTCCGAAGCGTCCGGCCGCCAGGCCGTGCGGCTCGGGCAGGGCCAGTACGTGGAGTTCACGCTGCCGGCCGCGGCCAACTCGGTCAACGTCCACTACAACCTGCCCGACGGCAGCTCCGGCCGGATGTCGGTGTACGTCAACGGGACCAAGCTCGGCAGCGGGCTTTCCGTGACGTCGCAGTACACCTACACCGACACCCCCGGCATCCCGGGCGCGAAGACCCACCACTTCTTCGACGACGCACGCCTGCTGTTCGGCCAGAACGCCGCCGCCGGCGCGAAGGTCAAGGTGCAGCTGGACTCCGGTGACGTCGGTCAGGCCACGATCGACCTCGCCGACTTCGAACAGGTCGGCGGCGCCGGCGCGCAACCGGCCGGCTCGCTGTCGGTCACCGACTACGGCGCCACCGCCAACGACTCCGGCGACGACACGCAAGCTTTCCGCAACGCGTTGCAAGCCGCCCGGCAGCAGGGCAAGGAAGTCTGGGTGCCGAGCGGCCGCTTCGAGATCGGCTCGGCCCTGCAGATCGACCAGACCACCGTGCGTGGCGCCGGGCAGTGGTACACGGTGCTGCACGGCAACAACATCTTCAACAACGGCAGCGCGTCCGGGAACATCAAGCTCTACGACTTCGCCGTGTTCGGCTCGGTCTCCGAGCGCAACGACTCCAGCCCGGACAACGCCTTCCACGGCGTGCTCGGCAACGGCTCGGTCGTCTCAGGGCTGTGGATCCAGGACACCAAGTGCGGCCTGTGGCTGATGAACGGCGCGTCCTCGAACCTCGCGATCGAGAACAACCGCATCCTCGACACGCAGGCTGACGGCGTGAACTTCGACGGCGCCGTCACGAATTCGGCGATCCGCAACAACTACCTGCGCAACAACGGTGACGACGCGCTCGCGCTGTGGTCCAACGGCCAGGCCGACTCCGGCATCACCATCGCGAACAACACCGTGGTGCAGCCGAACCTGGCCAACGGCATCGCCCTCTACGGTGGCTCGAACAACACCGTCAGCGGCAACCTCATCCAGGACACCAACGCGCTCGGCGGCGGCTACCTCGTGGCCAACCGGTTCAACTCGGTGCCGCTCTCGGGCACGGTCACGCTGACGAACAACACCGCGCTGCGGGCCGGGGCGCTCGACCCCAACTGGCAGTTCGGCGTCGGCGCGCTGTGGTTCGACGCTCGTGACCAGGCCATTTCCGGCGTGAACATCCGCGTCAACGGCTTCACGGCCATCGACAGCCCGTACGAGGCGATCCAGTTCATCGACGGCAACGGCGCGGGCAAGCAGGTCAGCGGCATCACCATCGACGGCGTCACCGTGCGCGGCACGGGCACGTTCGTCGCGCAGTCGCAGACGCAGGGCACGGTGTCGATCAGCAACCTCACGGCGTCGGGTGTCGGCGTCGTCGGCACGTACAACTGCCCCTACCCGAGCTCGATCCCGAAGATGACCTTCAACGGCTCGGGCAACAGCGGCTGGACCGGCACCTGGAGCGACTGCTCCAGCTGGCCCGCGCCGAACTCCGGCCCGCCGCAGCCGCCCCAGTCGGGCGCGAACATCGCGCGGGGCAAGGCCATCACGGCCAGCGGTTCGCAGGGTGGCTTCCCGGCGGGCAACGCCGTGGACGGCAACGCGAGCACGTACTGGGAGAGCACGAACAACGCGTTCCCGCAGACGCTGACCGTCGACCTCGGTGACGCGGCGGCGATCAACAAGGTGACGCTCAAGCTGCCGCCGTCCAACGACTGGGGCGCCCGCACCCAGACGCTCACCGTGCAGGGCAGCACCGACGGCGGTTCGTGGACGACGCTGGTCGCCTCGCGCGGCTGGAACTTCAGCCCGTCGTCGGGCAACACCGCTTCGGCGAGCTTCGGCACGACGACCCAGCGCTTCGTGCGCGTGACCATCACCGGCAACACCGGCTGGCCGGCCGGGCAGGTCTCGGAACTGGAGGTGGCCGCGGCGTAGTAGGGCAAGCGGGAGGGGCTCCCCGGCCACGGTCTCGACCGGGGAGCCCTCCTTCACACCGCAGGCACCGCTTCCCGCTCGGCGACCTCGGCCGTCCGCCGAGCCCGCCGTCCCAGGTAGAGGATCAGCACCGCGCACACCAACATCGGTCCGGACAACGCCAGGAAGATCGCCGCCGGGGACCAGGCAGCGGCCACCGCCGCGCCGACGACCAGCGGGCCGAGGATCCCGCCGAGCCGGCCGATGCCCAGCGCCCAGCCGACGCCCGTCGAGCGGATGTTGACCGGGTACACCACGGCGGCCAGCGCGATCAGCGCCTTCTGGCCACCGCTGACCCCGCAGCCGACGAGGAACATTGCCGCCAGCAGGAGCCACACCGGCGCGTGGAACGCCGGCCCGGTCACCGCGAGGAACACCGCGCCCAGCGAACCGAACGCGCCCAGACGGTCCATCGCCGGACCCACCACGAGCGCGACGACGATGCCGCCGACCGTGGTGAGGCTCGTGGCCGTGACCACCGTGCCGTTGGCGAAGCCGAGGTCCGTGAGCATCGTCGGCAGCCAGCTCTGCAACGCGTAGAAATCGCCGAGGTTGACGGCGAACACGACCCACAGCAGCACCGTGCTCAGCACCCCGCCGTTGGCCAGCAGCGCCTTCAGCTTCACGCGGCCACCGGATTCGGCCGCGTCGACGGTCACCGGCTGCGTCTCCGCCGGCAGCGCCGGGTCGATGCGGCGGCACAGGCGGTAGGCGCGTTCGGAGTTCGCGCCGCGGCCCACCAGGAACACGAGCGACTCCGGCAGGAACTTCAGCATCAGCGGGATGATCACCAGCGGCGCCAGCGCACCCACGAGGAACACCGAGCGCCAGCCGGCCGTCGGCACGAGCCAGCCCGACACGACCCCGGCCACGACGAACCCGAGCGAGAACCCGCAGTAGATCGCCAGCACGAAGCTCGCCCGCAGGCGTTTCGGCGTGTACTCGGCGGTGAGCGCGACCGCGCTGGGCGCCGCCGCACCGAGGCCGATGCCCGTGATCAGCCGCAGCACGACGAGCTCGGCCACGCCGCCGACCCACACGGACACGAGGCTCGCCAGCGCGAACAACGCCGTGCCCGCGATCACGAGCCGCCGGTGGCCGAACCGGTCGGAAAGCGGCGAAAGCACGAGGTAGCCGATCATCAGGCCGACCAGCGCCGAGGAGAAGATCGGGCCGAGCACCGCGACCTTCAGCCCCCAGTCCTTCGCGATGTGCGGGGCGAGGTAGTTGATGGCTTGCGTGTCGAAGCCGTCGAAGAACATCACGAGCCCGCACAGCACCACCGTGCCGTACTGGAACGGGCTCACGCGCTTGCCGTCGACGAACCCGGTCAGCCGGACCCCGGCCGTCACCGGGTGCCGGCCAGCAGGTCGGCCACCTCACGCGGGTGCGTCAGCGGCGCCAGGTGCGGGGCGTCGAGGCGCACGACGTGGTCGGCACCCGCGGCCATCTTCTCCTGGTCCACGGGGAAGATGGCCTCGTCGCGCTCGCAGACGACATAGGTGACCGGGTGCGTGCGCTCGGGTCCGGTGGCGGGCTCGGTGAACGTGAGGGCCGCGTGCGCGTGGCGCTGTTCGTGCACGCCGGCGAACACGGCTTCGTCGAGGTCCGGGGCGAGGACCTTGCGGGCCAGCGCGTGGTCGCCGGTGACGTGCAGCGTGCCGTCTTCGCGGGGGACGATCCACTCCTCCGGGTGCGGCGAGCGGATGTCGAGCAGGTTTTCGCCGCGGCGCGGCCGGAACGCCGCGAGGAACACGGTGTGGCGCACGCGCGGGTGGTCGGCCAGCTCGCCGACGACGATGCCGCCGTAGGAATGCCCGACCAATACGACGTCACGATCGAGGCCGTCGATGAGGTCCCGCACGTGGGCGACGTCCGCGACCACGTCGCCGAACGTGGCCGGGTCCAGTCCCCCGCTGGGCAGCTGCTCCACGACGTGCGCCTGGTGGCCCTGCTCGCGCAGCGCGTCGGCCACTTCCCGCCAGCTCCAGCCGGCGTACCAAGCGCCGTGGACGAGCACGAAGTCCATGGGATTCTCCTTTGAATCGTGGTGGGATCGAACAAAAAGCGGTCAGGCGGGAATGCGGGGCTCGGCGGCGGCCACGAACGAGTCGGCCAGGAAGCTCTCGGCCGGCAGGCCGCCGCGGCCGGTGAGCAGGTCGTGGGCGTCGGTGGTCATCGCTTCGCTGCCGCAGGCGTATGTGCGATGCCCGGCCAGCTCCGGGTGGTCGGCCAGCGCGGCGTGCTGGACGTGGCCGGTGGCACCCGACCAGGTCTTGCCGGGGCGGGAAAGCACTGGCGTGTAGGCGAACCAGCTGTGCCGGGCCGCCCAGCGCCGCGGGAGCTCGGCCAGGTAGAGGTCCTCCTCCGTGCGCGCGCCCCAGTACAGGTGGACGGGGCGGGTGCTGCGGCGGGCGATGAGGTCGAGCACGATCGACTGGATCGGCGCGAACCCGGTGCCCGTGGCGAGCAGGAGAATCGGCCCGTCGCCGTCGTCGAGGACGAATTCGCCGAACGGTGTCTCGACCTCGAGCGTGTCGCCGGGCTGCAGCGCCCCCACCGCGTGCTCGGAGAACCGTCCGCCCGGTTCGGTGCGGACGTGCAGCTGCACCGCGTCGTTGTGGTGCGGCGGGTTGGCCAGCGAATACGGGCGCGGTTCGTCGTCCGGCAGCTGCACCTCCAGGAACTGCCCGGCCCGGAACGGCGCGCGCCGCCCGATCGGGAACCGCAGGTCGAGCAGGGTGACGCGGGGCGCGGGCCGGCGGATGCGGTGCACCACCGTGGTGAGCTTCTTGCGCCGCGGCGGCTCGCTGCGTTCGATGCGGCGCGGCCGGACCACGACCGGGCCCTGGGGTTCGGCGCGGCAGAGCAGCACCCCGTCGGCCGGTCCTGTCAGCTCACCGCGGCCGCGCACGACCACCGAACCCGCGACGAGCGAACCGGTGCACGACGTGCAGACGCCCTTGCGGCACGAGTACGGGATGGCCCAGCCCGCGTTCTCGGCGGCTTCGAGGACGGTTTGCCCGTCGTCGCACGGGATCTCGACGTCCGTGTCCGCCACGGTGATCATGCGGTGGTCTCCTTCGTTCGTCCGAACAGGCCGAGCGCGCGAACCACGGCCGTGGGGTCGGCGACGCCCCGGCCGGCGATGTCGAACGCCGTGCCGTGGCCGACGCTGCAGAACGGCACGCCGGCGCCCACGGTCAACGCGGTCGAGGTGCGGCCGGCCAGCAGCTTGACCGGGATGTGGCCCTGGTCGTGGTACAGCGCGACGAACCCGTCGTGGCCCGGGGTGGTGAGCGCGACGTCGGCGCCGGTGGGGCCGACCGCGTCGATGCCTTGCGCGACAAGCGAAGCCACGGCCGGTGCGGTGATGCGCTCGTCGTCGCTGCCGAACAGGCCGCCCTCGCCCGCGTGCGGGTTGATGCCGAAGACGCCGATGCGCGGGGCAGCGACGCCGAAACTCCGCAGTGCCTCCCCCAACGCTTTCCCGGCCGCGGTGACCAGCTCCGGGGTGAGCCGGGCGAGGGCGTCGGCGAGGCGTTCGTGCAGGGTCGCGTGCACGATGTTCAGGCCACCGCCCGAGAGCAGCAGGAACACGCGGTCCTCGGGCACGCCGGTGAGCTGCGCGATCAGCGGCGGGTAGCCGCGGAACGGGATGCCCGCGGCGTGCACGGCCGTCTCCGAGTGGGGGCAGGCGACCACGCCGCGGTACCCGCCGCCGAGGGCGAGCGTGACGGCTTCGGTGACGTAGCGGACGGCCGCCGCGCCCGCCTCCGCGCTGAGCACACCCGGCCGGAACTCGTCCGGCGGCAGGTGCCCGACGTCCACGAGGTCGAGCACGCCGTCCTCGGGCGGGAGGCCGGGTGTGTGCTCCCGCAGCCGGAACCCCTTGTGAGCGGCCAGATCCGCGAGCACGTGGTGGTCTCCGACGAGCACCGGCGGGTCCTCGGCCCGGGCGGCGGCCGCGACGGCGATCTCCGGTCCGATGCCGTTGGGGTCACCGATGACCAGCAGTACGCGGCTCACAGCGGCAGCGCCAGCAGGGTGTCGATCTCCTTGCTGTCGCACACGACCACGCGCTCGCGCAGCAGAGCCTGGTCGCCCTCGACGCGGTAGCGGTCGACATAACGACCGCTGGCGAACAGGTCGGTCGGCCCGCCGCCGGTCACGCGCAGCACGAAGAACGGCGTCTCGCTCTCGACGTCGCCACCCGACTCGGTGAGGATCGCGGGCTGGCCGAGCATGTGGCGGTACACGTGCGGCTCGTAGATGTTGGCTTCCTTGAGCGCCGACACGCGGTCCTTCAGCATGCCGCGGGTGTCGGCCCAGATCAGGCCGGCGGGCAGGCCGCGGGCGTAGTTGTCGGCCGTGGTCACGCGGTAGTGGCAGTCTTCGGTGAAGAACGTGGGCCAGTCTTCGAGCGGCCCGTCGTCGATGCAGCGGGCGTAGTGCGCCTGGGCACGGGCGATGGCGACCTGGTTGTCCATCAGGCACGCACCACCCGGGTGCGCTCGTGCTGGCCGATCTCGGGCAGGGGCGCGTCGTCGTCGGGCACGAAACCCATCGACTCGCGGTAGGCCAGCCAGAACCCGCGGACCGACGCCTCCGTGACGCGGCTTTCGCTCGACTCCGCCGTGTCGCCGCCCATCTGCAGCGTCGCGTACTCGTCGGACGCGCCGGCGATCCCACGCTGCACGAAGCCGCCGATGCCACCGTCCTCCATGGACACGTAGCCGGCGGGACCGACCAGGTTGGACTGTTTCATCCGGACCAGACGCTGCTCCTCGGTGTCGGACTCGAAGCCGAGGTAGGTCCAGTTGAGCAGCGTGTCGTCGGTGCCGCGCGGGAGAATCTGGCGCACGGCCACGGAGTTCTGGATCTGCTGCAGCACGAAGCCGGGGTAGACCGAGAGGATCTGCAGCGTCACGTCGTCGCCGACCTCACTGAAGCCCTCCAGCAGCGAGGGATCGGCGAGGCTGTATTCGCTGTCGGACCGGATGTTCTGGTCGCGGTACTCGGTGGACTCCGTGACGCTGCGGTCGATGGCCGAGTAGCTCACGTGGTGGCCGCCGGACTCGTCGACGATGATCGCGCCCCGCTGCGAAAGCCGGTTGATGCCGAACGTCGTGAAGAACAAGTGCAGGATGCTGGCGTGGTAGGAGTCGCGGACGTTCTCCGCGTACAGCTTCCAGTTGTTCGGCAGGCGCTGCGCGAACCGGCCCAGCACCACGGGCTTGCGGCCGCCGAGCACGCGGTCGATGCGGTCGAGGATCTCCTGGCCGAGGTACTCCTCGATGTCGGGCAGGTCGTTGGACAGCGTGCCGAACACCAGCCCGTGGACCACGGCGATGCGCAGCTTGCGCGGTCCGTGGTCCGACAGGCAGAAGTTCGGCGGCATCCCGCCCTTGCCGCCCACGCCCTCGGCGAACGCGACGGCCGTGAGGTCGCCCTGCAGGTTGTAGGTCCAGGCGTGGTAGACGCAGGTGAAGTCGCGGGCCTTGCCGTGGTCGGCCATCGCGATCAGCGCGCCGCGGTGGGCGCAGCGGTTTTCGAACGCGTACACCTCGCCGTCGACGTCGCGCGTCACCAGCACCGGCTGTTCGCCGATGAAGGTCGCGCAGAAGTCGCCGGGCTCGGCCAGCTCGGCCTCGAGGCACAGGTAGCTCCAGTGCGGGCCGTGGAAGATCCGGTCCTGCTCGGCGCGGTACACCGCCTCGTCCTGGAAGACCCAGTACGGCACCCGGGTCAGCGACCGCGGCCAGCTGCGGTCGGGTGCGCGGCGCGCAGTGGTCCCCGTGAGGCGATCCATCGTCGGTTCCTCCTCGCCCGGGGCGCCGCTCGACAGCTCGCGGCACCCCTGATAGTGTTCGAATAACGAACTCAGTTTCACTTGCCGAACACATTGAAGGCAGGCGAGAGCCTGCCGTCAAGACCCAACTCCGGGGAGAGCCGTGCCCGCAGCCGAAGGAATGGCCGGTTTGGCCAAGGGATTGGCGATCCTGGAGCTGTTCGGAGAGGCGTCGCCGAAGCTCGCGATCAGCGACGCCGCGCGCCTGACCGGCCTCAACCGCGCCGTCGCCCGCCGCTGCCTGCTCACGCTCGTCGACCTCGGGTACCTCACCCACGACGGCAAGCACTTCCTGCCCACCCCGCGCCTGCTGCGCCTGGGCGACGCGTACGTCGAGTCGACGGCGCTGCCGCAGCTCGCGCAGCCGCACCTGGCGGCGGTGCGCGAGCACGTGCAGGAGTCGGCCTCACTCGCGGTGCTGCAGAACGACGACGCGCTGTTCATCGCGCGCAGCGAGGTGAAGCGGATCGTCAACACGGGCGTGCGCATCGGCGCGAGCGTGCCGGCCTACACGTCGGCGACGGGACACGTGCTCCTTTCCGCACTGTCCACTGAGGACTTGGCGGCCTACCTCGAGCGGTCCGAGTTCCACCCCAGGACCCCGAAAACGCCGGTGACGCCCGACGAGATCCGCCGGCGCGTGGACCTCGTGCACCAGGAAGGCGTGGCGTTCACCGACGAGGAGCTGGAGTACGGCCTGCGCTCGCTCGCCGTGCCCGTGCTCGACTCGCGCGGCCGCACCGTCGCCGCGATGTCGGTGAGCGCCAACGCGGGCCGCATCTCGATGGACCAGCTGCGCGACGAGTTCCTGCCGGTGCTGCGCGAGCAGGCGGAGCAGCTGGGCCGCAAGCTGTAGCTCAGCGTGTCAGCACCTTCGCACCGTGAAGTCGAGATTTTGCGAGCTATTGCAGTAAAGTTTCAGCCATGACGCGTCGACTTGCCGAAGTGGCCCGACAGGTGGGGGTCAGCGAAGCCACGGTCAGCCGGGTGCTCAACGGCCGGCCCGGGGTTTCCGCGAGCACCCGGGCCGCCGTTCTCACCGCGCTGGACGTGATGGGCTACGAGCGCCCCACCCAGTTGCGCGGGGAACGGGCCCGCCTGGTGGGGCTCGTGCTGCCCGAGCTGCAGAACCCGATCTTCCCCGCACTGGCCGAGATCATGGGCAACGCGCTGGCCCAGCAGGGGTTCACGCCCGTGCTGTGCACGCGCACCGCCGGCGGGGTGTCCGAAGCCGAATACGTGGAGCTGCTCCTGCAGCAGCAGGTGTCCGGGGTGGTGTTCGCCGGCGGGCTGTTCGCGCAGGCCGACGCCGTGCACACGCACTACCACCACCTCGTGGAACGCAAGCTGCCGACAGTGCTGATCAACGCCGCCGTCGACCACCTCGGGCTGCCGCAGGTCTCGTGCGACGACGCGGTGGCCGTGGAGCAGGTCGTGGGGCACCTGAGCTCGCTCGGCCACGAGAAGATCGGCCTGGTCCTGGGCCCGGCCGACCACGTGCCGTCGCAGCGCAAGCTCGCGGCTTTCCGCTCGTACGCGGCGAAACTCGGCCTGCCCGTGCTGGACGAGCTGGTGGAGCACGGCATGTTCTCCATCGAGGGTGGCCACGCCGCTGCGGCGCGCCTGTATCCGCGCGGCGCCACCGCCGTGCTGTGCGCGAGCGACCTGCTGGCGCTGGGCGCGATCCGGGCCGCGCGCCGCCAGGGACTCGACGTGCCCGGCGACATCTCGGTCGTCGGCTACGACGACTCGGCACTCATGAACTGCACCGACCCGCCGCTCACGACCACGCGCCAGCCGATCGAGGCGATGGGCCGCGCGGTGGTGGAGCTGCTCGTGAAGCGGATCAACGGCGGCGAGGTCGCGGCCGAGGAGCTGCTGTTCGCCCCCGAGCTCGTGGTGAGGGGGTCGACCGCGCGGCACCGGGCGTGATCACGTCCTGTTCGTAACTTGCAAATCCTCGTCGGGTTATTGCGGCGTTCTGGTCTCACACTTTAGAGTGACGGCCATCACGACACAGCCGTCGCGACCGCGAGAAGAGGCTTGAGATGAGCAGTCCCTGGTCCCGAGCAGCGAGGTCCAGCCGCACCCCCAGAACCGTGATCGCCCTGCTCACCGCGGGTGGCCTGGCCGTGAGCCTCGCCGCCTGCGGCTCCGGCTCCGAGGGCGGAGACGCCGGCGGAAAGGTCCAGATCACCGTCACGGGGCAGCCGCCGACCACGCAGCCGTTCGAGCGCAAGGTGTTCGACGCCGACGTCGCCGAGTTCGAGGCTTCCCACCCGGACATCGACATCGTGCCCCACGAGGGGTTCATGGACCCCAAGACGTTCTCGGCGAAGCTCGCCGGCGGCCAGCTCGAAGACGTGTACTACGTGTACTTCACCGACCCGGCGCAGATCATCACCCGCCACCAGGCCGCCGACATCACGGAAGCGGCGAAGAGCGTGCCGCACGTCAACGACATCCAGCCGCAACTCCTCGACAACTTCCGGGACGCGAGCGGCAAGCTCTACGGCCTCCCGACGGCGAACTACACCATGGGGCTCGTCTACAACCGCAAGCTCTTCCAGCAGGCCGGGCTCGACCCGGACAAGCCGCCCGCCACCTGGGACGAGGTGCGCGCCGACGCGAAGAAGATCTCCGCGCTGGGCAACGGGATCGTCGGGTACGCCGACTACAGCAAGAACAACCAGGGCGGCTGGCACATGACCGGCTGGCTGTACTCGATGGGCGGCGACATCGCCCGCAAGGACGGCGACAAGTGGGTCGCCGACTTCGACAACGACAAGGGCCGCGCCGCGCTGGACTACCTGCACGCGATGCGCTGGGACGACAAGTCCATGGGCAGCAAGCAGCTGCTGCAGGACGTCGACGTGCAGCGCATGATGGGCGCCGGCCAGCTCGGCATGTACATGGCCGCGCCGGACAACGTGCCCGTGCTGGTGAAGCAGTTCAACGGCAAGTACGAGGACTACGGCATCGCCGGCATGCCCGGCGCGCAGGGCACCCTGCTCGGCGGCGAGGGTTACATGATCAACCCGAAGGCGTCGGCCGCGAAGATCAAGGCCGGGCTCGAGTGGATCCAGTGGAAGTACCTCAACCCCGACCGCTTCGACAAGCACGTGAAACAGTACGCCGACGGCAAGCAGCCCGTGGGCCTGCCGACCGAGCCGACGCCGGACATCTGGCAGGGCGCGGTGCGCGACCAGCAGCTGGCCGTGAAGAAGAAGTACGCCAACGTGCCCGCGGAGAACTACCAGTCCTACGTGGACACCGCGGACAAGATCAAGGGCAGCATCGAACCGCCGAACGCGCAGCAGATCTACGCGGCGCTCGACAGCGTGATGCAGGCCGTGCTGACCGACCGCAACGCGAACATCGACCAGCTGCTCTCCTCGGCGCAGTCGAAGGTCAACAGTGTCCTCGCCCAGGTCAGGTAACGTGCTCGACTGGCCCGCGGTCACCCCGCGGGCCGGTCGGCCGGCCGCCTCGCCCGCCGAACGCCGGCGCGCCCGGCTCAAGCGGCGCCTGCGCGAGAACCTCACCGCGTACACGCTGTTGTGCGCCGCGCTCGTGGTGTTCGCGATGTTCTCCTGGTACCCCATCGTGCGCGGGGTGCTGCTGAGCTTCCAGCAGGTCGACTTCGTGAACCCGCCGACGTGGGTCGGGTTCGACAACTTCGTGCGCCTGTTCGCCGACCCGCTGTTCGGGGTGGCGTGGCGCAACACGTTGCTGTTCACCGGTTTCGCGCTGGTGTTCGGGTTCCTCGTGCCCTTCCTGGCGGCGGTGCTGCTCAACGAGCTGCGGCACGCGCGGGCATACTTCCGGCTCGCGGTGTACCTGCCGGTGATGCTGCCGCCCGTGGTCACGGCGCTCATGTGGAAGTGGTTCTACGACCCGGGCCCCGGCCTGTTCAACTCGGCGCTCAACGCCGTCGGCCTGCCCGGTCTGCAGTGGCTCGACTCCTCGACCACCGCCATGCTGTCGCTGGTGTTCGTGTCCACCTGGGCCAACATGGGCAGCACGACGCTGATCTACCTGGCGGCGCTGCAGACCATCCCGGGTGACCTGTACGAGGCCGCGGAGCTCGACGGCGCCGGGATGTGGCGGCGGCTGCGGCACGTGACGTTCCCGCAGACGCGGTTCGTGCTGCTGGTGCTCCTGCTGCTGCAGATCGTGGCGACCATGCAGGTGTTCACCGAGCCGTACGTGATGACCGGCGGCGGCCCGGACGACTCGACGGTGACCGTGCTCCTGCTGCTGTACCGCTACGCCTTCGTCTACAACGACTTCGGCTCGGCCAGCGCGATGAGCCTGCTGCTGTTCGTGGCACTGGGCGTGTTCTCGGCGATGTACGTGCGGCTGACCCGGCGCGCGGACGACTAGGAGGTTCCCATGACAACCGCCTTGCCGCGCAAGGGGAAACGTGCCGCTGTCCCGTCAGGACGGACGCTGATCTCACCGTCGCAGCTGCGCACCGGCGGCGGGAAGACCGTGTACGTGATCGTGTTCGTGTGCACGTTCGTGCTGTTCACGCTGGCGTTCCTGTTCCCGTTGTACTGGGCCGTGACGGGCGCCATGAAGTCGCCGGCGGAGCTGGCGGCGACCCCGGCGACGATCGTGCCGCGCGAGTGGCACCCGCAGTCGTTCACCGAGGCGTGGGACCAGATGGACCTCGGGAAGTACTTCCTCAACACGGTGATCGTGGCGGGCGGCGCGTGGCTGGTGCAGCTGGCGGTGGACGTGCCGGCGGCGTTCGCGCTGTCGAAGCTGCGGCCGAAGTTCGGCAACGTGGTGCTCGGGCTCATGCTCGTCACGCTCATGCTGCCGGCCGCGGCGCTGCTGGTGCCGACGTACGTGACGGTGACCGACCTGCCGCTGCTGCACCTGAACCTGATCAACTCCCCCGCCGCGATCTGGCTGCCCGCGGCGGCCAACGCGTTCAACATCTACCTGCTCAAACGGTTCTTCGACCAGATCCCCGACGAGCTCGTCGAGGCCGCGCGCCTCGACGGCGCCGGCCCGGTCCGCACGTTGTGGAAGATCATCCTGCCGATCTCACGCCCGATCCTCGCCGTGGTCTCGATCCTCACGATCGTGGCCGCGTGGAAGGACTTCATCTGGCCGCTGCTGGTGTTCCCGGACACCGGCAAGCAGACGCTGAGCGTGATGCTGCAGCGGGTGGCGATCGACATGCCGCTCAACCTGCTCGTGGCGGGCATGGTGCTGGCGAGCGTGCCGATGATCGTGCTGTTCCTCGTGTTCCAGCGCCAGATCCTCGCCGGGCTCACCGCCGGCTCGATCAAGGGCTGAGCACGGTCCGCAAAGACTACTGGGAGGACTACGCAGTGACCGAACTGTCTTCGGCTTGGTGGCGCAGCGCGGCGATCTACCAGGTGTACATCCGCAGCTTCGCCGACGGAAACGGCGACGGCATCGGGGATCTCGCCGGCGTGCGGTCCAAACTGGACCATCTGGCCGAGCTGGGCGTGGACGCCATCTGGTTCACGCCCTGGTACCCGTCGCCCATGGACGACGGCGGCTACGACGTGGCCGACTTCCGTGACATCGAACCGCTTTTCGGCACTCTCGCCGAGGCCGAGGAGCTCATCACCGAAGCGCACGAGCGCGGCATCCGCGTGATCATCGACATCGTGCCGAACCACTGCTCCGACGAGCACCGCTGGTTCACCGCGGCGCTCGCGGCCGGGCCGGGATCCGCCGAGCGTCAGCGGTTCTGGTTCCGCCCGGGCCGCGGCGTCGACGGTTCGGAGCCGCCGAACAACTGGAAGTCGCGCTTCGGCGGGCCCGCGTGGACCCGCGTCGAGGACGGCGAGTGGTACCTGCACCTGTACAGCTCGCGCCAGCCCGACTTCAACTGGGACAACGCCGACATCCGCGCGGAGTTCGAGGACGTGCTGCGGTTCTGGTTCGACCGCGGCGTCGACGGCTTCCGCATCGACGTCGCCGACGGGCTCGTGAAGGACCCCGCGCTGCCCGACGTCGCGGGCGGGGACGAGACGCCGTTCTCCGACCAGGAGGGGCTGCACGAGATCTACCGGTCGTGGCGAAAGATCGCCGACTCGTATGCGGGCGAGCGCGTGCTCGTGGGCGAGATGTGGCTGCCCGACATGTCCCGCGCCGCGCGCTACCTGCGCCGCGACGAGCTGCACTCGGCGTTCAACTTCGACTTCCTGGTGTGCCCGTGGGACGTCTCGCGCTTCCGCGACGTCATCTCGCGCACGCTGCGGGCCCACGACGAGGTCGGCGCGCCCGCGGCGTGGGTGCTGTCCAACCACGACGTGACGCGGCACGTCACGCGCTACGGCCGGTCCGGTGACACGGGTTTCTCCTTCGCGGACCGGCTGCACGGCTCGCCGGTTTCGCTCTCCCTGGGCACCCGCCGGGCCCGCGCGGCGGCGCTGCTGACGCTGGCGCTGCCGGGCGGGGTGTACGTGTACCAGGGCGAAGAGCTGGGGTTGTGGGAGGTCGAGGACCTTCCTTCGGAGCTGCGGCAGGACCCGGTGTGGGCGCGGACCGACGGCGCGGACCCGGGCCGGGACGGGTGCCGGGTGCCGCTGCCGTGGTCGGGTCCTGCCGCACCGTTCGGCTTCGGGACGGGGACGCCGTGGCTGCCGCAGCCCGCTTCGTGGGCCGACTACACGGCTTCCGCCGAGGCCGCGGACCCGGCGTCGATGCTGTCGCTGTACCGCGACGGCCTGCGCATCCGGGCGGAGCAGCCGGCGCTCGGCGCGGGGGCCCTGGAGTGGCTTTCGCTCGGCGACGGGGTGCTGGCGTTCAGGCGGGAGCCGGGGTTCACGTTCGTGCTGAATTTCTCGGCTTCCCCGGTCCCGCTGCCGGCCGGGGAGATCCTGCTGGCGAGCGGTCCCGTCACAACGGAGATCCCGACGGACACCGCGGTGTGGCTGCGGTCCTGACGTGGAGGGGCACCTTGGGTTCGCTCGAGGTGCCCCTTGCCCCAGGGCGACATCCAGCCCGGACGACGGGCCCGCTCGCCACACCGTCTCGGGCCCGAGCTCCACGCGGTTCAGCACCGCCCAGCCCGCGGCCAGACTGGGGTGGAGGCGTCATGGCCGCTGATCCACGGGGCCCTTTGTGGTCGTGGTTTCAGAACGCCGGAAGTTTTTTCCGGGACGGTGTCGATCGGCGTCGAGCGGGTTCGTAGGCAGGGTGAGGGGCCGCCCGGCCCGAACGTCTACCCGAGGAGCTCACCATGACCGCCACCTACACCTTCGACGTCTTCTCCAGCCTCGACGGCTACGGCTCCCACACCGGCGACTGGGGCGGCTACTGGGGCAAGCAGGGCCCGGAGCTGCTGGCGCGCCGCGTCGAGCTGTACAGCGCGGAGCAGCGGATGGTGTTCGGGGGGACCACGTTCAAGGACAACGTGGAGATGTTCGCCGAGTTCGGCGTGGAGAACCTCGACCCCTGGGTCACCCTGCTGCGCAACCTGCCGACCACTGTCGTGTCCTCCACCCTGCGCGGCCCCTTCGACTGGCCCGACGCGACCGTCCTCAGCGGCGACGCCGTCGACGTCGTCGCCCGCCTGAAGAAGGAGTCCGACACACCGCTGCGCTCGCACGGCAGCCTGGCGATGAACCGCGCCCTCATGGCCGCCGGCCTGGTCGACCGCGTGCAGCTGACGATCTTCCCCGCCCTCACCGGCGCCACCGGCGCCGCCCGCATCTTCGAGGGCGCCGAGGACTTCGACCTGGAGCTCCTCGAAAGCCGCACCCTGGACGGGCACACTCAGGAACTGATCTACCGCCCGACGCGGCACTGATCCGGCTGTTTCCGCGTTGCTGGCAGACTCCGTCTCGTGGCAAAGCTCAAGGCAACGGTGACCCGCTGGGTGGACGAAGAGTTCCCCGGCTTCGTGGAGCTGCGGTTCGCCGAGGCGGACGGCACCGTCGTCCTGATCACGGAGAAGGTGCCCATCCTGACCGCGGAGAACTGGGATGCGAGCACTCCGCTGCCCACGCCGTTCGACCTCGACTGCGAAGTGCTGCGGCGCGAACGGGATCCCGACGGTCGCGAGGTGGCGGTCGTCGAGCTGAGCTACACGGTCGAGGACAACGACGGCCGGGGGCGGTTCACGGTGCCGGCGGACCAGGTGCGCTGAACCTCGGACCGCGCGGGTGCGGGGCCGCTCGAAAGCGTTCGGGCGGCCCCGGGGCCGGGCCTCAGGCGGTCAGCTTGGTCGTGCGCGGGCGGCGCGGAGGCGCTCGAACGCCTTCGGCCGCCCGACCGCATCGCGGCGGTCGGCGATCTCGCGGGCGCAGTCGGCCGCGGTGCGGTGGGTGGTGTCCACGACGAAATCGTGGTCGCCGTGGGAGTAGATCAGCGTCTGCGAGGCGGCGAGACCGTGCGGCCGGTCGCCGCGCGAGCGCTCCCGCCGGGCGAGCTCCTCCGGCGCGCAGTGGACGTCCACCAGGGTGACGTCGTAGCCGTCGAGGACGACGAGGAGGTCGTCGAGACGCCACGGCTCGCTGAGCAGGTAGTCCATCACCACGTCGTTCCCCGTAGAGGTGAGGGCCGCGACGGCGCGGTGGTAGCCGCGCCGGGTCCGTCGCAGCATCTCCTGGACTCCGGCTTCGTCGAGCTCACGGGTGTAGCGCGTCGACCGCATCGCGTTGATCCCGTCGACGGGGACGTGGAACCAGGGCTCGGGCAGGATCGCCAGCAGCGCCTGCCCGATGCTCGACTTCCCCGAGCTCGAAGGGCCGTTGAGGAGAATGACCCGGCCGCGCGCCACTGGCTCCATGATCGGACTGTAACCGCCGGCGCCGATCGATATCCCGGCCGATCGGGCCTCAGGCAGTCAGCTTCAGGACGTCCACCCCACGCACGTTGTCCGCCACGTACACATAGCCGTCGTGCCAGTACGGCGCCCACGAGCTGGCGTCCGCGGGGCGGAAGTAGGCGATCTGGCGGGGGTTGGTGGGGTCGCTGACGTCGAGGAAGCGCGTGCCCTGGGAGTAGAAGGACTGGACGAGCACGTGGTCGCGCAGGTCGAAGTAGTGGGCGGAGCAGTCGTCGGAGGCGGGGTCGCTGCCTTCCTGGCCCGCGACGCTCCAGGTGCCGATGCTCTGCAGGCGGAAGGGATCCGCGGGGGTCGAGCGCCAGCCTTCGCCGTGGTACGAACCGGCCAGGGACGAGATGGTGAGCACGCCGTCGCCCGCGCAACCGTCGAGGAAGTTCTCCTCGGTGGCGTACACGAGGTCGTGGCCGCGCCAGGCGCCGGCGTCGCGAGGGCCGACCGGGTGGAAGCTGTTGTGCAGGAACTTCGACGGCGCGGCGGTCTCGTCGACGCCGCCGCCGGCGTACGGGATCGGCTCCAGCGCGGTGGCGCGGTGCACGCCGCCGCGCACGGGGTCGCGGTGCAGGCCGCTGGTCCAATAGCCGCGGACGCCGCCGCGGCCCGAGACCCACGCGACGCCCGCGGAGTCGACCTGGACGTCGTGCACGTAGTCGGTCTGGCCGTCGTTGCGGGCGAGCTCGATCGGGTCGGGGTGGACGACCGGGTGGCGCGGGTTGCGCACGTCGGTGACCCAGATCGGGCGCCCGCCCCAGTCGGCCGGCTGGTCGTCGGCCTTCGCGGGGCCGCCGGTCCACAGGTAGCGGCAGCCGTCGACGCAGCTGGTGGTGTGGCCGGCGGGCACGCGCACGTAGCTCAGGATCGCGGGCTTCTCCGGGCGTGAGACGTCGACGACGTAGATGCCGGACTCGCCGGTGTGCGTGTTGCCCTCGAACGCACGCGGATCGCGCGAGAGGAACACCAGCTTGCGCTGCGCGTCGACCTCGGTGTCCTCGGTCTCCCACAGGCCGGGCAGGCTGAGCTGCCCGATCCCCTTCGGTGCGGCGGGGTCGCGCGTGAGGTCGTAGACCTTGAGGCCGAACTCGCCGGACACCACCATCACGTCGCGGTGGCCGTACTGGAGGAAGTTGGCGGAGATCGCGCCCGCCGCGTCGGGCACGTTGCCGACGGCGCGCACGCCCTTGATCGCACCTGGGTCGCCGGCGGTGTGTTTGGCCTGCACCGCGGGTTTGTCGTCCTCGCCGCACGCGGCGGCGGGCAGCTCGGTCGCGATGAGCGTCGCGGCGACAGTGGTCAGGGCCAAGCAAGATCGAACCCACCAGCGGCGCACACGAACCTCCCAGAACGCCCAGCGTGACCGTTGCACTCTAAGACGGTGACCAACCGGACACAACCGCCTTTCGTCCCTTTCCAACTGGTATTAAGACAGCATGCGCCTGCCTGCCCTGCTCGCCGCCGCGGTGGTGGCGTTGTCCGCGCTCGCCGGCTGTTCGTCCGACGAGCCGGCCCGCCCGGGCGTCGTCACGGTCGGGCTGCAGGAGCCGGGCACGCTGCTGCCCGCCGACGTCGACGACCAGGCCGGGCGCTTCGTCACGGGCGCGCTGTGGACGCCGCTCGCCGACTACGACCCGGCCACGGGCCAGCTCACCCCGCGCGCCGCCACGTCGATCACGAGCACCGACCACGTGACGTGGACCGTGAAGCTGCGCCCGGACCTGAGGTTCCACGACGGCACCCCGGTGACCGCTCAATCCTATGTAGACACTTGGCACGCGATCGCCGGCGAGAACTGGGCGGTCACGCCGGTGCTGACGAAGTCGTTGCGGGCCAAGCAGATCACCGCTCCCGACGCCACGACGATCCGGCTCGTGCTCGACCGCCCGAGCAGCCAGGTGCCGGCGTGGCTCTCGGCGCCGGGGCTCGTGCCGATGCCCGCGTCCGTGCTCGCTTCGCACGACTGGAACGGCTTCGCCCGCCACCCCGTCGGCGACGGCCCCTTCCGCCTCGCCGACGGCTGGGCCCCCGGCACCGGCGGCACGCTCCTGCGCGTCACCCCGGCCGAGGGCAAGGCCACCGAGGTCGACCTGCGCGTAGGCGACCCGGTGGAGCAGTACGACGCCGTGCGCGACGGCTCGCTCGACCTCGTCACCTCCGTCCCGGGCGAACGCCACGAAGCCATGCACACCGACTTCGCCGACCGACACACCACCTGGCCCCTGCCCGAGGCCGGCTACCTCGTCTTCCCCACGGCCGACCCCCGCTTCGCCGACGCGGCCGTCCGCCACGCCTTCGCCCTCGCCGTCGACCGCTCGGCACTGGAAGCCGGCCCCCTCGCCCACCAGGTCGACCCGGCCCACGCCCTCCTGCCCCCCGCCGACGCCCCCGGCGAACGCACCGGCACCTGCCGCCCCTGCTCGTTCGACGCCGCCGCCGCCAAGTCACTGCTGGCCCAGTCCGGCTTCACCGGCCCCACCACGGTCTACTTCGACCCCGGCGCGGGCCAGTGGACGCGCCCCCTCGCCACCGGCGTGGCCACGGCACTGGGGGTTCCGGTGACCGCGGCCCAGCGCCCGAACGGTCGCGTGGACGGTCCGTCTACTGTGGGCTTGAACCTCGCCTCCGCCAGCCCCGCGGACCTGCTGACGACCCTGGCCTCCGCCTCGGGCTACTCGGACCCCGGCTTCGCCCAGGACCTCACGGCGGCGGAATCCGCGGCCACCACGGCGGAAGCCGGGCAGCTGTACCGGGTCGCCGAGAACCAGCTCCTGCGCGACCTCCCGGTGGCGCCCCTGTGGACGGGGCACGGGCACGCTGTGTGGTCGCCCCGCCTGCACGGGGTGGTTGCGGCGGCGTTCTCGGGTATCGACCTGGCGGCGCTTTCCGTCTGATCACGGCTTCGCGTACCGCGCGAGCGGATGTTCTACCGGCTGTTCGACGACTTCCGCCGCGACAAGGTCATCTCCTGCTCACGCGTTCGGGTCCAGACCGACCTCCGCGGGCTTCGCCGTGGCCAGCGTGCCGTTGAAGCGGTCGTCGGTCAGTTTGAAGGTGGCGTCGCCGAAGTCGGCGGAGGTGAGTTTGTCGCGGATGCCTGCGGGGTAGTTGTCCCAGCCCACGAGGCCCTTGACCTGCCACACGCCCTCGTCGTTCTCGGGTGGTTCGTCGCCGTTGCCGTCCTTGGGGAAGCGGAAGTCGTGGGTCGAGACGCCGTCCTTGTGGTACACGGCCTTCGGGTGGGTGTCCTGGAACGGGACCGCCGACGCGGGCTTCGTCTCGTAACCCTGGTGCTGGGAAACGGAAATGTACTTCGCCTGGTCGTCCTGCACCCACACGACGATGTGCTCCCAGTCGTGCTTGTGGCCGGCCGAAACGGGGCCGTCGGAGACCTGGTCCTTCTCGAAGTAGTAGCCGTAGAGGTAGGCGCACCAGCCGTTGTTGCACTTCGACCGGGAGTAGACGTTGGTGTTGGCCAGATCGGACTTGTCGTGGCAGTTGCCGTTCACCGCGCCACCGAGGTCGAGGCCCGGGTTGAGGGTGCCGTCGGGGCCGATGGCGGGGGTGTTGTAACAGCCGTCCTTGTCGAAGTCGAGCGCCGGCTGCCACTTGGCGTCGGCGGCGGGCGCGCCGGCCGGCAGCGCCGCCGGCGGATCGGCCCACGCGGTCGCCGAACCGAAAGCCACCGAACCGAATGTGACCGTCGCGATCGCCGGCGGTACGACGGCCGACCTACGCAACGTGCGGTGCTTCATCGAGCGGGTCCCTTCTCGTGATCGCACGCCCAGCGTGGTCCCGGGACCCGGGCACCGCAGCGTGGATCAGACCACTCGAAGATCTTTGCCCGAACGGGTAAATCCGGCGGTACGGACGGGTCAGCCCCTCCCGATGAACGGCATGGTCGTGGCCGTGATGGTCAGGAACTGGACATTCGCGTCCAGCGGCAGCCCCGCCATGTACAGCACCGCGTCGGCCACGTGGCCGGCGTCGAAGGTGGGCTCGGCGAGCACGCGGCCGTCGGCCTGCGGGATGCCGGCGGACATGCGCTCGGTCATCTCCGTGGCGGCGTTGCCGATGTCGATCTGTCCACACGCGACGTTCCAGGCGCGACCGTCGAGGGAGATCGACTTGGTCAGCCCCGTGATGGCGTGCTTCGTGGCGGTGTAGGCGACGCTCGCGGGCCGCGGCGCGTGCGCGGAGATCGAGCCGTTGTTGATGATCCGCCCGCCCAGGGGTTCCTGGTCCTTCATCAGGAGCACGGCCTGCTGCGCGCACAGGAACATCCCCGTCAGGTTCGTGTCGACGACCCGGCGCCAGCGCTCCACCGACAGGTCCGCGACGGTTCCGCCCGCCGACACCCCGGCGTTGTTCACCAGCAGGTCGAGCCGGCCCCACCGCTCGCGCACCGCCTCGAACAAGGCCGCCACGGACTCGGGCGAAGCGACGTCCGTGGGCACGACCAGCGCACCCGGAGCGCCGTCCGCCGTCTCCGAAAGCGCCTCGGCCCGGCGCCCGGCCAGCGCGACCTGATAACCGGCGCCCAGCAACGCACGCGCGACCCGTCGGCCGATGCCCGAACCCGCTCCGGTGACCACCGCGGTCCTGTCCGCCATCGCACCCCTCCTCGTCCTCGCAGCCCAGCACGCTGCCACACCATCCGGGCCACCACAATCCACGTCGTGGACTCGCGGCCGTCACGAGGGCAGACTTGCGGAAATGGGACCACGAGACACTCTGCTCGCCGGGCTGGCGCGGCAGCTCGGCCACCCCAGCGGGCTGCCCGGCCGGGCCGTCGGGCGGCTGCTGAACCGCACCAATCGCGGCAACATGACGGCGGCCGTCGAAGCACTCGACCTGAAGCCCGGGGAGACGGCGCTCGACATCGGCTTCGGCGGTGGCCTGGGCCTCGACCTGCTGCTGCGCGCCGCGGCGGGCGGGACGGTGCACGGCGTCGACATCTCCGACACGATGATCGCCAAGGCCCGCGCCGCGTTCCCCGCCAACATCGCCGCCGGCCGGTTGCGCCTGCACCGCGGCACGATAACCGCGCTGCCGCTGGAAGACGCGTCGATGGACGCCGCGATCACGCTCGACACGGTGTACTTCGTCGACGACCTCGACCTGGCGTTCGCCGAGGTCGCCCGCGTGCTCACGCCGGGTGGCCGCTTCGTGCTCGGCATCGGCGATCCCGAGGCCATGAAAGCCATGCCGTTCACCGAACACGGCTTCCGGCTGCGCCCGGTGGCCGACGTCGAGACGGCGCTGGGCGAGGCGGGGCTGAACCTCGACCGCCACGAACGCGTCGGCGAGGGCACCCGCGCCTTCCACCTGCTGGTCACGAGCAGGTGAGGCGGCGGCCCCGAGCTGCCCGGGGCCGCCGCAACCGCACTAGCTCTGCGGCACGCCCAGCGCCGCCAGCGCCGGGCCCGCCATGATCACGCCGGCGCCCGTCACCGGGTCGTACCCGGGCGCGCCCAGGTCGATCGCGCTCGCCACCAGGGCCGAGCGGATCTCCGCGGGCGTCGCGGTGGGCTTGCCCGACAGCAGCAGCGCCGCGATCGCCGCCGCGTGCGGGGCGGCCGCGGACGTGCCGTAGAACGGCTGGAAGCCGGCCACGGAGGTGGCGACGCCGTCGGCCGCGGTGATGTCCGGCTTGGCCCGCGTGGCGCCGCCCGTCGAGGAGACGTTGCCCGGGGTGAGCTCGGTGCCGTCGGGGTTGAAGAACAGGTGGCGCTGCCCGTCGGAGGTGAAGCGTTCCCACTTGCTCGCCGCGGTGAACCGGCCCGGGTACGGGCCGGCCGGGTTCGCCGGGTCACCGGTCTCGAGTGGACGGCCGAACGCCGTCGCCGCCGGGGCCGCCGCCACGCTGAACGCCGCGGCCGCGGCCGAGTGGCCCGAGGTGACGCCCGCCGTGCTGAACGCCTTGAGCGAACCGGAGCCCACGAACCGGCCACGGATCACGTTGAGCGCGAGGAACCGGTCGGCGCCGCTGTACTTGACCACGGCCACGCGGTAGCCCGAGCCCGTGGTCGGCACCGAGGCGATCTCGTACGGGTTCTGCGAGCCGGTCTGCGGATTGTCGCTGGAAGCCACGACGCTGCCGGACGCGTTGAGGATGAACAGGTCGTAGTCATTGCCCGACCGGCCCCACGGGTCCGACCAGAACAGCGTGACGGGCTTGCCGAGCGAACCCGCCGACAGCGGGTCGGAGGTCTGCACCGCGGAGCCCGGGTCGAAGTCGTGCGGTGTGCCGCTGATGCCCGGCAGCGTGGTGGCCGAGGCGCGGAAGTCGCCCTCGTAGTAGCCGCTGGTGCCGTCGGTGAGGTTGCCGGAGTTGCCTGCGGACGAGAAGTACAGCGCGCCCGCGGCGGTGACGTCGTTGACCGCCTGCGCGACCTGCGTGTCCTGGAACGGCGACTCGTCGAAGTAGGCGACGTCGTCGACGATCACCGTGCAGTGGCCGGTGGTGCGCAGGGCGCGGATGTTGGCGGCGAAGCTCGCTTCGCTGGTGAACGCCGTGGCGAAACCGAGCGTGGCGCCGGGCGCGAGGTCGTGGACGATCTCCAGCATCGCCGTGCCCTCGTCGCCGCTGCCGGCCTGGCCCGCCAGCACGTCGACGGCCGGCAGCTCGCCCGCGGCCTGCGACTTCGACAGCGAGTTGACACCGTCGGACAGCACGCAGACCTTGATGCCGGAGCCGGTCACGCCGTACTGGGCGCGGGCGGTGTCGGCGCCGTGGGCCTTGTCCCCTTCGGACACCTGCGTCACGGCTCGCGCCACGAGCTCCCGGCGCGGGTCCTGCTCACGCCACGTCATCGCCTGCGCGGCCGGCGCGACGGCGGCCACGTCCCCGCGCGCTGCGATCTTGTCCACGGCGGCGAGCGGCAGGTCCGCGCGCACCGCGCCGTCCGGCGAGGCGTAGCGGACGGTTCCCCCGGCCGCGCGCACGGCCTGGGCCACGGCGGTCCCGGCGGCGCCGGTGATGTCGACGGAGACCGCGCCGCTGTTCGCCACGGGCAAGCCCGTGCGGTAGTCGGGCAGCAGCGCCGCGAGCGCGTGGTCGGCCCGCAGGCGCTTCTCGATCACCAGCCGGCTGTCCTGCTTGCGCTCCGCGGGCGTCAGCGACTTCTTGATGCCCTGCAACGCGCTGATGCCGGCCTCGGTGCGCTGCGCGACCACGTCGGCCGCGGACGGCTGCGCGCTCGCCACACCGGCGCCCAGCAGCACCACCCCCACCGCCAACGGCACCGACCGAGTGGCGGCCCGGCTGAATCCCCGCATCGACTCTCTCCCTGCCTCGCCCGCTCCACCGGCGGTAGTCAGACGAATCTAGGGAGTCACCACCGCACAGTACACCGACAAAAGTTTGAAACGTCCGGTGTGTCCACTCCGTGGACCCGGCGGTCAGCGTAGCGGCCTGTCCCCCGCTCGTGGACCGACTCCGGGCGAACGGGTGATGAACCCACGGACGACGGCGCCGGACCGTCCGCAGTGGACGATCCGGCGCCGTGGCGGGAAGAACTCAGAAGTTGATCATGTGCCCGGCCAGCCCGTGGATGGCTTCCTTCACGGCCTCGCCCAGGGTCGGGTGGGCGTGGACGTTGCGGGCGACCTCGTGCACGGTCAGGTCCCACTGCTGGGCCAGCGTGAGCTCGGGCAGCAGCTCGGTCACGTCCGGGCCGATGAGGTGCGCGCCGAGCAGCTCGCCGTACTTGGCGTCGCTGAGGATCTTGACGAAGCCGCCGGCGTCGCCGAGGCCCTGGGCCTTGCCGTTGGCCGTGAAGGGGAACTTGGCGACCTGCACGTCGTAGCCCTTTTCGCGGGCCTGGGCCTCGGTCCAGCCGAAGCTGGCGATCTGCGGCTGGCAGTAGGTCGCGCGCGGGATCATGACGAAGTCGAGCTCCATGGTCTCCGCGCCGGCGATCGTCTCGGCCGCCACGATGCCCATGGACTCCGACGCGTGCGCCAGCATCAGCTTCGCCGTCACGTCGCCGATGGCGAACAGGTGCGGCACGTTGGTGCGGCCGCGGCCGTCCACCGCGATGGCGCCGCGCTCGGTCAGCTCGACGCCGGTGTTCTCCAGGCCGTAGCCCTTCACGTTGGGCGCGAAGCCGATGGCCTGCAGGACCTTGTCGGCCTCCAGCACGTCCTGCTTGCCGTCCTTCGACACCGTGACGCGAACCTTCGCGCCCGAATCGTCGATGGCTTCGACCTTCGTGCCGGTGAGCACCTTGATGCCGAGCTTGCGGTAGCGCTTGGCCAGCTCCGCCGACACCTCGGCGTCCTCCAGCGGCACCATCCGGTCGAGGAACTCGACGATGGTCACGTCCACGCCGTAGTTGCGCAGCACGTACGCGAACTCCACACCGATCGCGCCGGCACCCGCGATCACGATGCTCTCGGGCACCTCGCTCTCGAGGATCTGCTGTTCGTAGGTGACCACGCGGTCGCTGCGGGAGGTACCGGGCAGCAGGCGCGCCGTGGCGCCGGTCGCGATGATGCAGTTGTCGAACGTGATCCGCTCGCCGTTGACCTCGAGGGTGTGGTCGTCGACGAACGTGCCGTGGCCGTCGTACTCCGTGATCTTGTTCTTCTTCATCAGGAAGTGCACGCCCTTGACGCGGCCGTCCGCGACCTTGCGGCTGCGCTCGTAGGCGGCCGAGTAGTCGAAGCGGATCTCGCCGTCGGAGGAGATGCCGTAGGTGGCGGCTTCTTCCTTCACCGTGTGCGCCAGCTCGGCGTTGCGCAGCAGCGCCTTCGACGGGATGCAGCCGACGTTGAGGCACACCCCGCCCCAGTACTTCTCTTCGACGACCGCCGCGCTCAGACCGAGCTGTGTGGCGCGAATGGCGGCCACGTAGCCGCCGACCCCGGCCCCCAGGACCACGACGTCATAGTGTGCACTCATACCGTCCAAATTACCCCGAACCGGCTGGCGGGGCGGGGTGACGGTGCTCGCCTCACGCACCGTCGCCGGGCGGCTCTTCACCGCGGATCCCGGCCAGCAGATCCGTCACCGCGCGCATGATCCGGGCGGTCGCCTCTTCGAGCACCTCACGGGTCGGCTCGCCGTTCCGAAGATCCGAAAGGTCCACCGGCGGGCCCGCCACGAGCTCGACGGTCTTGCGCGGGATCCCGTGCGGGAACCAGGCTCCGGCGGGCAGCAGGTGGTGCGTGCCCCAGTTCGCGACAGGCACCACCGGCACGCCGGTCTCCAGCGCGATCCGCGCGACGCCCGTCTTGCCCTTCATCGGCCAGCCGTCCGGGTCGGCCGAGAACGTGGCCTCCGGGAAGATCGTCACGCACTCGCCGGCTTCCACCGCCTTCACTGCGTCGCGGTAGGCCCCCGCGGCCGTCGGCGCGCCTCGGTACACCGGGATGTGCTGCCCGGACCGCATCACCGACCCGACCACCGGCAGGTCCCACAGGCTCGACTTGGCCAGGTACCGCGGCACCCGGCCGGCGGCGAGGCAGAACGCCGTGAGCGTGGTCGGGTCGGCGAACGACAGGTGGTTCGACGCCACGAGCACCCCGCCCGAAGCCGGGATGTGGCGCGCGCCGCGCACCCGGAAGCGGCTGAACAGCACCAGGAACTGCCAGACCACCTCGATCGCGAAGCTGTACCAGGCCCCGCGGCCGGCGCGGGCGAAGCGCCGGCCGTAGGCCTCCATCTGACGGAAGGTGAGCAGCTCCCCCTCGTGTTCGAGCGGGATCCAGCGGTCGCGCGACCGGTTTCGCAGGGCCATGAGCGTCATTCGTAGCCGAAGACCACCCGGCTCGGTGACCCCGGGTCCCGGACGCGGCGCGGATCACACCCGCTCGAGGACCACCACGGGGATCTCGCGGTCGGTCTTCTTCGCGTATTCGTTGTAGTCCGGCCACACCGAGGCGAGCTTGTCCCACAGCCGGGTGCGTTCCTCGCCGGAGACCGTGCGGGCGCGAGCGGTGAACTTGTCGGCCAGCACCTGGACGCGAGCCTCCGGGTTGGCCTGCAGGTTGAGGTACCAGCCCGGGTGCGCCGGCGCGCCGCCCTTGGAGGCGACGATGACGGGGTTGCCGTCCACCTCCTGGTAGATGAGCGCGAACTTGCGGTCCTCACCGGATTTGCGGCCCTTGGTCGTCAGGACCAGGGTCGGCACACCGGGCTGCCACTCGTGGCCGACCTCGCCGTCGGTCTCCTCGTAGCGGCGGACGTGCTCGTCACCGTAAAGCATCCGTGTGATTCCTCTCGGCTCGTCGATCTCGTGCTCGGCCCAGCCTGCCGCGAACCGGTCCGTCGTGCTGATCAGCTCGTGCAGGGTCCGGGGTTCGTCGAAGGCGTGCCCGGCGTCGGCGATCATCTTCAGCTCCGCACCTGGCAGTACCTGCGCCAGCTCCCACGCCGTGGTGGCGGGAGTGACCACGTCGTACCTTCCCTGGACGAGAACGCACGGGATGCCCGCGAGCTTCCCGGCCTCGCGGATGAGCTGGTCCTCGGCCAGCCAGCCGCCGTGGCGGAAGTAGTGGTTCTCGATGCGCGCGATGGCGAGCGCGAACTCCGGTTCGGTGAACGCCGAAACCACTTCCTCCTGCGGCGTGAACTTCACCGTCTCGCCCTCCCACCGGCTCCACGCGACCGCCGCCGGTCCGTGGACTTCGGGGTCCGGGTGGTGCAGCAGCTCGTGGTAGACCTCGAGCAGGTTGTCGCTGCGGCGCGCGTACGGCACGGGCGCGAGGAAGCGCGACCACGCCTCGGGGAACAAGCACGCGGCGCCGCCGCCGAAAAGCCACTGGATCTCTTTCACCCGCAGTGTCGCCACCCCGCGCAACACGAGCTCGCTGACCCGGTGCGGGTACTGCTCCGCGTACGCGAGGGCAAGCACGCTGCCCCAAGAGCCCCCGAACAGCTGCCACCGGTCGATGCCGCGATCCTCGCGCAGGAGCTCCATGTCGGCGACCAGGTGCCAGGTGGTGTTCACCGACAGGTCCGCCTCGGCCGTGCTGCCGTGGGGTGTGCTGCGGCCGCAACCGCGCTGGTCGAAGAGCAGGATCCGGTACCGCTCGGGGTCGAACAGCCGCCGGTGCCGCGCCGACGCGCCGCCACCGGGACCGCCGTGCAGGAACGCGACCGGCTTGCCCGCGGGGTTCCCGCACTCCTCCCAGTAGATTACGTTGCCATCGCCCACCGGCAGCATCCCGTGGTCGTAGGGTTCGATTTCCGGGTACAGACCGAGCATGGGGCCACTATGCCCGAGGAACCACCATGGAGGAGCGATGAAGTCCGGGCCGCACGTGACGCTGGCGGACGTGGCACAAAGCGCCGACGTGTCACTCGCCACGGCTTCGCGGGTGCTCAACGGCACCGCGTCCGTCCGCACGGACCTGCGCGACCGCGTGATGTCGGCCGCGGCTGAGCTCGCGTACGCACCGAACGCACACGCGCAGGCACTCGCCGGAGGGACACATCGGACGGTCGGGGTGATCTGTCACGATGTGTCCGATCCGTACTTCTCCGCGGTCGCCGGCGGGGTCATGAAGGTGGCCAACGGCAACGGCCTGCTCGTGATGCTCGCCGACACCTTCCGCGACCCCGACCGCGAAGTGGCGTACGTCTCGGCGCTGCGGGCGCAGCGGGCGTCGGCGATCGTGCTGATCGGGTCGGCGTTCGAGGACCGCTCCTGGGAACGCGCGATGGCCGCGGAGCTCGACCCGTACCGCCGCGGCGGCGGCCAGGTCGCGGCCGTCAGCCGCCACCGCGGGCTCAAAGTGGACACCGTGCAGCCCGACAACCGCGGCGGCGCGGCCGCCCTCGCGAAGGCGCTGGTCGGGCTGGGGCACAAGCGCTTCGCCGTGCTGGCCGGTCCGATGCGGCTCACCACGGTGTGCGACCGGCTCGACGGGTTCGCCGAGGAGCTCGCCGCCCACGGCCTGCCGCTGTCCGACGAAGACGTCCTCGAGACCGAGTTCACCCGCGACGGCGGCTACGACGCGGCGAAGCGGCTTCTGGAGCGCCCGAAGCGGAAGCGCCCGACGTGCGTGTTCGCGGTCACAGACCTGATGGCGATCGGTGCGCTGGCCGCGTTGCGCGAGGCCGGCGTCGCCGTGCCGGGCGAGATCTCCGTGGCCGGCTTCGACAACATCCCCGTGGTCCGGGATCTCACTCCGGCGCTGACCACGGTCGCGCTTCCCCTGGAACAGCTGGGCGAACGCGCGATGGACCTGGCGCTCAAGGGGTCGGGCACGCGGGCCCGCACGGTCCGCGTCAACGCCGAGGTCGTGCTGCGCGAGAGCACCGCGCGCCCGCGGCGCTGAGCACCGTCCTATGTAGACGAAAAGCGCCGCCGCGGGTTTTCCGGCCCGGTCCGGCCGGGGTGTTGGTTAGGCTGCTCCCGTGGCCAAGGTGCTGGTGGTGGAGGACGACCTGACGATCGGCGGCGTCCTGGAGTCGTCGCTCGCGCGCCACGGTCACGAAGTGCGCTGGTGCCGCGACGGCCGCAGCGCCCTGAACGAGGCCGGCGCCGAGCTGGTGCTGCTCGACCTGGGCCTGCCCGACCTCGACGGCGTCGACGTGTGCCGCCGCCTGCGCACGAGCATGCCGGGCGCCGTGGTCGTGATCCTCACCGCGCGGGCCGACGAGATGGACGTGGTCGTGGGCCTCGACGCGGGTGCCGACGACTACCTCACCAAACCCATCCGCCTCGGCGAGCTGCTGGCCCGCGTGCGCGCGCACCTGCGCCGCGGCGCGCCCGCGAACCCCGCCGTGCCGGTCGTCACCGTCGGCTCGCTCGTGGTCGACCCGGCGAGCCGCCGGGCGATCGTCGGCGGGCAGGAGGTCGACCTCCGGGCGCGGGAGTTCGACCTGCTGGCCCGCCTCGCCGAACAACCCGGCGTGGCGGTGAGCCGGGAGCGGCTGATGGCCGACGTCTGGGACGCGAACACGCACGGCTCCACCAAAACGCTCGACGTCCACATCGCCGCGTTGCGGCGCAAGCTCGCCGACGCCGCGCCCGAGCCGGCGGACGTGCCCCGGATCGCCACCCTGCGCGGGCACGGCTACCGCCTGGAAGAGGCCTGAGCGTGCGCCGCCGGATCGTCACGCTCACGGTGCTCGCCGCCGTGGTGGCCACCGTGCTGTTCGGGCTGCCGCTGGCCGTCGCGGCGCTGTGGTACTTCCGGGAGAACACCGGCTCCGAGCTCGAACGCGCCGCCGACGGCACGGCCTTGGAGGTGTCCGACGCGCTCGCCGCCGGGCGTGTGCCCCGCCAGCCGGTGCAGGGCAGCGCGACCGTCGGGATCTACGACCCGCAGGGACGGCTCGTCTCCGGCACGGGCCCGGACACCGCCGACGCGGTGGTGAGCCAGGTGTCCGCCGCGGACGTCGACGTGGCGTCCGGACCGGTCGACGGCGAGGACGTGCTGGCGGTGCCGGTGATGGACGGCGCGCGGCTCGCGGGGGTGGTCCGCGCCGCGATGCCGCACGACGTGCTCCTGCGCCGCGTCGGCCTGACCTGGCTCGGGATGGTCGGGTTCGGCGTCGCGGCCGTCGCCGCGAGCTGGCTCATCGCGCGGCGCATCGCGGCCCGGCTGTCGAGCCCGCTGGAGGAGCTGTCGTCGGCCGCGGCCCGGCTCGGCGACGGCGACTTCACGGCTCGCAGCCCGCGCGCCGGCATCACCGAGATCGACCGGGTCGGCACGGCACTGGACGTGACCGCGGAGCGCATCGGCGAGACGCTCGATCGCGAACGCGCGTTCTCGGCCGAGGCGTCGCACCAGCTGCGCACGCCGCTGGCCGGCCTGCGGTTGCAGCTGGAGGCCGCGCTGGAGACGCCCGGGCTCGACCCGTACGAGGCGATCCGCGCCGGTATCGACTCGGCCGACCGGCTCGAGCGCACCATCGACGACCTGCTCGCGTTGTCCCGCGAACGCCGCGCACCACGCGCGGAGCTCGACCTCGCGGGGATACTCGCCGAGCTGCGCGACGCCGGCGCTCCGCTGCTCAACGGCCGCGGGCTTCGCGTCGAAGTCCAGGACCCGCCCACCGTCCGGGCTTCGGCGGCGGCCGTGCGGCAGGTGCTCGCCGTGCTGCTGGACAACGCGACTACCCACGGCCGCGGGCCGGTCACCGTCGTCGCGCGCGACGCGGGTGGCGCGCTCGCGATCGACGTGGCCGACGACGGCCCGGACCTCGGCGACACCGATCCGTTCGCCCTGGCCCGCACCGCTCCGCCCGGACACGGCATCGGGCTGCGGCTGGCCCGCAGCCTGGCCGAGGCCGACGGCGGGCGGCTGCGGCTCTCGTGCCCGCACCCGCCGACGTTCACGCTGCTGCTGCCCGCGAGTGACGACCCGGCGCGGCCCGCCACCCCGGTCGAGCCCGCTGAACCGGCCCGGCCGGCCGAAGCGTCGCCCGCCGTCGCGGAGTGAACAGATCACCGTTTCCGACCGTGAAAGTGCAATGAAACACCCAGATCTCATCCGAACGCGCAACGTTTTCCAGTTTTCGGGGCACACTTCGCTCGATACCGTGGCTCGCGCCCGATCTTCATCGCAGCCTCGACGACGAGGAGTAGCCAGGTGACGTCCACCCCGACCCGCGTACGGCTCGGCACGGCGCTGGGGCGCCGCAAACCGGTCGCGGACCTGGTGGCCGAAGCCGGCCACGGGCCGTTGAAACGCTCGCTCGGCCTGGGCCAGCTCACGATGCTGTCGATCGGCGCGACGCTGGGCAGCGGCATCTTCGTGGTGCTCGGCGAGGCCGTGCCGGTGGCCGGACCCGCCGTGGTGCTCTCGTTCGTGCTCGCCGGGGTCACGGCGCTGTTCTCCGCGCTGTCCTACGCCGAGCTCGCCGGCATGATCCCGCTGTCGGGCTCGTCGTACTCCTACGCGTACGCCACGCTCGGCGAGCTGGTGGCGTGGGTCTGCGGCTGGTGCCTGATCCTGGAGTACGGCGTGTCCGTGGCGTCGGTGGCCGTCGGCTGGGGCCAGTACGTCAACGAGCTGCTGCAGCTGGCGTTCGGGTTCGCGCTGCCGGAGTCGATCAGCGGCCCGCCCGGCGACGGCGGGCTGGTGAACATGCCCGCGATCGTCGTCGTGCTGCTGGCGATGGTGCTGCTGCTCTCGGGCGCGAAGGAGAGCGCGCGGGCCAACGCGATCATGGTCGGGGTGAAGATCGCGACGCTGGTCCTGTTCTGCGCCATCGCGTTCACCGCGGTGCAGGCCAAGAACTTCACGCCGTTCCTGCCGATGGGCCTCGCGGGCATGAGCGCGGGCGGCGCGAAGTTGTTCTTCTCCTACATCGGGTTCGACGCCGCGTCGACCGCCGGCGAGGAGGCCCGCAACCCGCAGCGCGACCTGCCGCGCGCGATCCTGCTCTCGCTCGGCATCGTGACGGTGCTCTACTGCCTGGTGGCCGTCGCGGCGGTCGGCGCCTTGCCGTGGCAGCAGTTCGACGACCAGCAGGCGGCCCTGTCCCACGTGCTGACCTCGGTGCTGGACAGCCCGTTCTGGGCCGGTATCCTCGCCGTCGGCGCCATCGTGGCGATCTCCAGCGTGGTGCTGACCGTCCTCTACGGACAGACGCGCATCCTGTTCGCCATGTCGCGCGACGGGCTCGTGCCCCAGGCACTGTCCACAGTGCACCCGAGGACCGGCGTGCCGCGCACGAACACCCTGGTGGTGTCGGCGTTCGTCGCCGTGCTCGCCGCGTTCGTGCCGCTGGGCAAGCTCGCCGACGCGACCAGCATCGGCACGCTCTTCGCGTTCGGCCTGGTCAACATCGCCGTGCTCGTGCTGCGCCGGCGCCGCCCGGACGACGCGCGCACGTTCCGCGTGCCGTTCTCCCCCGTCACGCCGATCCTCGGTGTGCTCTGCTGCGCGTACATGATGTTCAGCCTCGACGGCGCCACGTGGGTCGTGTTCGGCGGGTGGATGCTGCTCGGGCTGGTGCTGTACTTCGGGTACGGCATCCGGCGTTCGCGGCTGGCGGCGGCGAAATGATCGTCGCCGTCCACCAGGGGCCGTACGAGGAACTGCCGGCCGCACTAGCCGCCGCGGCCGAAGGCGGGGCCGCGCTCGTGGTCACCGCGGAGATGATCACCACGGGGTACGCGATCGGCGCCGCCGCGGTCGCCGAGCGCGCCGAGCCCGCCGACGGACCGCTGGCGCAGGAGCTGGGCATGCTCGCTCGTGCGCATGGTGTGGCACTGGTCTACGGCTACCCCGAACGCGACGGCGACGCCGTGTACAACTCCGCGCAACTGCTGTCGGCGCAAGGGAACCGGCTCGCGAACTACCGCAAGACGCACCTCTACGGCGAGATCGACCACAGCCAGTTCTCCCCGGGCGCGGACCTGGTGGTGCAGGCGGACCTCGGCGGGCTGCGCGTGGGCCTGCTCATCTGCTACGACGTGGAGTTTCCCGAGCCGGTACGTGCGCACGCCCTCGCCGGCACCCAGTTGCTGCTCGTGCCGACCGCCTTGATGCGGCCGTACGAGCGGGTCGCCGACGCGCTCGTCCCCATCCGGGCGCACGAAAGCCAGCTGTATGTCGTGTACGCGAACCGCTGTGACACCGAGGGCGAGCTGACCTACTGCGGCCACTCGACCGTCGCCTCCCCCGACGAGACCGTGGCGAAAGCCGGCGAAGAACCCGAGCTGCTCTTCGCCGATGTCGACCCGGCCGTGCTCGCGCGTCCGGAGAACACTTACCTGGCCGACCGCCGGCCCGCGTTGTACCGATCCCTGACCGAAGAAGGACCCCAGGCATGACCTCCGCCGTCCCGACCGCGATCCCCACGGACGAGCCGGCCGGGCGCCCGATCACCATGTTCGGCCCCGACTTCCCGTTCGCCTACGACGACTACCTCACCCACCCCGCCGGCCTCGGGACCGTGCCGGCCGAGCACCACGGCACCGAGGTCGCGGTGATCGGCGGCGGGCTGTCGGGCGTCGTCACGGCCTACGAGCTCATGAAGCTCGGGCTGCGGCCGGTCGTGTACGAGATCGCCGAGCTGGGCGGACGCCTGCGCACGCACCGCTTCCCCGGCCTGCCCGACGACGTCGTCGCCGAGATGGGGGCCATGCGCTTCCCACCGGCGTCGACCGCGTTGTTCCACTACATCGACAAGGTGGGGCTGCGGACCTCGCCGTTCCCGAACCCGCTCGCGCCCGCGACGCCGAGCACCGTCGTGGACCTCAAGGGGCAGAGCCATTACGCGCGCACGCAGGACGACCTGCCGCCCGTGTTCGGCGAAGTCGCGAAGGCGTGGCAGCGCACGCTCGACGAGCACGCGTCCTTCGCCGAGATGCAGACCGCGATCCGCGACCGCGACGCGAAAACCGTGAAGCGGATCTGGAACGAGCTCGTGCCCCGCCTCGACAACCAGACCTTCTACGGGTTCCTGTGCGACTCGCCCGCGTTCGCGTCGTTCCGCCACCGCGAGATCTTCGGCCAGGTCGGCTTCGGCACGGGCGGCTGGGACACCGATTTCCCCAACTCGATCCTGGAGATCCTGCGCGTCGTCTACACCGGCGCCGACGACGAGCACCGCAGCATCACCGGCGGCAGCAGGCAGCTGCCCGTGCGGTTGTGGGACCACGCACCGGAAACGCTCGCGCACTGGCCCGCCGGCACCAGTCTCGCAGCGCTGCACGAGGGCGGCCGGCCGCGCCCCGGTGTCACGCGGCTGCACCGCACGGCGCCGAACAACGTGACCGTCACCGACGCGTCCGGGCACATCCGCACCTTCCGCGCCGCGGTGTTCACCGCGCAGAGCTGGATGCTGCTGTCCAAGATCGAATGCGACGAGGCGCTGTTCCCGATCGACCACTGGACGGCCATCGAGCGCACGCACTACATGGAGTCCTCGAAGGTCTTCGTGCCCGTGGACCGGCCATTCTGGCTCGACCGCGACCCCGTGACCGGGCGCGACACGATGAGCATGACGCTGACCGACCGGATGCCTCGCGGCACCTACCTGCTCGGCGACGACCCGGACAAACCCGCCGTGATCTGCCTTTCCTACACGTGGGCCGACGATTCGCTGAAGTGGCTGCCGCTGAGCGTGTCCGAACGCGTGGAGGTGATGCTGCAGTCGCTGCGCGAGATCTACCCCGGCGTCGACGTGCGCAAGCACCTCGTGGGCGACCCGGTGACCGTGTCGTGGGAGGCCGAACCGCACTTCATGGGTGCGTTCAAGGCGAACCTGCCCGGCCACTACCGCTACCAGCACCGCCTGTTCACGCACTTCAAGCAGGACAACCTGCCCGAGCGGTACCGCGGGCTGTTCCTCGCCGGAGACGACGTCTCGTGGACCGCGGGCTGGGCCGAGGGCGCGGTGCAGACGGCGCTCAACGCGGTGTGGGGCGTGCAGCACCACTTCGGCGGCGAGTCGGCGCCGGCCAACCCCGGCCCCGGTGACCTGTTCGACGACCTGGCCCCGATCGAGCTGCCCGACTGACCCCGCGGCCCGTCAACCCGTACCCGGCGGTAGCCAACCGATGGTGTCGCCCGGGCGCGACACCGCCGGAGATCGGTCGGCCCCACTGAACCGATCATGCGAAAATATTACTCATGAATACGGAGCCGGCGCCGAAGTGGCGGAGACTGGAACCGGACGAGCGCAGAGAGCAGATCTACGCCTGCGCGGCGCGCCTGTTCGGCGAACGGCCCTACTCGGCGGTGTCCACTTCGGACATCGCCGCGGCCGCCGGGGTCGCGCGGGGGTTGATCAACCACTACTTCGGCACGAAACGCGAGCTGTACCTGGAAATCGTGCGGCGCGCGCTGACCGTGCCGCGGCTCGCGATCGAGATCCTGCCCGAGGGCCCGCTCGAGCTGCGCGCCGACGCCGCCATCGACTGGTTCCTCGACATGGTGCGCGCGCAGGAGAAGACGTGGCTCGCCGCGATCGCCCCGGAGGGCATCGGGCGCGACGCGGAGGTCGACCGCATCCTCGAACAGGCCGACCGCGAGTCGGCCGACCGCGTGCTGGAGGCCGTCGGGCTCTCGCGCGACAGCGAGCACGGCGAGGAGCTGAACGCGGCCGTGCGGGCGTTCGCCGGCATGGTGAAGGCGGCCGGACGCGAGTGGCTCGTGCGGGGCTCGCTGAGCCGCGACCAGGTGCACACGCTGCTGAGCAAATCGCTCGTCACGCTCATCGGTGAGGTGTTCCCGCTGATCCAGGGCGAAGTCCCCGGGGAATGACGGAACCCCCGGCACCACGAGGGGGGAGGAAAGTGCCGGGGGCCCCGGCCGGAAGCCTCACGACCCCCGGCTGCTTTCCACGTTACCCCTGGTCGACGTGGGTTCGGTGTCAGTTTCCCCTGGATTCCACCGGGGTGGTCACACGTTCGGCCCACGCCGGAAGGCTGCCGCCACCCGATCAGGCGCGTGGCTCGGCCTCGAGCTCGGCCAGGCGGTGCGCCAGCCCGTCCACGCAACGGCGCACCGCGTAGTCGTACAGGCGGGCGCACCAGCCGGCCGCCAGCTCCGGGTCGGCCAGCAGCTCCCGCATCGCCCGGCCCTGCGCGGCCATGCCGGGCAGATCGGCGCGGTCGTGGTAGGTCGCGTACTCCTCGGTGTTGTCCAGGCTCAACGCGAGCGTGCTGTCGCGGTCGTCCTCCATCGCGACGAACTGGCAGGCCGTGGCGACGAGCAGGTTGTAGGCGAGCACGCTCTCGTCGCCGAAGCCCGCGGCGAGCAGCACGCTGACCCCGCGGTCGATGGTGCGGATCGCGGCCGACACCGACGGCCCGAACAGCACCAGCCGCCGCGCGGTGCCCGGGTGGGCCCGCAGCACCGTGCGCAGCTCGGCCAGCAACTCGGCGAACCAGTCCTGCCACGGCAGGTTTTCGTCGGGCAGGCTCAGCAGGCCGACGACGCGGTCGAGCACCGCGGCCACGACCGCGTCCCGGTCGCCGACGTGGTGGTAGATCACCGCCGGGTAGGCGTCCACGGCCGCCGCGAGCTGGCGCAGCGTCCAGTTGTCGAGGCCGCGCTCGGCGGTCAGCGCGACCGCCGCGTCGATCACCTTCTCGGCGGTGACGGCCGGCAGTCCCGCCGCCGCGCGCGAGCGAGGGCGGTTCCCGGCCCGCGAGGACGAAGACGGCATGCGATGTACCGTATCCGGACAACGACGGCCCGTGCCAGGATTCGGGGATCTAGGGCAGGATCAGGGCATGCCCCGTGCCCTGGCCAACGGCCTCGAACTCGAGTACGACACTTTCGGCGACGCCGCGAACCCGCCGCTGGTGCTCGTGATGGGCCTCGGTGCCCAGATGGTGACCTGGGAGACCGGGTTCTGCGAGCTGATCGCGAGCCACGGTTTCTTCGTCGTCCGCTTCGACAACCGCGACATCGGCCTGTCGGCCTACCTCGACGACCTCGGCGCGCCCGACCTGGCGGGGATCGCGGCCGGGCAGGCCTCGGCGCCGTACCTGCTCTCGGACCTCGCCGACGACACCGTCGGCCTGTTCGACGCGCTCGGTTTCGCGACGGCCCACGTGGTGGGCGCGTCGATGGGCGGGATGGTCGTGCAGCAGCTCGCCATCGACCACCCGGACCGGCTGCTGAGCCTCACCTCGATCATGTCCACGACCGGCGACCCGACCGTCGGGCAGACCTCGCCCGCCGCGCTGGCCACGTTGACGCGACCACCCGCGGCGACGCGCGAAGAAGCCATCGAGCAGAGCATCGCGTCGTACCGCACCACCGGCTCGCCGGGTTACCCCGCGACCGACGAGTACCTGCGGTTCAAGGCGGCCCGGGGCTACGACCGCGCGCAGCACCCGATGGGCACGCTGCGCCAGGCCGCCGCCATCGTCGCTTCGGGCGACCGCACGGAAGCGCTGCGCTCGCTGCGCCTGCCGACGGTGGTCGTGCACGGCGACTCGGACCCGATGATCGACCTCAGCGGCGGCAAGGCCACCGCGGCCGCGATCCCCGACGCCGAGCTCGTGGTCCTCCCCGGCATGGGCCACGACCTGCCCGAACCGCTGTGGCCGGAGATCGTGGGCGCGATCGTGCGCGCCGCGAGCCGCAGTCGCCGATCCGGCCAAAAGTAGGCCGGCCCCCCGCGCGGTACGCAACCGTTGCCACGAAGGCATTCGGCCGTGACTGTGGTCGGATCGGCAACGTTCGGCACAGTTAAGGAGATGTCAAGAAGACGGCGCGGGCTGTAGGGAAAGCGTCCGCGCCTCTCGTGCGGTGCGGGCGGGCGCGCTGAGCTGGACCCATGCGCATCACCGGTGGTTTCGGGTTCCCGCTCGGTTGCGCGGCCGTGGTGGCCGCCGCGATCGGGGCGGACGTCGCGGGGGCGACCGCGCACCCGCTCTACGCGCTGGTGCCGCTGGCGCTCGTCGTGGTCGCCGCCGCTGCGGCCACGACCCCGGCCGCGGCGGCGGGGATCGCCGTCGTGGCCTGGGCCGTCGACTCCGGCTTCGTCCTCGGCCGCGAAGGCCAGATCGTCTTCGACACCGCGAGCGGCCGCGCCGCCCTCGTGCTCGGCGCGGTGCTCGTCGCAGGCTTGCTGTCTCGGCTCGTGGTGACAGCGGCGGGCCGCGCCCGCCGCCGCGTTCACCCGCGGCCGCACCGGTTCGTGGCGTCCGTCCCCTCGCCGCGATCCGCCGGACAGCGGCGAGCCGATCACGCAGCCTCCGCTTGATCGGCTCGGCCGGTACCCCGTCCGGAGCGGCCAACCCGTCGTCGTTGGCCGTTCCCGGACGGGGTACCGGCGCGTCCGGCGCTGGTCGGGCGTGGTTGGCTGTGCGGGTGTGACCGGGTCCCGGTGTGTCGAAATCGACTCGCGCCGGGCACCCGGCGGTGCCAGGCTGGGACGGTCACACGTCGTCACCTTCGGAGGTAAGCATGAGTGATCCGCAACCGTCGCCCAGCGGCGAGGAGGACGACGTCAAGCGCAAGTTCCGCGAGGCGCTGGAGCGCAAGCAGGCCCACGCCCGCTCGGGCTCCGCCCACGAAACCGGCGGCGGCAAGAACCAGCACGCCCACGGGCCCGCCGCGAACAAGCGCACGTTCCGCCGCAAGAGCGGCTGAGCGTCACCCCACCGACGAAGGCCCTCTCACCGCGGTGAGGGGGCCTTTTTCCTGCCTTTCGCAGCTCGGGTCACGGGTCTCGGGGTTCCAGGAGCCGGGCCAGCCTCGCGGTGTCGCGCAGGTACTGCTCGTACGGGAAGCCGGCTTCGAGCAGGGCGGCGCGCAGCTCGTCGTAGAGCGGTTTCCCGTTGTCGTGGAAGGCTTTCGCGCCGACCTCGGTGATCGTCACGAGCCGGCGCCGGGCGTGTTCGGGATCCTGGCGGACCTGCACGAGGCCGGCGGTCTCCAGCGGGCGCAACGCGCGGCTGATCGCCGGATCGGACACCGACAGCGCCTGCGCCAGCTGGTGCTGGGTCACCGGCTGGATGTCCTCTAGCGTGCCCAGCAGCCGCATCTGGCTGTAGCTCAGGCCCCCGGCACCGTCGGCCCGTCGGCGCGCGGCCTCCCCCATCAGGAACACCACGCGGTGCAGCAAGTCAGCGAGATCGTCGTCCACGGGACCAGTCTACCTTGAGTCTTGCGAGGTTAATATTAACCATGCAACACTCAAGCCATGACCACCACCGCTTACCTCGCCCAGTCAGCCGTTCCCCTGCTCTTCGTCGTGGTGCCGGCCATCGGCGCCTTCGTCCGCACGTGGCACAGCCCCTCACGCCGAGCCGCGCTGGAGACCTGGCAACGGTGGTGGGCCATCGGCGCCCTCGGCTGCAGCAGCCTCTGGATGACGCTGGCGTTCCTCGGCGCCCCGGACGTGATGTCCACGGCGATCGGCTTCACCCGGACCCCGTTCGAGTTCGAAATCGCCTTCGCCAATCTCGGGCTGGCGGTCATGGGGTTCCGCGCCGCGTCGGCGTCGGCGTCGACCCGGGAACGCATCACGATCGGCATCGGCGCCGGGATGTTCCTCTGGGGCGCGGCCGTCGGTCACCTCTACCAGTGGTTCGCCAACGGCGACCACGCACCGGGCAACACGGGCGGCGTGGTGATCACCGATCTGCTCATCCCGGCGGTGATGATCATCCTGGCGCGCCGCGCGCAGCGACTGTCCACATCGGAGCAGACGACGCCGGCCCTCGTCTGAAACCCTTCCTGAACAAAGAAAAGCGGGCGCACGGTAACTCCCGTGCGCCCGCCGTCGGGCAAGAAGTCAGACTGTCAGGATCGACCGCAGCCGGCCGACGTCGGCCATGCGGCGTTCGGCGAGCCGGTCGGCCGCCGTGGCGGGCGGGACGCCGTCGGCCTTGGCCAGGGCGTACACGGCCTTCGTGGTGTCGAAGATGGCCGTGGTCTTGCGCTGGGCGCGGGCGAAGTCGAAGCCGTGGCGCTCGTCGTCGACCTGGATGACGCCGCCGGCGTTGACCAGGTAATCGGGGGCGAAGAGGATGCCGCGGTCGTCGAGGAGCTTGTCGACGCCCGGGTGGGCGAGCTGGTTGTTCGCGGCGCCGCAGACGATGCGGGCCTGCAGAGCGGCCACCGTCTCGTCGGTCAGCACGCCACCGAGGGCGCACGGAGCGAAGACGTCGAGGTCCGTGCCGATCAGGGTGTCCACATCGGACACCACCTCGACGCCGGGGTACGCGGCGCGCGTGCGCTCGACGGCGAGCGGCGAAACGTCGGTGATCACGACCTGCGCGCCCGCCTCCACGAGGTGGCCCACCAGGATGTGGCCGACCTTGCCGACGCCGGCGACGCCGACGCGACGGCCGGCCAGCTCGGGCACGCCCCACACGTGGTCGGCCGAAGCGCGCATGCCCTGGTAGACGCCGTACGCGGTAAGCACCGAGGAGTCGCCCGCACCACCGTCTTCGGGCGAGCGGCCGGTGACGAACTTCGTCTCGCGGGCCACCACGTCCATGTCGTGCACGTAGGTGCCCACGTCGCAGGCCGTGATGTAACGGCCGCCGAGGGACTGCACGAAGCGGCCGTAGGCACGCAGCAGCGCTTCGGACTTCATCGTGGCCGGGTCGCCGAGGATCACAGCCTTGCCGCCGCCGAGGTCGAGCCCGGCCAGCGCGTTCTTGTACGCCATCCCCTTGGAGAGCGCGAGCACGTCGTCGAGCGCGTCGTCCTCGGTGGCGTAGGGGTAGAAGCGGGTGCCGCCGAGCGCGGGGCCCAGTGCGGTGGAGTAGATGCCGATGATGGCCTTGAGGCCGCTCGCCTCGTCGTGGCAGTACACGACTTGCTCATGGCCGCTGTGCCGGCCGAACACTCCTTCGGTCACGGTGGTGACTCCCTTGTCTGACCGCTCGCGGTTCGTGGCCGCGCGCTCCGGAAGGTGGTGTGCCGGATGGAGGTCGTCCACCCCGCACACCGCCAACCTAGAGCCATCCGCGCGAACCGACCACCGCAGGTCGTCGATCAGCCGGCGACGACCTTCCCAAGCGTCGCCATCGCCGCTTCCAGCTGGCTGTCGGACAGGTAGGGAGCGGGGCCGAACCGCAGGTAGGAGCCCCGGCTGTCGGTGCGGACGCCGTGCTCGGCCAGCGCGTGCTGCAGCTCGCCGGCCGACGGGCTGCGCAGCGACAGGAACCCGCCGATCATGCCGAGCGGCGTCTCCCGATCCCTCGACACCACGTCGGCGGGCAGGCCGAGGTCGTCGAAGCACTGCGCGAGCAGGCCGACCTGGTGCTGCGACACCGTGCGCAGGAACTCCGGCGTCAGGCCGTGCTCGGCGAAGAACCGCTGCACGCGCACCCCGCGGTAGTGGCTCGACGGGTCGTAGGTCGCGCCGGCGAAGCGGTCGCCGCCGGTGGCGTAGGCGACGCGGTCCGGGCGCTGCCGGTCGGCGAGCGCGCCGAACTCCGCGTACCAGCCGGTGACGACCGGGCGCAGTTCCTGCGCGTGGGCGGGCAGGCGCAGGAAGCAGTTGCCCTCGCCGAGCTGGAGGTACTTGTAGCCGCCGCCGACCACCCAGGCGTTGGTGAGCCCCAGGTCGTGCAGGGAGAACGGCACCACGCCCAGCGCGTGGTAGGCGTCCACGACCAGCTCTACGTTGCCGTCGCGGCAGACGTCGGCCAGGTGCGCGAGCCCGGGCACGAGCCGCGAGGTCTCGAACAGCACGGCGGACACGAGCACCGCGGCGGTGGTGCTGTCGACCTCGGCGGCCACGCGTTCGGCCAGCGTCGGCACGGGGTCGACGGGCACGCGCACGACCTCGACGCCCTCTTCCTCCAGCCGCGCGAGCTGGCGGCGCAGGGTGTGGAACTCGCCGTCGGTGGTCACCAGGCGCGGCCGGGCGCGCAGCTCGATCGCCGAGAGGAACCGGATCACGAGCTCGTGGGTGTTCTGCCCGAGCGCGTACTCGCCGTGCGGGTCGGACAGCAGCGCGCGGAAGCCGGCGCGCAGCTCGGCGGCCTTGGCGAACGCGGCCGCCCACTTCTCGTCGACGTCGCGGGCCGCGTCGGCGAACGCCTCCAGTAAGCCTTTCTCCGCGACGTCGGGCCAGGCCTGGTGCGAATGCGCCGAGAGCAGCAGCCGGTCGGCCACGCGGAAGCGCGAGTAGTGCGGCGCGAGCGCGTTGTCGTCCGCGCGCAGGGAGTCCAGCGTCGTCACAGCTTGCTCCGCACGGCCCACAGGTCCGGGAACATCGGCTGGAAGAGAGTGCTGCGCAGGTACTTCGCGCCCGACGACCCGCCCGTCCCGGTCTTGTCGCCGATGGTCCGCTCGACCATCTTCACGTGCCGGTAGCGCCACTCCTGCATCCCTTCGTCGAGGTCGACGAGACACTCCGCGACCACCGAGGGGCCGCCGTCGTCCTGGTAGACCTTCAGCAGTACCGCCTGCAGTTCCGCCGACGGTGCCACCGGCCGGGTGACATCCCGATCACCGTCCACGGCATAACCGCTGTTCGCGAGGTACTTGAGGAACGAGTCGAACAGGGACGGCCGGGCCATCGCGGCGGCGATCCGGGCGCGCTGCTCGCCGCCTTCGGGGTAGTGCGCGAACACGCGCTCGTCGCGGCGGCCGAGCACCGCCTCCAGTTCGCGGAACTGCGCGGACTGGAAGCCACTCGACTGGTCGAGGCGCGCGCGGAAGCTCGTGAACTGGCTGGGCGTCATGGTCTCCAGCACGTCGAGCTGCGCGACGATCACCTTCAGCACGGTGAGGATGCGCCGCAGCGTGCGGATCGCGTGCGCGGTGTTGCCGGCTTCGAGGTTGGCCTGCAGGAACTCCGCCTCGTGCAGGATCTGCTTGAACCACAGCTCGTACACCTGGTGGATCACGATGAACAGCAGTTCGTCGTGCTCGTCGGAACGCGGGCGCTGGGCCTGCAGCACCTCGTCGAGCGCGAGGTACGACGTGTAGCTCAGCGCAGCCTGCGTGTCGTCGGTCTGGGTCATGGGGTCCTCACCTCGTCGAAATCACCGGTCCGCACGGCACGGTCGAAGTGCCGCTGCGCCGCGGGCGCGAGCGCGGCGTACAGGTCGTGGAAGAGCTCGACGGCCGCCGCGCGCCGGCCGGGCGCGGGGATCAGCTCGCCGGGCAGCTCGGGGTCGAGCGACGGGAACACGCGGAACTCGTGCACCAGTCTCGTCCGCACCGTAAACGCTTGCGCGTCGGACAGCTCGTCCGGGCCGCGCGGGGTGCCGCCGAACTCGGTCACGAAGGCGTCGTACCGGGCGGACAGCTCGTCGAGGTCCCAGGCGCGCCCGGCGAACCGGCGGACGTCCAGCGCCGCCGACGGCGTGCCCAGCATCAGGCCGGCGTGCTCGGTCACGCCCAGCTCGGCGAGCAGGCCGAGCACCTCGGCCTCGCGGTCGTGCGGGGCGATCCACGTGCCGTCCTGCACCGGGCCGAAGCCGAGGAACCGCAGGCGCCGCACGAGCGTCTCGCGGGCCTGGCGGCGGGTCTCGGGGATGTTCTGCCACAGCACTGTCCACGCGCCGGCGGGCCGGTCGCGGCGGCCGAGACTGAAGATGCGCCGGTCGCCGTCGGCCAGGACCGCGACCGTGCGGCTCGTGAGCGAGTAGTGCACCAGCCGGCCTTCGCGGTGGCGCGCCAGCAGGTCGCGGTTGACCAGCCGGGTGAGCGCGATGCGGGCGGCGCCGTCGGAGAACCCCAGTTCGGTGAGCAGCGACACGAGGCCGCCCGACCACACGCGCCGGCTTTCGCGCGGCTGCACGTAGCTGCCGAGGAGGGTGATCACCAGCTCCTGCGGTCCGGTGGGCGATGGCTCGGGCACGCCATGACTCTATACACCTCAGCCCGCTGCGGTGTAGCTTTCGAACGAGCAGGTTGTCAGGAGGCTGGATGAAACGGCTGGTGGTCGTCACCGGCGGCACTCGCGGCATCGGCGCGGCGATCGCGGAACACTTCACCGCGGCGGGTGACACGGTGCACGCGCCCGGCAGACGCGAGTGCGACGTGACCGACGAGCAGGCCGTGCGCTCGTACTTCGCCGAGCTCGGCCCGATCGACGTGCTCGTGAACAACGCCGGGATCTCGTCGAGCGCCCCCACTGCCAAGACGTCGCTGGAGGACTGGCGCGGGCAGTTCGAGGTCAACGCAACCGGCGCGTTCCTGTGCACCCGCGAGGTGCTGCCCGGCATGCGCTCGCGTGACCGCGGCCGGATCGTCACGGTGGCCTCGACGGCCGGCCACGTCGGGTACCGCTACACCACGGGGTACACGGCCTCGAAGCACGCCGCCGTGGGGCTGATGCGCGCGGTCGCCGCGGAGCTCACCGGCACCGGGGTGACGGCCAACGCGGTGTGCCCGGCGTTCGTGCGCACGGACATGACGGCCGACTCGGTCGCCCGCATCCGCGAACGCACCGGCCGCGACGAAGCCGACGCCGAGGCGGCGCTGGCGGCCGCTTCGCCGTTGGGGCGGTTGCTCGAACCGTCGGAGGTCGCGTTCGCGGTGGCGTTCTTCGCCGCGGAGGAAGCGGCGGCGATCAATGGACAGACTCTCGTACTCGATGGTGGAGGAATTCAGAAATGAGCCCGTTCCGTGCGACGGCCCCGATCACCAAGTCGTGGGACCACTTCGAGTTCACCGTGGCCGACGGCGTGGCGACGCTGACGTTCAACCGGCCGGAGAAGCTGAACGCGCTGACGTTCGACGTGTATGCGGATCTGCGGAATCTGGTTTTGGAACTGCCGCATCGCGGGGATGTGAAGGTGCTCGTGATCACCGGACAGGGGCGCGGGTTCTGCTCGGGTGGGGATGTCGAGGAGATCATCGGCGAGCTGCAGAAGATGGAGACCGCCGAGCTGCTCGAGTTCACGCGGATGACGGGGGCGGTGGTGAAGGCGTTGCGGGAGACGCCGATTCCGGTGATCGCCGCGGTCAACGGGGTGGCGGCGGGCGCGGGGTCGGTGATCGCGTTGGCTTCCGATTTCCGGGTGCTGGCCAAGTCGGCGAAGTTCGCGTTCCTGTTCACGAAGGTCGGGTTGGCCGGGGCGGACATGGGTTCGGCCTATCTGCTGCCGCGGCTGGTGGGGCTCGGGCGGGCCACGGAGTTGCTGATGTTGGGTGACAAGCTGGAGTCGGCGCGGGCTGAGGCGATCGGGTTGGCGACGTCGGTGGTGGAGGATGCCGAGCTGGCGTCGACCGCGGCGGCGCTCGCGCGACGGCTTGCCGATGGGCCGGCGTTGGCCTATTCGACGACGAAGGTGCTGCTGACGCGGGAATTGGACATGGATCTGGGGTCGTCGATCGAGCTCGAGGCGATGACGCAGGCGTTGCTGATGACGGCCCACGACCACAAGGAGTTCTATGCCGCGTGGTCGGCGGGGCGCAGTCCACAGTGGACCGGCCGGTAACACCTCACGACGAGGCCCCGGCACGCGAGGTGCCGGGGACTCGGTTCGTCCCGGGGCCGGCTACTGCGTCGCCAGAGTCAGGCTGCCCAGCCCCGTCACCTCGGCGAACAGGGTGTCCCCGCCCGTGAACGGCGTCGGCGCGCACAGCGTGCCCGTCAGGACCACGGCCCCTGCCGGAAGCGACTCGCCCGTCTCCGCGAGGTGGTTCGCGAGCCACGCCACCGCGGCGGCCGGGTCGCCGTTCATCACCGCCGCGGCGGAGCCGGGGATGACCTGGTCCCCGATTTTGAGCGTGCACTTGAGGCCCGAAAGGTCGTGCGGCACCGGCGCCTGGGGGCCGAGGAAGACGTAGGCGGCGTTGGTGTTGTCGGCGGCGAGCATGGGCAACGTCGTCGGGCCGCCGGACCAGCGGGAGTCGACGATTTCGAAGGCGGGGGCGATCGCGGTGGTCGCGGCGAGGACGGCTTCGGGGGTGGTGCCGGGGCCGGAGAGGGGGCTTCCGAGGAGGAAGGCGACTTCGACTTCGGCGCGCGGGGCGAACATGGCGGCGGTCGGCAACGGTTGCCCGGCTTGCAGCACCGTGGAAGCCAGGACGTGGCCGAAGGCGGGTTCGGTGGCGCCGTAGGTGGCGCGGGCCGGGTCGGACGTGAGCCCGACCTTGTAGCCCGCGAGGCGGTCACCGGCGGCCAGGGCCAGGTCCCGGGTCACGCGGGAGACGCGGTAGGCGTGCGCGAGGTCGGCCACGGGTGCGGGAGCGACGGCGGGGCCGCCGTGGGTGGCCTTGAGCAGGCGCCGGGCCAGGTCGTCGTCCGTCACCGTGTGCTCCTCAGGGGGTCCGGGATGGGCCCGGACATCTGATCACACCGCGGTGTGTGCGATGGCATTGCCCTCCAGCGAGCCGAACCAGAGGCGGCCGGCGTGTTCGCGGACGCCGACGAGCATGTGGAAGCCCGGGATCTCGCCCCACCGCTCGTGCTCCACGGCGCCGTCGGCGGCGATGCCGAGCACGCCGACCTGACGTTTCGGGGTGGGCTGGAGGGCAGCCGGCAGCGAGCGCACGGCGGCGCGCAACGAGGCGGGCAGGCGGCGGACGGCGTCCAGCGCAGGCACTCGCACGGAGGCCTGCGTGACCCAGATCAGGCCGTCGCTGCCGGTGGCGATGTTGTCGGGGAAGCCGGGCAGATCGTCCACGAGGGTGTCGCGCTGGCCTTGGCGCGTGCCGTGGAGCCAGAAGCGCGTGACGCGGAACTCGCCGGTTTCGGCGACGGCCACGAAGGACTCGTCCGGCGGCAGGGCGACGCCGTTGGCGAACTGGAGGCCGTCGGCGATCAGGTCGATGGTGCCGTCCGGGGCGCGGCGCAGGAGGCGCCCGCCGGCGGTCTGCTCGATGAGGTCGTCGCGCCAGCGGTCGATGCCGAAGCGGCGCGAGGAGTCGGTGAAGTAGATCGTGCCGTCGGTGGCGACGGCGGCGTTGTTGCAGAACACCAGGGGGAGGCCGGCGGCGGAGGTCGCGAGGACGCGCACCGCTCCCCCGGTCAGCGGCATCGTGAGCAGGCCGGCGCGGGCGTCGCAGATCAGGAGGTCCTCGCCGTGGAGCTCCAGGCCCAGCGGACGGCCGCCGGTGTCGCCGAGGACGTCGATGCGGCGGCCGTCGGGGGTCACGCGCAGGATCCGGCCGTCGTCGACGCCGGTGTAGACCCGGCCCTCGGCGTCGACCACCACGTCTTCGGGTGCGTGCCCGTTGACCGGGACCACCGTGACGTCACCGAAATCCATCACGAACCTCCTACCGGTAGGTGAGCAGCCGCGCCGCCTCCGCTTCGAAGTGCGGGTGTTCGTTGAACGTCAGCAGGTTCACGCCGCCGCGGCCCGAGGTGAGCTTGGTGATGCCGGTGTTCACGGTGACGCGGTTGAACTTCAGCAGGCCGACCTCGGGCACACCCAGGATCGCGCCCGCGATCGTGCCGATCACGCCGCCGGAGGTGAACACGAGCGCGTGCTCGCCCTTGCCGAGCGACGCGATGAGGTCGGTCAGCCCGGCCGTGCAGCGTTCCAGGAACGCCGGCCACGTCTCGGCGCACGGCCCATCGGCGCCGGCCGCCACCCACGCGCCGAGCGCGGCGTCGAGCACGCCCTGGTACTCGCGGGAATCCTCCTGCGGCGCGCCGCCGGCGTGGTGGCGCGAAATGTCCACGTGGTCGTATTCGTTCCAGCGCGGGTCCTCGATCACGGCCACGTCGGAGCCGAGCGTCTTCAGCGCCGTCGCCGCCGTGTCGCGCTGGCGGGCCAGCGAACCGGAGCGCACCTGCGCGAACTCGACGCCGCGGCGCGCGAGCTCACGACCGACCACAGTGGACTGTTCGAAGCCGCGCTCGGACAGCGCGTCGTAGTCGGCCGCGCCGAACGAGGCCTGACCGTGGCGGACGAGGTAGATCGCACCCAACGCACTTGCTCCTTTGGCTCGTCAGGAAAACTTGGCCAGCAGGCCGGCGGGCAGCACGCGCATGACCGCACTGAGCGGCACCCACGGCCACGAAGGAACGTACGCCATTTTCGGCTCCGCCTCGATCGCCTTGGCCATCGCGCGGGCCCCCGCTTCGGCGCCGGTCAGCAACGGCGTGCTGCCGCTGCGCGCGGACATCTCGGACGCGATGTAGCCGGGGCGGATCTCGGTGACGCTGATGTCCGTGCGGCGCAGCTCGACGCGCGTACCCGCCACGAACGCGGAAATCCCGGCCTTCGACGCGGCGTACGCGGTGAGGTTCCTGGGCAGGCCCCGGATCGCGCTGAACGACGAGACCACGGCCAGGTGCCCTTCGCGCTGCTCGCGGAAGATGCCGACGGCGGCTTCGATCTGGGCGGCCGCCGCGACGAAGTTGGTCTCCAGCGTCTGGCGGTTGGCGTCGAAGCGGCCCTTGCCGACGGGCTGGCCCTTGCCGAGCCCGGCGTTCACGATCACGCGGTCGAGCGAGCCGAGCTCACCGCGGAACTCCTCGAAGACGGTGAACACGCGATCGTGGTCGTTCACGTCGAGCGGGCGGGTGACGACCGTGATCCCGGGGTAGGCGGCCTTGAGCTCGGCCGCGAGCTCGTCGAGGCGGTCGGTGCGCCGCGCGCAGAGGGCGAGGTTGCGCCCACGGGCCGCGAACTGGCGCGCCATGCCTTCGCCGAGCCCCGAGCTGGCGCCGGTGATCAGGATGTTCTTCCGCAGGACCATGAGCCGGATCCTACCGGTTGGTAACCACCGTGCCCCGGCCCTTGACCGGTGGCCCGGCGCTGGGGGCATCGCCGGGCCACCGGTACCGGGTACGGCCGCCGGCCGTGCACGGGGCGCGGACCGCGGGCCGGGGCCGAAGTAACTCCGCCGCGACCGGGATCGCCGGTGCGGGGCTCGATGGCCATACAAACGCGGCCCCGCAGGTCAGGGCAATGGTTCACAGTTGCCAGTACTAGCCCGTTCGCCCCAGTGGTGACGCGGAGTGCCTGGTCGGCTGCTGATACGGTCTGCGTGTCGGTTCGGACACTGTGGGTTTTCGGACACTCTGGGTTCTCGGGCGCTGGGTCCGGACACCCGATCGGCGGACCACGGGTTTCGGACCCGGGTTTTCACCACGAACCGGTGCGGTGCGAGACCACGGGCGGGGGCATGGCTGGTGGAACTGCGGACGAGTCCGGGGCCGACGGCGCCCGGACCGCGTTCGCGAGCGCGCTGCGCGCGGCGATCACCGCCAGCGGCCTGTCGCTCGACCGGATCCAGGCCCGGCTGCGGGCCCGCGGCGCGGCCGTCAGCGTCACGGCGCTGAGCTACTGGCAGTCGGGCAAACGCCAGCCCGAACGCGCGAGTTCGCTGTCGGCGGTGCGCGTGCTGGAGGAGATCCTCGACGTGCCGGCCGGCTCGTTGCTCGGCCTGCTGCCCCCGCCGCGCCCACGCGGCGCCACCCGCCGCGACCGCGTCGGCGAGGAGCCGCTGACGTTCACCCGCGAGACGCTGCAGCCGCTGCTGGACCGCGTCGGCGCGCCCAACATGCTCGACCAGCAGCAGCACCTCAAGCTCGTCGGCCTCCACGACCGCTGCGAGATCGCCGCCGACGGCGGCCAGCAGGCCGTCACGTCCCGCGCCGTCTTCCAGGCCGGCGCCGACGGCCTCGACCGCTGGCTGCTCGTCTACGCGCAGGACGACGCCGCGTCCGTGCCGCAGGTCCACGCCGTGCGCAACTGCCGCGTCGGCCGCTTCGAGGCGGACGCCTCCCACGGCATCCTGGTGGCGGAACTGCTCTTCGACCGCCCACTCGACCGCGGCGAGACACACCTGATCGAGTACTCCCTCACCAACGCGGGCCCGCCCTACCCCCAATGCCGCGCCACGCACTACCGCGAATTCCGCCGCCCCGTCCGCGAATACCTGCTGGAAATCCGCTTCGCCCCGGAAGCCGAACCCGCACGCTGCTGGCAATACTCCCGCGGCGACTCGGCCCCCACCCGCCGCCGCCTCCGCCTCGACTCGGCGGGCGGCGTGCACGCCGTGGCCCTCGACTTCGGGCCGGGCATCTTCGGCATCGGGTGGGAGTGAGTCAGCGGGCCCGGTGGCAAAACCTCAACGAAGAAGGAACGGTCGTCACCGCGTGGGCGCGTTCCCGAGCCGGCTGGAGGCATGAGTGAACACCGTCATCGACACCCTCCCTGACGAGTTCCGAACCGTCATCACCAGCTTGCTCGGAGAACGAAACCCCGATCTGCTGCATGCCCTTCAGACGCGGGAAAAGCCGACCGTAGATCAGCAAGAGCTGGTCATCGAGGTCTTGTCCGACGCCTTCACGGAGCACCTGGGACCAGGCCAGGAGCCCACCGCGCGAGGAGCACTGATCGACAACGCGCTGGGCGCCTTCCTGACAAAGTGGCCCACCGAAGACCTCGCCGAGTGAGCGGGCCGGACAAGTCAGGTTCGGGGTTCGCGTGCGCTCAACTCGGACTCGGGCCACGCCGCCCGATTTCCCGGTACACACCAAGGAGAGCGATCCGCCGAAGTCTCGCAGGTGAGATCGCCGCCGGCCGTGCCTGTCCGGTTCGGCAGCTTCCGGCCACGCGCACCGAGTCAGCTCAGCTTGGAGCGCAGCACCTTCCCCGTCGCATTGCGTGGCAGCTCGGCCAGGAACTCGACGTCGCGGGGGACCTTGTAGCGGGCGAGGTTCGACTTCACGTAGTCGCGCACGCCGTCGGCGTCCAGGGTGGAGTTCTCGCTGCGCACCACGAACGCCTTGAGGCGCTGGCCGAACTGCTCGTCGACGACGCCGATCACGGCGGCCTCGATCACGTCGTCGCGTTCGACCAGGAGGTTTTCGACCTCGACGGGGAACACGTTCTCGCCGCCGGAGACGATCATCTCGTCGTCGCGGCCGTCGATGAAGAGGAGGCCGTCGTCGTCGAAGTGGCCGACGTCGCCGCTGGAGAGGAGGCCGTCGATGATCTCCTTGTGGCGCCCGTCGGTGTAGCCGCCGAAGCTGAGGCCGCTGCCGACGAAGACGCGGCCCGTCACGTTCGGCTCGGAGATCTGGCGGCCGTGCTCGTCGTACAGCGCGACGCGGCAACCCACGGGCGCGCGCCCGACGGTGCCCGGCGCCTTGCGCCAGTCCTCCGGCGTGGCGACGGTCGCGACGGCGACTTCCGTTGAGCCGTAAAGGTTGTGCACGACGTCGCCGAACTGCTCGTTGGCCCGGTTGCCCAGGTCCGGCGACAGCGCGGAGCCCGCGACGAAGATGATCCGCAGGCACGACGTGTCGTACCGCGAACGCACCGAAGCCGGCAGGTCGACGATGCGCTGCAGCATCGTCGGCACCAGCACGAGCGTGGTGCACCGGTGCTCGGCGACGCCCTTGAGTGTCTGCTCCGGGTCGAACTTGCGCCGCATCACCACCTTGCAGCCCAGCGCGAAGCTCAGGATGAACTGCGAAAGCCCCGTGCCGTGGAACAGCGGCGCGCCCATGTACGTGGCTTCGCCCGCGCGCAGCGGGATGCGGTCGAGGAACTGCGCGGACGCCAGCGGCGACGTGTGGGGCCGCGGCGCGCCCTTCGGCGTGCCGGTGGTGCCACTCGTGAGCAGCACGAACCCGCCGGGCTTGGCGGGCGCGGGCAGCGGGCGGTCGTCGGTGCTGGCGATGATCTCGTCGAGCACCGGCACGGAGTGGTCACCCGGCTCGTCGACCCACGCGAGGTAGCGCTCGACGTCACCGGAGATCGCGTCGAGCAGACCGGTGAACTCCTGGTCGTAGACGAGCGCGGTGACGCGTTCGCGCTGCGCGACGTCGGCCAGCTGCGGCTTGGCGAAGCCGGTGTTCATCAGCAGCAGGCGCGCGCCGAGCTTGCCGGCGGCGGCCATGGTGAGCACGAGGCCGCGGTGGTCGCGGCACAGCGCGGCGATCACGGTGCCCTCGCCGAGCCCGCGCTCGGACCAGGCCCTGGCCAGCGCGTTGGACCGGTCGTCGAGCTGCTTGAACGTGAGCGGGCCGAGCTCGTCGACGATCCCGACGGCCGCGGGGTCGCGGCGTGCGGCGATGTGGTTGGCGCCGGCGAACGGGCCGTACTTCCGGATGGCGACGACCGAGCGCACGCCCTCGTCGAGCCGCGGGAACGGCACGAGTCCCGCGCGGCGCATCACGTCGATGCTGCGCACGGTCTCGGCCACCTTGTCCGTGACCTGGCTGGCGAGGCCGAACACCCCGGCCGGGTTCCTCATCCGGGCACCTCCGTTGCTGCTGCGGGGGAAAGCCGCCCGTACCGCCGGTATGGGTGGCTACTCGACAGTAGACCAAGCCGGGCGGGCGTGCACCAGACCACGGCGGCCGGGTTCGGTGACCGGAATTGTCGGTGCCCCCGAGCACAATGACGACGTGCAGGTGATCACCGGCCAGGAGGAGGACTCCGGCTACACGATCTCGACGCCGGCGGGCACTTCCCGCGGGCTGTCGAAGGCCGAGTGGGTGGCCGAGGTGCGGCGGCTCGAGGAGGCCGAGGCGCCGCGCTGGGTGCTGCCCTCGGTCGACGCGCTGTACCCGAAGCTCATCGACGCGGGCGTGCGGCTGGGGCGCTGTTACGACCTGGGTCTGGCGGAAGGCCTGCTGCTCGCGTACGAAGGCCGCGAAAGCGAGTCGCGCAGCCTGCGCGCGGCGTGGGCGCGAGCGCGGGGCGAGGAGCCGCCCGACGACGGGCCGGCGTTCGGCGAGGCGGCGCAGCCCACGCTGTTCTCGCCGCGCGGACCGGGCCTGCCGCCTGACGTCACGGTCGTCGACGCGGTTCGTGGTGTGCTGGCGGAGCAGGACAAGCGCGTGGCTTCCGTCGCGTCGCCCGGGCGGATGCGGCTGCTGCTGGCGGCCGAGTCGGCGAGCGCGCTGGCCGCGGCGGAGATGTCGGCGGCGGGGCTGCCGTGGCGGGCGGACCTGCACCGGGCGCTGCTGGAGTCCCGGCTCGGTCCGCGCGTGCCGTCCGGGCAGCGGCCGAAAGCGCTGGTCGCCTTGGCCGCGCAGATCACCGACGCGTTCGGCGGGCGGCCGGTGAACCCCGACTCGTCGCCGAGCGTCATCCGCGCGCTCGCCCGTGAGGGCATCGAGGTGCCGGCCGCGCGCAAGTACCTGCTGCGCGACATCGACCACCCGGCCGTCGCGCCGTTGCTGGAGTACAAGGAACTCTCGCGCCTGCACTCGGCCAACGGCTGGGCCTGGCTCGACGAATGGGTCACCGACGGCCGCTTCCGCCCCCACTACGTCGTCGGCGGCGTCGTCTCCGGCCGCTGGGCCACCCGCGGCGGCGGGGCGCTGCAGATCCCCAAGGTGCTGCGCACGTGCGTCCGCGCGGATCCGGGGTGGAAACTCGTGGTCGCCGACGCCGCTCAGCTCGAGCCACGAGTGCTCACGGCGCTGTCGGGCGACCGCCGGCTGGCCGAGGTCTCGGCGGCCACGGACCTGTACGCCCGGCTGGGCGAGGCGCTTTTTTCGGGCGCCCGCTACGTTCCCCCGCCGTCCGGCTCCGCGGACGACCGCTCGCGAGCCAAGATCGCGATGCTGTCGGCCATGTACGGCGGCACCTCCGGCGAGGCGGGCCCGCTGCTCGCCCTGCTGCGCCAGCGTTTCCCCGACGCCGTGTCCTATGTGGAGCAAGCCGCGGCCGCCGGCGAGCGCGGCGAACGCGTGCGGTCCCGGCTGGGCCGCACCTCCCCCGCCCCCTCCGCCGCGTGGCGCGCCCTCACCGGCGGCCTCGCCGACGACGAGGCCACGGAAACCCGCGCCCGCCGCGCCTCCCGCGGCTGGGGCCGTTTCACCCGCAACTTCGTCGTGCAGGCCAGCGCGGCCGACCTGACCGCCGTCCTCCTCGCCACTCTCCGCGGCCGCCTCCCCGCCCCCGCCCACCTCGTGTTCTTCCAGCACGACGAGGTGATCGTCCACACCCCGGCCGACCTGGCGCCCACCGTGTCGGCCCTCATCGAGTCCACCGTGACCGAGTCCGCGCAGATGCTGTTCGGCGAAGCGTGCCCGGTGCACTTCCCCATGCAGGCCCTCGCCGTCGACACCTACGCCGACGCGAAATAACCCCGAGGAGATTCGTCAATGGGAGCCTCAGGCTGGCACTACCGCGCGCCCTTTGTCGGCAGCGTCAAAGCAACGCACCGGTTCGTCCAGGCACAACTCCTGTCCACCGGTGACTACCTCTGGCCGTGGGAGACCTTCGATCCCGAGTACGTCGCGCCCGTGCCCCGGCCCAGATCCCTGCCCGACCTCGAAGCCGCCAAGGACTCCGAAAACTTCTGGGACGCGGGCACCCACTCGATCCTCGACACCCACGAGATCTCCGAAGCCGGCAGCGTGGGCACCATCCGCCCGTTGAGCGCCACCGAACTGACCGAGGTGTTCGGCACCCACCAACCGTCGGCGGCCGACTTCGACCGCGTCTTCCAGCCCGGCCCCTCCGGCCCCCTCGCCGACCTGATGGGCGAGCGCTGGACCGGCCGAAGCCTGGTGCTGTACCACAACGGCACCCCCACGGAGGTCTTCTTCTGGGGCTTCTCCGGCGACTGACGTCCGCCCACTCCTCGGCCCACGGGGCGCTCCGCTTTTGCGCGGGGTCGCCCTGTGGTTGAGTCACACCATGCTCTACAGCTACTTCACGGCGAATTCGGACGAAGCAGCCGTAACGTCCCTCGAAGCGCCCGAAGGCCCGGCCGCGCTGTTCCCCACGGCCTCCTTCAAGCACCTCGACCCGTACCTGCAGGTGCCGCGGGCCGAGGCGTTCCTCACGGGGATCGGCGAGGAAGCGGCCGCCGACCGGCCGCGGGCGATGAAGCTGCTCGCGGAGGTCGGGGAAGGCGACATCGTGGTCGTCACGCTCACCGACGAGTTCCGCGACGCCATCGCGGCCACCGACGAGGCGCGCCGCCGGGAGCTGGCGGGGTTCTGGTCGAGCGACGAGAAGCTCGAGGGCAGCGCCGCGGACCTGCTGCCCGTCGTGGACGAGCTCGCCGCCCTCGCGAAGCAGGCGAAGCCCTCGGGCGGCCGGCTGTACTGCCACATCGCCGGCTGACGGTCAGTACCGCGTGGGGTTCTGCAGCAGCGGCGGGTACACCCCGTGCTCCTGCCCGTTCACGGTCGCGCCCGCGTAGCGCAGCAGCGGGGCCATGCCGCGGTTCAGCTCGGCCGGGAAGTTGAGCCGAGGCGCGGAAACCTCGTCCAGCGCGGCGACCTGCTCGGCGCTCAGCCGAAGGTCGAGCGCGGCCAGGTTCTCCGTCAGGTGCTCCACCCGCCGGGGCCCGATCAACGTCGACGTGATCCCCGGCCGGCCCCGCACCCACGCCAGAGCCACCGCGGCCGGGCTCACGCCCAGCTCCTTCGCGATCCCGGCCACCACGTCGATCACCCGGAACTGCTCCTCTGTCGGCCCCACCCCGAACGCCGCGCCGCGCCGGGTGTCCGCGGCCGCGCCGTCGCGGGTGTACTTGCCGGACAGGAAGCCGCTCTTCAAGGGGCTCCACGGCAGCATCGCCATCCCCGCATCCTCCGCCAGCGGCAGCAGCTCACTCTCGATCGTGCGCTCCAGCAGGGAGTACTCCATCTGCAGCCCGGCGACCGGCGCCCACCCGCGGAACTCGGCGATCGTCTGGGCCTTCGCGGTGAACCACGCCGGAGTGTCGGAGAACCCGACGTAGCGGATCTTGCCGGCCGCGACCAGATCGTCGAGCGTCCGCAGCGTTTCCTCGACAGGTGTGTGGCGGTCGTAGTTGTGCAGGTAGTAGAGGTCGAGGTAGTCGGTGCCGAGACGCCGCAGGGAGTCGTCCAGCTGGTGCAGGATCGCCTTCCGGCCGGCGCCGCCGCCGTTGGGGTCGCCGGGGTGCAGGTTGACGAAGAACTTCGTGGCCAGCACCACGCGGTCGCGTAGCCCCGGCGTCGCGGCGAGGAAGTCGCCGACGATCTTCTCCGAATGGGTGTTCGTGTAGAAGTTGGCGGTGTCGATGAAATTGCCGCCGCGGTCGAGGTAGGTCTGCAGGATCCTCTCGGACTCTTCGACGCTGCAGCCGGTGCCGGTGTCCTCGCCGAAGTTCATGGCGCCGAGGCAGAACGGGCTCACGACGAGGCCGGACCGGCCGAGGTGGACGTAGGAATCAAGGCTCACGGGGATTCTCCTGGCTCATCACGGGATTTCGTTGCCCGTTTATGACACCAGCGCCGAGGCCGCCGCCGTGAGCCCGAAAGTCGTAGCCTCTTGCCTGATCCTGTCACGATCGCCAGTTGCCCGGTCGTGGCCGGCCGTGGTCGAATCGACGGGTGTCCCTCGCCGAGCTGCGCACGCTGATCACCCGTCACGCCGGCCGCACCGACCTGCCGGGCGGCCTGATGCTGTCGTGCGAACGCGCGCCCACCGACCCGGCGGCGTCGCTGACCGGCCCGGTGCTCGCCGTCGTCGCGCAGGGCCGCAAACGCATCGGCACGGGCGAGCGCACCTACGAGTACGGCGCCGGCCAGTACCTCGTGGTGACCGTCGACATGCCCGTGACCGGGCACTTCGTGGAGGCCAGCCCCACGGAACCGTTCCTGGGCGCCGGCCTCGTCCTCAAGCCGGAAGCCGTCGCCGCCCTCCTGCTCGAAACGGGCACCACGAACTCGACCCCGGCCACCCCGTCGGCCATCACGGTGAGCGACGCGCCCGCCGAGCTGCTCGACGCGTTCGTCCGCCTGCTGCGCCTGACCGACCACCCGGCCGACCGCCGCGTGCTCGCGCCGCTCATCGAGAAGGAGATCCTCTGGCGCCTCGTCACCGGCGACCAGGGCGCGACCATCCGCCAGATCGGCCTCGCCGACAGCAGCCTGTCCCACGTGGGGCGCGCCATCCGCTGGATCCGCGACCACCACGCGGAGTCCCTGCGCGTCGCCGACCTCGCCCGCCTCGCGGCGATGAGCGAGTCGTCCTTCCACCGCCACTTCCGCGCCGTGACGGCCATGACGCCCATCCAGTACCAGAAACACATCCGCCTGCAGGAGGCCCGCCTGCTCCTGCTCTCCCGCACCGACGACGACGTCGCCTCCATCGGCTACGCCGTGGGCTACGACAGCGCGTCGCAGTTCAGCCGCGAATACCGCCGCCAGTTCGGCGTCCCCCCGGGCCAGGACTCGACCCGCCTGCGGGCGGGGATCAGCTAACTGAGTTCGTGCGCACCAGGCACCATACGGCCCAACTCGAAGAAATCCCTTCGGGGCAACGAGGATCGCTCAGCGTGCAGTTCACGTTTCGCCAACAGCAGCGAATTCCCTCGTGGGCAGCTATCGGGCGGATGACGAAGATCAGTAGCTTCGGTTCGCATGGTCAGAAAGGCACGGAGAAGATCCTGCGAAGGCTGTGGGGTTCTGCCGCAACAACGCCAACGGCATCCTGCTCGGCTGCCACCTCCGGCAGCACAAGTTCGAGAAGCTCGCCGTGCGGCAGCGCGCGTGGAGCAAGGCCGCCGCGGTGGTCTTCAAGGGTGTCGGCGGTCAGGCCGCTGCCTTTTCGGCGTTCGCCGGGATCGTGTCGGCAGGTGCGGCGGCCGTGACGCTCGCTGTCAAACAGCCGCCACCGCGTCGTCCAGAGCCTTGGTGATGCGTTTCAGCGACACCGGATACGCGGTCCCCAAGGTCTGGGCGAAGAACGAGACCCGCAGTTCCTCGATCATCCACCGCACCTCCGACAGGGCGGGCGACGAGGTGCCCGCCGGCAGGGTGGCCAGGGCGGAGCGGTACTCCTCCGTGATCCACGCGATGTCGGCCGTCCGTTGCAGGTCCCGGGTGGGCTCGGAGACGAGTTTGTCGAGCCGGCGCGAGATGCCGCGCAGGTAGCGCTCGACGTCGCGCAGGCGGGAAGCGCCCGTTTCGGTCACGAAGCCCGCGTGGACGAGGCCGGTGAGCTGCGCGCGCATGTCGGCCAGTGATTCCGCGGGGCCGCGTGTGTCCGGCAGGACCGTCTCCACCTCGATGGCCGCGCGCAGGATGCGCTCGACGTCGGTGAGGACCGCCAGCACGGCCGGGTTCAAGCCGGCCCGAACGTGCTCCAGCAGCACCGCGAAGCCGGCCTCGTCCCAGACCGGGCCGCCGGCCGCGGCCATGAGCGAATCGACGGCACAGTCGACGCAGTCCTCCAGCAGGGCGGCGACGCTGCCGTGCGGGTTGCGGTTCAGCACGAGCTTGGAAGAGTTGGACAGCGACCGCGTGATGAACTTCATCGGCGAGTTCAGGTTCAGCCGCAGCATGCGCCGGGTGCCGGCCCACATCGCGTGCCGCTGCTGGGCCGGGGTGTCGAGCAGGCGGACGGCGACCGACGAGCCCTCGTCGACCAGCGCCGGGTACGCCTTGACGTCGTGGCCGCGCTGTGTGGAGGCGAAAACCTGAGGCAGGGAGCCGAAATCCGGCTTGACCAGCCCCGCCTTCTCGATGCTGTTGGCGGCCTTCGAAATCGTCTCGCGCACCTTCGGGGCGAGGCTGAGCTTCAACGCCTCCAGGTCCTTGCCCTCGGCCACCTTGCGGCCGCGGTCGTCGACCACGCGGAACGTCACCCGCAGGTGGTCCGGCACGGAGGACAGGTCGTAGGCCGACAGCGGCACGTCGACGCGGCGCAGCGCGAACAGCTCGTCGGACAGCACCTCGATCAGCGGACCGTCCGAAGGCGACACTCGCGAAAGGACATACGCGGCCGTGTCGGGAGCCGGGACGAAGTTGCGCCGCAAGGCTTTCGGCAGGGACTTGATCAGCGCGGTCACGAGCTCCGCACGCAGGCCCGGCACCTGCCAGTCGAAACCGTCCGGCGTCACCTGGTTCAGCACGGGCAGCGGGATGTGCACGGTGACGCCGTCGGCGTCCGCGCCGGGCTCGAACTGGTAGGTGAGGCCGAAGACCTGCGAGCCCTGCGTCCACGAGTCGGGGTAGTCCGACTCGCGCACGCCGCCCGCGGTCTCGTTGATGAGCATGGACTTCTCGAACGAAAGCAGGTCCGGGTCGCCGCGGCGGGCCTTCTTCCACCAGCTGTCGAAGTGGCGCACCGACACCACGTCGGCCGGCACGCGCTGGTCGTAGAACTCGAACAGCGTCTCGTCGTCCACGAGGATGTCGCGGCGGCGGGCGCGGTTCTCCAGGTCCTCGACCTCGTCGAGCAGCGCGCGGTTCTCCGAGAAGAACTTGTGGTTGGTGTGCCAGTCGCCCTCCACCAGCGCGTGGCGGATGAACAGCTCGCGCGACAGCTCGGGATCGATGCGCCCGTAGTTCACGCGGCGGTCGGCGACGAGCGGCACGCCGTAGAGCGTCACCTTCTCCACCGCCATCACGGCGCCCTGCTTGCGCTCCCAGTGCGGCTCCGAATACGACCGCTTCACCACGTGCGCGGCCAGCGGCTCGACCCACTCCGGCTCGATGCGCGCGTTCACGCGGCCCCACAGCCGCGAGGTCTCCACGAGCTCCGCCGACATCACCCAGCGCGGCTGCTTCTTGAACAGCGCCGAGCCCGGGAACACCGAGAACCGCGCCCCGCGCGCGCCGAGGTAGTCGCCCTTGGCCGGGTCCTTGAGGCCGATGTGCGAGAGCAGACCGGCGATCAGCGCCGTGTGCACGTGCTGCGGGTCGGCCGGGGTGGTGCTGAGGGAAATGTCCAGGGGCTTGGCCAGCTGGCGCAGCTGGCTGAAGATGTCCTGCCACTCGCGGATGCGCAGGTAGTTGAGGTACTCGTTGCGGCACAGGCGGCGGAACTGGTTGCCCGTCAACGCTTTCTGCTGCTCGCTGACGTACTCCCACAGGTTGAGGTACGCGAGGAAATCGGACGTCGGGTCGGCGAAGCGCGCGTGCTGCTGGTCGGCCGCCTGCTGCTTCTCCGCCGGACGCTCCCGCGGGTCCTGGATGGACAGTGCCGCGGCGATGATCATCACCTCGCGCACGCACCCGTTGCGCGCGGCCTCCAGCACCATGCGGCCCATCCGCGGGTCCACCGGCAGCTGCGCGAGCTTGCGGCCGATGTCCGTCAGCTTCGACGCGTCGTCCACCTCGAACGCGCCGAGCTCCTGCAGCAGCTGCACGCCGTCGGTGACCTGGCGGCGGTCCGGCGGCTCCACGAACGGGAACGCGGCCATGTCGCCCAGCCCGAGCGACGTCATCTGCAGGATCACGGACGCCAGGTTCGTGCGCAGGATCTCCGGGTCGGTGAACTCCGGCCGCGACTCGAAGTCCTCTTCGGAGTACAGGCGGATGCAGATGCCGTCGGACGTGCGGCCGCTGCGGCCCTTGCGCTGGTTGGCCGACGCCTGCGAGATCGCCTCGATGGGCAGCCGCTGCACCTTCGTGCGGTGGCTGTAGCGCGAAATGCGCGCCGTGCCCGGGTCCACCACGTACTTGATGCCCGGCACGGTCAGCGACGTCTCGGCCACGTTCGTCGCGAGCACGATCCGGCGGCCGGTGTGACGCTGGAACACGCGGTGCTGGTCGGCCGACGACAACCGCGCGTACAGCGGCAGCACCTCGGTGTTGCGCAGGTCGAGGCGGTTGAGCGCGTCTGCCGTATCGCGGATCTCGCGTTCGCCGGAGAGGAACACGAGGATGTCGCCGGGCCCTTCGGCACTCAGCTCGGCGACGGCGTCGAGGATCCCCTGCGTCTGGTCGCGGTCCGGGTCGGCCTCGGGGTCTTCCGGGTCGATGATCGGCCGGTAGCGGACCTCGACGGGGTAGGTGCGGCCGGAGACCTCGACGATCGGCGCGTTGTCGAAGTGCTTCGAGAAGCGCTCCGGGTCGATCGTGGCCGAGGTGATGATCACCTTGAGGTCGGGACGGCGCGGCAGCAGCTGCTTGACGTAGCCGAGGATGAAGTCGATGTTGAGGCTGCGCTCGTGGGCCTCGTCGATGATGAGGGTGTCGTACTGGCGCAGCATCCGGTCGGTCTGGATCTCGGCGAGCAGGATGCCGTCGGTCATCAGCTTGACCAGCGTGTCCTGGCCGGACTGGTCGGTGAAGCGGACCTTGTAGCCGACGGCGTCGCCCAGCTCGGTCTTCAGCTCGCTCGCGATGCGGTCGGCCACGGTGCGCGCGGCCAGCCGGCGCGGCTGCGTGTGCCCGATCTGTCCCCGGATGCCGCGGCCGAGCTCGAGGCAGATCTTCGGCAGCTGGGTCGTCTTGCCCGAGCCGGTCTCGCCCGCGACGATCACCACCTGGTTCTCGGCGATCGCCTTGCCGATCTCGTCCTTGAGCCTGCTGACCGGCAGTTCTTCGGGGTACTCGATCTTGGGCACGCTCTCGCGCCGCCGCTGCACGCGCAGCTCGGCGGCGGTCACGTCGGCGGCGATGCGCTCGGCCACGGCTTGCTTGTCGCGCGACCGGCGCGCGCCGTCGAGCCGACGGCGCAGGCGGTGCTCGTCGCGCGACATCAGCTCGGGCAGCCGCGCGCGCAACGCCTCGAGGGGGGATTGAGTGGACATACTTGTTTCGAGGATAGCGGTGCGTGACGGGCGTGGCTCCTGAATATGCCCGGGGTCTCCCGTCACCCCCGCTGCCGGGTCAGCCGAGCCGGCAAAAGCCAGGTCAGCCGCTCCGAACGCACCACCGCGAGCGGCCCGATCACGGCCAGGAGCAGCACGTATCCGGCGACGAACGGGGCCACGCGAGGGTCGAGCCCGGCCGCCGCCGCGAGCGTGGCGAGGACCAGCGAGAACTCGCCCCGGGTGAGCACGGTCAGCCCGATGTTCACCCCGGCCTGGCGGTCGAAGCCGTGCAACTTCGCGGCGAACGCGCCCGCGGCGAGGTTGAGCACCAGCGTCAGCGCGACGGCCGCCAGCACGGGGACCACGACCGTCCCGACGGCGCCCGGGTCGATCGAGAGGCCGAAGATGAAGAAGAACAGCGCCCCGAACGCATCGCGCAGCGGCAGCACCAGCTTGTGCACGCGCGGCGCGACCTTCGAGCCGCCGAGCATCATGCCGACCATGAACGCGCCGATCGCGTCGGACACACCCACCTCCTCGGCGACGGCCGCGCCCAGCACCGCGACGCCGACGAAGCACACGGTGAGCAGCTCGTCGTCGGCCGAACCGAACAGCCGCGACACGAGCCGGCCACCCCAGCGCGCCAGCGCCGCGAGCACGAGCAGGAAGCCGAGCGCCTTGCCGAAGTCGGCGAACGCCGCGCCGAAGCCGTCGGCGCCGCTGAGCACGGGCTGCAGCAGGGCCAGGTAGAGCGCGAGAAACAGGTCTTCGAGCACGATCACGCCCATGATCAGGCGCGATTCGGGGTTGGCGGCACGGCGGGTTTCGAGCAGCAGCTTGGTCACGATGGCCGACGACGAGATGCCGATCGCCCCCGCGATCACCAGCGCTTCGCGCGTGCCCCAGCCCAGCGTGAACCCGAACGCGAGCCCGCCGCCCACGTTGAGCAGCAGGTAGCCCAGCCCGGCCGCGGCCAGGCGTCTGCCGCCGCGCGCGAGGTCGTCGAGCGAGAACTCGAGGCCGAGGTAGAACAGCAGGAACACGAGGCCGAGCCCGGCCAGCACGCCGAGCTCGGCGGGGTCGTCCACAAGCGACAACCCGGGTGTGTGCGGACCGAACACGAAGCCGGCCAGCATGAACAACGGGATCGTCGGCAGCCCGATCTTACTGCCCAGGCGCGCGACGACCCCGGCCGCCAGGAACGCACCGCCGACGGCCAGCAAGGCATGACCGTTGGTCATGGGAAACCTCCAACAGCTGAGTACGGGTGAGGGGTGACGTACTCAGGTGAAGGGCGGTGCGCGGGCGGGGACTTTCGGGTCGGATCGGTGTCCTGTGGTGGTGCTTTTGTCGGCGGTGGCGGTGTTTGTCGCAGCCGGGCGCTGTTTCGCCTGTTCCGGCGGCGTGGCGTCCGGGATCGGTTGCACGGCAACGAAGTGCGGTGACTGGTGGGCGACCAGTGCCGGCTTGGGTTCGTGGTGCTCCGCGCCGGCGGGCACCGGCCCGGGCGCGGCGACCCCGAGGAGCAGCAAGGCAGCGAGCAGGACCCCGAGGATGGACCGGTGCCGTGGCGCGGTGGTGGCGGCAGCAGTCATCGTGGGGTCAGTTTACCAGCTCTTTAATGTAGTGCCGGCGATCCACAGTGGACGCTCGGCACGGGTGTGGCCGGATACCCTTCCCGTCGTGTCCACCGACTCCTGCAAGTGCATGGTCTGCCTCGACTACGGCGACCGGGACCGCCTCGACTCCGTCGACGCCGGCCTGTTCGAGCACGTCGCCGACCCCGGCTGGGGTCTGCTGGCGATCCCGGAGGACGAGGTCAGCGCGGGCTGGACGTTCACGGTCGGGCTGTGGCACTCGTTCCGCGTGCCGGAGCTCGCCGTGTTCGGGCTCGAGCCGGGCCCGGGATGCGGCTGCTCAACCTGATCGGCGAGCAGGTGGCCGCGGGCCGCCGACCGGCCGCCGGTGCCGAGCTGGACGACGTCCTCGAGTCCGGCCGTCTGGCGCTGCGGCCGGTCGACGAGGGCTGGCACGGCGTGTTCTTCGGGACGGCACAAGGCTTCTACCGCGCCACCCGTCCCGTCGTACCCTTCCTGCAGGTGCTCTGGCCCGATCGCGAGGGCCGTTTCCCGGAGCAGGACGAGTTCGCTCCGGACCTGGGCCTGCGGCAACCTCAGCTGTGGCTCGACCCGCACCGACATCCGAAGGGGCCCTGGACCGCCGAGCTCTGAGCCGCCGTCACGCCGAGCGTTCGGCCGCCACCTGTTCGCGGACGGCTGGGATGGTCTCGGCGATGAACACGCGTGACGCCCGGTCGTCGGCGCCGGAGAGGACGAAGGTGTCGAAGCCGCCGGCGAGGGCGAAGTCGGCGAGTTCCGGGGCGGTCGGGGTGGCGCCGACGTTGAGGACACGGCGGATCGAGGCCGGCTCGCGGCCGGCGTCGACGGCGGCCGCGTCGACGGCCGCGGCCATGCGGAGGGCTTCGGCGGGGTCGTCGCGGAGGCTGACGACCCAGCCGTCGGCCAGGCGGCCGGTGAGGCGCAGCGCGCGGGGGCCGTACGAGCCGAGCCACAGGCCGATCGGACGCGCCGGCACGGGGCCGGAGTGCGCGCCGGCCAGGGAGTGGAAGCGGCCGTCGAAGCGGAGGTTGTGGTCGCCGCTCCAGATCTTGCGGATGACGGTGATCGCTTCCTCCTCGGCGGCGAGCGCGTCACCCGGGGTGCGGCGCGGGCCGCCGTAGGCGACGATCGCGTCCCAGAACGCGCCGGCGCCCACGGCGAGGTCGAAGCGGCCGCCCGAGAGCAGGTCGAGGCTGGCGGCGGCCTTCGCGAGCACAGCGGGGTTGCGCAGCGGCAGGTTGGCGACGTCGGGGAACACCCGGATCTTCGTCGTCGCGCCGAGCAGCACGCCCATGAGGGAGAACGTCTCCACGTACCGGCGCTGGTACGGGTGGTCCTGCACGGCGAGGTGCTCGAACCCCATCCGCTCCAGCTCGCGCGCGCGCTCGACCAGGGGGTCGGCCGCGTTCGGCACCAGGAAGTAACCCGTCGAGATGTCCCGCCCGAAGTCCGTCACACCGGGCTCAACCACGCCGGACGGGCGGAGATTCCGGCCCCGAAGTGACCCGGCGGTAACCTCGGACCCGGACCTTCGGGAGGCACGCGCATGGCCGACTACGACCTGGTGCTGTTCGGCGCCACCGGCTTCACCGGCACGCTCACGGCGGAGTACCTCGCGCGCTCCGCCCCGCCCGGCTGCCGCTGGGCGCTCGCGGGCCGCAACCGCGCCAAGCTCGAGGACCTGCGCACCCGGCTGACGGCCGTCGACGAGCGGCTGGGCACGTTGCCGCTGCTCAGCGCCGACATCGCGGACCCCGACTCGCTGCGGGCGGTCGCCGTGTCGGCCAAGGTCGTCGCCACGACCGTCGGCCCGTACCTGCACTACGGCGAGCCGCTGGTCGCCGCGTGCGCCGCCGAGGGTACGGACTACGTCGACCTCACCGGCGAGCCGGAGTTCGTCGACCGCATGTACCTCGCCCACCACGCGAAGGCCGCCGAGACGGGCGCCCGGCTCGTGCACAGCTGCGGCTTCGACTCGATCCCCCACGACCTCGGCGCCTGGTACACCGTCCGGCAGCTGCCGGAGGACGTCCCGCTGCAGGTCGACGGCTACGTCCGCGTCGGCGCCCTGCCCTCGGGTGGCACCTTCCTCACGGCGATGACGGCGTTCTCCCGCCAGGCCGCCGCCAACCGCGTGGCCAAGGTGCGCGCCGCGGCTGAGCCGCAGCCGCCCGGCCGGCGGGTCCGGGTTCCGATCGGCAGCCCGCACCGCGTGCCCGGCACCGGCCAGTGGGCCGTCCCGCTGCCGACGATCGACCCGCAGGTCGTGGCCCACTCGGCGCGGGCCTCCGCCCGCTACGGCCCGGACTTCCGCTACCGCCACTTCGCGGCCTTCGCCGGCCTGCCTTCGGTGGCGGCCGCGACAGCGGGCGCCGGCGCACTGTTCGCCGCCGCCCAGCTCGCCCCCGCGCGCGACGCGCTGTCGAAGCTCCTCACCCCGGGCCAGGGACCGAGCCCGGCGCGCCGCGCGAAGTCCTGGTTCTCCGTCCGCTTCACCGGCTCAGGCGGCGGCCGGCACGTGACCACCGAAGTCTCGGGCGGCGACCCCGGCTATGACGAGACCGCGAAGATGCTCGCGGAATCCGCCCTGTGCCTGGCTTTCGACGACCTTCCCGCGACCGCTGGCCAGGTCACCACGGCGACGGCGATGGGTGATGCTTTGATCGAACGCCTGATGCGGGCAGGGATGTCGTTCAAGACTTTGTAGCCTAAGTCCTTTGTGGACTCACTGGGGTCGACAAAGGATTCACCACAGCGCGCCGACACCTATTTTACGCCGGGCACAACGGTTTCCCGGTCACCGGAACCCTGTACCGCCCTCCGGGCAACAACTCCCGCCGTCGGCGAAAACTCGATCTACCCCTTGCCGCTGGGGTCACGCGCGGTTATCGTTGCGCTACGCCGCAGCAGCACCGGAGTCGGGTTTTCCCTGGCGTGTCAGGGAAAACGCGGCTTCGTCCGCCTTGCCCACCTGCCAGGGCCGTGCCCTGGCAATTCTGCGGAAAGGGAATTCCCCCCATGCGCAAGACGATGCGGCCTGCCCTGGTTGCCGGTCTCACCGTGGCGTCGGCCCTCACCGTCGTCCTGGCCACCCCCGCCCTCTCCACGGCCGCCGCGAACCCCGCGTCCCTCAGCAGTGCAGCCTCCATCCTCGCCTCCGGCGGCGACCTCGCCTCACCGGAGAAGAAGGACATCGCGATGCAGCTGGTGTCCAGTGCGGAGAACTCGAGCCTCGACTGGAAGGCTCAGTACAGCTACATCGAGGACATCGGCGACGGCCGCGGCTACACCGCCGGCATCATCGGCTTCTGCTCGGGCACCGGCGACATGCTCGAGCTCGTGCAGGCCTACACCAACTCCGTACCGAACAACCCGCTCGCGAAGTACCTGCCGGCGCTGCGGAACGTCAACGGCTCCGACTCCCACTCCGGCCTCGGCCAGGCGTTCGTGGACGCGTGGAAGGCCGCGGCGAAGACGTCGCAGTTCCAGGCCGCGCAGAACAGCGAGCGTGACCGCGTGTACTTCAACCCGTCGGTGAACCAGGCGAAGTCCGACGGTCTCGGCGCACTGGGCCAGTTCATCTACTACGACGCCATCGTGATGCACGGCCCGGGCAACAGCTCCGACAGCTTCGGCGGCATCCGCAACTCCGCCATCAAGAAGGCCAAGCCGCCGTCCCAGGGCGGCAACGAGACCACCTACCTCAAGGCGTTCCTCGACGCCCGCAAGGTGATCATGAAGCAGGAAGAAGCCCACGCCGACACCTCGCGCGTGGACACCGAACAGCTCGTGTTCCTCAACGCGGGCAACCTCGACCTCCACACGCCCCTGAAGTGGAAGGTCTACGGCGACTCCTACCAGATCAACTGAGCAAGAACCCGGGTCGCCGATTTCCCTGCGGCGGCCCGGGTTCTTGCCGTAAGCTCGCGCCCCATGAGAACCGTTCTGGGGACGCTCGTCTGCGTCGCGCTGGGTACGCTCGCCACCGTCGCACCGGCTTCACCCGAGCAGAATCCGGCGCAGGATCCCCCGCTGGCCTACCACGGTTCCGCCGGACAGATGGTCACGGTCACCGCGCCGGACCCGTCGTCGACCACCGCGACGCTGATCGCGTGGCAGCGCAAGGGTTCCCACTGGGTCCGGGCCCTCGGGCCGTTCCCGGCGTTCGTCGGCACGCAAGGCATCGGCGAAGCGAGCGAAACGACGTCGCACACTCCTGCCGGCGTCTGGACCCTCACCCAAGCGTTCGGCATCCAGCCCACCAACGGCACCCGGCTGCCCTACCGCCAGGTCACCGACCACGACTGGTGGGTCTCCGACGTCAAGTCGCCCTACTACAACACGCACTACTCGTGCGCGCCCGGCACCTGCCCGTTCGACGAGGCGGCCGGCGAGGACCTCGGCAAGGCCGGCCCCGTCTACGACCACGCCACCGTGATCGACTACAACCGCTCGCCCGCGGTGCCGGGCAAGGGTTCGGCGTTCTTCCTGCACGTCTCGGCGGGCAAACCGACGGCGGGCTGCGTGTCCATCCCGGGCGCTGACCTCGACGCCGTGATGCGCTGGCTCGACCCGGCCGGCCACCCGGTGATCAACATCGGGATCAGTCCACAGTAGACTAGACGAGCTCGTCGGCGGGCCGGGTGTTGATCACGCGGTCCGCCGTGAGACCGACCTTTTCGGCGCGCGCGCACCCGTAGACCTGCCAGTCGAGCTGGCCGGGGGCGTGCGCGTCGCTGTCGATGGCGAACTCGCAGCCCAGCTCCACGGCCATCCGCAGCAACGGCATGGGCGGGTCGAGCCGCTCCGGGCGCGAGTTGATCTCCACCGCCACGCCGTTTTCCCGGCAGGCGGTGAACACCTTCTCGGCGTCGAACGTCGACGGCGGCCGCGCCCGCGGTCCGCGCACGAGCCGGCCGGTGCAGTGGCCCAGCACGCGCACGTGCGGGTTCGCGACGGCCGCCAGCAGCCGCGGCGTCAGCTCCCGCGAGGGCATGCGCAGCTTGGAGTGCACGCTGGCGACCACGAAATCCAGCCGCTCCAGCAAGTCCGGACGCTGGTCGAGCGCGCCGTCGTCGAGGATGTCGACCTCGATGCCGTGCAGCAGCCGGAACGGGGCGAGCTCTTCGTTGACGCGCGCGACCTCGTCCATCTGCTTGCGCAGCCGCTCGGGCGAAAGGCCGTTGGCCACGGTCAGGCGCGGCGAGTGGTCGGTGAGCACGATCCACTCGTGGCCGAGGTCGCGCGCGGCCTCGGCCATCTCCTGGATGGGGCTGCCGCCGTCGGACCAGTCGGAGTGCGTGTGGCAGTCGCCGCGCAGCGCGGCGCGCAGTTCGCCGCCGTCGGGCAGATCGGCTTCGGCGACCTTCGCGGCGTACGCAGGCACGCGGCCGAGCCACGCGTCCTCGATGACCCCGGCCGTCGCCTTGCCGATGCCCTTGAGCGCCTGCAGCGTGCCCGAGCGCACGCGGCTCTCGAGCTCTTCCTGCGACAGGTGGTCGACGACCGCCGCGGCCTGCCGGAAGGCGCGGACGCGGTAGGTCGGCTCAGCCGCGCGTTCGAGCTGGAACGCGATGTCGCGCAGTGCGCGTGCCGGGTCCATGCGTCCTGTTTACCCGCTCAGGAGCGCCGGGGCAGCTCGTGGAGCTCGACGTCGGTGAGTTTCCCGGCGTGGATCTCGGCGGTGGTGTAGGTGCAGAACTCCTGCCGGCGCCGGTCGGTGGGCGAGCCGGGGTTGAGCAGGCGCAGGCCGCCGGGCGTCACGGTGTCCCACGGGATGTGGCTGTGGCCGAACACGAGCACGTCGGTGTCGGGGAACTGCGCGTCGCAACGCGCTTCGCGGCCCTTCGCGTCGCCCGTTTCGTGGATCACGGCCAGGCGCACGCCACCGAGCGTGACGCGGGCGACCTCCGGCAGCCACTCGCGCAGCTCGGGGCCGTCGTTGTTGCCGTAGACCGCGATGAGCCGTTTGCTGGCCACGGCGAGCTCGTCGAACGCGTCGAGATCCACCCAGTCACCGGCGTGCACCACGACGTCGGCCCGCTCCACCTCGGCCCAGACCTCGTCGGGCAGCTCCTTGGCGCGCTTGGGCAGGTGGGTGTCCGCGACGAGCAGCAGCCGCACGGTGTTACGCCCCCTCTTCGGGGATCGCGGCCAGCACCCGATCGAGGAACGCGCCGATGTGCTTGCGCAGCAACTCGGCCGCACCCTCGGCGTCGCCCTTCTTCGCGGCGGCGAGCACGGCCTTGTGCTCGCTCCACTCCTTGCGCCAGCTGGGGTTCGTGTCCCAGCCGACCACGGTGATGAGCGCGGCGCGGTCCTTGAGGTCGTCGAGCATCGAGACCATCAGCGGGTTGCCGCACCCGGCGTAGAGCGCGCCGTGGAACCGGCGGTTGAGCAGGCTGAGCGCGGTGTGGTCCTTGTCCGCGAGCGCCGCCTGCGCCTCCTTCAGCGCTTCGGCGGCGTCGTCGAACGACGCCCCGGCCGCCACCGAACGGCGCAGCGCCTCGGGTTCGAGCACCATGCGCACGTCGTACACCGAACGCGCGAGCTCCGCGTCGACCACACACACCGAAGCGCCGCGGTACGGGCTGAACGTGACCAGCCCGGAGTTCGACAGCACCTTCAGCGCCTCGCGCACCGGCGTCTTCGACACCCCGAGCCGCTGTGCCAGCTCCGCCTCCACCAGCGGCTGGCCCGGGAGCAGCTCGCGGGTCAGGATGCCGCGCCGGATCTCCTCCAGGACCACTTCGGTCCGGGAGGCGGGCAGGCTGAACGTCGGTGGCATCGGACACTCCAGGCTCGCGCGGTCTGCCGCGGTGAACAGACCGACATTCAACCAGGCGGGCGCGGACGGTGCCCGCGACCCGCGTGGCGGACTGTGATCATATATCAGATGCCATACTGCCCGTAGCGACGAAAGGCGGCCCGGCCATGAAAACACCGGAGGACCTGCGCAGCCACCGCTGGTTCGGGGGCGACGAGCTGCGCAACTTCAGCCACCGTGCGCGGGCCCGCCAGCTCGGTTACGAGCCCGGGGAACACCAGGGCAAGCCGGTGATCGCCGTGCTCAACACGTGGAGCGACATCAACCCGTGCCACATGCACCTGCGCGAACGCGCCGAACAGGTGAAGCGCGGCGTGTGGCAGGCGGGCGGATTCCCGCTGGAGTTCCCGGTGGCGACGCTGTCGGAGACGTACCAGAAGCCCACGCCCATGCTGTACCGCAACCTGCTGGCGATGGAGACCGAGGAGATCCTGCGCTCCTACCCCGTCGACGGCGCGGTGCTGATGGGCGGCTGCGACAAGACCACGCCCGCGTTGCTGATGGGCGCGGCGAGCGCCGGGTTGCCGGCGATCTTCGTGCCGGCCGGCCCGATGCTGCGGGGCCACTGGCGCAACGAGGTGCTGGGCAGCGGCACGGACATGTGGAAGTACTGGGACGAGCGCCGCGCCGGCACCATCGGTGACGAGGAGCTGTCAGAGCTGGAACGCGGTCTGGCCCGCTCCCCCGGCCACTGCATGACGATGGGCACGGCCTCGACCATGACCTCGGCCGCGGAGGTCCTCGGCGTGACGCTGCCGGGGGCGGCGTCGATCCCGGCCGTGGACTCGGCGCACCACCGGATGGCGGCGGCCAGCGGCGCGCGGATCGTGGACATGGTGTGGGAGGACCTCACGATCACGAAGGTCCTCGACGAGCGCGCGTACGCCGACGCCATCACCACCGTGCTGGCGCTCGGCGGCTCGACCAACGCCGTGATCCACCTGATCGCGATGGCCGGGCGCAGCGGCCTGTCGCTGAGCCTGGCCGACTTCGACGAGATCGCGCGCCGCGTGCCCGTGCTGGCCAACATCCGCCCGGGCGGCGCGTGGCTGATGGAGGACTTCTACTACGCGGGCGGCCTGCCCGGGCTGCTGTCGCGGCTGACGGACCTGCTGCACACCGACCGGCTCACCGTGTCCGGCCGCACCCTGGGCGAGACGCTGACGACCGCGCGCGTGCACAACGACGACGTGATCCGCCCGCGCGACAACCCGCTGGCGGCCGAAGGCGGCGTCGCCGTGCTGCACGGCAACCTGGCGCCGTCGGGCGCGGTGATCAAGCACATCGCCGCCACTCCGGAGCTGCTCACCCACACCGGCCCCGCCGTCGTGTTCGACGACTACGCCGACCTCAAGAAGCGCATCAACGACCCGGCGCTCGGCATCACGGCCGACTCCGTGCTGGTGCTGCGCGGCTCCGGCCCGCTCGGCGGCCCGGGCATGCCCGAGTACGGCATGCTGCCGATCCCCGACCACCTGCTCGCTCAGGGCGTGCGCGATATGGTGCGGATCTCCGACGCGCGCATGAGCGGCACCTCCTACGGCGCCTGCGTGCTGCACGTCGCCCCGGAATCGCACGTCGGCGGCCCGCTCGCCCTGGTCCGCGACGGCGACCTGATCACGCTCGACGTGCCCGCCCGCGCGTTGCGGCTGGAGGTGCCCGACGACGAGCTGGCGCGCCGGCGGGCGGATTGGCTCGAGCCTGCGCCGCGCTTCGAACGCGGTTACGGTGCCCTGTACGCCGAGCACATCACCCAGGCCGACGAAGGCTGCGACTTCGACTTCCTCGCGCGTGCCGGCGCCAACCCGGAGCCCGACGCACGCTGACCGGTTTGTTCCGCAAGGGGCACTAGTCCGGCATGTCCGGCTCAGGCCGTACGCTGTGGCGCGGGACGCAGCAAACGGAGGGTCGAACAGGTGCCGTACGAACCGCGCTGGCCGGAGTCCGAGGACGAGCAGACGGTCGTGCTGCCGGCGGTCGGCTCGTCGGATGCCGAGCCCGAATCGCGCCCTCGGCTGCGCAGGACCCTGTGGATCTCCGGCGGCGTGCTCGCCGCGCTGCTGGTCGTGTACCTGATCGACCTGCTCACCAGCCAGGGCAGCGTGCCACGCGGGACCACGGTCGCGGGCGTCGACGTCGGCGGCCTCGACCGGCCGGTGGCCGAGCGGGAGCTGCGGGGCCTCATCGAGCCGCGGCTGACGCGGCCGCTGACGGTGACCGCGGGTGCGGCCCGGACCACCTTGTCGCCGACGCTGGCGGGCCTGCGCCTCGACTGGTCCGCAACGCTGGACCAGGCCGGTGACCAGCCGCTGAACCCGTTCACGCGGCTGGCGTCGTTCTTCTCGACGCACGAGATCGGCGTCGTCTCGCACGCCGAGGGCGACCGGCTGGACCCGGCGCTGGAGGACCTGCGCGGGCGGGTGGATCGGGCCGCGGTGGAGGGCACGGTGCGGTTCGACGGCACCACACCGGTCGCCGTGGCGCCGCAGCCGGGGCAGAAGCTCGATGTCGCCGCGGCGAAGGCCGCGGTGCTGAGCCAGTGGGCGTCCGGGTCCGAACTGGCTTTGCCTGTGGTGCCGGCGCCGGTGCGGACCACTGCCGCCGGGGTGCAGGCGGCGCTGGAGCAGTTCGCACGTCCCGCGGTGGCTGCGCCGGTGACGATCGAGGGTGAGGGCGCCTCGGCTGTGCTGGAGCCGCGTGACATCGCCGCGGCGCTGACTTTCGCGCCCGCCGACGGCGGCGGGCTGGTGCCGGTGGTGGACCAGAAGAAGCTCGTCTCGGTCGCCGGCCCGCAGCTGAAGTCCACCGAGAAGGAGGGCAAGGAGGCGACCATCGGGTTCAGCGGCGGGAAGCCGACCGTCGAGCCTTCGGTGGACGGGAAGACCGTCGACTGGGAGCCGAGCCTGAAGCCGCTACCGGACGTGCTGAAGCGCGCCGACGGTCGTTCGCTGAAGGCCGTGTACAAGAACAGCCCGGCCAAGGTGACGACCGAGCAGGCCAACGCGCTGGGCGTGAAAGAGGTCGTCGGCGAGTTCACCACCGGCGGCTTCGCGCCCGACTCGGGCGTCAACATCCGCGTCGTCGCCCAGAAAGTGAACGGCGCCATCGTGAAGCCCGGCGAGACCTTCAGCCTCAACGGCTTCACCGGCCCCCGCGGCAAACCCCAGGGTTACGTCGAGGCCGGCGTCATCGAAAACGGCGCCCCGGCCCGCGAGGTCGGCGGTGGCATCTCGCAGTTCGCGACGACCCTGTACAACGCGGCGTACTTCGCGGGCATGAAGGACGCGGGGCACAAGGAGCACAGCTACTACATCAGCCGCTACCCGGCGGCTCGTGAGGCGACGGTGTTCCAGAACCCCAACGGGTCGAGCGTGATCGATCTGAAGTTCACCAACGACTCGTCGACGGGGATCGCCGTTCAGACGATTTGGTCGCCTTCGTCGTTGACGGTGAAGCTGTGGGGCACGAAGCGGTACTCGGTGGAGTCGATCCCCGGGGAGCGGACCAATCCGACTCCGCAGCCGACCAAGCCGGGTCCGGCGGAGAACTGCCACGCGTCCAATGGGGCCCCTGGGTTCACGACTACGGATACGCGCGTGCTGAAGGACGCGGCCACGGGGCGGGAAGTCTCGCGCCACACGCGGACGGTGCGGTACAACCCGCAGCCGAAGATCACCTGCGGGGCTTAGGTGCTTGTGGTCAACATGGTGGAGAAGTTCGGCGCGGACGAACTCCTCGAACGGGAGTGGGATCTGCCGGCGGAGGTCGTCGAGCCGTTGCGCGGACAGGTCGACATGACGCCCGACGGCTGGATCATGCACATGTGGCGGATGACGGCGGAGATCGCCGACATCGTGCAGCCTTGGGTCGACGAGCCCATCGACGTCGAGTCGGGCTCCTGGTACGTCAGCTCGGCGCAGGTCGACTGACGCGTTTCGACCTGAAGATCGCAGGCTGGCATCCTTCTGACTGAGCTTCAGGAGGATGACTTGGCGACAGTGCTGATCCCCGTCCCGGCGCAGGACTCGGACCCGTCCGAAGTGGCCGTCAGCCGGGCGATGCTCGACGGGCACACGGTGGTCTTCGCGACTCCCGAGGGCGCGCAGGCGACCTGCGACGAGCTCATGGTCACCGGCGAGGGCCTCGACCTGTGGAGCCGCGTGCGGGGCCTGCGGAAGCTCACCGCCGTCGGCCGCGTGCTGCGCGCCGATTCGGCCGCGCGCTCGGCGCACGCCGCGTTGCTCGCCGACCCGGCGTGGCGCACCCCGATCCGCTGGGCCGACATCAACCTCGACGACTTCGACGGCCTCCTGCTCCCGGGCGGGCACCGCGCGCGCGGGATGCGTTCCTATCTCGAAAGCCGCGTGCTTCAGGACGTGGTCGTCTCCGCGTTCCAGCGCGACCTCCCGGTCGGCGCCATCTGCCACGGCGTGCTGCTCGCCGCCCGCAGCGTCGACCCGGCCACCGGCCGCTCGGTCCTGCACGGCCGCACGACCACCGCCCTGACCTGGCAACTGGAACGCACGGCCTGGCAGCTGGCACGCCGGACCCGGTTCTGGGACCCGGACTACTACCGCACCTACCGCGAGGAGCCCGGGCAGCCCGCGGGGTACATGTCGGTGCAGCAGGAGGTCACCCGCGCCCTCGCGCGCCCGGAGCACTTCCGCGACACGACGGACCGGGTCCAGGCGAGCGGCCGCGCCCGCGACTCGATGGAGGACTCACGCCCGGCGTTCGTGGTCGAGGACGGGAACTACGTGTCCGCTCGCTGGCCCGGTGATGTGCACACGTTCGCGAAGACGTTCGCCACACGGCTCTGACTCAGGCGGCCGAAGATCACTCATCACACGCGATCGAGCCAGACCACGAATTCTCTTGGCTCCCTGCTCGCGAGAAGATCACCGATGGGTGACCTCGAGACGGTGTCCAGCCAGCTTTCGAGGGGCGTCCCATCATCGGGAAACCACCATTCCGAAAATCCCCCAGCGGACTCGAGGTCGCGATCCAGGTCATATCTGTACTCGAACTGCACCTGCGAACAAGCCTCGTGCGCCCCGGCCGCGTCGAGAACCTCCAACTGCCGCACCATGCCGACGACCAGCGTGGGCGATGACAGCCAGCCGGCTTTCCCGTACTGGAAGAGAAGTCCGTCCGCGTCCTGGCCGGCGGGGACATCGAACTGCGTCGCGAAGAACCTGCGGGCCAGCTCGACAAGAGCCGGCACCGGCGGGCCGGCCGGCCCGGCACCGGCAACCAGACCGTGAGCGATGGCGAGCGCGTCGCCGACGGGGCGCTTGTCCGGCAAGCGAACCTCCGAGTCGTGCCGCCTGATGACAAGGTCAACGTATCGCCCACCGGGCGCGGGATGAACGCGGAACACCCCGAACGTCACCGACCGTAACCACCCCGCAACCCACCCCAACCCCGCGCCTTCCGCAACTCACCAACACCCCGCAAACACCGCGCACACCTCCCCCAATCCGCGTAATCTCCCCTTCCAGACCACGGAAGGGGGCACTCGTGGCCGAGAACGGCGCGGACGCCGCAATGGGCCTGTACGGGCTCACCAAACGGTTCGGCACCACGCTCGCCGTCGACAGCGTCACCCTGGAGGTTCCGCGGGGCTCGTTCTTCGGGCTCGTGGGGCCGAACGGTGCGGGCAAGACGACGTCGCTGTCGATGGCGGTGGGGTTGCTGCGGCCGGACCAGGGGCAGGCGAACGTGTTCGGCGTGGACGTGTGGCGGGAGCCGGAGCGGGCGAAAAGCCTCATCGGGGTGCTTCCGGACGGACTGTCCATTCCGGAGCGCCTCACGGGCCGCGAGCTGTTGACGTACATGGGACTTCTGCGGGGCCTGCCGCCCGACACGGTGGCGGCGCGGGCGCAGGAGCTGCTGGGCGTGCTGGAGCTGCTGGAGGCCGAGCGCACGCTCGTGATCGACTACTCCGCGGGCATGCGCAAGAAGATCGGGCTCGCGATGGCGCTGCTGCACGGGCCGCGGCTGCTGGTGCTGGACGAGCCGTTCGAGGCGGTGGACCCGGTGTCGGCGTCGACGATCCGGACGATCCTGCAGCGGTTCGTCGGCTCGGGTGGCGCGGTGGTGCTCTCGAGCCACGTGATGGCGCTGGTCGAGCAGCTGTGCAGCCACGTCGCGGTGATCACGCGAGGGCGGGTGGTCGCGGCGGGCGCCGTCGACGACGTGCGGGGCGGCGGGAGCCTGGAAGACGCGTTCGTGCACATCGTGGGCGGGCGCACCGGCGGAGCGGAAGGACTGTCGTGGTTGGCGTCCTCGTCCGACTGAAGCTGCGCGTCCTGCGCAATTCCCTGCGCGGCAGCCGCGTCGCGGGCATGGTCGTCGGCGGGGTGATCGGGCTGACGGCCGCCGTGCTGACGATCGTGCTGGCCCTCGTGCCGATCCGCGGCGGCGGTGGCATCACCGTCGACCTGCTGACCACGATCTACGCGGGGTGGGCAGCCGGCTGGGTGCTCGCGCCCATCGCCACCGGCGGCGGGGACGACACGCTGCGCCCCGAGCACTTCGCACTGCTGCCGATCGGCCGGCGCAAGCTCGCCGTCGGGCTGCTGGCCGCGAGCTTCGTCGGCGTGACGACGCTGGTCAGCCTGGTCGCGTTCCTCGGCCTGTTCTTCTACGGCCTGCGCCTCGGCGCGGGCGCGGCGCTGGTCGGGCTCGTGTTCACGGTGCTGCAGCTGGCGTTCGTGGTGCTGCTCTACCGCGTGGTGATGGCGGCGCTCGGCGCGCTGCTGACGTCGCGCAAGGGCAAGGAGCTGGGCATCATCCTGGTCGCGCTGACCGGTCTTTCCGGGGTCGGCGTGAACCTGGCGATCAACAGCCTCGGCCCCGCGATCATCAACGGCCGCGTGCCGGGCTTCGTGAACGTGATGCACGTGCTTCCGTCCGGCTGGGGCACGGTCGCCGTGCAGGCGGCCGGCACCGGCGAGTGGGGCACGGCGCTCGGGCTGCTGGTCGCGATGCTCGCGCTGATCGCCGTGCTGCTCGCGGCGTGGGGTGCACTGCTCTCGCGGCAGGTGACCAGCCCGTCGTTCCGCGGCGCGTCGCGCACGAAGGTGCGGGCCGAGGGTGCGCGCGTGCGCCGCAGCCTGCTGCCCGCGACTCCTGTGGGTGCCGTGGCGCGCAAGGAGCTGTTCACGTGGTGGCGCGACGCCCGCCGGCGCGTCGCCCTGCTGTCGACGCTGATCGTCGGGGTCGTGGTCACGGTCCTGCCGGCGCTGTCCGGCGGCGGGCGGCCGGCGATCGTGCCCTATCTCGGCGTCGCGGTGGTGTTCTTCGCGTGCATGCAGTCGGGCAACCTCTACGGCTTCGACGGCAGCGCGCTGTGGCACACGCTCACCGTGCCCGGTGCCGAACGCGCCGACGTCCGGGGCCGGCAGCTGGCGTGGGCGTTGATCGTGGCGCCGGTGGCGTTGCTGCTGGCCGCCGTCCTGCCGGGTGCGGTCGGCGAGACCGGCGCGTATCCGTGGGTGTTCGGCCTGGTGCCGGCGCTGCTGGGTGGCGGGGCGGGCGTGCTGATGCTGCAGTCGGTGTTCCTCGCCTACCCGCTGCCCGACCAGCGCAAGAGCTCGAGCCCGTGGTCGTCCGGCGGCCGCCCGGGCTGTGCGCGGCTGCTGCAGATGTTCGCGACGATGCTGCTGGTCGCCGCCGGGGCGCTGCCGGTGCTCGCGCTGTGCGTCGCGGGCGCGGTGCTCGGCTCGCCGGTGCTGCAGTGGCTCGGCGTGCCGGTCGGGATCGTGGTCGGCGCCGTGCTGGCGCGGTGGTGGGGCGGCCTTGCGCAGCGACGGCTCGCCGCGCAAGGTCCCGAGTTGCTGGCGACCGTGTCCAAGGAGCGGTGAACGACGGGCCGCGGGTCCGGGCGGCCCGCCGTTTCACGGCAACTCGGCCAGGGAAGCGGCGAGCACGTCGTCGGACAGCTCGTTGTCCACCATCTCGCCGGAGAGGTACGCGCCGTACGCGGGCAGGTCGAGGTGCGCGTGCCCGCACAGCGCCGTGAGGATCACCTTCTCTTCCCCGGTTTCCTTGCAGCGCAACGCTTCCTGGATGCACGCGGCCAGCGCGTGCGTCGGCTCGGGCGCCGGGATGATGCCCTCCGCCCGGGCGAAGCGCACACCCGCGGCGAAGCACTCCTGCTGCCCGACGGCGAGCGCCTCGATGAGGCCCAGCTCGTAGATGTGCGAGATGAGCGGCGACATCCCGTGGTAGCGCAGGCCGCCCGCGTGGATCGGGTCGGGGATGAAGCCGTGGCCGAGCGTGTGCATCTTCAGCAGCGGGGTGAGACCGGCCGTGTCGCCGAAGTCGTACGCGTACGTGCCGCGCGTGAGGGTCGGGCACGCCGCCGGCTCGACGGCGCGGATCACCGGGTTCATCCGGCCCGCCAGCTTCTCGCGCAGGAACGGGAACGCGAGCCCGCCGAAGTTGGAGCCGCCGCCGGTGCAGCCGACAAGGAGGTCCGGCGTGTCGCCCGCGAGCTCGAACTGCTTGAGCGCTTCCTCGCCGATCACCGTCTGATGCATCAGCACGTGGTTGAGCACGCTGCCGAGCGCGTAGCGGGCGTTCGGGTCGGCCGCGGCCTGCTCCACGGCCTCGCTGATCGCGATGCCGAGGCTGCCCGGGGAATCCGGGTCGTCGGCGAGGATCTTCCGCCCGGACTCGGTCAGCGCCGACGGGCTCGGGTGCACGGTCGCGCCGAACGTCTCCATCATCAGCTTGCGGTAGGGCTTCTGGTCGTAGGAGGCGCGGACCTGCCACACCTCGCACTCGAGCCCGTACTGCGCACACGCGAACGCCAGCGCACTGCCCCACTGCCCGGCGCCCGTCTCGGTCGTCAGGCGCGTGACGCCCTCCGCGGCGTTGTAGAACGCCTGAGGCACCGCAGTGTTCGGCTTGTGCGACCCGACCGGGCTCACGCCCTCATACTTGTAGTAGAGGCGGGCCGGGGTGCCCAGCGCTTTTTCCAGCCTTCTCGCGCGGTACAGCGGCGAGGGGCGCCACAGGCGGTAGACCTCGCGGACCTCCTCGGGAATGTCCACGTACCGCTCGGTGGACACCTCCTGCGCGATCAACGCCTGCGGAAACAGCGGCGCGAGATCCTCCGGCCCCACCGGCTCACGCGTCCCCGGGTGCAACGGCGGGGGCGGCGGCTCCGGCAGATCGGGCACCACGTTGTACCACTGCGTCGGGAGATCGGCTTCGTCCAGGATGTACTTGGTGCGCTCCGCCATCACGACTCCTCCGGTCTGGAAAACTCAACATAGATCGCCGGAGGCCCGGTGGGCCAGCCTGATTGTCCACAGTGGATCTACTTGGGAGGAAACTTGCCCACTCGCGTCGATCACCTGCAGCTCACCGACGGTCCCGTCGACCTGCCCGTGTGGCTTCCCGCCGACGGCCACGGCCCCGGTCTCGTGCTGATCCAGGAGATCTTCGGCCTGGACGACTACCTGTCGGGCGTGGCCGCGGACCTCGCCTCGCTGGGTTACGTGGTCGCCGTGCCCGAGCTGTTCCACCGCTTCGCGCCGGGTTGGTCGTCCACGCACGACGAAGCCGGGGTAGCCCGGTCGATGGAGGTCGCGGGCCAGCTGGATCCGGCGCTGGCTCTGTCGGACGTGTTGGCGGCCCTCGCGCACCTGCGCGGCTTGACCTCTCGGGCCGGAGTGCTCGGCTTCTGCCTGGGCGGGTCCCTCGCGTTCGCCGCCGCAGCCGCGGGCACCCCGGACACGGCGGTGTCGTTCTACGGCTCGACGGTGGCGGGCGAGATTGCCTCGCTGGGTGAGGTGACTTGCCCGATCCAGTTCCATTTCGGGGGGCAGGATCCGTTCATTCCGCGGTCGGATGTCGCTGTGGTCGAGGAAGCGGTGGCTTCGCACCCGGGAGCGGAGATCCACGTGCAGGAAGACGCCGGGCACGCCTTCCACAACCGGGTGGCGCCGATGTTCTACCGGCCGGAAGCGGCCGCTCGGGCTTGGGAGCTGACGGTGGGATTTCTGCACCGGACTCTGCCCGTATGAGGACGGCAGAACGCCCTCGCTCGGGCCGATGAGCGAGCCCGTGCTGCTGAAAGTCGTTCAGAGCGGGGAATCGTCGTTGACGATCCCTTCTGGCCGGTCACGGTGCGTGAGCTCAGGCTCCGTCAGCGCGCAGGCGGGTTGTGAGCTCGCCGAGCAGGGCCGGCCAGTTGTCCCGGTTGGCCTGGCAGGCGTTGAACATGGCCGTAGCCAGTGCGTCGACGGGATCGGCTGACAGGTGTGTGTATACGGCGGCGAGTGCATGAGCGCGGGCACACAAGGCGCGCTCGACACTGGTGTCGGCGTTTCGGCATCTGGCGGCGGCGCGGAGTCTTGCACGGGCGTCGAGCCTCGGGTCCGGCGGTTGACAGCGGTTCCAGCGCAGCTCGAGGCCGTCGCGGTAGTCCTGGTGCGCCCGAACGGCGATCTGATCACGGCGCCGGGTGCGCTCGAGCTCGGGCAGGGCGTCTGCGTTGTCGGCCAGACTGGCCAGTACGGCGGGATCGTCGACGCCGGTCGCTTCGCAGGCGCGGGTCGCCGCCAAGGTGGCCAGCGTCCGCAGTTCCCGCCGGTTCGTCTCGGGTATGGCCGCAACGACATCAGGCGCGTTGATCTTGAGCCAGGAGCTGGGCTGTTCGAATCTGGTGGGATCGACGATCACCGAGGCAGCATGGCTCTGGCCGGACCAGTCCGCAGTCACGCGTATGCCAGTCACCCGCTCCAGAAAGGCGAGCGCCGAGGCGCATTTCCGATACGGGTCGTCGAAGTCGAGATCGCCGAGGAAGGGGCCGATCGCCTCCGGCTCTTCCCCCGTTGGAGTACCGCCGGTGACGAAGTCGAACACAGCCAAGACTCTGACGTCTTGCGCGAGGCTGATTCGGCTGACGAGGTTGACGTTCCAGTACACGCTCGCGGCCACCGTGCCGGATGACAACCGCGCCAGGACACCGGGCCTAGAGCCGTGCACACCGTTGTCTTCGACCAGCAGTGTCCAGCCGTCCCGCTGGCCGGCAACGACGAGGGGGAGTTGGTCCGGGAAGGCATTGACACTGGTCTGGCCGGCGACCGCGAGAGTGACTTCCCGGCTCGCCGGGAACGCGTCGAAGCGGTGCAATGCCTCGTCGACGGACAACCCGCGCACTGCGGTGAGACACAATGCCTCGGCCGGCAATGCCTGAGCGCCCAACAGAGCCACGTAATACTCCACCGCGTCGGGGCGGACGGTGGGGAACGGGAATTGCACGACACCACACTTCCACATTGTTGCGGCCGGCGAGGGACTGGTCTGTCGCCGTGTTCTGGGCAAGCGCGTCACGAGGGTCTCTCTTACGTAAACGAATGGCAGCATCAGGGCGCGGAGATCCACGTGCAGGACGACGCTGGGCACGCCTTCCACAACCGGGTGGCGCCGATGTTCTACCGACCTGAGGCGGCGGCTCGAGCGTGGGACCTGACGGTGGGATTCCTGCGCCGGACTCTGCCGGCCGGCCGCTGAAATCACTCGTCGACGACATGGGGAATCCCTACGATGCAGCCATGACCTGGATCTACGCGCTCTGTGCCAGGCGCGGAACACACGAAGACCGTGCCCGGGGCCGCGTGCGTCACGTCGCGGGCCGGCGGGCGGGCGCCTCCCTGGTCGGCACTGCCTGGTGGTGCAGAGATTGACCGCCTTCGCACCGCTGAGGACGGGCACCCGCGACGCCGGCGGCCGCCCGGCGGAGGTCCACGCCTCCCTCCGACAACGACTGGAGGCCGCTAACCTGCATGCCCGCCGCCATGCCGAAGAGAATCGGCATGGCGGCGATCAACTCGCTCGCGTCCTCGGCCGCGACCCGGCGATCGCGACCACCGGAGAGAGGACCACCGTTGTCCCCCCATGGTGATCAACAACGGCTGCTGGAGGCTCAACGCCGCAACCTCGCTCACGTCCGGCAGGATGACTCGACCTGGGCAGGGCTGGCATTCGCGCCGGCGCGAGACGAGCAGGGACGGGCATACGACAGCAACCGTGCGGAGCGGTTCGGCGTTCTGTGGGCACTGCAATACGACCGAAGGCCGCAGGACCTGCCGTTGCTGAGGTTCTTGCTCCGCCAGGAGATCACCCGCTATCGGGAGACCGTGTCGTGGGGACTGGCCCCTGACCTGGAGCTGGCCGGTTTCCTCGTCGCCGAGCACGGCCAACTCGAGGACGTCTGGCTGCACTGGCAGGCCAAAGAGATCAATTTCGACACCGCGCTCGGCTATCGCACCCACCATCTACTGACCGCCGGCGTCGAGGTGACGCTGCAGGCCGTGCGGTCCAGCTCCCACCCTGATCGTGCACGCGTCCTCCACAGGATCACCGATGCCCGCAACCCGGACGGCACACCCCATTTCACCGATGCCGTCGTCCAGGAATGGCTGGACGACCGGCGAAAGCGATTCCCGGCAGACCCCGCAGCCGAGAGCTTGCGTACCTGGGCCGACCACGCCGCCCGCCTCGGCGAACGGGAAATGTCCCGCCGGTTCCTCCTGGCCTGGGCTGACCAGCAACCCCGCACCGGAGACACGCTCAACACCCTCCAGTTCCACCTCGCCCGACTCGGGTTTCTCGCCGAAGCCGTCGAGATCCAGAAAGAAGCTGTCGCCGCGTCAGAACCAGGCTGGACCAAGGCCAGCAAGCTACTCGCCCTCATCAAGCTCCAGCGGACGTCGGGCGACTTCGAAGGCGCCTGGGCGACGCTGCGTGAATGCGCCGGCGCCATGCCTTCCGATCTGTCCTGGAAGAACGCAGGACTCTGGCGCTACTTCGTCAAAGAGCACTTCCTGCTCGTCCCCCTGGCGCGCGATCAGGCAACCGCCCGAACGCTCTTGGACGAGGGAGACCGGCAGATGCGCGGCGTCACGCGACTATGGATGGACGGCGTCCTCGACGCCGCCATCACCGCCATCACACACGTTGGGGATTCCGACATGCACGACCGCTACCTGGCGATCGAGGAAGCCGAGTCCCGCGCGCGCGGTGAGGAGATAAGACAAGCCAACAGCGGCACGATCGACGAAACCAAGAGCAGAGACCGCGGCGCCGGCACCTCAAGCTGAGTGATGGCAGTTCCCGGCACAGGGCGTCCGAGTGGCAGGCTGTGTATCGGGTGAGCAAGGACTCGGCCCGCTCACCAGCCCTGACGTACGCCGCGTGTCAGCGAGTTACCCGCAGTCGCCCGTGTGGACCACGTCGTGAAAGCTCGCGGCTTTCACCGGCCGCGGATCAGCCTTGCAGTCTGACGAGTCACGATATGTAAACAAAACTCACTTCGCCTCGGCCAGCACGGCGCGGTTGTGCCGCTGCCGCGCGGTGAACGCGGCGGGATCAGGCGTCCGGACAGCAGCACCGGCTCGAGCTCGAGCGGGGTGTCGCGGACCCGGAAGGCGAAGCTCGGGTATACGTCCGCCTGCGCAGCCAGGACCGCAAGATTCCCCTTGGGGCGAGCCGGGGCCAAAGCGTCACGTCAACGAGCGTGGCGCGCGTCGAATCGTCACTCCGCCGCCAAATGCGCCTATGCCGGCAGGACCGGCCGCCGCGGCGACCTGCGCGGGCTCACCGCCCGTTCAGCGCATCGGCTTATCACGGTCCACCGCGCGGGCCCCGCCCGGCAGATCCGCAGTCCGACGGCCTCCCCGTTGTTCAGGCAGAGTCCGGTGGACACGTTCTGGATGTATTTGTTGGTCGCGGACGAGATGGTCCAGTCGGTGGCGTTGACCGCGCAGGAACAGGAAGTTGTGAACACCGACGACGTCCCGGCGGCCAGGCACAGCCGATCGCCTGGTTCCTGACCTTGCCGCGGGTGTAGTTGTCCCACTTCTGGTTGTTGTTCCCGTCCTGGCACTCGTGGATGTACACGCCGGAGTCCAGGCAGGTGCAGAACGGCGCCGCGTACCGGATCCCGTACCGCGACTCGGCTTCGCGTGGTGCAACCAATCCTCCCCTTCAGGCGTGTAGGTCGTGCATGCCTGCAACAGGGGAAGGGCCAGCATGACCTTACGAAGATCACTGACGTTGCTCGCCGTCGCGCTCACGATCGGGCTCACCGTCACCGATGGCGCGATGGCGGCAGCGGAAACCACTGGTCAACAGCGTTCCGAGGTGACGCTGTCCGCGACGTCCTGGGGTTACGTCGACTCAGCGACACCGACCACCGCCAATTTCAAGCCGTCCGGCAACTTGCCGATCGGCACCTGGGACGCCACACCGCACCTTCAACGCTCGTACGTGAATTTCGACCTGAGTTCGTTGCGAGGTGTTCCGTTCACGACAGTGCTGCTTTCGGCCGGCGAGACGCACTACGTCGACTGCGACAGCCGCGCCACCGAGGTGTGGCGGACCTCCGCCTACACCAAGCAGTCGACCTGGCAGAACCGCCCGGCGGAGCGGACACGGGTAGCCGCCAGGGGCGCCGACGGCACCTGCATCGACAACGACGCCACGTTCGACGTCACCTCTGCGGTGCGGGACGCGGTCGACCACAAGGACCGTCACCTCACGCTGGGCTTCCGCGTCGCCGAAGCCCACGAGGCGGACCCGGCGTTCTATCGGCTGATCGAGGCCCCGGCAACGCTGCGGGTGGTCAACAACGCGCCGCCCGCGGCGCCGACCGACCTCCGCACCAACGACGAACCCTGTGCCAAGGACGGCACCGGGGCACTGGTGAGCGGCCAGCTGGAGCTGAGCGCACAGGTATCCGACCCGGACGGCGACTTCACGTCCGGGCAGTTCACGTGGTGGCCGGTGGCGGACCCGTCGCAACGGCACACGGGTGCCGGGTCGGGCAACCCCGCCGCGGCGTACCCGGACACCTCGGACCTCGCCGACGGCACCTACGCGTGGGAGGTGTACGCACAGGACAGCTGGGGTGCGAAGTCGTCCACGGTGGGCCCGTGCCGGTTCACCGTCGACCGCACGGATCCGAACGCGCCTGCCGTCGTCTCCGCGACGTACCCGGCGGGCGTCGAGGGCGGCGGGGTCGGTGTGGCCGGCGAGTTCACCTTCTCCCCCAACGGTTCCACCGACGTCGTGCGGTACGACTACAGCTTCGGCGCGAACACGCGTGAGATCGCCGCAGGCCCCGACGGCACGGCCACCGTCAGCTTCACGCCAACGGCCAACGGCTGGCAGTCGGTGATCGTGCGGGCGTGGGACCGGGCGGGCAACCTCTCGGGCAGCACCTACTACTCATTCCTCGTCAAGGAGACGCGGCCGACGGTCACGTCCGACCGCTACCCGCCGCAAGGCGGCCCGGACGGCGGCATCGGCGTGCCGGGCGTGTTCCGGTTCGCGCCGGGGATGCCGAACGTCGTGACGTATGACTACCGGCTGGACGACGGCGCGTCGGCCACGGTCACGGCCGGCCAGGACGGCGTCGCCGAGGTGACGATCACGCCGGCCACCGGTGGTGATCACGTGCTGTTCGTGCGCAGCACCGACACCTCGGGCGTAACGACGCCGGAACGGGAGTACCGATTCCTCGTCGATGCGTCACCGGTGGTAAGCGGGCCCGCGAACGTCGACCTGGGCACCTCGGCCACGTACACGGCAACCCCGAGAATGCCGGACGTCGTCGAGTACGACTACTGGTTCGCGAGTGCCGAGAGTACGAAGTGGACGGTCAAGGCGAACGCCGACGGAACCGCCACGCTGCCGATCGAGTTCACCTCGGCTGACCAGAGCCTGCTGCGGGTCCAGGCCCGCGACGCGTCCGGCGGGCTGTCCCCGGTAACGGAGAAACGGTTGTCGCTCAACACCTGGCGACCGACGATCGGCTACGAGGGCGACATCGCGACGGAGGGCAGAGCCGCCACGTTCACGTTCACCACCCCGATGCCGAACGCCGTGGAGTTCGAGTACTGGCTGACGGCGGACCCGGCGACCAGGTGGACCGTGCCCGTCAGCGGGAACACCGCGACGGTGAGCTACACCCCACCAAGGATCGGCGACTACGAGATGGTGGTGCGCGCGAGGAACACGGCGGGCGTGTGGTCGTCAACGGACAACATCACGTGGACAGTGACGAACGATCCAACGGTGACCTCGAAGGAGTTCCAGGCGAACGGGCGGGCGTTCCCCGGCACCTTCACGTTGGAAGCCCGCCAGCCGGGCGCGGTGGCGTTCGAGTACTCGTTCGACTGGGGTCCGTTCCAGCAGGTGGCCGCTCAGAACGGCCGCGCTGTGCTGGCATGGACTCCCCCGCTGCCACCGGAAGGCTGGGCCTCCCACAACCTGCGGGTGCGTACGGTGACGGCCGACAAGGTCTCCTCGCAGGAGAACATGTACGGGTTCAGCATCTCGAGCGCGCCGTACGTGTCGTCCAAGGAATACCCGGAAAACGAGTGGTCGGGCGGTCCTGGTGTGCCGGGGACGTTCACCTTCACGCCGGGTATGCCGGGCATCGTCTCGTACACCTACTCCGTCCGGAACGACCGGGGTGCCGTGACAGAGGAGTTCACCGTGCCGGCGGACAGTTCGGGTGCGGGGACGATGACGTGGACCCCAGCGGACCGAGGCATCTACTCGGTCACCGTGTGGGGCAACACGGCCGACGGCACCAGGTCGGGTGACATCGGCTACTCGGTGTACGTCGACTAACCGCCGTGGGGGGGGCCCCCCCCCCGGGGGGGGGGGGGGGCCCCCGCGGCGCGGGGGGCGGGGGGGGGGGGGGGGGGGGGGGGGGGGGTGGGGGGGGGGGCGGGGCG
>NZ_JBIAWY010000004.1:0-832710 GCF_042896185.1 Amycolatopsis sp. NPDC001319 | reverse complement strand
CTGCTCCCCCCGCGCCGCCGCGGGGCGGGGGGGCCGGGGGGCGCGGGGCCCCCCCCCCCCCCCCCCCCGCGGGGGCCCCCCCCCCCCGGGGCCCCCCCCCCCCCCCACGGCTCGGCCTGACGGTCGCGGTGTGCGCGGTTTCGTCCTCTTCGTGTTCGCCGGTTCCGGCCATCTACCGGATGCCCAATGTTGTTCCCCAGCGGGAAAGGGCCAGCGGCAGCCGGCGGCGCAGCACGTCGCGGGGCAGGTTCTCCCGGGTGGCCACCGAGGCGAACTCGCCGCTGAACTCGGTGAGGAAGTCGGTGTTCTTCAGGATGTCGAGCAGGTCGATCGTGCCCCACCGGCGGGCCACCTCGGCCTTCGGAGCAGCCAGATTGGACGGTTCGCCGCCGGCCCTGGGCCACGGGGTGTCCAGCAGGCCGATTCCGCTGGGATAGTGCGGTGATGCGCCAGTGTCCAGAATGCGGAGCCCCGGTCCTTCCGCACTCGTGCGACACGCTGTTCCAGAGGTTGCTGGCGCTGGATCATTCCCGGCAGGCGCCCTGGGGCCCGCTGCACGGCGTCGCGGTGGCCTGCTTCTTCCTTCAGCATCCGTCCCGCCAGCCCGCCTCGGCTCGGCCGGTGTACTGGGGAATGCTGCACGTCTACCTCCAGGACGGGCCGGCTGGGCTGGCTGCTCTGACCCAACGAGCCCGCCGGCTCAACTCCCACCGAGGCGGGGGAAGAACGCCCCGCGTCAGCGACTTCCCGGACGCCCCACCGATCCCCGACATCGACCCGCCCTCGACCTTCGACACCACCATCGTCGACGTTGCCGGGGACGGCACATTCCGCGCCGAGCACTACGCGGACTCGGTCCGCGCCTGGGTGACCGACACCGTGAAAACCTGGACGCAACCGAGCTGACGACCGCCAGGCTCGGCCGGCGAAAACGCTCGAGTTGAACTACCTGGTGGTCACCGTCGCGCTGCTGATGCTCGTGCGGACGTGGGCCTGGCGAAGTTCCACATGCCCGCGGCGTCGAGCGCGAGCAGGAGCCGGGAAGACGGCAACGGGCGCGCCGGTTTCAGGGTTCGCCCCGTTGGCCGGTATCCCCGAACGCACCTACCGGCGCAAACTCGCCCGGTCACGGGCCGGTGACTCACCGCGTGGCGCCGTGGTTTGCTGCTGCCGTGTGGTTTTCGGGCCGACCGCAAGTCGTCGGCGACGTTCCATCGCCAGGTGTTCCGTGATCCACCCACGCGACGGAACCGGTTGTGGCAAACCGATTTCGGCGGATTCGAGACGACCAGAGGCGGGATCTGGCGGATCTGCGAACCGATTGTGACCACGTCGAGGTCACCGGATCAGCCGACGAGGTGATCGGTAAAGCGGCGGTGCCGATCGCGGTGGTCTCCGACAACGGGCCGTGCTTCCGGGGCGAGGTGTTCAAGACCGCGTTCGCCGGACCTGACCCGCTGCCGCGGCACGTCCGCGCCCGCGTTGGCGCACCGCAAACCAACGGCGTGATCGAGCGATCCGTCACCAGCTCGGCACTTGTCCCGAGGGACGTGCCGCGATGGGCAGGAACTTGTGCAAGCAGGTGGTAAAGCGTAGACACTGGGGATGGGCACAGGCGGGGCCCTACCGGGCCGCGATCCGCCCGACGCGGTCCTGCTGCACCAGAGCACGCGCGCTCGGGTGACCCGAGTGTCCCCGCCGGAGGGCGGTGCTGTCGTTCGCAAGGAGCCGCTGGGGCCGGATGCGCGGCGGCGGCTGCGGCACGAGGTGGCGATCCTGGAGCGGCTGCGCGGTGTCGAGGGCGTCGCGCAGCTGCTGGATGCGCCGCGGTACCCGGGATCGATCGTGCTGGTGGACGCCGGTGACACCACTCTTTCCGGGCCGGCCGAGCCGCCGGCCATCGATGAGCTGATCCGGCTGGCGGCCAAACTGGCCCACGCGGTCGCGGGAATGCACCGCCGCGGAGTGCTGCACCGCGACATCACCCCGGCCAACATCGTCGTCTCCCGGGGCGGGGACCCGTGCCTGGTGGACTTCGCGCTGGCGACGTCGGTCGCCGAGATCCGTCCCGAGTTCACCCACCATAGTGAGATCGTCGGGTCGCTCGCCTACCTCGCCCCCGAGCAGACCGGGCGCACCGGCCGTTCGGTCGACCAGCGCGCGGACCTGTATGCGTTGGGTGCGACGCTTTACGAGCTGGCCACGGGCCGGCCGCCGTTCGGTTCCGGCGACCCGCTGCGCCTGACCCACGATCACCTGGCGCGGGTGCCAGTACCGCCGGCCCAGCTGAACCCGGCGATCCCCGCTCCGCTGTCCGAGATCGTGATGCGGCTGCTGGAAAAGGAACCCGACCACCGCTACCAATCCGCCGAGGGCCTGGCGCACGACCTGCACCAGGTCCGCGACGTCCAGGCGCATCCGGCGGCTCGGGTACGCATCGGCGAGCACGACGTTCCGCAGCGGCTGCTGCCGCCCTCACGGCTGGTGGGACGCGATGCCGAGGTGGCAGCGCTGGAGGTGGCGTTCGAGGAGGCGCTGGCCGGTCGGTGTCAGGGTGTGCTGGTCGGCGGGGCGCCGGGAGTGGGCAAGACCGCGCTGGTCGATCAGCTGCGGTCGGTGGTGACGGGCCGGGACGGCTGGTTCGTGGCCGGCAAGTTCGACCAGTACCGGCGGGATATCGAGTTCAACGCGGGATATCAGGCGTTCCGGGCGTTGGGCCGGCTGTTGCTGGCCGAGCCGGAGGACGTGCTCGCCGCGATTCGTGAACGGATCGTCGATTCGGTCGGGGCGGCCGCGGGTCTGTTGAGCGCGGTGGTGCCGGAGTTCGCCGTGCTGCTGGGGGTGCCGCCGTATGCGGGGGATCCGCTGACCGCGCAGGCGCGCATGCAGCAAGCCGGTGTGCAGGGGCTGCGGGCGATCGCGTCGCGGAACCGGCCGGTGGTGGTGTTCCTCGATGACTTGCAGTGGGGCGGGCGCACCCCGCTCGGTTTCGTCGATCTCGTGCTGTCGGAGGAACCGGTGGAAGGCCTGTTGCTGGTCGGCGCCTACCGTGACGTCGAGGTGGACGCGGCGCATCCGCTGACCGCGCTGATGTCGCGGTGGCGCGAGCAGGCCGGCGTGCGCTGGCTGGGGTTGGAAAATCTGGCGGTGCCGAGCCTGGTCGCCATGGTGGCGGAGATGCTGCGCGCGGATCGCGCGACCGTGGCGGGACTGGCCGAGATGATCAGCGAGCGCACGTCCGGCAACCTGTACGAGACGGTGGAGCTGCTCAACGCGCTGCAGCGGGAGGGCGTGCTCGCGGCGACCGCCGCCGGGTGGCGGTGGGATGACGCCGCGGTGCGGGCTCGGCTGGGCCAGTCCGAGGTGGCCGGGCTGCTGGCGGCGCGGGTCGCGGCGCTGCCGCCGTCCTCGCGGGCGCTGGTCGAGGCGATGGCGTGCCTGGGCGGGCGAACCGAGGTGAGTCTGCTGCAGACCGCCACCGCCGCGCAGGCGGGCGTGGTGGACCAGCAGCTGGCGCCCGCCCTCGACGAGGGCGTCCTGGTGGTCGAGCCGGGACTGCGGGAGGCCGTGCGGTTTCGCCACGACCGCACCCGTGAAGTCATCCTGAGCGGGCTGGACCCGCCTCGGCGCGGCGCCCTGCAGCTGGCGATCGCGCGACGGTTGGCCGGGGTACCGGAGCTGTTCGCGGTGGCGGCCGAGCAGTACCTGCCGGTGATCGACGCCGTCGTCGATGCGGCGGAGCGCCGGCAGGTGGTGGGGCTGCTGCGCCGCGCCGCCGACCAAGCGGCGTTGATCGGCGAGTACACGCTGGTGAACGCGCTGCTGGTCGCCGCGCTGCGGCTGATCGGCTCGGAGGAGACGGCCACCCTGATCCAGGTGCGCACCGGCCGCCACGCCGCCCTCTACAGCCTCGGGAGGCTGGACGAGGCGGACGCGGAGTACCACACGATCGCGCGGCTGTGTCCCGACGCGATCCGACGCGCCGACGCGACAGCGGTGCAGGTGCGCAGCCTGACCCACCGCAAACGCTTCACTGAGGCGATCGATCTGGGCCTGAAGTCGCTGGGCGCGTGCGGCATCACCATCCCGGCCGCCGACCAGCTCGCCGCCGATCTCGACCACCAGTACGAGTACCTGTACCGGTGGCTGGAAACCGACACCGCCGAGGATCTGGTTCGGCCGGAGATCACCGACCCCACGCTGCTCGCTGCCGCCCGCCTCCTCGACGCGACCCTGCCGCCGGTCTCTTTCCTCGCCGACCACACCAGGCTCGCCTGGCTGACCCTGGAAGCCCTGCGGATCTGGCTCGAGCACGGACCCGGACGTACCCTGGTCTGCCCCGCCTGCTTCGCCTCGTACTACACCGTGGTGCAGCGCGGCGACAGCGCCGGATATCGGGCGTTGCGGCGGCTCCGGGCATGGGGCGAAGCCCGCGGCTACGAGCCCGAGACCTCGTACGCGCACTACTACTTCGCCATCCTCAGTTGCTGGTTCGAGCCCCTCGAAAACGGTCTCCACGCCATGCTGCGTGCCCGCGAGGGACTGATCGCAGGTGGCGACCTGGCGTACACCGGCTACACCTATCACTCGATCGAGTACTTCTTGCTCGACTGCCCGCCAACCCTCGACCACCTCGTCGAGCAGCTGGAGGCGGGCGTCGCCTTTGCCCGGCGCACCGGCAACGAACAGATCGGCCAGGTGCTCGACGGTCACCGATGGCTGGCCGGTGTGCTGCGTGGCGGAAGCTCGGACGCGATCGGTACGGCGGATCCCACCGACAGGTACGCCGACAATCCGATGGCGCTTTTGTACGCGCATCTCAGCCGGGCGCTCGCCACCGCCGTCTTCGGCGATCCATCCGGCCTGGCACAGCACACCGCGGCGGCGATGCCGCTACTGCCGGCCATCCTGGGCCACTACACGACCGCCGTGGCCCGCCTGCTGCGTGGGTTGGCCCTGGCCGGGCAAGCCCGCAACACGGCCGGTGACGAGCGCGCCGCTCTGCTGGCCGAGCTGGACGAGACGACGCGGTGGCTGGCTGCACGTGCCGCAGCCGCGCCGGACAACTTCCTGCATCTGCAGCGGTGGCTGGAGGCCGAGCGGGCGTGGGTGGTGGGGGATGCCCGGGCCGCCGAGCTGGCGTTCGACGCCGCTCGCCGCGAGGTCGCCGGCCGTGCGCGGCCCTGGCACCGGGCGTTGATCACCGAACGCGCAGCCCGCTTCTACCTGGCCCGCGGCCTGGACCGCGTCGGCGGTGAGCTGCTCGCCCAGGCCCGCCAGACCTATGCCGCCTGGGGCGCGAGCGCGAAGGTCGACCAACTCGACTGGGCCTACCCCAGACTGCGGCCACACTCCGACGTGACCACTGGGCCGAGCGGAGATCCGCCCGCTCATCTGGCGCAGCAAACCGGCCCGGTCACCACCGGCACCCTGGACCTGCTGGGCATCCTGGCCGCCTCCCAGGCCCTGAGCTCCGAGACCAGCATCGAACGCCTGCGAACTCGCGTCATCGAGGTCCTCAGCGCGCTGACCGGCGCCACCGGTGTGCAGCTGCTGCTGTGGAACCCCGAACGCGACGACTGGCTGCTCCCCGCTCCCGACAGCGAGACCGGCACCACCGAGAGCCAAGACACCACTCAGATCGGACGCACCGCCCCGAGCGCCGCCGGGGAAACCATGGTCCCGCTGTCTGTGCTCCGCTATGTCCAACGCCTCGGCGAATCGGTGCTGGTCGCCGACGCCACCGAGGACGACCGCTTCGCCCGTGACCCCTACTTCTCCGACTTCGACCGCTGCGCCCTCCTGGCCGTGCCCATCCTCAGCCGCGGCAGCCTGCGGGCGGTGTTGCTGCTGGAGAACCGGCTGATCCGCGCCGCGTTCACCGCCGAGCGGCTCGACGCGGTCAGCCTCATCGCCGGGCAACTGGCCGTCTCGCTGGACAACGCGCAGCTCTACGCCGAGCTGACAACCTCACGCGCCCGCGTCGTCACCACCGCCGACCAGACCCGCCGCCGCATCGAGCGCGATCTTCACGACGGCGCGCAACAACGGCTGGTTTCCCTCGCTCTCCACGCCCGCACGGCACAAGCATCAGCACGTCTCGACGACACCGACCTCCGAGCCCAGCTGGACAATCTCGCCACCGAAGCGATCACCGCACTCGACGAACTGCGCGAGCTCGCCCGCGGCATCCACCCGGCCGTCCTCGCCAACGGTGGGCTGCACTCCGCGCTCAAAGCCCTGTCCCGCCGCTCGTCGGTCCCGGTCGAGCTGGATGTGACCATCCCGCAGCGGCTGCCCGAACAATTCGAGATCGCCGCCTACTACCTGGTCGCCGAAGCTCTGACCAACACCGCCAAGCACGCGCACGCCACCACCGTCGGCGTCACGATCGACACCACCGACCAGGAGACCGGCGACGTCCTGCGCGTCCGCGTCCGCGATGACGGCCGCGGCGGCGCCGACCTCACCCGCGGCACCGGCCTCGTCGGGCTCAAGGACCGGGCCGAAGCACTCGGCGGCCGACTGGTGATCCACAGCGCCTCCGGCGCAGGCACCACCCTGCATGCCGAACTCCCGTTGCCACACGCCCACAAGGCCCGGGACCACCGAAGATGATCTGAGCCGCAAGGTCGGGGCTTCTCGCTGTCAGATCGGGGTGCGAACGGTCCCGGCAAGTCCTGCTTCATCACTACTGGCCGTCGCCAAGCACGACGACGCCGAGCGGGCAGTTGCCCGTCGACGTGCGCCCGACCCAGCTGGGAATGCAGACGCGCAGCATCGATGACGCGCCTCGTGGTCATCGGGCGCTGTCGGTGTCGAGCCCGCGGTTGGCACGCTGGGCGGTGACAGAAACCATGCGCACCAGTCGCCCACGTCACGTATTTGTAAACAAAAACATTCCGCCTCGGGGGCCAGGACCAGTTCATTCCGCGCTCGGACGTGCGCGTTGTCGAGGAAGCGGTGGCTTCCCACCCGGGCACCGAAATCCACGTCCAGGAGGACGCCGGACACACCTTCCACAACCGGGTGGCGCACATGTTCTACCGACCTGAGGCGGCGCAGACGTGGGCGCTGACGGTGGAGTTCCCGAGCAAGACGTAGTGGCCATAGGGGTGGCATCACGACTGTAGGGTCAGCCGGTGACCGCCGAGCACATTGACTGGGGTGGACAGCGCGAGGATGGGCCGACGGCCGAAGAGCTCGCCTTCACAACATCGCTCAACGCATTGGCTCCAGGACTGGACTACTGGCTGCACGCGGACGACGACGGCACACCGTGGCTACTGGTGTCCCTCGATCTCATCCAGGAACACGTCATTCGCGACACTCTGCGTCTGGACTTCGACGCCCGCGGACTCCGCAGCGGCTGGAGCCCGTCTTGCCTCAATTGGGACGACGGGGTGAGAGCCGAGGAGGCCCTGATCGACCTGGCAGGACCCGACGGTCTGCTTGTCCCAGCGAACGGATCGTCGGTCGAGGACCTGGCTCGGCGCGCTGCCGAGTGGTTCACCCATCCAAAGCAGGGACGATGGGCCCACTCGTGAGCGGCGCCCGCTTCGCGCGAGACACGAGTATGTAAACAAAACTCACTCCGCCTCGGTGGGCAGGATCCGTTCATTCCGCGCTCGGATGTCGCTGTGGTGGAAGCGGCGGTCATCGGGCATCCGGGAGCGGAGATCCACGTTGTGGAAGACGCCGGGCACGCCTTCCCAACCGGGTGGCGCCGATGTTCTACCGGCCGGAGGCGGCTGCTCGGGCGTGGGACCTGACAGTGGAGTTCCTGCAGCGGACTCTGCCGGTCTCGCCTCCGACCGCGTGACGGCTGGACCGAGGCGCCGCCGACCCTCGAGTGGCGATGGGACGGGAGGATCACGGCCCGACCACACTTCCCCACTCGCCCTCTGAACAGAGCGAAGCCCCCGCCGACCGTAAGATCATCGCCGTGGGGAGCCCGCCGATAAGCAGGAACCTGGTGGTCGTCGGCGCCGGAATCGTCGGCGCGTCGGTGGCGTATCACGCCGCGCGGGCCGGTGCTGGCGTGACGCTGGTCGACGGTGGGCGGGTGGGCGCCGGTGTGACGGCGGAATCGTTCGCCTGGATCGGAGCGGCGGGGGTGCGCACCGGTCCGGCCGCCGGGCTGCGGGTGACCGCGGCGGCGGAGTACCGCCGGCTCGGGGCCGAGCTGCCGGGACTCCCCGTGACCTGGTCCGGCTCACTGTCCTGGGGCGCGGCGGACACCGCGCCGGAGGCCGGGCCTGGGCAGGAGATCGTGGACGCCGAGACGGTGGCGACACTCGAGCCCACCCTGCGCCGGCCCCCGGAGTGGGCCGTCTGGGCGCCCGGTGACGGCGCCGCCGACCCGGTGGGCGTGACCGAGCGGCTGGTCGCGGGCGCCCGCGACCACGGTGCCCGGGTTCATCCGGACACCCCGGCCATCGCCGTCCGCCGGGACACCGCGGGGCGGGTTGCCGGGGTCGAGACGGCCGCGGGACCCCTCGCCGGCGCGACCGTGGTGCTCGCGGCCGGAGTGGCGACGGCCGCGCTGGCCGCGCCGCTCGGCATTCGCGTCCCGGTCGAACCGTCGCCGGCGACGCTCTTCCGGCTCCGCGCCCCGGCCGGGCTGGTCCGCACCGTGGTCCACAACGGGGACTTCGATCTCCGGCAGGTCGCCACGGATCGGCTCCACGCCGCCGCGGACTCGCCCGAGCGGACGCTCGCCGCCGTCCGCTCCACCTTCCGCGGCGCCGCGGACGTCGAGCTGCTCAGCGCACGCGTCGGCGTGCGCCCCATGCCGGCCGACGGCGAGCCGATCATTGGCCCGGTCCCCGAAGTGCCCGGCCTCTACCTGGCGGTGATGCACTCGGCGGTCACGCTCGCCGCGGCCGTGGGCCGCCTGGTCGCGCAGGAGCTGGTCGACGCAACAGTCGAGCCTGCGCTGGCGGGCTGCCGCCTCGACCGCTTCTAGTGTCCGCGTGCTCTCGTCGATCAAGTCCTGAAATTCCTTGAGGGAAACGGAATTCGCGCTTGGACACCGACGGCCGCGGCGGTCGGATTCCGTCGCGCCAGGTGAACAAAGCTCGGTGGCGTCCGGATGTCGCCGTGATCGAGACAGCGGTGGGCTCGCATCCGATGTTCAGCCACTGTCCGTGCGGGAGCTGACGGTGGAGTTCTTACGTCGAACGTTGCCGGCCTGAAGGCAGGGTCAACCGGCCGCGGATCGCTCCAGGTTCGCCTGGTGCGCGCGCGCGAGCCAGTCCTGTTCGAGCCGCACGTCCACCGGCTCCTCGCCTCGCCGCAGAGCCTCGAGATACGCACGGTCGGCGGCAAAGCGGGCCGCCACCTCAGGCCCCGAAGCGACGGCTCCGTGGCCGGGCACCACGACGTCGACGTGGCGAGCCGCCTCGTCGAGCCGGTCGAGGGCCGCCGCGTAGGCGGCCGGCTGGCCGGGGCGGCGGGGGTCCAGCAGGGGGATCAGGACGTCGGACAGCATGTCGCCGGCGAGGAGGACGCCGCGGTCCGCGAGGAGAACCGCGGCGTGGCCGGGGGCGTGCGCGTCGTGCTCGACGAGGGCGCCCGGCAGCGGGCCGCCGTCCGCGGGCAGCGCGGTGACCAGCGCGACCAGGTCGAGCGGGACGCCCGACGTGCTCTCCGCCGCCATCGCCTGCGCGCGCTCGCGGGCACCGCTCGCGACCTCGGCGCAGGCGGCCGTGGCGTAGCGCGGCACGTCGCCGAAACGGGAGTGCCAGAGCAGGTGGTCCCAGTGCGGGTGGGTCGCGAAGCCGGCAACGACCGGAATCCCGAGCCGCGCCACGTCGTCGGCGAGCTCGTCCAGCTCGGCGCCGCTGATGCCGGGGTCGACGAGGACCAGCCCGCCGTCCCCGCGCACGACCGTCGCGTTGCTCCAGACCCACTCGCTCTGCCGCACCCAGACGCCGTCGGCCACCTGATTCAGCATCGGTCCACTGTGTCAGGTGCCCAGCCCGGAAGCGAGGGTGAAGCCGGCCGTCAGGGTGGAGACTTCCGGAGTGGACATGGCTGACGTCGGTGCCCGCTTGGCGGAGCGGTTCGGTCCCGCGGCCGCGGATTGGCTCGCTGAGGTTCCGGCCGTCGCCGCGCGGCTGTCCTCCCGGTGGGGCCTCGCGCTCGGAGAGTTTTTCGCGAGCGGCGCCTCGTCGGTGGTCATGCGCTGCCGATGGCCCGACGGGAGGCCGGCGGTTCTCAAGCTCAGCCCGGATCGGGCGCTGCTGACCAAACAGGTGCGGATGCTGCGCGTGTTCGCGCCATCGGGTCGGGTGCCGGTCGTCTTGGCCGCAGACGGCGAAGCCGGGGCGATGGTCATGGAGGAGGTCGTGCCCGGCACCGAGGCCGAAAGCCTGCCTCGGCAAGCGATGCCGCAGCGGTGGGGCGAATTGCTTGCCGCGCTGCACGCCGTGGCCCCGCCCGCGGACTGGCCGTGGGACCTGCGTGGCCGGTGTGACGAGGCCTTCGCCCGGATCGGCCGGAAGCGGTCCGACTCGGCCGTCGGTGCGCGGATCGATCAGGACACCTGGCAGCGCGCGGTTCGGCGCGGCGAGACGCTGCTGGCCACGCAGACCAGGCTCGTGTTGGTGCACGGCGACCTGCATCTCGGCAACGTCCTCGACGGCGGCCCGTCGCGGGGACTGGTCGCGATCGACCCGAAGGCGTGCGTCGGCGATCCGTGCTTCGATGCCGTCGACTACGTGGTGGCCGGTGCCGGGCACGAGGGTGTCACGGTCCGTTGCCGCCAGGTCGCGGCCGCGTGCGGGCTCGACGAAAACCGGCTGTACGCCTGGAGCCAGGTGATCGCACCGATGGCAGCCATCGCGCGCCTCACCCGAGGCGGTCCGGAGCCGGAGATCGAGGCACTGCTCGCCCTGGCCCGTTGATCAAGACAGGACGTTCACAACCAGCCGCGGCGTTCGGCCAGGCTGCCGGCCTGAAAGCGGGTCGACGCGCCCAGCTCGGTCATCAGGCGTTGGAGCCGGCGGTAGGTCGTGCGGGTGCTCCAGCCGTTCACGCGGGCGATGGCCGTGTCGGTCAAGCCCGCCATCATCATCGTGAGCAGGGCGCGCGTTTCGTCGTCCGGGCGGGGACCGCCGCCGAACGGGCCCGGTGTCACGGCGGACGCGTCGAGCGGCGCGGCCTGGGCCCACTCACCCTCGAAGAGGGCCTCCAGCGCCGTGAGGAGGGGGGAGCGGCGGACGAGGTAGGCGACCTGCAGGCCGCTGTGGCTGAGGTCGAACGGGATGAGGGCGTCCTGGTCGTCGCGGATGATGAGTTTGATGGGGAGGGTGCGGCGGGTCCGGGCTTCTTCGCCGCCGCGGACGGCGGGCAGGATGTCGGTCTCCAGTTTCTGGGGCCAGGCCACCGCGTCGAGGCTGTAGATCACGCGGTGCGCGACGCCGTCGTTCTGGTGGCGGGCGATCTGCGCCTGGGTGTTGCGGGCGGCGCCCTCGCCGCCGGGCGGCTCGTAGTAGGGCGGCGTGTCGAACACGCGGACCTGGTGCAGCGCCTCGGATTCCAGGTGCGCGACGGCCGCGGCGATCGTTTCGCGGTCGGTGAGCTGCTCGATCACGAGCTCGGGGCTCGTCCGGTGCGCGCTGCGGTGGATCTCCGACAGCGAGTGCACCTTCGCGCGCGCCGCGCTCAGTTCGCGTTCCCGCTGCTGCACGAGCTGGTTGATCGCGATGTCCGGCGGAGCGGCCAGGTACCGCGCCGGGTTGCCGCTCGCGGCCACCAGGTGCTTGTCGACGAGGGCGTCGAGCGTCCGCTGCAACGGGCCGGCCGGGCCCGACAGATGGTCGGCGAGCGCGGCGACCGTCGACCCGGGCAGGGCGACGAGCGCTTCATAGACCCGTTCCTCGTCGGCGGACAACCCCAGGACCCCGAGCTCCATGCGAATGTCCTACCCGAGTTGTCGAGATTGTGCCAGGTGGCAGTGAGCAGCCACGCAGGGATCTTGTGACGGGTTCCGGCGGCTGGCACTGTTCGGCCGTTCCGGTGTGGCAAGTGCGCTCGCCGGTCTGCCCCTGCGCAGAAAGGAATCCCCTCGTTGAGAACTTCACGCAAGCGTCGGGCCGTCGCGGCGGCCGCGTGCCTCGCGTCGTCGCTCAGCACGATCCTGGTCGCCGGCCCGGCCTCGGCCGCCGCCGGCAGATCGTCGGGGCCCACGGCCCCGTCAACCCACACCGTCACCCTGGTCACCGGTGATGTCGTCACGGTGAACACGACCGGCGACGCCGGTGACAGCGGGGGGACGATCTCGGTCAAGGGCCCGGACGGCGGCCCCTCCGACGCGCGGATCCTCGAGTCGGCGGGCGACGTGTACGTCTACCCGTCCTCGGCGATGTCCTACCTCGCCAAGGGAATCCTCGACCGGCGCCTCTTCGACGTCACGGACCTGATCGCCGCCGGCTACGACGACGCCCACCGCGCCGACCTGCCCCTGATCGTCTCGTACACCAACGCTTCCCCGGGATTCCGCGCGAACACCGCGCCCCGCGGCTCGGCCCTGGTGCGGCCGCTGGCGAGCGTCGACGGCGCCGCCGTCACCGAGAACCACGCGCAGGCGCGGGACTTCTGGACCGCGGTGACAGCAGGGGCGTCGTCCTTCGCGGCCGCACCGGCGTTCGCCGGCGGCATCAAGCAGATCTGGCTCGACGGCAAGGTCTACGCCGACCTGGCCGAGTCGACCGCGCAGATCGGCGCGCCCGAGGTCTGGACCGGTGGCGACACCGGCCAGGGCGTCGACGTCGCGGTGCTCGACACCGGCGTGGACGAGGGCCACCCCGACCTGGCCGGACGCATCGTCGACACGCGCAGCTTCGTTCCCGGCGAGGACGTCAAGGACCTCCACGGCCACGGCACCCACGTCGCCTCCACGATCGCCGGCACGGGCGCCGCGTCCGGCGGCACCGAAAAGGGTGTCGCCCCGGGCGCTCGGCTGCACATCGGCAAGGTGCTCGCGAACTCCGGCTCCGGCAGCGACTCCGAGATCCTCGCCGGCATGGAATGGGCGGCCGTCGACGAGCACGCCAAGATCATCAACATGAGCCTGGGCACGCAGGAGCCCTCCGACGGCACAGACCCGATGTCCCAGGCGGTGGACCGGCTCAGCGCGCAGACCGGCGCGCTGTTCGTGATCGCCGCGGGCAACACCTCCGGCGCCGGCACCGTCAGCTCGCCCGGCGCCGCCGACGCGGCGCTGACCGTGGGCGCCGTGGACAGCACCGACCACCTCGCCGACTTCTCGAGCCAGGGCCCCCGCGTCGGCGACGGCGCGCTCAAGCCGGAGATCACCGCCCCCGGCGTCGACATCCTCGCCGCGCGGTCGCAGTACGCGGCCGAAGGCGAGGGCTTCTACCAAACGCTCAGCGGCACGTCGATGTCCACGCCGCACGTGGTCGGCGCCGCCGCGCTGCTCGCCGCGGAGCACCCCGAGCTCACCGGCGCCCAGCTGAAGGACCTGCTGACCAGCACCTCGAAGCAGACGCCCGACTACACCGCGTTCCAGGCCGGCAGCGGCCGCGTGGACGTCGCGGCCGCCGCCCGCGCCGGGATCTTCGCCTCCGCCACCGCGTACGCCGGGCAGAACGGCTCGGACGCGGTCAGCCGCCCGGTGACGTACACGAATTTCGGTGCCACGCCGGTGAACCTCGCCCTGTCGGTCGCCGCGCCCGGCGTGCCGAAGGGCCTGTTCACGCTGTCGGCCGACCACGTCACCGTGCCCGCGCACGGCACCGCCGCGGTCACCGTGACCATCGACCCGCACGCCGCGCCCACCGGGTCCGACGGCTTCACCGGCCAGATCCTGGCCACCGGTCCCGACGGCGCCGCCGCCGCGCACACCGCCGTCTCGCTCGGCGCGCTGACGCACCTGCTGACCATCAACGTGAAGGACTCCGCCGGACAACCCGCGTCGGCCTTCGTCATCGTGCTCCGCGCGGGCGACCCGAACCCGATCCCGGTGCCGGTCGACGGCAGCGTCAGCTTCTACACGCCCGACGACCAGTACTCGGCGCTCGGTTTCCTGACCGTGCCGGGTGTCCACGGGCCGAACTCCCAGGGCGTGGCGCTGCTCGGCGATCCCGACTTCACGTTCGATGGGGACCGCACGATCACCCTCGACGCCGGCCACGTCCGGCTGGTCGACGAGACCACCCCGCAGCCCGGCGTCCCCAGCTACCTGCGGCTCGAGTACTCACGGATGCTCAACCAGGACGGCCGCTGGCACGACTTCGGCCTCGCCGACGCGGGCGTCGACAGCCTGTGGATCCAGCCGCAGGGCAAGGTGACACACGGCGACTTCGTCGTCGGTGCGCGGTGGCGCAAGGAACAGCCGGCGCTCACGGTTTCCGCCCGGGGCACCGACTACACCGACGTCCTGCGGCAGGCGGGCGTCACCCCGTTGCCCGACGGAACCCGGAACCTGCCGCTCGTCTGGGCGGGCAACGGTGCGCCGTCGGACTACGCGGGCCTCAACGCACGGGGCAAGGCGGTGGTCATCCGGCGTACCGCGTCGGCGAACCCGGCCGGGCTGGCCCAGGCCGCGGCCGACGCCGGGGCCAAGCTGCTGCTGGTGGCCAACGACCGGCCCGGGCGCCAGAGCCTGTTCTTCGGCACGGACTCGCTGCACCCGAGCCCCGTCGACGTCGGGCTCCTCAGCCTCGACGAGGGCACCAAGCTGATCGCGCAGGCGAAGCAGCGCAACGCGACGCTGCGGACGGAGTCGCACCCGGCGCCGGCGTACCTCTACGACCTCATGCACACGTGGGACAACGACCTGCCCAAGGACATGGTCGTCCACGCGACGGGCAAGAACCTCGCGCGCGTCGACGAGACGTTCGCGGGTGCCGTCCCCAGCGGCGGCGGTGAGGAGTGGCGGTACGACTTCCCGTCGTACTCCGAGTGGGGCATCGGGACCTACGTCGCGATGGCCGCCAGCGGCCACCGCACCGACTGGGTCACCACCGACGGCGCGAACCGCTGGGGCCACGAGGTGACCGACGGCGTGCTGGGTGAGTGGGGCGTCGCGCGGACGTACCGGCCCGGCACCGTGACCGACGACGACTGGTTCACCCCGATCCAGCGGCCGTACCTGAACAACAACTACCTCGGCCCGACGCGCACCGGCGACCAGATGCGGATCGACGTGCCGGGCTACGGCAACGCCGACCACGTCGGCGCGATCTCCGACGCACAGCACTCGAGCCAGACCGTGACGCTGTTCCAGGGCGACACGAAGCTGGGCGAATCCGACAACGGGCTCATCATGTATCCCACCGCACCCAGCTCCGGGCCGCGGCAGTACCGCCTCGTCGTGGCGAACCAGCGCGACGCGGCGCTGAGCCCCTACTCGTCCTCGACCACGACGGCGTGGACGTTCACCTCGGCCGCCCCGAAGGTCTCCGGTGAACAGGACCTGTTGCCACTGCTGCAGATCCGCTACGACCTCGACGCCACCGGACCCGTGGCCCGCAACTCGAAGCTCGGCGTCACCGTCGAGCAGCGCGCCCCGGTGTCCGTGGGCCTGACCCCGGTCTCTATCGCGGGCGGCGGCACCGTCCGCGCACCCCGCGTGGAGGTCTCCTACGACGACGGCACCACCTGGACCCACCTCTCCGACGACCACCGAGGCGGTTACCGGCTGGACGCCCCGAAGAAGGCGCGGTTCGCCTCGCTGCGGGTGACCGGTTCGGATTCCGCGGGCAACTCCGTCACGCAGACGATCGTGCGGGCTTTCGGGCTTCGCTGACCGTTTTCCTGCGGCCCGCCCCTCGTTCGGGGCGGGCCGCAGGAGCGCGCTCGGGCGCCCCTGCGCCTAGGCTCGGGGTCCGACGCCGGACCCGGAGGTACCCATGCCCTACACCGTCGACTTCACCACCGTCTCCACCGACGGCCTGGCGTCCTCGCCGGTCGCCGCCGCCCTCGCCGGCCTGCGTGCGAACGAGGCCCGGTACTTCAAGAACAAGTACGACCACGTCTTCACCGTCGAGCCCGCCGCCGACGCCGCGGCGACCGTCGAGTGGGTCCACCGGATCCTTTCGGAGGAACGCGGCATCGTCATCGCCTCCCCGCCGCTGGAAGCGTCCGAGTTCCAGGTCGAGAACATCCGGATGGCCTACGTCTTCTACGAGAACGGGCTGTCGATCAACGTCATGTACACGATCGACGAGTCCGGCAAGCGGGCCGTCGGATTCAAGCTGTCCGACGGGATGGAGATTCCGGAGGAGCTCTCGGCGTTCAAGTTCGCGCGCCAGAAGTCCAAACTGGCGGGGACGATCCGCGGGTCTTACTTCGTGATCAAGAACGAGTACTGACCCGAGAGACGACCACTGTTCTCACCGCGCGCCGGATCGGTCTCAGCCGGTCCTCCGCCGACCGATCAGCGGAGGACCAAGGTCAACTGCGGTCCGAAGTCCAGCCCCCTGAAGTCCACCGGACCGCGCAGCGTCGGAAGGAAGTGGACGGTGGTGCCGGTGGTGCCGTCATCGCGGATCGGGGTCAGATCGGTCGTGGGGACGCCGTGCTCGTAGCGCTGCCTCCACGATCCGTTCGCGCGGCGGTTCACGTGCTCGAGCCATTCGCTCAGCGCTGCCACCACCGACATGCCCCGGCGCGGATGCCCGTCGGGCAGAGTGGCGGCCGCCGGGTGGTCGAAGAACCGCAGGTCCTTGGTGGCCATGACCGGCTTCTTGACTGTTCGCCCGGCTTTGTCGACGCGCGTGTCGGTGCCGCGGCCGTCGTCGGCTACAGAGATCGAACCATCTGCGTGCCCGGTGACCACGGCGATCCCGCCGCCGCGGGCCTCTGCCTCCTCCGCGGCGTAGGCCAAGACCTCAAGCACCAGATGCCGCGCACCGCCCGGGGCGAACTCGGCCGGCTCCGAGCGGATGGCGTCGAGATGTGCGGTGTCCACCGTGCCGGCCCAGTCGTGGGTGGTGTTGCGCCAGTCGACCACAGTTCAAGCGTATGGCGTCAGTTCCGATCATGCCGGCGCAGCGCGAAACCCCGCGTCACCGCTGGCTGCACAGGTCCTGCTCCCCCGCCGCGCACGCGTAGTACTCGAAGCCCGCCATCGCGTTGCGGGCCTCGGGCGTCAGCAGGTAGTCGCGGAAGGCGGCCGCCAGGGAGCCCGATTCCAAGGGACCGCGGCTGAACACGTACTCGACCGTCCAAAAGGGATAGCCGCCGCGGATGTCGTCGAGGGTGGCGTCGCGGCCGTCGAGGCTGATCTTCTTCACGGCGGTCGACTGGGCGACGTCGGAGACGTCCGCGTAGCCGATGGCGTCGCCGAGGGTGGCGATGCGGTCGATGAGGTCACCGGTCGAGCCTTGTTCGCAGATGATCGGCGACGAGGCCGCGAGGCCGGGGCGCAGGTCGCGGCAGGAGTCGGACGTGGCAGGGGCCTGGCCGGTCGGCGCGGAGGGTGTGCCGAGGAGGTACTTCTCCAGTGTGCGGCGCGTGCCGGACGAAGTGGAGCGGCCCGCAACGCGGATCACGCCCGTGTCGCGCGGGTTGCCGGTGATGTCGCTCCAGACGCGGGCGCCGCCGGTGAAGATCTTCCGCACGTCGGCGACCGACAGGCTGTCGACGGGCACGTTTTTGCTCGCCACCAACGTGAACGGGACGATCGCGAGCTTCTGCGGCACGAACCGGGTGAAGTCGGGCTCGTCGAACTTGCCGTCGGACAGGGCGAGGTCGATGGTGCCGTCGTGCAGGCGCTGCAGGCCTTCGACGCTGCCGGGCGTGCCGACCTTCACGGCCGACCCCGGGCAGTACGCCTCGTACGAGCCGGCCAGCTCCGTCGCGGCCCGGCCGAACGCGCTGGACCCCTCCACGCTCAGCGAGCCCGCCTCGCACGCCACGCCCCGCGGCAGCTTGGTGAACGGCGCGACATTGTTGAGCAGCAGCACCACCGCGAGCGCGCCGGCGCAGATCGCCGTCAGGCCGCCCCAAGCGAGCGTGCCCGGACCGACCTTTTCCTTGCCCTCGCGGGTGGTGATCCGGCCGTCGCGCAGGACGCCTTCGACGGCGATCTGGTGCTTCTCCCCCGGAATCGTCCCGGAGAGCACGATCACGAGCTTGTACGACGCTTCCCGTTCGAGCAGGACTTCCGGCAGCTGCACCCGGTCTTCGTCGATCGTGAACCCGGGCAGCTTGCTGATCACCCGCTGCAGCTCGGCGGGCTCGAACTCGGTGGCGTCGACGGAGATCACCTGCCGCCCCGGGAAGTGCAGGGCGAGCGGGGACACGTAGTCCTCCGCCGCGATCGTCGAGCCGCCGGTGTTCTTCACCCGCACCACGACCACACCCGGGTCGCTCACCGCCGCGTGTTCGCCTTCCAGGCGCACGGTTTCGCCGATGTCGACGCCGAACGGCGCGTCGATCCGCACCCGGCACGACAGGATCTTCCGCCGGCGCACCCGCACGTAGCTCACGCTCGTGGCCAGCGCGGCCACCACCGCCGCGATGGACAGGCCGAGGATGCCGTCGCTGCTGATCGCGGTCTCGGCAACCCATTGCCGCTGCGTGATCCCGAGGACGACGGCCACGAACACCACCACGGCCAAAACCACCGCGGCGGCGATGCGCGGCCCCCGGCTCGGCTTCGGCGCGGCGCGGTTGATCACCGCGTTGTCCAGCCGGCGGGCGCCGGGCGACGTCGAGGGGTCGGCCTGCTCCGCGCGGCTGATCCGCTCGACGGCCACCGACACCTGCTCCTCGACCCAGTCGGGATCGTCGGTCATCTCCGGGTAGGCCGTCCGGTACAGGCTCCGGGCGATCTCGTCGACGGTCTGCGGCGGCTGCGGGTCATGGGCGGGCATCGGTTTTTCCCTCCGCTTTCACCGCGGCCTCCTCGCACACCGGGCACTTTCCGGACATTCCGTCGAGCACGTAGGAGGCCTCCAGCACGGCCTGCCACATCGCCTGCCGCGGCCCGTGCGTGCGATCGGACTCCGCGGCGTTGAGGAACTTCTCGACGATGATCTCCCAGTGGTCCTGCGCGCGGGCCCAATCCCCGTCGTGGCGCAGGGCGAACCGGATGCCGAAGTAGTGCGGCACCTCGAACCCGTGCCGCCGGTACTGCAGGCGGTCGAGCAGCGGGATGAGCGCGATGCGGCGCGCGTTGCCGCGGCCGCGCATCCGCCCGATGTTGCGGTTGTCCGTCACCTCGGTCACCACGTAACCCGCGACGGCACCCGCGAACCCGGTCACCACGAGCCAGCCGGCGAGCGACAGCGGCAGAGCGAGCGCGGGGCTCGAGGTGTCCCACGGCGAGTCGATCTGCACGGTCACGTCGTAGGCGACCCGGCCCCCGATGACCACGGCGTTGACCACGAACAGGCCCGCGAACGCGGCGAGGAAGTAGTAGCCCCGCACCCGCAGCCAGTACTGGATGCCCCGGAACCGGCCGACACCCCGGCGGCGCCGCCGCAGCAGCGCCCGGATCGACTCGCGCGGCGGCGGTGGATCGACGTTGGTCGTTTCGGTGAGTTGCCTGGTCATGTGCCGCGCGGCCGCGCTCGAGCTGAGCGTGCGCCCCCTCCGCCACCCATGGTCGAAAATCTACCGGACGGCGGCGGTCAGTCAAAGAAGCGTGGCAGGAGGCAGCCACGCGGAAATACCGAGCAGGAATGGAGAAGCACTGGTCACGGGTGCGCGCCTACCGTTCCGGACATGACCTCAATCGACACGATCACCCTCGAAGTGACCGATCCCACCGCCGCCGAACGCTTCTACGCCGACGCCTTCGGGCTCGGCTCCCGCCTGCGGGTGCGGGCGTCGCAAGAACCGTCCGACGGCTTCCGCGGCTTCACCCTCTCGCTGACGGTTTCCCAGCCCGCCAACGTCGACGCCCTCATCTCGTCGGCCCTCACCGCCGGCGCCACGACGCTCAAGGCGCCCGCCAAATCGATGTGGGGCTACGGCGGCGTCGTCCAGACCCCCGACGGCACGATCTGGAAGGTCGCGACGTCCGCCAAGAAGGACACCGGCCCCGCCTCGCGGGAGTTCGACGCCATCGTGTTGCTGCTCGGCGTCGACGATGTGGTGGCGAGCAAGAAGTTCTACGCCTCGCGCGGGTTGACCGTGGGCAAGAGCTTCGGGCGCATGTACGTGGAGTTCGAGACCGGCCCGGTGAAGCTCGCCCTGTACCGCCGCCGCGCCCTGGCGAAGGACGCCGGCGTGGCCCCCGCCGGGACCGGCTCGCACCGCATCGCGGTGACCGGCGGAGCGGAAGCCTTCACGGACCCGGACGGTTTCGCGTGGGAAACCACCGCGTCGGCCGAGGTGCGGTGATGTGCCGTTATCGGCTGTACGCGATGGCGCGGTCGGAGTCTGCAGAGGATCTTGGGAGAGCAAGTGCCGACGCAGACTTCCCGGCGCGCGAGACACCTGACGTCGAGCCGCAGATCGTTGCCCTGGCGGGCAAATCGATGGACGGTGAACTCGCCGACTGACCACAATGGCCGGATGACGCCACTCGAGGTCGAGCTGCTTTCGCGCCAGGGCAACTACACAGTCCTGCGGTTGCCCGGACGGTCGTTCCCCGGAATCCACATCGCGGGCGACTCGTTCTCCATCCTCGTGGCCGAGCTCCGCGAGCTGGCGGCCGAAGCGAAAGGGGTACCCGAAGCGCACGAACACGCCCAAGACCTGGCCGAGGAACTCGAAGGAATCTTGGGCGCGTACGAGACGGCGATGGCCGAGCACGGAATTCGCCCGGCGTACTTCCCCTCGCAACCCGCGCGGACCACAGTGGACCTGGCGTCCGGCTGGCTCGTACCCGGGCGTCTCCGGTCGTTCCTCGAGCTGACCAGCGGCTACGTCGGCTACGAGTTCGACGACTCCGACTGGCTGGCGATCTCCACGGCCCTCGACCAAGAGGGCGCAGTGGAATACCCGCTCGTCGGCAAGGCTCCCCTGACGGCGCGGATCGAGACCGACGAAGCCGACCACGTCGTCGTGACCATCACCGGGCAGCCCGAACCGGCGCTGCGGATCCGGCTGACCACGCTCTTCGACGCGCTCACCCATCCGCGGCTGGGGTCGGCCGCGGAGTAACCCGTCAGCGAAGTGCTGGATTCGTTGCCGCACCGGGACAACGACCCACCCGGCCCGGGGCCGAACCCCGAGCCAAGCACCCGGTCACTGCTCCACGAAATCCGCGAACATTCCCGCCTCGTACGACCCTCCCGGCATGCCCACGATGACGTTCATCCGGTTGGCCGCGTTGATCAGCCCGACGAGGCACACCAGCGCGGCGAGCTGCTCGTCGTCGAAGTGCTTGCGGGCGTGGGCCCACGTGTCGTCCGAGAGGCCGGTGGAGTCGGCGAGGCGGGTGGCCTCCTCGGTGAGCGCGAGGGCCGCGCGTTCGGCGTCGGTGTAGACCGTGGTTTCGCGCCAGGCCGCGACGAGGGCGAGGCGCACGGGGGTTTCGCCGGCCGCGACGGCGTCCTTGGTGTGCATGTCGAGGCAGAAGCCGCAGCCGTTGATCTGGCTGGCGCGGATCTTGACCAGCTCCTGGACCTCGCGGGGCAGCGGCGAGCGGTCGAGCAGCGAGCTGACACCGGCGAAGCGCTTGGCGAACTTGCCGCCGATCTCGGTGTCCATCGGGTTCATGCGGGTCATGGGGTCGTCCTCACTCGTCGTTTCGCGAACTGATGCCCACCAGATGCCGGCGACCCGGCCGTTGTGACATGTCACGAAACACAACCGGGCGGCATCTGGTGGGGGACACTGTCGAAACCGAAGGGGGAAGCGCATGGCCGACCGCAGCACGGAGCTGTTCCTCACGCACCGCAACCTGCTGTTCACCATCGCCTACGAGATGCTCGGCTCGGCCGCCGACGCGGAGGACGTGCTGCAGGAGACCTGGCTGCGCTGGGTCGACGTCGACTTCGACGGGGTGCAGAACCACCGCGCGTACCTCGTGCGCATCACCACGCGCCAGGCCCTGGGCCGGCTGCGGACGCTCGGGCGCCGCAAGGAGTCCTACGTCGGGCCGTGGCTGCCGGAGCCGCTGCTGACGGCGCCGGACGTCGCCGAGGACGTGGAGCTCGCCGACAGCGTGTCGATGGCCATGCTGCTCGTGCTGGAGACGCTCACGCCGACCGAACGCGCGGTGTTCGTGCTGCGCGAGGTGTTCGACCTGGGCTACGGCGAGATCGCCGACGCCGTCGGCAAGAGCGGCGCCGCCGTGCGGCAGATCGCGCACCGGGCGCGGGAGCACGTGGCCGCGCGCCGGCCGCGCGGGCCCGTCTCGCGCACCGCCACCCGCGACGCCCTCGACGCCTTCCAGCACGCCATCGAAACCGGCGACCTGCAGCACCTGCTCGACATCCTCTCCCCGGACGTCGTCTTCCTCGGCGACGGCGGCGGCGTCAAGCAGGCCGTCCTCAAGCCCGTCGTCGGCGCCGAACGCGTCGCGCGCATCCTGGGCGCCGGCCTGGGCCACCTCGCCACGGCCACCCGCCTGCCCACGCAGGTCAACGGCCACCCCGCCCTCACCGTCCACTTCGACGGCGCCCTCGACACCGTCCTGGCCCTGCGCATCGACGACGGGCTCGTCACCGGCATCTACGCGGTGCGGAACCCGGAGAAGCTGTCGCACATGGACCAGGAACAGAGCCTGCAGAGATGAGGTCGTGAACCAATGGCCTGGGTCTACGCCCTGAACGCCGAATGCGGCCCCCACGAGGACCGCGCCCAGGCCCTCGCGCGCCATTTCGCCGACTGGCCGACGCGGGTCTTCCCGGACGGCGACGACTGGTGGTGCGGCGTGCTTCCCGAGGGGTTGAGCCGGTCTGGCGCCAAGTCCGCGGCCGAGGCGGAGGCCATGACCGCGGCCGGGCACGCGCTCTACGACCGGCTCCGGACCGCCCCGCCCGTGTGCCGTTTCGCCCTGGCCGGCGTCGAGACCGACCTGTTCCGGACGTTCGCGGAGCTGCGGGGTGAGGACCTGCGGCGGTTTCCCGGGCTCGTGGTCGACGACGACCTCTGGCGGCAGGAAGGCGCCCCGGCGGAGTTCGGCGAGTTCTCCCCCGGCTATCGCTGGCTCCCCTACCCGGGCGAGGTCCGGCCGTGAGCGAACCTTCGGCTTTTGTCGGTCCCCCCGGGTAAGTTCGATGACATGGCAACAATGGTGACGTTCCACGCCCACCCCGACGACGAGTGCATCGTGACCGGGGGCGTGATGCGCAAGGCCGCCGACGACGGGCACCGCGTGGTGCTGGTGGTCGCGACGCGAGGTGAGGTGGGCGAGGTGCCCGACGGGTTCCTCGCGGACGGCGAGCAGCTGTGGGAGCGCCGCGTGCGCGAGACCCACGCGGCGGCCGAAGTGCTCGGCGTCAAGCGCGTGGAGTTCCTGGGCTACCGCGACTCCGGGATGATGGGCGAGCCGACCAACGACGAGCCGGGCGCGTTCTGGCGGGCGTCGGTCGAGGAGGCGGCCCAGCGGCTGGCCGAGATCCTGCGTGAGGAAGAAGCCGAGGTCCTCACGGTGTACGACGACTACGGCAACTACGGCCACCCCGACCACATCCAGGTCCACCGCGTCGGCGTGCGGGCCGCCGAGCTGGCGGGCACGCCGCGGGTCTACCAGGCCACCACGAACCGCGACCACATGCGCCGCGGGCTGGAGCTGGCCGTGGAGATGGGGGCGATGCCGCGCGAGGAGGTGCCGGACGTCGACGCGCAGGAGAAGCTCGGCAAGCCCGAGGCGGAGATCACGGCGGCGGTCGACGTCAAGCCGTACCTCGCGGCGAAGCGCGCGGCCATGCGGGCGCACCCGAGCCAGATCAGCGAGGAGTCGTGGTTCCTCGCGATGCCCGACGAGGCGTTCGGCCACGCGTTCGGCGTCGAGTGGTTCATCCGCGAGGGCCACGGACCCGGCATCACGGAAACGGACCTGATGGCGGGCCTATGACACGGCGGCGGTGACGTCCAGCTCCACCAGCTGGCCCGGATAACCCAGGCACGTCACGCCCAGCAGCGTGCTCGCGGTGCTGAACGCCGGCCGGATCGCCGAGCCGGTGAACCGGTCCCACACGGCGGAGAGCACGGCGCGGTCGGCCGTGGCCACGTAAATCACCGTACGGACCACGTCGTCGGCCACCGCGCCGGCGGCCGCGAGCGCCGTGGCGGTGTTGGCGACGACCTGGTCCACCTGCGCGAGCACGTCACCGTCGACCACGGCGCCGTCCAGCCCGAGCGGGCACTGGCCGGCGAGGTGCACGGTCGTGCGGCCCGAGACGGTGGTCACGTGGTGGTAGCCGGGCGTCGCGTGCAGGGCGGGCGGGTTCTGCCGTTGAATGGTCACGGGGCCGCATGGTGGTGCACCCGCCGCGCGGCCGGCCAGCGATTTTCGGGGCTCGGGAGGGCAGATGCGCAGGACCGTGGACTGGGCCGACGGCGCCGTCGTGATCATCGACCAGGTCGCGCTGCCGGGCGCGTACCGGACGCTGGAGCTGCGGACGGTCGACGACCTCGTCGACGCGATCCAGCGGCTCGCCGTGCGGGGCGCTCCCGCGCTGGGTGCCGCGGGGGCGCTTGGTGTCGCGCTGGCGGCGTTCGCCGGCGACAACGTGCAAGCCGAAGCCGAACGCCTCGCGACCGCCCGCCCGACGGCCGTCAACCTCCGCTGGGGCGTCACCCGCGCCCTCGGCAAGCTCGGCGAAGGCCCCGAAGCCGTCCTCGCCGAGGCGCTCGCGATGCTCGACGAGGACGAGCACCTCAACCGCACCGCCTCGGGCCACGCGGCGGACGTCGTGCTGCGCGAGACCACCCGCCGCCCGCTGCGGCTGCTGAGCCACTGCAACGCGGGCCACCTCGCCACCGTCGGGTGGGGCACGGCGCTCGGCGTCGTCTGGCACCTGCACGAGCGGGGCCTCGTCGAGTCCGTGCTGGTCGACGAAACCCGGCCCCTGCTGCAGGGCTCCCGCCTCACCGCGTGGGAGCTCGCCCAGGCCGGCGTGCCCTACCGCGTCCAGCCTGACAGTGCCGCCGCTCTCGCCATGTCCCGCGGCCTCGTCGACTGCGTCCTCGTGGGCGCCGACCGCATCGCCGCGAACGGTGACGTCGCCAACAAGATCGGCACCTACGGCCTCGCGATCGCCGCCGCCCACCACGGCGTGCCGTTCGTCGTCGTCGCTCCGGAGTCCACTGTGGACGCCTCGATCGCCACGGGCGCGGACATCGAGATCGAGGAACGCCGGCCTTCGGAGCTCACCCGGTTCGGTGACGTCCGAATCGCCCCCGACGGCGCCGAGGTCTTCAACCCGGCCTTCGACGTGACTCCCGCCGCACTCATCACGGCCGTGGTGACCGAAAACGGCGTCCGGACTCCTCAGCCGACGTCGTAGACCGCGACGGTTCCCTTTCCTGCCACGACGATTCGGCCCGGGCCGAGCATGTGCAGCCCCACGGCCCGGCCGGCCACACGGGTCCGCGTGAGACGGGTGCCGTCGGAGGCCCAGCGTTCGAGGTGGCCTGCGTTGTCGAGCGTCACCAGGCCGTCGGCCACCGCGACCGAGCCGACCAGGCGTTCGCCGCTCGTCGGGCGGGGGACGGCGGCCGCGGGTGCCGGGTGGGTACGCCACGAGGTGGGGTCCAGCGTGCGGCCGCCGACCACGGCACCGGACCGGGTCCACCGCAGCTCCCCCGTCGCGCGGTCCAGGGCGCGCAGCGGGGTGTCGCCGCGCCGGCCGCCGACGAGGACGAGGTTCGGGGAGGCCACGACGTGGCCCGCAGGCCACCCGACGTCGCGGGTCCAGCGCGGTTCGCCATTCGCCCAGGAGAGGCAGAACAGGCGGCCGGGCAGCTGGGGCAGGGCGAACACGTCGGGGCCGTCCACGACAACGGCGTGCGGCCACGTGCCGAGCGGTGCGTCCCAGCGGACCGTGCCGTCGGAGCCCGCGAGGCGGACGAGGCGAGTGGACCGTTCGTGCGCCAGAACGTCAGCGTCGGCGACGGCGAACCCCTCGGTCACGGGTCGCTGGTGCAGCGGCCGTTCCCACCTCAGCTTGAACACGGCCACATCGGACCAGCCGACCGACCGCCCGGCAAGGCAATTACCCCACGAGCGACCGGTACAGCTGCAGATGCGCCCGCGCCGCAGCCGCCCACGTGTGGCGCTCGGCCAAGGCCACCCCCGCCGCGCGGTCTTCCGTCCCGGAATCCAGCGCGGCCCGGATCGAGGCCGCGAAGCCGTGCGGCGTGGAGGCGAACCGCGCCACCCCACCGAAAACTTCGCGCAACACCGGCAGATCCCGCGTCACCAACGGAACTCCGGCGGCGAGGGCTTCCATCGCCGCCAGACCGAAGCCCTCCTTCGTCGAAGGAAAGGCGAAAACCGCCGCCGAACGCACCAGTGACGGCAGCACGTCATGCTCAACCGGCCCCAGCACCACCGGATCCACGCCCAGCTCGGCCGCCCGCTTGTCCCAGCGCTCGCGGTAGTCGCGGTAGTCGAAGAGCGTCTCGCCGCCCGCGATCACCAAGCGCACCGGAGGGTCGAGCAGCGCGACGGCCTCCAGCAGATCCAGCGAACCCTTGCGGGGCTCGATCCCGCCGACCGCGAGCACGTACCGGCCGAACCGTTCCCGCCAATCCCCGTACGGCGCCGAAGAAAACCGTGCGGCATCAACGCCGTTGGGGATCACCGTGGCCTCGATCCCCCAGCCCGCACGCACCTCCTCGGCCACCGACGCCGACACGCACACGTGCGCGAACGGCCGGGTGATCGCCCGCTCGTGACACGCGGCCAGCTCGGGCGTGGTGAACGTGTCGAGGTGATGCACCGTCCGCACGCAGCGGTCCACGGCGTTGGCCGAAATGCAGTCCTGCGCGTGCACGATGTCGTACGCACCGGCCGGAAAAGCCGCGCGCAACACCTCGATCGAGCGCACGATCCGCGCGCCCACCGACTCACCCGGCACGTCGGGAAACGGCACCACCGCCGTCGTCACCCGCGGGTCCACCGGCCGGAAGAAGCCGCTGTCACCGCCGCGACCGAGCGTCCACACGGTCACGTCCTCACCCAGCGCGGCCAGTGCCTCGGCCAGCGCCAGCGTGTGCACCACGCCGCCGCGGGGTTTCGTCGAATAGCTCAGCAACGCGATGCGCAACGTCAGCCCTCCCGGTACGCGAAAGGTTTGCGTTCCCCCAGGTGGTGCAGCACGCGGCGGGCGTTCGCGACTTCCCCCACCACGTCGACCTCGGCCACCGCGAGGCCCGCCTTCGACCAGGTGCGCGCGAGGATCTCGCCGCCGGGGCCGACGACCTTGGCCTGGCCGAGGAACCGCATGCCGCCCATCGCGCCGGTCTGGTTGGACGACACGAGCACGACCTGGTTCTCGGCGGCGCGCGCCTGGTCGTACAGGTCGAACAGCCGCGACTGGCGGTCCTGCGCCATCCGCGGCGCCCGGTCGGTGATGCTTGTCGGCCACGCCGAGAGGCACGCGACGATCTCCGCACCGTCCACCGCGAGCGAGCGCGCCGACTCCGGGAACGTCTTGTCGTAGTCGATCAGCATCCCGACGCGCCCGACCGGGGTGTCGAACGCGGCGAAGGAATCCCCCGCGTCGTACGCAACGCTTTCCCCCGGCGGCTGGTGCACCTTCCGGTGGTGGCCGAGCACGCCGTCGCCCGTCACGCACACGGCGGCGTTGTAGCGGCGCGCGCCGTCGGCCTCGCAGTAGCCCACGCACACGGTCATCTCCGCGGCCAGCGCCTGCACCGTTTTCAGCTCGGGGCACCCGGGTTCGAGCGCCGGCGGCAGCGCGTCCGGGTCGGGGTGGCGCAGGTCGGCGAGGTAGCCGCCGAGCGCCGCGTCGGGCAGCACCAGCAGGTCCGCACCGCTCTGGCGCGCGTGGTCGATCAACGTGGCGATGCGCCGCAGGTCGAACTCGAGGTCACGCCCGAAGTGCGCGGCCACCGCGGCGATCCGGAGCCGGCCCATTCACCCGCCCACCGCATACGCGGCGGGCCGGCGGTCGGCCAGGTGCGCCATCGCGCGCCGCGCGCCCGCCAACGCGGCGGCGACGTCCACCTCGGCGATCGCCAGGCCTTCGGCCACGCCCGTGTCGGCCAGTACGTCACCACCCGGGTCGACGATCTTCGCGCTCGCCACGAACCGCAGGTCACCGAAGGTGCCCGACTGGTTCGCCGAGACCCACACGATCTGGTTCTCCAGCGCCCGCGCCCGGTCGAACAGGTCGAAGCGGCGCTTCCAGCGGTCCTCGGCGAGGTCGGCGCTCGGGTTGGTCCGGCTGCCCGGCCACGCCGACATGCAGACGACCACCTCGGCCCCGTCCAGGGCCAGCGCCCGCGCCGACTCCGGAAACGCCTTGTCGTAGCAGATCATCATGCCCAGCCGGCCCACCGGCGTGTCGAACGCGGCGAACCCGCTGCCCGCGCCGTAGCTCGCGTCCTCCGACAACGGCTGGTGCACCTTCCGGTGGTGCCCCAGCACGCCGTCGCCGGTCACGCACACGGCCGAGTTGTAGCGCCGGTCGCCGTCGCGCTCGCAGTACCCGGCCGTGACGACGAGGTCGCCCGCCAGCTCGGCCAGCCGGCGGATTTCCGGGCCCGCCGGGTCGAGCGCGGGCGGTCCCTCCGCGTCGCCGTCGAGGTTCGCGAGGTACCCGCCGAGCGCCGCCTCGGGCAGCGCCAGCAATCCGACGCCCTCGGCCCTGGCTTCCGCGATCAGCTTCTCGATCCGCGCGAAGTCGCTCTCGACATCGCGGTCGAAGGGGGCCGCCACCGCGGCCATCCGCACCGTGCTCATGTTCTCTCCTCGGTCATGCTGCCTCCCCCAACCCCGTGACCCCGCCGTCCACGACGGTCGTCACCTCGCCGTCCGGCCACCGCAGCCGCACGCCGGATCCCGCCACGAGCTCACCGCATCCGGCGGTGACGGCGGCGCGGGCCGGAGCGGGCGCCCCGGCCGTGAGCATCGCGAAGCCCGGGAAACACGTGAACCAGTCGCCCACCGTCGTCCCGGCCGGGCGTGGCACCTTCGCGACGTCGAGCACCGCACCGCAACCCGACGCCTCGGCGAGCATCCCGAGCGTGCCGGCGAGGCCCGCCATCGACACGTCCTTGGCCGCCGCGGGCCGCGCCCGGGCGACGGCGCCGAGCAGGTCCCGCAGCTCCGGCGTGCGCCGTGAGCTCGTCGAATCCCATTGCCGCCCGGTGTATCCGGGCCGCCAGCGGCCCTCGAGGTCGGCGGTCAGGTACACCGTCTGGCCGGGTTTCCCGCCGCCGCCCGGCACCGGCTCGGCCGCGCGGCCCAGCGCGGTCACGGCCAGCGAAGCCGGCACGCCGAACTGCGTGTGCCCGCCCAGCACCGGCACGCCGTACGCATTGCTCGCCTTCCGGAGTCCGGAAAGGACTCTCGCGGCGAACGACGCGTCCCGCGCACCCAGCGCGTCCAGCAGCGCAACGGGTTCCGCGCCCATCGCGGCCAGGTCGTTCACGTTCACCAGCACCGAGCACCAGCCGGCCCATTCCGGGTCGCGCTCGACCATCGACGGCACGATCGCGTCGCACGCCGCCACCAGGTCGCTGTCCGGAATCGGCACACCGTCGTCACCGAAGAACCCCGGGCTGCCGGTGAGCCCGGGCAGCAGTGTCCCCAGTGGACGTTTGGTGGCCTGCGCCAGCGCGGCCACGCGGCCGATGGGCCAGCGCATCAGCACGTGCTCCACACCCGCGACCGTCACCGGCCGGACGTTCTGCCAGCCCAGGCGCGTGAACATCCGCTCGTTCTGCACCTGCACGGTCGCCTCGAAGCGCAACGCGCCTTCCGTTTCGGCGCGGGCGCACGCGGCTCGCACGAGTGCGCGTCCGACACCGTGCGGGCTGCCCGGCGCGACGACCAGCCGCCCGCCGGTCCACCAGCCGAAGTCCGGACCGTCCTGTGCCGGGCCGAGCCGGACGCCGCCGAGCACGGTGCCGGCGGCGTCGCGCGCGACGAGCACCAGCGTCCGCGGGTCGGTGTCGCGGTCGTCGACGTCGTGGTGGTCGAACAGGCCTTGGCGCTCCACGAACGTCGCGTGCCGCAGCGCGCGGTAGGCCGTCAGTCCACCGTGGTCGGCCGGTTCGATCCGGAACGCGGGCGGGGCAACGGCGCTGCGAGAATCACCGAGCAACGCCAGGATGTCGTGGTCCACGTCAGCCTCCCGCCGCGCTCAGCACGCTGCACGCTCCGCAAGCCGCGCAGCCGGCGCCCTGGTCGGCCCCGACCATGCCCGCGGCCCGCAGCAGTTCCGCCACCCGGCGCGTCACGTCCCGCACCAGTGCGGGCGAGGGAGCCACCGCGCCGTCGCGCCGGGCGAGCGTGCCGAGCATCGGCCGCATCGGCACCACGAACGGGTACACGCCCCGCTCGATCAGCCGGCCGGCGCCGTCGACGAGCTCGTCCGGGTCCTCGCCCAGGCCGATCAGCAGGTACGTCGACACGCGGTTGGGGCCGAACACGCGCACGGCCTCGTCCCACGCCGCCTCGTACTCCGCCATCGACACGCTCGACTTGCCGGGCATCCACCGCCGGCGCACGTCGTCGTCGAGCGACTCCACGTGGATGCCGATCGACGTCACGCCCGCCACGTGCAGCTCGGTCAGCACGGCGAGGTCGCCGGGCGGCTCGATCTGCACCTGGATCGGCAGGCCGGGCACGGCTTCGAGCACCGCGCGGACGCAGCGCACGAGGTGGCGCGCGCCGCGATCCGGCCCGGCCGTGGTGCCGGTGGTGAGCACCATCTGCTTCACTCCGTCGAGCCGCACCGCCGCTTCCGCGACCTCGGCGAGCTGCGCCGGGGTCTTGGCCGCGACCGTCGAATCGGCGCGCAGCGACTCTTCGATGGTGCAGAACCGGCAGCGCTGGTCTTCGACGTAGCGGATGCACGTCTGCACGACCGTGCTCGCGAGCACGTCCTTCCCGTGCAGCAGCGCGATCTTGCGGTACGGCACGCCGTCCGCGGTGGACAGATCGTAGAACTTCGGCCGCGCCACGGGCTCGACGCTCAGGCCGAGATCGAGCGAGCCACGGAAGACGCGGCCTTCCCTTACTCGGTAAGGACTTTCGTCGTTGAGCGGCAGCGTGGCGTTGGCACCGTCGACGACCAGGTGCCCGTCGTCACTCGGCCCGGCGCCTTTGCTGCGCTGCACGGGTGCGTCCATCCGCACCCCGCGGACGGCCATGTCGGCGCGGGTGTCCAGACTGTCTTCGGTGTCGATGTCAGTGGTGCCAACGCGCACGCCCGCCTCCTAGAACATGTACGTGGAGTTGATGATCGCGCCCTTGCGCGCGTAGTGGATCAAAGCGTCCTGCACGTCGAGCGGGTGTGCCGGGATCACGCCTTCGATCAGGTCTTCTTCGCGCGCGCCGTGCAGCGAAAGCCCGAAGCGGCAGCAGTAGACCTTGCCACCCTCGGCGATGAACGTCTTGAGCTGGTCGTTGATGTTCAGCTCACCGGGGAACGCGGCGTTGCCGGTGGTGGGGAACCCGCGCGTGGCCAGGCAGTTGAGTGAGCCCGGGCCGTAGAAGTAGATCGCGGTCTCGAAACCCTTGCGCAGCGCGCGGGTCGCCTGCAGGATCGCGACGAAGCTCACCGACGACTCGTGCGCGATGCCGTGCACGAGGGTGAAGTACGTCTCCCCGTTCTCCGCCTGGTAGTCGGGGAAGATCTTGGTGGCGCCGTAGAGGTTCGAACCCTGCGGCAAGGAGGGGTGCGGAATCTCGTCGAGGCTGGTCTTCTCGAGGTCGGTCAGCTCGGCCATCGGTCATTTCCCTTTCTTCGGTCCGTACAGCACCTCGAACGTGCTCCGGAAAACGTGGTCGGCCAGCTCGCCGTCGCCGACCACCGCGGTCAGCTTCGCGAGCTCGCCCTCGTAGTCGCCCCAAGGCTGGTCGGAGGCGAAGAGCACGCGGTCGTGCCCGATGCCCTGCCGGGAGATCTCCTCGGCGAGCCAGCGCGGGGTGAAGCCGATCGCCCAGGACAGGTCGGTGTAGACCTGTTTGCCGGCGGCGATCCAGTCGAAGAAGCGGCCGCCGGCGAGCTTGATGTGCCCGCTCATCCCGCCGCCGAAGTGCACGAGGTGCAGCTTCGCGTCGTCGGCGTAGACGTCCACGAGCTTGCCCACTTCGTCCACATCGGACGCGGCACCGGGCGAGGTGTGCACGTGGACGACGAGGTCGTGCTCGCGGGCGGTGGCGAAGATCTTGTCGAGCTGGGGCTTGCAATCCGGGTCGCTCGCGCGGCCGCCGAGGAGGAAGCTGAGCTTGAGCGCGCGGACACCGGGTTCGCCGGCCAGCTTGAGCGCCTGGTCGGTTCTCGCGGCGTCTTCTTTTCGCGGCGACACCCATAGGGCCGCCGCGATCCGGTCGTCCTTTTCGGACGCTTCGACGCAGAGCTCATTGAAGGAGAACGCGATCTCCGGGTCGGGCACCCCGTAGTTGGGGATCACGAGGGCGCGTTCGGTGCCTTCGCGGTCCAGATCGGACAGCAGCTCGTCGATGGTCGCCCGCGCACCGAGGTCCGGGGCGACGGGCGGGCCGCCGTAGAACGGGTACGCGGGCAGCACGCCGAGGTGGCGGTGGGCGTCGGCGATCCAGCGCATCACGCGACCGTCCTCGGGGCGACCCAGTCGTCGGCCGGCGCGGTGTTGCGGGGCGTGCCGGAGATCCAGCGGACGTCGGCCGCGCGCTCGCCCGCGACGATCCGGCGCGCCAGGTACTCCGCGTCGGCGCCGACGCCGCAGAAGCGGCCGGAGCCCCAGGTGTGCTGCCACGGCAGGCCGAGGAAGAACAGCCCCTGGCAGCTCGTGACGCCGCGGCGGTGCGTCGGGTAGCCCTTGCCGTCGAACACGGGGACGTCGATCCAGCGGTGGTCGCGGCCGAAACCGGTGCTCCAGACTACGGCGGAGATCCTGGTGGCGTCGAGGGTCCGCGGCTCGTCGTCCGGCTGCCAGACGGGGGTGTAGCGCGGTTCGACCGGGGCGTCGATGTTCTTCTTGGTGAGGTAGGCGTCGATCGAGTCCTTGATGCCTTCGGACACGGCGTCGGCCGCGTCGAGGTTGCGGCGCAGATCGGGGGCGAAGGTCAGCGTGTGGTCGCGGACGTCGGTGAGGCGCCCGTAGAGCTGCATGCCCTCACGGGCGAAGGCGCGCAGGTCGATGTCGTGGCCGCCGTCGCGCCCGGTCACGTAGTGGTTGGCACGGAACCGGACGGCGTCGGCGTCGGCGAACTCGTCGATTCCCCTGGCGTAGTAACCCATGTCGTCGAGCCAGGCCACCACGTCGCGGCCCCGGTAACGCCGCGCCACCCGAGGCGCCGACCCCACCGCGAGGTGCACACGGCGGCCGGCGAGGTGCAGGTCCTCGGCGATCTGGCAGCCGGACTGGCCGGTGCCCACCACGAGGATTTCGCCGTCGGGCAGCTGCTGCGGGTTGCGGTACTGGGAACTGTGCAGCTGCGTCGTGGCCGCCGGCAACCGCTCGGCCAGCCGCGGCGTCAGCGGCACCTGGTACGGGCCGGTCGCCACCACGACGTGGTCCGCCGTCAGCTCACCCTGCGTGGTGGCCACCCGGAACCCGCCCCCGGGCACCCTCGTCAGGCGCGTCGCCTCGACCCCCTCGACGATCGGCACGTCGAAGGATTTCTTGTAGTCTTCGAGGTAGGCGACGATGTCGTCGCGCACCATGAACCCGTCCGGATCATCACCCGGATAGGGGAAACCGGGAAGCCGGCACTGCCAGTTGGGCGTCACCAGGCAGAAGCTGTCCCACCGGCGGTCGCGCCACTCGTGCCCCGCGCTCTCGCGCTCGAGCACCACGTGCCCGACCCCGGCGGTCGTCAGGCACTGGGACATCGAGAGCCCCGCCTGTCCGCCGCCGACCACGATCACCGGCCGGTGCAGGCCGTCGAGCTGGAAGTTCATGCCGCACAGTGCACCGCTGGGCGAAGTCCGAACCGTTTCATCCGGAACACTGCCGTGTTACATGCGCCCCGCCGCGTTACGGTTCACCGGGGTGCGCGTTAACACGATTTCGGGCGGGGATAGGAAAAAGGGCCCCTCCGCAGCAAGCGGAAGGGCCCTTCACCGAGCTCACCTCAAGGCCGAGGGCCTACGACCTCCGCGCCGTCCGTGATGGTGATGGCCATGGCCGGGCAGGAGTCGGCGGCGTCGAGCGCCGTTTCGTCCGGGGCGATGGTGTCGGACAGCGGGTGGGCGACCGGGCCGTCCAGTTCGAAGAGCTCCGGCATCAGCGAGGCGCACATGCCGGAGCCGATGCACGTGTGTTCGTCGACTTCCACTTTCCAGGTCATCGTCACCACCCGATCGGCATGGAGCGTGGTCCGCGGACCAGCATCTGGGTCTTCCACACGATATCGCCGGCGAGGTGGAGAGTCGGCATTTCGCGCGTCAGAGCCTTCAGCGCCTCCTGCAGCTCCAGGCGGGCGAGCGGCGCGCCGAGGCAGTGGTGCACGCCGTGGCCGAAGCCGAGGTGGTGGGTGTCCTCGCGGTCGAACACGAGGGTGTCGGCGTCGGCGAACTGGAGGCGGTCGCGGTTGGCCGCGCCGATCGCGACGAGCACCGGTTCGCCCTCGCGGACGAGCACGTCGCCGACCTGCACGTCTTCGGTGGCGTAGCGCGCGAAGCCGGCGCCGGCGCCCAGCGGGACGAAGCGCAGCAGCTCCTCGACGGCGGCGTTGATCAGTGACGGGTCCTCGACGAGCCTCTTCCACTGCTCCGGCTGGTCGAGCAGCGCATAGACGAAGTTCGGGATCTGGCTCGCCGTGGTCTCGTGGCCGGCGATCAGGATCCCGACACACAGGTCGACCAGCTCCAGCTCCGTGAGCCGGTCACGCACGTCGCGCGCCTCGATCAGCGCCGTCATCAAGTCGTCCTGCGGCTGCTCACGGTGCTGCGCGATCAGGCCCGACATGTACTCACGCAGCTCCGCGCGGTTGCGCTCGAACTCCTCGGCGGTCAGTCCGCTCGAGGTCAGCGCGGCGTCGCTCCACACGCGGAACTTCGCGCGGTCCTCGGTCGGCACGCCGAGCAGCTCGCAGATCACCGCGACGGGGATCGGCAGCGCGTACGCGTCGACCAGGTCGGCGGGCTGCCCGGCCGCCTTCATGTCCTCGATCAGCCCGGTCGCCAGCTCCTCGACACGCGGCCGCAGCAGCTCCACGCGCCGGACGGTGAACGCCTTCGCGACGAGCGTGCGAAGCCGCGTGTGGTCCGGCGGGTCCATGGTGAGGATGCCGCCCGAACGCCGGTGCGCGGCCATCCGCGGCTCGTCCTTCTGTTCCGACATCGCGCGCGAGAACCGCCGGTCGCCCAGCACGAGCCGGGCGTCGGCGAACCGCGTGGCGAGCCAGGCCGGCTCACCGTGCGGCATCTGCACGCGGATCATGCCCTCCGCGTCACGGGCGGCGGCATACGCCGCGTTGAGCGCGAGCCCCGCCTCTTCGTTGAACGGGTACGCAAGCGGCTCCGACTGCGTGGTGGTCATGCGGGGAACTCCCAATCTGACGGAAAGTCCGGTTTGTAAGCACCTGCTTACAAACACGGTACCGAGTCGGCCCCGACTTGTCAGCCGCTGCGCAGCGGAAGATCGAAGTTCCGGTTCAGTCGTAGGAGACCCAGACCTGCAGCCAGTGGCTGCTCTCAGCGGCCTTGAGGATCTCGATGCTGACGTCGATCGGCCCGGTGTCGGGGTGCCGCAGCCGGGTGACGCCGGCCCGGCGATAGGCGACCGGGTGAGCAGTCCACCGGGTGCTGAAGTCCGGCACCGCGGTCAGCTCGTCGACCAACGCCGCGCCTGCAGCGTCGACGCCCTGGTCGGCCTGAATCGCCCGCAGCCAGCCGACCAGCTCGTCGGCGGTGCTCGCCCAATCCTCGCCGAAAACCCGGCGCGCACTCGGGTGCAGGAAGTGGTAGCGCAGCAGGTTGGGTGAATCGTGGTCGAGGAATCCCAACGGCCGGACGATCGACTCCCACGCGCCGTTCCAGGCGATCACGTCGAACGTCCCCCCGAGCAGGCACGCCGGGGTCTGACCGAGCCGGTCCAGCAGCACCCGCAGGCTCGGGCGGACTTCGTCTTCGGGCCGGTGCCGGGGCAGCAGGCCCTCCCCCTGACGCCGGACGGCCAGGGCAGCCAGATGCCGCTTCTCGTCCTCGGACAGGCGCAGCGCCTCGGCCAGCGCAGTCAGTATCCCGATGGACGGGTTGGTGTCGCGGCCCTGCTCCAGCCGCTCCAGGTACTCGACGCTGATGCCGGCGAGGGTGGCCAGCTCCTCGCGCCGCAGCCCGGGCGTCCGCCGCCGGCCGTGGGAGACCAGACCCACGTCCTCGGGTTTGATCTGTTCCCGCCGTGCCCGGAGGAATGCCGCCAACTCGGCCACGCCATCGACCATGGTCAGATGATGCCCGTCGGCCTGCTCGGTCCGCACCAACCAAACGTGTGACGAAAGCGACCGCCCAGCAACGACATCGCCTTCTGCGGACTGGGGTTGCCGGATTTTCGAAGAACAATTTCCCGCGTCGTACCGGCCGTCGAAATCCCGGAGCCGAACAAGATCGGCCCCGGGATTTCGGAGACAGGCCGGAGTACTACGCGATCGCTCCGATCTGGATGTTCCATTCGCGGACCGCGACCGTCGCCTGCCCGGCACGCACGATCGGGCTGTCCCGGTACCGCGTCGCCACTTCATCCAGTGACAGGCCGCGAAGCACTGCCATGCCGCCGACGCCGTCGGTGAACCCGCCGGTGAGGCCGAGCAGACCGTCGGCCCGCAGCCGCTCCAGGAATTCCTTCTGTGCACCGGCGACGTCCGGGGTGGGCGGACCGTCGACGAAGGCGAGGGTCACGACAACGTGCGCCATCATCGAACTCCTTCGGGCGAGCCGGAAGCCGCGGGAAATCGCGGAGTGAGCCAGTCGACGACCGTCTGCAGTGCCTTTTCGCGCTGCACGACCGGAAAACCGAAGTGGTCGCCGTCGTGGAACCGGATTGTCTTGTCCGCGGCCGGGCTGGCGTCGTACTGGGCCTGGGTGTCGTCCGGGAAGCCGAGGTTGTCCCCGGTGAAACCGACGAGCAGCAACGGCACGTCCACCGACTTCAGCGACTCGACCAGCACGGCCCGGGTGGACAGTCCTGACCACGTGCTCAGCCACGCCCGCGGGGTGACCAGCCGGCCGAAGCCGCCGGGCGCGTAGTTGATCTCATCCGGTCGCGGGCCGAGGATCGAAGCCGCCCTCCGGGTGGACCGCTCGGCGTGCAGCCGCACGTCCAGGTACGCCGGGTCGGCCTCGGTCCGGTGCACGACCAGGTAGTGCCCGACGGTCGCGCGGCGGGTGATCCGGGTTCGTTCCTCGATCGGCAGGTCCGCGAAGCCGGGGGCGTCGCGCATCTCGCGGTAGCGCCGCTGCTCGGCGATCAACCCCCGAGCCCGGGCGTCCAACCGAGCCACCCGCGCCCGCTGGGCCGCGCGGTACCGCTGCAGGAACTCCTCCGAGTACGTGCTCGGCTCCGGTGGCTCGCGGTAGCCGTTCGCGGCGTTGTACATGTCCAGCTCGGGGTCCACGGCAAGCGGGTCTCCCTCGTCGATCACCGACGGGTCGATCGCCCTGAGCATGAACGAACCCTGGCCGGGGTGGGCCCCGAGCAGGACGACGCCGTCCGCCTTCGGCATGGCGACCTCGTTGAGGTCCAGCGGTTCCCCCGCGGCGGTGTCACGCAGCCGATCGGGAGGCGGTGTGCTCGCCTGCTGCTGGTAAAACGCCATCAACGAACCGCCGCCGCTGTTGCCGAGGAGGATCACCCGGTCGAATCCGCGCTCGTCGCGCAGGTGGGTCAGCGCGGCGGCGAGGTCGAGGAGCAGCCGCTCGTGCTCACAGTCGACGTCGTTGTTCAGCGTCCGGGTCTGGTGGGCGTAGAAGGCGTATCCCGCCTCCACGATCGCTGGTGCGGCGTAGAACCGGCTCAGGTCGCCGCGCGGATGCGACACCACCATCACGGTTTTTTCGCCGCCCCGGGCGTAGAGCACGCCGCGCGAGGCGGCGCCGTCAGCGGCGCGGATGGGCACGACCGTCGACGCGGTACCGGCGGGCAGCCGGTCGAAGTCGACCACGCCGATGCCGACCGTGCCGACGCTGGGCTGCTCGTCGGCCGCGGAGGCCTCGCCGGAACCCGTCACTTGGCCGTCACCCCTTCGCGAATCTGGTCCCCGTCCCGCTTGAACCTCAGGGCACCCGGGTCCACGTGCAGCTGGCCCTTCGTGTCCACGATGATGTACTGCATGTCCACCGACCCCCCGCCGCCGCGGATGGTCTCGCGGGCCTTCTCGGCGACGTCGGCCGGGAGGCCGTGGTGCATGCCCTGCGGGGTCAGCGAAATGCTGGCCGGGGCGACCGGCAGGCCCATTGCCGTGCCGCCGTGGACGAAGATGAACTCGTCGTAGTCCATGTTGCGGTGGTACGGCGGCACCGGCTCGGCGTCCGGAGCGGTCTCGTACGGCCGCTGCACCATGTTGCCCACCAACGAGCTGGGCGAGGCGAAGATGCCGTATGCGCTCGGCATGATGTGGATCCGGTCGCTCATCACCGGCCGGTAGTCCCGGATGTTCATCTTCATCGGGAACAGATCGCCCTTCCACCCCTCCACGTCGATGGGGTCGAAGTCGTAGAAGATGGAGGTGTACTCGTTGCGGAACTTGAGCCGCAACGGGTACTCGCCCGCGTCGTTGCGGCCGTCGCCGAGCTCGTCGAGCTGCGGGGTCGGGACGACGAAAAGATCGGTGTCGAACGGCGCCCGGCGGCCGATCGGGCCGGCGTCGGCGAGCCCGAGTTCCTCGGTCGACTCGATGAGCAGCAGGTAGTTGTCGGAGGTCTCCGGGCGGATCCGGTAAGTGACGCCCTTGGGCACCAGCACCCAGTCTCCGGGCTCGTACGGAAGCGGCCCGAACTCGGTGTAGAAAGTGCCGGTTCCCCGATGGACGAAGTAGATCTCGTCGCCGTCGGCGTTGCGCACCGAGAACGGCATGTCGGCGCTTCGCCGGCTCACCCAGATCGACACCGCGTCGTTGTGGAACAACCGCATCGGGCCGCCCGCCGGGTCGGCCAGGTCCGTCGGCTCCAGCCGCGCGCCGTCGATGTCGACGTGGTTGGTGTTGCCTTCCACGCGCGTCCACTTCGTCGGCTCGTGGCGACGGTACAGCTGCGTGTCCCGGCCGGCGAAACCCTGCCGCGTCAGCATGTCCTCGTGCAGACCGTCGAGCGCGTCGTAACCGGTGATCGCTTGGCGCAGGACCGTGCCTCTGCGCTGCTGGATCCACGAGGTCATGGGTGTGTAGTTCACGAGCGGTCCTTCCGATCGGCTGGTTGATCGTCGAGAAGGACGATGACGCCGGCGCACAACGCGGGACAACGCTCTGCGAATACCCGTACCTGCAGGGAGACCCTCCGGGCGGCCACGTCAGCCTCTCCCCCCGGATACGACTATCGGCAGGGCGTTCCACCACCGGTCGATGAGCGGCATCGTCGAAATCCGGGCCGTCCCCGTGGCCCGTGACCCGAAGGAGCAATGAGCCCGGTGAGTGACTACCGCATCGGCCTGCTGGTGCCGAGTTCCAACACGACGATGGAGACCGAGGTCCCCGAGGTGTTGCGCCGGGTGGCGGCCGCGACCGGCGACCGGTTCACGTTCCACTCCAGCCGGATGCGCATGAACACGGTCAGCGCCGAGGAGCTGGCCAGGATGAACGCCGACGCGGACCGGGCGGTGGTCGAACTGGCCGATGCCCGCATGGATGTGATGGCCTACGCGTGCCTCGTCGCGATCATGGCCCAGGGCCGTGGCGCGCATCGGGAAATCGAGCAGCGCCTCACCCGTACCTCGGCCGAAGCCGGCGACGCCGTCGAGGTCGTGTCCAGCGCCGGAGCGCTGGTCGCCGGCCTGCATCGGCTCGGCGCGCGCAAGGTCTCGCTGATCACGCCCTACCTCAAGCCGCTGACCGCGCGAGTCGTCGACTACATCGAGGGCGAAGGCATCGAAGTGCAGGACGCGATCAGTCTCGAAGTCGACGACAACCTGGCCGTCGGACGCCTCGACCCGTCCCGGCTGCCGGAGATCGCGGGCAGGCTCGACACCCGTGGAGCGGACGCCGTCGTGCTGAGCGCGTGCGTGCAGATGCCCTCGCTGGCGGCGATTCCCGCCGCGGAGAAGGTGGTCGAGCTCCCGGTCGTCACCGCCGCGACCGCCACGTCGTGGCAGGTGCTGTCCGCGCTCGGCGTCCACGTCCCGGTGCCGGCGGCCGGCGCGCTGTTCCGCGACTGACCGAACCCGCACCGCACAAGCACCCGGCCCCGACGCGGGGTCCTCACGAGGAGAAGCGAACGATGACCACATCCCCTACCACGCAGATCCGAGACGGGGCCCCGGGCCGTCTCGGCGATCCCGCTCGGTCGCTCGCGACCGATCCTCGCGTCGACCCCCGGGTCGTCGCGGCACTGGCGCCGTTCGGGGCAGCGGAGCCGGCTTCGCCACCGCCGGTCGGCCCCAGCAGCCCGCGGGCCGAGCTGCTGGAGTTCGCGGAGGGCATGGAATCCGGCACAGAGGCCATGTTCGACGCGCTGATGACGGGGCTGCCCGAGGTCGAAGGAGTCGAGACCGAGACGCTGACGATCACCGCGACCGCCGGGCACACCATCGAGCTGTACGTGACTCGCCCGGTCGGCGTGTCGCACCCGCTGCCCTGCGTCTTCCACCTCCACGGCGGCGGCATGGTCATCGCGTCGGCCGCCAACTCCGCCCACGACCGGTGGCGCCGTGAGCTCGCCGCCACCGGGCTTGTCGTGGTCGGGGTCGAGTTCCGCAACGGCGCCGGCCGGCTCGGCCCACACCCGTTCCCGGCGGGGCTCGACGACTGTGCCGACGGCCTGCGCTGGGTGGCGTCCCGGACGGCGGAGCTGGGCATCTCCCACATCGTGGTAGCCGGAGAGTCAGGCGGTGCCAACCTGGCGCTGGCCCTGACCATCCGCGCCAAGCGAGAGGGTTTTCTCGCGGAGATCTCGGGAGTTCACGCCCAGTGCCCCCACATCCACGGGAAGTGGGGCGAGGACTCCCCGGCGCTGCCGTCGCTGGTGGAGAACGACGGCTACTTCATGAACCGAGCCGCCCTCGCCGCCCTCGCCGAGGTATACGACCCCGGCTTCGCGAACGCCGACGACGCCACGTGCTGGCCCGCCCGGGCGACCGCCGAAGATCTGGCGGACCTGCCGCCGCACGTCATCTCGGTGAACGAGCTCGACCCGCTGCGAGACGAGGGAATCGCCTACCACCGCGCCCTCCTGGCGGCCGGCGTGCAGTCGCGGGCCTGGTTGAACCTGGGTCTGTGCCACACCGGCGAGACGTTGTTCCGCGCCACCATGCCCGACGTGTACGCCGCGACCATCGCCGGCCTCAGCCGCTTCGCACACCTCCTGCGCTGATCCGGCCGCTGCGCCCGGGACGCCGGCGCGAGCTACCGCGGGCCGTCCCCACGGGTGTGCCCGCCGGTGAAGTTCCCTGTCTCCGGGTCGAGGTGCCCGTGCAGCACCTGTTCGTGCACGCCCGGCGGGATGGCCGGCGGCTCGGGCGCGGTCCCGGTCCACTCCCCCAGGTCACCGCCGCCGGCGACGACCTCGTCCAGGAACTCCCGCACCGGCAGCGAAGACGGCGGGAGGAACGCCGGCAACCCGTTGCGCGGCACGGCGATCACGCTCGGGATGCACGCCTTGTCGAAGTCTCCGTCCTCGAGGAACGCCACGCTGTTGAACGGCACGATCCACGCCAGCTCGTGCTCCGACACGAACTCCTCTTCCACGACGAGCCGCCCCACCACGGGGTGGATCAGCTCCGGGCCGACCTGGTCGGCGATGAACCGCGTCGCGATCGCCACGGCGTCCTGTTTCTGCATCTGCTCCGCCTGTCCGAATCAGCCGTTGAAGTGCTGGTCTGCCCTGAGCCAGTCCTGGTAGACGTCGTCGACGCCGGTGCCCGCGCCCGGGTTCGGCCCGGGCACAGCCGGCGGCGGCGGGGCCGCCGGCGGCGCGGCCGGCGGGGGCGTCCACCCGGGCGGCGGGCCCTGCGCGCCGTGCACCGGCGGGTCGTAGCGGAAGTACTGCAGGTTGCGCGGGTCGGTGTCCAGCTTGCCGAGCTTGCCCGACTGCCCGTCGAGGAACACCACGCCCTTGTCCGTGTTGATCACGTTCATCACGTGGGAGCTGCGGTCGTCGCGGTGGACGATCACGTAACCCTTGCTGCCGGGGTGCTCACTGGCCTTGTCGATGACCTGGTCCCAGCTGTCCAGGTCCTCCGGGCGCCCGGCGTTCGGGTTCTTCTGCCGCAACGGGTGGTTCGGCCCGACCGCGGTGCCGATCTGCTGGTCCTCGGGCAGCTTCGGCGCGGGTTTGACCTTGCCGCCGAGCATCTCGTCGACGGACGTGATGGCCAGCGTGCAGTTCTTGCCGTCCTTGGTCGGGTTCAGCTTGTTGAGGTTCGGGTAGTACTTGCTCGCGAAATTGCCCGCGCCGAGGGTATCGGCGTTGATCGACGGCCTGGTCGTGCCACCCGGGCCGGCCGCGGCCTTCACCTTGTTGCCGGGGACGAAAACGCCGCCGACCTTGTTGAAGAACGAGCTGGTGGTGTCGCCGAGGCCGTGCACCGGGGAGTCGAGCGGGTCCGGGCTGCGGGGCGGCGCGGATTTCGGGGTGCCGCCGCCGGTGCCGGACGTGTGCGTGGTGTCGCCCGACTTCGGAGTGCCGCCGCCCGCGCTCGACTTCGCCGTGCCGCCGCCTCCGCCCGACTTCGCCGGCGGGGGCGTGAAGTCGGATCCCGAACCGCTGTAGCCCGAGCCACCCGACGTGTCATCGCCCGCCTTCGCCGCGGGCGGCGGGGGGTAGTCCTTCGGCGCGCCTTCGTAGCCGGACGTCTTGGTCGAGTCGTCCGCGCCCGACTTGCCCGGGGGCGGGGTGTAGTCCTTCGGCGCGCCCTCGTAACCACCGCCGTTGGGCGTGCCGCCTCCGTCGCCACCGGCGGTTTTGACCGGCGGGGCCGTCGGGGTGCCGCTGAGATCCTTCGTCTTCGGCGGCGGGGCGACCTTGCCGCCCTTGAGGCCCTTCAGCGCCTTGCCCGCGTCTTCGAACAGCGTCCCGGCCTTCTTCAGCAGCGGGACCAGTGCTTTGAGGGCCTTGACCAGCTTCGTGACGAGGCCCGTGATCTGCGACGCCGTCTTCGCGACGGCGCTCGCGACCTGCGGGACGACCCACGCCAGGCCGATGCCGAGCGTGAACACCACCTGCAGCGCCCAGCTGATCAAGTGCCCGATGAGCTCGGAGATGATGTCGCGCACGAGCGTCCGGACGGCGGCGACCACCTCACCCGCGGTCTTGACCCCGGACGACGCGCCCTCGGTCCCCTTCTGCGCCGACTGCAGCAGCGTGCCGATGTCCTGCGCGCGCTGCCGGTAGGCGTCCGACGCGGAGCCCGACCACGACTGCAGGTCGGCGTTCACGGCGTCGGTCAGGTCCGAGGCGACGCTGCCGAGCTCCTTGGCGACGTTCGCCCACGTCTCGGACTGGGCCTTGATCTGGTCGGCGTTGCCGGTGAGGCCGTTGAGCGCGTCCTTGAGCGGGCCGACGTGCTCCATGAGCCACGACACACCCGCGGCCAGGATCGCGCCGAACGGGTCCATCGCCACCGACAACGCGTCGAGCGCGGTCCCCACCGCCCCCATCGCGACCGACGCCCAGTCGCCCGACTCGATGGCCGTCGAGAGGTCGTTCGCGGTCTCCAGCAGGGAAATCCCCGAATACGCCTTGGTCGAATCCACGGTCGGCGCAATCAGCGGATTGCTCATGCGGTGTCTCCTCGTGCCCTGAACTCGATCTCATCCCATCACGGCCACGCGGGCGCCGTCGGTTCACCCACCCTGATGTGTCACCGCGCACAAACCCACCCCGAGGAGTGCACGATCGACCCGGCTCGCTCGCGTGCCGCGGCGCCGATGCGCCCTCATCGCGTGCACTGCGGTTAACCTCGTGCGCGAACGGGAGGCGCCATGACCGCAGAATCGCACGCCCGGAAGCGGGACGCCGCCGCGACGAAAGCGGCGCTGCTCGACGCCGCTGAACAGCTCTTCGCCGAGCGCGGCTTCGACCGCACCACCGTGCGCGACATCGCCGGCCGCGCGGGCGCGAACCAGGCGTTGCTGTTCCGCTACTTCGGCAGCAAAGAAGCCCTCTTCGAGTCCGTCATGGCCCGCGGCGGCTTCGCCCAGCTCGAAGCGACCCCGCCCGAGCACCTGTTCACCGAAGCGCTGCGCAGCCTGCTCAAGGACGACTCGGAACGCCGCGATCGCTCGCTGGAGACCTACCTGCGCTCCACCGGCACCGACGGGGCCGGCGCCGCCCTGCGCGACCAGCTCGGCGAGGAGTACGCCCGGGCGCTCGCCTCCCTCACCGACGAGCCCGACGCCGCCCTGCGCGCCGACCTGGCGCTGGCCTGGCTGCTCGGCATCGGCCTCGTCCGCGCGGTCACCCGCAAGGACCCCCTGGCGAGCGCCTCAGCGGAAGACGTGGCCCGGCTGACGGGGCCGGCGGTGCGGACGTTGCTGGAGCGGAGCGAGTAAGCCCGGCGTCAGGACCGCAGCGAGCGGGTCCGGCACGATCACGCGGACGCGGTCGGCGCACCCGGCTTCGCCGCCCTCGGAGGCCCGCCGCCGGGACGTCGGCGTCGGCTGACCGAGTCGGTGCGGCGGATCAGGCGCCCTGCGTGGTGAGCCAGCTGTCGATGGTGCCGGTCGCCAGCGCGGCGGCGGGGCTGAGGGTGAGGGAGTGCGCAGCGCCCGGGATCGCGGCGGCGGTGAAGGACGCGGCAGAGGGGAAGAAGCCGCGCTCGGCCTGGGTGATGGCGGTGGCCGTGGTACAGGCGTGGCCGAGGGCGCCGGCGCAGAAAAGGGTGTCGGCGGCGCCGTTTGCGATGAGGACTGGGGCGGTGACGGCGAAGGAGTTGGTGACGGGCAGGACGCTGAGGGCTTGCACCGCGCCGTCGGCCTCGGTGGCGGAGAGGACCGACTTCGTGGCCTCGTCGTGGGCGACGGCGGAGGCGCTGGCGTTGTCGCCGTCGAAGAGGGTGCGGCGGTGGCCCGGCAGGGTCGTGAGCAGGCCCGCGTCGAGGCCGGCGGTGGGGCCGACCTGGGCATCGAGGATGGCCGGGTGGAGATGCCGGGTGAAGGTCTGCGCGAGGATGTCCGGCGACAGGTGATGGGTCATGCCGGTGAGGACGAGGTAGTCGACGTCGTGGTACGTGCCGGCCTCCGCCATCGTCTCGATGGAGCCGAGTGAGTGGCCGACGAGCGCGACGCGGTCGTACGCGTGCCCGCCGACGGCGCCGTGGCGCAGGGCCGTGATCACCTGGTGCAGCACGGCCGACTCGGTCTCCGCGGTGATCAGCACGGACGGCAGGTGAGCCGACTCGCCGTAGCCGAGCTTGTCGATCGCGAGGGTGGCGTAGCCGGCCGCGGCCGCGGCGGCGGGGACGTCGAACGCCTCGTCCCAGTAGTGCCGGTCGTAAGTCGCGCCGTGGACGAGCAGCTGCACCGTCCGGGGCTGCCGCCCGGCCGGCACGCAATAGGTGCCGTGCACGTGGGCCGACACGACGAGGTCGGCGGTCACCGGGAGGTCGACCTCCGTGCAGCTCTTGGCCGGCTCGGCGGCTGCGGGCGACACCACCACGGCCGTCGCGGCGAGCACCGCCGCGAGAACGAGGCCCACGCGACGGGCGGCGTTCATGAGAACCTTCTTCTGTTGCGCGACAAGGGATTCCAGCCACCCGAGCTTAAGCGGGGAACCCGTCGCGCGACCTGCGGCAGAGGACACAACGGCCGAGACGCTGCCCGGCTGTCACCGGCTCGACACGCCGAGGAATAAATCCGCGTGCCGCCCACGATCGGCTAACGCAGTGCTCGCCGCAGCAGTTCCGCCAGGTGCACGGCTTGGCGGCCGGATTCCTGCTCGATCTGCGTGCGGCAGCTGAACCCGTCGGACAGGACCACAGTGGACTCCGCGGCCTCCCGCACGGCCGGCAGCAGGCGGTCCTCCGCCACGGCCTTGGACACGTCGTAGTGCCCCTTCTCGAACCCGAAGTTGCCGGCCAGCCCGCAGCAGCCCGAGTCCAGCGTCGTGTTGCGCACGCCCGCCGCCGCCATGGCCGCTTCGTCGGCGGCGAAGCCGAGCACGGCGTGCTGGTGGCAGTGGACCTGCGTGATCGTCTCGACGTCGAGCGACACCTCCAGCGGCTTCGGCGCGTCGGCCAGCAGCTCGGCGAACGTCCGCGTCCGCGAGGCCAGCAGCTCGCCGACGGGGTCGCCGGGCAGCAGCGCCGCCAGGTCGCCGCGGAACAGCGCCGTGCAGCTCGGTTCCAGGCCCGCCACCTCGTAGCCGGCTTCGAGGTACGGCCGCAGCACGGTCAACGTCCGCTGCAGCACGCGTTTGGCCACGTCCAGCTGTCCCGTCGACACCCACGTCAGTCCACAGCAGACACCGCGGTCGGGCAGGACCACGTCGTAACCGGCCGCCGTGAGCACCTCGGTCGCGGCTTCGAGCACGTCCGGCGTGAGGTAGTTGTTGAACGAGTCCGGCCACAGCACCACCCGCCGCTCGCCCGTCGCCCAGCGGCGCAGGTCGCGGCGGGCCCGCGTGAACGGCACGGTCGCGAACGAAGGCAGGTCGCGTTCCGGCGCGATACCGCCGAGCTTCTTCAACGGCGTCGCGGCCCAGCGGCGGCGGGAGAAGAAGTTCGCCACCCGCGGCGCCAGCGACACCGCGCGCAGCCACATCGGCAGCCAGCCCATCGAGTAGTGCGACGCCGGCCGCCGTCGCCCGCGGTAGTGCTGGTGCAGGAATTCGGCCTTGTAGGTGGCCATGTCGACGTCCACCGGGCAGTCGGACAGGCAGCCCTTGCACGACAGGCACAGGTCGAGCGCCTCGGCGACCTCCTCCGACGCCCAGCCGTCCTTGATCACCTCGCCGTTCACCATCTCGGCCAGCAGATGTGCACGTCCGCGCGTGGAGTGCCGTTCTTCGCGCGTCGCGCGGTAGCTCGGGCACATCACGCCACCACCGCTGGTGTTGCGGCATTTCCCGACGCCGACGCAGCGGCGCATCGCCTGGCCGAAGCTGCCGCGGTCCTCGGGGTAACCGAGCACCGTCACGTCTTCGAGCGCCAGCGGCGCGCGGCGCACGCGCAGGTCCGCGTCCACCGGCCGCGGGTCCACGATGATGCCGGGGTTCATCCGGCCGTCCGGGTCGAAGATCCCCTTGAACCGAGCGAACAACGCCATCATCTCCGGGCTGTACATGCGGCCCAGCAATTCCGACCGCGCCTGCCCGTCGCCGTGTTCCCCCGACAGCGATCCGCCGTGCGCGGCGACGAGATCCGCGGCCTGCTCCAGGAACTTCCGGAACTGCGCCTTGCCCGGCGTGGAAAGCAGGTCGAAGTCGAGCCGCAGGTGCAGACAGCCCTCGCCGTAGTGGCCGTAGACCACACTGCGGCGACCGTGCTCACGCATCAGCTCCTTGAACCCCCGCAGGTACGAGCCGAGCTGCTCGGGCGGCACCGCGGCGTCCTCCCAGCCGGGCCAGGCTTCCGCGCCGTCGGCCAGCCGCGTGGCCAGCCCCGCGCCTTCCTCACGGATCCGCCACAGCCGGCGCTGCGCCGCGGGATCGTCCAGCACCACCGAACCCGTGAGCGCGCCGCCCAGCGAAGCCGCCAGCTCCCGCGCCCGCGCAGCCGCTTCGGCCGGCGACGAACCCGCCAGCTCCACGAAAAGCCATGCTCCGCCGGGAGGAAGTCCTTGCGCCCGCCCGGGTTCCAGCATCGCGACGAGCTCCGCGTCCACGCCCTCGACGGTCAGCGGCGACCACGGCAGGATCCCCGGCACCGCGTCGGCCGCGTCGATGTCGGACGGAAAACCCAGCACCGCCAGCACCCGGTGCTTCGGCAGCTCGGCGAGCGCCACGGTCGCCCCCAGCACCGTCACGCACGTGCCCTCGCTGCCGACCAGTGCCTTGGCGACGTCGAACCCGTTCTCCGGCAGCAGGTGCTCCAGCCCGTAACCGGACACCCGCCGGGAGAAGCTGGACAGCTCGGTGCGCAGCACGGCGAGGTTGTCGCGCACCAGCGAACGCAACTCGGTGAACACCCGTCCCTCGGTGCCCGGCCGCGCCGCTCGGGCGTCCACTTCGGACGGTGACGTCGGCCCGACCGTGAGCCGCGTGCCGTCGTACAGCAGCACGTCGAGCTCCCGCACGACGTCGACGGTCCGGCCCCACGCCACGGAGTGCGAACCGCAGGCGTTGTTGCCGATCATGCCGCCGATCGTGCACCGGCTGTGCGTGGACGGGTCCGGCCCGAACCGCAGCCCGTGCGGCGCGGCGACGGCCTGCAGGTCGTCGAGCACCGTGCCGGGCGCCACGCGCGCGAGCCGCGTTTCGGGATCGATCCACTCGACCCCGCGCACGTGCCGTGACGTGTCGACCACGATCCCCGGCCCGCACGAGTTGCCGGCGACACTCGTGCCCCCGCCGCGCGGCACCAGCGGCGCCCCGCGCTCCCGCGCGGCCGTCACGGCAGCGACCACTTCGTCCACCGTCTCCGGCAGCACCACGCCGAGCGGCACGTGGCGGTAGTTCGACGCGTCGGTGGTGTAGAGCGCCAGCGTGGCGGTGTCGCTGAGGATTCGCACGCCCTCCATTCAAGACAACGCCTCAGCCGGCGGTCGGACGCACCCCTGAAATCCGGCGCCGGGTCAGCGCGGCGGCCTCGGCGAGCGGAGTGGTGCCGTGCTCGGCGGAATCGGACAACAAGCGCGAGACCACGTCGCCGATCCCCGCCACCCGCGCGGCCGCCGCGGCGTGGTCGAGCCCCTCGATCTCGCGCGCCACCGTGTAGACGACCCCGCCGGCACTCGCGACGTAGTCGGGCACCCAGGTCACCCCCCGGGCCGCGAGCGCGTCGGCGACATCGTCGGACACGAGCTGGTTGTTGGCCGGGCCGACGACCAGCGGCGCCGCGAGCGCCGTGTCCGCGGCGAGAACCCCACCCACGGCGGCGGGCACCACGACGTCGGCGGGGCGGGCCAGCGCCTCGCCCGGCTCGGCCCAGCCGTACCCGAGCCACCGGGCGTCCTCGCGGGCGCGCGGGTCGACGTCCGACACGACCACGTCCGCGCCGGCTTCCGCCAGCCCCAGGGCGAGGGGCCGGCCGACGGCACCGAAACCCGCCACGACAACGCGGCGGCGGGCCAGGTCCGCGGCGCCGAAAACCGCCGTCACCGCGGCTCGCAGCGCGGCGAGCACCCCGTCGGCGGTCGGGCCGCTCGACGAGCCGATGCCGCCGGCGGACTCGGGGAGGCAGAACACATGCCGGGTCCCCTCGCGCAGGACCAGCATGTCCTCGGGCCCGGTACCGACGTCGGGGCCGGCCAGGTAGGCACCGTCGAGCGACTCGATCAGCTCGGCGTGGTCGAGCAGCACCGCGCGACGCTCGGCGGGGGTCAGGCGCTGTCCCTGCTCCAGCGCGATCACGCTCTTGGCGCCGCCGATCGCCAGGCCCGCCACCGCGCACTTGGCCGACATCGCGGCCGAGAGCCGCAGGACGTCCCGCTCGGCCTCGTCGAGGCTCGGGTACTGCCGCATCCGGCAGCCGCCGGCGGCCGGGCCGAGCACCGTCGAGTGGATCGCGACCATCGTGGTCACTCCGGAGCGGCGGCCACGCCGGACGGCGAGGCGTTCGTGGTCCCAGGGCAGCCGTTCGGTCATCACGGATCCTTTCGGAGGAAGGTCACTGATCAGCGCCGAACGTAAGCTGATGAGCGCCGATCCGACCGGTCCGGCGAACGAAATTCGGCAGCCGAAGGGACGTGAGCGTGGTGGACGAACTTGATTCGGCGATCGTGCGGCACCTGCAGGAGGACGCTCGCCAGACCAACCGGGACATCGCCCGCAAAGTCGGGATCGCTCCGTCGACCTGCCTGGAGCGCACGCGGCTGCTGCGCGAACGCGGGGTGATCCGCGGCTACCACGCCGACGTCGACCTGCCGAGCCTCGGCCGCGGCGTGCAGGCGATGGTCTCGGCACAGGTCCGTCCGCTCAGCCGCACGGTGATCGACTCGTTCCAGCACTCGATGACGCGGCTGCCCGAGGTGCTCTCGGTGTTCGTCGCGGCCGGCAGCGACGATTTCCTCATCCACGTGGCGGTGCGCGACATCGACGAGCTGCACGCGTTCCTCACCGACCGGCTGGCGCTGCGCAAGGAAGTGGTCGGGTTCCGCTCGTCGATCATCTTCCGGCACCTGCGCAAGACCACTGTGGAGCCACTGCCGGTGACCCCTTGAAAGTCGCGACATCACCCCAGAGAACACGTGAAATGCACGACATCGGGTCTTCTCCGACGGAAACTGTCGGTGGTCCGGGTTCTACTGGAGCAGCGAAGGAAGGAGGCACCGCGATGCCGGATGAACAGTCGGGCGAGCTGAACCACCGCGAGCGGGCCACCCTGAGAGCCGTCGCATCGGGGCGGGCCGAGATCAGCTGCAGCTGCGAGCCAGACCTGTTCGTCGACGGGTTGAGCTGCTGCGACCAGGCCACCACCCGTCGCCTCGTGCGGCGCGGGTTCATCGAGGCCGCGGCCGAAGGGCCGTGCGGCGAACTGGTGCTGGCCGTGCTGACCGCGGCCGGGATGGTGGCGCTCAACGAAGCCACGCGCTCCGGAGCGGTCACGGCCGCCTGAGCCGGGTCGCGCACCGAGCGCGATTCCTGGCGCCCCACGGCGGTTCCGCACCGGAGGCGCCCGTCAGGAACGCACCCATTCCTCCCCGAGTTCGACAGCCTCCGCCGTCCCGCCGGTCAGATCGGCGAGCCAGGCGGCGAACGCCGGTTCCTCGCCGGGAGCCAGGCCGACCTCGAAGTGCGCCGACGCCTCGAACCGGGTGTCGTGCAACACATACGGCGAAGCACGCAGGTCGTTCTCCAGCCGGCCCGAGCGGGTGTAGTCCACCTCGACGTCGAACAGCAGCAGGCGCCGGTACTCGACCACGGCCGCGGCGTCCAGCGCGTCGGACACCGCCTGGCCGTAGGCACGGATCAAACCTCCCGCACCGAGCAGCACGCCACCGAAGTACCGCGACACCACGGCGACCGTGTCGGTCACCTCGCGGCGGCGCAGCACCTCCAGCATGGGGACGCCCGCGGTGCCGGCGGGTTCGCCGTCGTCGCTGGAGCGCTGGGTGCGGCCGTCCGCGCCGAGCACGAAGGCGTGGCAGTGGTGGCGCGCCGCCGGTTCGGCCTTGCGCCGGGCCGCGATCACGGCCCGCGCCGCGGCCTCGTCGCCCACCGGAGCGAGCGCGCAGAGGAACCGGGAGCGCTTGATCTCGATCTCGTGCAGTACCGGGCTCGCCACGGAGAGATAACGATCAGCCATCGACGGTTCGCCTCATCGGTCCAGTCAACCAGCTCCACCCGCGGCACAAGCCGCGACCCGCGCAGGCGTTTATGCAGGTCAGCGAGGCTACTGACCAGTGGCCGGGAGACGTGGCCCGACATATGGGCATACCCCGGGGGCCGTCAACGTAAGCGTGGCATTTCCCACCCGGGCGCAACGACATATGTCGAACACAGCGAATTCACACTATCGTCATAAGACCCGGAGAACCCGGGAGTAACACCACGCGCCCGGCCGGCCCCCCACCACACAGGCTGACCGAACGGCGCGTGCGCAGTCGCAGCGAACCGCTGCACCACCGAAAAGACTGCTGCACCGACGAGAACAACAGCGCTGCCCGTCAGAGATCACACTGGCGGAGAACGCAGCGCTGACGTAACTTGTGGCCGCCCAGTGCCGTGCGGCTGTATACCCGGAACCGCCCCTGCCGCAGCCCGGTCGATGTCGACCGAGCCGGCTTCCAGGGCGGTTCCCCCTTCTCGACTGACCATCGCGGTTCCGGACCACTTCGTTAACCGGTTCAGTGTCGAACCACCCGATGGAGTGAGTACCGGTCGCGCCAACGCCTTGGGAGGCGGCCAGCCGTGACCCACCGTTCCACTGCCGGTTCGACCGGTTTGTACGACCCCGCGTATGAGCACGACGCCTGCGGAGTCGCCTTCGTCGCCGATCTCGCCGGTCGCCGAGATCATCAGATCGTGGCGAAAGCCCTGGTCGCACTGCGGAACCTGGAGCATCGCGGGGCGCGCGGCGCCGAACCCGACACCGGCGACGGCGCCGGACTGCTGATCCAGGTGCCCGACGCGTTCTTCCGCGAGGTCGTGGACTTCCCGCTGCCCGAAGAGGGCGCGTACGCCGTCGGCACCGCCTTCCTGCCCCGCGACGAGAAGCGCCGCGGGCGGGCCATGACCACCATCGAGCGGATCGCCGCCGAGGAGGACATGCGCGTGGTCGGCTGGCGCGAGGTGCCCGTGGACACCGCGCACTGCGGGCCCACCGCCGCCGAGACGCGGCCGCACTTCACGCAGCTGTTCCTGGCCGGGCGCCGGCACAACCGCGACGGCCTCGGGCTGGAGCGGTCGGCCTTCTGCGTGCGCAAGCGCGCCGAGCACGAGCTGGCCGAGGACGACGTGTACTTCCCGTCGCTGTCCTCGCGCACGATCGTCTACAAAGGAATGCTCACCGAGGACCAGGTCGAGCGGTTCTTCCTCGACCTGACCGACGAGCGTGTGACGAGCGCCATCGGCCTCGTGCACTCCCGCTTCTCCACCAACACCTTCCCGTCGTGGCCGCTCGCGCACCCGTACCGCTACGTGGCGCACAACGGCGAGATCAACACCCTCAAGGGCAACCGCAACTGGATGGACGCCCGCGAGGCGCTGCTGGAGACGGACCTCATCCCCGGCGACCTCAAGCGCATCTACCCCGTCATCACGCGCGGCGCGAGCGACTCCGCCTCGTTCGACGAGGTGCTCGAACTGCTGCACCTCGGCGGCCGTTCGCTCCCGCACTCGGTCCTCATGATGATTCCCGAGGCCTGGGAGAACCACCAGGAAATGGACCCCGCGCGCCGCGCCTTCTACGAGTTCCACTCCACGCTCATGGAGCCGTGGGACGGACCGGCGCTGGTGGCGTTCACCGACGGCGCGCAGATCGGCGCGGTCCTCGACCGCAACGGCCTGCGCCCCGGCCGCTACTGGGTCACCGACGACGGCCTCGTCGTGCTCGCCTCCGAAGTCGGTGTGCTCGAACTGGACCAGTCGACGATCGTGCGCAAGGGCCGGCTGGAGCCGGGCCGCATGTTCCTCGTCGACACCGTCGAGGGCCGGATCATCGAGGACGAGGAGATCAAGGGCGAGCTCGCCACCGCGCACCCGTACGACGAGTGGGTGGAGAACGGCCTGCTGCGCCTGGAAGAACTCCCCGAGCGCGACCGCGAGGTGCCGCTGCACGCCGCGCTCGTGCGGCGTCAGCAGTCCTTCGGCTACACCGAGGAAGAGCTCGAGACGATCCTCGAACCGATGGCCCGCACCGGCGCGGAGCCGATCGGCTCGATGGGCAACGACTCCCCGCTCGCGCCGCTGTCGTCGGGTTCGCGGCCGTTGTTCGACTACTTCATCCAGCTCTTCGCGCAGGTCACGAACCCGCCGCTGGACTCGATCCGGGAAGAGCTGATCACGGCGCTCGGCACGCAGGTCGGCGCCGAACCGAACCTGCTCGTGGCCGACGCGGCTTCGTGCCGGCGCATCGTGCTGCCGTTCCCGGTGCTGGACAACGACCAGCTCGCCAAGCTGGTGCACGTCAACGACGACGGAAACCTGCCCGAGTTCCAGGCCGTCACGGTGCTCGGCCGCTACAACGTCCACGGAGGCGGCGAAGCGCTCGTGCAGCGGCTCGACGAGATCCGGGCCGAGGTGTCGGAGGCCATCGAGGACGGCGCGCGGCTGATCGTGCTGTCCGACCGCGGTGTCGACGAAAACCACGCGGCCATCCCGTCGCTGCTGCTGACCGGTGCCGTGCACCACCACCTCGTGCGGGAGAAGACGCGTACGCAGGTGGGCCTCATCGTCGAGGCCGGCGACGCGCGCGAGGTGCACCACATCGCGCTGCTGGTCGGCTACGGCGCGGCCGCGGTCAACCCGTACCTCGCGATGGCGACGGTCGAGGAGATGGCCCACCAGGGCCTGATCCCGGGCGTCACGGCGAAGCAGGCGACCGCGAACCTGATCAAGGCACTCGGCAAGGGCGTGCGCAAGACGATGTCCAAAATGGGCGTCTCGACGGTCGCGTCCTACACCGGTGCGCAGATCTTCGAAGCCGTCGGCCTGGGTGCCGACATCGTCGACACCTGTTTCACCGCCACCACCTCGCGGCTGGGCGGCGTCGGGTTCGACACCATCGCCGACGAGGTCGAGCAACGCCACCGCCGCGCGTTCCCGGCCGACGGCGTACGCGCGAGCCACCGGGAGCTGGAGACCGGCTCGGACTACCAGTGGCGCCGCGAAGGCGAGCCGCACCTGTTCAACCCGCAGACGGTGTTCAAGCTCCAGCACTCCACGCGCAGCGGGAAGTACGAGGTCTTCAAGGAGTACACGAAGGCCGTCAACGACCAGTCCGAGAAGCTGCAGACGCTGCGCGGGCTGTTCGACTTCAAGACCGGCGAACGCCCGCCCGTGCCGATCGAGGAGGTCGAACCCGTCTCGGAGATCGTGAAGCGCTTCGCGACCGGCGCCATCTCCTACGGCTCGATCTCGATGGAGATGCACCAGACGCTGGCGATCGCGATGAACCGCCTCGGCGGCAAGTCCAACACCGGCGAGGGCGGCGAGGACGCCGAACGGCTCTACGACCCCGAACGCCGCTCCGCGGTCAAGCAGGTCGCTTCCGGCCGCTTCGGTGTCACGAGCGAGTACCTCGTGAACGCCGACGACATCCAGATCAAGATGGCGCAGGGCGCGAAGCCCGGCGAGGGCGGGCAGCTGCCCGGCGCGAAGGTGTACCCGTGGATCGCGAAGACGCGGTACTCGACGCCGGGCGTCGGCCTCATTTCGCCGCCGCCGCACCACGACATCTACTCGATCGAGGACCTCGCCCAGCTGATCCACGACCTCAAGAACGCCAACCCGGCCGCGCGCATCCACGTGAAGCTCGTGTCCGAGGTCGGCGTCGGCACGGTCGCGGCGGGCGTGTCCAAGGCGCACGCCGACGTGGTGCTCATCTCGGGCCACGACGGCGGCACGGGTGCCTCGCCGCTGTCGTCGATCAAGCACGCGGGCGGTCCGTGGGAGCTGGGCCTGGCCGAGACACAGCAGACGCTGCTGGCCAACCGGCTGCGCGACCGCATCGTGGTGCAGACCGACGGCCAGCTCAAGACCGGCCGCGACGTCGTGATCGCCGCCCTGCTCGGCGCCGAGGAGTTCGGCTTCGCGACCGCGCCGCTGGTGGTTTCGGGCTGCATCATGATGCGCGTGTGCCACCTCGACACCTGCCCGGTGGGCGTCGCGACGCAGAACCCCAAGCTGCGCGAGAAGTTCAGCGGCAAGGCCGAGTACGTGGTGAACTTCTTCGAGTTCATCGCGCAGGAGGTGCGGGAGTACCTGGCGGAGCTGGGTTTCCGGTCCATCGCCGAGGCCGTGGGTCATGCCGAGATGCTCGACAAGCGCAAGGCCGTGGAGCACTGGAAGGCGGCCGGGCTCGACCTGTCGCCGATCTTCCACGTGCCGGAGCTGGCCCCGCGCGCGGCGCGCCACCAGACCGTGAAGCAGGACCACGGGCTCGACAAGGCATTGGACAACACGCTGATCCAGCTCGCGGAGGGCGCGCTTTCCTCGGGTGACAAGGTGCGGCTGGAACTGCCGGTGCGCAACGTCAACCGCACCGTCGGCACGATGCTGGGCTCGGAGCTCACGAAGAAGTGGGGCGGCGAGGGCCTGCCGGACGACACGATCGACGTGACGTTCACCGGCACCGCGGGCCAGTCCTTCGGCGCGTTCGTGCCGAAGGGCATCACGCTGCGGCTCATCGGCGACGGCAACGACTACGTCGGCAAGGGTCTCTCGGGCGGACGGCTGATCGTGCGGCCGCCGAAGGAGGTCTCGTTCGCGGCGGAGGAGCACATCATCGCGGGCAACGTGATCGCCTACGGCGCCACGAGCGGCGAGATCTTCATCCGCGGCAAGGTCGGCGAACGGTTCTGCGTGCGCAACTCGGGCGCGCTGGCCGTCGTCGAGGGCGTGGGCGACCACGGCGGCGAGTACATGACGGGCGGGCGCATGGTGGTGCTCGGCGGCGTCGGGCGCAACTTCGCGGCCGGTATGTCCGGCGGCATCGCCTACGTGCTCGACCTGCCGGCGCACCGCGTGAACCCGGAGATGGTCGACATCGACCCGCTCGACGCCGACGACACCGACTTCCTGCGCGAGACCGTGGAGAAGCACTACAACGAGACGGAGTCCGCTGTGGCGCGCGAGCTGCTCGCCGACTGGGACGCCGCCGTCGACCGGTTCGGCAAGGTCATGCCGAAGGACTACAAGCGCGTGCTCGCCGCTCAGGTTCAGGCCGAGCGTGATGGGCGCGACGTGAACGAGGCGATCATGGAGGCCGCACATGGCTGACCCCAAGGGCTTTCTGACCACCACCCGGGAAGAACCGAAGCGCCGTCCGGTGGATCTGCGGCTGATGGACTGGCGTGAGGTCTACGAGGACTTCGCGTCGACCAAGCTGGAGAAGCAGGCCGGGCGGTGCATGGACTGCGGTATCCCCTTCTGCCACCAGGGTTGTCCGCTCGGGAACCTGATTCCCGAGTGGAACACCTTGGTGTGGCGGGAAGACTGGCGCGAGGCGGCCGAGCGGCTGCACGCGACCAACAACTTCCCGGAGTTCACCGGCACGCTGTGCCCGGCGCCGTGCGAGACCGCGTGCGTGCTCGGCATCAACGACGACCCGGTGACGATCAAGCGCGTCGAGATCTCCATCATCGACCGGGCCTTCGCCGAAGGCTGGGTCACGCCGCAGATCCCGGTGGCGAAGACGGGCAAGAAGGTCGCCGTCGTCGGGTCGGGGCCGTCCGGGCTCGCCGCGGCGCAGCAGCTCACGCGAGCAGGCCACAGCGTGGTGGTCTACGAGCGGGCCGACAAGATCGGCGGGCTGCTGCGCTTCGGCATCCCGGAGTTCAAGATGGAGAAGTTCCGCCTCGACCGCCGGCTCGACCAGATGCGGGCCGAGGGCACGGAGTTCCGGACGTCGGTGAACGTCGGCGTGGACGTCACCGTCGAGGAGCTGCGCGCGAACCACGACGCGGTGGTGCTCGCCGGCGGCGCGACCGCGTGGCGCGACCTGCCGATCGACGGCCGCGAGCACGACGGCATCCTGCAGGCGATGGAGTTCCTGCCGCCGGCCAACCGCGTCGCCTCGGGTGATCTGGAGGAGGTCGAGTACTCCGCCGAGGGCCTGGACGTCGTGGTCATCGGCGGCGGCGACACGGGCGCGGACTGCGTCGGCACGGCCCACCGCCAGGGCGCTCGCTCCGTGACCCAGCTGGAGATCATGCCGCGGCCGCCGGAATCCCGTTCGGACGCGCACCCGTGGCCGACGTACCCGATGATCTACCGCGTCAGCTCGGCCCACGAGGAGGGCGGCGAGCGCCTGTATTCGGTGAACACGCAGGAGTTCGTGGCCGACGCCGACGGCCGCGTCCGCGCGCTCCGCCTGGTGGAGGTGCGCAACGAGGGCGGCAAGTTCGTGCCCGTCGAAGGCACCGAGACCGAGCTGCCCGCGCAGCTCGTGCTGCTGGCCATGGGTTTCGTCGGCCCGCAGCAGTCGGGCCTGCTGGAAGACCTCGGCGTCGACCTCGACCAACGCGGCAACGTCGCGCGCGACAAGGACTTCCGCACGAGCGTCGACAACGTCTTCGTCGCCGGCGACATGGGCCGCGGCCAGTCGCTGATCGTCTGGGCCATCGCCGAGGGCCGCTCCTGCGCCGCCGGCGTCGACGCCTTCCTCACCGGCCGGGCCTTCCTCCCGGCCCCGATCGCGCCGACCGACCGGCCGATCTCCTGACCCCGTGGTGGGCGCACCAGCGTTGCTGCGCCCGCCACGACCCCTCCCGGGCTGCGGGCGGGTGCGGCAACGGCGCCGCACCCGCCCGTTTTCGGGCGCGGGCCCGCGCGGCCGCACGCGGCGAGCCGTCAGCGGTCGTGCAGCCGGTCCAGCGCCAGGAGTCCGGCGCCCAGCCGTCCGGCCTCGTCACCCAGCGAAGCCACCCGCAGTTCCGGCATCCGCTGGAAAGTCAGCGCCGAAGCCAGGTAGTCGCGCACCGGGTCGAGCACGTAGTCGGCCGCGGTGAACAGGCCGCCGCCGAGCACGATCACCTCCGGCGCGAGCAGCGTCAGCAACGTCCGCAGGCCGTGGCCGAGGCCGTCGAGCGCGTCGGACACCACGGCGACCGCGGCTTCGTCACCGTGGCGCGCGGCGTCGACCACGGGCTGCGCGCCGTCGGCCGGGCGACCGGTCCGTTCGGTGTAGCGGCGCGCGATGGCCGACGCCGAGGAGATCGCCTCCAGACAGCCCGTGGCGCCGCAGCCGCAGACGATGCGGTGGCCCACGTCGATGTGACCGACCTCACCGGCCAGCCCGTGGGCCCGGTAGAGGCGCCCGTCGAGCAGCAGGGCGGCCGCGATGCCCGTGCCGATGGCGACGAACGCCGCGTCGGTGCAGCCCTTCCCCGCGCCCACACGGAACTCCGCCAGCCCACCGGCGCTCACGTCGTGGCCGAACGCCACCGGCAGTCCCAGGCGGTTCTCCAGCAGGTCGCCGAACGGGACATCGCGCCAGTCGAGGTTGGCCGAGAACCGGGCGACGCGCGCCTCTTCGTCGACGATGCCCGGCACCACGACCCCGACGGCGCCCGGCGAACCCGTGCCGGCCTGTTCCGCGAGCGAGGAAACGATCTCGGCCACCTGCTCGGCCAGCGCCGTTCCGTCCGCGCTCTTCGCCGTGGGTACCCGGGTCGTCGCGAGCGCGTTGAGGTCCGCGTCGAGCAGGGCCGCCTTCACGGTCGTGCCGCCCACGTCCAATGCCGCCACCAATTCAGCCATGCCGCGATTGTCACATCGAGCACCTCACATCGATGTGACATTGACTGGCGGTAGCACAGCAACCTACGCTCGGTCAGCCAGACGACGAGTTCGGAACGCGGTGAGAATCCGCGCGGTCGCGCCACTGTGACCCCTCGAAGCACTTTCGGGGGGAAGCCAGACCCGGACCCGTCGTACCGCTCCCGATAGGCCGCGAAAAGCCCGAGGAGGCACAGTGACCACGCCCGCCGCACCCGCCGTCGCCACACCGATCCCCGTCCGGATCCCCGTTCGCCAGATCGTTCCGTGGGCCGTGCTGGTGGGCCTGCTCGCTCTCATCGCCCTCTACTTCGTGAGCGCCGAACAGGGCGCCACCGCGGTGTTCGCCAACATGTACGTGCACGAGTTCGTGCACGACGGCCGGCACCTGCTCGCGTTCCCCTGCCACTGAGGCGGGCGAACCACCGTGATGAGGTCCCTGCTGGTCCGCGGCATGCTCGCGGGCCTGATCGCCGGCGTGCTCGCGTTCGTCTTCGCGTACCTGTTCGGCGAGCCGTCGGTCAACAGCGCCATCGGCATCGAGGAGGCCGGCTCCGCGGAGCACTCCCACGTCCACGACCCGGCCGCCGGCCAGGGCACCGGTGACGCCGAGCAGCCCGAGGAAGAGCTCGTGCCGCGCGACATCCAGAGCACCGTCGGCCTGCTGACCGGCGTGCTCGTGTACGGCGTCGCCATCGGCGGGCTGTTCTCGCTGGCCTTCGCGTTCGTCTACGGCCGCATCGGGTCGCTGCGCCCCCGCGTGACCACGGCGCTGCTCACCGCGGGCGCGTTCGGCGTGGTGTTCTTCGTGCCGTTCCTCAAGTACCCGGCCAACCCGCCCGCGGTGGGCCAGCCGGGCACCATCGGGCAACGCACCGAGCTGTACTTCGGCTTCGTCGCCGTCTCCCTGCTCGCGGGCATCCTCGCCACCGTGTTCGGCCGCAAGCTCGCCGACCACCTCGGTGCCTGGCGCGGCGGCCTGCTGGCCTGCGCCGGCTACGTCGTGGTGATGGCCGTGGTCACGTGGCTGATGCCGGTCATCGACGAGGTGCCGCCGACCTTCCCGGCGTCCACGCTGTGGAGCTTCCGCACCGCGTCCGTCGGTACACAGGTGACGCTGTGGCTCACGCTGGGCCTGTTCTTCGGCTTCTTCGCGGAGAAGGTGCTGAAGCCCTCCCAGAAGGCCACCGCGGCAGCCGTCTGAGCTTCACCAGTCCAGGTCGCCGGCCATCTCACGCCTTCCAATCCGGGTGGCCCGGCATGGCCGGGGTGGTGGAGCCGTACAGCCAGTCGTGGAAGAACGCGCCCAGGTCGCGGCCCGAGACGCGTTCGGCCACGGCGACGTAGTCCTGCGTCGCGGCCGGGCGGCCTTGGAACTCGTCGAAGAAGGTGCGTTCGATGCGGTCGAAGGTCGCCGGGCCGACGAGGCTGCGCAGCGCGTACAGCGTGAGCTTGCCGCCGAGGTCGGTGCCGAACATGACGCCCGTGGCGGAGGACTGCCGGGCGACCGGGCCGTTCTGCTTCAGGATCTCGTTGTTCTGCTCGTAGCCGGACTTCGCCTTCTCGTCGAACGGCTGGCCACCGTGCTCGGAGTCGTAGAGATCCTGGTAGAAGGTGGCGTGACCCTCGCTGAGCCACATGTCGTCCCAGTGGCGCACGGGCACGGCGTCGCCGAAGTACTCGTGGGTGAGCTCGTGCGCCATGGTCGACACCTCGCTGGGGTATTCGAGGGCCAGGGCGCTGTAGGTCGGCATCGCGGCGGTTTCCAGGGCCAGGCCGCCGCCGTAGAGGCGGTTCACGCCGAGGGTGCCGGCGCTCGCGTACGGGTACGGGCGGCCGAGGCGCTGCTCCAGCCAGGCGATGATCTCCGGGGTTTTGCGGGCGGTGTCGAGCGCGGCCGGTTTCGCCGCCGTGGTCACGTAGCTGCGCACCGGCAGGCCGTGCGGGCCCACCTGGTCGAGCTCGGTGAAGTGCCCGGCCGCGAGTTGCACGACGTCGGTGGCCGTGGGCCGGTCGACGCGGAACACCGAGGTCACCCGGTCGCCCGCGCGGTGCTTCCCGACGAACGTGCCGCTGCCGACGCCCTGCACGTCGGCCGGGGTGGTGATCCGCAGGGTGTAGGTGGCCGGGTCGCCGGGGACGTCGTCGGACGGGAAAACCGCGTGCTCACGGTCGGTCTGCCCCATCACCGCGAAGCCGTCCGGGGTGTTCTGCCAGACACCCACGGCCTCGGCGAGGTCGGGCGGCAGCGGGACCTTCACCGTGGGCGAGGCCGGGCTCTTCGCCCGGTCCGCAACGTAGCCGATCCGCACCGTGAACGGCATGCCCTTGCGCACCGGCCGCGTGGGCGTGACCACCAGCTTTTCGCCCTGTACCACGAACTTCGCGGCCGTGCCGTTGACCTCCACGGTCCGGATCTCACCGACGGCCGAGTCGAGCCCGAAGGACGACAGCGACTGGGTGGCGACGGCGCGCATCGTCACCGTCGCGTCCATCGTGGTCACGCCCGGCCGGTAGTCGAGGGAGACGTCGTAGTCGCGCGCGTCGTAGCCGCCGTTGCCGAGCCCGGGGAACAGGCGCTCGCCGGCGCTCAGCGCGCCGGGCGTCGCCGGATCAGCGGTGGCGGCGGTCGCGGTGCCGGCGGCCAGCACCGCGGCGAGCCCTGCCACCGCTGCGGTTTTGATGATCGTTTTAGCCATGCCGCCAACCTTGCCGAGAGTGACTCCGTGCGCACATCGGCCGGGCAGCTCGATCGGACTAACCGGAAAGTCGTACGGTGATCGCCGTGCGACTGCTCCTGCTCGACGCCTGCCTGGCGATCGCCGTCGCGGGCGCGCTCACGCTGGAGGAGCTCAACGGCGTGACCCGGCACCCGCTGTGGCAGCTCACGATCGTGGCCGTGCTGGTGCTGTTGCTGCTGCGCCGCCGGTTCCCGCTCGTCACGATGCTGGCGATGGGGGTGCTGGCCTGGTTCGCGCCGATGGCACAGCTCGCCACGATCTTCTCGCTCTACACCGTCGCGGCCCAGCGCGGACCGAAGTGGCCGACGGCGGTCGCGGTGGCCGCGGACCTGGTGATCACGTTCGTCACCTACCGGCCCGACGACCTGCAGGCCTGGGAGGTCGTCGGCTTCGTCGCGGCCCTGATGCTGCTCCTGCCGCTGCTCGCGGGGCTGTGGATGCACCAGCGCGCGGTGCTCCTCGACGCCCTGCACGACCGCGCGGACCAGGCCGAACGCACCCGCGACCTGCTCGCCGAACGCGCCGTGACGGCCGAGCGACGGCGGATCGCGCGCGAGATGCACGACGTGGTGGCCCACCGCGTGAGCATCGTCGCGCTGCAAGCCGGTGCGCTGACGGTGCGGGCTCGGGACGAGGAAACCGCCCGGCTCGCCGAGGTGATCCGCGAGTCGAGCGCCGCCGCGCTCACCGAGCTGCGCGACATCCTGCGGGTGCTGCGCGAGGAGGAGAACGAACCGAAGGCGCTGCCCAGCCCGACACTCGACGGCGTCGCGCAGCTGGCGGGCGACCTCGCGGCGGCCGGCGCGGACGTCGACACCGAGGTGCCCGATCCCCTGCCGCAGGTGCCGGAGAAGGTGGGCCGGGCGGCGTACCGGATCGTGCAGGAGGCGCTGACCAACGCGGCGAAACACGCGCCGGGCGCGCCGATCCGCGTCCGGCTGTCCCTCGACAGCGGCAAGCTCCTGGTCGAGGTCGCCAACGCGCTCGGCGCCTCGGCGGGCCTGCCCGGCGCGGGCTACGGCGTGATCGGCATGCGCGAGCGCGTGACGCTGGCCGGCGGCGCACTGCGCGTCGGTCCCGACGGTTCGGGTGACTACGTGGTGCGCGCGGTGTTCCCGCTCGCCGGCGGGGCGTGAGATGAGGAGGACGCTGCGGTGATCAAGGTCGTGCTGCTGGACGACGAGGTGCTCGTGCGCAGCGGCATCCGGATGATCCTCGAGTCGGACCCGGAGATCCGCGTGGTCGCCGAGGCGGGCGACGGCACCGGCGTCGCCGAGCTCGTCGCGCAGTACCGGCCCGACGTCGTGCTCACCGACATCCAGATGCCCGGCGTCGACGGCCTCGAGGTGACCCGCGTGGTCACGGCACTGCCCGAGGCGCCGGCGGTCGTCGTGCTGACCACGTTCGACCTCGACGAGTACGTGCACACCGCGTTGCGCCACGGCGCCACCGGGTTCCTGCTCAAGGACACGCCGCCCCGCGACCTGGTCAGCGCCGTGCACGTGGTGCACCGCGGCGAGGCGATGCTGTCGCCGGCCGTCACGCGGCGGCTGCTCGGCGAGTTCGCCTCAGGCGGGGCCATGGAAAGCGCGCAGGCGCGGCTCGCGGCACTGACCTCCCGCGAACGCGAGGTCGCGGTGGCCGTCGCCGAGGGCTGGAGCAACGCGGTGATCGCCACGAAGCTCGGCGTCAGCCAGGCCACGGTGAAAGTCCACCTGGGGCGCATCATGTCCAAAGTGGAAGCCGCCAACCGGACGCAGGTCGCGATCCTGGTGCACGACGCTGGTCTCGCCTGAATCGTTGTCGCGCGAGCGGTGCCCGGTTGGTTACGATCATGCCCGGGTCGGGGGATTCCACGAATGAGTTCAGGGGACCCTCATGTCCGATTCAGTCCTGCCGCCCAAGCCGACCGGGCCGAGCTACCAGGACGCGCCACCGCCACAGCCGCCGCCCGCGACGGGCAAGACCAACGGTTACGCCATCGCCTCGCTGGTGCTCGCGATCGTCCCGTTGCTGAAGGTGCTCTTCGGCTTCGCGCTGGCGATCCCGGGGATCAGCCTGCTGCTGAGCGTGATCTGCGGTGTCGTCGCGCTGCGTCAGATCCGGCGCACCGGCGACAGCGGCCGCGGCCTGGCCATCGCGGGCCTCGCCCTGTGCGGTGCGTGGCTGCTGACAGTGATCATCACCGCCGGCACCTCCTCCGGTTCGAGCAGCGAAGACGCCGCCATCGACGAGCTGTCAGGCGGCGGCGAGAGCGTGTTCTCGGCCGAGCAAGGCGAGTGCTTCACCGGCTACGACAAGCTGACCAGCGACATCGCCAAGGTCTCGTGCGACGTGGCGCACGCCGACGAGATCTATGCCGTGGTGCCCTTGCCGGAGTCCGAAAGCTATCCCGGCGAGGAAGCCCTGTCCACGCTGAGCCGCCAGTACTGCACCACGGCGCAGTCAGGGTTCTTCGTCGACACCACGATGCCGGCGGACCTGGTGATGGGCGTGTACTACCCGCCGGCCGGATCGTGGCAGAACCGGAACCGCTCGGTGGTCTGCACCCTGGAATCCAAGTCGGGCATGCTGACGGCGCCGGTGGTGCACTAGCGGTTCACGGCGCGCCGGGCGGAACGAACGGCAACCCGGCCGGCGCGCCACTTTCCAGCAATTCCAGCAGTTTCGCGATGTCCACTTCGGACTCCACGGCGTCGGCGAGCCGTTCCAGCATGTCCTCGCGCAAGGCCGCGAACCCGGGCGCCCCCTCGACCGGCGTCCACTCGACGCCGGACTGAGCGGCCACCTCCGTGAGCCAGGCGCGGCGGAAGCCGTCGTTCTCGAAAGCACCGTGCCAGGTCGTACCCCACACGGAGCCGACCCGGTGACCGTCCAGAAAGGACTCCGCGTCGGCGGGCGACGCGGTGCCGTGGTGGATTTCGTAGGCCTGGACGCGGTGGCCGTGCCACTCGCCGACCGGGCGGCCGAGCACCTTCTCCCCCGCGAACGTGACGTCGGTGGGCAGCAGACCCAGACCGTCGACGGTGCCGGCGCGGGACTCGACATCGTCGTGGATCGTGGCCGCCAGCATCTGGTAGCCGCCGCAGATGCCCAACACGGGACGGCCGGCGGCGGCGCGCGCCGTCACCGCGCCGGCGAGGCCACGCTCGCGCAGCCAGCGCAGATCGTCCACGGTGGCGCGAGAACCGGGCAGCACCACCAGATCCGCCGCGGCGACCGAGTCCGGGTCGGAGGTGAGGCTCACCGTCACGCCGGGTTCGGCGGCGAGGGCGTCGACGTCGGTGGCGTTCGAGGCACGGGGAAAGCGCACCACGGCCACGCGCAGACCCCCGCCACCGCGTCCGGCTTCGTGGCGCCAGCCCGCGGCGGCCAGCGCGTCTTCGGAGTCGATCCACACGCGGTCCAGCCACGGCAGCACCCCGAGCACCGGCCGGCCGGTCACGTCCTCGAGGCTCTTCAACCCCGGGCGCAGCAGCCCGACGTCGCCGCGGAACTTGTTGACCACCCAGCCCGCGACCAGCGCCTGGTCTTCCGGTGACAGCAGCGCGAGCGTGCCGAACATCGCCGCCAGCACCCCGCCGCGGTCGATGTCGCCGACCACGACCACCGGCAGCGAAAACCGCCGCGCCAGGCCCATGTTCACGTAGTCGCCGCCGCGCAGGTTGATCTCCGCGGGACTGCCCGCGCCCTCGCACACGACCACGTCGAACCGCGAACGAAGGTCCTCGAACGCACCGAAGGCGATCTCCGCCAGCCCCGCGCGGCCGGTCGCGTACTCGCCGGCTTCCAGTGTGCCGAACGGTTTCCCGAGCGCGATGACGTGGCTGCGGCGGTCGCTGCCGGGTTTGAGCAGCACGGGGTTCATCGCCGCTTCGGGCTCGACGCGCGCGGCGCGGGCCTGCAGCCACTGCGCGCGGCCGATCTCGGCCCCGTCCGCGCAGACCATCGAGTTGTTCGACATGTTCTGCGACTTGAACGGCGCCACCCGCACGCCGCGGCGCGCGAGCCAGCGGCAGATCCCGGCCGTGACCAGGCTCTTCCCGGCGTCGGACGTCGTGCCGGCGACCAGCAGCCCGCTCATCGCGCCACCGCCACCGCGGCCGCCACCAGGGCCGCCGCCGCACCGACCACACGCGACAGCCGCACCGCACGACGCAGGTCGACGGGCCGGGGCGCGCGGCCGTCACCGAGCGTGCCGCGGGCCTCGACTTCGCCGCCGTAGCTGTTGGTGCCGCCCAGGCGCAGGCCGAGCGCGCCGGCGAACGCGGCCTCGACCTGGCCGGCGTTGGGGCTCGGGTGGTGCGAGCCGTACCGCCGCCACGCCCGCAGCGACGCCCGCACCCGCCCGCCGGCGAGCGGCGCGGACACCGCGGTGAGCACGGCGCCGGCCCGCGACGGCACGAGGTTCACGACGTCGTCGAGGCGCGCCGCCGCCCAGCCGAAGTTGCGGTGGCGCGGCGAGCGGTAGCCGACCATCGCGTCGAGCGTGTTGAGTGCGCGGTAGCCCAGCAGGCCGGGCAGGCCGGCGACGGCACCCCACAGCAACGGCGCCACCACGGCGTCGGACGTGTTCTCCGCGATCGACTCGGTAGCCGCGCGCGTGAGCTCCGCGGTGTCCAGTTCGGAAGCGTCGCGCGCGCACAGGTGCGACAGCCGGGTGCGCGCGGCGGGCACGTCGCCGGCGTCGAGCAGCCGCGCCATCTCGCCGCCCTCCGCCGCCAGGCCACGCCCGCCGAGCACGACCCACGTCGCGACGGCCGTGAGCGCGAAGCGAGCGAAGGGACGTCGGCGCGTACTCAGCTCAGCGGCGACGCCCAGGCCCGTCACCGCTCCCGCGCAGACGGCCGCGTACGCCGCTCCGCGCGGCTTCGAGTCGGCCCACCAGTGGCGTTCCAGCGCACCTGCCCAGCTGCCGAACACCGCGACCGGGTGCCCGCGCCGGGGGTCACCGAAGAGTGAGTCGGCGGCATATCCGGTGATCAGGCCGGCCGCTGTGACGGCTTGTCGGAGTGGCACGTGGCGAACGGTAGCGCGTGCACGAGAATGCCGGGTATGACCAAGCTGACGCACCGGCTCGCCGGGTATCTCGAGACCCTGGCGCGGACCCTCCGCCGGTACGGACGCGACGACGGCAAGGTGCTGGTCCTCGGCGGCGTCCGCTCGGGGAAGTCGAGGCACGCGGAGCGGCTCGTCGCGCACCACACGCACCTCGTGTACGTGGCCCCGGGCCTTCCCCCGAGCGACGACGACCCCGAGTGGGCCGCCCGCGTCGCCGCGCACAAGGCCCGGCGCCCGCGCCACTGGACCACGGTGGAGACCACCGACCTGGCAACCGTGCTGCGCACGGCGACGAGCCCGTTGCTCATCGACTGCCTCGGCACGTGGCTCTCGCGCGTGCTCGACGAGGTCGGCGCGTGGACGGGCAAGCCGGGCTGGGAGCGCCGTCTCGACGACCGGCTCGAGGACTTCCTGGCCGCGTGGACCCAGGCGCGCGTGCCCGTGGTGGCCGTGAGCAACGAGGTCGGCAGCGGTGTGGTGCCCGCTACGTCGTCCGGACGGCTGTTCCGTGATGTGCTGGGCGCACTCAACAACCGGGTGTCCGCCGAGTCCGACCGGAGTCTGCTGGTCGTCGCCGGGCGGGTGCTCGAACTGCCGTAAGGAGTCCGCCGTGCCGCGTTTCGACATCCCCGTGCCCGACGCCGCCGCCCGCGCCGCCGCGCAGGAGCGCCTCGACGGCCTGGTGAAGCCACTCGGCGCGCTGGGCCGGCTCGAGGAGCTGGCCGCGTGGCTCAGCGCCGCCCACGGCGTGGTGCCGCCGCGTCCGCTGGACGACGTGCGCGTGGTCGTCTTCGCGGGCGACCACGGGGTGTCGGCGCAGTCGGCCTACCCGCGTGAGGTCACGGCGGCGATGGTGCGGGTGTTCCTGGCCGGGCGCAGTGGCGTCACGGTGCTCGCCGCGCAGGTCGGCGCTCGCGTGCGCGTGGCCGACATCGCGGTCGACTGGGACGCTTCGGACGTGCCGGCTTCCGTGACCGCGCACAAGATCCGCCGGGGCTCGGGCGCGATCGACGTCGAGGACGCCCTCGCCCCGGGCGAAGCGCTCGCCGCGTTCGAGGCGGGGCGCGCCATCGCGGCGGAGGAAGCCGACGCGGATCTGCTCATTCCGGGCGACATGGGCATCGGAAACACCACGATGTGCGCGGCTCTGGTCGCGGCCACGCTGGGCCTGCCCGCCGCCGAGGTCGTCGGCACGGGCACGGGTGTGTCCGGGGCGGCGCTGGACGCGAAGACGGCCGTGGTCGAGGCCGCGGTGCAGCGCGCCGCGGGGCGGGTGGCCGACCCGTTCGAGCGGCTGACGGCGCTGGGCAGCGCCTGCGTCGCGGCCACGGCGGGATTCCTCGTGGAAGCCGCCGTGCGGGGCATCCCCTTGCTGCTCGACGGCATCTTCTCCGGCGCGGCCGCCCTGGTCGCCCGGGACATCGCGCCGGGTGCCGAGCAGTGGTGGCTCGCGGGACACCGCTCGACGGAGCCTTCGCAGGCGTTCGCGTTGAAGGCGCTGGGCCTGACGCCGATCCTCGACCTGGGCCTGCGGCTCGGCGAAGGCAGCGGCGCCGTCCAGGCCGTCCCGACGCTGCGGGCGGCGCGGGCGATCATCGCGGACATGGGGCTGCTGGCGGACCTCGCGTGAGGGCTGCCCGCCAGGACCTGAGGGCCGCCGGCGCGCGGCTCGAAGGATTCGGGTCACCGTCCGCGGCGCGCGGCGCCGTGACCTCGGCCGCTCTCGGGTGCCGCGGTTACGCGCGGTTGCGAGCGGGGAGCCGGTGAAGCTCGGCGACGCGCTGCGGCTGGCCGTCGGCACCCTGACCACCGTGCCCGTGCCGGCCCCGCGCGTCATCGATCGCGGGGTGGCCGGGGCGGCGATGGTACTGGGACCGGTCGCGGCGGTCCCCCTCGCCGCGGCCGCGGGCCTGATCGTGGCCGGCGGCGTGGCCGTGGGCCTGCCCGCGCTCGCCGTCGCCGCCCTCGCGCTGGGCGTGGTGGCTCTGGGCAGCCGCGGCCTGCACCTCGACGGGCTGGCCGACACCGCGGACGGGCTCGGCGCGTCCTACGACCGCGCCAAAGCCCTCGACGTCATGCGCCGCGGCGACTCGGGCCCGACCGGGGTCGCGACGCTCGTGTTCGTGCTCCTGGTGCAGGCCGGCGCGTTGACCGGCGCCGTGTCGGCGGGCCACGGCGTCGTGGCCGCCGTGGTCTCGGTGCTGGCGGGCCGGTGCACGCTGTCGATGTCGTGCGCGCAGGGCGTGCCCTCGGCCCGGCCGGAGGGGCTCGGGGCGACGGTGGCGGGATCCGTGCCGCGGGTGGTCGCGGTGGCCGTCGGCCTGGTGGCCGCCGCGCTCGCCGCTTTGGCGCCCGGTTTGCCGTGGTGGCAAGGGGTGGCCGCGGTCGGCGCCGGGTACCTCGTCGCGGCGGCCTTGCTCGCCCGGTGCGTCCGGCGCCTGGGCGGAATCACCGGTGACGTCCTCGGCGCCGGGGTCGAAGTGGCGGTGGCGGCGGCGCTGCTCACGCTCGCCGTCTGAGCCGCCGCGGTCCCGAAGACGAGCTACCCGAACGTGAACACGTACGCCCCGGCGCCGGGTTCGAGGAAGGTGATCTCCAGCGTCCGCTCGCGGACCTCGTCGCGCTGGCGCACGAGCTGGTAGAGGCGGGCGTCCCGGAGCAAGCCGTGCCCGTCCGCGTCGACGTCGACACCGTGGCCCGGGCCCGGAGCCGCGCCGTCGAGGGTTACGCGGAAAGGAATCGGCGGTCCCGGACCACGAGCCAGCACGAGGTGCGCGTCGCGCGCGTGGAATCGGTAGGTGATGCTCCCACCGGCCTCGGCGAGCACGACGCTCTCGGGCCCGATCGTCCACACACCGGCGAGGGCCCAGGTACCGAGGCGCACGCCCTGCGGCGGGAGCTCGTAGGCGCGTCGTTCGTCGAACCCGATACGGCCCGGCGAAGCGAAGTGCTCACCACGCGCGTAGCCGAGATACGTCTCGGGCGTGCGCAGGTGATCCCAGTCGGCCTCGGCCTCCACGCCGTGCCCGGCGACGGAGACCAGCTCGCGCTCGACGCCGAGCAGCCGCTGGATCATGCGCTCCGACTGCTCGTAGCGTCCTTCACCGAAGTGGTGGTCGCGGATGACGCCTTGGGCGTCCACGAAGTAGAGCGCCGGCCAGTAGTGGTTGTCGAACGCGCGCCAGATGGCGTAGTCGTTGTCGACGGTGACCGGGTAGTCGATCCCCCGCTCGTTCGTCGCCTGGCGCACGCGGTCGAGCGCGTGCTCGAACGAGAACTCCGGCGTGTGCACTCCGACGACGATCAACCCGTCGTCGGAGTAGGCCCGCGACCAGGCGCGGACGTAGGGCTCCTGGCGCAGCCAGTTGATGCAGGTCAGCGTCCAGAAGTTGACGACGACGACGTGGCCGGCCAGCTCGGCGGGACCCAGTGGCCCGGAGTTGAGCCACTCGGCCCCGCCGAGGGCGGGCATGCTCGTGCGCGCGGATACCGACATCTAGCGCACCGAGCGCAATCCGGCACGGACCTCGGAGGCGAATAGCTTCGGCTGCTCCCAGGCGGCGAAGTGCCCGCCCTTGTCGAGCCGGTTGTAGTGGATGAGCCGGGGATACGCCTCCTCGGCCCAGCTCCGCGGCACCTGGTAGAGCTCGTCGGGGAAGACGCTCACCGCCACCGGGACGGAGACGCCCTTCGGGTCGAAGAAGCCGAGCTTGTTCTCCCGGTAGAGACGTCCCGAAGAGACCCCCGTGTTCGTCAACCAGTAGTGGGTGATGTTGTCGAGCACGTCGTCGCGGGTCAGTCCCTCGGACTGTCCGTCGAAGACCCGGGCGATCAGCGCCAGACTGGCCGCGTCGTGGTCGAGCATCCAGGCGGCGAGGCCGATGGGCGAATCGGCGATTCCGTAGAGCGTCTGCGGGTGGGTCCCCATCTCGAGGGCGTAGGCCACGTCTGTCGCGAAGAAGTCCCTCAGCTTTTCGTAGAGACGTGTTCCCTCCTCGGACAGATCGGGTGGCGCCGGGCCGCCGGACTGCACGGCCTGGGCGACGTCGGGGCGGACGGCGCCGGGGAAATTGGTGTGGATTCCGATCAGGCCGGCCGGCGCCTGCGCACCCATCAGATCGACGATCTGCCCGCCCCAATCGCCGCCCGAGGCGACGTAGTTGTCGTATGCCAGGCGCTTCATCAGCTCGGCCCAGGCGCGCGCGATGTGCTCGGGGCCCCAGCCGGTGACGGCGGGCTTGCCCGAGAACCCGTAGCCGGGCATCGACGGGATCACCAGGTGGAAAGCGTCCGCTTCACTCGCGCCGTGGGCCGTGGGATCGGTCAGCGGACCGATGATCTTCAGCTGCTCGATGACCGAGCCGGGCCAGCCGTGCGCGACGAGGAGCGGCAACGCGTCTTCGTGTTTCGAGCGAACGTGGATGAAGTGGATGTCGAGGCCGTCGATCTCGGTGATGAAGTGCGGGAGAGCCTTCAGTCTCTCCTCGCACCTGCGCCAGTCGTACTCCGTCGCCCAATAACGGGCGAGTGCCTGCATCGTCTCGAGCGGCACGCCCTGCGAGGCGTCCGAGACGGGTTCCTTTTCGGGCCAGCGAGTGGCCGTGACGCGCGCACGCAGATCTTCGAGATCCGCATCGGACGTCTCGACCGTGAACGGCCGGATCGCTTGATCGTGCACTGCCCCTTCAGTCGTGACAGACATGCGTCTCCTTGGCGGATGGGTGCGGTGGTCGATGTCGCGTTTGCCGGACAAGACGCGAAGCCCGGTACTGTGCCACCGAATCACCGGCGGTTCCTCACCCGAAACGAGTGATACGCACGGCTTGCCCGTGCTCGCCGGCTACCGCGACCGGGACAGCGCGGCGAGGAACCCGTCGGTCACCTCGCGCGAGCGGACGGCCAGGCGCAGGTGCCGGGGGCCGAGGCCGGGGAACGTGTCGCCGCGGCGGACGGCGTAGCCCGCGTCGCGCAGCCTGGTTCGCAGGCCGTCGTCGGGGCCTTCGACGAGCACGAACGGTCCCCTCGGGTCGCCGAGCACGGGCAGGCCCAGGTCGGCCAGCCGGGAGACGAGGTAGTCGCGGTCGGATTCGGCGGCGGTGGCGAGCTTTTCCGCTTCCTCGAGCGCGGCCGGGCGGCAGCAGGCGACCGTGGCGACGGCGGCGAGCGTCGAAACCGACCAGGGTGGCTGGACCGAGCGCAAGCGGGCCAGGACGTCGGCCGGGCCGAGGACGTACCCGGCGCGCAGGCCGGCGAGGCCCCAGGTTTTGGTGAGGCTGCGGAGAACGACCACGCCGTCGAGCGACGAACCCGCCAGGCTCTCGGCCTCGCCGGGAATCGCGTCGAGGAAGGCCTCGTCGACCACGAGCAGACGGCCCGGCCGGGCCAAAGCCCGGAGTACGGCGGCGGGGTGCAGCACGGACGTCGGGTTCGTCGGGTTGCCCACGAACACCAGGTCCGCGTCGGCCGGAACCGCCGCGGGATCCAGCACGTAACCGTCCGAAGCGGACAGAACCACGCGCGAAACCTCGTGCCCCGCGGCGCGCAACGCGGCCTCGGGCTCGGTGAACTGCGGGTGCACGACCACCGCGTGCCGCGGCTTCAAAGCCGAAGCGAGCAAGGTGAACGCCTCGGCCGCACCCGCCGTGACCAGCACTTCGTCCGGCGGACGGCCGTGCCGCGCGGCGACGGCGGCCTGCGCCGCCGACGAGTCGGGGTACGCGGCGAGACTGTCCACAGCGGACACCAGCTCCCGCCGCAACCACTCGGGCGGGCGCGCGAGCCGGACGTTCACCGCGAGGTCCACCAGCCCCGGCCCGACCTCGCGGTCGCCGTGGTGGTTCAGGTCGTAGTCCGGGGAGTCAGCCACGCGAAGCCTGCGCTCGGACGTGGGTGGCGAACCGTTCCGCCAGCTCCGGGTACCCGGCCCAGTGCACGTGCAGGTAGGACGCGTGCAGCGAAGCCGAAGCGAACCCGTCCACCGTCCGCTCCCAGCCCCACGCCGGCGACGGACCGGCGCCGGGCGTCAGCTCGGTCCGGTGGAACTCGTGCCCGGTCACGCGCTGGCCGGCGACCGCGAGCACGTTGTCCGCCAGCGAAACCGCCGTCCGGTACCCGAGCTTCCCGCGTTTGGTCATCACCGCCGTCGCGTCCACGACACCGGCCATCGGCAGGCCGTCCAGCTCGCGGCACAGGTACAGCAGCCCCGCGCACTCCGCGCTCACCGGCATGCCCTGCGCCACCGCGTCCGCCACCGCCGTGAGCAACGGCTTGTTCGCCGACAGCTCCGCGGCGTGCACCTCCGGGAAGCCGCCGCCGAAGTACAGTCCGGCGCAGCCCTCGGGCAGCTCCTCGTCCCGCAACGGATCCACGTCGACGACGTCCACGCCGAACGAGGCGAGCAGCTCCACGTTCTCCGTGTACCGGAACGTGAACGCCGGCCCGGCCGCCGCAGCCACCACCGTCCGCGGTCCCTCGAACTCACCGGGCGGTGTCCACACCGGACCGGTCAACGGCGGCGCCGCGCGCGCGACCCGCACCACCGCTTCGAGATCCACGCCGCCGGCCACCCACGACGCCAGCTCCGGCAGCACCCGCTGCGAGTCGGCGGCGCGTTCGGCCGCGGGCACCAGGCCGAGGTGGCGGCTCGGCGCGTGCACGTTCTCGTTGCGCCGCAGCGCACCCAGCAGCGGAACGCCCGTAGCCTCCAGCGCGGACGCGATCTCGTCCTCGTGGCGCTGCGAGCCCAGTTTGTTGAGGATCACGCCGGCGAGGCGCACGCGCGTGTCGTAGTTCGCGAACCCCAGCACGGTCGCCGCGACGCTGCGCGAAGCGGCCGAAGCGTCGACCACCAGCACCACCGGCGCGTCGAGCACCCGGGCGACGTGTGCGGTCGACGCGTAACCCTCCGTGCCGAGCGCGCCGTCGAACAGTCCCATCACGCCTTCGATCACGGCGAGGTCCGCGCCCGCGGAACCGTGGCGCAGCAAGGGCACCAGCCGGTCCTCACCCTGCAGGAACGGGTCGAGGTTGCGCGCGGGACGGCCGGTGGCCAGCGCGTGGTAGCTCGGGTCGATGAAGTCGGGCCCGACCTTGTGCCCGGACACGCGGTGCCCGGCCGCGCGCAACGCCGCCATCAACCCCGCGGCGATGGTGGTCTTGCCGTGCCCCGAGCCGGGCGCGGCGATGACCACCCGCGCTACCACTCGATCCCCCGCTGCCCCTTCTGGCCCGCGTCCATGGGGTGCTTGACCTTCGTCATCTCGGCCACCAGGTCGGCGGCCTCGACGAGCTCCGGCGGCGCGTAACGGCCGGTGATCACCACGTGCTGGTGCCCGGGCCGGGAGACCAAAGTGGACACCACTTCGTCCACTTCGAGCCAGCCCCACTTGAGCAGGTAGGAGAACTCGTCGAGGACGTAGAAGTCGTGCGTCTCGGCGGCCAGGCGGCGCTTGATCTCGGCCCAGCCCTCGCGCGCGTTGGCGGCGTGGTCCTCGTCGGAGCCCTGCTTGCGCGTCCAGCTCCAGCCTTCGCCCATCTTGTGCCACTCGACGGGCCCGCCCTCGCCCGTCTCGTCGTGCAGCTTCCCGAGCGCGCGGAACGCGGCTTCCTCGCCGACGCGCCATTTCGCCGACTTCACGAACTGGAACACCCCGATCGACCAGCCCTGGTTCCAGGCGCGCAGCGCCATGCCGAACGCGGCGGTCGACTTGCCCTTCATCTCGCCGGTGTGCACGGCGAGCAGCGGGCGGTTGCGGCGCTGGCGTGTGGTGAGCCCGTCCTGCGGGACGACAGCCGGTTTCCCTTGCGGCATCAGGCAGCCCTTCCGGTGCGATCACGAACCGCGGCGGCGAGCGTCTCGGCCGCGACCTCGGCGAGCGGCACGTGCTCGGCGCCGAGGTGCCCGGCCAGCTCCGCCGCGAGCCCGAGGCGCATCCGGCCGCTTTCGCAGTCCATCACGATGGTGGTGACGCCGGCCAGCAAGCCTGCCGCGGCCTGCGACCGGGCGACGGCGTCGGCCCCGCTCGTGGCGCGTCCGTCCGTGACGAGCACCAGCAGCGGACGCCGGCGCGGATCCCGAATCGCCTCCACGCGCAGCACGCGCGCGGCTTCCAGCAGTCCTTCCGCGAGCGGCGTGCGGCCGCCCGTCGGCAGTCCTTCCAGCCGCGCGGCCGCGGCCTCGACGCTGATCGTCGGCGGCAGCGCGAGCTCGGCCGAGTCACCACGGAAGGTGACGAGCCCGACCTTGTCGCGCCGTTGGTAGGCGTCCAGCAGCAGAGAGAGCACCGCCGTCTTCACCTCGCGCATGCGCGTGCGCGCGCCCATGGAGCCGGACGCGTCCACGCAGAACAGCACGAGGTTGCCTTCGCGCCCTTCGCGCAACGCGAACCGCAGATCCTGCGTACGCACGAGAAGTCCGGGACCGCTGCGGCCACGGGACCGCTGGTGCGGCGCCGCGGCCCGCATCGTGGCGACGAGGTGCGGACGGCCGTCGCGGACACTCGGCGGCTGGACCCCGATCGTGCGCCCGGTGTCGGTGATGGCCCGGGACCGGCGGCCGCGTTCGCCTTCGCCGGTGCCCTTGACGCGGAAGACTCGCGCGCGGAACGTCTCGCCGGAGCCGACCGTGTTCTGCGGTCCGGAACCCGTCCCGTCGCCCGGTTGTTGTTGCTGCTGCGGTGCGGGCTGGTCCCCCGGCGGCTGCTCACCTTCCGCGGCGGGCGGTTGTGAACCCGAGCCGGGCCCGTCGTCCTCCGGACCAGGGCCGGGATCCTCGGGCGGCTGCGCGTCCTGCAACGCCTGTTCCAGCTGCTCCTCGGAAATCCCCGGCGCGTCGAACGGGTTGCGGCGGCGCCGGTGCGGCAACGCGAGCCGCGCGGCCACGCGGACATCCTCGGTGGTCACCTCGCTGCGCCCGGCCCACGCGGCGTGCGCGACGGCCGTGCGTGCCGTGACGATGTCGGCCCGCATCCCGTCCACCTCGAACGACGCGCACACCTCGGCGATCTGCCGCAAGGCGTCGTCGGGCAGCTTCACCGCCGGCAGAAGCCGTTGCGCCGCCTCGATGTCCGCCGCCAGCGCTGCGTCTTCGGCGGCATACGCGCTCGCGAACCCGTCGGGATCCGCCTCGTACGCGAGCCGCCGGCGGACCACCTCCACGCGTTGCTCGGGCTCCCGGCTGGACGCGACCTCGACGGTCAGGCCGAACCGGTCCAGCAGCTGCGGCCGCAGCTCGCCTTCCTCGGGGTTCATCGTGCCGATCAGCACGAACCGCGCCGCGTGCGACACGGACACGCCCTCGCGCTCCACGGTCGCGCGGCCCATCGCGGCGGCGTCGAGCAGCGTGTCGACGAGGTGGTCGTGCAGGAGGTTGACCTCGTCCACGTAGAGCAGGCCGCGGTTGGCGGCGGCCAGCAGACCGGGCTGGTAGTCCGTGACGCCCGCCGACAGCGCCTTCTCCAGGTTCAGCGACCCGACGACCCGGTCCTCCGCCGCGCCGACGGGCAGCTCCACCAGCCGCGCCGGCCGCCGGTGCGCGGGCGCGCCCGCGGGGTGCGGACCGTCCGGGCACACGGGGTCGGGCGCGGCGGGATCACACGAGAACCGGCAGCCGTCCACCACGTCGAGCTGGGGCAGCAGACCGGCGAGCGCGCGCACCATCGTCGACTTCGCCGTGCCCTTCTCGCCCCGCACCAGCACGCCGCCCACGGCGGGTGAGATCGAGGACAGGATCAGCGCCAGGCGCAGGTCCGGCATCCCGACGACGGCGGTGAACGGGTACGGCTTCAAGAGCTCTCCTCGTGGTCGGCGTCCGGCCGATCATCGCACAGGAAACGCGTCGTCTAGCGTGGGTGAACGTGCGCGAAAAATCACCCGACTCAGGCACGCGTCGCGCCTTGCCCGAGGCGACCGACCACGCGGCGGGCGGGGGGTCCGGGGGCGTGCCCCCGGCGCGGGGTCCGGGGGCACGCCCCCGGGGAGACACCGCACCTGTGTCGGTCGTCGGGATCGGTGCCGACGGCTGGTCGGGACTAGGCGAGAAAGCACGCGACGCCGTGCTCGCAGCCGACATCGTGCTGGGGGCGCCGCGGCAGCTCGCGATGGTGCCCGACGGCGTCCGCACGCAAGCCTGGCCGAGTCCGCTGCTGCCGGCGCTCGACGGCGTCCTCGCCGAGCACGCCGGGCGCCGCGTCTGCGTGCTGGCCAGCGGTGATCCCCTGCTCTCAGGCATCGGCACGACGCTGCGCGACCGCGGCCACGACGTCGAGGTGCTGCCCGCGCTGTCGTCGGTGACGCTGGCCCGTGCGCGGCTGGGCTGGTCGTTCGAGGAGACCGAGGTCGTCACCGTCGTCGGGCGGGCCGTGGACCGGGTGGCCCGGGTCCTGGCGCCGCGCCGGAAAGTCCTCGTCCTGGGTGCGAACGTCGAAGACCTGCGCGAGCTGCTCCGCACCCGCGGCTACGGCGAATCCACCCTGACCAGCCTCGAAAACCTCGGCGCCGAAGACGAGCGCCGCGCGGACGGCTGGACCCACGAACCCGGCCCGCTCACCGTGTTCGCCCTGGTCTGCGCCGGCCCCGCGCTCCCGCTCACCGGCCTGCCCGACAGCGCCTTCGAGCACGACGGCCAGCTCACCAAACGCGACGTCCGCGCGTCCGCTCTCGCCCACCTCGCGCCGGTGCCCGGCGAGCTGCTCTGGGACGTCGGCGCGGGCGCGGGCAGCATCGGCATCGAATGGTCCCGGGCCCACCCGCTCAACCGCGCGATCGCGATCGAACGCGACCCCGCGCGCGCCGAGCGCATCACCCGCAACGCCGCCACGCTCGGCGTCCCCGAACTGCGCGTGGTCACCGGCCCGGCCCCCGACGCGCTAGCTCAGCTGCCCCATCCCGACGCCGTCTTCATCGGCGGCGGCCTCACCGTCCCCGGCCTGCTCGACGCGTGCCTCGGCACCGGCGCCCGCGTGGTCGCCCACGGGGTCACACTGGAAGCCGAACGGATCCTGGCCGACGCGTACGCGAGCCGCGGTGGTGAGCTGACGAGGATCGCCGTCGACCACGCGCAGCCGCTCGGCGGGTTCACGGGGTGGACCCCGTCGCGCACCGTGACGTCCTGGAGTTCGAGATGACCGTTCACTTCATCGGCGCCGGCCCCGGCGCGGCCGACCTCATCACCGTCCGTGGCCGCGACCTGCTCGCGCGCTGCGGCGTGTGCCTGTACCCGGGCAGCATGACGCCGACCGACCTGCTCGCGTACTGCGCACCCGAAGCCGAGCGCGTCGACACCGCGAACCTGAGCCTCGACGAGATCGTCGACCGCCTGATCACCGCCCACCACGCGGGCCACGACGTCGCGCGGCTGGTGTCCGGCGACCCTTCGCTCTACAGCGCGGTCGCGGAAACCGTGCGCCGCCTCGACGCGGCCGGCGTGCCCTACGACATCGTCCCCGGCGTGCCCGCGTTCGCCGCGTCGGCCGCGGTGCTGGGCCGGGAGCTGACCGTGCCCGGCATCGGGCAGAGCCTCGTGATCACCCGCGCCCAGGCGAGGTCGACGGCGTTGCCCGAAGGCGAGACGCTGGCGAACTTCGCCCGCAGCGGCACCACCCTCGCGGTGCACCTGGCCATCAACCACGTCGAGCGGGTCACCGAGGAGCTCGTGCCGTTCTACGGCGCCGACTGCCCCGCGGCCGTCGTGGCGCTGGCGAGCCAGCCGGGCGAGACCGTGGTGCGCGGCACGCTCACCGACATCGCCGCGCAAGCCCGCGAGGCCGGGATGACGCGCGCGGCCACCATCTTCGTCGGCCGGGTGCTCGCCGCCGGAGGATTTCCCGACAGCTTCCTGTATTCGAGCACCCGAGACCGCGCGAGCCAACCGGAGTCACTGTGACCGAACTACGCTGGGGCCTGGTGGCCGCCGGATCGATCGCCGCCGATTTCGCGGCCGGCGTCGAACGCAGCAAGCACGGCTCGCTGGAGGCCGTCGCCGCGCGCTCGGCCGACCGCGCTCGCGAGTTCGCCACCCGCTTCGACATCCCGAAGGCCTACGGCGCCTACGAAGACCTGCTCGCCGACCCGGCCGTCGACGCCGTCTACATCGCCACGCCGCACCCGATGCACGCGGAGTGGGCGATCCGCGCCGCCGAAGCCGGGAAGCACGTGCTGTGCGAGAAACCGCTGACGGTCACCGCTGCCGAGGCCGAGAAGGTGATCGACGCGGCACGCCGGCACGACGTCTTCCTCATGGAGGCGTTCATGTACCGGCTGCACCCGCAGACGCGCCGGCTGGTCGAGCTCATCGAGTGCGGCGCGATCGGGGAAATCCGGGCCGTGGACGTCTCGTTCAGCTTCGACACCGGCGCCAACGACGCCCCGCGCCTGGCCGACCCGGCGCTCGGCGGCGGCGGAATCCTCGACGTCGGCTGCTACTGCACGTCGCTCGCGCGGCTCGTTTCGCAGGCGGCGACCGGGATCGACGTCGTGGAACCCACCACCGTCACGGGCATGGCGCGGCTGACCGACCGCGGCGTCGACGAGTTCGCGATGGGCCTGCTGCGCCTGCCGGGCGACATCATCGCGCAGCTGTCGTGCGGCTACCGGCTCACGCAGGACGACCACATCCGCGTCTACGGCACCACCGGCCAGCTGCACGTGCCGCAACCCGCGTGGCTGCCGCAGATGCGCCGCGCGACGTCGGCGCAGATCGTGCTGACGCCGGCGGGCGGCGAGCCCGAGGTGATCGAGATCGAGGCGACGCAGAGCGTGTTCGCGCGCGAGGCCGACCACGTCGCCGCGCACGTGGACAACCGGCAGGCACCCGAGCTGACCTGGGCCGAGACGCTCGCGAACATGCGCACGCTCGACCGCTGGCGCGCGGCCGTGGGCTACGGCGGATGACCGTGCTGGTCCTCGGCGGCACGGCCGAGGCGCGGGCGCTCGCGGCCGAACTGCACTCGCGCGCGGTCGCCGTGGTGTCGTCGCTCGCCGGGCGGGTCGCGCGGCCGCGGCTGCCGGCCGGGGAGGTGCGCGTCGGCGGGTTCGGCGGGGTCGAAGGGCTCTCGGCGTGGCTGCGGGAGCACGAGGTGGCCGCGGTGGTCGACGCGACCCATCCGTTCGCGGAACGCATCGGCACCAACGCTTTCGCCGCCACCTCGGCGGTCGGTGTGCCGCTGCTGCGGCTCGCCCGGCCCGGTTGGCAGCCCGCCGAAGGCGACCGCTGGCACTGGGCCGACGACCTCGACGCCGCCGCCGAACTGCTGCCCGGCCTGGGCTCCCGCGTCTTCCTGACCAGCGGACGCCAGGGCCTCGCCGCGTTCGCCGGGCTCGACGCGTTGTGGTTCCTCATCCGCTGCGTCGACCCGCCCGAGCCGCCGTTGCCGAGGCAGCACGAGGTCGTGCTGAACCGCGGACCGTACGAAGTGGACGGAGAACGCGCACTGCTGGCCGGGCACCGCATCGACGTCCTCGTCACCAAGGACAGCGGCGGCTCGATGACCGCCGCGAAGCTCACCGCCGCCCGCGAGCTGGGCCTGCCGGTGGTCGTCGTGCGCCGCCCGCCGCGCCCGGCCACCGCCGAGGTCGCGGGGGTCGCCGAAGCCGTGGAATGGGTGCTGCGCCGATGATCGACGAGTTCTACGAAATCCTGCGCCGCCGCCGCGATGTCCGCGGCGAGTTCACCGGCGAGCCGATCGACGACGCGGTGCTCACCCGCGTGCTCGAAGCCGCACACGCCGCGCCCAGCGTGGGCCTGAGTCAGCCGTGGGACTTCGTGCTCGTACGCGATCCCGCCACGCGCGAGTCCTTCGCCCGGCACGTGCACGACGAACGTGACGTGTTCGCCGCCGAACTGGCCGGCGAACGCGCCGACACGTTCTCCCGCATCAAGATCGAGGGCATTCGCGAGTCGACCCTCGGCATCGTGGTGACCTACGACGCCGAACGCGGCGCGCCCGCCGTGCTGGGCCGCCACGCGATCGCCGACGCCGGGCTGTACTCCGTGTGCCTCGCCATCCAGAACCTGTGGCTGGCCGCGACGGCCGAGGGCCTCGGCGTCGGCTGGGTGAGCTTCTACCGCGAGCCGTTCCTCGCCGACCTGCTCGGCATCCCCGATGGCGTCCGGCCGGTCGCGTGGCTGTGCGTCGGCCCGGTGACCGCGCTGGCCGAGGTCCCTGATCTGGAACGGCATGGCTGGCGCACCCGCGCGCCCTTGACGAACGCCGTGCACCACGAACGGTTCACCCCACGCACCGAGGGGCCTGCGTAGCCCCTTCGGCCGACCGGATAACTTTCCCGGATGCGTCCGATTGCCGTAGCGCTGGGGTTGCTTTCGGCGCTATGCGCCCTGGCCTATCCGTTCCTGCCCGTCGTGCAGGACACCGCGCAGGTCGGCTGGCCGACCGGCTCCGACACCCGGTCCGTCAACGCGCCCTTGACCGGGTACTGGGCCCAGGACCTCGAGGCCGAGATCCCGTGCGCCACGATCAAATCGCTCGACGCGCGCACGAACGGTCCCGCGCTGCTGTTCGCGACGGTGCCGGACGGGCGCACCGACCCGCGCGCCGGCAACGGCGTCGGGCTGCAGCTGCGCGTGGACAACGGCGTGCTGCTCGCGTCGAGCCAGGGCCAGCAGATCGCGCAGCAGCCGCTGCCGCCGGCCGGTTGCGCGGTGACGCTGAAGTCGGACGCGACGCAGATGACGCTCGCCGTCGCAGGCACGACGGTGTTCCACACCACCGGTGACGTCCGCCCGCGCGTGGTCGGCCTCTACTCGTCGATCAGCTCCGCGAAGGACCCGATCTCGGGCCTGCACGTGACGATGGTGCCGGACACGCGCTACCAGACTTCGCCCACGGCGTTGAAGCTCGGCGTCGGCATCCTCGGCGCGCTCGCGTTCATCGCCTGCCTGATCGCGGTGTGGCGCATGGACGCCGGGTTCGCCCGCCGCGCGCCACGCTGGGCCCCGGTGGGCTGGTGGCGCCTGACCGGGCGCGACGCCACGGTGATCCTCGCGCTCGGCGCGTGGGTGTTCATCGGACCGGTGACCTCGGACGACGGCTACATCCTCACGATGGCCCGGGTCACCGAGTCCACGGGATTCCTGACCAACTACCACCGCTGGTTCGGCGTCGCGGAGGCGCCGTTCGGCTGGTTCTACCACCTCTACGAGCTGATGACGCACGTCAGCACGGTGCCGCCGTGGATCCGGCTGCCCTCGTACCTGGTGGGCGTGATCAGCTGGCTGCTCATCAGCCGCGAGGTGATGCCCCGGCTGGGCACGCAGGTGCGCGGCAGCCGGGCGGCGGGCTGGGCCGCGGCGGCCGTGTTCCTCGTCTGGTGGATGCCCTACAACAACGGCGTGCGGCCGGAACCCGTGGCCGCACTGGGTTCGCTGCTCGCGATCTGCGCCGTGGAACGCGCGTTGGTGACGCGCCGCCTGCTGCCGCTGTGCCTGGGTCTCACCGCAGCCGCGTTCACGCTCGCCGCGACGCCGACGGGGCTGATCGCGGTGGCGCCGTTCCTGGTGGCCGCGCGGCCGTTGTTCAAGCTCGTGCGCCAGCGCGCGGCCGGCGGCTGGCTGCCGATCCTGGCGCCGATCCTCGCGTCCGGGCTGCTGGTGCTGGTGGTCGTGTTCGCGGACCAGACGTTCGCGACCGTGCAGGAGGCCACGCGCATCCGCACGCAGGTGGGGCCGAACCTGTCGTGGTTCCAGGAGCTCGCGCGCTACCAGCTGCTGTTCGAGAACCTGCCCGACGGGTCCGCGCCGCGGCGGTTCCCGGTACTGCTCGTGGTGCTGTGCACGGTGACGTGCCTGGTCGTGCTGCTGCGGCGCGGCCGGATCCCGGGCGCCGCGCTCGGGCCGAGCCGGCGGCTGATCGGCACCACGGCGTTGTTCTTCCTGCTGCTGGCCCTCACGCCGACGAAGTGGACGCACCACTTCGGTGCGTTCGCAGCTGTCGGGGCGTCGATGGCCGCGTTGACGGCGTTGGCGACGAGCTCCACCGTGCTGCGCTCGAACCGCAACCGGGCCACGTTCCTCGCGGGTCTGCTGGTGGTCGGTGCGCTGGCCGCGACGGGACCCAACACGTACTGGTTCGTCTCGCGCCTCGGCGTGCCGTGGACCGGGCTGGCGCCGTCGATCGGCGGGATCCCGCTGTCGACGATCCTGCTCGTGGCCGCGGCGATCGCGGGGATCTACGCATTCGTGGAGAACATCCGCGCCCACCGGCCGGGAGCACCCGCGCCGCAGGAGAAACGCGGCCGGTCGCTGCGGCTGGGGTCGCTGTCGCTCGTGGTCGTGTGCGGGCTCGTCGCGGCCGGCGAGTTCTACACGATGGCGGCGGCGATCTACATCCAGCGGGGCAGCTACAGCCTGGGCGCCGCGAACGTCGGGCACCTGTTCGGCAAGAGCTGCAACCTGGCCGACCACGTGATGGTGGAGACCGACGCCGCCAAGAGCGTCCTGCACCCGCAGCCCGAGCAACGCACGGTGCCGGCGAAACAGGAGGAGTCACCCCTGCCGAACCCGGACCCGGACAACGGCCAGGTGCAGACCGGTTTCCACACGCGTCCCGTCGAAGAGGACGACCCGCTTTCCGAGCCCCCGCACGGCTTCACGCCGGACACCGTGCCGATGTGGAGCAGCTACTTCGAGCAGAATCGCGCGGGCCGGCTGCGCAGCCAGTGGTACGCGCTGGCCGACAAGCCCGCCGACGGCCAGATCGTGATCGCGACGGCCGGGCAGCCCCGGCGGCCGGCCTCGGTGAGCCTCGACTACGGCGTGGTGACGCCGCAGGGCGTGAAGGTGCTGCGCAGCCAGTTCGCCCTCCCGCCCGGCGCGGGCACCGGCGGCTGGAACGACACCCGCATCAACCTGCGCGACCTGCCGCCGCAGACCACGTCGGTGCGCGTGGACATCGTGGACAACGATCTGACCGAGGACGGCTGGATCGCCGCGTCCGCCCCGCGCGTGCCGACCTTCACGACGCTGACGGACAAGCTCGTGGGCAAGTCGGTGTACATCGATTGGCCCGCGTCGTTCGTCTACCCGTGCGCGAACCCCGTGACCTCCCACGACGGCATCTCGCAGGTGCCCGACTACCGCATCACGGCCGGCGCCCTGGCCGACGAGGCCCAGTGGGCCTCCAGCACCAACGGCGGGCCGATCGGCTGGCTCGAGGAGGTGGCGAAGGAACCCGAGGTGCCCAGCTACCTGATCGGGCAGCCGAGCCAGTCGTGGGGCCAGCTGCTGCAGGTGGAACCGTTCAGCGAAGGCATCGCACCCACGGTGCAGCACGGCCGCAGGACCGTGTGGGGCTGGTGGTCCCCGGGTCCGGGTCCGGCGCAGCCGAACGGGAAGGATCCGACGCGCTGAGTCAGCCGGGCACACCCCCGGGTACTTCTCCGCACGGCCGAGGGCGGGCCGGTGGACGGCCGCAGCGGCGCGCGGCTAGGTTCGGAAGGGTGTCTGATACCCCCCGACTGCCCGGGTTGACGTTGGCCGAAGCGGACCAGCTGGTGAACACGGCGCACGCCGTCGCCGCGGAGCGCGGGTTCGCGCCGCTGGCGGTGGCCGTCCTCGACGTCACCGGCGAGGTGATCGCGCTGAAGCGCGCCGACGGCGGCACGCCCGTGACCAGCCGCGTCGCCGTGGCCAAGGCCCGCACCGCGCTGCGCATGCTCAAGCCCTCCGGCGAAGTCACCCTGCCCGGCGAGGTCGTCGGCCCGCTCCAGCACGTCTACGGCGGCGACTTCGTCGCCCGTGCCGGCGGCATCCCCATCACCGACGGCGACGTGGTCGTCGGCGCCATCGGTGCGTCGGGTGCGCAGAGCGCGGAAGACGAGGAAGCCGTCCGCACCGCCGTCGAACGCCTGCGGGCTCAGGCGTAGCTGCGCGGGGTCCAGACGACCGTCGTGCCGTCCGGGCCCTGCTGCGCCACCGTTTTCGACGAGCCCACGATGAGCAGGCACCGCATGTCCACAGTGGACGGGTCCAGCTCACCCAGCGTGGTCACCGTGATCCGCTCCTCCGGCCCGCCCACGTCCCGCGCCACGACGACCGGGGTGCCCGGTTCGCGGTGGCGCAGCAGGACTTCCCGCGTGGTGGCCAGCTGGGTCGTGCGCGTGCGTGAAGCCGGGTTGTAGAGCGCCAGCACCAGATCGGCCGCGCCCGCGGCGTCGAGGCGGCGTTCGATGACGTCCCACGGCTTGAGGCGGTCCGAAAGCGACAGCACGCAGTAGTCGTGCCCCAGCGGGGCGCCGACGCGGGAAGCGGCGGCCTGCGCGGCTGTCACACCGGGAACGATCCGCACGCGCACGCCGGCACCACGACCGGCGGCAACCTGTTCCAGCACCGCGGAAGCCATCGCGAACACACCCGGGTCACCCGAGGACACCACGGCGACCCGCGCCCCGGAAGCCGCCAGCTCCAGGGCTTCCACCGCGCGATCGGCTTCGACGCGGTTGCCCGACGCGTGCCGCTCCTGGCCGGCGCGCTGGGGCACGCGGGCGACGTACGGGCCGTAGCCCACGATGTGCTCCGCTGCGGCCAGTTCGGCCGACGCTTCGGGCGTCAGCCATTCCGGGCCCGCCGGACCGAGGCCGACGACCACGACCTCGCCGCCGTCGGAAACCGGTTTCGGCGACGCAGGAACCACCGCCGGCTCACCGTCCACCCGGGACGCATACGCCGGGCTCGGCAGCAGCGCCAGCGAGAAGTACGGCACCGTCGCCGGATCGACGTCGGCGAGCGGCTCGATCCGCTGCTCCCCCCAGGTGGCGCGTTCGACGTACCACGCGTCGTCCAGCTTGCCCGCCTCCGCGAAGGCCTCACGGACGGCGCCGAACGTGCGCCCCAGCTTCAGCACGGCCGCGGCCTGCGTGTCGGCCAGCCGGCGCGCCAGCTCGGGCGCCGGCAACGTGCCCGGCAGGACCGTGAACACCTCGTCGCGCTGCACCAGCGGACGGCTGAGCACCGACGACGCCGCGCTCACCGACGTCACACCGGGCACGACCTCGGCCTCGAAACGGCCGGCGAGGCGCTCGTGCATGTACATGTAGGAGCCGTAGAAGAACGGGTCACCCTCGCACAGCACGACGACGTCGCGTCCCGCGTCGAGGTGCTCGGCGAGCTTTTTCGCGCTCAGCTCGTAGAAATCGGCGATCGCGCCCTCGTAGCCGCCGGGGTGGTCGGTGGTCTCCGTGGTGACCGGGTAGACCAGCGGCTCCTCCAGCTGGCCCTCGCGCAGGTACGGCGCGGCCACCGAACGCGCGATGCTGCGGCCGTGGCGCGCGCTGTGGTAGGCGATCACGTCGGCCTCGCCGATCAGCCGCGCGGCCTTCACCGTCATCAGTTCCGGGTCGCCGGGACCGAGTCCGACGCCGTAGAGCCGGCCGGTCATTCGACCACGCTCGCGAGCGCGTTGACGGCCGCCACGGCCATCGCGCTGCCACCCCGGCGCCCCTGCACCACCAGGTACGGGGCGGGCGCGCGCTTCACCAGCTCCACTTTGGACTCCGCCGCACCGACGAAACCCACCGGCACGCCGATGATCGCCGCCGGCGCCCCGACGCCCTCTTCGAGCAGCTCCAGCAGGCGGAACAACGCGGTGGGCGCGTTTCCGATCGCCACCACCGAACCCGGCAGCCGGTCACGCCACAGCTCGAGAGCCGCGGCCGACCGCGTGGTCCCCATTCGCTCGGCGAGCCCGGGCACGCTCGGGTCGTCGAGCGTGCAGACGATGTCGTTGGCCGCGGGCAGCCGCTTGCGCGTGATGCCGCTGGCGATCATCTTCGCGTCGCACAGCACCGGCGCGCCCGCCTCGAGCGCCGCGCGGCCCGCCTCGACGACGTCGAGGGAGTAGCGCAGGTCGTCGACCAGGTCGACCATGCCGCAGGAGTGGATCATCCGCACCGCGACGCCGGCGACGTCGTCCGGCAGGATCGCCAGGTCCGCCTCCTCGCGGATCGTGGCGAACGAGTGCCGGTAGATCTCGGCACCGTCGGCCAGGTAGTCGATCACGGGTTTTCCTTCCTCACCCAGGAGTCCGCCAGGCGGGACGCCGGCAGCAGGCGTTCGCCGACACGGTAGCCGCCGGCCTCGGCGACCACGTCGAGGTGGGGGCCCGAGGGCCGCCCGCAGCGCCGGGCACAGCCCGCCACGTGGGCGCGGACCCCGGCCGGGACCAGCCGCGCGGCGTCGGCGCGCACGTCGGCCAGCGACTTCGCGCAGCCGGGCCGGCCGATGCAGGCCGTGATCTCCAGCACGGCGGGGTCGGTGCTGAGGCCGGCCGCGTGCAGTCGCGCGACGGCGTCCGGCGCCGGGTTCGGCAGCACGATCGACCGCCACGGCGTGACGACGGCGTGATCGGCCAGATCCGCGAGAACCCGCAGCTGCGCGGCCGTGAGCTGCCCGAACCGGGGCGCGACACCGACACCGTGCTCGCCGAGTGGCCCGACCGTCGGGTCCACCCGCACCGGGCGCTCCACCGGTTGCGACCGCGGTCCGCGAGGCAGCACCGCGGTGGGATCCGGCAGCTCCGCGATCCGCCAAGCCGTCCCCCGCCGCGCGGCGAACTCACGCGCGACGGCCAGCAACGCACCCACGGCTTCGCCCCGCGGCACCGACCAGCCGGTGTCCACGCCCGCGAGCAGCACCGTGCCCGCGTCGGACGTCACCGCACGCCAGCACACGTCGGCGCCTTCGCCCGCGACGTCACCCCGGCCGTCGTCGAACGCGAACAGGAACCGCCCCGGCAGCTCGGCCAGCTCGGGCTCGGCGCACAACGCCACGTCCAGCTCCCCCGCCAGCCCGCGGACGTCGGCGGTCCCGCCGTGCACCCCGCTCAACGGCGAGGCCAGCACGTTGCGCACGCGTTCGTGCGTCGGCGAGGGCAACAACCCCGCGGCCATGAGCCTCGACGCGAGACCGGGCCGCGTCACCCCACGCAGCTGGACGTTGCCGCGCGAGGTGAGGTGCACGTCGCCGTCACCGAGGTCTTCGGCGCAGGAAGCCAGCACTCGCAACCGCTCCGCGGAGACGACCCCGCCGGGCAGGCGCACTCGGGCGAGCGGTCCGTCCGCCGCGTCGTGCGTGGCGAAGACCCCGGGACAGGCGTCGGCGCGTACGCGGGCAGGGCTGGACATGCCGCTCACTGTAGCTGGCAGGGGATTCAGCAGACTTGCGATCGAATGTAGTAGATGTGCTACATTTCGTCGCACACGAGCGATGGGGGTGGGTCCGGTGAGGAATCCGGAGCAAGTCGTGTTGCAGGTCGAGGGCCTGCGCATGAGATACGGCACCAACGATGTGCTCCACGGCGTCGGCTTCACGGCGTACCGCGGCGAAGTGCTCTGCCTGCTGGGACCCAACGGCGCGGGCAAGACGACCACGATCGAGATTCTCGAGGGCTTCCGGATGCGTTCGGCCGGCGAAGTCGAGGTGCTCGGCACCGACCCCGCGCGTGGCGGCGAGGACTGGCGGGCACGACTGGGGGTCGTGCTCCAATCCTGGCGTGACCACGGGAAATGGCGCGTGCATGAGCTGCTCGCCCACGTCGGCGCCTACTACGCGCCCTACTCCACGGACACGATCCGCCGCCCGTGGAACACCGACGAGCTGATCGAGGTCGTGGGCCTCGCGCCGCACGCGGGCAAGAAGCTCAAGCAGCTCTCCGGTGGGCAGCGGCGCCGGCTCGACGTCGCGATGGGCATCGTCGGCCGGCCGGAACTGCTTTTCCTCGACGAGCCCACCGCGGGCTTCGACCCGGAGGCGCGGCGCGAATTCCACGACCTCGTGCACCGGCTCGCCGACGACAACGACACCACGATCCTGCTCACCACCCACGACCTCGACGAGGCCGAGAAGCTGGCCGACCGGATCCTGATCCTCAACGGCGGCCGGATCGTCGCCGACGGGTCGGCCGACGAGCTCAGCCGCCAGATCTCCGGCGAGGCCGAGGTGCGCTGGTCGGTCGAGGGGCAGCACTTCGTGCACTCCACCACCGAGGCCACGAAGTACGTGTTCGAGCTCTTCAAGCAGCACGGCGACGCCGTGGCCGACCTCGAGGTGCGGCGCGCGTCCCTCGAGGACACCTACATGACCCTGGTGCACCGGGCCGAGACCGGACTCGTGGAAGCGGGTGTGCGATGACAGCGACAACACCGCTGGCGCTCACGGCGGCCGGCAAGCGAGCCGCCGCGCGGAACGGGCTGCGTCGCGGGCTGATCGAGTTCCGCCAGCAGTGGACCAACCGCGACGACGTGCTCGGCCAGGTGATCTGGCTGGTCCTGATCTTGGTCACGCTGTTCTTCCTGCGGGGCATCCACCTGCCCGGCACGTCGTTCTCGCCGGCGCGGCGACCGTGCCGAGCGTGCTCGGCGCCGGGCTGGTGTTCAACGGCCTCTCGGGTGCGGCGGGCCAGCTCGTCGTCGACCGTGAGGACGGCACGCTGCTGCGGGCCAAGGCCACGCCCAACGGCATGCTCGGCTACCTGATCGGCAAGATCATGTCGCTTTCGCTGATGCAGGTGTCCGCGATGCTGGTGACGCTGGTGCCGTGCCTGATCCTGTTCCCGGGCCTGGCCGACCGTGGCGTGTGGTCGTGGCTGAACCTGCTCTGGGTGCTGGCCGTCGGGCTGGTGGCGACGCTGCCGCTGGGTGCCGCGATCGGCTCGCTGATCCGCGACCCGCGCTCGATGGCGCTGGTCATGCTGCCGGTCACGGGCCTCGCGGCGATCTCCGGCATCTTCTACCCGATCACGGCACTGCCGGTGTGGGTGCAGGACATCGCCCAGGTGTTCCCGATGTACTGGCTCGGCCTCGGCATGCGCTCGGCGCTGCTGCCGGATTCGGCCGTGGTGGTGGAGATCGGGCAGTCGTGGCGGCCGTGGGCGACCCTCGGCGTGCTGCTGGTGTGGTCCGTGATCGGATTGGTGCTGGCCCCGGTGCTGCTGCGGCGCATGGCGCGGCGGGAGTCCGGGTCGTCGGTGGCCGAACGACGGGAGAGGGCGCTGCAGCGTGTGTGATCCGCGGTGAGCGAGAACGTCTACAACCGCATCGCGGTGCTGCGCGCCGAGCGCGGGATCTCGCGCCGGCAGCTGGCCGACGCGCTCGGCGTGCACTACCAGACGATCGGGTACCTGGAACGGGGCGAGTACAGCCCGAGCCTCCACCTGGCGCTGCGGATCGCGGAGTTCTTCGAGGTGGCCGTGGAGGTGCTGTTCTCCACCGAGCCGTTCCCGCGGATCGGCGACCGGTCGGCGTAGAACGGATGGGGTGATCGCCCACCTGCGCGCCGCCGAGGACCTCATCGACCACCTCTCGCCGGAGGCCAACCGCTACAAGGCCTCCGGCGAGCCCGACGTCGTGAGCTGGACCCGGCCGTGGCGCAACCACACGCAGTGCGCCTCGTTCCAGACCCAGCTGCTCAAGCACGTCTACGACTGGGCCGACGACGAGTTCTTCACCACCCACTTCCGCTCGGTGAGCCCGCCCTCGCGCACGTACCGGTGGGTCTTCGAGCAGCGGGAAGTGCCGCACTTCGCCCGCGTGGACACCGTCGCGGACCTGCGCCCGGGTGACCTCGTCGTCGTCGACTACGGGCACCGCCGGCCGACGAACACCGGGCACATCGCGCTGGTGCGGGGCACGCCCGTGGTGGACGAGGACAAGTCCTACGTCGTGCCCGTGACCGACTGCACGGCCGACCCGCACGGCACGTCGCCCGACTTCCCCGACAGCCGCTCCCCCGCAGGGCAGGGCGCCGGCTACGGGCACCTCGTGTTCCACGCGTCGCCGGAAACGGGCGGGTTCGCGGGTTACGCGTGGAGCGTCACGGCCCAGCGGTCCCACCCCGTGGCCGAGCGGCCGATCGTGGCCGTGCGCGTGGTCTGAGACGTCACCTTGACGCGGGCTCGCGCGCCCGTGAGAGTGAGTGACGAACCACGCGTCGGCAGGTGGAGGAACCCGGTGAGAGTCCGGGACGGTCCCGCCACTGTGACCCGGAGTGATCCGGGAAGCCAGGAACTCCCGCCGGCGCGACCGACGACCCGGGGCGCGGACACCCCGAGTGAGGAACGCCGTGATCCTGCTTCTGTCCACTTCGGACACCGACCTGCTCAGCGCCCGGGCCTCGGAGGGTGAGTTCCGGCTCGCGAACCCGGCCCGGCTCGACGTCGCGGACCTGCCGGGGCTGCTCGACGGCGCGCCGATCGTCGTGGTCCGGATCCTGGGCACGCCGCGGTCGTGGCAGGAGGGCCTGGACACGCTGCGTGCGTCGGGCTCGCACGTGGTGGTGCTGGGCGGCGAGCAGACGCCGGACGCCGAGCTGATGAAGCTCTCCACCGTGCCGGCGGGCATCGCGGCCGAGGCCCACGCGTACCTCGCGCAGGGCGGGCCGGAGAACCTCACGCAGCTGCACCGGTTCCTGTCCGACACGCTGCTGCTGACCGGCGACGGCTTCGAGCCGCCCGCGCAGCTGCCGTCGTGGGGCGTGCTGGAGCGCGCCTCCTCGGGCCCGGCGGACGGCCCGGTCGTCGGGATCCTGTACTACCGCGCGCACCACCTGTCGGGGAACACCGCGTTCGTCCACGCGCTGGCCGACGCGATCGAGGCCGCGGGCGGGCGGGCGCTGCCGATCCACTGCGCGTCGCTGCGCAACCGCGAGCCGGAGATGATGGCCGAGCTGGGCCGCGCCGACGCGCTGCTGGTCACGGTGCTGGCGGCGGGCGGCACGCGGCCCTCGGAAGCCGGCGCGGGCGGCGACGACGAGGCGTGGGACGTCGCCGAGATGGCCGGGCTCGACATCCCGATCCTGCAGGCCCTGTGCCTCACCAGCGATCGCGCGACGTGGTCGGCCAGCGACGACGGCCTGTCGCCGCTGGACGCCGGCAACCAGATGGCCGTGCCGGAGTTCGACGGCCGGCTGATCACGGTGCCGTTCTCCTTCAAGGAGTTCGACGAAGACGGCCTGCCCCGGTATGTCGCCGACGCCGAGCGCGCTGCCCGCGTGGCCGGGATCGCGCTGGCGCACGCGCGGCTGCGCCACACCCCTCCCGGGTCGCGGCGCATCGCGTTGATGCTCTCGGCGTACCCGACGAAGCACTCGCGAGTGGGCAACGCCGTGGGGCTGGACACGCCGGCGTCGACGATCAAGCTGTTGCGGCTCATGCGATCGCAGGGCTACGACCTCGGCCCCGACGCGTTCCCGGGCGTCGAGCCGACGGGCACCGACCAGCCGGACGGCGACGCGCTGATCCACGCGCTGATCGCCGCCGGCGGGCAGGATCCGGAGTGGCTGACGGAGGAACAGCTCTCGGGCAACCCGATCCGCGTCCCCGCGGCGCGGTACCGCGCATGGTTCGCCGCGCTGCCCGCGGAACTGCGCTCGGCGGTCGAGGAGCACTGGGGCCCGGCGCCGGGCTCGCTGTATGTCGACACATCGGCAAATCCCGAGGGCGACATCGTGCTGGCGTCGCTGCAGTCGGGCAACGTCGTGATCATGATCCAGCCGCCGCGAGGGTTCGGTGAGAACCCCGTGGCGATCTACCACAACCCCGACCTGCCGCCGAGCCACCACTACCTCGCCGCGTACCGCTGGCTGGAGGAGGAGTTCGGCGCGCACGCGGTGGTGCACCTGGGCAAACACGGTTCGCTGGAGTGGCTGCCGGGCAAGACGGCGGGCCTGTCCGCGTCGTGCGCGCCCGACGCCGTGCTGGGCAACCTGCCGCTGATCTACCCGTTCCTCATCAACGACCCCGGTGAGGGCGCGCAGGCCAAACGGCGGGCGCACGCCACGATCGTCGACCACCTCATCCCGCCGATGGCGCGCGCCGAGTCCTACGGCGACCTCGCGCGGCTCGAGCAGCTGATGGACGAGCACGCGAACATCGCCGCGATGGACCCGGCCAAGCTGCCGGCCATCCGCGCCCAGATCTGGACGCTCATCCAGGCTGCGAAGCTCGACCACGACCTGGGTGTGGCCGAACGTCCGCACGACGCGGAGTTCGACGACTTCCTGCTGCATATCGACGGCTGGCTCTGCGAGGTCAAGGACGCGCAGATCCGCGACGGCCTGCACATCCTCGGCGAGGCCCCGGTCGGCGAGGCGCGCGTGAACCTCGTGCTGGCGATGCTGCGGGCCCAGCAGATGTGGGGCGGCAAGCAGGGCGCGGTGCCGGGGCTGCGTTCGGCGTTGGGGTTGAAGGAGAACTCGTCCGCTCCGATGTCCGAAGTGGACGCGATCGAGACCTCGGCGCGTTCGCTGGTCTCCGCGATGGAGACGCGTTCCTGGGCTGTTTCGGCCGTGCCCGCTGTGGTTTCCGACGTCCTGGGCGCACCGGACGCGGAGGTCTCGCGGGTGCTTTCGTTCGCGGCCACCGAGATCGTCCCCCGGCTGGCGGGGACTTCCGGCGAGATCTCCGCGGTGCTGCACGCGCTGGACGGCGGTTACATCCCCGCCGGCCCGAGCGGTTCGCCGTTGCGCGGGCTGGTGAACGTGCTGCCGACCGGGCGGAACTTCTACACCGTCGACCCGAAGGCCATCCCGAGCCGCCTCGCGTGGGAGACCGGCCAGGCGCTGGCCGACTCGCTGCTGCGCCGCTACCGCGAGGACACCGGCTCGTGGCCGACGTCGGTGGGGCTTTCGGTGTGGGGCACCTCGGCGATGCGCACCTCCGGTGACGACGCGGCGGAAGTGCTGGCGCTGCTGGGCGTGCAGCCGGTGTGGGACGAGGCTTCGCGGCGCGTCACCGGTCTGGAGGCCATTCCCCTGGCCGAACTGGGCCGCCCGCGCATCGACGTCACCGTGCGCATCAGCGGTTTCTTCCGCGACGCTTTCCCCCACGTGATCACGTTGCTGGACGACGCCGTCCGCCTCGTGGCGGCGCTGGACGAGCCTTCGGACCAGAACTTCGTGCGGGCCCATGTCGCGGCGGACCTGGCGACGCACGGTGACGAGCGCCGCGCCACCACCCGCATCTTCGGCTCGAAACCGGGGGCCTACGGCGCCGGCCTGCTGCCGCTGATGGACTCCGGCAACTGGCGCGACGACAAGGACCTGGCCGAGGTGTACGCGGTGTGGGGCGGCTTCGCCTACGGTCGCGACCTCGACGGCCGCCCCGCGCGCGAAGACATGGAGCAGTCGTACCGGCGCATCGTCGTGGCCGCCAAGAACACCGACACGCGCGAACACGACATCGCCGACTCCGACGACTACTTCCAGTACCACGGCGGCATGATCGCCACCGTTCGCGCGCTGACGGGCTCCGCGCCCGCGTCCTACATCGGCGACAGCACCACGCCGGACGCCGTGCGCACCCGCACCCTGGGCGAAGAGACCGCCCGCGTGTTCCGCGCCCGCGTGGTCAACCCGCGCTGGCTCGCGGCCATGCGCCGCCACGGCTACAAGGGCGCCTTCGAACTCGCCGCCACCGTCGACTACCTCTTCGGCTTCGACGCCACCGCCGGCGTCGTGGGCGACTGGATGTACGAGAAGCTGTCCGAGTCGTACGTGCTCGACGCCGAAAACCAGGACTTCCTGCGCCAGGCCAACCCGTGGGCCCTGCGCGGCATCATCGAGCGCCTCACCGAAGCCGCCGACCGTGGCCTCTGGTCCGAGCCGGACCCCGACCTGATGGCCCAGCTGCGCGACGTCTACCTCACCCTGGAAGGCGATCTCGAAAGCGACTGACCTCCTTCACCCGACCCGTCGGAGCGGTCCTGCCATTCCCTGCCGCCCGCTTGTCCTGTCCTCGGGTGCCAGAGAGCGAGTGCGACCGGATTTCGAGCGTCGCCGGCTGTCCGCAGTGGACCAGCACGGCGGTTGGTCCGCGTCCGGTCGGGGGAGGGGGCGTTGGGCCGCCAGGGTGAACACCGGGGGCCGATCCCGGCATTTCGCCCGTAGCAGCCCGCCGATCGTCGGGTGGCGGGTTGACTTCGCATTGGTCTAGTCCAATGCTGATGCGCACCCCGCTCGTCAGCTGGAGGACAGATGCAACGAAGCAGACTGGCCGCCGTCGGGCTCGCTGCCGCCGCCGTGCTCGGGACAGCCGCGACCCTGGCCGCCACGGCCGATGCCCAGCCCGCGGCCGCCGCGGCCCTGAGCAACAACTGGTACGCCTCGGCGCCGTACCTCATGCCCGTGAGCAACAATCCGCCCGACCCGGTGACCGTGATGAACGCGACCGGGCAGAAGGCGTTCCAGCTGGCCTTCATCCTCGCCCCCGACGGCGGCGGTTGCAGCCCCACGTGGGACGGCAAGTCGGCGGTCTCGTCCGACACCGCGGTCGCCGGCGTCGTGAACCGCATCCGGGGCAACGGTGGTGACGTGTCGGTATCCGTCGGCGGCTACGGCGGTACGAAACTGGGCCAGACGTGCGGCACCGTCGACGCGACCGCCGCCGCCTACCAGCAGGTGGTGACCAAGTACGGCCTCAAGGCCCTCGACTTCGACCTCGAAGAACCCGAGTACGAGAACACCGCGGCGATCGCCAACGAGCTCGGCGCCGCGAAGAAGCTGCAGGCCGACAACCCGGGCCTGTTCGTGTCCGTCACGATGCCCGGCACCTCCGCCGGCACCGGCTGGTTCGGCACGCAGCTGCTCGACCAGGCCAAGTCCATCGGCTTCACGCCCAACAACTTCTCGATCATGCCCTTCGACGGCGGTTTCAACGACTCCTCGGCGCAGGTCTCGGCGCTCGAGAACTTCCACGGCCTGCTGGAAAGCCACCTCGGCTGGGACAGCGCCACCGCGTATTCGCACGAGGGCTTCTCCGGCATGAACGGCCGCTCCGACAACGCGGAGATCTTCACCCTGGCCGACTTCCAGACCGTCTACGACTACGCGACCAGCCACCACCTCGGCCGCTTCACGTACTGGTCGGTCAACCGCGACCGCCCCTGCACCACCACGACCGACAACGCGGTGTGCTCCAACGTGACCCAGAACGACTGGGACTTCACCAAGTTCACCACCCGCTTCGCCGGTGCGACGCCGCCCCAGACCGACCCACCGACGAGCCCGCCCACCAACCCGCCGGGCACCTGCACCGCGCCCGAGTGGCAGAAGGCCTCGGTCTACGTCGGCGGCAACTCCGTGTCCCACAACGCCCACAAGTGGACCGCCAAGTGGTGGACCCAGGGCGAAGAACCCGGCACGACCGGCCCGGACGGGGTCTGGTCCGACAACGGCCCCTGCTGAGCGCGTTCCCCTGCTGCCGGGTGGCCCACGGTGAATCCACTGTGGACCACCCGGTGTTCCACGTCCGGCGGCAGGCTCAGGGACGGATGCCGGGCAGGTGCGTGTTGGCGCGGCGGACCTCGGAGGCCAGCGCGGGCACCTCGACGACCTTGCGGCCCGCCGCGGTGAGGAGTTCGACACCCTCGGCCTCGACGAAGAGCGAGGGCTCGCGCCAGGCGATGACGACGCGCGGGATGGACGTTTCGAGGATCAGCTGCGTGCAGCTCTTCGGGTGCGAAGCGCGGGAGCTGCACGGTTCGAGCGAGCTGTACATGGTCGCGGTGGCCAGGCGCGGGTCGTCCGCGCGGAGCTTGGCCAGGGCGGCTTCCTCGGCGTGGTTGTGCGGCTCGCCCTCGCCGGAGTGGCCGGTGGCGAGCACGGTGCCGTCGGGCGCGGCGATGACGGCGCCGACGCGGAACGTCGAGCTGGGCGGGCATTCGTCCGCCAGCGCGATCGCCTGGCGCAGCCGCAGGACGTCGATCGGCGTGGGTTCGGCGGCCGCGCGGTAGTTGAGGACGGCGACGTTGCCGAGCTGGCGCAGTCCGGCCAGCTCCAGCGGGCGCGGGAACGCGCCGGGGCCGAGGAAGCGCGGCGCGCGCGGGTCGCCGACCACCAGGGGCGCGATGGCGAGGCGCAGCTCATCGGCGAGGCCGGCTTCGAGGAACTGCGTGTGGACGGCGCCACCGCCCTCGACGAGGAGCCGGCGGACGCCGCGTTCGCCGAGGTCGTCGAGGATGCGCTCGAGCCGGGGCGGGGTGCCGGCGTCGATGATCGTCGCCACGTCGCGCAGGCCGTCGACCGCGACCGGCGGCGCGTACACGAGCTTCGGTGCTTCGCCGACCGTGAAGAAGCGCGATGCTGGATCCAGCTTGCCGCTGCTCGTCACGGTCACCTTGATCGGCTGCTCGGGCCGCCCCGCCGCGACGCGCTCGCGGCGCAGGTCCGCCGAACGCACGAGCAGCCGCGGGTTGTCCGCGCGCACCGTGTTGGCACCGACGAGGATCGCGTCGGCCTCGGCGCGCAGGCGGTCGACCTCGGCGAAATCGTCCTCATTGGACAGGATCAGCCGGGTGGTGCTCGCGTCGTCGAGATAGCCGTCCAGCGACTGGGCGGCCGACAACACGACGTGGGGACGGCTGGTCATGCGGGTTGGACCGCGTACTGGCGCACGTACAGGTCGGTGTAGGTCACCGGCCCGCGCGGCCCCGGCACGCGGTCGAGGTTGATCCCGGTCTCGGGCACGGCGAGCAGCTTGAAGCCGTCGAGCAGCCGCGTCGGTGCGTTCCAGAAGACGCCCGTGCCAGTGTAGCCGTCGAAGAACGCGCCGGCCGCCGCCTCGTCCTCGGTGGCGATGCCCGCCGCGAGGCCCGACGTCCGTTCGTTCGCGATCTCCACGGCCTCGTCGAGCCCGCTCACGCGCTCGACCGTGACGGTCGCCTCGCGGTCGGAGTCCAGCGCCCACTCGTAGCCGATGGCGTGCTCGTGCGGCGCCAGCGACGGCGTCACCCCGCGCTCGGCCAGCGCGGCGGTGATCGACGGCCACACGGCGTCGTGCACGTCGTCGTGGATGAGCAGCAGGTTGAGCCGGTTGCACACGCCGAGCCGGTCGAGGCTCGCGGACACGAGGTCGCGCACCTTCGCGGCGTCGGCCGCTGCGTCGACGTACAGCACGCCGCCGCCGTCCGCGTGCGCCAGCGTGCGCACGCCGTGCACGGCCGCCTCGGTGGCCAGCGCACGCGTGCTGTCGCCGCTGCCGCGCAGGATCACCAGCGGCACCAGCCCGGGCAGGCGCACCAGCGCCGACGCGGCCTCCCGCTCGACGCGCGGCACCAGCTGCACCACGTCCGGGTCGATCCCGGCCTCGGCCAGCGCCGGCGCGATCACCGTGTCGCGCAGCCGCTGGGCCGACCCGAGAGCGGCAGACCCGGTGCGCAGCACCCCGGCGTTGCGCGACTTCACCAGCTGCGAGGCGACGTCGACGGTCACGTTCGGCCGCGCCTCGTAGTTCGCGCCGATGACACCCACGGGCCGGCGCCGCTCGATCAGCCGCAGTCCACCGTCCAATGTGGACACCTCGACGGACCGCTCCTGGTGCGGCGCGCCGGCCAGCAGCCGAAGCTGCTCGGCCATGCCGTCGAGGCGCTCGGGCGTGATGGTGAGCCGGTCGAGCAGACCCGCGCTCATCCCGTCCTCGCGCGCCTTGGCGACGTCGGCCTGGTTGGCGTCGAGCACCTCCTCGCGGTGCGTCTGCAAGCGCTCGGCCATGCCCCGCAGCGCCGCGTCCACGGCCTCCTCGGTGGCCCTGGCCAGCGACGGCGCGGCCAGCTTCGCCGCTCGCGCGCACTCCTCGACGGCCTTCGCGACCTCGTCCATCGTCGTCTCCCTCCGCGCGTTCGGCAGAGGACCAGTTTGCCGCACCGCCCACATCGGGGGACGGCGGGCTCACCCCTCGGGACGCCCGTCACACGCCCGCGGCCCATCCCCGGGTCGTTCAGGCGACGACCGGCTCCAGCAGCCACAGCGCACCGGCCAGCAGGCAGCTCACCGTGAGCACCACGAACACCAGCACCCACAGCACCGCCGGCACCGCGGTCAGGCGGCTCAGCTGGTCGGCGTCCGAGTCGCGCGCCTGCCCACGATGCCGCTTGACCTGCAGCTCCACCACCGGCCGGACGCCCCCGAACAGCAGGAACCACGTCAGCAAGTACGCGAACGGCGCCTGCACCACCGGCGGTGCGACCAGCGCCACCAGCCCCAGCACGACCGCGCTCGCGACCACGGTGAACACGCCGTACGCGTTGCGCACCATGATCAGCACGCCCAGCAGCAGCAACGCCACCAGCACCAGCACGGCCGTGATCAGGTCCTGCCCCACCAGGCTCGCGAACACCAGCCCGAGCACCGACGGCGCGACGTAGCCCGCCAGCGCCGTGAACGCCATGCCCGGCCCCTCCGGCTTCCCGCGCGACACCGTGACGCCCGAGGTGTCCGAGTGCAGCTTGATCGACCGCAACCGCCGCCCGACCAGCACCGCCGCCAGCGCGTGCCCCGCCTCGTGCACGATGGTCACCACGTTGCGCGCAAACCGCCACGGCGTACCACCCACCAGCACCACCAGCAACGCGACGCCCCCGGTGACCAACGTGATCGCCGCCGGCGTGTTCGCCTGCGTCAGCGCCGCCTCGACCGCCCCGGGCGCGTCGGCCGCACGCCCCCACCCACCAGCCACACCTTGACTGGCGACCACGGACGAGACGTCGAACACACGCGAAATCACGCGCACACCTCACCACAGGCGACATCTGGCCACTGTTAGTGCCCACTGCGGGACGGGGTGGCTGGGGTCGGTATGGGTGGGGTCAGTTCATGGGGTCTCCTTTCGTCGTCTTCGGTTTCTGTTGCATCGGGTGCGGCGCTGCCGGCCGCTGTTGACCACCTCCTTGAGTCGCCCGCCCACTGCTCGGGCGAGGACTGACCGGGCTTGTGGCACCGGTTGCGCCGTCCACCACCGACCGCAGCCGGCCCGGCACCGGTCCCGACCCACGCTTTGCCCGCAGAGCACGCCCCTGGGCACTGCTGCGCCCGCACGCTTCCTCGTCGCCCAGCACAGGGCCGCGCCGCTGGACCGCAACCAGCTGAACGCACCCGCGACCTCCCTCCCGAACCCAGTCACCACCTCCATCTCGAATGCAGTCCGCAGCGCCCCAGCAGGCAACCGTGAGCAGCGGTCCACTCCCGCCCCCTGACCGAAAGCGACTGCGACAAGACCGAACGCGCCGGCGCAGGGGCCAGGAAGCCCCCTCGCACCAGGCCGCACAGCCGCCGAGGATCGCCCGCACGAGCCATCCCACCGATCGCCCTCCGCCGAGCAGCACAGCACCACCACGGCCGGGCGCCGTTCCTCGGCCGATCCCGGCTGCCCCACGGGCACGTCGGCACAGCCGCCAGAGCGGCACTTCCGCACGAGCCGCAGCCTTCGGACACGCGCGTCCGGGCGTCGCACACCAGCCGAGGCAGTCTCGACATTCAGTCGCACGTCGTCGCAGCACCATCGCGGCCAGCCGTCGCGCGGCAGTCACCTCGGCTAAAGGCAGCACGGCCGCCAGGGTGGCACGCTCGGCGAGCCCGGCCTCCAGGCGCGCGGCCAGGCGTCGCCGCTCAGACAGACCAGCCTCGACGTTCAGGTGCACGGCTCCACCGCACCAGCGCGGCTTGACGTCGATCGTTACCCAAGCCGGAAGTCACCTCCTTCCCGGGTGCGACAGCCGCGGGCGCGCCGGCGCGTCCACGCGGGCGACTCGTGAGCCGCAACAGCCGGGCTAGCGGCGCAGCGGTCGGCATCACTGTGCGGCCGAGCCGGTCACCACCTCCTCAGCCAAGGAAGCCGCGTCGGGGTCTGGCGGTACGGCATCGAGCGTGGCGCGGAACAGCAGGGCGATCCAGCTGCGGTAAGGGCGCCAGTCATCGGCCAGGGGAATCAGCTGGGAGGCGGGGGTGGTCGCGGGGAGCGAGTACGCCTCGCGCATGGATTCGTGCAGGCGGGCGTCAGCGCGGGGGAAGAGGTCGGGGTGGCCGACGCCGCGCAGGAGGATCTGTTCGGCGGAGAAGGCGCCGATGCCGGGGATGGTGCGGAGGTGCGCCAGGGCGTCGGGAACGGGGAGGGCGCGGAGTTCGGTGGCGTCGAGGCGGCCGTCGGCGGTGGCCTGGGCGATGGAGCGGAGGCGGGCGACGCGGAAGTCCGCCAAGCCGCCTTCCGAGGCCAGTTCGGCCAGAACCGCGGGGGCGGGAAACGAGACCACTTGGTACTCACCGACGTCGATGATGGCGCCGTGGCGTTCGGCGAGGAGGCGGCGGCGCCGCATGGCCGTGGTGAAGCGCATGCCCTGGGAGAGCACCGACCAGCAGGCGGCTTCGTAGGGCGAAGAAAACAGCACAGGGCGCAAACCCGGATGCTCGGCACGCAAACCGGCGGCTACGGAGTCACGCAAGTCGATGTCGGGCAGACCCGAGGCGTCGACGTCGAGCGACAGCATGCGGCTCACCTGCCCCATCACGCGCGCGGCCAGGTCGACCGGCGCGGAGACCTCGACTTCCACCGTGCCGGGCGATCTCTGGCGGATGGCGGCGCCGGCGTGGGTCCACACGCCGTCCACGGGGAAGGCCAGCCGCAGCACGCCCGGCTCCGAGGCGGCGTCGGGCCGGCCGGCCGGGCCGAACCCGGCCAGGTAGCGGCTCGCGGCGGACAGGTCGAACGGTCCGCGCACGGCGATCTCGCCGGTCGGCACGTCGATGGGCAGCAGGATCGGTGCGGTCATCGGGATGTCCCTCCTCTGCGGACTCCGGGGGTCGGAGAACCGTGGAAGCGACGTTAGGAAGGGGGGCCGACAATCCGGGCACTCGAACGCCTGATCGGCGAGATCTTCACTCGATCGTGGACAACCAGGCTTTGGCATACTGCCGGTATCCCACCGAGAGGGGAGAAAAACCGGTGGTCGAGCACCCGAAAGCCCAGGACCGTCTCGCCGAGCTGCTCACCACGCCGGCCAAGCCCACAGACGCCGGCTACCTCGACGTCCTCGGCGACGCACCCCAAGCCGGTCCCACCACCGGAATCACCCAGCGCGTGATGCGCACGACGCTGCTCCCCCAGGTCTACGAACGCTTCTGGCGCCCCGCGTTCGGCCGGCTGTTCAAAGGTCCGTTCGGCCCCAGCATGGCCGGCGAAGTCCGCCTCGCCACGGAACTCCTCGCGCTCGAACCGGGCGAGATCGTGCTCGACGTCGCCTGCGGCACCGGCCGGTTCACCCGCGCTTTCGGTGCGGCAACGGGAAACCACGGCCTCGCCATCGGTCTCGACGGCGCGCCCTCGATGCTCGCCCGCGCCCTAGCCGAGACAGACGAAAGCCACGAAGACGGGGTCGCCTACCTCCGTGCCGACGCCGTCGAACCACCCTTTCCACCCTCCACAGTGGACGCCATCTGCTGCTTCGCCGCCCTGCACATGTTCGCCGAGCCCGAACGCGCCCTCGACTCGTTCGCGCGGATCCTGCGTCCCGGCGGTCGCGTCGTGCTGCTGACGAGCGCGCGGCGAGACTGGCAACCCGCGCGAGTCGTCGACACGGCGGGCGGGATCCTCAGCGGACAGCGGATGTTCGACCGCGGCGAGATCGCGGCCGCCTTGCGCGCGCGGGGTTTCCGCATCGTCGCCGAGCGGTTCGCGGGCGTCACCCAGATCGTCGCCGGCGAGCTGCCCGGGGCGAACTGATCCACTTTGTCGGTGCCCGGGGATAGCATCCCCGCATGACCGACGCCGCTCCCGTCCCACCCGACGACTCCCACCTGCGCGCCCTGATCGAGGCCACGGCCGAAGCCGTCGCGGCCGCCGAGCCCCTCGGCTCCGACCACACCGGAGCCGAGTCCGGCGTGCGCGCGGCCGTGGAACGAGAAGTGCGGGCCCGCGCCGACGAACTCGTTGCGCTGAGCCAAGACCTGCACGCCCACCCGGAAGAGGGCTTCACCGAGCACCGCTCCGCCGGCGCGCTGGCGGAGCTCCTGCGCGCCCACGGCCACGAGGTCACGGTGGGCCTCGGCGGCCTCGACACGGCGCTGCGCGCGAGCACGCCGGACAACGGCGGGCCGCACATCGCCGTGCTCTCGGAGTACGACGCCCTGCCCGGGCTCGGCCACGCGTGCGGGCACAACGTCATCTGCACCGCCGGCGCCGGCGGGTTCCTGGGTGCCGCGGCCGTCGCCGAGCAGGCCGGCGGGCGCGTGTCCCTGATCGGCACGCCCGCGGAGGAAGGCGGTGGCGGCAAGGAGACGCTCGCGCGCGCCGGGGTGTTCGACGACGTCGACGCCGTGATCATGCTCCACCCGTTCAGCCACGACATCGCGCTGCACCCGTTCCTCGGCCGGCGGCAGCTGGAGATGGTGTTCCACGGCGTCGGGGCCCACGCGTCGGCGCAGCCGTTCATGGGGCGCAACGCACTCGACGCGGCGGTGGCGGCCTACCAGGGCGTGTCGATGCTGCGTCAGCAACTGCCCTCCACCGACCGCGTGCACGGTGTCTTCACCGACGGCGGCGCCCGGCCCAATGTGATCCCCGAACGCGCCGCGCTCCTGTTCTACCTCCGCTCGGCCGACCCCGAGACGTTGCGCGACCTCGCGAAGCGGATGACCGCGATCGCCCACGGCGCTGCCGAAATGACGGGCTGTGGCGTGGAGCTGACGTGGGATTCGCAGCCGGCGTACCTGCCGATCCGTTTCAACACCACACTCGCCGGGCGGTGGTCGGTGAACCAGGCCGACACCGGCCGCAAACCACTGCCGCCGGGCATCGTGCCGGAGTTCCTCACCGGGTCCACGGACCTGGGCAACTTGTCGTACCGGATGCCCGCGCTGCACCCGATGATCGCCGTCTCCGGACCGACGGTTGCCTTGCACACCAAGGAGTTCGCCGAAGCCGCCGGGTCGCCCTCGGGCGACAAGGCCGTGGTCGACGGCGCGCTCGGCCTCGCCCTCACCGCCGCCGACTACCTCGCCGACGCGACGCTGCGCCAAGCCGTGCACGACGAGTTCGAAGCCTCGGGAGGTGCCCTCGACGTCCCGAAATTCTTCGACTGAAACCCACCCGCCCAGGCTGAGGAACGCCTGAGGATTCTCAGCTGATTCTTCTCAGCAAAGCCGAAGGGATTTCCACAGGGTTCTCACAACCACGGCCGCGAACCTGGTGTCATGACCGAGAACGCGAGTCGGCCCGGCCCCGCCTCACCCGGTGGGCACCAGCCGCACCAGACCCACCCGAACGCTGCTCAGCAGAACGCCCAGCAGCACACCCAGCCGCAGTACGGCCCGTACGCCCAGTACGGGCAGTACGGCCACCAGCAGGCCGCGCCGAATCCGCTCTTCACGCAGCAGCCGCAGGCTCAGCACGCGACGCAGCCGAAGCGACGGGGCGGCAAGCTGGCCGCCGTCGTCGGCGCGACCGCGCTCGCCGCGGCGCTCGTCGGCGGTGGCGCCGGCGCGGCGATCGTCGGGCTGACCACCACGTCGGTGGCCTCGCCCGCGTCGTCCTCCGCGGTCGCCGGGCAGACGGTCAGCAACACGACCTCCACCGGCGACGTCAGCACGGTCGCGGCGAAGGTGCTGCCGAGCGTCGTGCAGGTCAACGTCGACACCGGCCAGGGCGAAGCCATCGGCTCGGGCGTCATCCTGACCTCCGACGGCCGGATCCTCACCAACGCCCACGTGGTCGACGGCGCGGTCGGCGACGTCACGATCACGACGTCCGACGGCAAGAAGTACCAGGCCAGCGTGGTCGGCGCCGACACCAAGGGCGACATCGCGGTGCTCCAGGCCAAGGACGCCAGCGGCCTCACCGCCGCCACCCTCGGCGACTCGAGCAAGCTCGCGGTCGGCCAGGAAGTGATCGCCATCGGCTCGCCGGGCGGGCTGCAGAACACCGTGACCACCGGCATCGTCAGCGCGCTGAACCGGCCGCTGTCCGACGTCGGCGGGGGCGAGCAGCAACAGCAGTCGCCGTTCAGCCGCACATCGAACCAGGCCGACAACGGCCCCAGCTACACCGCGATCCAGACCGACGCCTCGATCAACCAGGGCAACTCCGGCGGCGCGCTCGTCGACGCCCAGGGCCAGGTCATCGGCATCAACTCGGCCCTCTACAGCCCGTCGGCGGCAGGAGGCTCCGCGGGCAGCGTCGGGATCGGCTTCGCGATCCCGGTCAACGACGCCAAGACGATCGTGAACCAGATCGTCAACGGCTGACGCGGTCGCGGACGGACCGCGGTCGGGGCGGCCCGTCCGACTTTCCTCGCTCGAATCGGGGTGGCGGGGAAACCACGGTGAAAGCCGCTCTCCCAGGGTTTCGGGGCCCTGAGAGAGCGGCTTTCACGCTGCCGGGAGCTCGTAGGTCAGCGTGAACGCGTGGTTGCCGGCTTCGTCCTGGGTGATGGCGGCGGAGCCGGAGATACCCGTCAGCTCTCCCGAGCCTGAGCCCGCGAGGATGAGCAGCGACAGGCCTTCGTCACCCGCCGTGTGCCGCAGCACGAATGAACCCTTGCGCCCGTCGACGGACACCGACAGTCGCTCGAAGGCGACGTACGCGCGCGAAGTGGCGTTCGAGGCCGTCAGCATCTCGACGGTGCTGGTGCCCTCCACCGCACCCGTGAACGTCTTGGCGATGGCCACCCGCGCGAACTCGGTGCCGCCCGTCTCGTCCTCGGCCTGCGGCTCCCACTTGTCCAGCTCGAACGTGGCGGTCGCGGTGCTGGTCATGGCTCGTTCCTTCCGATCGGATGCGCTCAGCCTGCCCGCCATACCTGCCAGGTCGTGTCAGGTATTTCTCACCGCCGCCGGTTGCCGAACAGCCCCCGCGTGATCTCCCGCCCCAACGCGGACGCGGCCGAGCGCATGAACGACTTCACCGCCGGGTTGCTCATGGCCTGGGAGATCAGTCCGGGATCCTCGGCCTTCCCCGCCGGAACCGGAGCGGGAGCAGGGGCTGGGGCCTCGGCAGCAGGCGGCTGGGCAGGCGCCGCGACCCGAGCCGCCAGCTTCTCGTACGCCGACTCCCGGTCGATCGTCTCCGAGTACTTCGCGTTCAGGTCGGACGCCGCGACCGCCGCGGCCACCGCCTCGTCCCCGACCGAGCCCATCTTCGACCGCGGCGCCCGCAGCCGCGTCCACGCGACCGGCGTCGGCGCACCCCGTTCGGACAGCACCGTGACCACCGCCTCGCCGATCCCGAGCGACGTCAGCGCCGACTCGAGGTCGTAGTGGGGCGTCTTCGGGTACGTCTTCACCGTCCTGGCCAGGGCTTTCTGGTCGTCGGGCGTGAACGCGCGCAGCGCGTGCTGCACCCGCGCGCCCAGCTGCGACAGCACGGCGTTCGGGATGTCGGTGGGCAGCTGCGTGCAGAAGAACACGCCGACGCCCTTCGACCGGATCAGCTTCACCGTCTGCTCGATGCGCTCCAGGAACGCCTTCGACGCGTCGTTGAACAGCAGGTGCGCCTCGTCGAAGAAGAACACGAGCTTCGGCTTGTCGAGATCGCCCTCCTCGGGCAGCTCCTCGAACAGCTCGGCCAGCAACCACATGAGGAACGTCGAGAACAACGCCGGCTTCGACTGCAGGTTGTCCAGCTCCAGCAGCGTCACCACGCCTTTGCCGTCGGCCTGGCGCATCAGGTCGTGCACGTCCAGCTCGGGCTCGCCGAAGAAGTCCTCGCCGCCCTGGGCTTCCAGATTGGACAGTGCGCGCAGGATCACCCCGGCCGTGGCCGCGGAGACGCCGCCGATGCCCTTGAGGTCGGCTTTGCCCTCGTCGCTGGTCAGGTGCGTGATCACCGACCGCAGGTCCTTCGTGTCGAGCAGTGCCAGCCCGCGCTGGTCGGCCCAGTGGAAGATCAGGCCGAGCGTCGACTCCTGCGTCTCGTTCAGGTCCAGCACCTTGGACAGCAGCACCGGGCCGAAACTCGTGATCGTGGCCCGGATCGGCGACCCCTTGCCGCCGGTACCCAGCGACAGGAACTGCACCGGGCTCGCGGCCGGCGCCCAGTCGTCACCCAGCTCCTGCGCGCGTTTCGTGAGCTTGTCGTTCGCCTCGCCCGCCGCCGACAGGCCCGAAAGGTCGCCCTTCACGTCGGCCAGCACCACCGGCACACCCGCGGCGGAGAGCTGCTCCGAGATCAGCTGCAACGTCTTCGTCTTGCCGGTGCCGGTCGCACCCGCCACCAGACCGTGGCGGTTCAGCGTGGCCAGCGGCAGCCGCACGGCCGCGGCCGCCTCGGTCCGCCCGTCGATCACCACGGCGCCCAGCTCCACCGCGGCGCCCTCACTCACGTAACCCTGCGCGATCTCCTCCGCAGGCCCCGACCCCTGCTCGGCCACTGGCCGCACCCCGTTCCGAGTCCGAAATCACACTCTTTCACCTGGCTGCCCGAGCGTAACGCGCCGAATGCGCAGGTAACCCGGCTGACATCCCCGTGTCGGGTTAGGGTTGTCCGGGTGACCGACCACCTAGTCTGGATCGACTGCGAGATGACGGGGCTCGACCTCGGCAAAGACGCGTTGATCGAAATAGCCGCCCTCGTGACCGACGCCGACCTCAACGTCCTCGGCGAGGGAGTCGACATCGTCATCCACACCGACGACACCACGCTCGACGGCATGCCGCAGGTGGTCCACGACATGCACGCCAAGTCCGGGCTCACCGAAGAGGTCCGCGCCTCCGCGGTGACGCTCGCCGAAGCCGAGCAGCGCGTGCTCGACTACATCCGCGAGCACGTCCCCGACCCCGGCACGGCCCCCCTGGCGGGCAACTCCATCGCCACCGACCGCGGCTTCATCTCCCGCGACATGCCGGCCCTCGACAGCCACCTGCACTACCGCATGGTCGACGTGTCGTCGGTCAAGGAACTCGTCCGGCGCTGGTACCCGCGGATCTACTACGCGAAGCCGGAGAAGGGCCTCGCCCACCGCGCGCTCGCCGACATCAAGGAATCCATCGGCGAACTCGACTACTACCGCAACGTCGCCTTCGTCCCCCAACCCGGGCCGACCAGCGAACAAGCCAAAGCCGCGGCCGCCGAAGTGCAGGAACGCCACCGAAGCTGACCCGGTGAAAACCCCTCGCGAGGGCACGCTACGATATTCCGCAGCAAGGTGATCGCAACGATCCCTCGCAGATGGTGGGCGTAGCTCAGCTGGTAGAGCACCTGGTTGTGGTCCAGGAGGTCGCGGGTTCGAAACCCGTCGCTCACCCCATCACCCCAGTCTGGTCGGTGACCTTCGGGCACCTTTCCCCGGGCTGGGGTTTCGCCTTTTTCTGGGGGTCGGACCCCCAGACCCCCGCCAGGGGGCGAGCCCCCTGGACCCCCATCCCGTGTCGTCACCCTAGGTCGTGGGGTATTCGTCGTCCTTTGTGGAGGGTTAGGAGAAGAAGAGGGCGTCGTGGAGGGTGGTGAGGGCGGCGATGACGAGGGCGGTGGTGGGGCGGCGGGAGGGGCGCGGGCGGGCGCCGCGGCCCAGGCGGGAGAGCTGTTGTTGGTGCCAGGAAGAGTTGAGGAGGTCGTCCAGGAGCTTCTGGCCGATCTTGGGGGTGGGGGCGGTGCTGTGGGCGGCGGGGGTCGTGAGAAGTCGGTGGGGGAAGGTCGGGTCGTGGGTGATGGGGCGGGCCAGGCCGACGAGGTCGACGGAGCCGGAGGAGACGGCGTCGACCATGGCGGCGTGGGAGCGGAAGCCGCCGGTGAGCATGAGGGGAATCGTGAGCTCGCGGGCGAAGTCTTCGGCGAAGTCGTGGAAGTAGGCCTCGCGGGCGAGGGTTGAGGCGCGTTGAGGGGTGCCGTCGACGACGGCGATGCTTTCGTAGGTGCCGCCGGATACTTCCAGGAAGTCGACCTCTTCCTGTTCGAGGGCCTTGGTGACCGCGAGGGCGTCTTCGGGGGCGAAGCCGCCGCGCTGGAAGTCGGCGGAGTTGAGCTTGACCGAGAGGATGAAGTCCGGAGGCGTGCCGGCGCGGATCGCGCGGACGACCTCCAGCAGGAAGCGCATCCGGTTCTCCGGTGAGCCGCCCCAGCGGTCGTCACGGCGGTTGACGAGCGGAGACAGGAACTGGTTGAGCAGGTAGCCGTGGGCCGCGTGGAGCTGGACGCCGGCGAAGCCCGCTTCGGCGGCGACGTACGCGGCCGTGGCGAAGCGCGCGACCAGTGTGCTGACTTCCACGTCCGACAGCGCCCGCGGCCGACGGAAGAGCCACTTCCCCAGGTCCAGGGGCACCGCCGACGGCGCGACGACATCCTGCTGCCGCCCGGCGAGCTTCAGGCCACGCATCGACTGGCGGCCGGGGTGCGAGAGCTGCAGGAGCAGTTTGGTGTCGGTGCCCACGGTCGCGGCCGCCCAGCGCCGCAGCTCGGGCAGGTGCCGGAAGTCTTCGATCACGACGTTGCGCTGAGCCTCCAGCGCCGAGCCGTCGACCATGACGTTTCCGCTGATCAGCAGCCCGGCACCCGAGTGCGCGAGCCGTCGGTAGGCCTCCGCGAGTTGCCGCGTCGGCGCGCCCCGCCGGTCGGCCAGGTGCTCACTCGTGGCGGCCTTCGCCAGCCGATTGGCGAGGACGGTGCCATTGGGCAGCGTGAGTGGGGTGGCGAGGATGTTCTCCTGTACGTCGTACATGAGACCAGAGTTACCTGTACGACGTACAGTTGTCAACGGCCGCTTCATGACCTCGACAACCCCCACAACGGCCCCCGATCTGCCAGACTGAACGGGAACGCGCAGCTAGGAGCCCTCCCGCCGCCGCGGCGACCCCCCGCGCGCGCTTAAGGGGACCCCCCTGAAACGCGGCTTGAACAGCCTGCTAATCTTTTCCACGTCGCCGAGGGAAACCAAAGCGGCGAGCACCACCAAGCGCCATTAGCTCAATTGGCAGAGCAGCTGGCTCTTAACCAGCGGGTTCGGGGTTCGAGTCCCTGATGGCGCACATCTCGTAACGAAGCCCACCTGCAGATTCTCCTCACACGAGGATCTTGCCGGTGGGCTTTGATCGTGTGATGGGACCGGCGTGAGACCGAATGCGGCCGCCGTTCAACGCACGATCTTTCCTGGACCTGCGCTTCCCTCGATGACGACGCTGCTTGCGGTTGTGCCGAAGCGCTTCGGCATCATGGCGGGCTGCGGCCAGCACGAGGGCGGCGGTCGCCTCGGCGGCCCGATGCGCCAGACACGGGAGAACGCTGGTGTAGGTGTCGGCGGTGAGCACGATGCTCGAGTGCCCGAGCAGCGCCTGCACCACCTTGAGATCGTTCCCCGCAGCCAACGACAGGCTGGCGGCACCGTGCCGGAGATCGTGCAACCGGATCGGCGGCAGCCCGGCGTCCACGACAAGCCGATTGAACGTGTGTGTCAGGTAGCCAGGGCTGAACGGACTTCCGTCGGGGCGAGAGAAGACGAACCCTGTCGGCTGACCGCTGCCGGTGCGACCGCGAAGTCTCCGCAGCGCACTCGCGAGGACATGGTCCAAAGCCAAGGTGCGCACGCTCGCCTCGGTCTTCGGCGGGCATACAACCGTCCGGCCACCACGGTCCTGCACCTGATGCGACACCTGCACCGTCCCGATGTCCAAATCAAGATCACACCACCGCAACCCCGCCGCCTCACCCCGACGCAGTCCTAGCAACGCGACCGCGAGGTACATCTCGTACAACGGATGCGACCGCGCATAGCTCAGGAACATGGCCGTCTGGTGCGCCGTCCACACCGCCACCGGCGGACGTTCGCCGGTGGCCTGCCAATGCGCCACCCGGGCGTCGGTCCACACCACCGCCCGCGGCCGCCGCCCAGGCGGCAACTCCACCAGGTGCGCCGGGTTCCGCTCGATCAACCCCATCCGAATGGCACCGTTCAACGCCGCATGCAATGCGCCCCGGATCCGCACAAACGTCGCCGGCGCCAACGGCCGCGCCCGCATCGAGTTGGCCCGCGCGAGGGCCACGAACATCGCTTGTACCCGCGCCACCGTCAACGACCGCAACGGCACATTACCCAAGTACGGCTTCAAATAGGAGCTCACATGCTGGGCGTAGAGACGGCGCGTGTTGAAACTCAACGACTGCCGCATCTCCAACCAAATGTCCAACCACTGCCCCACCGTCACCGCGCTACACCCGGGAATCACATCAGCGCCCAGGAGATACGCCCGCGCCTGCTCCGCGGCCGCCCGGGTACGAAACCCGCCACGCCGCACCCGATGCCGCCGCCCATCCGGCCCACACGGCAACTCCAACGAGAAATACCAACTCCCGTGCCCACGCTCCACCAGCCGAGGACAACGACCGCCACTAACACCATCAGGCTCTCGAACCCTGCAACCACAACGCTTGTACACCGCCGCTCGACACGCCATCACAACCTCCATCACCAAGGACTACAGCGTGCGCGACTTGCCACACGAACTCCACAACTCATCCATCGGTAGCACAACGAGCGGCCGTGACGACGTGGCCCACCGCACGTTGATCCGAACGATCAAAGCGATCGTCCAGACCATGGAACTCTCGGCTATCAGGTCCGCACGAGTCCTCCACGTGCCGGGTTGACTGAGCCCCCTCGGCTGGTTGACACACCTGATCAACGCCGCGGGCGTCCGGCAAAGCCTTAGCCTTTCACTGAGATGAGCGGCTTCTAAACAGCAAAGAACAGCGAAACCGCCACAGCGAGTGCTAGACACCGCCGACCTTCCGAGATGCAGGATTCCCTGGAAGACAGCATGTCGCCCCAAACACACCAGTCACGGAACAGCGAAGAATCCCGCGCCTACTGGCACCCCATCGTCGCGGCAATGGCACCAATGACCGAAGAAGACATCGCCGACGTCGCAGCCATACTCCGAAGACTCCACGAGCGTCGGGACCACACGCCCTGACCCGTGAGCGACCCACGGACGATCCCGGACCCCTCGTGACGAGCGATCGGAATGCGTTCCAGCAACAGGGGAACGTCGTCGCGATGCCGATCGTCTACGCGGCCGCGGCCGTGAAAGTAAGCCCTGCCAACTGGTCGAGCCAATCTGCCTCCGCCCGACCGGCAATTCACACCGACCCGAGCACAACGAAGCCCCACCACACCGCCGCAGCAGCCATCAAATCGACAACGCCAGCGCACACCCGCGGTCCCGCGTGATACCTACCTGCATCAAGCAGGCATCACACCAGACCGGAAGCCCGCGGTGACGACACGGTGCGGGCGGCCACCGCGGCGAGCCGATGTCATGAAGCCAGCGGACAAGAGTGCCGCTTGTCACCGCAGCGATCTTGTCGATACTCACTCGTCACTCGCGGGACGACGGCAGCCGCGTCAGCACATCACACACTGCGCTGATGCTGGCGGCCAACTGCTCGACATCAACGCCATCAACGGTGACCCACAGCGCGCCATCCGGCCCCGCAACGAGTGTCGCCTGAACCTGGTTGGCAACCGGCGCAGTCTGCCCGTTGCCCCATCCGGATGGCGTGTCGATCGAACAGTCGAGCGTCGACGACGCGGAACCGTCCAAAAGCCCCGTCAGAGCGCCATAACGCGGAACTCTGCCGGGTGCACGGGCGCCGGTCACTCTCCAGCCGGTTCCCCTCACAACGGTGCCGTCGGCACGATCACCGCCTGATGGGCACACGTCGCCGGTACGGACGTCGTCTTGGGGTCGTGGTGTGGGTGTGGTCATCGTGACTGCCCTTCCGATGGTCGTGCGCGGTACTCCGCTGTGAGTTGGTCGCGTGATCGGTCGAAAGGCTGTCACCTCCCCTCCTCCGGCTCGAGCGGAGCCGGAGAATGGACCTCAACGCGCGCCAGAACGCCGGAGTAGTGGGGTGTCTCCAGCGCGAACAGGTCCCAAGCGAAGCCAGACGAGCCGCGGCGGCTCGTCCCAACGCGACGAGCCTCGCGTGCCAACCAGATGACCCTGATCCGCTGCGTCGGTTCAACCCCGGCGAGTAGGAGGGGTCGGCCTTCAGGGACCTCACGGCCGCGCTCGCCGCGTGCGGGACGCGGTGCGGTAGGTCTCCCCGATCAGTCCAGCCGGACCCTGAAAAGGGGATTCGTTTTCAACGTAGGTACTGCTCATGTGTGCGCATTGCTTCCGCGCCAGAAGCCGACTGCCCGGTCCTGCGGCCGAACGAACAGTGACGATTCGATCAAGTTGGTAACTCTCGTTCGGCTTGGACCGATCCTCAGGCGGAACAAGCCGATATTTCGCCTCGATGGCGCGCGAAAAGGGGACTCTTGGCAGCGCTGGTCGTACTCCTCATCATCCTGGCGATCGTGATCCTTGTGGCCCGGAAGGCCTGGCGAGCGTCCGCTCGCAAGCCGAAGCAGGCTCCAACACCGCGACCACGGCCGTGGCCGGCGCCCCCTCCGGCGGTGCTTCCGCCCACGCAACCGCCGGTCATGGCGCCCTACCAGCAACCTCAGCGCCCGAGTACGCCGCAAATCGTTCGGCCCCCGGCACCTAATCGTCCTCAGCTTGCTCCACCTCGCCCCCAAGCAGACCGGCGTCCGGCACAACCCGCCAGACAAGACGTCACGCCTTCGAGCCGCCCGGCTCGCGTCCGATCCGGACACCGGTGGGTTCCCCACGGCCAGGACGTTGCCGTAGCGGGTGTGACACTGCCGGGCGGGCTGCTCTACGTGGGAACCGGCATGCCCGATGCCGCCGGCATCGGTGTCGAACCTGCCTTGATCGACCCCAGCCTCCCAGTGGACCTTCGCGACCCTGACTGGCCGGGCGAATCGATGGACTACTGGCCCAGTTACACCGACATTTCGCCGCGCGCCCGCGGTGCCTATCTCGCCTGGCTGACCGGTGGACGCGCGAACCCGAACGCCTACATCGGCTACGTGTTCCTGTACTTCTACGGTCTCGAGCGCCGCCTGCTTACCGAGATGCCGAACCTTGACGACGCAGACGCCGAGGTGGCGACCCTGGTGAGCGAAGTCCGCCGGCTGCTGCACATCTACCGCGCCAACCGATCCTTCCGCGGCTACGCCGAAAGCCTGCTCGACGCGTTCGAGCTCCTCGACCCCACGGTGCGGTACGACCGAGCAGCTCCACCGGTCACCGAGTGGAGTCACGAGCTCCCCATGGGCCTCAAGATGGGATTGGCACAATTGGCGGTCGACGGACGTCCTATCCCTGCGGACTGGGCGCTGTCCTGGTACGGGCACCACCCCGACACCTACCTGCGCACGCCGGCGACGCGCTGCCCGAACGAATTCCTGGAGCTGTTCACGAAGCGGTACCGCGCCAAGTGCGGCGACGGCATGGTCGTGAAGCCGAACAAGCCACGGCTCTCCGTCGGCTACTACGCGGCCAGTAAGGGCTTCTACGGACACGTCACACTCGAGAACACGAAGCTGCCCGATGTCGGAAAGCTGAGCGGCCCGATCACCAAGCTGCGGGGCATCGTCGAGGACGTGACCAGCGATCTCGAGGCCTACAGCCGCTACCTCGGCCGCAACCCGGACGGCACCGGCTCTCCGGCGGCCATCGCATTGCTACCGGAGGGCGTCACTCACAAGCCCAGCCCAGAGACGGAGGCGCTCTGGTCCTGGGCCGCGCAAAACATCGACGACGACGGACGCGGAGTCACCTCGGCTCAGGAGCTGATCTCGCGGTGGCCGACGAAGACCGGCAAACTGGCCAAGACCGACGCGGTCGCCGTCGCTCAACTGCTCGAACACCGCGGCATCGGCATCGAACCCGATGTGCGCTTCGGTGGGAGCACCCCGACACCGACATCATCGGTCGTTCTGTTCCGGCGAGCGGACCGCCTGGTCAGCGCCCCCGGCGCCGACTACGCGGCCGCACTCGCGATCATCAACCTCGGCATGCTCGTCGCCGCGGCGGACGGCACGGTCAGCGAGCCGGAGCGGCGCGCGCTGCGCGAACTGGCAATCGACGACCTCGATATCAGCGACGACGAGCGGCTCCGACTCGACGCCCACGCCGCCCTCGTCTTGACCAAGCCACCCACCCCCGCCGTCCTCCGCCGGCGACTGGAGTCCCTCCCGACCTCGCGCAAAGCCACCGTGGGACGGTTGCTCACCACGATCGCCGCGGCCGACGGCCAGGTCACCCCGGACGAGGTCCGCACCCTCGAGCGGCTGTTCACCACCCTCGGCCTCGATCCGGCCGAGGTGTACGGAACACTTCACGCCGCCGCGACGTCGACGGACGGGCTGACCAGCGCCCGGATACCCGGTGCACACCAATCCGGCCGCGCTATCCCGGCGCAATACGCGAGCCCGGCGGCAGCTACGACGCTCACCCTCGATCCGGAACGGCTAGCGCGAACGAGAGCCGAGTCCGTACTGGTCGCCGCAGAACTCGCCGAAATCTTCGCCGAGGACCAAAACCCGGTTCCACCGCCATCTCCGCCGACCGAAGCGAGAGCGGTCGGTGGGCTGGATCCCGCGCATGCCCAGCTGTTCCACCGGCTCATCGAGCAGGACACGTGGAGCCGCGCCGAATTCGACGCGCTGGCCGCCGATATCGGTCTGATGCCCGACGGCGCGCTCGAAGTCCTCAATGACGCAGCCTACGACCGCGCCGACGAGCCGCTGTGCGAAGGCGCCGACCCCATCGAGATCAACCAGGACATCGTGAAGGACATGATCGGATGACCACACCCGCCCCGAAGCCCGTTCGCCTACGCCCCCGTGATCGAGACGCGATCATCTCTTCCCTACGGTCCGGGGTGGTGCCCCGCAGCGGATTCCAGCACATCCAGGTGGGGCGCGCCGCCGAGGTCTCGGCGATGAGCCAGGAGATCACCCGGATCGCCGACGGTGGCTCCGCAGTCCGCTTCGTGATCGGCGAGTACGGCGCCGGCAAGACGTTCTTCCTCAACCTGGTCCGCTCCATCGCCGCCGAGCGCAAGCTCGTCACGACGTCCGCCGACCTCAGCCCCGACCGCCGACTGCACGCCAGCGGTGGTCAGGCGCGCTCGCTCTACGCCGAGTTGATGCGCAACATCGCCACCCGCTCCACCCCGGACGGCAACGCCCTGCCCAGCATCGTCGAGCGGTTCGTGACCTCGGCGATCCAGGAAGCCACCAGCACCGGGACGTCGCCAGCCACGGTGATCGCCGGCCGGCTCGAACAGCTGTCGGAAAGTGTCGGCGGTTACGACTTCGCGCAGGTCATTGCCGCCTACTGGAAAGGACACGACACCGGAAACGAGCAGCTGAAATCCGATGCGATCCGTTGGCTTCGCGGCGAATTTGCCACCCGCACCGACGCCCGTGCGGCGCTGGGCGTGCGCACCATCGTCGACGACACCAGCTTCTACGACCACCTCAAACTCATCGCCCGGTTCGTCCGGCTCGCCGGGTTCTCCGGACTGCTCGTCTGCCTCGACGAGATGGTCAACCTCTACAAACTCGCCCACACCGGCGCCCGCAAGTCCAACTACGAGCAGGTGCTCCGCATCGTCAACGACTGCCTCCAAGGCAACGTCGAAGGCCTGGGCTTCTGCTTCGGCGGCACGCCGGAGATGCTGATGGACACCCGCCGCGGGCTCTACAGCTACGAAGCGCTCCGCAGCCGTCTGGCCGAGAACAACTTCGCAGTCGGCGGCCTGGTCGACTACTCCGGTCCGGTCCTGCGGCTGGCGAACCTGACCCCGGAGGACATGCACGTGCTGCTCGAGCGCCTGCGCCACGTCTACGCCGGCGGCGAACCCGCTGCCTACCTCGTCCCGGACGAGGCGCTGGCCGCGTTCATGCAGCACTGCGCCGGTCGGATCGGTGACGCGTACTTCCGCACCCCGCGCAACACCATCAAGGAATTCGTCAACCTCCTGGCCGTGCTCGACCAGAACCCCGGCGCCGACTGGCGGCAGCTGCTCGGGAACGTCTCGATCGACACCGAAACCAACCCCGACCTCGAGCCGCTACCCGACGAGCTCGACGTCTCGGACCCGAACGGCACCGATGAGCTCACCAGCCTCCGCATCTGAGGCCGTCAACTTCGGCCTGCTGCACCCGAAAGTGCAGCGGTGGGTGTGGCAGCAAGGGTGGAGTGAGCTGCGCGACGTCCAGGACGCAGCCATCCCCGCCATCCTGGGCGGCGACACCGACCTCTTGATCGGCGCCGCCACAGCCGCGGGCAAGACCGAAGCCGCGTTCCTGCCGATCTGCTCGAAGCTCGCCGAACACAGTGGCCCAGGAATCCAGGCGTTGTACATCGGGCCGCTCAAAGCGTTGATCAACGACCAGTTCCGGAGAACCGAAGAGCTGTGCGAAGCCCTCGAAATCCAGACCCACCGCTGGCACGGTGACGTCGCCGGCACCCGCAAGCAGGCCTTGCTGCGCGACCCTTCCGGCATCCTTCTGATCACCCCAGAGTCGCTGGAAGCGATGTTCGTACTCCGAGGGACGCAGATCACGAGGCTGTTCGCGGCACTGCAGTACGTGGTCGTCGACGAGCTGCACTCGTTCCTGGGCACCGAGCGCGGCGCTCAACTGCTATCGCAACTGCACCGCCTCGAAATCGCCATCAAGCGACGAGTGCCAAGGATCGGTCTGTCCGCGACATTGGGCGACATGTCCCTCGCCGCCAATCAGCTCCGCCCCGACCACGGTGACCGCGTCACGATCCTCGAATCCGCAGCGACCGCTCAAGAGCTACGGCTCCAACTGCGCAGCTACGTCGACGAACGACCGGACACCGACGAGGACGCAGGCATGGCCATTCGCAGCATCGCCGACCACCTGTTCGCGAACCTACGCGGCGGGACCAACCTGGTGTTCGCCAACGCGCGTTCTCGCGTCGAGCTGTACGCGGCCGAACTCGCCGACCGCAGTTCGGCCGCAGGGGTCCCCAACGAGTTCCACGCCCACCACGGCAACCTCGCCAAAGAACTACGCGAAGACGTCGAAGCGTTACTCAGGGACCCAACCAGGCCGACCACCGCCGTCTGCACGACAACCCTGGAGATGGGCATCGACATCGGCGCCATCGCCCAGGTCGCGCAGATCGGCCCACCGCCGTCGGTCGCCTCGCTGCGGCAACGGCTCGGCCGATCCGGCCGTCGCGACGCGCCGGCGATCCTCCGTGCCTACTGCGCGGCACTGGCGATCGACGCCGAAACGTCTCTCCTCGACCGCCTCCAGCTTCCGCTGGTGCAGACGATTGCGTCCATCGACCTGCTGCTCGAACGCTGGTGCGAACCACCGGAGCCGTCCCGGCTGCACCTGTCCACGCTGATCCAGCAACTCCTGTCCTTGATCGCCCAACACGGCGGAGCAAAGCCAGCAGAGGCGTACCGGGTGCTGTGCGGCCACGGAAGCCCGTTCTCGACCGTCACCACAGCGCAGTTCGCGGACCTGCTCCGCACCCTCGGCGCCAAAGACGTGCTCAGCCAAGCCGGCGACGGCACCCTGCTCCTCGGTGGACGCGGAGAGCCGACCGTCAACCACTACACGTTCTACGCCGCCTTCCAGACGCCCGAGGAGTACCGCCTCGTCCACAGTGGACGGCAGCTCGGCACCATGCCGATCGACTTCCCCCTATACGAAGGCCTGCTGCTGGTCTTCGCCGGTCAACGATGGCGCGTCGCCGCCGTTCACGAAGAAGACAGAATCGTCCAGCTCACCCCGGCGCTCAGCGGCAAGCCCCCGCACCTCGGCGACTCCAGCGGTCTGGTGCACAGCGAAGTCCGAGCGAAGATGCGGACGCTCCTCGAAGGCGATCACGCCCCCGCCTACCTCGACCAGGCGTCGCGAACGCTGCTCGAGCAAGTCCGGCGGGTGTACGCGACCCTCGAACTCGACAGCCGCCCGGTCATCACCGACGGCTCCGACACGCTGCTGTTCCCGTGGACCGGTGACCAGCCGCTGCACACCCTCGCCGCGATCCTCAACGCCTCCAGGATGGAAGCCGCAGTCGACGGAGCCGCCCTTCGGCTGGTCGGCACACCCCGCGAAGCGGCTCTGACCGCGCTGACGAAGGTAGCCGAGGGGCCTGCGCCAGACCCGCACGAACTCGCCCGCAAGGTCGAGAACAAAGCTGTCGAGAAGTTCGACAGCTGGCTGAGCGACGACCTGCTCTGCGATCAGTTCGAGTCAGCCGTCCTCGATTGTCCGGGAGCCGTCCAAGCGGCCCGGCTTCTCACGACTTAACCGCTGCCGATCACCGTCAGGTCGGTCACGTACTTCACCGCTGCGATACGCGCCATCTTCAATTGCATCTCCAGCAGCTGAAGGCGAAGCGTGTTCTGGTTGACGACACCGTTTGCAATGTCCTCCGTCACCTTTTCATAGAGCTTCCGGCTGAGATTTGGCTGTACAACCACCACCTCGGTCGTCCCCCTGGAGCGACTCGCCTTCAGCTTCGCGAGGAAGCCTTGCCGACTGTCCTTGACGCGCTCGCCGTCGACCCAGCAGGCCGGCTCCTTGAGGGAAGTGCTCGCCAGTCGGTCAGCGAGCAAGTCCTTGTCCAGGTACAGCATGTTCTTCTGCGCCTGGGCGAGCACGACGTCGTAGTCGCCGACCTTCACGCCGCGGTTGTCCGACTTGTTGCTCGACGCCTTCACGTGGAACACGCGCAACAGGTTCTCGTCGTCGATGTGGAAGAAGTCGGCCGCCTCGCCGGAACTGTCGTCGCAGATGAGCCAGCCTACGCTGCAGTAGTCGACCATCCATGCGAACAGCGAGTCGTCACCGGCTTTGGCGATCGCCTCGTGGATCAGCGACGTCGACTGCAGCTTTCCCGGCTTCTCCTTCGTGATGTCGAAATCGGTGAAGTCCTCCCAGGCCCAGCCGGTGAACGGCGTCGGCGTGAAGTCCTGCTTCCAGAGCCGGCCCGCCGAGTACTTGTGCCCGGATGCGAAGTAAACCTCGAGAAGCTGCCCGGCGTTCACAGCCTGGAAGACTTCGCGGGCCGGCGGCAGCGGCTCGCGAGCGCTTCGGTCAAACCCGACATCAAGTTCGAACCGATCGCCGAGGTTCTTGAGGTTCGCTGCCAGCTGGCCGCTGATCACGCCGCCGGTTCCGACATCGAGCTTGAACTTGGTCCCTTTCGCACCCTCTTGGACGTTGAGGACCGCGTCTTGGAGCACCAGCGCGGCCTCTTCGACCTCGTCGCCGCCGCGTGACGACGCCGGCAAGGAATCCACGTCGATCGGGAGCACCTCGTAGGCCTCCGATACCTCGGCCAGGTCGAACACCTCCCGAGCGGTGACCGGAAAGGCCGAGAAGCCCGTCGGTGCCTCGATCACTTCGGCGGTGATGCCGAGGATCTCGCCCATCGTGAGCACGTAGGTGCGGAAATCGGGTGAATCCTTGAACCAGATCTGCGAGTTGCCAACCGTGACACCGACTTTGCCCTTGAGGTACACGACGTCATCGGCGTCCGGCATCTCACACCGCGCCGCGTCCCAGGCGAAGAAGCCGTCCTCCACCGGATCGAGCGCGACGCCCAGGTCGTCGCCACCGATAGCTTTGCTGGTCGGCCGGAGGGTGCTTCGACGCTGGACCGACCTCATCCAGATGTTTTTCGCCGCGCCCTGCATGAAGGCTTCCTCGAGGACACCTGCGCCGAGCCGCCGGAGCGGGGGAAGCGGCGCGGCGTTCAGTTGCTTCTGCAGCCGGTCGAGCACATTGCGCTCGGCGCGTACCGCGATCAGCTCTTCCCGGCGCAGCACAATGATCAGCTCGTGGGACACATTCACGTAGTCGGAGGACGCCAGCACCCACCCCGGGCGGCTCTGCTGCCGCCGGACACAGCCGAACAGCTGATCGACCTGTAGCGATTCCAACGAACCCACGCCGGGGACGACCGCCCCCGCCGCGACGCTCAGTTCGGTTTCGGCGATGGTCCGCACACTCGCCCCCTGGCGGGCCGGTCCCGGTCTCTTGAGGAGCCGAACCAGGGCACCGAAAGCGAGCGCCGGGTCGCCGACGCACCGCAGCACGATGACCGACATGAACGGCTTGAGGTCTCCCCACGGCACTTCCTCGAGCGTGACGTCGGGTTGGCTCGTCATGTTCCGTCACCACCACAGCAGTAGTCCTTGTGACTCACTGAACAAGCGCGACGCGACGGGTAGATCAACTTGATCCTGTCGCGCCGATAGGTCGAAATCGAGCTCCTAGCCTATTCCAGACATGGAGGTCGCGGAAAATGCGTCAGGAAATTGACTCAATCTTGTCACATACCCGTTTACCCGTCACATCACCCGGAGACAGAACCCGCCAACAAATATTACTTTTCGTATTCAATGGGCCACCCAGTTGCCCGATCGACATGCGGCCTCACGGCCACCCAGATGCCGCAATCCCGCACACCCACCGTGACAGCCGAAGGCGGAAACTTCATCTTTACTGTCTATCTGACATTAATTAGCCTGGGTCCATGCCTACCGACCGCTGGACACCCCCGCCCGTGCTGCTCGCCGTCGACCTGGTGATCTTCACCCTGCGTGAGTCGGTCTTGCAGGTTCTCCTCGTCGAACGCGGCGTCGCCCCTTTCGAGGGTGCGTCGGCGCTACCGGGCGGGTTCCTTGCCACCAGCTCCGAGGACATCGTCGCGGCCGCTCACCGGGAGCTGCTCGAGGAAGCCGGCCTCGGCGCCGACCGGCTGCACCTGGAGCAGATCGGCGCTTACGGCGCTCCCGATCGTGACCCGAGGGGCCGAGTCGTTTCCGTGGCTTATCTCGCCATCGCGCCAGAGCTTCCCCAGCCCCGCGCCGGCACCGACGCGGCCGATGCCACGTGGACCCCGGTTTCCGATGTTCTCAGCCACCGTGTGCGCCTGGCTTTCGACCACGAACGGATCCTCCAGGACGGCCTGGAGAGAGCTCGGGCAAAGCTCGAACACACCGCGCTCGCTACCGCCTTCTGCACCCCATCCTTCACGATCAACGAGCTGCAGCAGGTCTACGAGGCGGTCTGGGGCGTCGAGCTCGACCCGCGGAACTTCTACCGCAAAGTCCAAGCAGTCGACGATTTCATCGTTCCCCTCGGCGTCGAACGTCGCGTCGGCCGCGGCCGCCCTGCCCGCCTGTTCGCTCCCGGCAACCGATCCACACTCTTCCCACCCCTGGTACGTCCCACTCCGACCACGACCACCGAGGCGAAACGATGACCGACGACCTGGTAGTAATGCTCACGGCGTTCAACACCGAGTACAAAGCCGTGCACAAGTGGCTGACCGACGTCACGCTGCACCGGCACGATCGCGGCACCCGCTTCGAGATCGGTACCATCCGCGGCACCTCCTGCCGCGTCGCACTCGGCCTCACCGGTAAAGGCCCCCAATCAGCCGCGGTGCTCGCCGAACGCGCGATACAGGAGTTTTCCCCAGCCGCACTCATGTTCGTCGGCGTTGCCGGTGCCCTTTGGGACACCCCGCCCGGCGACGTCGTGGTGGCAACCCACGTTTACGCCTACCACGGCGGCACCAGCGAGGACGACGGTCTCAAAGCCCGCCCGCGAGTGTGGGAAACCGACCACGGCGTCAGCCAGATCGCCCAACACATCGCCCGCGCCGGCACGTGGGAGCCAGACGTCCCGCCGGGGACCGCGGTGCACTTCGGCGCCATCGCGGCCGGCGAAGTCGTCCACAACTCCCGCTTGTCAGCAGAAGCACACTGGATCCGCCAGCACTACAACGACGCCATGGCGATCGAGATGGAAGCCGCCGGCGTCGCCCAGGCCGGACACCTCAACAGTTCTCCCGTCGCCGTCGTCCGCGGCATCAGCGACAAGGCAGACGGCACCAAAACCACCGCAGCGGACCGCAACTGGCAACCACAAGCCGCCGCCAACGCAGCAGCTTTCGCGATCCGCCTCGCCACCGAACTCGTCCGAGAAGGAAAGCAGGCCACCATGAAGGACCACACGACCCCCGGCACGGTCTACTCCACCTCCCACGGGCAGGTCGGCATCCAGGCCGTCAACGTCACCGGCAGCACGGTCTACCAGAACACCACGCCTCCCTCGCCGACCACGGCCGACCTCGCCGCCGCGCTCACCTCGATCCGGGAACAGCTCTCGCGCGAACACGCTCGAGGCCGGCTCGACGGCGAGACCTACGACGCCGCCCGGGCCGAGCTCGATATCGCGGGCGGCGCGCTCGAGTCGCCGACCCCGGAAGGCCGAAAAACCTTCGTGCTCGCGCTCAAACGGCTCGGCGGCCTCATCGCCGACCTCGCCGGACTGGCCGCCAAGATCACCGCCCTGGTCAGCGTGGCCAAGGGCGTCGCATGAGCAGCCCGCATTCGACGACCCACGCCACCGTCGGTGCGGGTTCCCATGTCGGCATCGTGGCCACGGAGGTCCACAACTCGTCCGTCTACCAGCTACTCCCCGGAGCCTCACCAGCCGAAAAATACGACGTCGGCCTGCGGTATCTGAACGACGGCATCCCGAACCGCGCCCGCGAACTGATCGAGGAAGCCCGCGGAGAGGGCTTCACCGGCGGCGAAGTCCACTTCCACTGGGCTCTCGCGATGCTCTCCAAGCGGTCCTACCGCGACCTCTCCACCGAGGAGCGCCACCAGCTGGCCGGGCTGCCCACGATCTGCGCGGCACTCCCGAACGACGCGTGGACCCGTGCGCTCCGCGCCCTGTGCACCCTGCTGGACTGCCTCGCAGCACACGACAGCGACCCGCAACCGGCGATGGACGCCCTCGCCCAGCTGGACCCACCGCAACGCGGGCAGATCCTGCGTCACCTCGATCTCGTCCTGATCGGCGGGCTCCGCGACAGCTACTGGGCCGACATCCGCGGCAACGCAGAGGCCACCCAGTTGAGCAAAGATCGCACAAAACGCGTCTGGGCCTACTTCCACCCGCGGCCGGCCCGGCCCCGTGCCCGGATGCCCGAGCCGTCCACCACGACTCCACGCGACCGCGCCAAAGCCACGCTCGGCACCCTGGCATTCTTCGCGGCACTCGTCTACTTGGGACGGACAGTCGTGCTGGACGCGCACGTTCTGCCGATACTTGCCTACCTCGCCGCCGCGGTCACGGCCGTGATCGCCGTCCGTGACGGACACGAATGGCGTTACCGCTCCGCTCGAGCCGCCGGCAAGGATCGCCTCTACCGCCCCCGGTCTGGTAGCGGAGGCGGCCTCGACGAGGGATTCGCCCGCAGCGTGGATCACGCGTTCACCCACTACGCCGCCCGGTACGCGCCACGAGATGGCACCCGCCATGAGTGCCTGAGTGCCACATCAGGCTTCCGGGCAGCCCTGCGCAACGAGATCGTCGACATCTACCGCGAAAGCCGCATCCCCATCGGCCGCATCAGGTGGCTGATCCGCTATGAAACCGGCAGGGTGTTACGTCAATGGAAGGCCGGCGAACTGTTCGAGTATCGGACGCGATACCGTGTCGCGCCCACGACCAAATTGCGCTGCATCATCGCAACCATCCTCTTCTTCACAGCCACCGGCTACGTCATCGCGGCCACGACCGCCGCCAGCCCCATTCTCAGCTCGGCGGCAACCGCGGTCGCAGCCGCAGGGTCTTTCGCTGCCGGTGCTGGGTGGTCGCGAATCCTCGCCGAACGCCGCCGGCTCGTCGAGGACCGCGAGGATTACGAAGACGCGCTGTCCGCACGGGAGGCGGCCTACACCCGTTGGAAGCACCGGCTCGATTCGACGCGGCCCGCCGAGAACGAAATGGAGCAATGGCTGAACGCCGACAAGATTAAGTTCCTCGACAAGGCCCTGAAGCACTACAGGGTCGCATGGCGGGACATCCTCACCCACGCATTCCTGCAGACACCCGCCACGTCCTGCAAGAGAGCTCGGGTCAACGGTGCGCCGTGGCGCTACTCCAAGTACGACATCCGACTCTTCCTCATCACCCGAGACGGCGTGCGCGAAATCAGCACCGAGCTCGACTTCGAAAACGCTAGCTTCCGCGGACAAAAACGCAACAACTTCCGCTTCGACGCCGTCTCATCAGTCCACGTCGCCACCACCTCGGAGCTCAGCTACAGCATGGAACTCGTGCTGATGAACGGCGAACCGCAGAACATCGACATCACCGACCACGAATCCAGCGAAGCCACCTCCAGCGAAAGCCCGCTCGCACTGGCGAAGATGTCGTTGGAAGCCGCCGGATTCACCAACACACTGCACATCCTCGAAGGCATCGCCGCCGAGGGTAAGAACTGGATCAGACGGGACCCCTTCATCAACGCCACCACTGCCAACGACATCACCGAAGAAATCTTCACCGGGCCACCGTCGCCCACACCGGGCGCTGCCCAGTGACGCATTAACATCGCGGCGACGGACCCGCGTAAGTGACTGTCCAAGCCCGGCGCACATCGGCGTGCCGCCGCAGGCGCGCGCCACCGTAGTACTTCCACCACTCGTTGCTCAGCCGCCCGTGCACAGAGCCCTCCGTGCGCGGCAGCGAGACTGTAAACGGCTTCAAGGTCTCGTTCTCCGCTACCGTCTGGCCCAGGAGGGCCGGCAAGGTGAGCAAGAACGACTCGGCGAGACCGCTCCAAGGCTCGCGTCACAGGAGCCTGCGGCCACGAGTAACGACAACCAGGCCGCCCACGATTATTAGCCATGGATCCTGTCACCCTGGGTGCCGCCGCCGCGACGCTGCTCGTAACGAAGTTCGGCGAAGGCTTCGCTAAAGAAGCGGGTAGCTCGGCTTGGAACGGTGTCAAGCGGCTTGGCGACGCGATCGCTGCGAAGTTCAAGGGCAAGCCGGACGACGAAACCGCGCTTCAGCACGCGTTGGCGGATCCGGAGGATGCGGAACTCCGTGCCGCACTCGCCCAGCGGATCACCGCCGCGGCCGCTGCCGACGTGGGGTTCCGCTCGTCGCTCGTCGAACTCGTGGGACAAGTCCGACGTGAATCGGGTGAACAGACCGTAATCGCGCAGGCCGCCGACCACGCGAAGCAGATCAACATCGCCGGGGACAACCACGGTGGGATCACCCTCTGAACTCAATGGGTGACTTCCAGCCGCACGCCGGCGGCAACGCCAGACAGGTCAACATCGCCGGGAGCAACTACGCCCCGATCACGTTCAACGGGCCCGAACCAAGCCTGCAGGCGCGGTCGGTGATCACTGAACACCGGAAGTTGGCCATTGCCGGCGTGCGGACAACCATTGGTGATGACGCTTCCGGTGGGCCACTCGAGATCGCGTTCGCCGACCGTCGCGAGCAGCTCGCTAGAGCCCTGCTCGACGCCGGTGCTCAAGGTTCGGCTCTGCTGATATCGGGTGAGTCCGGTATCGGTAAGAGCGCCCTGACGCTATCGGCCGTCGCTGATCTTGAAGCCGTCTACCCTGCGGAGTTCGAGGCAGTGCTGATGAACTTTCGCGGCCTTCCACAGTCGAACCTGGAGCTTCGAACTGCGCTCGGGATGTCGTTGGAGGACGTGCTCGGCGAACTATCGACACCAAGTCGGGTCCTGGTTGTCGACGCCGCCGATACTGCACTGGAGCGGTCCTCCGCTCTGTTGAGCGACCTGGTGCTGGCTGCGGCTGCAGCAGGTGTCGGGTTCGCCACGGTCACGTCTGACGCGGCATCCAGCTTCGTGCAAGACCAACTGGAGCTGGGCTTCGGGAACCGCATCTCGTCCTTCAGGATGAAGCCGATGGGAGACGAGGACATTTCGACCGTCTCCAATCACTTCCCGCTTCTGCGAGCGGTTCTCAGGGATCTACCCGCGGAGTCGTTGCTGCGACGGCCTGTTGTGTTGGACCTATTGGCGCGAACAGGGTTGGAGCCCGACAGCTCACTGGGCGAGTGGGAGTGCTTGGAGCTGGTGTGGCGCAGGGTCGTTCGGGGCGACGGGCGTCAGGAAGTCGGCTCGCCGGAAGCTCGCGAACAGACACTGCTTGCGGTGGCCGCGTCGACAATACAACTGCCCGGAGACCAACGACCTGGCGCCGGCGTCGACGCTGCAGCAGTCGATGCGTTACGCCGGGACCATCTACTCGCGCCCGCGAGCCCATATCGGGACCAGCCTGATTTCGCGCACGACGAAGTCCGGAGGTATGCGATCGCCATTCTTCTGGTCCGAGGTCAGCGCCCGACCGAGTTGCTGGAAGCAGCCGGCGTGCCTCGGTGGACACTGTCGGCCGCTACGCTCGCGTGTAAGGGGCTGCTGAAAGCACCGGGTGCTCAGCCCGTTCGCCTGTGCGCCCGGCTGCTCTCGCAGTTCGAGCCACTTGCGGCAACGCACGGGGCCCGGTGGGCTGATGTCCCCGTTGAGGCGGTTCTGGAAACGTCGTTCGCGTACGAGTGCCTGAAGGCGGCGCTCGCGGATCAGTCCATTCGCCTCACGCTCGGCGACGTGGTTCGGGTGGTTCAGCAGAGACACAAGGTCAACGCGCTGGTCGACTACGCCATCTCAGCCCCCGTCGTGCAGATTCTCCTTGACGAAGAAGAGCCGTGGGACATGTCGGAGGAGTCGTTCGAGCTGCTCGCGGGCTGGTTGCAGGCGTTGACCCTGGCGGACGTACCAGCGGGAAACGAGATGCGCATCAGGCTGCGGAGCCGCCTCCTCACCTATTGGAAGTCGTTCCCTCCGAGAGACACCAGCGGCGATCTCCTACCCCACTGGATGTCCCAGCGGCCTCGACTGCGGCGTAAACTCGACTACCACCTCACCGACAAAGAGTTCGTCGAAACCTTGGCGCTGCTCGGACCAGACATCGACGAAGCTTCCGAAGCCTGTCTGCGGGCGATCGCCGACGACGCGCCGGCATTTCTGGCTCCAGCTGCGGACTCGCCTTGGAGCGCCCGGGCCTTGGCACGGAAGGACCCGGAACTGCTGGCAACATTGATGGAGGCCTACTACGTCGACGATGAACACAGCCGGCACCGCGACGAGGGCGTTCGCAGGCATCAAGGCCGCTGGACGAGTTTCGGCCCACCGTTCTTTCAGTACTGGTTCGGCGGATTCTGGCAGCTGTTCAATACCGCACCATTGCCGACATCGGTGCGAGTGCTGAACAACATTTTGAATAGTGGCGCAAGAGCGCGAGTCGATAGGCTCGCAGGGCAGACTTCGCGCGACGTATTCGCTGGGCCGATCGCCGAACCGGGCGAAGTACCTGATGCCGCGACTGAAGGCACAGCTGAACAGGGCCAAGACCGCGGTGCCTTCCTGAGCCTCGATGGCAATGCTCGCTTGTATTTGGGCGACAGCCACGTGTGGAGTTGGTATCGGGGCACATCGGTTGGCCCTTACTCGGCGATGAGCGCGCTCCAGGCAATGGAACGTCTCGCTGACAATTGGTTGAGCCAGGGTGCGTCCCCCAAGAAGGTCGTCGAGGTACTCCTGGACGGATGCCAGAATATGGCGATCCCGGGAATGCTCTTCGGTCTTCTGGTGCGTCATGTGGAGAACGTCGATACCGAACTCGACGCGTTCCTCGCCGAGCCGATCGTCTGGGAACTTGAGTTTGGTCGCCGGACGAGCGAGTACTCCGGCCTACATTCAACAACCGAAGGCCTCGCGAACCTGGAACGCCGCCAGTGGACACCACGAGAGGCGGCCGTGTGGCTGATGACTCACGGCGACGAGGCGCGCGTCGCGGCGTTGAAGAAGATCGCCGCACAGCTCGTCAAGAACGGCGCCCGGCTCGGCATTAGCCAAGAACTTACGAAGAACTGGGCCGCCAGCTTGGACTCTGATCAGTACCGAATCACGCAGGATGGTGATGAGCATTACATCGAGGTCGTTCCGCCACCTGAGATTCAAGCCGCATTAGAGACGCGCGCGGTGCATCAGGAGATCGTGCAAACCACACTGCGACTGCAGAATCGGTACTGGGGCTCAGCCAAGCACGGCTCCGATTACGTGCCCCCTTCCCCAAGAGAGATCGCCGCAGACCTGGTTGTCAGCCGTGCATTGCTCGAGTCCGATGAAGACACGACGACCTGGTCGGTGAACGCAGTGTCCCATGTCGTCCGCGCAGCGGTCGAACGAGCCGCGGCCGGCGAGATCGATGCGTTGGGCGAGGAGAGCAGCTTCGCGATCGAGTTCATTCTCGGGGTTGCATTGTCGTTCCAGGATGCGGAGGACCAACGCGACGAGGGTCAGTACTTCGACCAGGGTGCTGACCGAGCCGTGGCCCATACCCTGCCGGCTCTTCTCACATCTGCGATGGCGGCACCGCTGGAGGCTGCGGGAAGCTCCGTCGAGGGCGTTGCTGAAGCCGGCCTTGCGGTCGCGGGGAAGGCGTCACTGGAGACTCGGCTGTACCTGGCGCGCGGATGCGACGTCGTCTGGACGGCGCCGTGCCACGGCGACCCTTGCATCCACCGCATCGCATTGAATTGGTTGGTCGAGACGGCTCGCGCCGCGGAAATCGGGCTGTGGGACCAGCGCGGCCAGATGCGGCCGAGAGTCAAGATTGCCGACAACGTCGCCGACCGCCTCCAGGAGTTGGCTGGAGACTCCGTCGACTTCGCCGTGCTCGACGCAGTCATTCGCGGACTCGGCAAAGCCGCGGCCTCGGATCACTGCCGGACCGACGACGCGGCCACACAGCTCGCCACCGTTCTTGAGGTACAGCAACGTGCCATGGTTGCCCACGCAGAAGCAGTTGGGACAGCGGACGACCGAGGGACGCACTCCCTCATCGCCGCACGAGCCCTGCTCGAGAGCTTTGCGAGGAACTGCGACGTCGGACCGGTGCTCGAACACCTTGATGCCGTTCGTGTGAATGCCGATCTAATGTTGAATTTCCTTCACGGCCTCGCGGCAGCCGGGGCAGAAAATGAACGCCTGGCTGAGGCTGCCCGAAGTGTTTGGCCATCGTTGCTGCGCAGCACCCTCGGCCGCTTAGACGACGAGCCGAGCCCCTACGCGGACCACCACTGGGGAGATTGGACCACCGCTGCCCTCTTACCGGACCCGCTGCCATGGACGCAAGGCCTGTACAACGAGCTCGTTGGTGCACCCATCGACTGGGTCCGCGCCGAGGACCTCCTCGAACTGATCGACGACTGGCTACCCGTCGCCCGCGGCGAGGCCAAAGCCGTCGACGGACTCATCCGCATACTGCGGAAGCTCCCCGTGGAGGTGCAGGTCACTCGCGGCCTGCGCTGGGTATCCGACCTGTGCATCCAAAACGGCAGCGTTACTGTTAAACAGTCGTGGCTATCGAACGACTGGCTCAAGGAGATTCGCAGCGCAGCGGAGGAACTTGATCGTCTAGTCGAGTGGCAGGTACTCGTCGATTCCCTGGTCGTCGCAGGGAACGAGGGACTAGCGCCGTACAGCCGGTGATGTCTCACGGCCTTCTCGTCCGAGTTCCACGTCGACCTCAACGGCCGTACCGGCCCAAACACGGCACTCGGAGCACTGGGGAGCGCCAAGTGTCTCGTTCCGAGTAGGAGACCGAAGATCGAGAGATCGACGGCGGGAACGACCAGGGGTGCGAGCCCTGCCAGAGCGCCGAGCCGAAGGGCGAGGTGAGTACGTTCCCGAACCCGAAGAGGCAGGTTCAGGCCGACGTTGTGCCCATGATGGCCGTCACCGTGAAAATGACCACCGTGCTCTCGACTTCGGCGACTTCTGCCACTGTGAGAACTCCATGATCAGCGTGTAGGGCTAGCCAGCCTAGCGTCCGCCCAGTACCGCTTGGCATGACAATCCCTTGCCACATCACCGCCAACTTACTGACAATCAGTCAACGGCCGCTCTGGCAAGAACACGGCGCGCCGCAACGAGCCCGCGCCCGAAAACCGACGGGTGGCAAGCAGCCTCGAACAGTGCGTTCAGCCACAAGTCAGATACACAATTGATCTAAATTTAGGGAAGAACGCTCCGTCCGAGTGGAAACACAGACAGCTACTCGCCTAAGCGCCTGTTGCTGTGCAACCTTGTCGGAGCCGACGGTAATCGCCGGCCAACCTGCGAGCGGCATTGTCGCGTCCCGCATATCAGCGTCTGTGTCCTGGGAGAGTCTCGTGTCTGACCCCTTCACGCTGGCCACCGTCAGCGCCACTGTGCTTCCCCAGCTGGTGAAGTTTGTGTTCGAGCAAGCGGGGAAAGTAATGGAAAAGCGTCGGTCAGCGACGTCAGCCGAGGCGTCTGCGACGACCGGCGGTCCGGGGACAGTCGCACTCGCCGAGTTGGAGCGATCCGCTCAGGTTCTGCGCAAGTACGCCGTCGACGGCGCGCAAACGCACACCACGGACCGGGAACTGCTCGACGCCCTCGGCTCTGCCTGCCAGCACATCGAGTCGTTGACCGGCAAGCCTGTCGATCTTGCTACAGGTCTCAAGCAGCGCGGGGTCCACGTCGAGATCGAAGACGACGACATTGGCGGGCTCGCGACCGCCGTCAAAGCGACCGCAATCACCGACAAAGCCAACGTTAGCGTCAAGTTCCGCGGCAATATCATCCGCCCAGGTGGAGGGTTTACCGCAGTCGAGATCGACGGGCCGATCGGATGAGCTACCCGCACGAGCACGGCGACAGGGCAGTCAGCGGTGAATCGAGCCCGTTTGAGCCGCATGCCAGCCAAGGGTTCGAAACGCACCAGGAGACGCCGGTGCCGCCGCGCCCCGCGGCCGAGGATTTTTCGGCGTGGCAGCAAGCGACCGAGACGGCCACGCCCGTCCCGCAGGAGACGCCGGTGTCGCCGAGCGCCGACGGCGCAGCCGGGGTTCACAACACCTTCGCCGGGAACATCGTCGTCGGCGGCGAGCTGAACGGCGTCAAAGTCGTCAACGAGGTGCAGGCAGCACTGGAACATCTTGACGCTGACGACGCCTACCTCGGCCTGACCCTGCAGTTGTTCGCCCCACCCGACGGGTTCAACAACACCTACTCGCGCTGGCGTGACGGGCGTCGGCTACTCGTGCTTGCGCGCCAGCCTGGCACCGGCCGCACCATGATCGCTCACGCGCTGCTCGCCACGATCCGCGAAGAAAGCCAGCAGCAAGTCAATGTCGGCGCGCTGCACTTCGGCGGCGGCGAAACCTTCCCGATCGACCGCCTGCCTGCCGGTCACCGCCACTGGGCCTACGTCGTCGAAGTCCCGCCGGACGAAGAAGGCTTCACGCTTCGCTCACGATTGTTCCGCATGACGCTCACCCAGCTTCAGGCCGAGCTCGAGCGCCGCGAATCTTGGCTGATCTTTCTGATGAGCCCTGAGCAGTGGACTGACTGCGTCGACGAGACCGTTTCGAGTTTGAAAGGCGAGATTGGCGACGCGGTGCCGACGGAGATCGTGCGCAAAGCACTCGCCGTCCACGAGTCCGGGCTGAATGTGGACAACTGGCTCAGGCCCCAAGAGATCAAGGACCTACTCGCCGGCCAGCCGCCCGCTGAAGTGCTCGACATCGTCGAGTTGATCCGCTCAGCAGCCCACGCGCACCCAGACCATCTGGTCGATCTTCCGGACAACGAGCAAGACGCCGAGCACGCGGACCTCGTAGACGGCCATGACCGCTGGTTCGCGAGGCGGGTCCGCACCGTCGTGGAAGCCAGAAGGAACTGGCGCAAGCAGCTGCTGTCCTGGCACCGCAACCGCGAACGGACAAGCCTGCAGCGCAGCTTTCTGCTCGCCGCGGCAGCGCTGCCGACCGCGCCTGGAGCCTACGTCTACGCTCTAGCCAGCAAACTGGAGAGCAAACTCAGTGGCGAATCCCAACCAGAGCTCGCTGCCCTCAGCGCGCCCGGCATCATCGAACTCGTCGACGCTGTCGAGGCGGACCTCTCCGACGACGACACCGTTGTGTTCCGACACGACGGCTGGGATGACGCCGCACTGCACTACTTCTGGACCGACCGGCCCTTCTCTCGCGAGACCTTCCTCAACTGGCTCGCCGCCGCGCCAATAGAAACACATCGCAGGACGTTCGACTCGCTCACCAGCTCCCAGCAGCAGGAGCTGTCCACACGTATCGCACGATTCGCCGTGCACTGGGCCACCCGCCAGCAACGCCCAGAACCGCTCGCCGAACTCGCAGGCACCTGGCACGGCACGGCCCTATGGCCGGTGTTCATAGCCGCGCTCGACGAGGCCGCCACCCAGTCAAGTACACATCGCTACATCCACACCATGCTCCTGAAATGGGCCACCAGGAAAGACGACCTTCCGTTGTGGCGAGCGGTCGCGGAAGTCTGCGGCCTCGAATTCGGTCGCCGGCACACCGGCAAAGCGCTCCGGCGGCTCAAACACGTCGCCACCGTCGCTGACCCGGAGATCGAACAAGCCGTCCAACGCAGCGTGCTCACCCTCTGGCGGGACAAATCGGTCCGGGAAACACTATTCACGACGGTCATCGGCTGGTGCGCGAACCCTGCCACCATCCCGGTCGCCTACCGTTCATTCGGCGCGCTCGCCGCCGAGATCGACCCGGACGAGAACGTCCCGATGATCCTGACACGCCGCGACAAAGCTGGCTTCACCCCGTCAGCCTCGGACCTGGCCGCGGGATGGTCGGTCCTGCTGTCCCCGCCCGCCAGCAAAGACGCCGAGCAGATCGTCATCACGACGGTGCACCAATGGCTTGACGTCACCTTGCTGCGACGCGACGTACGAGACGACGTTCTCGAGTTGTTCCGGCACGCCGTGGACCGACCCGAAGAACCCGGCACCGTCTCACCGCGCGAACGACTCCGGCACTACCTGTTCACCTGGTCCGAGACCGGCGACGGGAACGACAGCACCGAACGTAACGAAATCCACTTGCGCCTGACCAAACTCCTCGACCGCGACTTCGCTCGCCGGCTCACCGGCGGCGCCGAGTCACCAGCGGGAACGGATCAGGTCGCATGAGATGGGGAACCAGGCGCTGGGGCAGCATGCAGGACCATGTGTGCCGCGGCCACTACCCGAGCGCAGACGAGGGCATCGGGTTCACCGTCGTGCTGACCGTACGCGCACGCGTAGCCCCACGTCGCGGACAGTCCCCGCCAGATCCACTCGCTCTGGTCGTGCCGGAAGCCGATCCGATCATCCGCGCCAAGACCCGCGACAGCAGCGTGCTCCACTGCAACACCGTGCACCACACGATATGCGGCCAGCTCGCCGGCCTGACCTCGCTGTCCACTAGCCGCATCCACATTCACGACGTCTTCGCACAGGTCAAGCTGGAACAGGACGCCGCCGCGCGCGCCCGCGAACTCGCGCGTATGCGCCACGAACTCGCGCTCGACGAGCTCGCTCGACGGCAAGCGCGCGCTCGCGCCCATTTCATCCGGGACGAATGCCTCGCTGATCCGGCGACCGCCCGCATCTACACGCTGCTCGAAAAATCATCGCGGCTCGGAGACCTGTCCCAGACGCTCCGCGATGACCTCATCTCCGAGGTCGCGCAATGGCATAAACCCGCGCGGCCAGTCCTGATCGCACAAGAGATCAGCGCCTTCTTCGCCCGCCTGACCCCCGAGCAAGCCTACGGAGTCGTCGATCACGTGTGTACCGCGATGCGGGGCTACGGAGCACCCGAACAAGCAGACCGCCTGAGAAACCTCAACACCCCGCCCGGCATGTCCGCGCTCGACGCCGCCGCGCAGGCTGACCTGTCTCACGCCGCCACAAGCACTCAGTCGACCACCAGAACAACCGAGTAGGCAACCAGCCCGGCGACCAGGCCCAGACTACGCGGCCTGCAACGCCGGCCGAGTCTCGTCGCGATCACCCACGTGAGGAAAGGGCTGCCCCGAGTTTCGTTGACACCGCGGATTGGGTGTTTTCAGGCCGCTGCTGCGGTGGCGTCGTACCCGGTGTTTCGACCAGCTCGCCAGCGCTGTTCGATGATGGGGTCGATGGACAACTCGACGTCCAGGACCAGCCGGGCGAGGTAGACCGTCCGCTCGTCGACCTGCGGGTCCCGCCGGTAGTCCCGGCGCACGCAGTCCAACACTAGTTCCGGTGCGGCCCGGCTCCGCGACGTTTAACGCCAACGTCACCACACTCGACGCCAACAACAGCCGCCGAGCCGGCCGAATCACCTCAACAGGGGCGCCCCGCAGCGACAGAGACCGAATCGCGACCAGCAGCCCGACCACCGACAGATCGACTGCTGGCGCCACCAGCGGCGCGACCCAGACCGGCACTCCCAGCCGAAGCACCAAAGTGCGCACGTTCCCGAAACCGAAGAGGAAGGTCAGAGCCACGATGATCCCCACGATCAGCGTGACCGCCGAGAGCACCGGATCGCGTCCCTCGCTCGGGCTCAACACAGCAACCAACCTCCCCGCGGCAGCCCCCACCCGGACCCGCGTCTGCCGCCATTGACCTGCACGGATACCTCGACAGAATCCGGCAGGCGCGAGCCCGAGAAGAGCCCGAGAGGTCGCGCACACGACGACAGAAGGCGGTATAGTCCGATACAGGTGATGGCCGGTGACCAGCCGAAAAGGTCTTGTCCGGCATCACTCGGCACCATCCGACACGTTAAAAAGCGATCTCGTAACCAGCGGGTTCGGGGTTCGAGTCCCTGATGGCGCACTTTCAGAAGACGAAACCCACTAGCAGTTTCCCCGATTTTCGGGGTTGTCGCTGGTGGGCTTTGATCTTGTGTGCAGCCCGCGTGCAGCCGACGTGTCGCCTGGTCAGTCACCGACCGCGACGAGCCGCGCCCGCGGCGACCCACTGCGTTGGCGGGGCACCACTGCCTCGTGGATCCGGGCCCCACGGGGATAGCCCGCCCTCCGGACGAGCGCCGCTGTCGCATCGGCAGCCTGCTGCGCCAGGCACGGCAGCACGCTGGTGCAGGTGTCCGCAGTAAGCACGATGCTGGAGTGCCAGGGCCTGCACCACCCGCAGCTCGTCACCCGCCGCGAGCGACAGGGTCGCCGCGCCGTGCCGAAGGTCGTGGAACCTGATCGGCGGTAGACCTGCCTCCGAGACCAACGTGCGGAAGGTACGTGACACGTAACTCGGGCTCCACGGTCGACCTCGGTCATGAGAGAAGACCCAATCACCGGTTGGATCCCGCCGGGCGAGCCGGCGCAGCAAGGCAGCCGTTCCCCGGTCCAACGCGACCACGCGGCAGCTGGCATCGGTCTTCGGCAGACAGACGCCGCGGCCGTCCCGCGCGACCACCTGCCGCACCACCGACAGCGTCCGGCGGGCCAGGTCGACATCGCACCACCGCAAGCCGACCACTTCTCCACGCCGCAGCCCCAGCAGAGCTGCCACGTGAAAGAGCGCGTACAGCTGGTGATCACGGACCCGCTCGAGAAACATCGCGGTCTGCTCCGCCGTCCACACCGCGACCAGAGGACGTTCCCCCGGTCCTGCGCCACAGCTCGACCCGGGCATCGGTCCATACCACGGCGCGAGGCCGACGCGCCGATGGCAACTCCACCCAACGAGCCGGGTTGTGTGTGATCAATCCACGCCGGATCGCACCATTGAGCGCAACCCGCAACACTTCACGAATCCGCTGCAGCGTCGTCGCCGACAACGGGCGAGACCGCGTCGCGTTCGCCCGCACCAACGCCGTGAACGCCGCCTGCACCTTGCCGACAGACAGTTCCGACAATGCGAGCCCACCCACCCGCGGCTGCAAATAGTCCCGGATCAGCTGCCGATACAGCCCTCGTGTCGACGCCCGCAGCGTGTTCCTCGTCGCTAACCACACGTCCAACCACTGCCCCACCGTCACCAACGCCCGACCAGGATCCACATCGTCGCCAAGCCAGAACCCCCGCGCACGCTCCGCAGCGGCCCGTGACACAAACCCACCGCGCTGCAAACGACGACGACCACCATCCCGGCCAGCAGCCAGCTCGACCGTGAAATACCACCGCCCGTGGCCACGCTCACCCAGCCTCGGACAATGCAAACCCCACCGACGACCATCCGCCGGATTGACGCACCCACACCGCTTGAACACCCGCCCACCGGGCCGCTTCGCCATAACGCCTCCATCTACGGGAAAGTCCGCCCCACGAAGGATGCGCGGGCTCGCATGAACGCTCCAGCCTTCGAAGGCCCCGGAGAGCTGTCATCTCGACCTCGACGGCCGATCAGCTTGTTTGAGCCATCAGCCTTGTAGACGCCCATAGCGCCAGCGAAGCTGTTTCACCCGGGGACGTCTCGACCGGGGGATCCGCGAGCCGCCAACCTCGCCGGCGGACGCTTGTGCGGCAACTTGTGCAGCGCTCATACACGGGCCTGCGGAAGCCGTCTCGACCGCTCTCCGGGCCTCCAGTCCGCCGTTGAGCCGCTCGGCGGCCAACACCAACACTGACGACGGCAAGCGGCGACCATCACCTGAAGCGCGCTCCCATCGGCGCCGAGCCGATGTTGGCCACCAGCGACAAACAGATCCCGAACATGAACGCCGGCCACGCCATCCAGCGGCTCTCCGGCCGCGCTCATTGGCTCTTCCGCAGCTCGACCGTTGCGATCGTCAGCGTTTCTTGATCGTGAAGTTCGGGGCGGCACCGGTACCGGCTGTTCCGTGTCAGACCGCAGCGTCCAAGAGTGACTTTCCCAGGTACTGGCCACGGGACCGGTCGGCGCCGGGAAGCACGAAGTAGTAGCCGCCTCCGAAGGGGAGGGTGTATTTGTCCAGGGCTTGGCCACTGAGACGCCGCTGAACGGTGGCGAAGCCGCGCTCGAGGTCTTGCTGGAAGCAGACGAAGATCAGACCCTCGTCGCGGTCGGTGCCGGCGCGGCGGTAAGAGTAGCCGCGGCGGAGGATACGGTTGGGTTCGGTGCCGGGGGTCCGGGGGTTGGCCCGGCGGATGTGGGCGTCGAGGGCGATCATCTGACCGGTGGTGTCGCCGCTGTAGTCGAAGGCGGTCGTCTCCCCTGCCCGGCCGAGGGGAGAACCATCAGGCTTGCGTCGGCCGATGACGGCTTCCTGGCGTGCGAGGGGTTCAGCGTCCCAGAGGGTGGGTGCGAATCGGATGAGTCGTACCACCTGATAGCTCCCGCCTGTCGCCCAGGCCGGCTCGTCGCTGCCCGGCTGGACCCACACAAGCTGGTCCATCAGGCTCTCGTCACGAGGGTCGGGGTTGCCCACACCTTCCCGGAAGCCGAAAAGGTCCCGCGTGGACGGCCGGCCGTCCGCCGTGGCCGAGTTCTCGTCGCGGAAGCCGTCGATGGTCCAGCGCTGGGTCAGGCTGCCGCCTGCGGTCTTGACCATTTCCTGCATCGTGGCCCGGGCTTGCCGAGCATCGGCGGCGCAGACCTGCAACAGCAGGTCTCCGCCGCAGTAGGCGGGGTCGAGGACGTCGTTGGGGAAGCTCGGCATGTTGCGCAGACGGCGGGGTTTGAGATTTTGGAGGCCGAACCTGTCGTCGAACAACGAGGCTCCGACCGCGACAGTCGCCTCGGCCGGTCCGACCGCCACCACACCGAGCTGCCGGAGCAGCGTACGGACGCCGCCACGATCCACACCACGCACGTCAAACGCCGACACGACGACCGATTTCGGTGGTGCGGTAGTCACGCCCGCCTGACCGACCGCCACTGGTTGCGACGGACCCCGCTCCTCGGTGACCGGCTCGGCAGCGCACGCAGCGGTCGACGTCGCCAGAAGCACTGCCTGGAAGACGCTCCTTCGACGAAGTTCACCGTGACGCCGCTCCTGCACAAGTCACACCTTTCAAGAGAACCGCATGGCATCGAGATTAATCACAAGCGACTCTGCGTCAGTCAAAACTATGGGAATTTCTTCGACGTCTACATCATCAGCGGATCCATCACTGCACCGCCGTAATCGTCGAAAAAACCTGGAGTCTCGCCCATAAACTTCAGCATTCTTCCCTCGCGCACGCGTACAACTTCTCTCTTCTTCCCGACCCAGGTTTAGCTCATAGCGCGCCCGGCTCGATGAACTCCAGGATATTGGCGGAAAATAGTTCACCACAGGCTGGGCATACTTCTTGGTATGCGTGCGCGCGCGAGCGTGTCACACCGTCAGAAAACAGTACCGGAGTCGAGTCCAGGGTCACCACCCGCAGCGATTCCCCGCACGCCCGATGCCCCATCCCGTGAGCTTCGCCCACGACAGCACCAGCGAAGTCAGCCTCAGTTGCGGTGCCCGCGGACACGCGCTCATCAAGCGCGACGAGATCGCTCCCGTCGCTCCAATTCAGGTAGAAGCAAAAGAGCGGCCAGTTCGGCCGGAGCCTCACCAGAATGCGACGCATGCGTGGATGGTCCGCGAGCAAACAGTCCTCCGGCTCGTCGAAGTTGACGATCGGCTCGTCAGCCTGGATCAGCTGACCCGCCGGGAAGTAACGAACCTCCCACCGACGAAACATGACGGTCAGTCCGTCCACGGCTCCACCTCGACCACGTGGGGAATCAGAACCTCACTCTCGCCCGCGCCGGGCAGGCTCTACTAGATCCCCTCACCCGAACAAACATGGCGTAGTTTGTGAACCTGACATTCATTTCTGATACCCCCGAACTAAAACATGACCACCAACGCAGCCCGTCGCTCGACCGAGCAAAATTCAACCCTACCCAAGCGCTGCCCAGTCGAAGACGTACCTATTATCACTCTTGACAAATCGGACTCGGATTTCCGGCACAGGGAATCCGAACTCGTCTGCCGCCCAGCCGATGAACGCAGCACGAATACCGTCCGACTGAAAATCTGTTTCCACATATTCCAAACGCGTCAGAACAATCGAGCAGTCCGCATCCTGACTATTCACCACTGAACGCTTGACATACTCGAGCGCTTTGCGCATTTCCGCCACCTCGAAATCTGCCAGCGTGCGCTGCAGCAGCGAGCTCAGACTCAGATCACCCACTCGGGCAATGGGGAACCCCTCGCTTGTACCCCGCTCCCCACGTCGCGCGGACAGCCAGACCTTTACACCCCACGACGATTTGATTACCCCAAACTCGTAATCATGCTCTTCACTGAATGTCAAACCACAACTCCCCGAAGATGCCCGACGAGAAGTAGTGCTCCGTTCCACGCGCCGTGGGGCGAGAAATATACTCCAGCCCGTGATCGCTATTTCCGCCCCACAGCAAGCTGTTTCTACTCATGAAGTCACCTGCCTCCTCATCCGTCATTGAAGAAACGTGAGCCTGGTTCAAGAAATCCAGCACGTCCTCGCCCACACTGAAGCCGAGAATTTGAGATCCTACCTTGTTGACAGCATACGCCAGAGCCTCAGCCTCACTTCCCCAGGAGTACACACCGGGACCGAAATGTGCACGATTCGGAGCCGTGGGCCACGGCTCCCCGCCCGCGGCAAGTCTCGCCGCGTCCTCAGGGCCCTGCACCGTATAGAAGTGACGTCTCGCTCCCGAGTCCTGAGGCTTGGTGCCCAGCGGGTCGACGAGGTTCGTCGGCTTGTTGCCGACGTAGCTGTAGAAGTCGGTGTCGCCGGAGGCGAAGCCGAGGGGGTCTTGGCTGAGGAAGCGCTGGTCGTTCGGGGAGTAGTAGCGGGCGCGGTTGTAGTACAGGCCGGTGCCGTCGTCGTCGCGGCCGGCGAAGCGCGTCGGGTTGCCAGCGTCGGTGCCGGTGAGGGTGGTGGCGCCGAAGGGTTGGTAGGTGTACTCGCCGGTGATGGCGCCGTTCCCGTCGGCGACGGCGATAGCGCTGCCGAGGCGGTCGGTGAGCAGGGATTGGGTGGCGCTGCCGGTGGTGCGGGCGAGAACCTGGTCCAGGCCGCCGGTGAGGGTCGTCGCGGTGACGGTGGTGCCGGAGAGTTCGGCGGCGGTGTCGAGGCCGTCGTAGAGATAGCTCTTGGTGGCGCCGCTCGCGGTTTTGGTGGTGCGGCGTCCGAGGCCGTCGTAGCCGTAGCCGGTGGTCTGGCCGGATTTGGCCGATGACGTCAGCTGACCGCGCGCGTCCCAGGTGTAGGTGGTGGTGCCGTCTGAGGTGAGGTTGCCGGCTTGGTCGTAGGTGTAGGTCGTGCCGGCCAGTGTGGTGAGCTGGTTGGTGTCGTCGTAGGTCGCGGGGCCGTAGTCGGCGGGGATGCCGGCGCGGGCGTAGCTGCCGCCGACGTGCAGTGGTTGGCCGGCGAGGTCGTAGGTGTAGGTGAGGTTGCCGAGTGCAGTGGTACCTCGGCTGTAGGCGATCGAGGTGAGTTGATCGCCGATGTCGTAGCTGTAGGTCTGGACGATGCCGTCAGGCAGCGTGACGGTTCCGCGGCGACCCGCGCCGTCGTAGCCGATGACGGTCGAGGTGCTGCCCTGGCCGAGGCTGGTGAGCCGTCCCGCGTCGTCGTAGCCGTAGATGGTCTGTGGCTGCGCGGCGACGGTCATTGTCTTGCGCCTGCCGGCGGTGTCGTAGGTGTAGCCGACTTGCCCCTGCGGGGTGGTGGTGTGGTCGAGCTGGTCGAGGTCGTTCGGCGCGAACGTCGTGGTGCCGGTGAGGGAATCGGCGACGGACGTCAGCCGGTTGGCGGCGTCGTAGCCGTAGGTGGCCTGGCTTTCGGCGCCGGCCTGGGTGACGCCGTAGCGGACGGTCGTCGCGCGGTCGAGGACGTCGTGGTCGATCGTGGTGGTCTTGCCGCGGGCGTCGGTCGTCGTGGACAGGTTGCCGTTGGCGTCGTAGCCGTAGGTCGTCTTGCGGCCGAGGGGGTCGGTCAGTGAGGTGACCCGGTCCATCGGGTCGTACTCGTACGTCGTGGTGTGCGAGCGCGGGTCGGTGACCGTTTTGAGGTTGCCGTTCGGGTCGTAGCCGAAGGATGTCGTGCGGCCCAGCGGGTCAGTGACCGACGCGACGTGGTCCTGCTCGTCGTAGGCCACCGCGGTGGCCGAGCCGGTCGGGTCGCGGCTACCGGTGACCCGGCCCAGGCTGTCGAGAGTCTGCTTCGACGTGCGGCCCAGGGCATCGGTCACGGTGGTGAGCTCGCCGAGGGTGTAGTCGTAGGTTGTGGTGTGACCCAGGTTGTCGGTGACCTTGCCGACTTGGCCGCTTTCGGCGACGTCGAACGTCGTGGTGCGAGATGTCGGGTCGGTGACGCTGTGCAGTGCTCCGTCAGGCCAGTAGCTGTACCCGGTTGCCTTACCGGCCCAGTCCGTCGATGTGCTGATCTGGTCGAACGGTCCGTCGCGGGTGAACGTCGCGGTGCGAGCGCCGGTAGTGCCGGCGAGTTGGGTGACGCTGGTGACGTTGCCGAACGCGTCGTGCCCGAGGTCGGTCTTACGTCCGAGGGCGTCGGTGACGCTGGTGACGACGTTGCTCGCCGGGTCGCGGACGATGGTCGTCGTCTGGGCCTGCGCGGTGCCGAACGCGGACGTGTCGCTGGTGGCGAACCCTGCGGTGTTGAACGTGAGGCGGCGGACGTTGCCGCGAGGGTCGGTCAGCCGCGTCTCGGTGACGTTGCCCGAGGTGTCGGTGGTGTAGTCGATCTTGAAGAACGTGCCGTCTGCGTTGGTCTGCTTGGCGACCCTGCCGACGGTGTCGTAGGTGTTGGTGGAGTAGACGGAGCCGCGCGCGTCCTGGGTCGTCGCGAGCCGACCCGAGCTGTCGTAGCTGTAGGTGGTGGTCCCGCCGGCCGCGTCGATGTAGGTCGACAGGTGACCGGAGGCGTCGTAGCCGTAGGACACGGAGCGGCCGGTGTTGTCGTTGATCCGCGAGACCTGGTGGTCGCCCGCGTACGCGAGGTTGAACCACTTGCCGCTGGGTGACGTGATCTGCGTGATCGGGCCCTTCGCGCGGATGACGCCGTCGGGGTCGGCGGGTGCAGGGGCGCGGTTGATCGTGATGGTGTTGCCGTAGCGGTCGCGGATCGCTTGGAGCGGCGCTTCTTCGCCGAAGACGTAGGTGGTGCCGTCGCGGAGGCGGACGTCGAAGCCGTTGCCGTTCCAGGCCATGATCGAGCCGTTGAACTTCGTCGGCGTCGGGTCGGCGGCGAACACTGCGTCGACGTAGTCAGTCGGCCCGGTGCCGCCCGGGGTGATCCGGTGGTACCGCACTCGTCCGCCGTCGGGCAGGATCAGCTGCCCGTCGATCCACTGCTGGGCGGAGTACAGGTAGGTGTTGTAGTCGAAGCTGCTGCCCACGCCGAATGTGCGCGGCGCGCTGTCCGCTTGCTGGTAGGTGCGGGTGATCGAGATCGGCAGGGTGTCGTCGAGCGCGAGGTCGGTGTGCGTGCCGGTGAGCAGGCCGGTCGCGAGGTCGACGGGGTCCGCCGCGCTCACGACACCGCCCGGCTTGGACGCGACCTGCGGCGGCGGTGCGGTGCCGGGCTCGATCAGCATCGCACCGGTGAACTGGTAGACCTCGGTGCCGGCGTCGGGGACGACCTGCTTGCGGTCCGAGGTGACCTTGCCGTGGCCGTAGACGAACCAGCCGCGACCTGCCGGGTCGTAGTGCCAGAAATCCATGACCGTGCCCGGCACGGCGTTGGTGTAGTTCGGGTACACCACGCGCGCCCCGGTCGGGAACACGTAGGCGCTGCCTGGCTGCACCGTGAAGTACACGGGCACGTGCGAATTGGGCAGCGGGAACGGCGGCCGGTCCACCGGAATCGCGGTGATCCCCAACTGCGTCACCGGTTTCCCCGCCACGTCGCGGACAACCGCACCGGCAGGCAGGTGCACCTCCAGACCGGGAATGGCCGGGTTCGTCACCACCACCTCGCCCGCGGTCGGCGATGCGAACTTGACGGTGTGCGCGGTGTCCAGCGCGGTCAGCCAGATCGGATACGGCAGCGCGGTGGTCTTTCCCGCGACGAGATCGACCCCGATGTCATACAGCCCGAAGGACGCCTTGGCCGTACTGGCGGTTGCCCCGTCGACTCGCAGGACGCGATGGCCCGCCCCGACGCCGGCCAGCAAGAACCGACCGGTGGCATCGCTTGTGGCGTGCGCGCTGTCGACGGTCACGGTGACACCGGGCAAACCCTTGCCGTCGAGGGTTTGCACTCGTCCTGCCAGCGCGGTGGTTCCGGTCTTGGCGGTAAGAGCTGGTAGCTGACCCGACGTCGTCACGGCGCGATGGGTCGCCCAGTCCTTGCCGGACAGGTTCGCGCGGTCCGGTGTCCACGTCGGGCCACCGGCCTCCGACACGGGTGTCGGCTGCTCGAAGCCCGAGGGAACACCCGCGGGCAGGTGCGGCATCTCGTCCGCGTTGGACCGCAGCAACTGCACACCGAACATAGGAGACGGCTCGCTGAGCGGCGCGGTGGGAGCACGCGGCTGCGCCGCGGAACGCGCCGCGGCCGCAGCGGTCGTGAGAACCACGGTCGCGGTTCCCGTGGTGGAGTACGGACCCAGCACGATCTCGTACGAGCCGGTCACCGGCAACGCAGGCAAGCTGATCGTCGCCGCACCCTGTCCGCTCGCCAGGACCGTACCGTCCGGTTTGGACACGATGTAGTACGGGTAGAACGGCAGAGTTCCGCCCGTGATGTTCAGGGACAGACGCTGGCCCGCGGTGGCCGCGTAGTGGACCCGGGTCTCCTGGCCCGCACGGGAGAAGGAAAGTGTTCTCGGAACGTTGAGCTGCAGCGTGCCCGCGTCCAGCTGCTCCGACAGCGTGGCGACCACGGAGCCCGTCGCGAACTCCGCCGGGGCGACGACGATCCGGTAGTTGCCGGCCGTCGGCGCGACAAACGACGTGGACCCGTTCTGCGCGACGTTGCTGTCGGACACGGTCAGACCGGTCGGACCGAGTACACGCACCCGCAGAGACGTCCCGCTGGGGAACGTCGGAGCAGTCAGCCCGAGGTCGAGTCGCTGGCCGGCCGTCGCGGTGAACGAGGTTTCGGCGAACTGCGCTCGCTGAGCGACGGTCAACGTCTTCGTCGCACCACCGACCGCGATCGCGCCGGCGTCAACGCGCTGAGCCAGCGTCATCTGGGTCGAGCCCGTTTCACCGAACGGGTACAGCACGACCTGATATGTCCCGGTCGCCGGCAACGGATCCAGGTCGAGCTGGCTCTCAGTGACGTTGTCGTCGTGCAGCACCGTGTTGTCCGGCTTGACAACCTGCAACCGAAAGACGTGGGCGAAGGTCGCGTTGCCGAACAGAAAGCTCAGCCGCTGCCCGGCCGTGCCGGACACCGTGAACCGAGTGCTCTGTCCCGCTCGCGGCGAGCTGACCTGTTTCGTGTCCCCCACCGCGAAGGCGCCACCGGCCTGCTCGTTCGACAGCGTGACGGCGACCGACCCGGTGCTCGTCGCGTCATTGACCGACAGCTCCAGCCGGTAGGTCGCGGTGGTTGTCGGGGTGAAGAAGAACGAACTCAGCGAACCGACGGTGGTCCGGAACAGCACCACACCATCAGGGCCGACGACCTGTGCCCACAGCGTCGAGGACGCCGGCAGCGTCCAGCCCGAGAAGGCGAGCGAGACGGTCTGCCGGGCGGTGACCGGGAAAGAGGACACGGTGGTGTGGCCTGGCTGCGCAAGCGACACGGTCGTGGCGGTCCCGGTGGCGCTCAAGGAGCCGGCGGTCTGCAGCGTCGTGACCCGCAGCCGGAACACTCCCGCACTGGAGAAGGTGTCGACGGTGATCGTGTACGTGCCGGTGACCGGGAGCGCCGGGACTTCCCAGTGATAGGTCCCGGCGATGCCGGAAGTGACCACCGAGCCGTCAGGCGCGGTGACAGTGACGAAGGGGGCGTAAGCGAAGGTGTAGCCGGTGAAGTCGAGGCTCAGGGTGCTGCCCGCGGTGCCAGCGTAGGAAAGTCTCGCGTCCTGGCCGGGGCGGTCGACCTGCACCGTTTTGTCCACGCCAGCGGTGATCGCGCCCGACTCGAGAGCGGTGGACTCGGTGACGGTGATCGAACCGGTGCTCTGGTCGCTCGACCCGAACACCAGCGAATAGTCGCCGGTCTCAGAGGGGGTGAAGTCGATGTTTCCGTTGCCGTCGAGGCGAACCTGGCCGTGGGTCTGGGCCTCGGTCTCGGTCTGCGACAACTTCAGCGCGACGCCATGAGGCTCCAACAAAGAAGCGGTCGCCAACGTCCCCGCGGCGAACGTCGAACCGCTGAAGCCGAGGTCGAGATGCTGGCTGGCCACGGCGGAGAACGTGAGCTCGGCCTGCTGACCGGGCTTCGCCAACGCCACCTGAGTCCCGGCACCCGTCGGGTTCAGTTTGCCGGTGACTCGACTGGAGAGCGTCGCAGTGACGGAGCCGGAGCCATTCGCAGGCGGAGTCAGCGCGATCTGATAGACGCCAGTGCTCGGCAGCGGCGGGAGCTCGTAGCCGCCTTTGAGGGAGGAGAACGCCCAGAAATTGTTGTATTGCGCGCGGGCGAACTTGCCGCCATAGGGCGAGAACGCGCCGACACCGAAGTCGGTGGCGAAGGTCGACCCTGTGAGTCCGAGGGTGAGCCGCTGGTCCTTCATGCCGGCGAAGCGCAGCAACGCGACTTTGCCCGCGGTGGAAATGGTGACGACCGAAGGAGCACCGTCGACGGCCAGTTTCGGTGCCGTCGCCACGTTCGCGGCGGGGAGCCCGCTGGGGGCGACCACGACGTCGTCGGCGCTGCTTCCGACCCCGCCCGGCGTCTCGACCGTGACGAGGCCAGGTGCCGCATAATCCGGAAGTTCCACCGAAAGCGACGTCGAACTGGCGCTCTTCACCGTGGCACGGACCGCGCCGACGGAGACGATGTCGTTAGCGGTGGTGGTGTCGAAGCCGGATCCGTTGATCGTGAGCGTCGAGCCACCGGCGACTATTGACGGGGAGAAGCCCGTGACAGTCGGCGCGGGCGTCGGCGGGTCAACGGTGAATGGTTGTTGGCTTGTCGCCGAACCCGCGGAGGTCGTGACCGTGACCATCCCGCTCGCCGCAGCGGCCGGGACAGTGACCGTCAGGGACGTCGGGCTCGCCGCCGTCACCGTGGCGGCTTTGCCGTTGAACGAAACGGAGGTGCCCGTCGTGGTGAAGCCCGTGCCGGACACCGTGACCGCCGCGCCAGCCGGAGCATGCGCCGGAACGAGGCTGGTGATCGAGACCGTCGACGACGCGTAGTGGTCGATCGAGGTCAGGTTGCCGGAGGCGTCGTAGTTGTAGCGCCCGGCCTGGCCGCCGGTCCCGGTCTGGGCCACGCCCTTCAGCCGTCCCGCGGCATCGTAGGAATAGTCGACCGGGTTCGACGGCAACGCTGCCACTGCCCGTGGCGCGGCTTCAACAGCTTGGCCGGCCGGGCCCTGTGCTCCGGTCACCACCAGCGCGGCTGCCAGACCCATGACGAGCGCACGACGCACAGCCGACACGATCCCCCCAAGAAAACGCGAAATGAACCGATTCTGAATTATCGGAAACGACATCGGGAAACTGAGCTCGAAGCCACGAACGCAAACCGGAAGAAAGTTATATCAACGCGATTAGCGCGCACAAGATCACCCACTTCGCCCAGCGCGTTCACGAGGGCAAAAACGTTGCCCTAGAACGCTAGCAAACCGGGATAAAATGGACATAAGTCGGCGACGACTGGCGGCGATCACTCGGATGCATCACGACTTTCGTCGTGTCGCGCAGTTCATTCACGACAATTCAATTTCATACTGTTGGTGATTAACCAAATTGATCAAGCGGAGAGATCGACTACAACAAATGGCCCACTGACCGTCCGGTTGGCGATGTGGGCCCGCGTGCTTTACCTCACCGAGGCAGGGCCCAGCCTCCAGGTCGCCGCCCCCCGAAACTCTCGGCGTCCAGCAGTGATGTGGGCTCCTCCGCGCGACGCGCCCAAACACGCCTCCGAATTCGTCGTAACGACGCGGCAGCTTCTGGCGACATCCGCACGACCGACGCGGCAGCTTCTGGCGACATCCGCACGACCGACGCGCCGCCACCGGACGACTCGCGTCGAGCGTCTCGAGGAGGCAACACCATGGGCTTGGGCCGACGCATCGCCCGCAAGGCTGTCCGGAAAACCGTCCCCCGCAGCGTCCGCCGCGCGGCCCACCCAGTCCGCACCATCAAGTACGCAGTGACCCCACGTCCGATACGCCAAGTGAGCCGCGCCGTTTACACGGTGACCAATCCGCTCGGGGCGGCGGAGAACGCACTCGTCAACAGCCTCTTCGACGGCCGCGGGAAGAATCGCAGGCGCACCGCGGCACGCCCGGCCGCGCGACCCGCTGCATCCCGTTCGACGCCAGCCGTCACTACCGCAGACGCGCGGGCAGCCGAAGGAGCCGCTGCTCACGACCAGCTCGCCGAGCTGATGACCGTCCAGAGGGAACGATTCGCGCCGGCGCAGCGACCGGCTGTCGCCCCGCCCTCTCCGGTCGATCGCGATGCCCTCGCACAGCAGGAGTGGGCTCAGCTCAAGAAGAACGCGCGGCCCTGGCAGCGCGCTCGCCGCCAGGAGCTCCGCCAAGAAGCCACCCGGAGGGCAGCCGAGCGCGCAGCAGCCCAAGACGCACACAACCACACCTCCTACCTCGCCCACCACCACGAGGCCGAAGCCTGGTGGGCCGCGCTGCAACGAGGCGAGTCCCGGGTGCTGACTGCGGCCCTCGTGGCGGCGTTCGCCGACAATCCCGCGCCGGTGAAGGTCGTCCAGGCACTCGAGGCCAAAGCCGACCTCGTCCTGCTGCTCCCCCAGCCTGCCGTCCTGCCGGCGAAGAAAGCACACGTCACTCCCACAGGCCGGCTCTCGACCAAGGCCTGGACCAAGACTGAATTCAACGAGGTGTACGCCGAGCTCCTCGGCGCCCACCTGCTCGCCACCGCCCGCGAAACCTGGGCCGTCGCACCGTCGCTCACCCACATCCGGATCAGAGGCATCCGCGCCGGAATCGACGGCACCGAAGAGAACCTCTTCGACGTCTCCCTCGACCGCACCGGCTGGCCCTGGCACGACGACACCTGCGGCTCCACGATCCTCCGCAACTCCCGCCGCGGCCTCAACCGCGTCGGACGGACCGCCGAGGTCCGCCGCCGGCCGGCTGTCTAGCCCCAACGGTTGACCACACCGTCGCCGATCGCCCTGTCGGCACGGAGCGGCCGCCCGGCCTGCGCGCCTAGCAAACCTCACAGAACTGACCAGAGCCACCGAAAGCTTCCGATCCTGGCAGCAAGACGCCGACGACGCGATCCACGGATTCTTCCAATGGACCGATCCCAAGAAGGCTCGAACCTACATGATCGAGGCGGGCCGGCTAACCCGGCAACGGCGTGAAGCGGCTAGCCTAGCCAACGAGGTCGGCACGCGACTGCGAACCACGCTGCCGTACCCAATTGCGCGACGCTGGCGTGAAGTGCAGGCAGCCCCTCCGGATGAGGTGGGCTACACGCTGGTCCTCGACTGCGCCGAGGCCGCGATAGCATACTGCGCGGTCCTCGGCGTCGTGTTTGCCCACGAGGTCCACATTTCCTTGCAACGTGTCCGCGAGCTACCGCGTCAGGTCCGCAGAGGGATGACCTTTACCACCTGGTTCAACCTCCTCCGTGAAATCTCCGATGCCGCGACCGCACACGATGTCGCGAGTGACTCGCCGCTGGCGCAGTTCCGCTGCTTCGCCGACGCTGACGTGGTGAACACGATTCGATCGTTGCACGAGCGTCGCAACCAGCGATCACACCGGCGAGGCCCGGCAGCCCACGAGATGGAGGACGGGTCATAGAGACACGAGCGCAATTAGAGGATTTCCTCAGCCGAGTCGAATGGCTCGTCGACTACCCTCTTCGCCATATCGACGCCTGCCGTTGGGACAGCTTCACCAACACCTCTCAGATCGCCTACCGCGAGCTCATGGGTGACCACAACATCGTCTCACCGGCGGAGGAACACGTCCCGAACACGTTGGAAACCGGGAGCGCGTACATCACAGACTCCTACGGCCACTACCGCCTTCTTCGCCCGTTCCTCCTCGCCCAAGCCTGCCCGCAGTGTGGTCAACTGACCGTCTTCGTCATTGACCAGTGGAACGCAACCACGCAGGAAGCCGACTTCCTTGCCCTGGACCACACGCACAAGATCACGGTCACCGACGCGCAGGCATCTTTGCGGCAGGTCGGGCTCTTGTAACCCTAATCGGACCGGCCATCGCCCGCACAAACTGGCGGTGGCCTGGTCGACCACGAGACCACCACGGGTCAGGTCTGTGGTGGACACCGGAGTACCTTCCGCGCCAGACGCCGCAACTCGCGGGGATCTCCCTACCGCTGGACCTCTCGCGATGCCAGCGACGGAATAATTCCGCCGTCCAGTGCTCGTTCGCGCCGTTGCCCGACCGGCGGTCCGGTTTGCGGCGCCGAACCGCTAGTCCAGCCGAGTTGGACGACGCCGTGCCACCGGGCCGTTTACAAAACGACATCCGGGCGACCCCTGATTTCGAGTCCCAGTGGCGAGATAATCGACACGATCGTGATCAACGTCAGCCTTTTGGCCATGCAGCCTCGACGTATCGACAGTGTTGACTTCGGCGGCTTACTCGACCATTTAAATGGACCAGCAGGATCCGGTACTCAATGCAGGAAACGAATCTACCGGCCTGAGCAATTTCCTGAAGGACGGGCCGCCGAGGCACGCTGTCAGGTAGGCGCAGGCGAGGGGGCGCAAGGCATCCGACGGGTCGCTGCTCTCCGCGAAGAGTTGCCCGAGCCACAGCGAGTATTCGCAGTACGCGCGCTCGTCGCCGTACCGGAGGGCCTCCGACCGACCGTCGGCCATGAGGTCGCGCATTTCGGGTGCATCCTGGTCCGCTCGGTACGTCCCGCGGCCGCGTGCTTTTCGATCAGCTTGTTGATCCGTCGCTTGCGAAACACCACCATCGTCGCTTACTCCAGGGCTTCGACTAGTTGCTGGCAGGCACTGCTACTCAGCAGCAGAACGGGGAACTTCCGGGCACGTTTCTTGCGGCCCGCTTGCGAACATCGGGTGATCGTTTTAAAGGGGTCGTAGAGCTGCTCGACCGTAGCCGAGGACACCGATATCGACGGACCGGCGACCGGGCAAGCACCACCGCCGGAGAACTAGATCAACGGCGCCGGATTTAGGCATCATCCACGCAGCCATCACCACCAGCCACGACCACCAACCCACACCCTCGTCGACATCGGCCTCGGCTCCGGCCGCCTACACTTCGCCGACCTCCTGCGCATCGCCACCCGGCTGCGCCCGCGAACGCCGAGTGTCCGTTGAACGCCACGTATCGACGGCGAACCGTCCGCAGCCCTCGAAACCCCTCCGGTCACGAGCGCGGTGCCTGCGCGCCGATCGGGCGCACAGACATCGCAATGGATCGCGGATCAGCCTGATTGAGCAACCATGGCTCCACTCCGTCGGCTGCTCGGGATCTTGTGAGCGGCTCGCCACTGACGCAGAATCCTGCGCCCGTAGTTATGCGTACCGGCCACCCGGTCGAGCTCGGCACCGTTGGGAGTCCGGCCGTCGGCGGTTTCGCGGACGTAGTGCTCCCACATCCGCTGCTCGGCCGTCATCTCGCCTAGCCCGGTCCCTAGCGTCGAGATCGAGTGCAAGCTGACGATCTCGGCAGTCAGGTCGGGCTGGTCATAGGCCTTGTCGGCGTGGAGCTTGGCCGGCTTGCGGCGCCGAGGACCGCGGCGAGACGTGATCGCCGGAATCGCCGTCACCAGCGGTTTGAGCGCGTAGGAGTCGTTCGTGTTGGCCGCGGAGATGGCGACTGCGAGCGGCAGCCCGGCACGGTCGGACATGGCGTGGATCTTCGAGCCGGGTTTGCCGCGATCTACCGGGCTGGGACCGGTCATGGATCCCCCTTTTTCGCCCGTACGCAGGCACCGTCCACGATCGCGCGGCTCCAGTCGATGAGGCCCTCGCTGCCGAGTTCGTCCAACATCACGTGGTGCAAACGCCGCCACAGCCCGGCTTTGGTCCACTGGCCGAAACGGCGGTGCGCGGTCTGGAACGCCACCCCGAACGACGGCGGCAGATCCCTCCACGCACACCCGCTGGTCAGCACGTACACGATCGCCGTGAACACCGCACGAGCGTCCAACGGGGCCGTGCCACCACCCTGCCGACGCGACTCGAACGCCGGGATCAACGGCTCCACCAGGACCCACAGCTCATCCGGAACCAACCGCAACGACAAACGATCAACCACAGACAAGAGCATCGCTCACGAGCGACCGATCACCACGTAAGACATGCTCTTAGGAACCGCACATTGATCTGCTCTCGCGGACCTCACTGACCCGATCGACGCAGAGCGCCTGGGACTGCCCGGCTGGTTCTCCTCCGTTCTTCACCTTCGAAGAATCCGCCGACCATGGTCGTGTATACCGGCCTCTCGATCCAATTCGGAGCCTGTCGGCGTGCAGCGGCAGGCTTCCTCGCTGACGCTCGGCGCACAGATCACCATGGAGGAGGGCGACTTTTAGCGCATCCGGCTGCTGGGTGTCGCAGGCCGCCAAGCTGTAACGACTTTGTGCAGCGGGCCGACTCCGGGTTTGTGATCCATGCGTCGGCTCCGCCGCGACTCTACGTCACGATATCTGGTAAAGTCTGGAAAATGCAGGAGAAGTCTGGCGCTTTGGATGTCGATGAGCTACTCCGCCAGCTACAGGCGTTGACGGAAGCGCGCGGCCTTGATCAGCTGACGGTGGAGCGGGTGACACCGGCCCTCAGCGCGGCAGACCGAGCACTGCACGCGGCCAGAATCGGCGCCGCCGCGCCCGCCCGTCAGCAAGCGGTGGATGCGTTGAGTGAACTCGGCGTGCCCGGGACTCCCGCGCTGATCGCGGAGTTTCACCGGGCGAGATTCGGTTCGGAGCTGGCGCCGCGTGCGTTGGCCAGCATCCGGCGGGACGAGCTGCGCGCCTACCGGGCGACGAGCAGCACCAGGTCGACGTGGGTAGTGCCGACGTTGACGACGCAGCTCCAGCCCGCCCGCGGCTATCTCACGTTGTCGTCGTGGCCCGTCTGGCTGCGGATTCACGGGATTCAGTCGCCGCGGGTCGACACCCTGCGGGCGCTGCTCGTCGTGCTGGACGCGCTGACCGGATTGCCCGCCGCGGGCGGCGATCGACTGCAGGCGGTGCGGGAGCTCCGGCGCGTCAGGCTGACCGACCTGCTGATCCGGCTCGGCGCAGGTGTGCCGGGCGTCGACGAGGTCGTCGACGCGGAGACCGCCCGCGAGGCGATCCATGACGAGCTGGACCATCTTGCTGCCAAGGACCGGGCGGAACGCGACGCTGCCGCAACAGAGCTGTCTGCGCTGAGCGAGGAAGAGCGGCTTTTCGGCCGCTCCACCGCGGACACGGGGAGGGTTGATTGATGGCCACGATCGACTCGATGGTCACCGAGGCGGCGGCCGCGTTGGCCGGACGCGAGGGCACGGTGCTGGTGCTCTCCGACGGGCCGGACCGGCCCGACTTGGTGCTCGTCGATCGGCAGGCGGGCGTGTACGCGATCGATCTCGATCCCGACGGGACGACGCCGGAGGAGCGGCGACCGTGGATCGCACTGAATCGGAAGCGGGCGGAGCTGCGGGAAACTCTTGCCGGCTTCGGCGATCCGGCCGTCGGCGCGGCGGTCGTGCTCGGCAGGGCGTCCGGCCGGTTGCTGGAGACCGTCCCGCCGTCGGCGGGCCGGGTTGTGTTGTCTCGGCAGGACATCACCGTTTCGGGCTGGCCCGATCACCTGCCACGTCGTGCTGTCGACGACGCCGATTTCACCGCCATCGTGGATCGGCTCGCGCCGTCCGCGGTGTTCACCGGGACCGCCAGAACCGGCGCGGCCGACCCCGGCGCGACGGAGCGGACCGCGACCAGGCTGCTGTTGGACGCGGCGCAGGCCGTGACCGCTCTGGCGCCGATCGCCGACATCGCGCTGGTGACCGGCCCGCCGGGCAGCGGGAAGACACTGCTGCTGGCCGCCCGCGCGCGAGAACTGTGCCGGTTGCATCCGGACTGGGACGTGACCGTCCTGGTATACAACCGAGCACTGGTGCCTTACGTGACGCGGCTGATCGATGCCCCCAAGGTCACGGTGACCACGATAGGCAAGTTCGCACACAGTATCGGCTTCAGCATCGATTTACGTGGTGGCAACGAGGCCGAACGGGATTTCCGGAAGGCGTACGAGCGCGGAATTCCGCAGGCGATCGACGCGTTGCTGGTCGACGAGGTGCAGGATTTCGACCCGGCTTGGCTGCGTTTCGCGGTGGCGACCGTCCGGCCAAGTCAGGGCGGTGTGTTACTGGTCGGCGACCCGGAGCAAGGGCTGTATCGCGACAGCGATACAGCGGCCGCGCTGGACGGCCGGGACATCGTCCGCCGCTCGCTCACCCGGCCGTATCGCAGTACGAAGCAGGTGCTGCGGGCAGCGGCCGTGCTGAACGGACAACCGGTGACCGGCGCCGAAGAAGCGCCGGCAGGAGAACCGGTCGAGTTGATCTGGGCTGACTCGAAAGATGCCCAGTTCGACTGCGTCGCCTGGGAAATCGGGAGGCTGCTGCAGGACGGCGCCCGGCAGCCGCACGAGATCGCGGTCCTGCTCAGCCAATGGCACGGCCTCGGCAAACTTCGTGCGGCGTTGGCCGCTCAGGACATCCCCTTCGAGGTATTCGACAAGAAGAACCCGCTTGAGTTCGCCCCGGCGACGCCGTCAGTCAAGGTCGTCACCGTGCATTCCGGTAAGGGTTACGAATTCCCGGTGGTGTTTCTGCTCGGTTTGGAGACGTTGCCGGCAGGTACGGACGAAGAAGCCGGGAGACGGCGGCGCGTCGGGTTCGTCGGCGCCACCCGCGCCAAGGACCAGCTGCTGATCACTTATACGAAGTCCACGGCGCTGGTCGATCAGCTCGTCGCACTCGACGCCGACGTGCGCTGCTGGACCTGGCCGGACGACTACCAGCGCGACGCTCGCGCGGAGGTGGGCTGACATGGCACGACTGCATGTTCTGGGCGACTGGCACGGGCCCGGTGAGGAGAACACGGCGAATCGGCTCAGGGACGAGCTCCCCGGCGATTGGGACGTCATCGCCGGCCGGCAGATCCCCACCGGCACAGGCACGGTGGATCTCGACCTGATCGTGGTCGGGCGCAACGGTATCTACGTCGGCGAGGAGAAGGCCTGGGGCCGGCACGTCGTCGCCGGCGAGGTGTTCTGGTACGTCAACGGCGAACAGCGGTCCAACCCGGTCAATCAGGTCGCCCACGCGTCTCGAGTGCTGGCGGGAAAGCTGCGAGCGAAGGTCACCAGCTGGGCGCAAACGCAGAAACGACTGCCGCGAGGCGTGCACCCGGTCACCGGTCACGTGATCATGTCGCACCCGTCGCTCGAGTTGTCCGGCACCGCCGACCTCGGCACGGATGTCGTGCTCCCGCTGGCCGAGGCGGCCACGGCCTTGACCGCGCGCGACGCGGCGCTGCCGGACGAGATGGCTCCGCTCCGGTCGAAGGTGATGAGCTATCTCCTCGACCTCCCTCAGCGCGATCCGGCGGAAGCACCCAGGCAGATCATGCAGTACACCGTCATCGGCCAGCTCGGAGAAGAAGGCAACGCTCGGGTGTTTGCCGCCGAAACCCCCGCGCACCGGATGCTTTTCCTCTACTGCGTTCCCGTCGCCATGGCCGCGGACCGGGCCGCGGCCGAACGGCTTGCCGTCCGCGAGCACGATGCGCTCGCTTTGCTGGCCAAGGAAGATCGCACCTGGCAGGTGCGGGATTGGTTCGACTGGGAGGGTTACCGGGTCACCCCGATCGAGCCCGACCTGGACGGAACCAGCCTGTGGAAGCTCAGCGGCGATCGCGGACCGGCCGCGGACGCGCAGGGCGTGATTCCGCCAGACGTCGCGACGTCGGTCGTGCACGACGCGTTCGCAGCGCTGGCCTCCGTGCACGGGAAAGAAATCATGCATCGTGCGCTCCGGCCGAGGTATATCGAGCTCACCACCGAAAACCGGGTGCGGTTCCGGGATTTCAGCCGGTCTCGCATCCCGAGTACGGAGACCATCGCGCCGGATCTGGTCGACGACCACCCGTCGACGCCGTTCCGCGCTCCGGGCACCAGCATGGAGTTCTTCGGCTCGAAGGACGACGTGTACAGCCTGGCGCTCTGCCTGGTGCAGTGGATCCACGGCGTCCAGGAAGCGGAGCCCGACCACGACCTCGTACGGCGGCGCGCGGCGGCCTATCCGGAGATCGGCGCCCTGCTGGCCCGCTGTCTTTCGCCGGAGTATGACCAGCGGCCGGAGGCCGCCGAGGTCGCCGCCGCCACGGCGCCGGACGTCGCGGCCCGGTCGGTGATCATCGCGGACGCCCCGGACCCGATGCCGGACCAGCTCGTCAACGGCCGGTATCGGCTTCGGTACCGGCTCGGCGAAGGTGCGTGGGCGGTGACGTGGCTGGCCGCCGACGAGCAGGTGCCCGGCGAACGCACGCTCAAGTACCTCCGTCCGGACCGGGTGTCCGGGGAGCAGGCCCTGGCCGAGTTCACCAACGCCGACCAGCTGTACAGCAAGTACTGCGCCCGGGTCTACGACCTGTTGCCACACCCGGAGCCTGGTGTGCTGGTGCAGGAATACGTGCCGGGCAGCATGCTGAAGAAGCTGGCGACGGAGTCCGCGCTCGACGGCGAGGCAGTCCGGCGCATCGCCGTCGACGTGTTCTCCGGACTCGCCGATGCGCACCAGCAGGGGCTGTATCACCGGGACGTCAGCCCGGCCAACATCATCGTGTCCGCCGACGGCAACGCGCGGCTGATCGATTTCGGGCTGGCCGCACCGGTCGACGAGGCTCATTCCGCGGTCGGTTCCCCGCCCTACACCGCGCCGGAAGTCTGGGCGAGCGGCACCTGGTCCCGGGCCGCCGACCTCTACAGCGCCGCCGCGTCGATTTTGCACGCCATCCTCGGCCGCTACCCCTACGCGGGCACTGATCTCGGAGGCCGGAAGACACTGATCCCGCCGACCGACGACCACCGACGGCGCTACGGCGCGGTGGTGCTCGACGCGCTGTACCGCTGCGTCGCTTACGAACAGGCGGAACGGCCACAGTCCGCCGAGGAGTTCCTCCGGTCGCTGACCGAACCGACGAGTCAGGTCATCAACCCGACGGTCGCGGCCTTGCGCGGCCTGTATCGGGAAAGCGGGATCGGCAACGCGGGAAACCGCGGCCTCGACGACGAATTCGCCCACAACACGTACGCGAAGACCTGGCTGGACGACCGCCTGCTGCCCGCGATTCTCGACCGCAAGCTCGACATCGTCGTATTGAGCGGCAACCCGGGCGACGGCAAGACCTCATTCCTGGTCAAGGTCGGCAATACGCTCGACGACCGTGCCGCGGAGACCCGGCACGCCGACGAGGCCGGCTGGCGCAAACAGCTCGACGGGCACACGTTCGTCGCGGTCTACGACGCGTCCGAGTCCCACGGTCCGCTTTCCTCCGACGACCTGCTGCACCAGGCGCTCGCCCCTGCCGACGGGGAGGACCCGGCCCGGCGCACGGTGCTGATCGCCGCAAACGACGGCCGGGTCACTCAGTTCTTCGACGACAATGAGGACTTGTATCCGGAGGTCGCCGAAGAACTGCGCCGTCAACGCCGTGGCATTGCCGATGCGAACGCACGCATCGTGTTGGTCGATCTGAAACGCCGAGCACTGGTCGTTCCGGATGGCACGTCGCCCAGTTTGGCCGAGGCCATCCTCGATCTGTTCACCGCGGACTTCCGCTGGTCGGCGTGCGACGGCTGTATTGCGCGAACTGGCTGCCCGATCCGGCGCAATGTCGAGGACCTGCGGGCGGCTCCGGCCAAGGCTGCGGTCAAAGAACTGGTGCTGACCAGCCATCTGCGCCGCCGCCGGCGCGCGACCGTGCGGGATGTCCGGTCCGCGTTCGGCTGGCTGATCACCGGGAACCTCTCCTGTGAACAGGTCCACGCAGAGCGCGCCAACGACGCCGACCCGGGGACGGACGCCCGTCGGCTGCCCGGACTGGCTTTCGGTGGGGGCAGCGGCGACAATTTGCCGGGGGAATGGGCCGACCTGGACCCGGCGGAGCTGCCGGCTCCCGGCGCAGTTCGGACCGCACGCGCGGACCGAACGCTGATCCCCGATCTGCACGAAGTCGCCGACGCAGACATCAGGCGGCTCAAACGCGAGCTGTTCCTCGGCCACTGGGGTGGGGAAACCGCGCGTGCCGAGGTGCGCGGCTACCGTTACCTCACCGAGTACCTCGCCGCGTTGGCCGCCCCCGAGTCTGCGTTGCCGCGGTTCGTCAGCGGGCTGTCGAGGGTGCTGGGGTTCGTCGGGTACGCGGACAAGGACCTGGCGCTGCGGGATCAGGCATACGACGCGCCCGCGGTCCGCGCCATCGTGGTGATCAAGGAACTGGCCGCGTCCCAGTTCGCGCTGACCGCGGACGGCGCCCGTTCGCCGTACCTCGAATCGTTTCCTGACCTGCTGGTGTTGCGGCATTCGTCCGGAGCGGAACTGCGGATCACTCTGGACACCGCCGAGCTGCTGTTGCGCACGGCCGACGGCGAGATCCTCGGCGACCTCGCCTCTGCGGCGATCCGGCAGGAGGTCGCCGGCTTCGGCAATCGTCTGCGCCGGGAGCCCGCGCACGCGGTGCGGGTGATCGACGGCTCCGGCCGGTCGTTGAAGGCGAAGGTCGTCGACGGCCGGATCGTGCGAGAGGACGCGTCATGACCATCGAACTGCCCAAGACCGTGAAGACGTACCAGTACCAGCCGCTGACCATTTTCAGCGTGCTGGACACCGACGTGGACCGGGTATTGCCGCACGTGTTCGAGGCTTGCGTCAAAGGCGGCCGGCCCGGCAAGTTCCTGACCGACGAACGGGACTACGACGGCTATCTCGATCGTTTGCTCGCGAACGATCAGCTGGCTGGCTTCGATTCGCCGGACGCGCGCGCGTTGCTGGACGGCTGGCTGCGGTCATGCATCGTCGACATGGGCAAGATCGGAAAGTCGCACAGCGGCGAACAGATGCTGTCAGTCGCCCCGCTGACGCTGGCGGCGTACCGCGCCGGGCTGCCGAAAACACGAACCCGGCATCGTCGTATCGACGAGTTCACCTATCAGCTGTTGCGCGCCGAAGTCGCGCGCACTGCATCCGCAGAGGCAGACGGCGAACTGCGCCGGGTCATCTCGGACAACATCGGCCAGGGCCTTCGGATCGGGCCGGGCCCCCAGTGGAAGCCCGAGCTGGTCGACCCGAGCCGGCTCGACATCAGCGCTTTGCTCGAGGTGCGGTTCCTCGAAGGGTTCGAGATGGGCGACGTCCGCGCCTTCAAAGAGGACGCCCGCGAGCTGGACAGCCCGCTGCCCGGAGTCACCGGGAATATGGGCACGATGCTGCTCGCGCACCTGGTCGTGTACTCGGAGCGGCTGCCGACCGCGGCGCTGATGTCCACCTTCGCCGGCCTGCTCGCGCTGAGCACGTTCACCCTCAGCCTGCGCATCAACGCCGCGGGCCGAGAATTGTTGCGCACCGGCACTACGCCTGCCGACATGGTCGATGCCGACCCCGCGTCAGGGCTCGAGCTGTACTGCGACTTCACCGGCGGCATGGACGACGAGTCCGACAAGCTCTCCAGGCTGTGCGTCGAGCGCGATCTCAACCAGCTTCGGCTCGCGTTCCGCGACCGCATGACGTTCATGATTGTCGAAAAGGGGCTCGAGCGCGCGCGAGCCGAATGGGAGGAGCTCGCCCGGCTCTCTCAAGCCGAGCGGCTGGTCCGGCTGGCCGAGCTTCGCGAGCACCAGAAGGTAGAGCTGTTCGCGATGAGCCAGCTCGACGACATCGACGCGAACAACCCAAGAGACAGTGCCCAGCTGACCGAGGACGAGGCCAAGTTCCTCGACGAAATCAAGCGCGCCGAGAAGAGCGAGGTGGACAAGCTGCTGGACCTGCTCGAGTTCGTCAACCAGGCCAAGGCGACTGCCAACACGGTCGGGTGGTTTTCCTCGGTGGGCGGTCTGCGCAAGCCGTACGGGATCCTCTCGGGCTCGTTCCAGCACCGCCGGTCGTGGCGGTACGCGCCCAGTGACGAACTGCTGAACATTCTGCTGCTGGCGGTATTCGTCAAGAACCGGCAGGGCTTCCGGCCGACGATGCCGCTGCGGACCGTGCTGGCCGAGCTGAGGGACCGGTTCGGCATTCTGATCGACCAGCCGCCCGAGTTCCTGGACGGCGCGGAGGCGCGTGCCGCCGCGGCGAACAACTTGGCCGCGTTCAAACGCCGGCTTCAGCTGCTGGGCTGTTTCGACGGCCTTTCCGACGACTTCTCCGAACAGATCGTTCGCCACCCGCTGGGAGATCGTGATGCCTGAGCCTGTGAAGGCGTTGCCGAAGCTGGTCGTCGACCGGATCGCGGCCGCGCTAACCGAGCACGTCGCGAAGCACGAGGCAGGCCACTGCGTCCGGGTGGACAACCTGCGCCAGACCGATGCGGAGTGCCTGGCACGGGTCTTGCAGGCAGGTCCGGCGTCGGCCAAAGCCGATGTGCACGTGCTGACTGACCGGCCGGACCACGCGGACGGTGATCTGTCGATCCCGGCTGAGCGCGCGGTCGAGCTGCGCAACCGCAAACAGCGTCAGCTGGTTCTGCTGATCCCCGTCGGCATCGGTGCCGCGGCGAGTTCGCTGGACAACAGCTTCGAGCGCCGCGACGCGGTCGGCCTGCTCAGCGTCGCGAGCGAGGCTTTGATGGACGAGCTGCCGCCCGACGACGGCGTGCAGACCGGCGTCAGGAAGGTGGCTCGCGAACTCGGCAGCAAGCGGCCGGTCGAGGCATGGGCCCGGTACGTTGCCGCGGTCAGCGCCGAACCTTCGTGGCAGACCATCGGTGCCTCGCTTCCGCTGGTCGGTCTCATCCCTGACCACGGCAAGGATCTCGTCGAGAGGCTGGCCGACAACAGCAAGTGCGTCAAAGCGATTTCCCGGCCAGCGCGGGCGGTTTCCACGGTGGCGGACCGGCTCAGCAAGGCCGGTCTGCAAGCCGGCCCCGTGCGCGACTGGCTCGCCGGCTTCCTGTCCGACGCGCATCGTGATCTGTCCAACCCGGCGTCGTGGACCGCGGCGCTGGCGGATGCGGACGATCTCGGCTTCGAGCGGTGGCCGCTGGCGGAGCCGAAGACGGTCGACGTCGACCAGGTCCGGGTCGCCCCGTTCGTCCGTCAGGACGGCAAAGTAGTGGCGACCTCGCGGCTCAAGCAGAAGAGCCCGAACGACCTCCCATTCACCGAAGTCGGCGAGGGTGTCGCCGGCTCGGTGCGCGTGACCTGGACGACCGATCCGGCGAAGACCGATGCGATCCATCGCTGGCTCGTCGAGGTGCTGCCCCCGGCGGACCTGCGTGACGACGGCGACGCCACCGAGCCGATCGCGAAGATGATCGTCGCGAGCTCCCGGCGGACCGCGACTGTCACCATCGATATCGACGAGGCCGACCTCGAGCAGGGTTCGCTGTTCATCGCGCGCGTGACCGGGCTGGACACCGCGGGCCAGCCGGTGCTGCTGCGAGGCGGCGGCGACATCGCCCGCGACGAAAGCCAGCAGTTCACCGTGCGCTGGGAAGACGCTCTGATCTCCGGCGACACCCGGCGCGCCTCGGCGTGGGCGCTCGCGCTCGGGAGACTGGATGCGGTGCTCGGCGGCCAGGACGACCTCAGCGAGGACGCCTACAGCGTGGACGACACGCACACCGCGGTGTCGCTGAGGCTCGGCGGGCGACGGACCGTGCTGCTCGGCGTCAGCCCCGTCATCGCCGATCTGCAACGCCGGCTGTTCGAGCAAGGAAGCAGGGCCACTGCCTTCGAGGCGGCCGGACGCATGGGCGAGGTGCTCGAACTGGACAGGGTCGAGCCGATCGACCACGTCCTGCCGCAGGCCTTGGCGAGGTCTCGGAAAGAAGTCCACGCCCTGTTCGGCGCACAACCGCGCAGCCTGGTCGAGTCGGTGGCCTGGAACGACGAGCTGCGGGCCCAGGTGCGTTCCTATTGCCAGTCCTACAAGCGCGCACTCGACCAAGCGATCACCGACCCGGCTCACCGGGATGCATTGCTGTCCCTGGACACGCTGACGCTGAGCGTCACGACGGCGGGCGGGCAGCCGATCCGGGCGGTCGTGGTACTGCCCTTCCATCCGATGCGACTGGCCTGGCTGGCCGAGTACGACACCGCGGTGACCGGCTGGGCACGCGAGCTGGCCAAGCTGGAGAAGGCCCAGCGCAAGAAGCGGGTCGATGCCGACCTGATCCGCCGGGTGACTCCGGCCAACCTTCCGTTCGCCGTGCCCGCCGGCGGCGATGTCTTCGTGCACGCCCGGGAGGCGACGGTCGGCACCGGGATCTATCTCGCCCCCGGCGAGCGCGAGCCGGGCATCGCCGTGCAGGCGGTGTTCGACGTGATCGGCATCGACCGCCGGGACGTGGCCACCGACGTGCCGCCGAACATGCTCGCCGAGCGCATCTCCACCTACCGGCACACGCACTCCCATCCGGACGCGGTCCGGCTGCTCGCGATCAACCCCGGTTCCGGCGAGCTGCTGGCCAAGGCGCTCGGCGAATCGGTGCTGACCGGCAAGGACACCGATTCCGACGTCACCAGGCTGACCGGTCGGGCCGAGGTCGTGGCCTACACCAACCGGCAGGCCGGCACCGATCCGCTGCCTGCACTGACCGACCTGCAGAAGCGGGTCGGCGGGTACCGGGTCGGGAACACGCGGTCCTACCTGCGGCCTCCGCTCGGCCTGAGCGTGCGGCCGTTCGAGCGGCTCGCAGCCGATGTCGAGCCCGCACACCTGAGCGTGGTCAACGACCTCGCGGTGGTAGCGGCGGACGGTGCGCCGACGGCGGACGCGACGACGGCGTTCCGCAACCTGCTCACCCCGACCACCAGCAGGCCGGTGACCACCGAGCACGGCCGGCGCTGGGAAACCGTACCGGCGGTGAAGCTCCGCGACGGAAAGAACAAGAATGCCGCTGCGGACGCCGTCGACGCGCACCGGGCGCACCAGGCCGTGCTCGCCGTGCACCGGGGGTTCCCCGCCGACCACGGCATCGCGTTGCGGGTCTCGCTCGGCGACGACGAGACGACGGCGCTGACGGCGGCACACGACCGCGCGGACTGGGTCCTGTCGATCGACCGCAATCTCGGGTTCGAGCTCTTCACCGAGCACGCCGACCGGAGCCGGCTCTACATCGTGGATCATGCGCCCGACTTCCTCGAAGGTATCGGACCTCGGCTGACCGTGACCACGAAGCACCGGGGCGAGATCGAGCGGCTGCTGTCCGCGGCGATGCGGGACATGGGGTTCGCCGACGACCGTCGATCGGTCCGGGACACCCTCCACTGTCTGCATCGGGCGTCGGGACGGCTGGCGTTGCGCCTGATCGGCAAGACGGACTTGGCCGCGGAGGCGGTCGGGCTCGCCGCGACACTGGCCTGGCTGGACAGCCGGGGCGAGTTGAAAGACACGATCGTCGTGCCGGTCGATGTGCATCGGGAGATCTTCGGCGCCGCCGCCGACGGGCCGAGGCTGTGCGACCTGATCCTGGTCACCGCCACGAGGCAAAGCCTGCGGATGACCTGCGTCGAGGTCACGTCGCGGCAGGGCGACGCACCGCCGGAACAGCTGATCGACGACATCGCCGAGCGCATCGACGCGACCGTGTCGATGCTGGATGCCGGCTTTCTCGGCACCGATTCGCCTCGCACCGACGCAGATCTGCAACGGACGAGGCTGGCCGGGATCCTGCGTCACCACGCGCACCGCGCGTTCGCCATGGGCATGCTGAGCGAGGAACGGCTGGCGGTCGCGGAACGCCAGTTCGCCAGGCTCGAGGAGAGCGTCAATGTGGAGATCTCCCGCCGCGGCTATCTGGTGAACCTGGACTGTGAACTCGACGTCGCCGGTGAGTACCGCGGCGTGCCGATCGAAGTGCTAACCGCGGCGAAGCTTCGCAAGGCAGGCGTCGCGACGCTGCTACCGAACCAGCTCGCTCAACCTGCAAAGGACAACGCGGTCTCGGACAATGCCGAGACACCGTCCGGCACGGAACCGGCCCCGGACTCGCGGCCGGGATCCGCCGAAGAACCGGCCGTCGTCACGGCGCTGTCGGCCGACCCCGATATCTCCGAGCAAGAGCCGAAGCCCGAAGCTCCGGAGACCGAGGAGCAGCGGACCGGGGACCGGCCCGGCGAGGTGCGGGTGGTGTTGGGGAAGGATGCGCATTCGGCCGAGGTGAGCTGGCGGATCAGCACGTCGGGCAGCCCGCACATGTTCGTTCTCGGCATCCCCGGCCAGGGGAAGTCGGTCACCACCCGTCGGATTCTCACCTCGTTCGCCGACCAGGGACTGCCGGCGCTGGTGATCGACTTCCACGGCGACATGGCGGCGAACCCGGCGGCGAACGCGGCCGTGGTCGACGCCTCGGACGGGCTGGACTTCTCCCCGTTCGAGCTGCGAGCCGGCGCCGACCACCGGAAGTACGCGCAGGCAGCCTTGGAGCTGGCGGAAGTCGTAGGCTTCGTGAGCGGGCTCGGCGAAATCCAGCGGGACGTCGTCTACAAGACGCTGCGCGAGCTCTACCAGCACCACGGGTTCGGTTCGGCGGCAGGTCCGTCCGGGCTTCCCACCATGGAGGAGTTCGCCTCCTTGCTGGAACTCAAGGAAGCCACGGGGCCCGGCAAGAACGTGACTGCGCGCGTCCGCCCGCTCAGCGACTTCGACCTGTTCCGGGACAACCCCGGCGACGGCCTTTTCAGCGATCTGCTGGCCGGCGGCATGGTGCTCGACGTGCATTCGCTGATGGAACAGGTGCAGCTGGCCGCGGCCGCGTTCGTCCTCCGGAAGGTCTACCGGGAGATGTTCCACTGGGGACAGACCGACCGGCTACGCCTCGCGGTTGTGCTGGACGAGGCGCACCGGCTCGCCAAGGACGTCACGCTGCCGAAGATCATGAAGGAAGGACGCAAGTACGGCATCGCTGTCGTCGTCGCGAGCCAAGGCGTCGACGACTTCCACCGCGACGTCCTCGGCAACGCCGGCACCAAGGTCGCGTTCCGCTGCAATTTCCCGCAAAGCAAGACCGTCGCCGGTTTTCTGCGCGGCCGCGCGGGCAAGGACATGGCGCAAGCGCTGGAGAAGCTCAGTGTCGGCCAAGCCTATGTTTCCACTCCCGACTCCCCCGAAGCGAAGAAGGTCTTTATGGAGCCGTGATCGTGATCGACCCCGGGCCCCGATCCTGCTTACACGATCATTGCCTGCTGCCGAAACGATTGTTCAGCGACGGCAGGCTCGTGCCCCGGCTCGCGGCGGGTAATCGCTCCTCCGGAGACTAGAGGTGTCCGCGCCGACGGTCTGGGCAACGAGACCCCGGGGCCTGGTGGCTGATGCATCGACCAGCGCATGCGGCAGAACCGGCCTCACCTCCGACCAGCCGATCAGCAACAACGGACCATCGTATCGAACAACGTCTTCCCAGGTCAGCGACGTCAAAAGCTCAGCCACGTTCAGCGCCGACGTCACCACGCTTGACGCCAATAGCAGCCGTCGAGCCGGCCGGATCACCTCACCACGGGCGCCCGCATCGACAGGGACCGGATCGCGACCAGCCGCCCGACCACCGACAGATCCAGTGCAGGCGCCGTCGGCACGATTGACCTGGACGAATAGCCCGGAAGAATCCGGCACGCGCGAGCCCGAGAAGAGCCCGAGAGGTCGCGCACACGACGACAGAACGCGGTATAGCCAGATATAGGTGATGGCCGGTGACCAGCCGAAAAGGTCTTGTTCGACATCACTAGGCACCGTCCGGCAGGGCAAAAAACGATCTCTTAACCAGCGGGTTCGGGGTTCGAGTCCCTGATGGCGCACCCTCACTCCCCAGGTTCGGATCACTTCCGGCCTGGGGATTTGTGTTATGTGGAAGAGTTTCTTCCGGTTGTCTACCGTCCACAGTGGTCACCGTGATCGAAGAATTCCTCAGCGAGTCGAGCCCGAACTTCATGTCCAACCCACCATGAGCGCCAGGCTTTCGCGGTGTGGCACGAATCCCGCCGACTGGTTGCGGACGGCCCCACCTTCGGGTCCGCTGTTCAGCCGCAGCCGGCCAGGCCACGCCTGCCAACCGCGCTGAAAGCGACAGGTCCGGCGCCTGCACGCCCGATGTCCGCCCCCACTGGTTCGACGCCCTCGCGCGCGGGATTTCCGGTGTCCCGCACCGGTCATCAACCGGGACGGGAGACGCCCGCGCCGCCATGCTCGCCGACGGCGTCCGCACGCTCGCAGCCCCCAACCCCGCCTGCGCCCGCGTCGGCCCGAACGGCGCCCTCAGCGCAGACCCCAGCAAGGCACACAGCTTCTGGCTCACTGCACACGAGGCGAATCCGACGGCAGCTGCGGCGCCGCGCCCCGAAGCCTTGCCGGAGTCTTCGAGACCAGTCTTGCCTGTGCATTGGCGGCCGGCCAGGCAGCCCGAGGTTCAAGGCTTCTGCGCCGACTGCTCGAGCGCCGCCTGGTGCCGAGAGGCCTTGTCTGCTGCGCTCGGGAGCAGACTTTTCTCGGCGTCGTCGAGGGCGTCCTCGGACAGAGCACCAGCGAACCCGGCGCCGACGCCCGCTTCGTCAGGGTGGCCGGGGCCGGGGAACGTCGTGAACCTTTCCTCATGGGCTTGAGCACTCATGCCACACACGCGGCAGCGACCGGCGCCGTCCCCACTTTCCTGAGCGGCTCATCCACTGAGCCCGGCACCAACAGAAATTGCCAGCGCCCTTCGCCTCGTTCCGCTTGACCATTCGGTCATGAGCGACGGCCACGCCCGGCCGGATCGCCGGGCGCAGTCCTGGCTGCGTTACCCGCAGACAGCGCCCTGGGAGGCCGAGCCGACGAGCCTGGAGTACTTGGCCAGCACGCCGCGTGTGTAGCGGTCGGGCAGTGGGGTCCAGCCCGCCCGGCGAGCGGCCAACTCGGCGGCATCCACGCCGAGGTCCAGCATGCCGGTCGCGACGTTGAGGCTGACGGGATCGCCATCGCGGACGAAGGCGATCGGCCCGCCGTCGGCTGCCTCGGGGGCGACATGGCCGACACACAGGCCGGTCGTGCCGCCGGAGAAACGGCCGTCGGTCAGCAGCAGGACGTCCTTGCCGAGCCCTGCACCCTTGATCGCCGCGGTGATGGCGAGCATCTCCCGCATCCCCGGCCCGCCCTTGGGGCCCTCGTAGCGGATCACCACGACGTCGCCCGCGACGATCGTGCCGTCCTCCAGCGCGTCCATCGCGGCGCGTTCGCGATCGAACACCCTGGCCGTGCCGGTGAACACGTCCGAGTCGAAACCGGCGGACTTCACGACCGCGCCCTCCGGCGCCAGGGAACCACGCAGGATCGTGATGCCGCCGGTCGGGTGGATCGGCGAGGCCATCGCGCGCAGCACCGTGCCGTCCGGGTCCGGCGGCGCGATCTCGGCCAGGTTCTCGGCGACCGTACGCCCGGTCACGGTCAGGCAATCGCCGTGCAGAAGACCCGCGTCCAGCAACGCTTTCATCACCACCGGCACGCCGCCGATGCGATCGACGTCGGTCATCACATGCCGCCCGAACGGTTTCACGTCGGCCAGGTGCGGCACCCGCGCACCGATCCGCGTGAAATCGTCCAGACTCAGCGGCACCTCCGCCTCGTGCGCGATCGCGAGCAGGTGCAGCACCGCGTTGGTGGAGCCGCCGAACGCCATCACCACGGCGATCGCGTTCTCGAACGCCTCCCGGGTCATGATCCGCCGAGCGGTGATCCCCTTGCGCAGCATCTCGACCACCGCCTGACCGGACCGCCGCGCGAACCCGTCACGCCGCCGGTCCGTCGCCGGCGGAGCCGCACTGCCGGGCAACGACATCCCCAGCGCCTCGGCCGCACTGGCCATCGTGTTCGCCGTGTACATCCCGCCGCACGCGCCCTCGCCGGGACAGATAGCGCGCTCGATCAGCCCGACGTCCTCGCGGCTCATCAAGCCCCTGGCGCACGCACCGACGGCCTCGAACGCGTCGATGATCGTGACTTCGCGCTCGCCGCCGTCCGACAGCGTGACCCGGCCGGGCAGGATCGAACCGGCGTAGAGGAACACGCTGGCCAGGTCAAGCCGGGCGGCCGCCATCAGCATTCCCGGCAACGACTTGTCACAGCCGGCCAGCAGCACCGAGCCGTCCAGCCGCTCGGCCTGCATCACCGTCTCCACACTGTCCGCGATCACCTCACGCGACACCAGAGAGAAATGCATGCCCTCGTGGCCCATCGAGATACCGTCGGACACCGAAATCGTGCCGAACTCCAGCGGATAGCCACCCGCGGCGTGCACGCCGTCCTTGCTCGCCTTCGCCAGCCGGTCCAGCGACAGGTTGCACGGCGTGATCTCGTTCCACGACGAAGCGACACCGATCTGGGGCTTCACCCAGTCGTCGTCACCCATGCCCACAGCCCGCAGCATCCCGCGCGCAGCGGTGCGCTCCAGGCCGTCCGTGACATCGCGACTGCGCGGCTTGATGTCCGGAGTCTCGTCCATGACCGGACCGGAGTCCGAGCGATTCTGGTGCACCTTGTTCCTCCACGGTTTTTCGACGACCAAATTCGACTATCGTAACTTGGCAGCACCCGGTACAAAAGCAGAAATTTTCCCAGGGATAACTTGGTCAAGTCGTTCAGAAAATCAGTCATATCACGGTAATCGTTTCGGGGCAGAATGCGAGCCAAGCTCGTCCAGGATGTCCCGATCTTTCGCCGAAGTGATCTCAACGCTCGCGTGCTCGGCGAATTCAAGCGGCGTGAGGTCAACAACGACCTCAGCCTCCGTGTTGAGGAAGTAGCTTCCCGGGAAGGTTTCCACGCCCGCGAGGTCGTTCGGCAAGGCGATCTGAACGACCGTGGAGCCGCCGACCTCCGTCACCCATCACGGACACCAGGGCTCGCCACCTGGCCGGGGAATAGCTCGAAGACTACTGCGGTTCAGGCACACCTGCCTCGAGCACCGCAAGGTCGCGCGCCGCGTAACGGTGGTGCTCGCCTTCTTCTTTCAGCACTACCTTGAGACAGCGGCGCACGACGTACTCCGTGTCGGGATACGGGTGCGCCGGCTTGCGACCGCACACCCGGTCGAGCTCGGCCGGAGTGAGCCCTTCGACGACACGCCGCATCACGGCCATGCGGGCCAGCCGTGGCGCGAGCACCTCGTCGAGCGACGGGGTGGCGTCAAGGTCCAGGCCCAGCTTCGCCGCCGCGTCGGGCGGCATCCCCCCGGCGGGCAGGCCCCACGGGTGGTAGGGCGCTTCCTCCTCGAGCACGGCGTTGCCGAGCCAGGCATCGCACGCGAACAGCAGATGCCGTTGCGTCTCGACAAACGACCACTCGCCCGCCACCCGCTCGTGCAGGCTGGCCTCGGGCAACAGCCTCGCCTGGTCAAGCGTCGCGCCCCACAGGGCCTCGATCGCGTCCCACGCAGCCCCGTAGTCCTCGGGGGATGCCGCATCCCGAGCCAGCACCCGCACGGGGTGCCGGCGGTCGAGTTCCGCCTCGACGTAGGCGGTCACGTCGACATCGTTGACGACCAGGCGCTCGAAGTCACCACCGAGATAGACGTCCCTGCCGTAGCAGTCGACGATCTTCAGGCCATTCACCTCGCAATCGCGGATCTCGAGGCCGGCGAGATTGCACAGGTGGATACGAGCACCACGGAATTGGTCGCTCTCGGCGTACTCGGAAACCATCGAAGCAGTCTCGCCCACCCGCCCCGCCCCCGCCACACTCGGCAGCGGCCTGGCCATCGACTCGATGCGAAAGGCGGGGCCAGCGTGAGTCCGCGGCAAGGCGCTGTCGCGACGCACAACGTGCAGACCTCGTGATGACCGGGCGCAGCTCGCCGTCCAGCTCAACGTGCAAGTTCTCGACTTCCAGCAGGTGATTGAGCCCGTCTCGCACCTTGTCTGCTGACTCTCGGTCGTGAGGGTATTGGCGAGGGTCGGTCAGCCGCCTGAGTACTTGTTCGATGGCGTCGGGTTCATCGCGGCGGTGCCGGCCCCTACATTCCAAGGACCGCAGAGAGTTACGTCGAACGCGGGGTCACCGGACTTCCATGGTTTCCCGCCGTGCCTGGACCTACTGTCGAGAATGGAGCTTCCTGCCCTGCCGCAGGCAGGACGGGCGGACGGACACCTCGATGAGGAGGAACCGCATGACGTTGTACACCGACATCCCGACCCGCTCCGAGATCGACGCGCTCTGGCAGGCCGAAGCTCCGGCCGCCGTGTCGATCTACCTGCAGACCGAGCCCACGTCACCGGGCGAGGCGGAGCGGATCGCCTACAAGAACGGAGTCCGGGAAGCGCTGGCACAGCTCGGCGACGTGGACCAGCAGGACCTCGCGGCACTGGAAGAACAACTCGCCGTGCTGGAGGACGAGGACTCCGGGGACTTCTGGCGGCACCAGGCGCGCAGCCTCGCCGTGTTCGCGACGCCGACCTCGCTGCACAGCTTTCGGCTGCCCAACCGCCTCACGCCGGCCGCAGTCGGAGCCACACGGTTCTTCGTCAAACCGCTGATGCGCGCAGTGACCTTCCCGCAGACCGCGTTCGTGCTGGCGCTCGCCCAGGGTTCGGCGCGGGTGCTGGAAACCGTGCCCGACGCTCCCCCGCGTGAGATACGCGTGCCGGGCATGCCCGCGGACGTGGCGTCCGCCGTCGGCAAGGCATCCGTCAAGGACCGCGCACCGAGCCGCCGGGTGCAGGGCGCGGAGGGACAGAAACTGCGCATGGCGCAGTTCTCCCGGCTGGTCGACGGCGCGCTGCGCGAGGTGCTGCCCGGCCACGGCGTGCCGCTCGTCCTCGCCGCTACGGAGCCGCTCGACAGCATCTTCCGCGTGCACTGCGGCTACCCCGACCTGGTGCCACACAGCGTGCCCGGCAACCCGGAGGACCGCGGCGACGGCGAGCTGGTCACCGAAGCCCGTGCGGTCCTCGACCGTTGGTACGCCGCGCGGCTCGACGAAGAGAAAAGCACCTTCGACGAACGCTTCGGGCAGGGTCGCACCTCGACCGACCTCGCCGACCTGGCCCGCGTCGCCACGCGCGGCGCCGTGCACACGCTGTTCGTGGACATAGACGCCACCGTCCCCGGCGAGGTCGACGACTCGGGCGAGGTGACCTTCGGAGCTCCCGGCCCCGTCGATCTCGTCGACGAGATCGCGCGCCGGGCCTGGCTGTCGGGCGCCTACCTGCTCGCCGTCCGCCACGAGGACGTCCCGCGCGGCGGCGACGTCGCCGCGACCTTGAGATACGCGCCGACGGCGTGATCGCGGACCCCTCGCCACCTGCGCGGTTGACCACCCGGAGCAGCGAGTACAGCCGGTGAACGGGCGCGTCGCGAGCCGCTGGGTTCCAAACTCGATACCTCGCCGATGCCGTGTACCAGCAGCTCATCAACGACACGCCCCACACGGCCGAACACGTTGCGTCAAACCAACCGCCGCTTGACACCAAACCCCAGGTGCTCCTCATTCCGAGATCGTCACCCTCGTGTCGTTCGTGTTCGCAACCTCGCAGAACCACCACCGAGACCACCGCTGACACATCACCCTTCCCAGGTGAGAAACGCCCCGCCACGCGCCCGGGTCCGGGGTCTTGGCGCGTGGCTGCGGAAACGGATGTCGCACAAGAGGATGGGGGTGGAGGGACACAGCTCGAGGTCTCCACCCTCCCGGACGAGGTCACGCCGACGAAGCCGGCGCAGACTTGGCGAAAGGAGGTGCATGAGCACGTGACAAACTCGGCTCCGCTGGTTCGCGCGCTGCGCAGGCGAGTCGAGGCCGCGCTGCGAGTCGTAGCCGAGGACCAGCTACCCGACCGAGCTGCCGCACTGACCTACTTCGGCCTACTGGCGATCTTCCCGGCGCTCATCGTGCTGGTCGCAATTCTCGAGCTGACCCTGCGCTCCACCCCCGACACCGACGTCGTCGTCGATGGTTTTGTCGAGCTGCTGCCGGCCGGCGCCGCCGGGGTGGGCCCGGTTCTGCGCGACGCCCTGCGCGACCACACCGCGGCCGGAACTGTCGTGGGGGTCGGACTGGTCGCGAGCGTGTGGGCGGTCTCGGGCTACGTCGCCGCCTGCCAACGCGCGATCGGCGGGATTCGCGGCGTGCCGGACACCCGACTGCCCTGGGTCGCCAAGCTCTCGCGGCTTCCGCTGACTCTCCTGATGCTCGCCCTGCTGGCCGGGATCACTCTCGCGCTGCTGGCCGGCGGTCCGCTCGGCGCCGCCCTCGAGCGGGCGGTCGGGCTGCCCGACCTGGTCGCGGGCCTTTGGCACGTACTGCGCTGGCCGCTGTTGTTCGCAGTGCTCCTGATCTTCTTCGGGCTGCTGCAGCGAGGACTGCCCGCCACCCCGGGAGCCCCGCGCGGGCGAGCCAAATGGGTGAGCCGAGGCGGCGTTGTCGGCGTGCTCCTCTGGCTCGCCGGATCCGGCGCGTTCTCCTGGTACAACGCGAACTTCGCCGCTGGCGGCTACGGCGCGCTCGGCACTGTGGTGATCTTTCTCGCGTGGCTGTGGGTGGGCCACTTCGCCCTGCTGATCGGTGTGGAGATCGACCTCCGGTCAGTCAGGTGCACCACCAAAAAATGAGCCTCAAACTCCGCCGGCTCGATCACGCCCTGACCAACCCAGCAGCGCTCAACGCAAGTACGGTGCGCAGCTACGCAGGGAAGGTGCGCTCGTTGGCCATGATCAACCGGTAGTCCGCGCTACTCACCTTCGGTGTACCCCGCGCAGGCACACCCGTTCATCCGGGGGTCTTCTTGGCAGTTCGCCACTGGCGCAAGATCCGCCGACCGTCGTTGTGCGTACCGGCCACCCGATCCAACTCGGCTCCATTCGGAGTCCTACCGCCGGCTGCTTCACGCAGGTGGTGCTCCCACGTCCGCTGCCCGGCCGTCATCCCGCCCGCTGTGGACGGGCGCGACGCGGAGTTCGAGCCGACGATCTCGGCGGCTTCGTGACCCGTCCTTTGTGGCGAGCCCGAGACCGCGTTCGCTCCACTCTCGGCGTGCGGAAGCCGTCTCGGAGCCAGTCTCGACCGCTGTCCGGGGCTTCCGTGCGCCGTCGAGCAGCTCGACTGCCATCAGCAACACCGACGGAGGACAAGCAGCCACTGTCACCTGAAGCGGGCTCAGCGTCGGCGCCGAGCAGATGTTGGCCACCAGCGACAAGCAGATGCCGAACACGAACGCCGGCCACGCCACCCAACAACCCTCGGCCGAGCACCCACGGCGCTGACGCGGCGTCACCCGTCGATCAGGACAGCGTTCCGTCGCTGGCCGGCCGCAAGCGAGGGATCAGGCGTTTCGGCCGGACCCCTCGCTTCCGGCTACGCGCCGAAGGTTTTCGTCGGGGGGTGGGTGGACAGGGCGGCCTGGTTGAAGGTGACGGCCACGCCGTGGCCGCGCAGGTGGGAGGCGGGCTGGTCGATCTTCCACCCGTCGACGCGGATGCCGAGGGACGGGTGGCGGCGGGTTTGGTCGGCGGTCAGTTGCGTGTGGACGGTGGTCGACTCGCCGGGGGCCAGGTTGAGGTAGTTGTCGCTGAAGGTGGCGGGCAGGATGCGGTCGCCGGTGTGGGTGTCGTAGGCCTGCAGGTGCAGCATGAGGGCCACGGAGTGGCCGGTGTTGGTGACCTCCGCGGTCAGGGTGAGCTCGTCGCGGTCGCGCCGGGCGTCGGCGGTGATGGAGACGGCGGGGGCGGGAGCGGTGTCCAGGCTTGCGAATCCCGTGGGGCGCGCCGGGTTCTCGAGCCAGGAGAAGGTGCGGACCAGTTCCGTACCGTGCTGGTCCTTGAGGGACAGGCGGACGAAGGCGACGTCGTCGGGGGTGGCGGCGAGCTGGGGCGCGAGGGTGCCGATGACGGTGTGGTCGGAGGCGGCCGCGGCGGGCACGCGCAGGGAAGTCTGGGCGAACGTCGTGCCGTTCAAGGCGTAGAGCGTGGCGTCGACGGTGCCGCGCACGGCCGACCGGGTGTGGTTGGCCACCACCACGTCGAGGGTCTGGCGGTCGAGGATCACGTTGACCCGCCGGCAGGCGTGCTGGACCGCGTAGAACGCCGAGTGCGCCTCGAGGTCGTGGGTGTACATCTGCCAGACGAAGCTGGGCTGCGCGGGGTTGGTCATCCACATGATGACGCCGGTGCGCGGGTACGGCTTGCCCGGCGACGCGCTGATCATGTTCGCGGCGTGCGCCTCGTAGATCGCCCTGATGCACTCGTAGTTCATCAGCTGCGACTTGCGCGCGAAGTCCGGGAGGTTCAGCACCTCGCCGTACCGCTGCGCGGTGAGCGCCAGGTACCCGGCGCCGCCGCCGTTGCCGCCGTTGCCGTTGACGTCGCGGTCGGCCCAGAAGTCGTCCGGGTGTTCCCACGACGACTCGGGGAGCATCTTGCGGATGAACTCCAGCGTCGGGATCGAGTACGAGCCGACCTCGTTGTGGAACGGGGGCCACTTCGTGCCGTCGTTGAGCGAAAAGTGGGTGCCGGGGGTGACCCAGTGGTACGGACCTCCGGAGCTGTACCCGCCGATGGGGTCCTTGCCGGTGTCGCCGGCCGAGCTGGTCAGCGCCGCGCGTTTCGGGTCGAGCTCGGCCACCAGCGCGTCGAGGCCGTCGACGAGCGGCTGCGGCGGCGGGCCTTCGTTGCCACCGCACCAGAGCAGGATCGACGGGTGGTTGCGGAACCGCACGATGCAATCGCGGATGTTGTCCAGGTCGCGCGCGACGTCTGCGGGCGGCGGGCCTTCGGTCGAGCAGAAGAAGTCCTGCCACACCAGAATGCCGTACTCGTCGCACGCCTCGAAGAAGTCTTCGGTGCTGCTTTGGCCGTTCCAGTTGCGGATCAGGTTGAGGTTGGCGTCGCGGTGCAGCCGCACCTGGTCGCGCAGCCGTTGCCGCGGAATGCGTTTGAGCGCCTCGTCCAGGCCCCAGTTGCCGCCCATCACCAGGATCGGCTGGTTGTTGACGGTGATGGCCAGACCGTCGACGGTCGCGCCGGACGGCGACTCGACCGGCTTGGTGTACTCGATCCGCCGTACCCCGAAGTCCACCGTCCGCTCGTCGCAGACCTGACGGCCGGACTCCACCGCGATCGTGAGCCGATAACGGTGGGGGTCGCCGTACCCGTTGGGCCACCACAGCTTCGGGCGGTCCAGGCGCAGGCAGGCGAGGTCTTCCGACGTCAGCGTGATCGTGGACGCCCCGGCCGGCACGGTCACGGTCCGCTCGAAGTCGTGACCGTCGAGGGATCCCTTCAGCACCACGGGTTTTGCGGTGTCGAACGCGCTGTCGAGAGCGAGCTCGACCGTGACGTCGGCGGTGCGCAGATCGGCCGACAGCGTCGGATCGACGTGCACGTCAGTCAACCGGACCGGGCCGGTGGTGGACCAGGTGACCGGCTGCCAGATGCCCAGGTCCCGATCGGGGATAGTCGGCAGCCAGTCCCAGCCCGCCGTGCAGAAGAACGTCGGCCCGTTCTTCAAGGTGATCCCGGTCTTGCCCCCGTTGCGCCCGCCGCGCGTCACCCCGCTGGCGTAGCTCGGCAGCGACGGCGGGTCGGCGTAGTCGAGCTTGCCGACCAGCACCGCCAGGTACGCGGTGCCGTTCGCGTTCGTGATGATGTCCGTGACGTCGAAGACGCTCCGCTTGAACGCACCCGCGACGGTGCCGACTTCGGTGCCGTTGAGCCAGACGGTCCCCAGGTAGTTGATGCCGTCGAACTGCAGCCAGAACCGCTGGCCCGGAATCAGCCGCGGCACGGCGAACGCGACGCGGTACCAGTAGCCGGTGTCCTTGAGGGTGTCCGGGACCGTGTCGGTCACGATGTGGCCGTACAGCGGATCGGGGTACTCGCCGTTGGCGATCATGCTCGTGAGCGGTGTTCCCGGCACGACGGCCGGCTTCAGGCCCGCGAGCTGCTGGGCACTGGCGAACCGGTCCCCGGTTGCCGCTGTCGCGTCGGCCGCGGTGAAGGTCCAGCCGCCGGTGATCTCGTGGCCGTCGAGGTGAAGGGGCCGGCCACCGGCCGTGCCGTCCGGGGCCGCGTCGGCAATCCCCGACAGGCCGAGCGCGCCGAGCGCGCCACCACCGGCGATCGCGATCCCACCGGACAGAAACCGCCTGCGATTCAGCTGGGTCACGTCGCTCCCGATCCGTGTCTGACAACGTTGTCACGCTCAGTGCGACTTCTATGATCGACGGGCCGGGATCCCTTTGTCAATCCGACTTTGGGAGGTGCCGGGCCTGTAGCTGCTTGCGCTCCGCGGTGTAGTGCCACCACGGTCGGGCCGGCCGCCCGGCGGCTTGGTCCACAACGGACAAAACCGTGTCGAGCAGGCACGGGTCGAGCCGTTCACCCGCCGCCGCGGACATCCGCTCGTACAGCTCGACCGGGTCCTGGTTCGCCAGCTGCGTGATCCGGGTGATGCCGATGCTCTCGAAGTAGCCCGCCACGGCGGGGCCGACGTTGGCCAGTGTGGTGAGGTCGGATTCCTTGTGCGAGGTCATCGGGGTGCCTCCTTTTCCGATTCCCAGGCCGTTTTGTCGAGGACGCCGGCCAGCAGGCCGATCTGCTCGGGTGATCCCGAGCACGGGAACAGCACCAGATCGTCGGCTCCGGCCTCCGAAAGCCGGCCGATCTCCTCGCGCAGGCGGGGTTCGTCGGTGATGACGTCGAGACGGACGCGGGGCATGAACTCGGCCCCGTAGTAGTGCGCCACATACGATTCGGCCGTTTCCGCCGCGCGCGACCCCAGGCAGAAGTAGCGCTCGACGACGATCCGCGGTCGCCCCTCGCGGCCGGCTCGGCTCCATTCCCGCCGGACGGTCGCGACCCCTTCGTTCAAGACCTCCAGCCCGAAGGACGGCGCCACCCAGCCGTCGGCCAACCGCGCGGCCCGGACGAAACCGGCGGGCACGACCCCGGCGAGCAAAACCTGCGGACGGCCTGGTGGCAGGCCGGGGATCGGCCCGCAGGCCCCGGACAGCTCGCCGCGCCACACCTGCCGCATCGTGTCCAAAGTGGACTCGAACAGGGCGCCCCGCTTCGTCATTTCGACGCCGCTCGCGTGGTAGTCCTCCGGCCAGCCGCCCATCCCGAGCCCGACGGTGAGCCGCCCTCCGGAAAGGCGTTCGACCGAATCGATCTGCTTCGCCAGGACGACCGGATTGCGGCGATAACCGGTGTTCAGCACCGTGGTCAGCAGCTCCACGCGCTCCGTGCACGCCGCAGCGGCGGCCAGTGCCACCAGCGGGTCCAGGTTGTCGTACACCAACCGGTCGAGCACGCCCAGCGAACGGAAGCCCCGCTCCTCGCTCTCGGCGGCCCACCGTCCGATCCCCGCGGCGTCCGTCCCCGGCACCGCAGCGGGCAGTCCGATCCCGATCCGCACCCGTATCTCCTCTGTCGGCGTTCGTCTCTCCGCCAACGTAAGCGGGGAGGTCCGGCCGGATCTTGAACAGATCGGACACCCACACGACGGGCCCTGTCACGCCACAGCAGCAGGGGCAACGGCTCGTCCGCCGGGACGACGGGTTACGAGTTCAGCAACCGCACCGTGAGCGGGCGAGCGGTCGGTTGCGCAGGCGTTCGCACGGTCACGGTTTTCGTCGCGGGGTCCCAGGTCCACGTGTTCGCGGCGCTGCGGTGGCCGTCGACGAGCACGGCCGACGGAGCCTTGGCGGCGGTGAACCGGACGGTCCAGGCGCGCTGCGCCGGCCGGCCCGGGTAAGAGCCGTGCATGGCGTCGATCGCGAGTGTCGCCGAGCGGGGGTCCTCGGTGTAGGTCAGGCGGGTGGTGGCGCCCTTGGCCGAGGGTGACTGCCCGTCGTCCTCGTAGAGGGTGAAGGTGCCCTGGTGGCCGCCGGCCACGGTGGCCGTGGTGGCGGTCAGGGGGTGGCCCTGGTCGCCGGTGACGTCGGCGCTGCGGGTGACCATGATGCCGCCCGAGCGCAGGAACACCGGCATGGTGTCCCAGCCCGTGGTGATCTGCGCGGTGGTCCCGCCGTGGTAGGTCTTGCCCGTGAAGTAGTCGGTCCAGTCGCTGCCGGGCGGGAACCACACGCTCGTGGTGGCGGTGGTGCCGGGGCTCGTCACGGGAGCGACCAGCACGTCCGGCCCGTACAGGTACTCGCCGCCTGCCTGGGCGTAGGCCTCCTGCTGCCCGGGGTACTGCAGGTACAGCGGACGCACGATCGGCAGCCCCGTGGCGGTGGCCTGCTGCGCGAGCGTGTACGTGTAGGGCACGAGGTCCTCGCGCAGGTTCAGGAACTTCGTCGCCGACGTGTCCGCGGCGGCCCCGTACTGCCACGGCAACCGGTCGCTGTGGTTGGAGTGCAGGCGGTCGATCGGCTGGAACGTGCCGAGCTGCACCCAGCGCGCGTACAGGTCGTCCGGCAGCTTCGTGCTGCCCGGCTCGCTGCCCGGTTCCTGCAGGCCCCCGGTGTGGCCGCCGATGTCGTGGCTCACCGAAGCCAGCCCCGTCGCCGCGGACTCGCCGGGCGTGTAGCCGACCTCGAATCCCAGCGTGGCCCAGTCGGAAATGGTGTCACCGGTGAAGTGCAGCGTGGTGCGCTTGTCGGCCCAGGGCCCCGTGGGCACCGCGGTGGGCGAGCTGTAGCCACCGGCCTGCAGTGAGCCGTACGCGCGGGAGAACGCGAACCCGCGGCCGACGGTCTTCGCCGCGTCGTCGGCGTACTGCTGGTTGATCCACGAGTCCGGGGTGACGCCGGCGAGGCCGGAGCTCGACCCGTCGCAGCACCAGTCGAGCCACCAGAGGTCGTTGCCCTGCTGCTCCATCGGCCGGTGCAGGTCGAAGTAGGCGCGCAGCTGGTCCGGGTCGCCGAAGTCGAACACGTAGCAGTCGGTGCCGCCACCGCCGCAGCTGCCGGGCTTCAGCTTGCCCTTCGCGGTCGCTTGCGCCGCGGCGAACTGCGGGTCGGAGGCGAGGATGCTCGGGTGGACGTTCAGCGCGGTGTGCAGGCCCTGATCGTGCGCCCACTGGAAGAACGCCGCCGGGTCGGGGAAACGGGCCGGGTCGATCTCCCAGCCGTTCCACTTGTTCGGCGTCTTGAAGTCGGTGTCGACCACGAGCATGTCCAGCGGCACGTTCTCCGACCGGAACTTCGGCAGGATGGTCTGCTCGAAGTCCGCGGCGGTGCGGTCGTAGTACTCGGAGTACCAGACGCCGTACGACCAGCGGGGCAGCAGCAGCGACGGCCCGGTCAGCTGGGACAGCTCCCGCAACGCGCGGGTGTAGTCCTGGCCGTAGGCGAACACGTATCCGTCCTGGTAGGCCTGGCCGCCGTGCGCCTGGCGCTGGGTGACGACCTTGGTACGCGGGTCATACAGCGCCGAAGCGGTGTCGTCGAGCAGCGACCAGCCGTCCTGGTAAAGGATTCCCGGGGCGGTGACCGCGGTGCCGTCCACGCCGTCGAGCCCGCGCCGGTAGCCGCCGAGAGCCGCGTGCGGGGCGAGCAGCGGCGCATGGGGCTTCGTGATCGCGACGGTGTCGATGTTGAGGTGGCAGTTCGTCGAGTCGGGGCAGGCCAGCGTCACGGTGTCGGTGCCCGCCGCCAGCTTGACCGGGACGGCCGTGGTCCGCCACGAGTTCCAGCTGCTCGTCGCCGGCAGCGTGAGGCTGGTCGGTGCGGCGTCGCCCACCCGGACCGACAACGTGGTGGGCTGGTTCTGGCCGGAGACGGCGGTCGCGTCGGCGTAGCGCAGTTGCAGGTCGTACGAGCCGTTCGCGGGCACGCCGGTCACCGTGAGCGCGCTGGACGCGTCCGCCCGCTCCATGCCCGCGAGGAAGCCCTTGCCGGAGTAGCCGTCGTGGTCGCTCGCCGCGTGCGCGCCGCCGGCCAGGGCGCCCTGGTCGGCTTCGCAGAGCGCGCCGAAAGCACAGGGCGTGGGTGCGGGCGGGACGGGCTGCGGGTACGCGGCGCCTGCCGTGACCACGGCGAGGCTGTCGATGTTGACGTTGCCCGAGTCGGTGGCGCCACGCTCGATGCTGACCTGGTGCTCGCCCGCGGGCAGCGTCACCGGCACGGTGGCGAGGGTCCAGGTGTCCCAGTCGGCGGTGGGCGGCAACGACACCTGGTGCGGATCGCCGCCGTCCACGAGGACGGTGAGCGTGCGCGTGGTGTGCTGGCCGTCGCCGCCGGATCCGTTGGCGTACCGAAGATCCAGCTGGTAGTCGCCGGCCTTCGCGGCGGTCGTGCGGAACGCCAGGGCGTCGCCGGCGTTGGCGAAGCCCGCGGCGAACCCGGCGCCGGTGTAACCACGGTGGTCGTCGGCCGCGCCCGGCCCGGACAGCTGCAGATCCTCGGCCTCGCACAGGGCGCCGAACGCGCAGGCCGGGGTCAGTTTGCCTGCCCAGGGGCGGGCTGTGACGTCCTGGCCGCCCGTGCGCAGCTCGACGGTGAGGTTGTCGTCGGAGAACGCGCCCGAGCCGAGCTTGTAGCGCAGCTGGACGGAACTGGTCCGGATGGTCAGCCAGCCGTCACGTTTCGTTGCGGTGTAAGGGGTCCGGGCGAAACTGCCGCGGCCGACCGCGTTGAACGTGCCGGCGTCGACGAAGGCGGAGTCGCCCGCATACTCCGTCCGGATGAGCGTCGGCGAGAGGACCTCGAACCGTGCCTGCCCGGCGGTCACGGTTTGCGCGGCGAGCGCGGAAACCGGTGTGGCGCCGGCGGACGCTCCCGTGGACACCAGCGTGCCCGCCAGACACACGACGGCCAGCAGCCGCACCAGAAATCGTCGCCGGACCGATGTCGACCGCCTGGTCACCGTTGCCTCCTAGAGATCCCCGGCGACGGTACTTCGGGAAGGATCAAGGCTGAAGACGCGGGCCTGAGCCTGTCCGGTGGTCTGTCCTGTCGGGCACCGGCAGACTCCGCGCGGACGAACAACCCGCGGGCGCGTCGGCATCACGGTACGGCCGTTCGGAGCCGTAGCAGGTGATGCGCTCCGCGGGCATGAGGAACCAGTGCCGTTCGAGGCACCGGACTTTCACGTGCGGAACGCCGGAGAGCCGGGACGCCCATTCGATCGTGGCGACGTTCCCGCACTCGGGGCAGGACACGAGTTCGATCGCTGTGCGCTCGTGTTGGTCGCCGTCGGGGTCGGTCATCGGGAGGTGCTTCCCGGATCGAGGCTGCGATTTCTTGTCCATGCCGGGTAGACGAACTGCTGCGCGGGAACGTGAGGTCCGGTTCGTACGACCAAGCCGGGTCTGCGAGGCCCGTTCCTCGCGCAGTGCGATGTGTCCGGCGTCATGCGTTCCCGGCCACGTGCCAGGAGGCGCCGTCCGCGGTGGCGCCGGTGAGGCCGTGCAGGTGGGCGAGGCCGACGAGCGCGAGGGTGCGCGGATCGCCGATTCCGGCGGTCGCCAGTGTGCGGGCCGGGGTCCAGGGGGTCGACCACAAGAGGCGCCGGGTCATCTGGGCCCAGCCGGTGGCCGGTCCGGTCATGAGCCACAGGTCGGGGTCGGCCGCGGCGAATCGGGAGGCCGGGCGCAGCCAGGACGCTGCGGTTTCGGGCCAGGTGACGGTGCCGAGCGTCCGGCCGCCGGCGTGGGCCCAGGCGGATTCGACCGCGCGGGCGGTCGCGAGGGCGCGGGCGGTGCGGCCGGAGCCGATCGTGATGTCGCGGGCGCCGCGGGCAAGGGCGAGCCGGACGAGAGCGTCGACCTCGGCGTCGGTGGCCGTCAGGTCCGCGTCGTAGGTGGCGGGCTTCGTCAGCAAAGGGCTTTCGCCGCTCATGCCGCGTCGTGGAAGACGAGGGCGAGGGTGTGCCGTTCGCCCGACCTGATGGCGGACACGCCGTGGCGGACCGGCGCCGCCGACCAGCCGCGGGCGGATTCGACCGGCCGGTCGCGGGTGGTGAACAGGTAGCCGTGACCGTGCGGCAGCAGGGTGGCCGTGCCCCGGGACTGGGCGCGCGGGCGCTGTTCCAGCAGCAGGAACTCCCCGCCGGTGTGGTCCACGCCCGGCTCGTTGAGGTTGATCACGACCTGCAACGGGAACACGAGGTCGCCGTACAGGTCGCGGTGGAGGGCGTTCCAGTCCTTCTCGGCGTAGCGGAGCAGGATCGCGGTGGACTTCGCCTGGCCGGCGTCGTGGCACATCCGGAGCCACTCGTCGAGGGTGTCCGGCCAGGGCGCGGGCCGGCCGAGCTTGGTCCACCAGTCGCGGGCGATCGGCAGCAGGCGCGGGTACAACGCCTGCTTGAGCCGCTCGATCGGCTCCGGGTACGGCGCGTGGAAGTACCGGTACTCGCCCCGGCCGAAGCGGTGCCGGCCCATGTCGACGGTGCTGCGGAACAGGTCGTCCCGCGCGTACAGCCCCCTGATCTCCTCGGTCTCCTCCGGGGCCAGCAGCCGGGGCAGCAGGGCCCCGCCGTACTCGTCGACCTCGGCGGTGATCGCCGGCCAGTCCCCCGACTCGACGCGGTCGCGCCAGCGATCCACGGTCGCTTGCCGTGCAGCGTTCATGCAATCTCCAGGTTCACGAATGCCGGACACTCCTCTACCTGGTAGACGGCGGCCGAGGGTAAAACGTGAGATGGCCTCCGCCGGCGATTTGCGGTGGCCCCGGCGTACAGCGTGAGCCGGTCGGGATTGCGGCGAGTGGGGTGTCTGCGAGCGGAGGCGCTACGGGCCGCCGGGGCCCTTGCCTTTGCCCTTGGCCTTCTCTTCGGGTTTGCCTCTGGCTTTGCCGCCCGCGGCTGGCGTCTTGGGAAGAGCGCCCGGGCCTCGCGCAGCGACGGGGATCGGCCGCGACGGGGCGGGGTTGTGCGGTACCGCCGCCGGGACGGCGGAGGTAGGTGGCTTCGCGGAGGCGGCGGTTGACGGCGCCGGCGCAGCGGGAAGTTGGGCGGCAGGTGCGGGGCCGGGCGCGTCCGGTCCCGTGAGCGCCACAGCGAGGACGGCTGCCGTCGTGACGGCCGCGATGCCTCCGAACGCGGCCAGCAGCCTCGGGCGAAGCCTGCGGGCCACGGCCGGTGGCCGAACCGGCGCAACCGCGGTAACGGGCTGACGAAGCAGCTGCAGGGCCTCAACCGCCGTGGGGCGGTGCGCGGGCTCCCGGGCCGTCATCCGCTCGAGCGCGTGCGCCAACGGTGCGGGCAACCCGGCGGGAATGCGCGGCGGCCGGTGCAGCCGCGCCATCGCCGATTCGGCCATCGTGCCAGGGTATTCGCGTTGTCCCGTAAGGCATTCCAGCAGGATGAGACCCAGCGCGTAGACATCGGCGGCGGGTCCGGCCGGCTCGCCGACGACCTGCTCGGGCGCGAGGTACGCGGCCGTGCCCGTGACGAACCCCGTGCCGGTGATGCTGGTCGAGCCGAGCTCGTGCGCGATGCCGAAATCGCTGATCAACGGGCCGTCCGGGCCGAGCAGGATGTTGGCGGGCTTGAGGTCCCGATGCACGACGCGCCGGGCGTGGATGTGCGCGACCGTCTCGACGAGCCGCACCGCCAGATCGGTCACCTGATCGGCCGGCAGGGGCCCGGAAAACAGGCGCTCCGCCAGGTTTTCGCCGTCCACGAGCTGCATCACGAGAAACGGGCGGCCACCGTCCGTCCCGCTGTCGAGCACGGCCACCACCCGCGGGTGGTCGATGCCGGCCTGGATCGTCCGCTCCCGCACGCGGCGCACCTGCTCCACCGCGACCGATTGCCGGTCGTACACCTTGACCGCGACCTCGCGGCCGAGCCTGCGGTCCACCGCCCGGTAGACGCGCGCCGTGCCTCCGCTGCCGATCAGCCGCTCCACGTCGTAGCGTCCGGCGATCGAGTGCGGCGGATCCTCGGGCACCTCCCACGGCAGCACCTGGGCGCCCAGGGTGAACCGAGGATCGGTGACGCCACTGGCGTCGCTCCCGCGTCCGTCCGTCATCGGCCGACACCCCCGTCCTCTCGGTGACCGCCCAAGTACCCCCGCGGAACCACCCGCCAAACACCGGACCGGAAACCGAGACCATCCGCACGTCAGCGCTCCTCGACCACCTCCGGTACCCGGACCTGGCCGAAGACCGTGCGGTGGCGTAGGCGGAAGCCGAGGGACTCGTACAGCCGGATCGCGTTGTGGTTGTGGGCCGCCGCGTGCAGGAAGGGGGTTTCGCCGCGGTCGCGGATGCCGGCGGCGACGGCCAGGACGAGGCGGGTGGCCAGGCCACGACCCCGGTGGTCGGGGTCGGTGCAGACGGCGCTGATCTCGGTCCAGCCGGGCGGGTGCAGGCGTTCCCCGGCCATCGCGATGAGAGCGCCGCGGTGGCGCAGGCCGAGATAGGTACCGAGCAGGACGGTGCGGGGCAGGAACGGGCCCGGCCGGGTGCGGGCGACCAGGTCGAGCATTTCCGGCACGTCGGCTTCCGTCAGCCGCACGGCCTCGGGATCCGGCGCGGCCGCCACGCCGTGGTCCACGAGCTGCACGCCCGCGGCCTCGCGCAGGACCTCCCAGCCGGGTGGCGGCGTGCCGGCCCGCGCGAGCAGCGGCACCACCGCGCCGGGGCCGGCGAGCGCGGCGAGGTCGTCCCACACCGGGCCGCGCGCCGCGGGATCGACGGCGAGGAACGGGGCCACGTCGACCGGATAGCGCACGAGGCGGCCGCGGCGTTCGGCGAAGTGCGCGTGCGGGCCGGTGAGCGAGGCCCACGCGGGGTCGTCCAGAACAGCAGTGGGTTCGGTGGTGCTCGTTTCGGTCACGAGTTGTCCAGCGGGAGTCCGGGCGGGTTGACCGCGGCCTTTTCGACGGCTTCGTTCTCGAGCCCGTACGCGGCGAGCCACTGCTTGTACTGGCCGTGCTGGATGAGGTAGTCGATGGCCTCCGACAACGCCTCGACGAGCCCGTTGCCCTTCTTGGTGGTGGCCGCGATCAGGCCCTGCAGCGTCGCGCCGGCCCCGGAGTACTTGCCTGCGCTGCGCGTGGGGTTGGGCGTGCTCGCGGTTTGCGCGGCGTGGTAGGCGATGCCGGGGTTGGGGGCGAAGTAGGCGTCGATGCGGCCGGAGTCCAGCGCGAGGTAGGTGCTGTTCTTGTCGGCGAAGTTCCGCACGTCCAGCTTCCTGCCCTCGGCCTGTAGCCGGTTCTTCCACTCCAGCAGGATCTTCTCCTGGTTGGTGCCGGAGTCGACGGCGACGGTCTTGCCGGCGAGGCTCTCGTAGGTGCCGTCGAAGTTCCACGTGCTGGTGCGCTTGACCTCGAAGCCCAGGTTGTCCTCGCGGTAGGCGGCGAAGTCGAAGCCCTGCTGCTTGCGCTGCTCGGTCACGGTGACGTTGGAGAACCCCGCGTCGAACTGGCCGCTTTGCAGGCGTACGAACAGGTTCTGCCAAGACGCGTTCTGCACGTCGGGCTCGAGCCCCAGCACGCCGGCCACCAGGCGGCCGAGGTCGGGCTCGGCGCCGGTGAGGGTCCGCTGGTCGGTGCCGACGTAGGCCAGCGGCGGGAAACCCGAGGGCAGCGCGCCGACGCCGATCACGAGCTTGCCGCGGTCGAGGATCGCTTTCGGCACCTTCGCGCGGATCTCGGCGACGGTCGGCACGGTCAGCGTCACCGGGTGCTCGTCGCTGGTGTTGGCGGCGACGTTCACGGTGTGCGTGCCGTCCGGGTTCGTCGCGGCCTGGGTGCTGCCGCCGCACGCGCCGGCGAACAGGGCGACGACGGTGACGGCGGCGAGGGGCAGCAAAGAGCGGCGTCTCATGGGATTCCTGCGCTTTCGGTGCGGGTGACCCTCCCGAGGAACTCCCGGGTGCGGTCGTGACGGGGACGGTCGAGGACCTGCTCGGGCGGGCCCTCTTCGACGACGCGGCCGGCGTCGAGGAACACGACGTGGCCGGCGATTTCGCGGGCGAAGCGGATCTCGTGGGTGACGACGATCAACGTCGTCCCGGAGCGGGCGAGGTCCCGGATCACCGAGAGCACCTCGCCGACGAGTTCGGGATCGAGCGCCGAGGTGGGCTCGTCGAGCAGGATCAGCTTCGGCTCCAGCGCGAGCGCGCGGGCGATCGCGACCCGCTGCTGCTGCCCGCCGGAAAGCTGACGCGGGTAGGCGGTTTCCTTGTCCGCCAAGCCGACGCGGGCCAGCAGCTCGCGCGCCCGGGCCTGCGCCGTCGCCCGCGCGACGCGCTGGGTGACGACCGGGGCTTCGATGACGTTGTCGAGAATCGTCAGGTGCGGGAACAGGTTGAAGTGCTGGAACACGAACCCGATCCGCGAACGCCGGCGCAGGATCGCGCGTTCGCTCAGCTCCTTGAACCGGTCGCCGTGCACCCGCACACCGACCAGCTCGCCGCCGATGCTCACGTAGCCGCTGTCGAGGCGCTCCAGGTGGTTGATCGCCCGCAACAGCGTCGATTTCCCGGACCCGGACGGACCGAGCAGCACCGTCACCTCGCCCGCGGGCGCGGTGAGGTCGACGTCGTCGAGGACCCGGATGCCGTCGTAGGACTTCACCGCGTTGCGCACGCGCACTTCGCTCACCGGGCCACCCCCAGCGAGCGGAGCCGGCGCCGGAACCGCTGCACCGGCGTCGGCGGCACCGTCCGCAGCGCGCCGCGGGAGAAGTAGCGCTCGACGTAGTACTGCACCACCGACAGCACGCTCGTGAGGATCACGTACCAGACCGTGCCGACCAGCAGCAGCGGGATGATCTGGCCGCTGTTGGTGCTCGCCTGCGTCTCGACCACGCCGAACAGCTCCAGCAACGACGTGATGTACACGACCGACGTGCCTTTCAGCAGGCCGATCAGCTGGTTCGCGTACGCGGGCACGATGGCGCGCGTGGCCTGCGGCAGGATGATCCGCCGGTACTGGCGCCACCGCGGCAAGCCCAGCGCGGCAGCCGCCTCCAGCTGCCCCTGGTCCACCGACAGCACGCCGGAGCGAACGATCTCCGCGGCGTACGCGGCTTCGTTGAGGCTCAGCCCGAGCACGGCCACGACGAAGAAGCTCAACAGGTCCGTCGCGCTGAACTGCAGGAACGACGGTCCGAACGGGATGCCGAGGCTCAGGGTGCTGTAGAGCGCCGTGACGTTGGCCAGGAACAGCAGCAGCACGATCAGCGGGATCGACCGGAAGATCCAGACGTAGGCCCAGGAAACGGCCTGCAGCAACGGGTTTCGCGACAGCCGCATCAACGCCAGCATGATGCCGCCCACCAGGCCGAACACCGCGGCCAGCCCGGTCAGCTCCAGCGTGAGCACCAGCCCGTCGAGGATCACCGGCCGGAAGAACCAGTAGCCGAACACGTTCCACTGGAACACCGGGTTCGTCACCAGCGCGTGGACGAGCTGCGCCAGCAACACCAGCACCACCGCGGCGGCGATCCAGCGGCCCGGCCTGCGCAACGGCAGCACGCGCCGCGCGGCGAACTCACGAAGGCGGGCTTCGTCGACCGGTGGTCCGGATGACGAGGTTTCGAGGCGAGTGACCGGAGGAGAGCTCACGAGTGACTCCAGAGGGGAAGGGGAAAGCGTGCTGCCGCCGATCACTCTGACCCGGTCGCCGCACCCCTGTCGAGCACCGGCTCGACACTCTCACATGATGAACTTGGCCCGTGACAAAGGTTTCGGTGCAAATGTCCCGAGTGGACACTTGCCGAGACCGGGCGGGGCCGGATGGTCATGCCGAACACCGCCCTCTGCCCGGCAGGCAACCGGGCAGAGGGCGGAGCGCACTGTCCACAGTAGATCTTGCCGGCGCGGTCAGCTGGCCTCCGCGACCGGCAGAGCTCCTTCCCCTCGCCGGGCCGGAGGCAGGTCCAGGTGCTCACGCAGCGTCGTGCCGGTGTACTCGGTGCGGTACAGACCGCGTTCCTGCAGCGCGGGGATGAGGGAGCCGACGATGTCGTCGAGGCCGTCGGGCACCAGGTAGGGCGAGACGTTGAAGCCGTCCAGCGCACCCTCCCGGACGAAGCGGGCGAACTTCTCCGCCAGCCCGGCCGGAGTGCCGACGTGGCTGCGAGCGCGCTGCCCGAGCTCGATGACGGTCTGCCGCAACGACCAGCCGTGGGCGGCGGCCTCCTCGCGCCACCGCGCGACGGTCGCGCGCGAGTCGGCCACGCGGGCGGCACCGAAGGCGCCGCTGCTGTCCTGCTCGCGGGGTTCGAGGTCGGGCAACGGCCCGTCGGGGTCGTAGGCCGACAGGTCGACGTTCCACAGCAACGTCGCCTGCGCCAGTGCGGTACCGGGCGTGATCTGCTGCTGCCGCACCCAGCGCGCCTTCTCCTCGGCTTCCGCCTCGGTGTCGCCGAGGATGATGGACGCGCCGGGCAGGATGCGCAGGTCCTCGGGAGTCCGGCCGGCGGCGGTGAGGCGGCGGCGGATGTCGCCGGCGAACGCGAGCGCGTCGTCGAAATCGTAGCCGTGGGCGGAGAAGATCACATCGGCGTTGCGGGCGGCGAAGTCGCGCCCCTCCGACGAGTCGCCGGCCTGGAAGATCACCGGGTGGCCCTGGCTGCTGCGCGGCAAGCCGCCGGTGAGCTCGACGTCGACGAGGTCGCCGTGGCGGACGACGGGCGCGATCGAGCCGTCCCGCGCCCACGACTCGGCGCCGGTCGAGGTGGCAAGGGCGTCGTCGGCCCAGGCGTCCCAGAGCGCCCGTGCGGCGCCGAGCACTTCTTCGGCACGCCGGTACCGGTCGGCGTGGTCGAGGTAGCCGCCGCGGCGGAAGTTCTCGCCCGTCCACGCGTTGTCGGTCGTGACGACGTTCCAGCCGGCGCGCCCGCCCGAGAGCAGGTCGAGCCCGGCGAAGCGGCGGGCCAGGTCGGCCGGGTCGTTGTAGGTGACGTTCGACGTCGAGACCAAACCGATGTGCCGGGTGGCCGCGGCCAGCGCGGACAGCTGGGTGATGGCCTCGGGCCGGCCGGCCACGTCGAGGTCGTGCACCAGGCCGTTGATTTCGCGCAGACGCAGTCCTTCGCCGAGGAAGAAGGCGTCGAACAGGCCGCGCTCGGCGGTCAGCGCGACCTGGCGGTAGGACTCGGGCGCGATCTGCGAGCCGCTGCGCGGGTCGGTCCAGATCGTCCAGTGGTTGACGCCCTGGAAGAACACCCCGAAGTGCAGCTTCGCGTGCGGGCGGGGAACGTCGTGCGGATCGGTGCGGGTCATCGGCTCAACCTCCGGTGGTGGCGAACGGGTTGGTGGCCGCGGCGAGGCCGAGCGTCGACCGCAGCCACTGTCCGGGAACGGGTGCCGCGGCGAGACGTTCGGCGCGCAGCCGCGGCAGGACCGACCTCGCCAGCGTGGGCAGGTCCTCGTCGAGGACAAGCGGGTGCAGGCGCACGCCGTCGACAGTGCGGGCCAGGTCGGCCAGCAGCCGCACGAACCCCGGTGCGTCGCCGACGAAACGCAGGCGCCCGCGATCGGCCCAGGGGGCGTGCCGCGCCAGGTCCGCGACCCGCTCGGCCCCGCTGTGCGCCTCGGTGTCCAGAGCGACCTCGACCTCGGCGAACCGGAGCGGTGCGGCACTGGCCAGGCTCGACGCCGCGGCCACCGCGGTGAGGTCCCGGCCGGAGATCAGGGCGACGTCGGCGTCCGCCGGATCGACCAGCTCCGGCGCGGCGAACACGACCGGGTTGCCCTGCGGCGGTCGCGGCACGATCGCCGGTCCCTTGACCGAGTACGTCTCACCCACGAAGTCGATGTAGTGCACGCGATCGCGGTCCAGGTAACGGCTCGTGGTCACGTCGCGGACCACCGCGTCGTCCTCCCACGAGTCCCACAGCGCGCGCACCACGCGCAGGGCGTCGGCGGCCTCGCGCCGCAGCGCGGCCTCCCCCGTCACGGCGGGACGGTCCCAGGCGAGCGCGGCCGCCGGGTTCTCGGTGCTGCCCACGACCCAGCCCGCCCGGCCGTGGCCGAGGTGGTCCAACGCCGCGAGGGCGGACGAGACGTGGAACGGTTCCGGGTAGGTCGTCGACACGACCGGCACGAGCCCCAGCACACTCGTCACCTCGGCGAGGAACGCGGCGCGCTCCAGCGACCCGATGCGGCCCGCGGGCTCCGGCGCGGGTCCCGGCAGCAGGTCGTCCTCCAGCGTCACCGCGGTGAAGCCGGAGCGCTCGACGGTCTCGCCGAGTGCGCGCAGCCGCCCGGGATCGAAGTGCCCGGACGGTGGATGCGCCGCTCTGCGCCACGCCGCGGGATGCGCTCCCGCGCCGTCGATCTCCAGTGCCACCGCGAGGGATGTCATGGCCCGTCTCCTCTGTCACGTGCGCCGCGCGCACCATCTGCCGGACGGCGTCTGCAGCCGCTGCGGCGCTCGGGGTATTCCGGGTTTCACGGGGTAGGACGGGCCTGGCGAACAAACTGCCGATCCCGTCCGACGCATTCGGTCGGCCCGCGAAACCGCACCCGACGAGGCGGGCGAGGCGTAGCAGCCACGCGGAATCGGCTCCCCTGTGGACAGTCCCGGTGAGGTCGGCCGGATGAACCGGCAGGTCCCTGCTGCCACCCCCTTCGCACCACGATTGTCGGCACCGGCGTGCAGGCGAGGCCAGCCGGTCCACGGAGCGAAACCCTTGCCGGACAAAGTGAAGGGCGGCACAAAGACCGGGAAGGGTCCAGGATCCGGGAATCGGCTCCGTCCGCGGAGTTTCGGCCTAGCGTGGCCGGGTGTCTCGAAACCTTCCGGTCAAGCACACCCTCACGGTCGTCGGGCATGTCGCCTGACGCCGCCCGAACCGGGGCGCCCGACCTCCCGCTGTCGGTCCTGGACCTCGTTCCCGTGAGCGAGGGCTCGACCGCGACGCAGGCCGTGCGCAACGCGATCGACCTCGCCCGCCACGCCGAACGGCTCGGCTACCGCCGGTACTGGCTCGCCGAGCACCACCTCAACGAAGGCGTCGCGGGATCGTCGCCGCCGGTCCTGGCCGCGCTGCTCGCGTCCGCTACAGAACGCATCCGCGTCGGATCGGCCGGAGTGCAGCTCGGCCACCGGACGCCGCTGTCGGCCGTGGAGGAGTTCGGCCTCGTCGACGCCCTGCACCCCGGCCGCCTCGACCTCGGGCTCGGGCGCAGCGGCAAGCAGCTGATCCGTGAGCGCGCCTCCGCGCCCGAGCACCGGCCCGCCGCGCACCACAACGGCGGCGTGCTCATCCCCCGGCCCCCGGATCTCGGCAACCTCCGGCGCTCGGCCCGGCTCGCCGTGACGTTCGCCCTGCTCCAGCAGCCGGGCGCCGAAGCCCCGGACTACGGCGACCAGGTCGACGACCTGCTCGCACTGCTGGACGGGACTTATCGCTCGGCCGAGGGAGTGGCGGCGCACGCGGTTCCCGGCGAAGGCGCCGACGTCGAAGTCTGGGTCCTGGGCAGCAGCGGCGGGCAGAGCGCCCGGGTGGCCGGCAGCCGCGGGCTGCGCTTCGCGGCCAACTACCACGTGAGCCCCGCGACGGTGCTCGACGCGGTCGAGGGCTACCGCGCGGCCTTCCGCCCGTCGGCGCACCTTTCGCGGCCCTACGTCGCCGTCTCGGCCGACGTCGTCGTGGCCGACACCGACGACCACGCCCGCCACCTCGCAGCCGGCTACGGCCTCTGGGTCCTCGGCATCCGCCGCGGCGAAGGCGCCATCCCCTTCCCCACCCCCGAACAGGCCGCCGCGCACACGTGGACCGCCGAGGACCGGGCGCTCGTCGCCGACCGGGTCGACACCCAGATCGTCGGCTCACCCGCCACGGTCGTCGCGCAGCTGCGCCGCCTCCAGCAGGCGATCGGCGCGGACGAACTGGCCGTCACCACGATCACCCACGACCCCGCCGACCGCCTGCGCTCCTACGAACTCCTCGCCACCGAATGGAGGACGAGCACAGGTTGAGCTGAGTCTGTCGGCACCCGCGCCGGTTTCGGCGTGGGATCGTTTCGCCGAGCGCTCGGCTGTCCCCCGCGTATCCTGGAGGACTCCCCTGTTCCTGGACCTTCGCCGGAGACGGAGCAGACCCATGGATGAGCACTCCACCACGGCAACTGGAAGCTTGGCCGGGCGGGAGCGGCAGCTGGCCCGCGCGTTCGTCGCCCTCGCCGACACGCTGGTCGCCGATTTCGATGTCGTCGACTTCCTCGGGATGCTGACCGGGCAGGTCGTCGACCTGGTCGACGTCGCGGCGGCGGGGGTGATCCTCCGCGGTGGCCAAGATCGGCTGCAGGTGGCGGCGACGTCGTCGCACCGGGCGGAGCTGCTGGAGCTGTTCGCGGTGCAGACCGACGACGGGCCGTGCGTGGACTGCGTCCGGACGGGCGAGCCGGTTTCGAGTCCCGACCTGCAGGCCTCGGCCCTCCGCTGGCCGCGGTTCGCCGCCGCGGCGCGCGAATGCGGGTTCCGGTCCGCCCACGCGCTGCCGATGCGGCTGCGGGACGACGTCCTCGGGGGCCTGACGCTGCTGGGCACCGAGCCGCGTGGCGTGGGGGCCGATGACCTCGCCCTGGCGCAGGCCCTGGCCGATGTGGCGACGATCGGGATCCTTCAGCAGCGCACCATCGAACACGGTGACCAGCTGTCGGCCCAGCTGCAGACCGCGTTGAACAGCCGGGTGCTGATCGAGCAGGCCAAGGGCGTGCTGGCCGAGCACGGCGGGATGTCGATGGACGAGGCGTTCGGCCACCTGCGCGGCTACGCGCGGGCCCATCACCGCCGGCTCACCGAGCTCGCGGCCGAGGTCGTCGGCGGCGGCGTCGACCTCGACGTCATCCTGCGCCAGCACCCGGCCTGACGGTCTCGGTCACCCGCGGGCGAAGATGTCGGCCGGGCTGACGGTGCCGTCGGCGAGGTCGCGCGCGACTTCGGACAGCCCGCGTTCCTGGGCGTGGGCGTAGCGGCGCAACGCCGTGAAGGCCTCGTGCATGTCGATGCCGCCGTGCTCGGCGAGCACACCTTTGGCCTGCTCGATCACGGCGCGCCGCCGCAGCGTGGCTTCGAGCTCCTCGGCCAGCAGTTCCGCGCGCGAGGCGGCCCGGTTGTGCAGGATCCCGATCGTGGCCACGTCGGCCAGCGCCTGGCCGATGGCGATCGTGTTGTCGTCGGGGTCGACCGGTGCCTGTTTCAGCAGCGTCAACGCGCCGACGGTCTGCTCCCGCAGCCGCATCGGCACGGCGGAAGCCGCGCGGAAGCCGGCGTCGAGAGCGGCCGGGGCGAACTGCGGCCAGCGCCGCAGCGCGGCCTCGGTGGCGAGGTCGCCGCTGCGGACCGGCCGCCCCTCGGCGACGCAGTCGAAGCACGGTCCTTGCCGCGCCTGGACGGCGAACAGCTCGACCAGGTCCGCCCGCTCGGACGAACCGGCGGCGGGCCGCCAGCCACCGCGTTGATCGGACAGGATCACGCCCGCCGCGTCGACCTCCAGCAGCTCGACACTGCGCTCGGTCAGCGCGGACAGGAAATCGAGCACGTCGAAGCCGACGACAAGGGTGTCGGCCAGGGCAACGAAGGTGCGGGCCAGCCGCTGGTCTGGGGTCGCGCTCATGCAACACGCCTTTCTTCGCTGGTCATCATGCGGGCTTCTCTTCGTCGGTGAACCGCAGCGTGCGGGCCACGACCTGCCGGGCGACGTGGCTCAGCGTCGCCCCTTCGGCGAACGCGTGCCCGCGCAACCGCAGCAGGGCCGCGTCGGCGGTGACCCCGAGCTGAACCTTCACCATTCCCACCGCCTGGTGGATCTCGATGTGGGAGTCGGCCAGCCAGGACAGGTCGCTGACGGCGTGCCCGTCGAGGTGGCCGATCACCACCTGGGTGGCCACGTCGGCCAGCAGCAGGGCGTCGGACAGCTGGCTGCGCGACAGCGGACCCGCCTGGTCGCGGTAGAGGTCGAGCGAACCGAGCCGCACCACCCCCACCTGCAGCGGGAACGAGAACACCGCCGCGACACCGAGCCGGGCCGCGGCCGGGCCGAACGCGGGCCACCGCGCGCTCTCGGCGAGCAGGTCGGGCACCAGGATCGGACCGCCGGAAGCGTAGGCGTCCAGGCACGGGCCCTCGCCGACGGTGAACTGCAGGTCGTCGAGCCCGGCGCTCACGGGGTTGCTGGCGTGCACCAGGCCACGGTGGCGCCCGACACCGGCTCCATTGCCGTTGCCGTTGCCGAGCACCGTGGCACCGGCACCGGACACTTCGAGCGTTCCCACGCACACGGCGCAGACCCGCTCGATGCGCGGGCCGAACTGCTCCCGGCCGTCCTCGGCGAGCAGCCGGTACAGCTGCTGCCGCCGATCGTCCATCACGGCCACTCCCGTCTCGGCATTCCCGCCGACCGATTGAGCCTAGGCCCTGGTCGCGGCAGGCGTGCGCGCGCCGGTCCAGGAGACCGCGCGAACATCGGCGAATTCTTCACCAGGGCGGCGCGTCCGCTGTAGACACTCACAACGCAGGGCGCGTCGATGACTCGCACGGCGCGGGTTGAGCGGAGCCCGAAGTCCGGGGGCGAGCCGTTCGGGTACCCCGGCCGCGTGAACGCAAACTCGCCGACGTCGTCCTCCCGGTTGTCCTGGTCGCGGGTTGGGCGGACGCTGGGGTGGTCGACCGTGCGACCCGCGATGAGTCCGAGGCAGCAGTGAAGGGCAACAACGAGATTTCGGCCGCCGCGAGCGGCCGGCGCCGGATTTCGCTGTCGATCGGGCGCAGACCCGGTGACCTGATCTCGCTGGCGATCGCGGCGGCCGTGGTCACGTTGTGCTCACTCGTGGCGAGAAACCCCGCCATCAACCCGGTCGAGGTGGCGATTTACCAGCAGCTCGGGAAGATCCCGGCCGAGTCCGTCTGGGTGTGGCGGGTGCTGGCGGGGGTCGGGAGCTGGATCGGCATCGCCGCCGCTTCCGCGCTGGCGTTGTACTTCAAGCGGATCCGGCTCGGGGTGTCTCTCGCGGCGGCCGGCACCCTGGCCTGGGGGTCGGCGCGGATCCTGCACTGGTTCACCGGATTCCGGCCCGTTCCCGCCGAACTGCTGTCGGATCCTGCGATCCGCCTTCCCGGCGCCGCGGGATTCGACTTCCCGTCGGTGCCCGCGGCGATCGCGGCGGCGATGGCCACGGTCGCCGCCCCCTACCTCACCGTCAAGGTCCGCAACCTGGCCTGGGCGGTGGCGGTCCTGGCCGCCGCGGCCGATGTGTACCTCGGCGGGCACCTCCCGCTGGGGGCCTTCGCCGGGGTGTTCCTCGGCTGGGGCGCCGGGACGATCATCCACCTGGTGCTGGGCGCGCCCGGGCGCCGGACGTCGGCGGAAGCGGTGCACCACGCGCTGGACGTGGCCGGGTTGAACCCGGTCCGCGTGCTCCCGGTCGAGCAGGGCACGCGGGGACCGCTGCAGTTCACGGTGGACACCTCGACGGGTGACCGGCTGCGGGTGGAGATCGTGCGCCGGCTGCATCGCCGCGCCGGCGCGTGGTACCGGCTCAGGCGACTGCTGGCCTCCCTCGACGCCGAAGACGATCCGCCGCTCTCGACCACCTACCACGAGGCCGAGCACGAAGCGTTCGTCACGCTGTTCGCCGATCGCGCCGGGGTGCGGACGCCGCCGGTCGTGTCGGTCTGCGAGACCGAACACGGCTCGCCGCTGCTCGTGCGCCGGGAAGTCGAGGGACGCCGGTTGGGTTCCGCCGAGATCGGCGAACCGGTGCTGGACGGCATCTGGCGGCAGGTCGCGATCCTGTCCGAGGCCCGGATCGCCCACCACGACCTGCGGCCCGAGAACTTCCTCGTCGACACCGCCGGCGACGTGTGGCTGCTCGACTTCACCTTCGGCCGGGTGAGCGCGGCCCCGGCCCGCTGCGCGCAGGACCTCGCCGAGGCGCTGGTGTCCCTGACGGCGCTGGTCGGTGTCGAACGGACCGTCCGCAGCGCGCGCAGGACGCTGTCGCCCGACCGGCTCGAGACGGCCCTGCCCTACCTCCAGCCCCTCGCGTTGCCGCGGAGGATCCGGAGCCAGATCGACGGCCGCTACGTGCTGACCGATCTCCGTGAGACGCTCGCCGAAACCATCGACCGGCCCATCCCCACGTTCCGTTCCCCGGTTCGCCCGAGGACGATCGTCGGGCTGCTGCTGTTCGGCGCGGCCGTGTATGTGCTGCTGCCGCAGCTGTCGGGAATCGACGAGGTGGTCGGCTCGCTGCGGGACGCCCACTGGGGCTGGCTGCTCGCGTCCGTGGTCACCGGTCTGCTCGCGATCGTGATGTCGTCCGTGTCGTTCCTCGGTTCCAGCGTGACGCCGCTGCCCTTCTGGCGCACCACCGCGGTGCAGCTGGCGGCGGCGTTCACCGGGCGCACCACGCCCGGCGGGGTCGGGTTCTTCGGCATCAACATCGCGTTCATGGAACGCCTGGGCATCCGCCGCGCCCACGCCGTGGGCGTCACCCTGCTGAACCTCGCCGCCACGGGCGCCGTCTCGGCGCTCTGGTGCGTGATCGGCGTGTTCGCGCTCGGTGGTTCGGGAGTGGTTCACGGGGTGTCCGTCCCGCACGGGTGGCCCGTCCTGGCGGGGGCGGGCGGCGCGCTGGTCATCGCGGGCATCGTGATCGGCTCCCCGCTGGTGCGCCGGCGCCTGGTCCGGCCCACGGTGGCGATGGCCCGCGACCTGCTGCCGGTGCTGCGCGACCCGATCCGCGCGCTCGAACTGTTCGGCGGCGCGGGCGCCTATCTGCTGTTCTCCGGCCTCGGGCTCGCCACCAGCCTGGCCGCGTTCGGCGTCGCAGTCCCCGTGGCCGCGGTGCTCGTGGTGTTCGTGGTCGCCCAGTCCCTCGGGCACCTCGCGCCGATTCCCGGCGGCCTGGGGGCGGTGGAGGGCTTGATGGTCGCGGGGCTGACCGCGGTGGGCGTGCCGCCGGCGACGTCGGTGGCAGCGGTGCTCACTTCGCGGCTGCTGACGTACTGGCTGCCGGTCCTACCGGGAATCGCGACGTTCCGTTATCTCCAGCATCACGGCACCATCTGACCGGGACGGCGGATTTCCGTTGAGCCGCCTTCGGATTCCCAGCGGCAGACGTCGTTTTCGGACGGTTGGCGGGCCAGGCCCGCGCCGTTGAGGAGCGCCGCCGGGCGGGTCGCGTCGTTCTGGTCCGAGGCGGCCGACATCGCGCGCTCGACGATGACCGGTGTGGTTTCCGCGGGGACGACGAGCAGGGTGAGGCGGCGCATCAGGCTGCCGGTCACGTGCACGATGTGCGGGTCCTGGGCGGGGAACCCCTCCAGCCGGATGACCATGCCGCGGTTCACCATTCGGGTTCCGGGCACCGTCCACGCCGGCGACGGGTACGCCACGCGCCACACCGGTCCGATCCGTTCGGCGAGGGCGGCCGCGAGTTCCGGCACCTCGGCGGTCAGCTCCGTCGAACGCGGCCACCAGGCGCCGTCGACGAAGCCGGTGACGGAAGGCTGCGGCTTGAGCCGCACCCTGGAGCCGCCGAGCGGGACGTCCATGAGAATTCCGATCCCGGTCAGGCCGGGCCGGTGACCCCGCTGTCGCTCAGGATGAGCTGGGCGGAGTCGGTGCTGTCCTGGGCGGACGTGGCGGCCAGGGCGCGTTCCGCGGCGGCCGGGTCGGCTTCCGGCGGGATCACCAGCAGGGTCAGGTGGTGGATGCGCGGCCCGATCACCACGACGGTGTGCTGCTGCAGGCCGAAAAATCCCGCCAGCCGGACCAGATCGGGACCGTGGGCGAGCCGGGCCGGCGCGAGGTCCCACGCGGCCGGGTTGAAGCCGATGCGTTCCACCCGGCCGAGCCCGGCGGCGATCGACGAGACGAGGGCGCTGAACTCCGCGACCGGATCACGGGAACGCGGCCACCAGGCGCCGTCGAAACAGCCTTTTGTCGCTCCCGGTTCCTTCAGCCGCAGCCGTTTTCCGGTCGCGAGCGAGCCGATCACCGTTCCCGCGGCACCGCGGTCCGTTCCGAACTCCATGGTCGCGCTCCTGTCCGGCTTGCCTCGTGCGACGAGCGCTCCCGCGATTTCCCCGAGGTGCGCCGTCCTCGGCCGGCAGAGTCGAATTCCGTGATTTCCTGGGCCAATAACCTCAGCGTACGCCGATTTCGCCCGCATTCGGGGTAGCGTGGTGGTACCAGGGGAAGAGTGTCCGGCTGCTCGCCGGTGCCACCGCTGGCGCACGAACAATCCCCGGCCCCGTCGAGGGCCGGAGGTGGGAGCGCCGGAATGGCGACCGCGATTCAGCCGGAAACCGACCAAATCCACGAGCCCCGCCTGCGGCTGAAAAACTCCGGCACCGAACGCGGCTCTGTCGACGGCGGTTGGTGGCCGCGTTCCACGGATCTGGAAGCGGAGCTGCCCTCGCTGGCGGCCGCGCTCGAGCAGTCGGTGGGACCGGTCACGCGGGTGTCCTACCACCTGGACACCTGGGACCCGGCGACCCGGAAGGTGTACCTCGGCGACCGGATCGTGCCGCTCGAGGGCTTCCGGTTCACGGACCCGCACACGATCACGGCGATCGGGTCGAATTCACGTCAGCTGATCCTGCTGGTCGTACCCCCGGAAACTTCGCGGGAAGCGGCCGACACCGCGCTGCGGTCGGCCGCTGGCGAGGGGTCTGCGACCACTACGACGGAAATCCTTGCGGGCGAAGGCGTTCCCGCGTAAGGCAGAGCATCAGTACTGAAATTCCAGTCCGATGTGGACATGGAAGATCTCACGCGAAAAATCGTGCGATGCGGTCCATGGCCCTGGGGATGTGAACCTCGCCGGGGAGCACTTCGTGCCGCGAACGCGGATAAACGGCGCGCAAAATCGCCACACTGCGCGCGTATTCCGGCGTCGTACTACCGCCCTCGACGAAGGTCACCGGTGCCGTCACGCCGGCCCAGTACTCGGCCGGCACTTTCAGCCCGGTCGCGGACTCGAGGTCGGCGATGAGGCCGGGGACGAGCCGCGCCAGCTTGGCGACCGTCCCGTCGGCGGCGCCCTCGTCGCGCGGGGCGGGTGACCCGCTCAACGTGAGAGCGAGGCGCACCGCGTCTTGCGGATCACCTCCCTCGACGGCTTCACGACAGCCCTTGAGCATCGGTTCGAGCGGGCCGCCGAGCAGAGCCACCGGCGGCTCGTACAGCACCATCCCCGCGACGCGCTCCTCGGCGGCGCGCGTGGCCGCCAAGCTCACCAGGCCACCGAAGGAATGTCCGAACACCATCGCCGGCTCTGCGACTTCCCCCAGCACGGCAACGAGATCCTCCGCCTGCCGGGCGAACGTCGCCGGAGCCGGCCCCGGCGACGTCCGCCCGTAACCCCGGCGCTCGACGAGCACGACCGCGTACCGGTCCGCCAGCACCCGCGCCAGCGGCCGGTACAGCTCCAGCGGCGCGAGCACCCCCGGCACGATCACCAGCGGCCGCCCCCGGCCCTCCGTGGAGAAATGAACCTTCGTTCCGTCCGGGGAAATCGCGAACCCGTCACGCACCGCTGCGTCACCCTCCCTCGGCCGGTCCGTCGTCGGAACGATCTTTCCACCTCGTGCGCGGTGGGCAAACGCGGCCGAGCTTCGCCGGGGCTCAGAGCTTGTCGTGCGGGTACTCCGGCGAGCGGTGCTGGAAGGACAGGATCGCGGGGTTCTCGACCGTGCCGTCGCGGATCTCGATGGCACGGCGGACGGTCGGGTGCTCGTCCCAGCCGGCGGAGCCCGCGAGGACCGACCGCAGGTGCGGCAGCAGGGCTTCGCTGATCTCCCAGGTCGCGGAGTTCCACAGGTAGGACGGGCTGTGGTCGACGGCGTAATAGGTGATGCCGTCCCCGACCGGGAAGGTCGGCGCGGCGAACGTCGTGGGCCGGGCCCAGCTGAACCCCATGCCTTCGTCGCACGAGACGTCGACGATGAGGCTGCCCGCGGTGAACGCGGCCAGGTCGTCGTCGATGAGGAAGGTCAGCGGCGCGGCGGTGTCCTGCAGCACGCAGTTGACGACGATGTCGTGCTCGGCGAGGAACCCGGCCAGCGGGACCCGGCCGGTCGGGGTGAGCGCGTGGCTGCGGCGGAGATCGCCCGGGTTGGTCACGTCGTGGTCGATGTGCACCATCGTCGCGGAGTGGATCGGCGAGCCGACCGCGCTGAGGCCGCGAGCGGTGAGGACGTCGACGTCGTGGATCCCGTGGGCGTTGAGCGCCGTCACCGAGCCGCGGGCCGTCGCGCCGAAGCCGATCACCACGGCCCGCAGCCGCCGGCCGAAGTCGCCGGTCGACCCGATGAGCTGCAGGCCGTGCACCACCGAGCAGTACCCGGCCAGCTCGTTGTTCTTGTGGAACACGTGCAGGCCGAACGAGCCGTCGCGACGCCAGTGGTTCATCGCCTCGAAAGCGATCACCGTGAGCCGCCGGTCGATGGCCAGCTGGGTCAGCTCGGCGTCCTGCACGCAGTGGGGCCAGCCCCACAGGACCTGGCCGTCGCGCAGCTCGGCGACGTCGCCGGCCAGCGGCTTGGCCAGCAGGACGACGTCGCACTCGGCGATGAGCTGCTCACGCGAGCGCAACCCGGCGACGAGGCCTGCCAGCTGCTCGTCGGACACGCCGAAGGACTCGCCGTAGCCGTGTTCGAGGTAGATGGTCTTCCGGAGATCGGCGTCGATCCGGTCGAGGTGGTGCGGGTGGATCGGCAACCGGCGTTCGTTCTCTTTCCGGGAAAGAGCGATGACGCCGAGACTGAGCTGGTGCACCTGGAGCCCCTTTGCTAGGACCCAGTCCTAACACACCCGGCGCGCCGGCCGTGAATTCATCAGGCCCGGTCGAGGCGCGGGTACAGGACTTCGCGGACGATGAGCAGGGCCGCGGCGGCGATGGGGATGGCGACGAGCGCGCCGACGATGCCCAGGAGCGCGCCGCCGACGATGACGGCGACGACGGTGACGAGGGCGGGCACCTTCACCGCGCCGCCGATGATGCGGGGCACCAGGAGGTAGTCCTCGACGAGGCGGTAGCCGACGAAGAACCCGATCGTGGCGAGGCAGACCGGCAGGGACACCGTCAGGGCGACGAGGCTCACGAGCACGCCGCCGACGACCGAGCCGACCACCGGGATCAGGTCGAGGATGGCGACGGTGATCGCGAGCAGCGCCGCGTAGGGGACGCCGAAGATCAGCAGCCACGCCAAGGTCAGCAAGCCGGCGATGACGGAGATGGCCAGGTTGCCCAGCACGTAACCGCCGACCTTGGTGGAGATCTCGTCGCCGAGGAGGATGGCGCGGGGCCGGCGCGAGTGCGGGACGAGCCGGTAGCCGCCCGCGCGGATGCGGGGCAGGTCGGCGAGGAAGTACACCGTGAGCACGATCAGGATCAGCACGTTGGTCAACGCGCTGAACACGGCCTGGCCGGCGCCGAGCAGACCGGTGCCGAGGCCGGGCCCGCTGAGCAGGCCTTCGAGCTGCGACTGCAGGTGGAAGCGGTCGTTGAGCTGCCCGAGGACGGTGTTGTGGTTCTGGGCGTCGTGCAACCAGCCGGGCGCCTTGGCGACGAGCTGCGTGCCCTGCTCGACGACCACCGGGATCGCCGCGGTGAGGAAGCCGCCGAGGGCCAGCAGCCCGACGACGAACACGGTCGTCACCGCGAGCCAGCGCGGGAACCGGCGCCGCGTCAGCCACGAGACCGCGGGTTCGAGGCCGATGGCGAGGAACAGCGCGAGCCCGATCAGCACCAGGATGTCCTGGAGCCCGACGACGATCAGCACCAGCCCGTAGACCACCGCCACGCCGGCCGCGCCCGCCAGACCGAGCAGGAAGGGCGACCGCCGGTTGAGCGGTTTTCCCTTGGCGCCCAACGGCTGTGCGGCCGTGCTGAGCTCGGCCGCGGCGGCTTCGGCGGCGGCGAACGAACCCTGCTCGGGTTCCTGCGATTCGGGCACGGCTGGGCCTCCGGAGGTGCGGGTGTTCGGATCGTGGAGGCTGTGGGTTCAACCCGCGTTGATCGAACCAGGCCGTGGCCCCGGGCGCAGTGTCACCGGGGATCGAGCACTCCGCGTTCAAGGCCCGGTGTGTAGCCCGGGTTGAGCTTGCGGGCCAGGCGGTCGGGCTTCGGCCAGCGGACGTCGGTGGCCCAGCCGGCCTTCTCGAACAGCCAGATGATCCGGGCCGAGATGTCGATCTGGCCGCGGCGGACGCCGTGGCGGGCGCCGGTCGGGTCGGCGTGGTGGGAGTTGTGCCACGACTCGCCCATGGACGCGATCGCCAGCGGCCAGAAGTTCGCCGACTTGTCGCGCGCGGCGTAGGGCCGGTCGCCGATCATGTGGCAGAGCGAGTTCACCGACCAGGTCACGTGGTGCAGCACCGCGACGCGCACGAGGCTCGCCCAGAAGAACGCGGTCACCGCGCCCCACCAGGACATCGTGGCGAGGCCGCCGATGAGAGCGGGCGCGAGGAGCGTGACGGCGGTCAGCGCGGGGAACCAGCGGTCGATGCGCGCGATGTCGCGGTCGGCGAGCAGATCGGGGGCGAACCGCTGGGCGTTGGTCTTCTGGCGGTCGAACAGCCACCCCATGTGGGCGAACCAGAACCCCTTGGCGAGCGCGGCGGGCGAGGTGCCGTAGCGCCACGGGGAATGCGGATCGCCGTCACGGTCGGCGAAGGCGTGGTGGCGGCGGTGGTCGGCGACCCAGGTGATCACCGGGCCCTGCATGGCCATGCTCCCGGCCACGGCCAGCGCGATCCGCAGCCCGCGGTGGGCCTTGAACGCACCGTGCGTGAAGTGCCGGTGGAACCCGATCGTCACGCCGAGGCAGGTCAGGACGTAGAACCCGGCGGCCAGCGCGAGGTCGACCCAGCCGAGACCCCAGCCCCAGGCGAACGGCACCGCCGCCACCAGCGCCAGCAGCGGCACCACGGCGAACAGTTTGACCAAGGAGTTCTCGGTTCGGGTCTTTTCACCCGACAGCATCGGCTGCGCGGGTTTTCGCGCACCGCTACCAGGGCGCGTGAGGGTTTGTGTCATGCGATCGCTCTTTCTCGGAGACGGACGGTGGTCGCCGAGTTCTGGGGCGATTAGCACCGGGATATCCCGCGTGGGGTGAGGCAAAACCGTCGGGTGGGTCACACGTGCGTCACGGCCGGACCGGTTCCGCCGGTGGTCCACAGTGGATTCCGGGGTTGGGGTGCCTGGACATTTCCGGTTCCTCGAACCGGGCCGGAGGTGTCACCCGTGGTGGCGCCGGCGTTGTCGGTCACGCCGCTGGAACCGGTGCCGCCGGAGCCGCCCGGGTGCCGGAGACGGTGGACCACCCGAGCGGAGCGGTACGGGGACGATCTTTTTCCGTTCCGCCGAAAAGATTCGGCGCCGCCACCACCCGATCCGGGGTCCGGACCAATCCGCGTCCCGAGCGGCGCCGAACTCCGGTGGTCCACGCAAGATCCGTTGCCCGCGCGAAGGTCCGGCGCGGGTTCGCCCGGCACGACCGATCGCGGTGCCGGGTCGGAAGGAGATCGCCTGTGTTCGGCAAGCGTTATGCCGCCTCCATGATCAGCCGGAGCGCGGAGAATCCCCAGGATCGGCGGAAGTTCCTCCAGGCCGCGGGCATGACTGGGCTCGGCGTCGTCGGCGTCGGCGCGCTCGGCGGAATCGGGCTCGCCGGGCCGGCGGCAGCGGCGACGCGGCGGTCCGCGCCGGTGGCCGAGGCCGGCGCCGAGGTGAGTGACGGCGCGGTGCTCAACTTCGCGCTGAACCTCGAATACCTCGAGGCCGAGTTCTACCTGCACGCCGTGACCGGCAAAGGCCTGGCCGACTCGATGACCACCGGCACGGGCACCCGCGGCGGGGTCAGCGGCGGCCGCGCGGTGCGATTCGAGACGAAAGCCACCAAGCAGTACGCGCAGGAGATCGCGGGTGACGAGAAGGCCCACGTCGCGTTCCTGCGCTCCGCGCTCGGTGCCGCGGCGGTGAGCCGGCCCGCGATCGACCTGCAGTCCAGCTTCACCGCCGCCGCGCAGGCGGCCGGGATCGTGAAGCCCGGGCACACGTTCGACGCGTTCGCGTGCGAGGAGAACTTCCTGCTCGCCGCGTACCTGTTCGAAGATGTCGGCGTCACCGCCTACAAAGGCGCGGCCCCGCTGATCGGCAACAAGACCTACCTCGAAGCGGCCGCGGGCATCCTCGCGGTCGAGGCCTACCACGCCGGCACGATCCGCAGCGCGCTCTACCAGCGCGGCGGTGGCCTGCTCGGCACCGGCCTGTTCAGCACGGACCTGAAAACGGCGTCGGTCAAACTGTCCGCCGCCCGCGACAGCCTCGACGGCCCCGCCGACGACGACCAGGGCGTGATCGACAGCCACGGCAACGCCAACATCGTGCCCACCGACGCCAACGGGATCGCCTACAGCCGCAGTCCCGGCCAGGTCCTCAACATCGTGTACCTGACCGACAAGGCCGCGACCTCCGGCGGGTTCTTCCCCCAGGGCGTCAACGGCGACGTCACCACCAGCGCCGCCGGCTGACCCGGCACACACGGAAACGAAGGGGGGTGGCGGGCCGCGTGGCCCGCCACTCCCCTTCGTCACGTTCGGTCAGCCGGGGAGTGCGACGACGACCGTGATCCGCACGGACCCGCGGCGCAGTACCAGCCATCCGTCGGCCGCGCGCTCGATGTCGTAGCCCTCGGCGAGGTAGGAGTCCAGCGCGCGAGCCAGTTCGTCGCCGCCGGCGACGTGGTGGACCGGCTCGTGCGCGGTCACGTGCTCTCCTCCCCACGGGAATTCAGCATCCGAAGTGGACAGTGGCTCACCCGAGGTCGAGCCGGAGCACGCCCGGAGTCGTGGGCCGGGGTGATCCCGTCGCGGGTTCGGTGGTGACGGCGATGTGGTCGACGTCGGCGGGCAGGGCGGTGACCAGCGGGCCGGCGTCGGGGCGGAGCAGTCCGGCCGACTGAGGGCCACGGGGGCCGATCAGCCAGGCCTGGTACGCGTGGGCGGGATCGAGCGGCGCGACGCCGGCGAGCGAGACCGCGACGCGGGCGGCGCTGCGGGAGGCCTCGGCGGTACCGGTGCCGCCGGTGGCCGCGCGGGCGGTGACGGTGACCGCGTCGGGCGCGGCGAGGATCTGGCCGTCCGCGGTGGCGAACGTCGAGCCGTGGGGGTCGCCGCCCAGCGTGATGCCCCCGACGACGCCGGCGGCCACGGCTGCGACGGCGGCCACCGCGATCGCCGCCCGGGTGCGCCACCGGCGAGGGACGCCGGCCGCGGGGTGCGGTTCGCGGACGATCGGCGGGGCCTGGCGCGTCGTCGTGATCCGGGCGAGCACGGACGAGCGCAGCCAAGCCGGCGGGTCGGCGGCCGCGGCGACGCCGAGCAGCGCGGCCACAGCGCGCAGCTCGCGCACCTCGTGGGCGCACACTTCGCAGTCGCGCAGGTGCCGTTCGAACTGTGCCCGCTCGAAATCGCCGATGGCGTCGAGCACGTAGGCGCCGGTGAGGGCATGGGTGTCGGCCGTGGTCATGCTCGTGCTCCCAGGACGTGGCGCAGGCGGATGAGGCCGTCCCGCATGCGCGACTTGACGGTGCTCACGGGAATGTCGAGGAGGGCGCCGACCTCGCGGTAGGTGTATCCGTCGTAGTACGCGAGCTCGATCGAGCGGCGCTGCAGGTCGGTGAGCGAGGCGAGCGCCGCGCGCACGTCCTCGCGTTCCAGGCGCAGCATCGTCTGCTCGGCGACCTCGTCGAAGTCCCGGTGCGGGTCCAGGCGGCCGGCGCGGGCCTCCCGGTCGGAGCCGGACTGCTCGGACCGCACGCGGTCGATCGCCCGCCGGTGCGCGATCGTCAGCGCCCACGACCGCACGTTCCCGCGATCCGGGCTGAACGTCGCGGCCTTGCGCCAGATCTCGAGCATCGTCTCCTGCGCGACCTCCTCCGACTGGGCGCGGTCGCGCAGCACCCGGACGACCATGCCCAGCACGGGGCCGGCGAGCTCGTCGTACAGCGCGGCGAAGGCCACCTCGTCCCCGAGCGCTGCCCGGGCGAGCAGCTCCTCGGGTGTCGCCTGGACGTCCACTGTAGACAGTTGCGGCGGCGCCATCCGCAAAACTCCGGCGTGACCGGCCATGTGAAGTCCCTCCCGGCCGAACCGCCGAGTCCGCCACCGGCACTCAGCCGGCAGGTCACCAGGCATTCGCCACCGGTTCCGTGCCGTATTGGTGCCGATCGGAAACTCACCCGAGCAGGTGCCCATCCGGACGCCGGGCGGGGCCGAATGACCGGTATGGCCACTACCGAAGCCCCTGCCGCGCCGAGCACCGCGCCGGCCCGGCTGCGCATCCCGTCCGCGGCGCTCTGCGGGGTGCTGGCACTGCTCGCCGCGCTGGGGGCCGGGCACCTCGTGGCCGGGTTCATCAGCATCAACGCCTCGCCCTACCTCGCCGTCGGCAACGGCGCGATCGACCTGACGCCGATCGGGCTGAAGGACTTCGCGGTGCGGACGTTCGGCACCTACGACAAGGTCGTGCTGCTCGGCGGCATGGCCGCGGTGATGGTCGCCGCGGCCGCGGTCGCCGGGGTGCTGTCGCTGCGCTCGCCCCGGCCGGGAGTGGTCATCGTCGCCCTGTTCGGGCTGCTCGGCGGGTTCGCGGTGTACCAGCGCCCAGACCTGACCGCCGTGGCGCTGCTGGCGCCGGCGGCGAGCCTGGTGGTGGGCGTGGCCGTTTTCCTGCTGCTGCACCGGATCGCTCCCCGCAAGAACCCGCGGGCCGAGCGGCCCGGGGGTGCGTCGCGGCGGTCGTTTCTCCTCGGCGGGGCGGGTGCTCTCGTCGGGGCCGGGGTACTCGGCGGGGCCGGCCGGCTGGTCAGCGGCACCCGGGACGCGACGGCGTCCCGGGCGGCGATCGGTGCCCTCGTGCCCGCGAAATCCGCGCCCGCGATCCCGGCCGACGCCGACTTCGCCAAGCTGGGAACACCGACGTTCCTGACGCCCAACCCCAAGTTCTACCGAGTGGACACGGCGTTGTCGGTGCCGCAGCTGCGCGCGGAGGACTGGAGCCTGCGGATCCACGGGATGGTCGAGCGGGAAATGCGCTACCGCTACGCCGACATCCGCAACCGCCCGCTGGTCGAACGCACGATCACCATGACCTGTGTGTCCAATGAGGTCGGTGGCGACTACGTGTCGACGTCCGAATTCATCGGCGTCGACCTGGCCGATCTGCTGGCCGAGGCCGGCGTGCGGCCGGGAGCGGAGCAGCTGTTCTGCACGAGTGTCGACGGCTGGACCTCCGGCACGCCCGTGGCGGCGGCGCTGGATCGCGGCCGCGGCGCGATGCTGGCGATCGGGATGAACCGGGAACCTCTTCCGCTGGAACACGGGTTCCCCGCCCGGCTGGTCACACCGGGGCTCTACGGCTACGTGTCGGCGACCAAGTGGGTCGTGGACATCGAGGTGACCACCTGGCGGGCCCGGCAGGCGTACTGGCTCAAACGCGGCTGGGGCGAGCAGGCACCGATCAAGACCGAGTCACGCATCGACACCCCGAAGGGCTTCGACACCGTGCCGGCGGGTGCGGTGCGGCTGGCCGGCATCGCGTGGTCGCAGCACAACGGCATCGCCGACGTCGAGATCAAAGTGGACACCGGCCCGTGGCAGCGGACCACGCTCTCGGCCGAGGTCAACGTGAACACCTGGCGCATGTGGTGGACCCAGATCGCCGTGAAACCGGGGACGCACCAGGTGTTCGTCCGCGCGACCGACAAGACCGGTTACACCCAGACCGACGCGCGCGCCGGCACCGTGCCCGACGGCGCCACCGGCTGGCACTCCACCACGTTCATCGCGACGTGAGCGGCTCACTCGAAAGAGTTTCCCGCACCACCAATCCTTTTCTGGACCGGCGTCGAATCCCTCACGAGAAACACCCCGGCGAACCACTGGGCCGGTCCTGGTTCATCTGTCCACTGTGAATGGAGCTTTACCGTGAAATCCCTTCGTATCGCCGGAATCGGCGTCACCGCTGTCGCCGCCTTCGCACTCGCCGCCTGCGGCACCGACAGCGGCTCGTCGAGCAGCAGCGCCCCGGCCCCGGCCTCGTCGGCCCCGATGTCCAGCGCCGACTCCGGTGTCTCGAACGGCATGACGACCAACGCCGACGTCTTCGGCCCGGCCTGTTCGCAGCTGCCGCAGGGCAACTCCCCCGGCTCGCTCGACTCCATGGGCCCGCAGCCCGTGGCCAGCGCCGCGTCGACGAACCCGCTGCTGACCAAGCTGGTCGCCGCGGTCAAGGCCACCAACCTGGTCGACACGCTCAACAGCCAGCAGGCCATCACCGTCTTCGCCCCCGCCGACCCGGCGTTCAACGCCCTCGGCGACGCGAAGTTCAACGAGCTGGCCCAGAACCCCGACCAGCTCGCCCCGATCCTGCAGTACCACGTCGTCGGCAAGCGCTACGACGCCAAGGGCCTCGCCGCTGCCGGCACCGTCACCTCGCTCAACACCGCGGGCGGCCCGCTCAAGATCGAAGGCACTGGCGACACCATGACCGTCAACGGCGCCAAGATCCTCTGCGGCAACATCCCGACGAAGAACGCGACCGTCTTCGTCATCGACAAGGTCCTCACCCCGGGCACCAACAAGAACTGACCCCCGACGCGGACCAACAAGCCCGGCGTGCTTGCCCCAGAGGCCACGCCGGGCTCGTTGCAGTCCGGAGGGCAGCAGCTACAGCGAATCCACGACCTCCGCCGAGTTCCGCAGCGCGTCGCGCAGCCGGCGAGCCACCCGCGCGGGTGCCGGGCGCACCGGGTGCGGCCACGCGGCGACGACCACCGGCTCCTCACCACCCTCGGGCTCCAGTGCGAGCCGCCAGCCTTCTTCACCGTTCCACAGCAGCATCAGCAACCGCTCGGGCCAGGCCGCGCTGGAGTCGGCGAGCGCGATGTACGCGCTGGGCCGGGGCCCGCTCTCGCACAACGCCGCGCCGGCCTCGACGCCGACCTGCTCGGCCACGGCGTTCACGTAGTGCCGCAACATCTCGATACTCGGGCTCCACCGGCCTGCCTCTCACCATCGTCTCGGGGGCGGGGTTTCCTGTCGCCGGTGCGGCGAAACCCGGCCGTGAGTGCCGCGGCGGGCTAGGCCCCGTCGGGGTGCAGGCGCCAGGTCATGGTCACGGTGGTGCCGGCGCCGGTGCGGACGATCGTGGCGTCGTCGGACAGGATCCGGATGAGGGCCAGCCCGCGGCCGCGCGTCGGGTCGGGGGCGGCCGGCGGACGTTCCCAGCGGCCGAAATCGGTGACGGTGACGCGGATCAGGCCGGGCTGGTGCTGGGCGCACAGCTCGACGTCGCCGGCGGCGCCGGCCGGGTAGGCGTGCTCGGCGGTGTTGATCAGGGCCTCGTAGGCGGCCAGCGCGATGTCGCCCACGAGGTCGACCGGCGGCTCCTGCGCCGCGATCCAGCGGGTGAGCTTGTGGCGCACCTTGGTCACGTCGCCGGTCCGTGCCGGTGACGTCACCCGCAGCTCGGGAGTGACGGTCGCGCCGAGATCGCCGGCCGGAGCCATGTGCGCCACCTCGCGCTTTCCTGATCGGGTTGGCCTGGACGTCATGGGCTCGGGGTACCCGCCCGCGGCACTCCCAAGCACCGGATGCTCACCCGGCCGCCAGAGCCTCCTCCACCGAGGCGTACGTCGCGAGCTGCTGGTCGAGGCCCACCAGCTTCAGAGTGCGGCCGAGGTAGTGCTCGACCGCCAGGCGCAGGCTGGTCTGCTCCGCGGCCTTCAGGTGCGCGTCGACCAGGGCCGCGATCGCACCCGAGCCGAAGAACTCCACGGCGGTGAGGTCGATGACCAGCACCTCGGGGCCGGCTTCGACCGCTTCGCGGATCGAGGTCCGCAGCCGCGGGGTCGTCACCGCGTCGAACTCGCCCTGTGCGGTCAGCACCACGGCGGAACCGGCGCGGCGCAGGCTGATGGTCGTCTCCCCCGCGAACGAGCGGGGGTCTTGTCCTGGGTTCGGATCTGATGCCGGCATTCCCCGATACTCGTCCGCCCGCCGCCGGGCCGCACAGCCACGGGCGAGGCGGCCGAGGGCGCCGGGGCGGCGTGCCGCCCGGTCACTGGTCGGAAGCGCTTGCCGCCCAAGCGTTCCGGGCGTCCTCGGTGGTGGGGTAGGTCTTGAAAAGCTCGGCCAGCCCGATGAGGCCGAGCGTGCGGGCCAGGTGGCCGGGCACCGCGGCCAGCGCGATCGCCGCGCCGGCCGCGAGGGCGACGTTGCGGGCCGCGATCAGGGCCGAGACGCCGCTGGAATCGCAGAACACCAGGCCGCTCAGGTCGACGAGCAGCTGCTGGCCGGCGGCCGGGGCCAGGAGCCGGATCGCTTCGAGGGCGTCGGGCGCGGTGGCGGCGTCGAGCTCTCCGCTGAGCTCGAGCAAGGGGCCCGAGGCGGTGTCGTGGGTGGTGGCGGCGAACTCGATGGTCACGGCTCCTCGTCTCCCGGGTGCGGAATGCTCAGGGCGAGCAGCGCGGCGTCGTCGTCGACGCCGGCGGCGAACCCGGCGAGCAGGCCGGAGATCGCGGCCACCACCGTCGTCGCGGTGGCCGGCGCGAGGGTCGAGGCGAAGTCGCGCAGCTGCTCCTCGCTGTAGCGGACGCGGCCCTGGGTGCGGGCCTCGGTCAGGCCGTCGGAGTAGAGCACCAGGGTGTCCCCGGGTCCGAGGTGGCGCTCGACGGAGACGAACCGCGCGTCGGGCAGCGCGCCGACCAGCTGCCCACCGGGCGTGTCGACCAGCTCGGCCGCGCCGTCGCGGCGGATCAGCAGCGCGGGCGGGTGCCCGCCCCCGGCCAGGGTGACGGTGGCGCCGGCGGTGTCGGGCACGAGCAGCCCGTGGACGACGGTGCAGTACCGCGGGTCGGTGCCGTGGTACTCGTGGTTGAGCACCGTGTTGAGGTTGCCGAGCACCATGACCGGATCCGGCTCGTAGACCGCGGCCGCGCGCAGGGTGTAGCGGGCCAGCGAGGTGACCGCGGCGGCCTCGGCGCCTTTGCCCGACACGTCGCCGAGGAAAAACGCCCACGTGTCGCCCGTCAGCGGGAACAGGTCGTAGAAGTCGCCGCCGACCTCGTCGGGCGAGGCGGGGTGGTAGTACGCGGCGACGTCCATTCCGGGCACGGCCGGCAGGGCCGGGGGCAGCAGGGTGCGTTGCAGCGTGGTGGCCAGGCGTTGCACGCGGTCGCGCTCGTGCTCGGCCTCCTGGCGGGCCCGCAGCAGCTCCTGCTCGTAGGCACGGCGGTCGCGCGCGTCGAAGACGGTGGTGCGGATCAGCTGGCCCTCGCCGCCCAGCCCGGTCTTCACGGTGGACGTGACCAGCACCGGCAGCCGCGACCCGTCGGCGCCCTTGAGCTCCAGGGCGATCCCGCCGAGCTCGCCGTGCATGCGCAGCGACGGCGCGAAGTGCGTTTCGTGGTACAGCCGGCCACCCACGGTGAGCAGGTCGGCGAACCGGCGCCGCCCGACGAGCTCCTCGCGCCGGTAGGCGAGCCAGCCGAGCAGCGTGGTGTTGATCTTGGCGATCGTGCCGTCCATCAACGTGGACAGGTAGCCGCACGGCGCGTGCTCGTAGAGGTCCTCGACACTGTCCTCCAGCAGCGCGGAGAAGGACGCGGCCAGCGCCTCGGGGTGTTCACCGGCCGACCCGCCGCCGGTCTCGCCCATCATCAGCCGGCCGCGAACGCCGTGATCGCGGCCGCGGTCGCCTCCGGCGCGCTCAGCTGCGGGCAGTGGCCGGTCGCGTCGAGCGTCACCAGCACGCTGCCGTCGATCCGGTCGTGGACGTAGCGCCCGACCTCGGGTGGCGCGATGGCGTCCTGGGCGCACTGCAGCACCGCGGTCGGCACGGTGACCTTCGGCAGGTCGACGCGGTTGTCGGACAGGAACGTCGCCTTCGCGAAGACCCGCGCGATCGCCGGGTCGGTGCGGCAGAAGCTGTCCCTGAGCTCCTCACCGAGCTCGGGCCGCTCCGGGTTGCCCATGATCACCGGCGCCATCGCGCCCGACCAGCCGAGGTAGTTCGCGTCGAGCGAGTCGAGCAGCTCGTCGATGTCGGCGCGGCTGAACCCGCCGCGGTAGTCCCCGTCGTCGAGGTACCGCGGAGACGGCGTCAGCAGCACCAGCTTCGCGAACCGCTCCGGCTCGCGGTTGGCGGCCAGCACCGCGACCATCGCGCTCACCGAGTGCCCGACCAGCACGACGTCGCGCAGCTCGAGCTCCGTGCAGATGTCGAGCACGTCCTGCGCGTACCCCTCCAGCCGCGAATACCGCGGCTCCGACCACGCCGCCAGATCCGACTTGCCCGAGCCGACATAGTCGAACAGCACCACGCGAAACCGCTCGGCCAGCGCCGGCACGACGAGCCGCCACAGGTTCTGGTCGCACCCGAACCCGTGCGCGAGCAGCACCGTGGGCCGGTCCTCCCGGCCGGTCACGGTCACGTTGTTCCTGCTGCGCACGTCCATCGGGCCATCCTGTCACCGATGGCCGGGGCGTGGCCGGATCGCGTCCCGTTCGAGGCCGGCGCGGTCAGGCCAGCGGCGCCATCCGGTCCTCGCCGAGCCGCGCGCGCAGGGCGGGGTCGGTGATGCCGAGGCCGCGCGAGGGGGCTTGGCACAGGACGACGACCTTGCCGACGTGTTCGTTCAACTGCACCAGGCGCATGGCCTCGGCCACCTCGTCGAACGGGTAGACCGCCGACATGGCCGGGACGATCGCGCCGGAGGAGATCAGGCGGGTGGTTTCGGTGGCTTCCTGCAGGTTGCCGCCGTGGCTGCCGATGACGCGGTTCAGCTTCATCCACAGGTAGCGGTTGTCGTAGAGGTGCTCGTAGCCCGAGCTGGAGCCACAGGTGACGACGACGCCGCCGCGGCGGACGACGAAGACGGACAGCGCGAAGGTGGCGCGGCCGGTGTGCTCGAAGACGATGTCGGGATCGCGGCCGGCGAGCTCGCGGATGCGGGCCCCGAGGCGTTTGCCGATGGCGCGGACGGCGTCGGGGTCGCCCGACGGATCGCCGGTGAGGCCCAGTTCGGTGCGGTCGATGACGTGGTCGCAGCCCAGTCTGCGGACCGCTTCGGCCTTCGCGGCTGAGCTGACGACGGCGACCGGGATGCCGCCGCCGTTTTTCACCAGCTGCACGGCGTAGGTTCCGAGGCCACCGGCCGCGCCCCACACGAGCACGACGTCACCCTGCTTCATGCGGGCGCCGTGCGAGCCGACGAGCATGCGGTAGGAAGTGGTGGCGCACAAGGTGTTCGCCGCGGACTCCTCCCACGTGAGGTGGGTGGGCTTGGGTACCAGCATGCTGGCGCGCGCCACGGCGTACTCGCCGAAGGCGCCGAAGTTCGTTTCGTAGCCCCACGCGCGCTGCTGGTCGTCCATCATCGCGTCGTCGTGGGCGGCGGCGCCCTGGTCGTCGACGTGCACCGGGTGGATCACGACGTGGTCGCCGACCTGCCACCGGCGCACGCCCGAGCCGACGCGCACGATGACACCCGAGCAGTCGGAGCCGATCACGTGGAAGGGCTGGTCGTGCCGGGTGGCCCAGCCGCCCTGGCGAGCGTACTTCTCCAGGAAACGGAAGGTCGGCATCGGCAGGAAGGTGGCCGACCACACGGAGTTGTAGTTGACCGCGGCGGCCATCACCGCGATCAGGACCTCGTCCGGCGCGATCTCGGGCAGCGGCACCGGGCCCACGGCCACCGACTTGCGCACGTCGCGGTCTTCGGCGCCGGAGAACATGTCGACGTCCTCGGCGCGCAGGTGCGCGGCGCGGTAGGTCGCCGGGAGCGGCGCGCTCAGCAGGTCTTCGGGGGACGCACCACTCAGCACGGCGGCACGCAGGTCCGTCATCGTCTTGGTTCCTTTCGGGGGATCGCCCGCGGCGGGAAAGTCCCCGGCCACGCGGAAACCGGGCGGCCGGGGACTCCTGCCGGTGGCCGGGAACGAGGACTCAGCCCAGGCGCATGCTCAGCTCGAGCCCCTCGCCCATCGGGAAGTTGACCGAGAGGTAGCCGTTGGCGGGGTTGCGCACGTGCTCCAGGTAGTCCTGGCACCCCTCGCCGAAGAGGTTGACGTCGTCGGCGAGTACGAGGGAGCTCGGCGCGAGCTTGGGCTGCAGGATGTTCAGCACCTGCAGGTAGCTCTCGTTCCACCCGTCGAGCAGCACGAACTGGATGCCGTCGGGCACCGATTCCAGCGTCTTCAGCGCGTCGCCCTCCAGCACCTCGACGTGCTCGGCGACGCCGGCCTGCTCCAGCGAAGCCCGGCCCTGCTTGATCTTCTCCTCGTCGATCTCGGTCGTGTAGACGCGGCCGCCGTCGCCGTTGTCGCGCACCGCGGCGGCGAGGTACACAGTGGACAGACCGAGCGACATCCCCAGCTCGACCACGTTGGTGGCACCGGTCGCGCGCACGAGCTGGTACATCAGCGTGCCCGCCTCGGGAGGAACCGCGACCGCCAGCGAGTCGCGCACCTGGTCGAACAGGGCCCGGTCGTGTTCTGCGGCGCGGGCGTTGATCGTGGTGAGCGTGCTGTTGACGCGCTCGTCGCTGACCCAGATCTCGGGCACTTCGGTGCTCATCCGATTCGACACGCTGGCGTCCTTTCGAAGCTGTGGAAGGAAAACGAGAACCGGGGTCTCGGCCGGCGACTCCTGTCTACCAGCGGTTCTCTAGGGAACTCCCCAGTCCTCGCGCGCCTACGCTGGCCGCGCCGACCGACGACACCGTTCGCACCTTCGATCCTTTGGGGAGCCCATGGATTTCGGCCTGACCTTCTTCCCCGTCCTCGACGAGCAGGACAAGGCACCACGCGCCTACTACGAAGACTGCCTGACACTGGCCGCCGACGCCGACCGCCTGGGCTACGAGCACGTCCAGGTCGTGGAACACCACCTCGGCCCCTACGGCGGATTCAGCCCCGACCCCGTGGTCCTGCTCTCGGCCATCGCCGCGCGCACCGAACGGCTGCGCATCACCACCGGCGCGGTCATCCCGGCGTTCGACCACCCGATCAAGCTGGCCGGCCGGCTCGCCATGCTGGACCAGCTGACCGGCGGCCGGCTCGACGTCGGGGCGGGGCGGGCGTTCCTGCCGCACGAGTTCTCGGCGTTCGGGGTGTCGATCGAAGAGAGCCGCGCCCGCTTCAGCGAGGCGCTGCGCGCGTTCGTGGCGCTCTGGACCGAGACCGACGTGGTCTTCGACGGCGAGTTCCACCGCTTCGGGCCGGTGACGCTCACCCCGCGTCCGCTCCAGCGGCCGCACCCACCGCTGTTCGTGGCCTCGGCGTCCAGCGCCGACTCGTGCGCCGCCGCCGGCCGCGAAGGCCACAACCTGCAGGTCGTGCCGACGATCACCAGCGGCGCGCAGTTCGCCGACATGCTCGCCGCGTACCGGGAGGCGTTCGCCGCGAACCACCCGGACCGCACGCCGCGGATCCAGGTCAAGTACACGTGCTACCTCGACGAAGATCGCGCCCGCGCGTGGGAAGCGGCCGAAGAGGGCGAAGCGAACTACCTGGCCAAGATGAGCGGGGCCGTCGAAAGCTGGCGCGGCGCCGCGACCGCGCAGTACCCCGGTTACGAGAAGCTCGTCGACAAGGTCGCCTCCGCCGACCTGCGCAAGTCGTGGGAGCAGGACAAGGTCCTGATCGGCACCGCCGGCGAGGTCACCGAGCAGCTCGAACGCGTGCGTGCCCTGATCGGTGACGACGTGACCGTGAGCTTGCACCTCAACACCGGAGTCACGCCGCTCGCGCAGGCCCGGTGGGCCGTCGCCGAGTTCGCCGGGAAGATCGCGCCGCAGTTCGCCGGCGAGCTCGCCCCGTCCGCCTGACCCGCGCTTCCCCGAGCAGGAGGTACCGGACATGCCCGACAATCGCTCGCCCGACCTCGGCCGCCCCGAGGTGGTGGTGGTCGGCCTCGGGATCTGGGGCGCCATGACGCTGTGGCGGCTCGCCGCCCGCGGCGTGCGGGCTGTGGGGGTCGAGCAGTTCGACATCGCCCACGCGCGCGGCTCGTCCCACGGCGGGACGCGGATGTTCCGCGAGACCTGCCTGGAGAACGAGGCGCTGGTGCCGACGGCCCGCCGCTCGCTCGAGCTGTGGCGGGAGCTCGAACGCGCGACGGGCACCCGGCTGGTCGAGGACACCGGCGGGCTGCTGATCGGCCCGCGCGACGGACGCCAGGCGGGGGCGACCCTCGCGTCGGCGCAGGCCCACGGCGTCGAGGTCGAGGTGCTCGTGCCCGGCGAGCTCATGCGCCGTTTTCCAGGCCACGCCGGGATTCCCGACGGGCACGTGGGCGTGTGGGAGCCGTCTGCGGGAGTGCTGCGGGCCGAGGAGTCCGTGCGGGCCGCGATCGCGCAAGCGGAGCACCACGGCGCGACGGTGGTGAGCGGAACGCGGGTGCTCGGCGTCGAACCCGAACCGGGCGGCGTGCGGGTGCGCACCGCGTTGCGTGATCTCGTGGCCGACCAGGTCGTGCTCACGCCCGGGTGCTGGCTGCCCGGGTTCGCGCCGGGCCTGGGGTTGCGCTCGGTCCACCTGCCGATGACGTGGTTCGCGCCGCGCGGCGACCCGGCGCTGTTCAGCCGCGAGCGCTTCCCCGTGTTCATGCGCGAGATCGACGCGGACACCGTGCTGTGGGGCCAGGGTGACGGCGATCCCCGCCACGTCAAACTGGGCCTCGAACCGGGGCCCGAGCCGGCGCCGTACGACCCGGTGAACGGCGACCTCGCCCTCACGAGCGCGGTGTGGGACCGGCTCGGCGAGGTGCTGCCGACCGCCGTCCCCGGTGTGGAGCGCTTCCCGTCGAAGGTCCTCAACTGCGGGATCACGACGACCGCCGACGGCCAGTTCGTGCTCGGCGCCGCGCCGGAGGACCCGCGGATCGTGCTCGCGGGCGGCTGCAACGGCTACGGGTTCAAGCACGCGGCCGGAATCGGCGACCTGCTGGCGGACGTCGTGCTCGGCGCCGCCGATCGCACGCCACTGCCGTTCGCCGCGCCCGGTCGCCTCGTCGCAGCCGAAGCAACGGCCGCGCAATTCTGAGGAAATCCCCAAGGTCTTCGAAACTAGCGTGGAGCCATGAGTCCCGATCCCGCTCGCGTCCCCGAGACGTTCGACGAACTCCTGGCCGCCCTCACCTGGGCGGCCGGCCTGGAGGACGAGGAACTCCTCCCCGACGACAACCTCTTCGAGCTCGGCCTCGACTCCGTGACGCTCAACCGGCTCGTCGGGTCGTGGCGCGCCGCGGGCGTCCGCGCCTCGCTGGTCGACTTCCTGGAACGGCCCACCCCCGAGCAGTGGTGGGAGATCGTGCGGGAGTCCGGGGTCACGACCGCGAGCTGACGCACGGCCGCCACCCGCTGGGTCCCCGCATCCCGACGAAACGTGGAAGGTAAGCCCATGCCCGACCGTGCTGCCGAGTCGTGTCCGCTCACCGCACCGCAAGCCGGGATCTGGTTCGCGCAGCAGCGCGACACCACCAACCCCGTCTTCACCACCGGGCAGTACGTGCGGCTGCCCGCGGGCACCGCGCCGGAGCGGTTCGCCCGCGCGGTCGAGCAGGCCCTGGGCGAGGTGTGGGGGCTCGCGGTCACCGTGACCGCCGAGGGTGAGGTCCCCGTCCAGCGCCGGACCGGGGTGGCGCCGCGGGTGGAGGTCGTCGACCTCGCCACGCAGCCGGATCCGGAAACGGTTGCGTTGAACCGGATGCGCGCCGATCTCGCCCGGCCCACGAACGCTGAGCTGGTGCGGGAGGTGCTGTTCACCTGGCCGGGCGGTGCCGTGTGGTTCCACCGCTGCCACCACGTGCTGCTCGACGGCTACGGGTTTTCCTTGGTACTGCGCCGGATCGAGGAGATCTACGAGGCCCTGCGCACGGACACCACACCCGGCGAGCACAGGTTCGGCGAGCTGGGCGCGTACCTCGACGAACAGGACCGCTACCTCGACTCCGAGCGGCCCGCGGCCGACCGCGCCTACTGGCTCGAAGCCCTGGCCGGGATCCCGGCGCCGGTAAGCCTGTCCGGCACGCGGCCCGAGCCCGCGCGCGGTGCGCCGCTCAAAGCGACGGTCGACGAGCTGCCGTCGCTCACCTCGCTCGCCGAACAACTGCAGGCCACGACCGCGGACCTCGTGATCGCGGGCGCGGCGGCGTACCAGCACCGGCTGACCGGGGTCACCGACGTGGTCCTCGCACTCCCGCTGGCCCTGCGGACCGGCACGGCCGCACGGCTGCCCTCGACCACCGTCAACGTGCTGCCGTTGCGGCTCCGGGTGGCAGCCGGCGACTCCGTCGGCGAGCTCGTGGCCCGGTTGCGCGAGGCGATGCGGGACCTGCGCCGGCACGGCCGCTACCGCATCGAGGACATCCGCCGCGACCTCGGGCTCGTGACCGCGGAGTCGGAGCTCACGACCACGCAGGTCAACATCAAGAGCTACCGCACCGTGCTCCGGCTGCCCGGCGGGACCAGTCCGGTCGTGGACCTCTCGCCGGGCCCCGTCGACGACATCGCGTTCGTCGCCGGTCTGGCCGAGGACGGGGCGCTCACCGGGCTGGAGGTCGAGGCCAACGCCCTGCGCTACGACGAGCCGACGGCCCGGGCCCACGGGCGCGGCTTCGCCCGCCTGCTGGCCACGCTCGCGTCGGCCGAACCCACCACGACGGTCGGCGAGCTGGATCCCGTCGGGCCGGTCTACGACGACCTCGCCACCGGGCTCCGCGAACGCGACCTCGCCGCCCGGGCGGCGGTGCTCCGGCCGCCGGCCGAACCGTTGCGGCTGGGCGGAAACACCACCGACGAGTACCAGGAGCAGTCTGTTCCGGTGCGGTTCCCCGCAGCACTGGACCAGGCGGCCGAACGGCTGGGCGCCGAGCGCGACGACGTGGCACTGGCCGCGTTCGCCGCGCTGCTGCTGTGGTACACCGGCCAGGAGGACCTGACGCTCGGTGTGTCCTCTGTGGACGGCAAGATTCTGCCCATCCGGCTTCGACCCGAGGCGCGGCTGAGCTTCACGGACCTCGTCGCGGCGACGGCGGCCGACACCGCCCACGCCCGCGAGCACAGCCGTGCTCCGCTCGACGAGCTGGCCCGGCGCGTCGGCGAGGACACCGCGTTGTTCGAGCGGGACCTGCGCCTGGAGCAGGATCGGCTGGTCTACAACGGACTGCGCTTCACCGAAGAGCGCATGGCCACCATGGCCACGCACTTCGAAACGATCCTCACCCAGCTCGCCGAGCGGCCCGAGCAGCCCGTCAGCGCCCCCGACCCGCTGACCGAGGCCGAGCGGCACACGCAGCTCGTCACCTGGAACCCCGGCGACGCCTCCTATGCGGAAACCCCGGTCCACGAACTGATCCGCCGCGCGCGACCGGACGCCATCGCCGTCACCGACGGCGAGACCGCCCTCACCTACGCCGAGCTGCTGGCCGACGCCGAGACCATCGCACGCGGCCTGCTCGCCCACGGCGTGCGGCGCGGTGAGCTCGTCGCGCTGCTCGTCGACCGGGGCGCCGACCAGGTCCGCGCGATGCTCGGCACCCTGCTGGCCGGCGCCGCGTACCTGCCGATCGACCCGGCGATCCCGGTGGCGCGCAAGGAATTCATCCTCGCCGACTCGCAGGTGCGGATCGCGGTGTCCGACGGCGCCGAGCGTTTCGACGGGCAGCTGCTCGCCCTGCGTGACCTCCTGGCGCAGCCGACCACCGACGTGGTGCTGCCCGAGGTTCCGCTCGACTCCCCCGCGTACTGCATCTACACCTCCGGCACCACCGGCACGCCCAAGGGCGTCGTCCTCACCCACCGCAACCTGGCGCGGCTCGTGGACAACGACGCGTTCCCGTTCGACTTCGGGCCCGCGGACGTGTGGACGATGTTCCACTCCTACGCGTTCGACTTCTCGGTGTGGGAGCTGTTCTGCGGCCTGGTGCACGGCGGCCGCGTGGTGATGGTGTCGCCCGAGCAGACCCGCGACCCCCAGCTGTTCCTCGACCTGCTGCGCCGCGAGCGGGTGACCGTGCTGAACCAGACGCCGAGCGCCTTCACGCGCCTCGTGCGGATCGGTGCCGAGCTGCCGGACCTGCGCTATGTGATCTTCGGCGGCGAAGCGCTGCAGCCGCGGCTGCTGGCCGGGTTCGCCGAAGCGCACCCGCGCGTGCGGCTGGTGAACATGTACGGCATCACCGAAACCACCGTGCACGCCAGCATCCACCCGGTCACCGCCGAGGATCTCTCGTCCGGCGCGAGCGTGATCGGTGGCCCGATCCCGACGACGAAACTGTTCCTGCTCGACCGCCACACCGGCCGCCGGCTGCTGCCGGTGGGCGCGGTCGGCGAGATCCACGTCGGCGGCGCGGGCGTGGCCGGCGGTTACCTGGGCCGCCCGGAGCTGACGGCCGAGCGGTTCGTGCCCTCGCCGTTCGGCGACGGGACGCTGTTCCGCAGCGGCGACCTCGCCGCGTACACCGAGGACGGCTCGCTGCGCTACCTCGGCCGCGCCGACGCCCAGATCCAGCTGCGCGGCTACCGCGTCGAGCCCGGTGAGGTGCAGGCGTGCCTGGCCGAGCACCCGGCCGTCGCGGAGTCGGTGGTGTTCGCCGAGGACCAGCAGCTCGTCGCGGTGGTGCAGAGCCGGCAGCAGGTGTCCGCCGACGAGCTGCGCGCGCTGCTCGCCGCGAAACTCCCGGCGTACCTGGTGCCCTCGCTGTTCCACGTCGTGCCGCAGATTCCGTTGACGGTCAACGGAAAGGTCGACCTGGCCGCGCTGCGGGCCGAGGCGGCCCGCCGGACGTCCGCGGCCGCTGTACGCGAACCCGGGAACCCACGGGAACGCGCGCTCACCGAGATCCTCGCCAAGGTGCTCGGGGCCGAACGGCTCGGGCCGGACGACGACTTCTTCGCCGCCGGCGGCCACTCGCTCACCGCCGCCCGCGCCGCAACCGAGATCCGTGCGCAGTTCGGCGTGGAGATCGGCGTCGCGGACGTGTTCGACACCCGGACCGCCGCCGGTCTCGCCACCCGCCTGGACACCGCCCCGCCCACGCGCGCGCCGCTGCGCCCGGTCGCCCGCCCGGCGCGGCCGCCGCTGTCGCCGGCCCAGCGCGGCCTGTGGTTCCTGAACCAGCTCGACGGTGGCGCGACCTACCACATCCCGCTCGTCCTGCCGCTCACGAAGCAGGTGGACGTGGACGCGCTCCGAGCCGCGCTCGGCGACGTCGCCGCCCGCCACGAGAGCCTGCGCACGGTGTTCCCGGCCGATTCCGGCGTGCCCTACCAGGAGATCCGCGAGCCCGGGCCCGTCGCGTTACCTGTCGTCGACTGCCCCGCCGAAGAGATCAGCGCGCACGTCGCCGCGGCCTCACGCCAGCACCTCGACCTCACGCGGGAGCCGGGGTTCCGCGCCGGCCTGTACGGACCGGCCGGCGGGGCGCGCACCCTGGTCCTGCTGCTGCACCACCTCGTCGCCGACGGCTGGTCGCTGCGGCCGCTGGCGCAGGACCTCACCACGGCCTACGCCGCACGCGCCGCGGGCCGCGCACCGGAGCTGCCCCCGTTGCCGGTCCAGTACGCCGATTTCGTGCTGTGGCAGCAAGATCGCCTCGACCCGGCGGGCGGCGGCGCGGCGGCGCGCGACGAGGAGTTCTGGCGCGCCACGCTGGCCGGGCTGCCCGACGAACCCGCGCTGCCCGTCGACCGGCCCCGCCCGGTTCGCCCGACCGGCCGCGGCGGCGCCGTGGACCTCACCGTGGACGCGGCGGCGCACGAAGCGTTGCGGCAGCTGGCGCGGGCCCACGACGTCAGCCTGTTCACGGTGCTGCACGCGGGGCTCGCCGCGTTGCTCACCGGCCTCGGCGCCGGCGAGGACCTCGCGATCGGCACCCCGGTCGCCGGGCGGCACGACCGGGCTCTCGACGAGGTGGTGGGCCTGGTGACCAACACCGTCGTCCTGCGCACCGACACCTCGGGGTGCCCGGCCGTCGCCGAGTTGCTGGCCCGCCTCCAGGCGGGTGACCGGGCGGCGTGGGCGCACGAGGATCTGCCGTTCGAACAGGTGGTGGAGCTGCTCAACCCGCCGCGCGTGCCGGGCCGCCACCCGCTGTTCACGGTGATGCTCGCGCTGCAGAACAACGCGGCGGCCACCGTGTCGCTCGGCGGGCCGCCGGTGCCACTGCGCCCCAGCGCGACCGGCACCGCGAAGTTCGACCTGTTCTTCGACGTCACCGAGCACACCGACGAGGCCGACGAACCCGCCGGCCTGACCTGTCACGTCGAGTTCGCCCGCGACCTCTTCGACCCCGGCACGGCGCGGCTGCTGGCCGAAGGGCTGGTCACCGTCCTGGCGCGGGCCGCCGCCGAGCCGGGCGCCGGCATCGACAGTCTCGTGCCGGAAGGCCTGCTCGCAGCCCGGACGCCGGAGCCCGAAGCGCCCGACACGGATCTCGAAGCCCGCTTGCGCGCGTTGTCCGCCGTCGCGGACGTGGCCGTGACCGACGTCGGCGTCTGGGTCGTCCCCGCCCGCCCCGGCGCGGACGACGACGTACGCCGGCTGCTCGGCGACCAAACGAGGGTGACGGCCGTGACCGCGTTGCCGCGCACGGAGGACGGGCACCTGGACGTCGCCGCCCTGAACCGGTTGCCGATCGTCGACGAGGTCGCCGCCGACGCCTGGCGCACCGCCCTCGCGGCGGTGCCCGGCGTGCGTGCCGCCACCGTCACCCGCGACGAGATTCCCGAAGACCTCGAAGCTCTCCCCTTGGCGACCCGGGTCCGCGCCGCAGTGGAGGAATCGCCCGCCGCGCCGAGCGTCACCAGCGACAAGCTGTCGCTGTCGGAAGGCCCGGAGCTGCCCGCCGCGGAGGTCGACGGCTGGGGCGACGCGCTGCGCCGGGCGGCCACCCGCGGCGAGCACGCCGAGATCGTGCACGTGCGTGCCGACGGCTCGGAGACCCGCCGCACCTACGCGTCGGTGATCGAAGAGGCCAACCACGTCCTCGGCGGCCTGCGGGCGCTCGGCCTGCGCCCGGGCGACAAGATCGTGCTGCAGTGCGAGGACACCGAGGACTTCGTGGCCGCGCTGTGGGGCGCGATCGCCGCCGGCGTCACGGTCGTGCCGCTCACCGTGCCCGGCACCTACGCCACCGACTCCGCGGCGTCGAACAAGCTCGACGGCATCTGGCGCATGCTGGGCCGGCCGATCATCGTCACGTCGGCGGCGAAAGCCGAGGGGCTGCGCGCGTTCGGCGAACGGCGCGACTGGCCGGATCCCCGCATCGCGACCGTCGACGACCTGCGCACGGGCGACCCCGCCGAGGACTGGCACCGCGCGGACCCGGACGAGCTGCTGCTCATGCTGCTCACCTCCGGCAGCACGGGGCTGCCCAAGGCCGTGCGGCTGACGCACGGCAACGTGCTGAGCCGGGCCGTCGCCGCGACCGTCACCAACTCCCTGACCGAGCACGACGTCTCGCTGAACTGGATCCCGCTCGACCACGTCACCGGCGTGGTGATGTTCCACCTGCGCGACGTCTACCTCGGCGCCCGCCAGGTGCACGCGCCCACCGGCTGGATCCTCGAAGACCCGCTGCGCTGGTGGGAGCTGGCGGACCGCTGGCGCGCGAGCGTCACCTGGGCGCCGAACTTCGCGTTCGGCCTCGTCGTGGAGCAGGCGGACCGGCTGGCCGGGCGCGGCTGGGACCTGTCCCCCGTGCACCTGATCATGAACGCCGGCGAGGTCGTGGTCGGCGCGACGAACCGCCGCTTCCTGCGGGCGCTGGCGCCGTTCGGGCTCCGGCCCGACGTGCTGCACCCGGGCTGGGGCATGTCGGAGACGTGCTCGGTGGTCACCGACACCGTCCTCGCCGCCGAAGCACCGCCTGGCGGTGACGAGACGTTCGTCAGCTGCGGGCGGCCGTACCCGGGTTTCGCGATGCGCGTGGTCGACGACGAGCTGCGGCTGCGGCCCGAAGGCGAGGTCGGGCGGCTGCAGGTCCGCGGCACGTCGGTGACCTCGGGCTACCACGACAACCCGGGCGCCAACGCCGACTCGTTCACTGCCGACGGCTGGTTCGACACCGGGGACCTCGCGTTCCTGCGCGAGGGCGAGCTGTACATCACCGGTCGGGTCAAGGACGTCATCATCGTCAACGGCGTCAACCACTTCAGCCACGAGATCGAGGCGTGTGTGGAAGAGCTGCCCGTGGTGGTGCGCTCCTTCACCGCCGCGGTCGCCGTGCGCGCCGACGCCGCGGCGGGCACCGACCAGCTCGCCCTGTTCGTGCACCTCGCCCCCGGCCACGACACGGGTGAGGCCGCGGCGGCCGCGCTGCGGGCGATCCGCGGCAAGGTGGCGCGAGAGGCCGGGGTGGCACCCGCGTTCGTGCTGCCCGTCGAGGCGGCGGCGATCCCGAAGACCGAGATCGGCAAGATCCAGCGGACCCAGCTGCGCAAGCGGTTCGAGGCCGGCGAGTTCGCGCAGGCGGTGCGTGACGCCGAGGTGCTGGCCGGCACGGCGGCGACCGTGCCGCACTGGTTCCTCCGTCCTCAGTGGACACCGGTGCGCCGCCCACGCACGTCCGTCGGCGCGTCGGTGCTGATCGTCACCGCGGGTGCTCGAGGTACGAGGCTCGCCGAGCTGATCTCCGCCCGCGTACGCGCTGACGGCGGCCTCGCCACGACGGTTTCCGCCGGCCCGGCCTACTCGCGCACGGATGCCGCGCGGTACACGGCTCGCGTCGCGGACTCCGGCGACCTCGGGGCGCTGGTCGACCGGCTCGCCGCCGACGGGCGCGGTCCCGAGCGCATCGTGCACCTCGGTCCGTGGGACGCCTGCGGTGAGGCGTCGGTGCTGGCGCTGTTCAGGGTGCTGGCGCGGTCGGACTACGAGGTCGACCTGCGGGTGGTGACCGACGGCTCCCCGGAACATGCGTTGTTGACCGGGCTCCTGCCCTCGTTGCGCGACGAGCGGCCCGGTCTCACCGCGGGCACGATCGCCGTCCCGGGCGGAGTGGACGCGGCTGAGTTGATCGCCGAGGAGCTCGCCGTCGCCCCGGCCGACGCGGAGGTCCGCCGGCAGGGCGGCGAACGCCTGGTCCGCCGGTTGGTCCCGGTGCCGGTGCCTTCGTCGGTGACCGCTCCGTCCTATCGGGACGGTTTCGTCCTCGTCACCGGTGGGCTCGGCGGAGTCGGTGCCCGCGTGGCGGAACACCTGCTCACGGCTGAACCCGGCGTCCGATTGCTCCTCATCGGGCGGACGGCAGACGCCGATATCGAGACCCTGCGCAAGCTCGGCGAAGTCCGTTACGCCGCTGCAGATGTCACTGATCCGACGGCAGTGGAAAGCGCGGTGGAAGCCGCGTCGGAAGCGTGGTCGGCTTCGCTCACCGGCATCCTCCACCTCGCCGGGACGATCGACCGGCGGCCCGCGACCGACCTCGACCCCGTGACCTGGCGGGCGGCGATCGCGGCCAAGGTCGACGGCGCGACCGTCCTCGACGGACTCACCCGGCGGCACCCGGTGCGGTCGTTCGTGTCGTTCTCGTCGGTCAACGGCACCTTCGGCGCCGCGTTCAGCGCGCCCTACGCAGCGGCGTGCGCCTTCCTCGACGCACTGGCCGTCGAGCAGCGCGCCCGCGGCCTCGATGCCCAGTCGCTCGCGTGGAGCACCTGGCGCGACACCGGCATGAGCGAGGGCGACGAGCTGGCCGCCCTCGGCGAGACGCGCGGCTACCGGGCGCTGGACGTCGAGACCGCACTGCGCTCGTTCGACCTCGCCCGCGGCCTCGCCGAGCCGGCGGTGCTCATCGGCGCCGACCGCCGGGCCGACGGGATCCGCCGCCTCGTCGACGGTCCCGCCCGGGCGCGGTACCGGCTCGCCGCGCGCGTCGAGCTGGACGACGGTGCCGACCTCGGTGTGCTGCACGAGACCGCCGTCGCGGCGGCGACCCACGCATCCGGCGGCATCGCCGAGCACGGTGCGGTCCTGCGGGCCGCGGGCACCTCGACCAGCGAGTCCACTTCGGACGCTGACACCGGGGATCGCGTAAACGCGTTGGAAGAAGCCGTGCTCACGGTCTGGCGGAAGGTGCTGGGCCGCGACAAAGCCGGCGCCGCGGACAACTTCTTCGACCTCGGCGGCCACTCGCTGATGCTGGTGCGGGCCCAGGCCGAGCTGAACGAGGCGCTGGGCAGCGCGCTCACGGTGGTCGACCTGTTCGCCCATCCCAGCGCCCGCGCCCTCGCCGCGCACCTGGTGACCCGCTCCGACTTCGCAGCGCCCGACAGCGATCGCGGCACCGCGAAGCCCGGCGGCCCGCTCGGCCGCGCCCGCGAACAGGCCCTGCGCCGCCGCGAAGCGCGCTCCCATCGCAACCGGAAGGGGAAGACGTCGCATGCCGAATGAGGACGAGACGGCCGAGCTGGTGGCCGTGATCGGGATGGCGGCGCGCTTCCCGGGCGCGGACACGCTGGAGGAGTTCTGGGCGCTGCTGAGCGAGGGCCGCCACGGCGTCCGCGACATCAGCGAACAGGAGTTCCTCGACGCGGGCGGCGACCCGGCCGATCTCGCCGACCCGGAACTCGTGCGCAAGGCCGCGATCCTTCCCGATCACGACCGTTTCGACGCCGCGTTCTTCGGCTACGGCCCGGCCGAGGCCGAGCTGATCGACCCCCAGCAACGGGTCCTGCTGGAGACCGCCTACCACGCGCTGGAGGACGCGGGGTACGCCGACGGCCACGGCGACCACGTCGTCGGCGTCTACGCGGGAGCCGGCGACAGCCGCTACTACGCCGACAACGTCCACCCGCGCTTCGCCGGCGAGCCGAACTCGGTGGGCCTCGCGCACACGGCCACGGCGAACTCCCTCGGCACGCTCGCCACGCGCCTGTCCTACGACCTGGCGCTGACCGGCCCGAGCGTCTCGCTGAACACCGCGTGCTCGACCGCACTCGTCGCGGTGCACACCGCCGGCGAGGCCCTGGCCGCCTACGCGTGCGACATCGCCGTGGTCGGCGCCGTCTCGATCGACCCGCAGGCGCTGCGCGGATACCGCCACGTGCCCGACGGCCCGTACTCCCCCGACGGGTTCTGCCGCCCGTTCTCCGCGGACGCGGCCGGGACCGCAGCGGGCGACGGCGCCGGCGTGCTCGTCCTGCGGCGGCTGGCCGACGCGCTGGCCGACGGCGACCGGATCCGCGCCGTCCTCCGCGGCTCGGCGATCAACAACGACGGCCGCCGCAAGGTCGGGTTTTCCGCCCCGAGCCCGGCCGGGCAGTCCGAGGTCATCGTGGCCGCGCAGGTCGCGGCGGGTATCGAAGCCGACACCGTCACCTACGTCGAGGCCCACGGCACCGCGACGCGCCTCGGCGACCCGATCGAGGTCGCGGCCCTCACCGAAGCCTTCCGCGAGACCACCGACCGCAGCCAGTACTGCGCGCTCGGCTCGGTGAAGAGCAACATCGGCCACCTCGGGGCCGCGGCCGGGATCGGCGGGCTCGTGAAAACCGTGCTGGCGCTGGAAAACGAGACCATCCCGCCGACGCTGCACCACGCCGCGCCCAACCCGCTCATCGACTTCGCGAGCACACCGTTCCGCGTCCCGACCGAGCCGGAGCCGTGGAAGAGCGACGGCCCCCGGCGCGCCGCGGTGAGCGCGTTCGGCGTCGGCGGGACCAACGCCCACGTCATTCTCGAGGAGGCGCCGCCACGCGCGGAACGCCCGGCGCCGCCGTCGGACGAGTGGACGGTGCTGCCGGTGTCGGGGCGCACCCGTGACGGGCTCGAAGGCCAGCTCCGGCGGCTCGGCCGGCACTTCGAGACGCACCCCGAGCTGTCCGTGGCCGAGGTGGCCCGCGCCCTGCGTGCGCGTCGTTCGGGCGCCCACCGCTGGGCTGTCGCCGCGAGGACCGCAGCGGACGCCGCCACGGCCCTCACCGCCGCGGTGGTCCCGGAAACCGCCCGGCCGGTCGGCGAGGAACCGCCGGAGGTCGCCTTCCTGCTGCCCGGCGGCGGCACGCAGTACGTCGGCATGGGCGCCGAGCTGTACCGCGAGGATCGCGCGTACCGCGAAGCCGTCGACCGGTGCGCCGCGATCCTGCAGCCGGTGCTGGGCCACGACATCCGCACGACCCTGCACGACGAGGCCGACCCGTTCAGCGTGGAGTCGTTCCTCGCGCTCGCCGTCGTCGAATACGCCCTCGCGGCCTCCCTGATGGCGAGCGGGGTCCGGCCGAGTGCGCTGCTGGGGCACTCCCTCGGCGAGTACGTCGCCGCGTGCCTGTCCGGCGTGATGACCCTCGAAGAGATGCTGCCGCTGCTGGCCACGCGCGTCCGCCTGATGATCTCGGCGGGCGGGGCGACGGTAAGCGTGGCACTGTCCGAACAGGACACCGCACCGCTGCTGGACGAGCGGCTTTCCTTGACCGCCGTGAACTCGCCGGCTTCGTGCACGGTGGCCGGGCCCGCCGACGCCGTGGACGCGCTCGTCGAACGGCTCGTCGCCGACGGCGTCACCCACCGCCGCATGCGCCTGCCCGCCGCCGCGCACTCCGCCGTGCTGGACCCGGTGCTGGACGACCTGGCTGCGGCCTTCCGCGGCGTCGCGCTGCGGCCGCCCCGGATTCCCTACGTCACCAACGTAACCGGCACCTGGGTCACCGCCGAGCAAGCCACCTCGGTCGAGCACTGGGTCGCGCACACCCGCCGCACAGTCCGCTTCGCCGACGGCGTGGAGACCCTGCGCGCCGGCACCGACCCGGTGCTGGTGGAGATCGGCCCGGGTGACGTCCTCTCCCGGCTGGCCGCGGCCGTCGGCGACGGCCGCCCGGCTCGCGCCACCGTGCCGACCATGCGTCACGCGCGAGCCACCGGACCCGACGCGCGCGTGCGGACGGAAGCCCTGGCCCGCCTGTGGTCCGCCGGTGCCGCGGTCGACATCGGTGCCGTGCCGGACGAACCCGTGTCGCGCGCCGCGCTGCCCGACCTCCCCGGCTACGCCTTCGCCCGGGACCGGCACTGGATCGACTCACCCGCCGTCCGCGCGCTCGGCACCACAAACCCGGAACCGCGCGAAAACGTCCGCGACACCGCGTCGCGGCGCACCCCACGGCCGGCGCTGCCCGTGCCCCACGTGCCGCCCGGCACCGACCTGGAACGAGCGGTGACGGCCGAGTGGGAGGCCGTGCTCGGCGTCGACGGGATCGGGCTCGACGACAACTTCTTCGACCTCGGCGGCGACTCGATGCGGGCGGTGCTGCTCGGCGGCCGGATGCGCAACGCCGGTGTCCTCGACGTGCCGGCCGCCGCCCTGCTCGCGACGCCCACGATCGCCGGGCTGCTCGACCGGACCGGGCGCGGCGGCGCCGTCGGACAGGAGGCCTTCGCGCCCGTTCTGCCGATGCGCGAAGGCGGAGACCTGCCGCCGCTGTTCTGCGTGCACCCCGTGAGCGGCGTCGCCTGGCGCTACGCGGGGCTGCTGCCGAACCTCGACCCGCGCCGGCCCGTCTACGGGCTGCAGGCCCTCGGCCTCGACGGCACCCGGGCCGCCGCGGCGGACGCCGGCGAGGTACTGCGCGACGCGCTGGAGCGGATCCGCGAGCTGCAGCCGCACGGGCCCTACCACCTGCTCGGCTGGTCGTTCGGCGGCGCGGTCGCCCACCGCCTGGCCACGGCGCTGGAAGACGCCGGCGAGGAGGTCGCACTGCTGGCCATGCTCGACACGCCGCAACCCGACGTTGGCGCGCTGGACGGTCAAGCGGTCGAAGCGCAGGCCGCCGCGCTCGTGCTGCGCCTGGCCGGCCTCGACGTGCCTGCGCCGGCCACAGTCGACGAGTCGCTGGCCCTGCTCGACTCGTCGCACCGGGACCCCGACGCGGTGCCCGGCACGCTCACCCGGGACGAGGCCATCGCCGTGGCGAAGGTCGTGCGCAACAACCTGCGGATCGCCCCCGAGCTCGTGCCGGACCGGCTGCGTGGCGACGTGCTGTTCGTCAGCGCCACCGAGGTCGGCGCCGACGAGCCCGAGGTCGCGGGCGGTCCCGCCGACCGGGCCGCGGCCTGGCGCCCGTTCGCGGGCGGCGTCTTCGAAGAGGTGCCGCTGGCCTGCTCGCACTACGCGTTGACCGACTCCGGGCCGATCGCCCGGATCGCTGAAGCGCTGGAAGCGCATCTCCGGCGCACGGGCCGGTAATCCGACCGTCCACTCCGAACCCGAGGAGCCCCGATGCTCGACTCCGTCCGCCCGCTCTGCCCGCTCGAGGTGATGCACGTCGAGGAACGCAGCCGCGCGGTCCTCACCGTCGGCGTCGAGGGTGTGCTCGACCTGGCCGTCCTGAATTCGGCCTGGTCCCGGATCCTCGACCAGCACCCCACGGTGGCCAGCCGGATCGTGCCGCACGGCGACGGCTACGCGCTCGAATCCCTGGCCGAACGGCCCGTCGTCGTCGAGCTGCAATCCGACGACGACGTGCTCACGACCGTGGCCTCGTGGCCGCTGCCCGTCGGCGCCCCGGTCGCCCGGCTGTTCGCGTCGGTGGACGGTGCGGCCGCGACCGTCGGCCTGAGCGTCGACCACGTGGCAACCGACGCCAAGAGCGCGCTGAGCCTGTTCACCACCCTGTGGCAGCACTACGCCGCCGTCCTCGCCGGAGAGCCCGCGCCGCCCGCGGCGAAGGAGTGGCCCGCCACAGTTTCGTCACAGCTGCCGGAAGTCCCCGAGGAGACCGTGCAGGCGTTGCTGACACAGCGCCTGGAGCGCGCGCGGACCCGGCCGGTCCCGCTGGTGCCCTACCACGCGGCCGGCGCCGACGCGCCCCCGCCGGGACAGCAGCCCGTGCACAACACCCGCGTGACGCTGTCGCCCGAGCAGACCGCCGACCTCGCAGCCGGCGCGCGCTCACTGGACACGACCGTGCACGGTGTCGTGGCCGCGGCCCTGCTGCTCGCCACGCACGACGCGCTCGGCGGCGGCGAAACCCGCGCGCTCGGGTGCCTGTCTTCGGTCGACCTGCGCTCGCGCGTCGAACCCCCGGTGCCGGCCGACGTGATGCTGTCCTACGTCTCACCCTTCCCCGACGTGCTCGACGTGGCCGGGGACCTCGACCTGGCCGGCATCAGCCGCCTGGCCCGGCAGGTGATCGGCCACCTGCGCGACGCGACGGCCGACGGCGGCTGGGCCGTCGAGACCGCGTTGCTGGGCCACCTCGGCGAGCACCCGGAGCTGATGGACACCACGCTGTTCGTGTCGAACATGGGCCGCATCGACGGTCCCCCGTCCCCGCCGGGGCTGCGCCTGCACGACGCCATGATCATCCCCGGGCGCGAGGACTACTTCCCCCAGTTCGGCATGGGTCCGCTGTTCGCGTGCGTCACCGCGATCGACGGCGTCTTCGCCATCGACCTGCCCTACACCCCCGTGTGCTTCGCGCCCGCCCAGATGGAGCGCGTACGGGCGCGGACGCTGGCGGCGCTGGAGCAGGTCGTCGCCGCCGGAGCCCGCGCCACCCAGCCCGCCTGACCGACAACCCGGAGGACTCCCGTGCCAGACCCGACCGATCGCCTCGCCCTCGTCACCGGAGCCGGCCGTGGCATCGGCCGCGCCGTCGCCGCGCGGCTCGCCGCGGACGGCGTCGTCGTCGCTGTCCACTACGGACAGGACGACGAGGCCGCCCGGCTGACCGTGAAACAGATCCAGGACGCCGGTGGCCGCGCCTTTCCGCTGCGGGCCGAGTTCGGCCGGCTGAGCGCGCTCGACGAGCTGTGGCGCGGCTACGACGAGGCTGTCGCGGCGCTGCTCGGCACTGCGGGGCCGGCACCGGTGGACATCCTGGTCAACAACGCCGGCATCACCGTGCCCCACGGCGTGCGGGAGCTCACGGAGGCCGACTGGGACCGGCTGTTCGCCGTCAACGCGAAGGCGCCGTTCTTCATTGTCCAAAGTGGACTGTCCCGCCTGCGCGACGGCGGCCGGATCGTCAACGTCACCACCGCGGCGACCCGGGTGGCCATGCCGATGATCTCCGCGTACACCATGACGAAGGCGGCGCTGGAGACGTTCACCGTCGACCTCGCCGTCGAGCTGGGCCCGCGTGGCATAACCGTCAACTCGGTCGCCCCGGGCTTCACCGACACCGACATCAACCCCGCCATGAAGGACCCGGCCGGCCGCAAGGCGATGGCCGCGTCCAGCGCGCTCAAGCGCGTCGGCACGCCGGGTGAGGTGGCGGACGTGATCTCGTACCTGGCGAGCCCGGGTGGCCGCTGGGTCACCGGGCAACGCTTCGAAGCGTCCGGCGGGGTGAGCCTCGGTCTGTGACCATCCTTTGAGGACGGTGGCCCGACCTGCGGAACTCCACGGGCCGGGCCACCGTCGGCTCAACCCTGGCGCGGCGTGAAGCGCACCGGCAGCGAACGCAGGCCCCGCATGATGAAGCCGAAGTTGCGGACCAGCGGGGTCTCCTCGTCGAGCCGCAGATCGTCGACACCACCCAGCAGGGCCCGCAGCGCGACCTCGCCCTTCACGCGGGCCATCACGGCGCCCAGGCAGTAGTGGATGCCGTGGCCGAAGGCCAGCTGACCCCGCACCTCGCGGTGGACGTCGAACACTTCGGGGTTCTCGAACTGCGCGGGGTCACGCAGCGCGCTCGCGAGCGACACGAGCACGACCTCGCCCTTGCGCACGCGCATCCCGCCGATCTCCATCGGTTCCAGCGCGTAACGCGGAGTGGCGGTCTCCACCGGCGGATCGAAACGCAGGATCTCCTCCACCGCCTGGGGAACCAGCTCCGGGTCCGCCCGCAGCTGCGCCATCGCGGCGGGATGTTCCAGCAGGGCCAGCAACCCGTTGCCGATCAGGTTGACCGTGGTGTCCTGCGCGCCGTACATGAGCTGGAAGGCCATGGAGACCAGTTCGCGGTCGGAGAGGCGATCGCTGCCGTCGCGGATCCCGACGAGCGCGGACAACAGGTGCCCGTCGGGCTCGGCGCGCTTGCGCTCGACGAGTTCGGCCAGCTCGGCCGTGAGGTCCGCGAACACCGCGGGCATCCGTTCCATGTCCTCGGGCTCGGCCAGGCACAGCAGCCGCAGGTACTCCTCGAAGCGGGCGCGGTGGTCGTCGGGCACGCCGAGCAGGTCGCAGATGATCCGCGCGGGCAACGGGAAGGCGAACTCGCGGATGAGGTCGGCGCTGCCGCGGCCGGCGAAGTTCGCGACCAGCTCGTCGGCGACCTCCACGATGCGCGGGCGCATCTCCACCATCGACCGTGGGGTGAACGCGCGGGAAACCAGGCGGCGCAGGCGTTCGTGGTCGGGCGGGTCGGTCATCAGCAGCATCCGGTTCACCAGCGCGTCCGGATCCTCCGGCACCAGCGCCAGCTCCCGCCACGGGTCCTCGGCGTGCACGGTCTCCTTGGAGAACCGCTCGTCGGCGAGCACCGCCTTCGCCAGCTCGTACCCTGTGACGAGCCACACATCCGCACCCAGCGTCATCCGCACGCGATGCGCCGGCGCCGCCTCGCGCAGCGTGCGGTACCAGGGGAACGGATCGGTCTTGAAGTCCTGGTCGAAGATCTCGAAGACCGGCAGCTCGCGCGCCGAGGCCTCGTCGACGGTCATGGCAGATGCTCCTCTCCGCCCGGGCTTTCCCCGTGCCGCAAGGCGACGCTAACCACGCAGATCTAGGGAATGTGCCAAAACCCGGTTGGTAGACCAGATTCCACGTCAGCCGACTCAGGACGAAGGTGACCTACAGCCATGATCGACGGATTCGTCCCCTGGCCCCCCGACACCGCCGAGCGCTACCACTCCGACGGGATCTGGGCCGGTGAGACGCTGGGCGCCCTGCTCCGCGCCGAAGCCGCGCGGAGCCCGGACAACGTCGCCCTGCTCGACGGCGACCGGTCTTTCACCTACGCCGAGCTCGACGGCTGGGTCGACCGCCTCGCCGGCGGCTTCTCCGCCGCCGGCCTCAGCGCGGGCGACCGCGTCGTGCTCCAGCTGCCCAACATCGCCGAGCACGTGGCGGTCTCGTTCGCGTTCTTCCGCCTCGGCGTGCTCCCGGTCTTCACGCTGCCCAACCACCGCATGGCCGAGCTGGACCACATCTGCGGCCTCACCGGCGCGGCCGCCTACGTCACGATCGAGCGGTTCCTCGGGTACGACCACCGCGGTCTCGCGAAAGCCTTGCAGGCCAAGCACGAATCGCTGCGGCACGTGTTCGTGGTCGGCGACCCGGGCGATTTCTCTCCGCTGCCCGAAGCACCCTCGGCTCCGGACACGCCGGGGCCGGACGCCTCGGACGTCGCCTTCTTCCTGCTTTCCGGCGGGACCACGGCGCTGCCGAAGCTGATCCCGCGCACTCACGACGACTACGTCTACCAAGCGCGCACGGCCGCGGAGATCTGCGAGTACACCGCGGAAACCCGCTACCTCGCCACGCTGCCGATCGCCTTCAACTTCACCTGGGGCTGCCCCGGCGTCGTGGGCGCGCTCGCGAACGGCGCGGCGATCGTGCTGAGCACCGTGCCCGACCCGCAGGTGTGCTTCCCGCTGATCGCCCGCCACGGCGTCACCACGACGTCGATCGTGCCGACCATCGCGCACTCCTGGGTCGGCGCCGCGCCGGAGCACCGTGACAGTCTCGCGTCGCTGGAGCTGGTGCAGGTCGGCAGCGCGGTGCTGCACCGCACGCTCGCCGAGGAGATCGAACCGGTCCTCACCGCGCGCCTGCAGCAGGTGTTCGGCATGTCCGAGGGCCTGCTGTGCCTCACGCGCCGCACGGACTCGCCGGAAACCGTGCTCTCCACGCAGGGACTGCCGATCTCGAAGCACGACGAGCTGCGCGTGGTCGACCTCGAAGGCAACGAGGTCCCCTCCGGCGAGGCGGGCGAACTGCTCACCCGCGGTCCGTACACGCTGCGCGGCTACTACCGCGCCGAGCAGCACAACGCGGACGCGTTCACCGAGGACGGCTTCTACCGGACCGGCGATCTCGTGCGGGTCACCGAATCCGGCCACGTCGTGGTCGCGGGCCGCGCTAAGGACGTCATCGTCCGCGGCGGCGACAAGGTCTCCGCCGCCGAGCTCGAAGGGCACCTGACCAGCCACGACCGGATCGAGCAGGCCGCCGTGGTGCCGATGGCCGACGAGGTCCTGGGCGAGCGCACCTGCGCGGTGCTCATCCCGGACGGCACCCCGCCCACGCTCGGCGAGCTGCGGCGCTACCTGCGCGACCGCGGGCTGGCGTCGTACAAGTTCCCGGACCGGGTCGTGACCGTCGAGGCGTTCCCGAAGAGCGGGCTGGGCAAGGTGGACAAGAAGGTGCTCGTGAAGCAGCTCGGCCTCGACGCCCCGCCCGCCCCGGACGGCGCCGGGCCCGAACCCGAACTGGCCGGTGCCCGGGACGCCGCCCGGTCGTGAGCCAGACAGCGGCCGACCGCGTGCTGAACGTCCACCCGAGCCGGGGCAGCCTGCTCGGCGAGGAGGAAGCCGCCGCCGTCATCGAAGTGCTCCGCTCCGACGCACCGCTGTCGATGGGGCCGGTGCGCGAAGAGTTCGAACTCGCCTTCGCGCGGCACGTCGGCGCCGCGCACGCCCTGACGGTGACCAGCGGGACCGTGGCGCTGGAGTTCGCGATCCGCCTGCTGGACCTGCGGGCGGGCGACGAGGTCGTGGTGACGCCGCAGACCTACCACGCCACCGCGCAGCCGCTGCTCGCCACGGGCGCGACGGTGCGGTTCTGCGACGTGGCACCGGACAGCCTCAACATGGACCCGGACGTGCTGGAAACGCTGGTGAACGAGCGCACCAAGGCCGTGATCCTCGTCCACTACGGCGGCAACCCCGCCGACATGGACCGGATCGCCGCGATCGCGGCGGCGCACGGCGCCCTCGTGGTGGAGGACTGCGCGCACGCGCTCGGCGCCGAGTACCGCGGCCGCCGTCCCGGCTCGCTCGCCGACCTGTCGTGCTTCAGCTTCCAGGCGTCCAAGAACATCACCACCCTCGGCGAAGGCGGCATGGTGTGCACGCCGTCGGCCGAGCTGGCGCGGCGGATCGACCGCATCCGTTCCAACGCGGTCGACGGGTCCTTCACCCCGGCCGTGCTGCGCGAGGCACCGGCGGCGCTGCCGTGGATGGCGTACTCCGACTACGCGTACGAGGAGGACTGCACGGCGCTGCGCGGCAGCGGAACGAACGCCGCGCTGTCCGAGGTCGCCTGCGCGGTCGGGCTGGTGCAGCTCGGCCGCTTGCCCGAGTTCGTCGCCCGCCGGCGCGCCATCGCGGCGGAGCTCGACGACGTCTGCCGCCGCTTCGGCGCGGTGCCGCTGACCGCCGCGGCCGGGTCGGTGCACCCGTACCACCTCTACACCGCGCTCGTCCCGGGCGAGGGCCGGCGCGACCGGGTGCTCGACGCCCTGGACCGCACCGGCACCCCCGCGCAGCTGCGGTACCACCCGGTGCACCTGCTGCCCGAGTGGCGGCTGCGCGGCCACCGCGAAGGCGAGTGCCCCGTCGCGGAACGGCTGTGGTTCGGCGAGCACCTCAACCTCCCCTGCCACCCCGCACTGACCGACGCGCAGGTCGAACTGGTCTGCGCGAACCTGGGCGCCGCGCTGAGCGGACAGGACTTCACCGCCCATCGAGAGAAGGAACCGTCGTGCCCCTGATCCAGGTCAGCCTCTACGAGGACCAGCTCACCGCCGACACCCGCAAGGCCTTGATCGAAGAGCTCACCGAGGCCGTGGTCCGGGCGTTCGGCCCCGAAAAACGCGACGTGACGTGGGTGACCCTCACCGGGGTCCCTCGCGACCAGTGGGGAATCGGAGGTACCCCCGGATGACGACCACCGACGAGCGGGCGACCGGCGTGGCGCGGCCCGCCGCCGACCCGACGATCGAGCTCGACGGGCGCAACCTGTCGCTGGCCGCCGTGCGGCGCGTCGCGACCCGGCCCGGCCGGCAGCGGGTCACCCTGTCGGCCGCGGCGGCCGAGCGGATGACCGCGTCGCAGGAGTCGAAGGACCGCATCGTCGCCTCCGGCATCCCGATCTACGGCGTCACGACCGGCTTCGGCGACAGCAGCGGCCGGCAGGTCAGCGCGGACAAAGCCGCGGCGCTGCAGGAGAACCTGCTGCGGTTCCTGCGCGTCGGCACCGGCGCCGCCGCGCCCGACGAGGTCGTGCGCGCCACCATGCTGATCCGCGCGAACAGCGCCGCCCGCGGGACCTCGGGCATCCGGCTGGAGCCGGTGGAGCTGATCCTTTCCCTGCTGCAGCACGATCTGCTGCCGGTGATCCCCGAACGCGGGTCCGTCGGCGCCAGTGGTGACCTCGCGCCGCTGAGCTACCTCGCGGCCGCGCTGACCGGCGAGGGCACGCTGTGCCGCCAGGGCCGGGCGCTCGACGCGGCGGACGCCCTCCGGGCCGCCGGGCTCGCCTCCGTTTCCTTGCGGGCCAAGGAAGGGCTCGCCCTCGTGAACGGAACCTCGTTCATGGCGGGCTACGCCGCGCTGGCGATCGCCGAGGCGGCTGAGCTGGCGTGGGCCGCGGAGCTGTGCACCGCACTGTCCACAGAGGTCCGCCGCGGCAGCCGGGACCAGTTCACCGCGTTCCCGCACGAGCACAAACCGCACCCGGGCCAGCTGGAGAGCGCCGCGAGCGTGTACCGGATGCTGGCCGGCTCGCCCGCCGTGGTCAGCGACGTCGACCTCGTCGGTCCGGGCTCCAGCGACGAACGCCGGTACCTCGAGCTCGAACGCCGCATCCAGGACCCGTACTCGATCCGCTGCGCCCCGCACGTGATCGGCGTGCTGCGCGACACCCTCACCTGGGCCGAGGACTGGCTGACCACCGAGATCAACTCGTCCAACGACAATCCGCTCTTCGACGCGGACACCGACACCGTGCACTACAGCGGCAACTTCTACGGCGGCCACGTCGCCCAGGCGACCCAGGCGGTGTCCACCGCGGCGGCCGGCATCGCCGACCTGCTCGACCGGCAGCTGGCCATCCTCGTCGACGAGAAGTTCAGCTACCGGCTGACCCCGAACCTGGTCGTGCCGACCGCGCCGGACGACCCGGAGGCGGGCCTGCACCACGGGTTCAAGGGCGCGCAGATCGCCGCGTCCGCGCTCACGGCCGAGGCCCTGCACCTGACGACGCCGATGAGCTCGTTCTCCCGCTCGACCGAGGCGCACAATCAGGACAAGGTCAGCATGGGCACGATCGCCGCCCGCCACGCGCACACCGTCGTGCACCTGACGAGCCAGGTCACCGCCATCCACCTGCTCGCGCTGTGCCAGGCGGCGGACCTGAGCGGCGTCGATCAGCTCGGCGGGGCGACGCGCGCGGCGCACACGTACGTGCGCGGGCACTCCGATTTCCTGGCCGCCGACCGGCCACTCGACACCGAGATCGAAGCCGTCGCCGCGCTCGTGCGCAGCGGCGAGCTCCGGCGCGCCGTCCACCACCACGTCTGACGGGCCGGGAGGAGCCGTCATGCCGAACCCCGCCGCGCTGTTCGCGCCCGCCCGCATCGTGCGGCGCGACCGGCCGGACGGCACCGTGCTGCTCGAGTCGGCCCGGCAGCTGGAGGCGTACCCCGCGTCCGTGGCCGGCCACCTGCGCCACTGGGCCGCGGTCGACCCCGCACGAACGCTCGTGGCCGAACGAGGACCGGACGGCGAGTGGGCGCAGTGCACCTACGGCGAGGCCGCCGTGGCGACGGCCGCGATCGGGCAGGCTCTGCTCGATCGCGGCCTGTCGGCGCGGCGGCCGCTGCTGATCCTTTCGGGCAACTCCACCGGGCACCTGCTGATGACCCTCGGGGCGCTCGGCGCAGGCATCCCCGTGGCGCCGGTCAGCGTGGCGTATTCGTTGCTGAGCAAGGATCACGCGCGGATCCGGGCGATCTCCGAACTGGTGCGGCCCGGTGCCGTCTACGCCGAGGACGCTCAGCGGTTCGGCCCCGCCCTTGCCGCGCTGGGTGCCCCGGTGGTCATTTCCGTTCGCGGTGGTCCGGCCGAGCACTCGCTCACGTCATTGCGCGGCACCGTTCCGTCGGCCGCGGTGGAGGCGGCGTACGCGGCGGTCACCGGCTCGACGGTCGCGAAGATCCTGTTCACCTCGGGCTCGACCGGCGCGCCGAAGGGAGTCGTGACCACACACGGCATGCTGTGCGCCAATCAGCAGATGATGCGCCAGGTGTGGCCGTTCCTCGCCGAGGAGCGGCCGGTGCTGCTCGACTGGCTGCCGTGGAGCCACACGTTCGGCGGCAACCACAACGTGAACCTGGTGCTGGCCAACGGCGGCACCCTGTTCCTCGACGACGGCCGTCCCGCGCCCGACCTGTTCGGCCGCACCCTGGCCAACCTGCGCGACGTCTCCCCGACCATCGCGTTCAACGTCCCCGCCGGCTACGCGCAACTGGTGCCGGCCCTGGAAACCGACCGCCGGCTCGCAGAACGGTTCTTCGCACGGCTGCGGCTCGTGTTCAACGCCGCCGCGGCCCTGCCGCCCGCTCTGCGTACCCGGCTGGAGGCCCTCGGCCGCGCGGTCACCGGCCGGGACGTGCCCGTGACCGGCTCGTGGGGCACCACCGAAACGTCCCCCGCTTCCACCAGCGCGCACTACCCGTTCACCGATCCGCGGTGCATCGGCGTTCCGCTGCCGGGGGTGGCGGTGAAGCTCGTGCCGACGGACCCGGGCACCTTCGAGATCCGCGTCCGCGGCCCGCACGTGACCCCGGGTTACCTGGACCGTCCGGACCTCAGCGAGACCGCGTTCGACGCCGAAGGGTTCTACTGCCCCGGCGACGCCGTCGCGTTCGCCGGCGGGACCGACCCCGGCCTGGTGTACCGCGGCCGGCTGGCGGAGGACTTCAAGCTCTCCACCGGCACGTTCGTCCGGGTGGAGGCCGTGCGCACCGCGCTCCTCTCGGCTACGCCGATCCTCGCGGACGCCGTGATCACCGGCGAGGACCGCGACGAGGTGTGCGCCCTGGCGTGGCTCAACGCGGCCGAGACCGCCCGGGTGCTCGGCGCCGTCCCGTCCCCGGCCGGCGAGATCGTGCACTCCCCCGCGCTGGCCGACCACCTGGGCCCGGCCTTGGCACAGCTCAACCGCGCCGCCGGCTCGGCCTCCCGCGTCCGGCGGCTGCTGGTGCTGGCCCGCCCGGCGGACCTGGACTCAGGCGAGATCACGGACAAGGGCTACGTGAACCAGCGACGGGTGCTCGCGGCGCGAGCTGCGCTGGTTTCTCAGCTCTACGCGGATCCGGTGCCGGACACCGTGATCACGCCGTCGCCGGCGAGATAAGGCAACCTCAGACCTTTCCGCAACGGCGCGATATCCCCGACACCACAATGAGTTGTCTTTTCCAACTCACTCTGGGACGGTGGTGAAAGTCCCCCAAAGCAAGGGAGACGGGAACGGAGAACAGGGATGAGTTCGGACACGGTCTTGGTCACCGGAGCGACCGGTCGGCACGGGGGCACCGGCGCGCACGTGGTGCGGCGGTTGCTGGAGAGCGGGATTCCGGTGCGGGCCTTGGTCCGCGGGCACGACGAGCGGTCCGAGCGGGTGGCCGCGCTCGGGGCCGAGGTCGTGGTCGGCGATCTGAACGACTACCGGACGCTGGTGCCGGCGCTGGACGGCGTGGCGCAGGCGTACCTCACCTACCCGGTCGACGCGGGGATCGTCCAGGCGGCGGCGAACTACGCGGAGGCGATGCGCGAAACGGGCGGAAACCCGCGCACCGTCGTGATGTCGATGGGCCCGTCGACGCGTACGCATCCGAGCCACCTCGGCCGGGGCCAGTGGCTGTCGGAGGAAGTGCTGCAGTGGGCCGGGCTGGACGTGACGATCCTGCGCATGGCCGCGGTGTTCCACGAGGACCTGCCGTTGTTCTCGACGCAGTCGGTGCGCCACGAGAGCGTGATCCGCAACTGCTTCGCGGAAAAGCCGGTGAGCTGGCTGAACGCGCTCGACGCCGCCGAGTTCTGCGTCGCGGCGCTGCTGCACCCGGAGCTGTTCGCCGGCGCGCCGGTGCACTACCTGCCCGGCCCGGAGTTCTTCGACTTCCACCAGGTCGCCGAGGTGTTCAGCGACGTGCTCGGCCGGCCGGTCCACTTCGAACCGGTCAGCCGCGAAGCCTGGGAGAAGGAACTGCTCGACCTGGCCGCCTCCCCGCAGGCGGGCCTGCTCAAGGCCGACATGTCGCGCCACATCACCGCGTGCGGCTACGCCGTCGCCGAGGGCCTGGAGCGCGGCAACACGAAGTACACCGACACCGACGCGTTCCGGCGCATCACCGGCCGCACCCCGACCACCCTGCACGACTACCTCACCGAACACGCGGCCGTCTTCCGCTGACCCGCCACGCACGTCGCGGTCAGCCCGAGGTGCGGTTGGCCGCGTCGGGTATTCACTGGCCACAGTGGTCCTCCCGAGTGGGTGTGACTTTCGTTCGGCGCTCGCACGACCGCCGTCATACGCGGGCCGGCAGGCGCGGCCTAACGTCGGCCGCAGCACGCGAAGGGACACCGCCACGATGGACAGCGACCTCATTCCGAAGCCCGTGAACGACGGCGGGCTGTGGGCCGACGACCTGCACGAAGGGATGCCGTTCCGGTCCGCGACCCACGCCGTGACCGAAGAGCAGGTCGTCGCCTTCGCGACGGCGTTCGACCCGCAGCTCTACCACCTCGACGCCGAAGGCGCGCGCGGCACGTTCTTCGACGGGCTCGTCGCGAGCGGCTGGCACACGGCGGCGATCACCATGCGCCTGCTGGTCACCTCCGCGCTGCCGCTCGCCACGGGGATCGTCGGGGCGGCCATCGACCTGGCCTGGCCGTCGGCGGCGCGCGCGGGCGACCTGCTGCACGTCGAGGGGCAGATCGACAAGCTCACCTTCTCGCGGTCGCGGCCCTCGCGCGCCACCGTGCTGATGTCGTACAAGACGGAGAACCAGGACGGCGACGTCCGGCAGAGCACGTCCGCGCGCGTCCTGGCCTTCCGGCGGCCCGGGCGTTAGGCGAGCGGCGAGAACACCAGGCTGCCGTTGTGCCCGCCGAAGCCGAAGCTGTTGGACAGCACCGGGCCCGGCGTCCACGGGGTCAGCGACCGGGCCACGTCGACGTCCAGCGCGGGGTCCTGTGTGGACAGTCCGAGCGTCGGCGGGATCAGCTCGTGCGCCATCGTCAGTGCCACGGCGACGGCCTCCACCGCGCCGGCCGAGCCGAACGAGTGTCCGGTGGCGCCCTTGATGCTGGTCACCAGCGGCCGGGAGGCACCGAACACGCGGCGGATGGCGCGCGCTTCGGCCGCGTCGTTGAGGGCGGTCGACGTGCCGTGGGCGTTGATGTGCGTGATGTCCTGCGGGGTGTAGCCGGCGTCCTCGATCGCCATGCGCATGCAGCGCTCGGCGCCCGCACCGTCGGGGGCGGGCGCGGTGACGTGGTAGGCATCGGCGGTCGAGGCGGTGCCGTCGATGGTCAGGTAGATGCTCGCGCCGCGCTCCAAGGCGAGCTCCAGCGGTTCGAGCACGAGGATGCCGGCCGCCTCCGACGCGGCGAGGCCGTCTCTGTCCACATCGAACGGACGCGAGATCCCGCTGCGGCTCAGCGCGCGCATGTTGGTGAACCCGGCCACGCACACGGGCGTGAGGCTGGAGTCGCTGCCACCCGCGAGCACGAGGTCGGCGCCGCCCGAGGCGATGAGCTTGGCACCCGCGGCGATCGCGTCGGTGCCGGCCGCGCAGGCCGTCGTGATCACCGACGCACTGCCCTGGAAGCCGTAGCGGATGCTGAGCGCGGCGGCGCCGGCGTTCGGCATCGTCATGGGCACCGTGTGCGGGGAGACCTTGCGCTCCCCGTGCGCGGCCAGGACCCCGGCCTGCGACTCCAGTGTGGACACACCGCCGATGCCCGTGCCGAGCGAGACGGCGGCGCGTTCGGCATCGCGCACCGCCACCGTCGGCTCGATCTCGCCGGTCAGCAGCCCCGCGTCCGCCAGCGCCTCGTCGGCGGCCGCGACCGCCATCTGCGTCGCGAGGTCCGCCGTGCGCGCCGCCTTGTGCGACATCCAGCGCCGCGGGTCGAAGCCGCTGAGCCGCCGCACGTTCGCCGCGGCGGCCGGACGCGACAGCCCGTCCCAGAACTCCTTCACGCCGATGCCGGCCGGCGACACGACACCGATCCCGGTCACCGCGACGCGCCGGTTGAGGGCTGGCTTCATGCACGTGCTCCTTCGAAAACAGGCCCGAGCTCTGGCTAGGCTTTTGCACAGTCAGGTGTAGTCTACGGGACGACGGCGCCGGAGCCGCACCGACCGAACTCAGGTCACACCGGCGGTTGACGAGTGAGTTGCATTGCGCAACCCTGAGGGCACGCAGCAACTTCACCGGAGAAGGAAAGCAGGCGGGGTCGTGCTTGTCGGCATCTACAACGAGTACAGCGCGAAAGGCAGCTTCCGCGACCTGGCCGACGACGTCGTCGCCTACGAACGCGCCGGCGCGGACATCGCCTACGTCGCCGAGGTGTACACGTTCGACGCGGTGAGCCAGCTCGGCGCGCTCGCGGCGCTCACGAGCACCATCCGCATCGGCTCGGCGATCCTGCCGATCTACACGCGCACGCCGTCGCTGATCGCGATGACCGCCGCGGGCCTGGACCACGTGAGCGACGGCCGGTTCATCCTCGGCCTCGGCGCGTCGGGCCCGCAGGTGATCGAAGGGTTCCACGGCGTCCCCTACACCGCGCCGCTCGGGCGCACGCGCGAGGTCGTCGAGATCTGCCGCCAGGTCTGGCGGCGCGAACGCGTCGTGCACCAGGGCAAGCACTACCGCATCCCGCTGCCCGAGAACGAGGGCACCGGCCTGGGCAAGCCGCTCAAGCTGATCAACACGCCGGTGCGCAGCCGGATCCCGATCCTGATCGCGTCGATCGGGCCCCGGAACGTCGCCATGACCGCGGAGCTCGCGAACATCTGGCAGCCGTTCTTCTTCCTGCCGGAGAAGGCGAAGGACGTCTGGGGCCAGTCACTGGCCGACGGCGCCGCGAAGCGCGCCGACGACCTGCCTCCACTGCAGATCGAGGCCCAGGCGGTCTTCCGCGTCACCGACGATCCGCAGCCGATGCTGGACGCGATGCGCCCGACGCTCGCGCTGTACATCGGCGGCATGGGCGCGAAGGGCCGCAACTTCTACAACGACCTCGTCCGCCGCTACGGCTTCGAGGCCGAGGCGGAGAAGATCCAGGACCTCTACCTCGCGGGCAAGAAGCAGGAAGCGGAAGCGGCGGTCCCGGAAGAGCTGCTCCGCTCGATCTCGTTGATCGGCCCCGAAAGCCACGTCCGCGAGCGCATCGCCGCGTACCGGGAAGCCGGCGTCACCACGCTCACCATCACCCCGGCCGGTGCGACGCGCGACGAGCGGGCCGGCGTCGTCGAGCAGTTCCGCGCACTGGTGGACGAGAGCTGACGATGCCACCGTCATTCACGAGCCTGGTCGAATCGGGCCTCACCGCGGCGGATCTGCTGGCGGCCGCGGCGCCCGGCGCGGTGTTCGACAGCGCGGTCACCGACTGGCCGGACCTGTCCCGCGAGCAGGCCGCGACCCTGCTCGCCGCGGAAACGACCGGGGTCGAGCACTCCGCGATCACCGAACGGTTCACCGGCGGACGCGCCGAGGGCCTGATGCTCACCGGCGAGGTCGAGGGCGAGCCCATCCGGCAGATCCTCCTGGCCACCACCGACGAATCCGGGCGCTTGACCGCAGTCAAGAGCTTCCTCAACGCCACGCAGCCGTTCACCACGTTGCGAAACCGCGCGAAGGCCGCGTTCGACGACGTGCCGCCCGAGGCCTGGGCGGTGCCGTGGCTCCCGCCGGACACCGGCGAGTACTCGGCCAAGCCCAACCACCAGTACAGCCCGGCACTCAGCTTCCACAGCCCGATCCTGCGCAAGAGCGTCTCCCCCGAACCGCTGGCGAGCCGCGTCCTCGGCCACACGACGTCGGTCTACGGCGCCCGGGACTGGAGCGAGCTCAGCCTGGACCGCGGCGACCGCCGCATCGGCTACTTCACCGGCGACATCCAGGGCAAGCCCGTCTCGATCGCGTCCGTGATGCGCTTCGACGACGACGGGCTGGTCGACGTCCTCGCCTGCTCCCGCCCCTGGTCCTCGGCGGTGGCGATCTACTCGCGCATCAAGGCCCGCCTCGGCGAGGAGCTCGGCCCCGACTACTTCTGGGCCGGTCAGCCGGACTACGACAGCTACCGCTGACCCGCGGAACCGCCGTGCCGCCACCACGGCGTGGTGGTAGACCGCCCGCGGGCACAACACCCTGGGGTTTGCCCGACCTGCTGCGGCCGATCGACGAACGCTCGGCGGCGTTCCGCGCGGTGGTCGCCGCCGGGCCGAGTCTCGCGAACGGGCGGCCCTGGTGGCCTGGCTGGCCGCGCTGCGCGACGCCGGCCCGGATCACGCGTACTGGAGGTGGTGGGGCACTTCGTAGTCGCCGCGGACCTGCGATGCGGTCGCCCGCCACCAGCTCCACGAGATCTCGGTGCGCACCTAGGACGCTCAGCTCACCGTGGGCGCTCCTCAGCCGCTGCCGGACGACGTAGCGCTCGGCCGTGCGGACGAGTTTCTGTCCACCTGCTGCACGTCGACGAGCGCCTGGCCCCACGAGCCCTGCCGTCATCGATTTCCACGCCACCGAGCGGCGTTCCTGGCGCCTCGCGCTTTCAGCCGGCTGAACCTCGAAGGCGACTGACTTCAGTTCGACCTGCTCGTCGGCTGGGACCCGCACGAGTGACACCCCCAGCACCGGCCCGGACACAGGATGCCGGCGCGCGGTCGTGCGTGCCGGCATCCTGTGTCGCCGCTTCAGGCCGTGGTGCCGGTGAGCTTCTCGACGAATTCGGCCACTTTGGCGTCCAGGCCGTAGGCCGTGCGGGTCAGTTCCTCGTTGCCGATGAAGTTGAAGATCGACGACGGCAGGTCGTAGGTCACGCGGGCGCGGCCGTCGGCGTCTTCGTAGACCATGATCTGGTTCGGGGCCTCCAGGCCGAAGCGCGTGTCGTGGCGCATCATGGTTTCGGCGATGAGCGGATTGCCGTAGACGTACTTCTTGGCCTTCACCTGGTGCCCGTAGAAGCCCATCCACCGGCCGTGGTCGACCTCGAAGAAGCGCAGCATCCCGCTCGACCCGAGCTGCTTGGTGATTTCCGCCTGCCACTCCTCGACGGTCTCCGACGCGGCGAGGATGTCGTTGAACTTGCCCCGCTCCACGTCACCGAGGACGGCGTCGAGATCGGCCACCACTTCCTCGTAGGTCCGGTCGCTGATGTACTCGTAGTTTTCCACCGTGTACTTGGTTTTCACGGATTTCTCCCATCAGAGTCTGGCTAATCCAAAGCAAAGTTATCTGACCACCGGAAGGTCAGATCAGACCGAGGTTCGCGAGATCCGAGGCGTACTTCTCGATCAGCTCGGCCGTCACGTGCGGAATGTCCGCGTCCGTGCCCACGCGGGCCCGCTGGACGGCCGCGCGGAAGCGATCCGCCGGAATCAGCGCCCCCGCAACGGGTTCCTCCGGCTCGGCGTAGGCGTGCAGCAGCGGCAGGAGCGAGTACTGCTTCTGCTTCTCCGGCAACGCGCGGATCGCCGTCTCGAACCGCCGGAACCACGTGTGGTAGTCCTCGACGCGGCTGATCCGGTGGCCGGCGGCGACCAGCCAGTCCACATAGGTGTCGAGCGAGACGCCGTCCTCGTGCGAGTTCAGCACGTTGTAGGTCCGGTAGCCTTCGGTCTCCAGGCCGAGCGCCGTGATCGCCTCGGCGGTGAAGTCCACCGGCAGCCCGTCGAAGTGCGCCGGCCCCGGTCCACTGTAGAACGAGCGCGGCGCGATGCCCGTGACGATCAGGCTCAGCACCAGGCGCGTGAACATGTCGGGCACGTTCAGCTGCCCGGTGTAACGGCTGTGCGCCAGGATCAGGTCCGAGCGGAACGTGGTCACCGGCAGGTTCACCGCATCGTTGGCCTCGCGCAGCAGCACCTCCCCCGCCCACTTGCTGGTGCCGTAACCGTTGGCGTAGCTGTCGTCGAGTGTCCTCGAAGGACTCGTCTCGCGGATGTCCGACACCTCGTCGCCCGACGCGGCCTGCGCGGCCACGGCGAACGTCGACAGGTAGGTGATCGGCTTGAGCCGCGCGGTGATCGCGAGCCGGATCAGCTCCGCGGTGCCCACGACGTTGGGGCCGAAGAGCTGGTCGTAGGGCAGCACGTGGTTGACCAGCGCGGCCGGGTGCACGATGAGGTCGACGGTGTCGGCCAGCAGCTGCCACACCGGCTCCTCCAGGCCCAGGTCGGCCGAGCCGATGTCGCCCGCCAGCACCTCCAGGTGGCCGGCGGCCAGCTCACGGAAGTGCTGCAGCAGCGCGATGTCGCCCGTGTCGAACGCCTCCTCGAGCCGCGCGTACGCCGCTTCCGCGGTGCGCCCGCGCACGAGGCAGACGAGTTTGCCGCCGGTTTCGGCAAGGCGTTCCAGCCATTCCAGGCAGAGGAAGCGGCCGAGGTACCCGTTGGCTCCGGTCAGCAGGACCGTGCGCACGGTTCCGGTGGCACGCGGCAGGTTCTTCGCCAACGCCAGGGTCTCGGCGTCGACGAACTTGCCGAGTGTGAGGTCGGCGGCGTGGACGACGGTGCTCCCGGCGCCGTGCACGGTGGCGAACGTCGGCCGCTTCACACCCGGCTTGCGCGCGTCCTCGATGTGCCGGGCGATCGCGCGCAGGTCGTTGGCCGGGCTGATCACCACGTCGACCGGAACGTCGACGCCGAAGATGTCGCGCAGCAGGTTCGAGAACGACAGCGCCGACAGCGAGTCGCCGCCGAGGTCGCTGAAGCGCGCGTCCGGACCCAGTTCCGCCGCCGACGCGCCGAGCAGCGCCTCCGCCGCGCGCGCCACGGTCTCCACCACCGGCCGGTCAAGTCCGAGCTGCCGCAGCTCCCGCAGCTCACTGCCTTCGCGGTCGGCGATCTCGGCGTACAGCGCTTCCAGGCGCTCTCCGTAGTGCTTCTTCAACGCCGGGCGCTGCAGCTTCTTGATCCCGGTGAGCAGTCCGTTGACGGTGCTGAACGGCTCGGTCTCGACCAGGAAGTCACGCGGGATCTCGTACGAGTTGAGCTCGGCCTCCTTGGCCGCCTGCTGCAGGGAATCGCTCAGCCGGCGCTTCAGCGCGGCGGGGTCGCCCTCGGCGAGCGCGGCCCGCGTCGGCACGATCACCGCGAGCAGGTGGGAATGCTCGCTGCTGCCGTAGACGTAGATCTGCTCGACCAGCGGGGCCGCCGCGAACACGGCCTCCAGTTTGGACACCGCGACGAACTCGCCCTGCGACAGCTTCAGCACGTTCTTGCGCCGGTCGACGTACACGAGCTCGCCCGAGCTGTGCTCCGCCATGATGTCGCCGGTGTGGTAGTAGCCCTCGGCGTCGAACACCTCGGCCGTGGTGTCCGGCCGGCGGTAGTACCCGGTGACGAGCGTGCCGCCCTGGACCACCAGCTCGCCTCGCGGGTGCGGCAGGTCGGTGGAGAAGTAGCCGAGCTCCGGCACGTCGAGCAGCCGGTAGCCGGACACCCGGTGCGGCCACATCTTCCCGTCGAGCATGACCACACCGCCGGTTTCGGTGGCACCGTAGCCGTCGTGCATCGGGACGTGCAGCAGGGACTCCATGAACGTGGTCTGCTCCGCCGAAAGCGGCGCGGACCCGAAGCCGGCCCACAGGATCCGGCCGCCGAGCGTCTTCTCGCGCAGCTCGGTCTTCACCTCTTCGTCGAGGCCTTCGCGGAACCCACCGGCGGCGATGCGGCCGTCGAGCTCGCTGCGGTAGTGCTGGAACAGCATTTCGCAGATCCGCGGCACGACCAGCAGCTCGGTCGGGCGCACCAGCGAGTAGTCCTCCAGCATGGTGGAAAGGTCGCTCTTGCCCACCAGGTAGACGGTGCCGCCGCACCCCAGCGTGCTGGCCATCACGTTCTGGCCGACGACGTGGCTCATCGGCAGGAAGTCGAGCACGATCGCGGGGTTGTCGCGGCCGGGCATGAAATCGCGCCACAGCTCGCGGGAGACGCGCTCGGTGTACATGGCGCCCTTGGGTGTGCCCGTGCTGCCCGAGGTGTAGATGAGCATCGCGAGCGGATCGGGGTCGGCGAGGTCGGCGGTGGCGAGCGGCGCGGCCGGCAGCGCGCAGCCGCGTTCGACGACGGCGGGCAGGACGTCGAGCACGACGTCACTGCCGGCCTCGGAAAGCCGGGCGCGCGCCGCGTCGACGCTGTCGCGGTGTGCGTCGACCTCGGCGGTGTAGTCGAAGACCACGAGCCGCAGCACCGACGGGCTCGCGAGGACGAGGTCGACCGCCGGGCCGAGGTAATCCGGGCTCGCCACGAGCACCTTGGCGCCGGTCTCCTCGAGGATGGGCTTGAGCGTGCCGGCGGCGGCTCCGGCCTGCAGGGGCACGGAAACCGCGCCCAGCCGGACGCAGGCGAGCTCGACCGCGACGTAGTCGGAGCTGACGAAACCCAGCGTGGCCACGAAATCGCCCCGGCGGAGCGGCGCGTGCGGGTCGTGGTGCCATTCGCTCGCGACGGCGGTCGCGCGGGCCCAGAGGTCGCCGTAGCTGATCGTCTCGAAGCGCGGCAGCAACCGGACCTCGGTCCGGCCGGTGGCCGGGTCGGTGAAGGTCTCCCGCGCGCGCTCGCCCAGCGCGGGCCGATCGGCGTAGCCCGCCATGACTGCGGCCACGCTCTCCGCCAGCGACAGGCCCGGCCGGAACGCCGCCTCGCGGACGTCGGCCCGGGGAATCGCGTCGCGAACCTGTGAATCGTTTTCGCACAGCTGCGCCGTCCGCCGCTCGTACTGCCCCCGCGCGTCTTGTGGATGAATGGTGGTCATGACTTTCCTCCCCGAAAGCGTGTGGCCGGCCGGGATTCCGGCCGCGAAGTGGGTTGATAAACAAAACCTACTACGGGGTGGAAAGTTTTTGCCATCCCCCAATGTGATCTTGAGGGCGCCGTGTCCTATTGGTCGGGAAAAAAGATCAAGTATTTTTTCCGGCCGGCGAAATTCCCGGAAACGGGCAGCACAAAGGCCGTCCTGGCCACTCTGCCAGGACGGTTTTCGTGAATGAATCGCGCTTTTCGATGGGCGTTTTCGGCAAATCCGGTGAACGGACCACCGTCAGCAGAAGATCGGCGCGGCGAACGAACCGGTCAGGCCGACGCTCTTTCCGAGCGACGGCGGGCGGCCGTGTGCCGCACGAAGGCCACGGTCGGAACCGCCATGACCACGAGGACGACGCCGCCCACGAGAAGTCCCACGTGGACAGCGTCGGTGAACGCGGAGGCCACGGAACTCGTGACCGTGGTCTTCAAGGAAGCCGGGATTCCGGCGGTGCTGCCGCCGTGGCTCGCGCCGTCCACGATCTGGCGCGTCACCCCGGCGGGCACCCGGGCGCCGAGGAGCCGGTCGGACAGGTTCTTCGGGAACTTCGTCGTGACGATCGTGCCCAGCACACTCGGGCCGAGGACACTGCCCAGCTGCCGGAACATGTTCACCGCGGCGCTGGCCATACCCGCCTGCTGCGTGGGGACACTGTTCACCGCGGCCGCGGTCGAGGGCGCCACGAGCAGCCCGGAACCGAACCCGACGATCAGCAGGCCGGGCCACACCTGCCCAAACCCCTGCGTCGGCCCCGTGACCAGAAGCAGCAGCGCGCCGGCCCCCATGATCACCAGCCCGCCGGTGAGCATGGCGACGAAGCCGATGCGCCGCACGAGCCGGGCGGCCACAGCGCTGACCACGATGTAGGTGCCGAACATGACCAGCATCCGCACGCCGGTGGCCAGCGCGCCGAGGTGCTGCACGCGTTCCAGATAGAGCACGCTCACCAGCGAGATCCCGACGAAGCCGAACATCGTGGCGGTCGCGACCCCCATGACCGCCGCAAACGAGGAACTCTTGAACAGCCGCAGGTCCAGCATCGGGTCGTGGTGCCGCAGCTCGACGCGGACGAACACCGCGAGCGACACCGCGAAAACCACATTTACGGCGATGATCTGTGCGGCCGCGTAGCCGACGGACCCGCCTTCGATGATCGCGTAGGTCGCCGACGCGACGACGATCGTGCCCAGCACCACGCCGGCCGGGTCGAGCCGCCGGGTCGGGTGCTTGCTCTCCGGCACCAGCACCGGCGTCAGCGCGATCGCGACGACGCCGAGCACGACGTTGGTCAGGAACACCGCGTGCCAGCTGGAGTGGTCGAGCAGGATCCCCGCCACCGGCGGCCCGATCGCCAGGCCCAGCCCCGAACAGCTCGCCCACACGCTGATCGCGCTCGTGCGTTCGCGCGGATCGGTGAAGGAATGGCTGACGATCGACAGGCTGGCGGGCAGGATCGCGGCGCCGCCGACGCCCATGAGCGCCTGGGCCGCGATCAGCAGGCCCGCGCTGTCGGAGAAGAACGCCAGGGCGCTGCTCGCGGCGAACACCACCACCCCGGCGAGGAACACGGCGCGGCGGCCGATCAGGTCGCCCAGCGTGCCCGCCGTGAGCACCAGGCTCACCACGACGAGCGTGTACGCACTGCTGACCCACACCAGCTGAGCCGACGACGTGTGCAGATCGGACTGGATGGCCGGCAGTGCGGAGATCATCGACGAGACGTTGACGAACGCCATCATCACGCCGAGACAGACCACCGCCAGGGCCCACCACCGGCCGCGCGAGGGAGCTTCGGTTCCGGGTCTCGCGGCCCCTGACCTGGTCATGGCCACCTGCTGACTTTCCAAAGACATAGCCAGCACGCTAGCAGCCTGACTATGGTGAACGCTAGACAGGTACAGTGTCGGTCATGGCACACACACAGGAGCCCGAGGCGGACCTTCCCGTCGTGACGCGGGTCGGCGGGTTCGTCGACCGCGACGCGTGGACGGCCGAGGGCTGGTGCAAGATCGAGCGCGCGCTGGAGCTCGTCGGCACGCGGTCGGCGATGATCCTGCTGCGCGAGGCGTTCTACGGCGGCCGGCGCTTCGACGAGCTCACCCGGCGCACCGGGCTGAGCGACGCCGTCGCGGCGAAGCGGCTCAAGCAGCTCGTGGACGACGGCCTGCTGCGCCAGCAGCCCTACCGCGAGCCCGGGTCGCGCACCCGCCACGAGTACGTGCTGACCGAGCGGGGCCGCTCGCTGTTCCCCGTGGTGGTCGCGATGATGAGCTGGGGCGCCACGTTGGCGGGCCCGGCCGGCGGTGTCGAGCTGGTGCACGCCGGCTGCGGGGAACCGCTCCTCGCCGCCGTGCGCTGCGCGGCGGGCCACGACGTGACCATGGCGGACACCGAGGCGCGGATCTCCCGCGAGGCCAAGCGGACGCGGCGGGCGTAGCCTCCCCCGGCTGTCGCGAATGGACCGGCTCACGGCGCAAACCGCCGGCGCCGGGCGCGGGAAGCCCGCAGGTTGGCGATGTTGCCGCAGACTTTGACGTCGTGCCAGACGCGGCTGTTGTTGCGGGACCGGTCGTAGAACGCGATCGGGCACGCCGAGCTGCGGCAGGTCTTCAGGCGCCGCCAGTCGTCCAGCCCGTCGGCGCGGTGGATCTCGAGCAGCACCGCACCGCCGACGAGCTGCCAGCCGCTCCCGGCCGGTTCGAGGTCCAGCCGGCCGTCGGGGGCGGTGCCCGCGGCGACCGTCAGCCCGGACAACGCGGGCAGCACCGGCTCGCCGTCGGTCCGCACGACGGCCGCGAGCTGTTCGCGCAACTGACGGAGTTCGCCGACATCCGCGGTCCGCAGCCGCACCCGACGCCGGCGATGGCCTCCGGCTTCCGCCCACTCCGCCATCGCCGCGGCCGCCCAGCGCTGCGCCGAGGCCACTGTGGACAGCAGATCGACGAACCCTTTCGCCGGGCTCGGCCGCGTGTTCAGCAGGTCCTGCACGAGCGCCAGGCCACCCGGCGCGGCCGCGATGCCGAACCGCTCACCGGCCGGCCAAGCCAGGGAGAAGCCAGGCAGCTCGGACGAGATCGCCCCCGTCACGGAGCGGGAACGAAACGCGGCCCGCTGGTCACGAAGTCGGCGCGGTTCGCCCGGACGAACTCCTCGACCGAGAGCGGCGGCCGTCCGCCGACCCTCTCGACGACGTCGTTCGTGCCGGAGAACACGCCGTTGCGGTAGTCGATCGCGACGTTCGACAGATGCTGCACGAGGTGCGCGTCGGTGCCCCGCTGCAGCCCCGAAGCGGCGAACTCCTCGACGCTGATCGGCTCGTAGTGCACCGGGTGGCCCAGCTCGGCCGCCATGGCCTTGGCGATGTCGTGGTGGTTCATCTCGACCGGGCCGTGCAACGAGTACGCCGCGCGGTTGTGCGGTTCGGGCTGCAGGAGCAGCGCGGCGATCACGCGCGACTGGTCGGCCGACGCGATCGGCGCGTGGCGGCCCTCGCCGAACGGCAGGCGCAAGTAGCCCTCGCCGTCGCGCTTCTCCCACCACAGCTTCAGCCACTCGGCGAAGAACGTCGGGCGGATGTGCGTGGTGAGCAGGTCGGTCCGGTCCAGCAGCCGTTCGCACAGCCAGTGCTGGCGCGCGGCGTTGCTGCCGGCCTCCCGGCGGGCCGAGATCTGGGACATGTTCACCACCGAGCGCACCCCGGCCTCGGTCGCGGCCTGCGCGAAGATCACGGTCGACTCCACCAGGCCCGGCAGGATCGGGTGGCAGAAGTACGCGCCGGTGACGCCCCGCAGCGCGGTGGTCATGCCGTCGAGGTCGTGCAGGTCGGCCACGACCACCTCGGCACCGGCCTCGGCCAGCGCGCGGGAGCGGTCGTCGTCGCGATGCACCATCGCCCGGACGCGGTGGCCGCCTTCGAGCAGCAGCTTGAGCGCGCCGCCCCCGGTCTTGCCGGTCGCGCCGGTGATCAGGAACAACCTGTCGTCGTGGGACACTGCAACACCTTTCGCACTACGGGAAGTCATCGGGACAGGTCGCGGACGAACTCCGAGACCGCGGAGCCGATCAGGTCCGGGCTGTCCTCCTGCACGAAGTGGATGCCGGGCACCGTGATTTCCGTCTGGTTGGGCCAGGCCCGGCAGAACTCCCGCTGGCGGGAGCCGAGGATGGCACCGGGTTCGGCGTTGACGAACAGCTTGGGCACGGCCGAGGTCGCCAGCCACCGGCCGTACCGCTCGACCACCGCCACCACGTCGGCCGGCTCACCCTCGATGGGCAGCTGGCGCGGCCAGCTCAACGTGGGCCGGCGACTCTCCCCCGGCGTGCGGTACGGCGCACGGTAGACCGCCATCTCCTCGTCGCTCAGCTCGCGCAGGACCGCGCCCGGCAGCACCTGCTCGACGAACGCGTTGCCGTCGAGGATCATCGCTTCCCCTCGCGGAGAGCGGAAACCCTGGAACGTGCCGCGGAAGGACTCCCGCCGGTCGGCCCACGTCATCGGGGCCACGATCGACTCCATGTACGCGATCCCGGCGACCCGGTCCTGGTGCTGGTACGCCCAGTCGAAGCCGAGCGCCGAACCCCAGTCGTGCACCACGAACACGACGTCGTCGCCGAGGTCGAGGTGCTCCCACAGCGCGAACAGGTACTCCCGCTGCTCGAAGTAGGAGTAGCGGTCGGGGCCCGACGGTTCCAGCCGGCCGGAGTCACCCATGCCGACGAGGTCGCACGCGATCAGCCGGCCCTGGCCCGCCAGGTGCGGCATCACGTTGCGCCACAGGTAGGACGAGGTCGGGTTGCCGTGCTGGAACACGATGGCCGGGCCCTCGCCCTCGTCGAGGTACGCCATGCGCACCCCGTCGATCTCGGCGAACTTCTTCTCCGCGTACGGTTTGGTGTTCACTCTCGCCCTCCCTCGAAGGACAGTGCTTCGCCGGAGAACTCGACGGCGAGGTCGCTGAAGTCGACGATGATGGTCGGCCGGGACGCGGGCTTTCCGTCCACGATGGGGAGCACGTAGCGGTGTGTCGGGAACACCAGGCCGGAAACCCGTCGGTGCGCCTCCGTGTGGTGCGTCGCGGGCAGGTTGCCGAGCACGTAGGGCGCGTAGTCGACGCGGCGCTGCAGGCCGCGTTCGTCGTAGTAGAACGTCTGCTGCGTGCTGTGCGTGGCCAGGTGCGAGGGGAACGTGACGTGCAGCCGCCGCCAGTGGTGGCCGCCGCCCTGCCACGGCTCGAGCTCCTCGGTCCGCACGCCGGGCAGCGTCAGCAGGTGCGGGTTGGTGAGGTAGTTCCACATGCCGTACCCCGCGAAGTACAGGGCGTGCAATGCGTCCCACTTCATCCCGCGGGCGCGCGGCGGGAAGGACTCGCGCGGCGTGCGGCGTTCCTGGAGCACGGCACCGTCGGCGTCTTCGATCGTGACGCGCTTCGGCGTGTACACCCCGCGCAGCCCGCGGCCGGTGAAGTCGGCGAACACCGTGCGCTGCCGGTGCACGTCGACGGCCAGGTCGACACCGGCGAACGTCTTCTCCTGGCCGAGGCCCGTCCACGTGGGACCGACCATGTGCAGGTGCGCCCGGATCGTCCGCGCTCTGCTCCACTGCTCGCGGCCGCCGTGCGTTTCCAGCACCAGGTCCAGCAACCCGGTGCGCTGACCGTCGTTCACCGATCCCGCCCTTCCGCCGGTCCTGCGCGCAGACTCAGACGGCGGCCTTGTCGTCGACCAGGTTGCCCTTCATGAGCCACACGGGACCCTCGGCGTAGGTGCTCGCCTCGGCGAAGAACGCGCCGAAGTACGGGCCCTGGGCGTGGGTGTTGAACGCCTCGACGTCGGCGTAGACCTCGTTGAGGTAGAAGACGTCCGGGTTCTCCTCGTCCGCGATGACCTCGAAGCGGATCGAGCCGGGCTCGTTGGCCAGGGAGTCGACGCCGGTCTTGCGGGCCACGCGCACGAAGTCGTCGCGGTGGCCGGGCTGGACGGTGAAGGAAACGAGGAACTGGTACATCGCCGGTTCTCCTGGGATCAGACAGAGGGTGAGCAACAGAGGCAAACGCAGTTCAGTCAATGAACTGCGGCCGACTGTAGCACAACTCCAGTTCAGTGAGCGAACTGGCGGAGTAGACTGCCCGTATGTCCCTTCCCAGTACCTACGCGGACCGCAACTGCTCCCTGGCGCGAGCCCTGGAGATCGTCGGTGAGCGGTGGACCCTGCTCATCGTGCGCGACGCGTTCTACGGCGTCCGCCGCTTCGGGGACTTCGCGACCCAGCTCGGCATCCCCCGCGCCGTGCTGACTGCCCGGCTGAAGCTCCTCGTCCGCGAAGGCGTGCTCACCCGCGGCGAGAGCGCGGGCACCGTCGAGTACGTGCTCACCGACAAAGGCGTCGCCCTGTGGCCGATCGTCCGCTCGCTCATCAACTGGGGTGACGACTTCTACTCGCCGGCCGGGGTGAAGCGCGCGCTGCGCCACGACGCGGACGGCGCGCTGCTCGACCACGAGGGCCGGTGCGAGAAGTGCGGCGAGCTCGTCGCGCCCGCCGACACCCGCATCGAACCCGGCCCCGGCTTCACGCCGACCGGCGCCGAGCTCGACCCGGTGTCCGCCGCGCTCAACGTCCCGCGGCGGCTCCTCGAGCCGATCCCGGCGTCGCGCGGCTGACCACCCGCCGACGGGCGGTTACCAGTCGAGGGGCACGGCCACGAACGGCTTGTCCTCCGGCGCCACCTTCCGCGCCTCCAGCACCTGCTTCGCGTGCGCACCGGCGGGGACGCGCAGCGGCGGCTCGGGCTGCTCGATGGTGTCGGCGACCGTCGCGGCCACCGACTCCGGCGTCACGACCTCACCGCGCAGCACGGGGAGTTGCCGGTACAGCCCCGAATAGGGGTCGTCGTCCTTCACGTGCACCTTGGCGCGTTCGCCGCCGCCGGAGGAGACCGCGCCCGGCTGGACGAGGCTCACCCGGATGCCGAAGTGGCCGGTCTCGATGGCGAGCGTCTCGGCGAGCGCCTCCAGCGCCCACTTGGTCGCGCCGTACGGGCCGATCATCGGCAGCACCATCCGGCCCTGGATGCTGGAGACGAACACCAGCCGGCCCGAACCCCGCTCGCGCATGGCCGGCAGCACGCCCTGCACCACCCGGAGCGCGCCCAGCGTGTTGAGCTCGAACAGCCGCGCGACCTCGTCGAGCGGCACGCTTTCCAGTGGCGCGCGGACACTTTCCCCGGCGTTGCTGACCACGACGTCGATCTCGCCGGCTTCGCGGATGGCCGCGTCGACGCTTTCCTGGTCGGTCACGTCGAGGCGCAGGCGCTGGTCGACGGGCAGGTCGGCGAGCGCCTCCGGACGGCGGGCGGTGGCGATCACGCGGTGCCCGCGCCCGGCCAGCTCGATCGCGATGGCGCGGCCGATGCCCTTGGACGCGCCGGTGATGAGGACGGACGACATGGTGGTTCTCCTTGTCGGATAAAAAGGTTCGGGCTTGGTCGGGCCACAGTGGACATCGGCCGGGCAGGAGCTTCGGCGCAACCGCGTCAGCCCGGAGGCGTTCCCCGTTCGATCAGCATCACGTGGTTGCCGTCCGGATCGGTCAGCCGGACGTGCCCGTCGTCGCCCGGCAACGTCCGCCCACCGGCCGCGAGCGCCTGGGCCAGCGCGGCCGGCAGATCGTCGACCAGCACGGCGAACGCGGGCTGGGCCGGACGTTTCGGATCGGCCGGGCCACACAGGGAAAGCGCCACGTGGTCGGAGGACACCCCGGCCCACCGATCGCCGTCGACCCCGCGCTCGACGCAGCCGAGCGCGGCGTAGAAGGCCCGCGAAGTGGCCACATCGGACACTGGCAAGACGCAGAACCTGATCGAGTTCACACCGTCTCCTCGGCTCAGCTCGCCCGGGCGAGCGGCAGGGCGTGCATGTCGCCGTCGTGGAACACCAGCGGCCGGCGGCCGAACGTCTCGACGGCTTCGACGCGGCCGACGGCGATCTCGTGGTCGCCGCCGGCGTACACGCCGTCCATCGAGCAGCTCAGCACCGCCGCGATCCCGTCGAGCTCGGGCAGCCCGTCGCGCCGGTGCCAGGCCAGGCCCCCGAACTTGTCGCCGCCGGAGCGTGCGAACACGCGGGCGACGTCGTGCTGGTCGGCGGCCAGCATCTGCACCAGGAACCGGCCGGCGGACCGGATGTGCGGCCACGTCGTGGACGACAGCGCGGCGCAGAACAGCACCAGCGGCGGGTCGAGCGACAACGAGGTGAACGAGTTCACCGCGAGGCCGACGGGCGCGCCGTCCGGCCCGGCGCTCGTCACCACGGCGACGCCGGTCGGCCACGCCCCGCAGGTCCGGCGCAGCTCGTCCGCGCCGACGCCGCCGCTAGCCACGGCCCGCCCCCGCGGCCGCCGTCGACAGCCCGGCGAGCTTCGGCTTGACGTCACTGGCGAACGTCTCGATGCCGCGCACCGTCTCCTCGTGCTCCAGGAACCCGGCCTGGCCCATGAGCAGCAGGTGCCCGAAGCCGCCGACGCGCTCGTAGAACCGCTCGATCTGCCCGCGCACCGTGTCGGCGCTGCCGGCGAACACGATCCCGCCGTCGATCATGTCCTGCAGCGTCATGGTGTTGAAGTCGTAGGCCGAGCGTTCCCCGGCCAGCCCCGCCGCGCGCACGAAGTACGGCGTGTACCCCGGCGGCTGCACGTGGTGGAACGGCACCTTGTTGGCCTTGACGTACCACATCAGCTTTTCCGCCCCGGCCAGGCCTTCCTCGTCCGTCTGTCCCGTGTAGACCAGGGCGGCGTAGGCGAAGCGGTCGTCACCGGGGACTGGCCGGCCCAGCTGCGCGCACTTGGCGCGGTAGGCGTCGAAGACCTTCCGGGTGCCGTCGAAGCCGGTGAGGAACGACGCGATCACGTGGCCGTTCTCCGCGATCCGGGCGGCACTGGGCGCGGTCATCGCCGTGACCCACACGGGCGGGTGCGGCTGCTGGTAGGCGCGCGGCCAGATGTTCACGTGGCGCTGCTGGAAGAACCGGCCCTCCCAGTTGAACGGGCCGTCGTGCGTCGTCCACGCCTTGAGGATGAGGTCGTGCGCCTCCCACATCCGCTCGCTCATCATCACCGGCTTGCTGTTCACCGCCGAAACCTCGTACGGCACCCCGCGCACGAAGCCGACTTCCAGCCGGCCGCGGCTGAGCACGTCGACCAGCGCCATCTCCTCGGCCACGCGGACGGGGTCCTTGCGGTTGGCGATGGGGTTGCCCAGGATCAGGATGCGGGCGTGCTCGGTGGTGCGCGCCAGCACGCCGGCGATGACCGGGGCGGCCGGGTCGAGGCAGGTCGCCGTCTGGTGGTGCTCGTTGATCATCACGTTCAGGCCGGCCTGGTCCGCCACCTGCCACTCGGCGAGGTAACGGTCCCAGAGCTGCGCCGCACGCTCCGGGTCGATCACGCCGTTGGGCAGCTGGACGCGGACGGACTCGTAGGTGTCCTCCGGGGGCAGGTACGGGTAGGCGGTTTCGCTGAAGTGCCAGAATTCCATGGGATCGTCTCCGAAATCGGGTCAGCGCGAGAAGTCGCGGATGAGTTCGGCCAGTTCGGCGGGGCGTTCGACCTGGGGCCGGTGCCCCGCGCCCGGGAGCACCTCGAACCGCGCGCCGGGGATGGCCTCGGCGAACGCGCGGCCGTAGTCCGGGGTCACGATGCGGTCCGAACCGCCCCACACCACCAGGGTGGGCACGTCGATGCGGTGCAGCCACCGGCGCAGGCGCGGGTTGTGCAGGTAGGGCTCCCAGCCGTAGCAGGCCAGGGCTTCCTCGTTGCGGGCGATGCGCAGCACGGTGTCGCGCTCGGCCGCGGTGAGGTCGCCCGGGCCGGCGGCCGGGTCGTGGAAGGTGCGCGCGTCGAGCTCTTCGCGCGTGAGGTGGAAGACGTCGGCGATCTCCCGGTCGGTCGGGCCGCCGGTCTTGATGCCCACGGGGTCGACCAGCACCACGCGCGAAAGCCGGGCGGTGGAGCGGATGGCGATCTCCGCGGCGAGCCAGCCACCGAACTGGCAGCCGACCAGCGTCACGTCGTGCGCGCCGATCCGGTCCAGCCAGTCGAGGTAGACGTAGGCGAGGTCTTCGACGCTGTCGAGCCACTCGGGCCGGGGCGAGAGGTCGAAGCCGGGGTGGCTGGGGGCGAGCACCGTGTTGGTCGCGCCGAGGTGCTCGGCGAAGCCCCGGTCGTCGCGCACGCCTTCGACGCCGTGCAGCAGCAACGCCGTGGGGCCCGAGCCGGTGGTGGTGACGTCGAGAACCACCCCGTCGGACACGGTGGTCCCGGTGGTCTCGTCGGTGAGGGTCAGCATGCGTGCGGTCCTTTCGCAGCTTCGGAGGGAACGGGGAGGCGCAGGCCGAGATCGCGCGCGATCCCGGCGCTGAGCCACTCGTCGTGGGGGTCGAGGGCCTGGTGGGTGGCCAGGGGGCCGCGCAGCCGGCGGGCCGGGCCGACGGCGGCGCCGGGGCGCAGGTAGAGCACGGTGCCGCGGCCGGCGTCGGCGACCCGGCGCAGCGCCGTGTGGAGCTGGTCCTCGCACCCGCAGAGCCGGGAGCCGAGGGCTTCGCCGAGCACGCACTCGACGTGCACGGCGACCGGTGCGTCGTCGTGCCCGGCGGGCTCGCCGAGGACGAGGGCCAGGTGTTCGCCGCCGAGCACGTCGCGGTAGCCGAGGGTGCGGAACCGCCCTTCCGGCAAGGGCAGCACGGTCTCGACCACCCGCGTCACGCCTTGGTGGGCGCGGTGGGCGATCACGTCGGCGACGTCGAGGATCGGGATCCCGAGACGTTGCGCCAGCGCGGTCAGGTACGGCCGGCGCGCGGGCTCGCCGGCCTCGTCGAGGACCTCGCAGATCGCCGCGGCGGGCCGCAGCCCGGCCAGCGTGACCAAGTCGAGCGACGCTTCGGTGTGGCCGCGCCGGGCGAACGAGCCGCCGGGGTCGGCGCGCAGCGGGAAGATGTGGCCGGGCCGCACGAAGTCCTCGGGCCGGCTGCCGGGATCGGCGATGGCCTTGAGCGTGGCGCTGCGGTCCTTCACGGAGATCCCGGTGCCGCCGTTGGCGATGTCGACCGAGACCGTGAACGCGGTGTGGTGCGGGGCGTCATTGCGGCTCACCATGGGCCGCAGCCGCAGCCGATCCGTGGTGGCTCCGTCGACGGCCACACACAGCAGGCCGCGCCCGTGGGTGATCATCGTGTTCACCACGGCCGGGTCCGCGTGCTCGGCGGCCACGACGAGATCGCCTTCGGCCTCGCGATCGTCGTCGTCCACCAGCAGCACGAGCGCGCCGGCCCGGAGCGCGGCGAGCGCCGCGTCCACTCGTGGTCCGGTCATCACCGCCTCCAAACGTCGTCGTCCAGGCGATGGTGCTCCGCGAACGGGGGTTCGTCTGTGACTTGCGTTCACCTGCGCGGTGACCGGAAGCTCGGCGGGTGCGCAGCTGTGCGGACACGTGAGGGGCGGTGCCGGACCCGGCACCGCCCCTCACCCGTTTTCCTACTGCGCCGCGGGAATGTCCTGCCGGTCCGCGTCTCCGTGCGGTGTCACGGAAGCACCGTCAGCGGGCGCACCAGGCCGGGGAACCAGCGCCAGGGCCGCCGCGCACAACACCAGCACCAGCGCGCAGAAGGCGAAGAACCACGCCGGGCCCACCGTCGCGCCGATGATCCAGCCGCCCGTCAGCGGCCCGAAGATCGCCCCGACGCGGCCGAGGCCGTTGTTGAGGCCGAAAGCGGTGCCCCGCACGGGAGCGGGCACGCCGATGGCCACCACGTTGCCGATCATCGTCGTGGTCGAGCCCGCGCCGGCGCCCAGCAGGGCCACCGCGATCCACGCGATCCCCGGCGTGCTCGCGCCGACGACGCAGCCCAGCAGCCCGATCAGCCCCAGCCCCGTCGACAGCAGCCCGGCGGTCCGGGCACCGGCCCGGTCGGCGAAGAGCCCGAACGCCAGCGAACCGATCAGCGCCGAGACCGTCAGCACGAGACTGAACTGCAGCGACGACGTCAAGGTGTAGCCGAGTTCCTTCATGGACGTCGTGAGCCAGGTCGACATCCCGTTCCACACCAGCATGTTCGCGGTCGTCGCGAGGATGCAGGCGATCAGCAGGCGCCGGTGCCGGGCCGTCATGACCTGGGCGAACCGGACCTTCGCGGGTCGGACGCCGCCCGCGGCCGGGTGTTTCGGGATGACCAGCGCGGTGGCGGCCAAGGCCACCAGGGAAATCCCCGCCCCGATCCAGAACAGGGCCCGCCAGCCGAGGGTCGGCAGCACGGGGATGGCGATCAGCGACGCGCCGGCGCCGCCGATGAGGATGCCGGAGCTGATCCACGTCAGCGCCAGGTTCATCCTCGCGGACGGAGCGGAGACGCGGGCCGCCATGATCGCGGCCGGGATGTTGCCGCCCACGGCCAGGCCCAGCACGAACCGGAACACGCCGAGCTCGATCGGCGACCGCGCGACCGCACAGGCCGCCACCGCCAGAGCGAGGAACACCGTCATCGTCAGGAGGATTCGCCGGGCGCCGAAGCGGTCGACGAACCGTCCACTCGCGACAGAGCCGATGAGCATGCCGAGGTAGGTGGCGCTCCCGATCAGCCCGGCGGCCGATTTGGAGAGGTTCCACCCGGGCTCCACCAGGAGCCCGGGCAGAACGACGCCGAAGACGACGATGTCGTACCCCTCGGCGAAAATGGTCAAGGCGGCGACAGTCGTGATCAGATGCCAACCGTGGAGCTTCGTCGATCCAGGCACAGCGATACTCCCTCAGGGATTCGGGAAAAACGATCCAGCTGCGACCACCCTGGCACTGTTTCGATTGATACTAATCCGACCACAGTCACGGCCGAATGGCTTCGTGGCAACAGTTACGTGCCGCGTAGGGGTCGGCCTACTTTTGGCCGGATTAGTAATCGAAAAACATTCCTGCCACCGAAGCGGCAAGTCTCAGAGCGACGTCCAGGAATCGATGCGGAACGCACCGCCGGCGTTGCTGATCCGCGCACCCCGCCCGCCCGGGAAGTGCCCGCCGTACACCGGCGCGGAGTTCTCCACCGCCCACCCGAGCAGCCGGGTGCGCGACCGCGCCGCCGTTTCGCCGTCGGCGTCGAGTGCGTTGCGCTGCCCCGGGTCCAGGATCTGCATCGGGTGGTGCACGAGGTCACCGGCGAGCAGCGCGTGCTCGCCGCCCGACGAGATGGTGACCACGCACGCCCCGGGCGAATGCCCCGGAGACGCCACGAGCCGCAGCGCGTCGTCGATCACGTGCTCTTCGCCGTCCCACAGCTGGGACTTCGCGTTCTGCACGACCGGCAGCACGCTGTCGTGGAACGTGGTCACGTAGCCGAACGGGTCCGGTGCGTCGGCGGACTTCGCCATCTCGGCCAGGTAGTCGAAGTCGACCTTGGGCAGCAGGTACGTGGCGTTCGGGAACGTCGGGCGCCACTCGCCGTCCTCCAGCGTGGTGTTCCAGCCGACGTGGTCGGGGTGCAGGTGCGTGCACACGACCAGGTCGATGTCCTCGGGCCGGGTGCCCAGCGCGGCGAGATTGTCGAGGTAGCCGGTGTCGAGGTGGTCGAACGGCGGCACGCCCGGACGCGGTTTCGCGTTGCCGATCCCGGTGTCGACCAGGATCGTCCGGCCGCCGCTGCGGACGAGGAAGCTCTGCGCGCACAACCACGCGTCCTCCGAGTCCGGCGACCAGAAGTCCGGTTCGAGCCAGCGCCGCTCCGCCTCCCACGCCTGCCGGTCCGAGTCGGGCAGCAGGTCGGGCCGCGTGAACAGCTTGCCGGTCCACTCGTCGACCCGGTCGAGGGTGACGTCCCCGAGGGACATCGTCGCATCGGTCATGAAGATTTCCTTTCCACTACACCGAAAGGCCCGTCAGCCTTTGGTCGGTTCTCCGTGGCCCGCGGCCATCTCGTGCAGCCGGGCGGGATCGACGAGCCGCAGCCCGGCGGGCGTCCGCTCGATCAGGCCCTGCTCACGCAACGTCCGCAGCGCCCGCGCGATGACCTCCCGCACCGAGCCGATCGACTGCGCCAGCTCGTGCTGGTCGGTCGCCACCACGAGCCCCTCGTCGGTGCGCTCGGCGAGCTCGAGCAGGTGCCGGCACACGCGCTGCAGCACGGGCTCGAAGATGTTGCCGCCCAGCACGTCGATGACCTCGAACGAGATCTGCGCCAGCTGCCCGGCCAGGTGCCACGCGATGGCCGCGTCCGCGGAGGCGAGCTCGCGCAGCAGCGCGCCGCTCATCATCGTGAGGTCGCAGTCGGTCACGGCGTAGGCGGTCCACGGGGTGGTGCCGGCGATGGCCGAGGGCAGGCCGAGGATCTGGCCTTCGCCGGCGTAGCGGATGGTGGCCGTGCGCCCGTCCGCCGTCACCAGCTGCACGCGCACATGTCCACTGTGGACGAGAGCGAACGTCGGCCCGGCGTAGGCTTCGCCGATGCTCTGTCCGGCCGGCACCCCGACCACCACCGACGAGGCCAGCAGGGCGTCGCGGACCTCGCCCGGCAGCTCGGCGAGCGGGCTCGCCTGCCAGGCGCGCGCGCTGCGTTCTCGTTGTGAAGCCTTCACCGGTGCTCCCCGTTCGCGAGCCGTGGTCCTCACGCGTCCGCGGTGACCCACAGGTGGTCGGTTTCCGCCGTGGCGTGGCGCAACGGCCGCACCCCGGTGTAGGTCTCCGACTCGTACCAGCGGTCGAACTCGGCCCGGCTCGAGAACTCGATGAGGATCAGCCGGCCCGGCGACTCCCGGCCCTCGACGGTCTTGTTGTCGTCGCAGAGAGCCTTGATCGAAGCGTCGAACCCGGCGAGGCTGTCGGTGGCGGCCCGGATGTAGGCCTGGTGGCCCTCGGGGTCGTGGACGTTGGTCCCGGCCAGCATGTACACACTCATCTCGTTCCTCCTTGAACGCCGACAAGAGCAGCACGTCGCCATGAAGAGAAACACGCCGGCCACCGGCGGGCAAAGGCACGAGTAACCCAGGTTACGCGGGCGGTTGACCGCGGTGGCGCGCCGGGAAGAAGGCCACGGAGAAGCCGGAAAAACCGTGGTACAAACGCGAGTGGTGAAGGGAGCGGACCATGGGTGACGATCACCGGCTCGGCCGGCGCGCCCGCGGCTGGCTCCGGTTCCTGCACCGCAAGGCCACGACCCCGGACGACTGGTCCTCGAGCGGCCGGCCCGCGCCGTGGTGGGACGACAAGAGCACTCCGCCCGTGCTGAACTTCGCCCGCTTCGACCTCTCCGAGTCCAGTTACGCCGTACCGATGATGGCCGACGTGACACCCGCCTGGCGCGAGGTGTACGTCGACATCATGGACGGCTTGCTCAGCCGCCACACCACGCACTGGGCGGCCATCGACTGGCTCACCCAGATCGGGCACGACCCCGACCGGGCGCGCTACCCGGAGGAGTTCATCAAGCTCTGGCTCCCCCGCCACCTGGCCGGCGAGTACGACATGCCCGGCTGGACGGCCAACGGTGTCGAACCGTGGGGCCTCGCCCCCGATCCCGTCGGTGCCGAGGGGAACCTGTTTTTCAAGGGCTGGCTCAACCTGCTGCTCGGCTTCCACGGCTACGTCTCGCGCGACCGGAAGTGGAACGAGCCGTTCAGCGTCGCCGGCCTCGACGACACCACGTACTCCTGGACCCACGACGGCATCAACGCCCTGCTCACCCGCCAGTGGACCGAACGCCCCGAGGGCCCGCACTGCGAGAACACCAAGATCTGGCCGTACTGCCTCAGCGCTGCCGGCCTGGGCCTGCGGATGCACGACATCCTCACCGGCGGCGGCGACCATTGGGTCTACGACAACTGGGTCGAGATCCTGCGGCAGCGGTACCTCGGCATGACCGCGGGCGGCACCGTCGAGTGGACCGCGCTCTACTACGACCCGCTCGCCGACTACGTCCACCGCGCCGGCCCGACGTCGGGGCTCTCGATCGCGGTGTACATGCTGCCGCAGAACCCCGTGCTGGCCGAAGCGCTGTACCGCACCGCCGTGGACAAGATCGGCTGGAGCGACCCGACGCGCCCGGTGCGTTCCCTGCCGGACCCGCGGTTCCTGCTGCTGGGCATCGTGCTGGCGCGCGAGTTCGGCGACTACGTCACGTTCGCGAACCTCGACGCCTACGCGGAAGAGCACTTCCGGCCCGGCTTCTTCGGCTCCGCGGCCGACGACTTCGGCTGGGGCTTCGGGCTCGACGAGCCGTTCCCCCGCGGCCAGCTCAACGGGCTGCTGATGATGGCCGAGATCGGCGGGCCCGGGGCGTGGTCGCGCGTGTTCACCGAGCCGAACCTGGCGAAGTTCGACCAGCCCACAGTGTCCGAAGTGGACTTCCCGTACCTCGGCATCGACATGGCGTACAACGAGGGCGAAACCGGCATCCTGCACATCGGCACGTACGCGGCCACGTCGTCACACCGGGGCCGCGCGACCACGTTCCGCGTCTCGCAGCTCGCCGACACGGCCACCTGCGTACTGCGCTGCGACGGCGCGCCTTACGAACGCTGGCGCGCGCTCGACCGCCACACCATCGAGGTCGACCTCGTCATCGGCGACCACGAGCTCCAGGTCTTCCCAGCTCCACCGACTGCCACCACCATCCCCATCGGCACGGAACGAGGCCACGATGTCCACCCCCGGCTCCAGCTCGTCGACCCCGGTGTCCACTCCGGACTGGCCGGCACTCGCCGCCCGGCTGACCAAGGTGCTGCACCTGGCGGCGCCGCCGGTCGCCTTGACCTTCCGTTCGGTGGCGGATCGATCCCCCGGCCACCCTGCGCCTGCTGCTGAGTCCGGCCTCCCGCCGGCACCGGCCAACGAACACGGCCGCACCGGCGCCGTCCCCGCCGGCTGCGTGTTCTGGATCCAGGGCGCACAGGCGCCGGTCACGACCTACGCGGCCGACCACGCCAACTGCAGCGTCGGCAGCCTCACCCACGGCTTCCGCACGCTGGACGAGGTCGCGGCCAACGACGACGTGCAAGCGCTGCTCGAAGCCGGCTGGGTCGGTCACGACGACGTGGTGACGCTGCCCGTGGTCGCCGAACGCACGGAGTCGGTGCACTACGCCCCGCTCGGCTCGGTCACCGAAACCCCCGACGTCGTGCTGATCCGCACCAACGCCCGCGGCCTCATGACGGTCAAGGACGCCGTGCCGGACCTGCCGGTCGAGGGCAAACCGCAGTGCCACATCGTCGCGATGGCCCAGCAGGGCCGGGTCGCCGCCAGCGTCGGGTGCGCGCTCAGCCGGGCCCGCACCGGAATCCGGGCCGACGAGGCCACGTGCGTGTTCCCCGGCTCCCTGCTGCCCGAGCTGATCGACCGGATCGAGCACCACGCCAGGCTCGACGCGCGCATGGCCCAGTACGCGGGAGCCGACGCGCAGCGCTTCGCCTGAGACCGGGCGGGCTCAGGAAACCCCGGCCAGCCACCCGATGACGAGCTCCGCCAGCGCCTCGCTGTTGTCCTCGCTCATCAGCATGTGCCCGTTGCCCGTGTGCTCCGGATCGTCGAGGAAGCGGTAGGTGACGTCGGCGCCGTGCGCGGACAGCCACTCGGCGGTGGCGGCGTCGGCCGCACGCGGGTGGTCCGTGTCGCGGTCGCCGGTGAGCACCAGCACGGGCTTGCCGTCGAAGCGGCCGGCCCCGCGCAGCTGGCTGCCGCGCAGATTCTGGCGCTGCGCAAGGAGCCCGGCGGGGATGGGGCCGAGCTGCCGGCTGTAGGTCGCCACCGCGTCGGCCGGAAACCGCGTGCTGGCGCCGATCATCTTCGCCCGGGCGAACGCGTCGCTCGGCCACCACAGGCCGCGCTTCGGGAGCCGCCAGCGCAGGGCCAGGCCCTGGATCTCGACGTCGTCCGCGGTCTCCTCCAGCACGGCCGGCTCCGGCTGGATGTCACCGGGCGGGCCGGGCGCGAGCGCGACCAGCGCGGCGATCCGGTCCCCGTGCGTGGCCAGCAGGCGGAACCCGAACGGCCCGGACATCGAGTGCACGACGAGCACCACCGGCTCGTCCTGCGCTTCGAGCAGCGCCCCGAGCGCGGCACAGACGACCTCGCCCGTGACCTCGTCCGGCGGCAGCGACGTGCTGCGCCCGGTGCCGGGCCAGTCCGGCACGAGCACCCGGTGGCCGTGCCCGGCGAACGTGTGGGCCCAGCCCGGGCGGCCGTCCGGAGTGGACAGATAACACGCACCGGTCACGCTGCCGCCGTGCACGAGGACGACACTGCGCGCCGGCGCGTGGTCCGGCCGCAGCTCGTCGTAGTACAGCGGTGCCAGGAAACCGGTGCGGTGCCTCACGCCGTGGCCTGCAGCAGCGCCTTCGCGAGCTCCGCCGGGTGCGTGAGCATGGCCTCGTGGCTGCCGGGGCACTCGACGATCCGCGGGTCGGCCAGGCGGTTCGCCGACCGCTCGTAGGCCGTCTTCGGCACGGCCTGGTCCTGCTGCAGGAAAACGTAGCTGCTGGGCACGCCCGAGGTGAAGAACCGCGAAAGCCGGACGGGCTCGGTGAGCCAGCCCAGCGGGCTCGGCACGATCCGCGCGGCCACGCTCGCGGCGAGCGCCTCGTCGGCGTCCTGCAGGAACGCGCCCAGGAACATCTCGGGCGGCAGCGTCACGGAGTTGTCGCTGCTCTGCCCGGCCAGCGCGGTGACCGCGCCGACGAGCTCGTCCGGCAGGAGGTCGTTGATGCACTCGCCGTCGGCCAGCACCCACGCGTCGACGAACACGGTGCGCTCCACGCGTTCGGGCTGCCGTTCCGCGACGAGCTGGATCACCGGTCCGCCGCCGCTGTGGCCGACGAGGACGAACCGGTCGAAACCGTGGCTCTCGATCCGGCCGATCAGGTCGTCGACCATGGTGGTGAGCGTGATGCCGGAGCGGTCGACGTCGCCGTCCTCCTGCCCGCGCAGGGTCGGCGCGAACACGTCGTGACCGGCGGCGCGCAGCTGCTCGGCCACGCCGTCCCACGCCCAGCCGCCCTGCCACCCGCCGTGGACGAGCACGATCTTCATGGGAGCTCCTCGTTGAGTATCTACTGTGGACAGTCTTACGCCTGCAGCGGTTCCCGCAACCCGGCGGGCAACGCGCGGGCGTGCCCCACCTCGACGGCGTCGCGGGCGGTGCCGAGGTAGTGGCGGCTCACGTCGTCGTCGGCGAGCAGGGCCGCCGCGGTGTCGGTGCGGGTGATGGAGCCGTTCTCCATCACCACGCCGTGGTCGGCGATGCCGAGCGCGGCGGCGGCGTTCTGCTCGGCGAGCAGGATCGTCACGCCGTCGCGCGCGAGCTGCTGCAGCACGCCGAGGATCTCGGTGACCAGCAAGGGCGCGATGCCGAGCGACGGTTCGTCGAGCAGCAGCACCTTCGGTTCCCGCACGAGCGCCCGCGCGATGGCCAGCATCTGCTGCTGGCCGCCGGACAGCAGCCCGGACTGGCGGGTGGCGAACTCACGCAGGATCGGGAACAGGCCGTAGACGCGCTCCAGCCGCTCGGTCACCGCCGTGCCGCGCACCCCGGTGCCGTGCAGCCCGACCTGCAGGTTCTCCGCCACGGTGAGGTCGCCGAACAGCTGCCGCCCGGCCGGGACCAGGCACACGCCGCGGCGCGCCACCTCGTGCGCGGCGAGCCCGGCGACCGGTTCGCCGCCCAGCGTCACCTCCCCGGCGGCCGGCCGGTGCAGGCCGGCGAGGCACTTGAGCAGCGTGGTCTTGCCCGCGCCGTTGGCGCCGATCATCGCGACCATCTTGCCGTCGGGGACCTCGCAGGACACGTCGTGCAGCACGCGGGTGGAGCCGTAGCGGGCGTCGAGGCCGCGCACGGTGAGGTTCATGGCTTCACTCCCAGATAGGCCTCGATCACGGCCGGGTCGGCCTGCACGCGCTGCGGCACGTCGTCGGCGATCACGCGGCCGGCGTCGAGGACGGTGACGTGGTCGCTCACGGTCATGACCAGCTCGATGTTGTGCTCGATCACCACCAGCGAGATGCCGCCCGCGCACACGGCCCGCAGCGCGGCCGCGAGCTCACCGGTCTCCGTGTCGTCGAGCCCCGCCGCCGGTTCGTCCAGCAGCAGCAACGTCGGCCCGCCCGCGAGACCCCGTGCGACCTCGACCAGCCGCTGGGCCCCGGCGGGCAGCTCACCCGCGAGGCTGTCGGCGAACGCGCCGAGCTCCAGGAACTCCAGCAGCTCGTCGGCGCGGCGGCCGAGCGCGCGTTCCTCGCGGCGGGTGCGCGGCAGGCGCAGGCCGTCGGAGAGGAACCGCGCGCGGGTGAAGCGGTAGCCGCCGAGCATCACGTTCTCGCGTACGGTCAGCGTGCCCACCAGCCGCGCGGACTGGAAGGTGCGCGCGAGGCCGAGCCCGGGCAGCCGGTGCGGGCGGATGCCGGTGATGTCGCGGCCGGCGAACTCGACGCGGCCGGCGTCGGGCGCGGTGAACCCGGTCATGAGGTCGAGCAGCGTGGTCTTGCCGGCGCCGTTGGGGCCGATGATCGCGCGCACGGTGCCGGGGGCGACGGTGAAGCTCACGTCGTCGACCGCGGTCACGCCGCCGAAGCGGCGGGTCAGGCCGTGCACGGCCAGCAGCGGGGTCTCGGTGGTCATCGCTGCACCGCTTTCTTGACCGCGCCCCAGATCCCGCGCGGCAGGTAGGTGATCACGAGGATGAGCACGACCCCGGCCACGAACGGCGACCAGGACGCGAAGCTCTGCCCCACCTCCGGCAGCCCCTGGATCACGAGCGCGCCCAGCAGCGGCCCGACGATCGTGCGCGCGCCGCCCAGCGCGAGCATGATCACGATGCTCAGCGCCACCGTCACCCCGACCACCTCGGGCGAGATGAACCGCAGGTAGAACGCGTAGAGGCTGCCACCGAGCGAGGCGTAGACGGCGGAGACCACGAACGCGCTGGTCTTGTAGCGCGCCGCGTTGATGCCGAGCATCGTCGCGGCCGCGGGGTCGGCGGCGATGGCTGACAGCGCGCGCCCGGTCTGGGAGCGCTGCAGGTTGCCGACGAACCACGCGCCGAGCCCGCACACCACGAGCAGCAGGTAGTAGTTGGCCTGGTCGCTGAACACGTCGAACGTGCCCAGGCGCAGGCTCGGCACGCCGACCAGACCCGAGGGCCCGCCGGTGAACCCGGTGAGCCCCGACGCGAGCGACTCGGTGATCACGGCCAGCCCCAGCGTCGCCAGTGCGAGGTAGTAGCCCCGCAGCCGCAGGAACACCGTGCCGAGCCCGGCCGCGACCGCCGCCGAGACCACGGCCATCACGATCATCGCCACCAGCGTCGGCCAGTGCCAGCGCAGCGTGAGCAGCCCCGCGCCGTAGCCGCCGATCGCCATGAACAGCGTCTGTCCCAGCGAGACCTGGCCCGCGTACCCCATGAGCAGGTTGAGCCCGAGCACGATCAGGAAGAAGATCCCGGCGATCACGAGCAGGCCCAGCCAGCCCGGGACCAGCAGCGGCAGCACGAGGGCGACCACCACGGCGACGGCCGCGAGGACCAGCCGCTGCGGCGACCGGCCACGGCGGACCTGCGGGCGGGCCGCGGTCGTGGGGGTGGTCTTTTCCTGCGTCGTCATCGGCGCACCTCGCTCGTCTTGCCCAGCAGCCCGGTCGGTCGCACGAGCAGGAGCACGATGAGCACGGCCATCGCGATCACCTGCGCGAGGTCGCCGCTGGTGTAGCGGCTGAAAAGTCCTTGCAGCAGACCGAGAACCAGCCCTCCGACGACCGCGCCGGCCGTGCTGCCGAGGCCACCCGCGACCGCCGCGATGAACCCGGCGACCGCGTACGGCGTCACCGTGGAGAACTGGAGGAACGTCGCCGGGATGACCGTCGTGCCGGCCAGCGCCGCCATCGCGCCGGCGAGGCTGAACGCGATCAGCCGGATGCGCCCGACGTTGATCCCTTGCAGCGCGGCGGCTTCCGGGTTGCTCGCCGTCGCGCGCATCGTCAGCCCGAGGCTCGTGCGCTGCACCAGGAACCACAGCGCCGCCACCGTCACCACGAGCGCGCCGATGATCCACAGGTACTGCGACACGATGCGCACCCCGCCGATCGTGATCGCCGTGTCGCCGCTGAAGGGCTGCATCGTGTACGGCAGGTTGCCCCACACGAGCAGCAGCAGCCCGCCGATGGCCTGCAACAGGCCGACGGTGACCAGCAGCATCCGGTCCGGCGTCGCGCGGGCCGCGGCCGGCGCCATCACCAGCCGTTCCACCACGGCCATGAGCAACGCGAAGAGCGGCACCACGATCACCACGGTGACCAGCGGCGGCACACCCAGCCACTGCTGGATGGACACGGCCAGCAGCGCCGCGAGCACCACGAACCCGCCCTGGGCGAGGTTGATGATGCGGCTGATCGAGTAGACGAGCGAGACGCCCAGCGCGATCAGCGCGTACACGCCCCCGTCGGCGAGGCCGCCGACGATGACCTGGATCAGTCCGGACATGGCCGTGCTCATCTCCCCACGAAAGTCAGCCGGCCACCGGTCGCGCGCACGATGCCGACGTCGTCGGCGCCGATCCCGCGGTGGTTGTCCCGGGCGAACGAATAAGTGCCGACCACACCCGAGACCCCGCGCAGGCTCTCCAGCGCGTCACGGGTTCCGGCGACGTCGCCGTGAGCCTTCTCCAGCGCCTGCGCGACGAGCAGCACGCCGTCGTAGGCGACGCCGGGGCCGAAGTCGGGGTCGGCGCCGTAGCGGGCGCGGAACTCGTCGTGGTAAGCGCGTTCCAGCTGCTGCACCTCGGTGCTGGTGTTCTGCTGCTGGAACCAGAAGTCGCGCGTCGCCGGGATGAGCAGCGTTTCCGGCGTGTAGTCGGCGATGCGGCGCAGGAACGCGTAGGTGAGGTTGCCGTCGGTGGTGGCGACCGGGAGCTTGAGTCCCATCTGGTCGATGCCCTTGAACGCGACGCCCGCGGCGGCCCCGCTGCTCCAGACCACCAGCGCCTGCGGCTTGCCCGAGGTGGTGGCCTGCAGCTGAGACGTCACCGACACCGCGGTGGGGCTGTAGCTGGCTTGTCCCACCACGGAAACGCCCGTGTGCGCGGCGGCCGACTGGATCGCGTGCGCGCCGTCGAGGCCGCTCGCGTCGGTGGTGTAGATCAGCCCGACGCGCGTGATGCCCTGGCTCTTCCAGTACGCCAGCAGCCGTTCGGCGAGCGTGTCGGTCGGCGCGCTGGCCGACCACTGGTACGAGCCCGGTTTCGGCTTCACGCCGGGGGAAAGGCAGTAGTCGATCAGCTGCGCGCTGGACGCCAGCGGGATCACGGCCTGGCACGGACCCGACAGCGACGGCCCGACGAGCGCGTCGACGCTGCCGAGCATCTTGCGCGTCTGCAACACGGCCTGCGCGGGATTGCTCTGGTCGTCGGCGGTGCGCAGCCGCAGCTGCTTGCCGTTGACGCCGCCGCGCGCGTTGATCTGGTCCACTGCCAGCTGCGCGCCCTGCAGCTCGCCGACGCCGAGCTGGCTGCCGGTGCCGGTCTGGCTGGTGATGAGGCCCAGGGTGTAGGCGGAGCCGTCGGAAGCGGCTGAGGCGGAGCAGCCGGCCGTGGCGAGTGCGAGAGCCGCGAACACGAAGCCGAAGCGGCGCCGTGGTGGGGACGGTCTCGACGGCGGGGAGAACTGAACAGCAACGGTCATTGTTCACCAGTCTTCTGCGATGAAGAAGTGCGCTCTGTCTAACAGAGGTTTAGAACAGGGTCAAGGCACAGGTTCGCCGTGCGTTCCCAGCGTTTCCGAACGGTTGCGGACCGCGTTTTCCGCGCCTCGCAAAAGCCGAGCCGTCTTCGAGTTCTTGGCTGCCGGACAGGGGTTCGGAGCGCGAACCGCCCGCGGCACGGCGATCACCGCGCCCCGCCGGGTTCGCCGCTTGCCGTACGATTCTGCTATGAAGAAGCCCGCTCTCGACCCCGCCGGCGCGCACTCGCCCGCACCGCAGTACCCGATCGACTCGGTCGACAAGGCGCTTCGGATCCTCCTGCTGCTGGGGGATCGCCCCGAGCTGCGGATGACGGACGTCGCCGAGTACCTGGGTGTCGCCTCCTCCACCGCCCACCGGCTGCTGGCGATGCTGCAGTACCGCGGCTTCATCCGGCAGGACGCGCGCACGAAGACGTACCGGCCGGGCACCTCGCTCACGGCCGTCGCGTTCGCGATCCTGCAGCGGTTCGACGTGCGCGAAACGCTGCGGCCGTTCCTCGAGAAGCTCAACAACGAGTTCGCCGAGACCGTGCACCTCGCGATCCTCGACGGCACCACGGTGCGGTTCATCGAGGCCATCGAAAGCCCGCGCGCGGTCCGGGTGGCCTCGCGGCTGGGCCAGGCGATGCCCGCCAACTGCACCTCGACCGGCAAGGCGCTGCTCGCCGAGCTGTCCACCGAGGACCTGCGCCGGATGTACCCGGACGAGCGGCTGGAGACGCTCACGCCGAACTCGATCGGCACCCGCGCCGAGCTGGAGCTGGAGATCGAGAGCGTGCGCCGGCGCGGGTACGCGACCAGCAGCGAGGAGAGCGAGGAAGGCGTGGCGTCGGTCGCCGTCGCCTTCCCCGCCGGGAACCTCCCCGCGCGGCTCGCGCTGAACGTCTCGCTGCCGGTCGGGCGGCTGTCGCGCGCCGAGGTCCGGCAGATCGGCGAACGTCTCAAGGAGACGGTCGCCGAAGCCACGCCGCTGCTGCATTAACCGCTGGTGCTCTGGCCGAGCCGGGCGAGCTCGTGGCGCCACGCCACGCCCTCGTTGAAGGCCGGCCCCAGGTCGGGCAGCTCCGCCAGATCCTCCGGCGGCAGGTCGGCGAGCCGTCCGCCGGCGCTCACCACGTCGAGCGCCATCCGCGCGAGCGTGTCCACGGACAGCGCGCGCAGCACGGCTTCCTGTACCGAACCGCCGCTGCTCGTGAGCCCGTGCCCGCGCAGCAGCACGACCGGCCGGCCGGCCATCGCCGCCACCATTTCCTTCGCCAGCGTGCGGTTGCGGACCAGGACCCCGCGCGGGTACACGGGCACGCCGCCGGCCGCGAGCTTGGCGCCGGGGATGTCGTAGGCGCCGACGATCGGCCGGATCGCCAGCCCCGCCAGGTCCGCCGCGACGACCGACGGCGGGTGGGCGTGCACCACGGCCTGCACCTCGGGGTCGGTGCGCAGCACCTCGGTGTGCAGGGGCAGCTCGTTGGGGACCGACCAGCCGTCGAGCTCACCCGCCGCGGCGGCCGCGCCGTCGAGGTCGACCAGCCGGATGTCCTCGGGTGACGTCCACGCCAGCCCTCGTTCCTGCGGCCCGCGGCAGCGGACGAGCAGGCGGTCGTCGTCGATGCGCAGGGAAACGTGGCCCAGGAAGCCTTCCGCCAGCCCGCGGGCGGCGAGCACACGACAGGCGTCGGAGACGAGCTGCCGTTCCTTCGGAAACTCGGTCATGCGGCGCTCACCGGGGCGATCAGCTTGTCCAGCACGGAAAGTCCTTCCTCGTAAGGGGTTCCGGCGGTGATGAGCCGCCGTGCGGCGACGAGCAGCTTCGGCCAGTTCACCGTGACGGCCGCGGAAAGCCGGCCGGTTTCGTCGCGGTAGAGCGCGGCGAACCGCGGCGGGTCGGTGGCGGGGTCGCCCGCCAGCTCGAAGCCAGTGGCGCGGCTCGGCCGTCCGGCGATCTGGATCTTCCAGTCGTACTGGTCGCTCCACGCGTATTCGGTCGGCCGGTACTGCACCGGCTCGTCCGGGTGGACGACGTTGTGGGCCACGCAGGCCGCCTGCTCGACGGCGTTGGTCCAGTGCTCCACGCGCACGTGTTCGCCGTGGCCGGCGTGGAACCAGCGGGCGACGTCGCCGACGCCGAAGATCTCCGGGTGCCCGGTGGCGTGGCAGAACTCGTCGCACACGAGGCCGTTGTCCAGCTCCAGCCCCGAACCGGCGAGCCACTCGACCGACGGCACCGCGCCGATGCCGACGACCACCGTGCCCGCGGGCAGCACCGTCCCGTCGGTGAGCGTGACCTCCAGCGCGCCCACGCGGCCGGACACGGCCTGGACGCCGGTGCCGAAGCGCGTCTCGACGCCGTGGCGCCGGTGCACGTCGCCGACCAGCCGGCCCACTTCGTCACCGAGCACGCGCCCGATCGGCGCCGGCAGCGGGTCGACGACCGTGACCGCGCGGCCGGCGGCGTGGGCGGTGGCCGCGACCTCGGCGCCGATGAACCCGCCGCCGACGACCACGAGCGGCCCCGGTTCGGCGAGCGCGTCCTTCAGGCCCGTGCCGTCGGCGAGGGTGCGGAGCACGTGCACGCCGGATTCGGCGGCCCACGGCGACGGCCGCGCGGTGGCGCCGGTGGCGATCACCAGGGTGTCGTAGCCGAGGGTCGTCCCGTCGGCCAGCTCGACGGTGCGCGCGGCCGGGTCGAGGCCCGTCGCCGCGACGCCGAGCCGCAGCTCGATGCGGTCGGTGGCGGCTTCCTCCTCCGTGAGCAGCGCCAGCCGGTCGTGCTCCCAGGTACCGGCGAGGAACTGCTTGGACAGCGGCGGTTTGTCGTAGGGCAGGTGCGGCTCGGCTCCGACGAGCACGATCCGGCCGTCGTGGCCCTGCGCCCGCAGGGCCTGCGCCGTGCGGACGCCACCCACCGACGCGCCGACGATCACGACCGTGCTCATCCGTCGACCACCCCCAGCGCCTTGACCGGGCAGCTGCGCGCGGCCGCTTCGACGCGGGCGCGGTCGGCCTCGGGGATGGTTTCGGTCAGCAGGACGACTTTGCCGTCGTCGTCGATGTCGTAGACGTCGGCGGCGGTGGTGAGGCAATTGCCGTAGCCCTGGCAGAGGTCGGTGTCGGCGGTGAGCTTGGCCATCGGTCTTTCCGTTTCGGGTTCAGGATCGTTTGCGGGGCGCGGAAACGCCGATGCCGCCGTCGGGGTGGACGGCCTGACCGGTGATGCCGCGGGCGCGGTCGGAGGCGAGGAACACGTAGCTCCACGCGTGGTCCTCGCCGCTGAGCGCCACGTGCAGGGGCACGCGGGCGGCGAGCTCCTCGGCCCGCCGCGGCGCGTCGCCGAGACTGCGTTCGGCGGTGCCGAGACTGGGCAGGCCGCGCAGGTCGGTGCCCAGCGTGCCGCCGGGCGCGACGCCGTTCACGCGGATCTCCGGCGCGAGGTCGTGCGCGAGCGCGGTGACGAGCCCGCGCACGGCGAACTTCGACGACAGGTACAGCACGCCGCCGCGGCCCGGGTAGTACGACGACGTCGATTCGGTCAGCAGCACCACGCCGTGGCCCGAGCGCTTCAGCTCCGGCAGCGCGGCCTTCACCGAGTGCAGGTGGCTCTTGACGTTGGTGCGGAACATCTCGTCGAACGCGTCGTCGAGCACGGCGGCGTCGAGGTCTTCGATGCTGCGGTAGAAGTCGAACACGCCGACGCAGTTGACGAGCACGTCGAGCCCGCCGAACGCGGCGACGGCGGCGGCCACCGCGGTGTCGTTCGCCGCCCGCGTGGTCGCGTCGCCGACGGTCACCGGCACGTCCGGCACCTCGGCTTCGAGCGCGGCCGCCTTGGCCGCGTCGCGTTCGAGCACGGCGACCCGGGCGCCTTCCGCGCGGAACGCGTCGACCACGGCCCGGCCGATGCCCGAGCCGGCGCCGACGATCAGCGCACGCCGGCCCTCCAGCCAGCCGGTCACGCGTCCTCCCCCGAGTCCGGCTCCGCCGCCACGAGCGGGCCGAACGGGTGGCCGATCATGGCGGAGAACGTCTCGGTGTTCTGCCAGGTCAGCGCCTCCAGCTCCAGCGGGCACAAGGCCACCCACTGGCCCGACTTCGGCGACTCGATCAGCAGCCGGGTGCCGTTGCGCGTGTCGACGCGCCGCACCAGGATCTCGGCGAACTCGTTGCCGAGCCGGATCACCTCGCCCGTGGTGCGGGCGACCAGTTCGTCGTGTTCCGCGGCAGCCGCGGCCGCCGCGCGGGCGTCCTCGGCCTCGCCTTCCCAGGAGAGGTTCACAGGAAGATCGCCAGGTTCTGCATGCGGATCACCGAATCGTCGACGAGGATCGTGCGCCGTGCGAGCTGCCAGCCGTCGGAAGTCCGGCGCAGCAGGTCCTCGCGGCCGGCCGAGACGATCGAACCGGCCAGCACGTCGCCGCGGCTGCGGAACAGCAGCGTCGCCGATTCGACGACCAGGTGGTCGTCGTCTTCGGTCGCGAAGGTGCGCACGTTGGACAGGTGGTGGCGCAGGCGCGAAGGCGGGTCCTCGGTCCAGGCGTGCTCGGTCAGGAACCGCGCGACGCGCCGCGACAGCGAGTACTTGTCCTCGTCGAAGTGCGCCATGCCCGGCGCGGTGTCGAAGCCCGCGCCCAGCGCGGTGGTCACGCGCACCGGCATCAGGTAGTGGATGTCCTCGGTGAGCGTGGTGAGCCACTGCTCGTAGTCCTGCGCGTCGAGCAGCCACGCCTCGTCGACCAGCCACTGGTGGGCTTGCAGGTGGCGAGCGTCGTCGAACGGCAGCGGCCGGCCGGTGCGCTGGATGCGCGACGCGTGCGCGCCGAGGGCGGAACGGCTGGAGTGCGTCTCGGTGGTCATGCCTGCACCGCCTCGGCGGTCTCGGCCGGCACGCCGACCTCCAGGGCGGTGGCCGATTTCGTCGGCTGTTCGAGGTAGTCGGCCCAGCGGTTGAGCAGCTCGCGCTGGTTGTACTCGCCGTAGCCGGTGTGCGCGACGCCCGGGCCGTGGAACTGCTCCGGGGTGAGCGCGGGCACGACCTCGGTGTCGTCTTCGAGGATGCCCATCCGGCTGTTGAGCTTGAGCCGCCGCGCCATCGAGCCGGCGGCGGTGTTGGTGAGCGAGACCCAGTTCTCGACGTCGTCCTGCTCGAACATGCCGGTGGAGCCGAAGCACATCAGGTAAGCCTTGTAGGACAGGGCCTTGTACTCCTCGGGCGCCTCGGCGTCGACCGCGAACCACGACAGCACCTCGGTCTCGTTCTCGCTGATCGGCTGCCACTGCCGAACGGAGATGAACGGCAGCACGTCGTCGGAATCCGCGACGCGCGGCCAGTTGTGCACGAACGACAGGTTCGGGAACACCGACGCGGCGGAGATCATGAAACCGTCCTCGCCGATCACCTGCTGCTGGGCCTCGGAGAACGTGGTCTTCATGCGGTCGACCATCTCCTGCGGGTAGCCGACGTAGCGCGTGCGCTCGTCGAACCCGCCCGGCGGCAGCTTGTAGGTCGTCCCGCCGCCGTTGCCGGCCCAGTACGTGGCGCCGTCCTTGCGCTTCTCCGCCTTCGGCTCGCGGAACAGGCCGATCTCCACGACGGAGGTGTGCGTCTGCGGCGTGTGGTACATGTCGCCGGCGAAGTTCTCGGCGCCGATCTTCCAGTTGGCCTTCACGCGCCAGCGCTGCGGGCCGCGCAGCTCGATGCCGCTGGGGCTCTGCTTGGTGTAGAAGTCCAGGTAGAAGCGGAAATCGCCGAGGAAGTCCCACAGCGGCGGAGCCTCCGGGTCGAGCGAGATGAAGATCATCCCGTTGTAGGTGTCGAGGTTCGGCGCCGGCAGCAACCGCTGGCCCTTGCGCTTGAACCCGGCCTCTCCGCCGTAGGCCTCCTGGTGGAACGGCAGCCCGACGATCCGGCCGTCGTTGCGGTAGGACCAGCCGTGGTACGGGCACCGGAAGTGCGACGCGTTGCCCATCTCCGCACGGCAGACCTGCATGCCGCGGTGCAGACACATGTTGAAGTGCGCCCGGATCTCGCCCTTCTCGTCGCGCGTGACGATGAACGAGTCGTCCAGCACGCGGCGCACCACGTAGTCGCCGGGCTTGGCGATCTCCGACTCGTGGGCCACGAAGAGCCACGCCCGGCCGAAGACGCGTTCCCTCTCCAGCTCGAAGATCTCCCGGTCGTTGTAGATGTGCGCCGGGATCATCCCGCGCCGCACGTCGGACAGGGTGCCGGACTGATCCGTCATCGTCGACTCTCCTCAAACCCGCAAACTCTGTAGAGCAGAACTAACCTCTGAACAGTAGAGCAGACGCGGAGATCGGGAGTCAATTGCCGGGCCCGACCTCGCCGTGCGAGCCAGGACACGCCGAAGAGCGCCGCCGAGGACAGCTCGGCGGCGCTCTTCGGATGGGTGTGGCCGGTTACTCGGGCTTGCGGTACCGGCGCGCGAGGAAGGCCAGGACGTCTTCCACGAACCGCTGCGCGTGCTCGATGTTGGGCAGGTGGCCGCACTCGCTGTACACGCGCAGCTCGGCGTCGGGGATGCGCGCGGTGATCTCGTCGGCGTACCCGGGCTCGCGCAGCGGGTCCTCGGCGCCGGCGATCACCAGCGTCGGCACGACGAAGCGTTCGTAGGCGATCGGGTCCTTCTTGCCGAAGTGCTCGCCGCCGTGGTCCGGCGTCACCGGTTTCGGCGGCCGCAGCCGTGCGGACGCCGCGCACTCCCAGGCGCCGGGTTCGAGGCTCATGCGGTGGCGCCGGCGCACGTACTCGGGATCGTCGGCCCAGCGGCTGGAGTACATCGCCGTGCGCAGGATCCTCGCCATCCCGGCTTCGGTGAGGTCGTAGTCCTGGATGGCGGCGCGGGCCTCGTTGAACGGGATGAACCCGCCGCCGCTGGCCAGCACCGCCGCGGCGGCGGGCAGCAGCGGCGCGTCGGACGCGAGGTCTTCGGCCAGGTAGGTCCCGCCCATCGAGTTGCCGACGAAAGCCGCGGACTGGATGCCCAGCGCCCGGACGGTGGCCGCGATGTGCCGCACGCGCCGGCCCTTCGGGTCGGCGAAGTCGATCACCTTGTCGGTCTTGCCGTAACCGAGCCAGTCGGGCGCGTACACGTGATACCCGGCGCCGGCCAGGCCCGGGATGGTCTCCGTCCACGAACCTTCGGCCGACGACCCGTACTCCCCCGAGTGCAGCAGGACCACGGGCGGCCCGTCGACCGGCCCCGCCTCGAGGTAGTGGGTGCGCATGCCGTCGACGGTGACGAATCGGCTCTCGGCCACGGGTCCTCCTCTGCGGTGGGTCCCCGGAGGATCGCCGCGCGGGCCGTCCTCCGTCAGCGACCTGGCTCCCGTCCGGGTGTAACCCGAGGCACACGACCCCCGCTCGACCTGGGGTTCCCGACCTGGGTGCAGCCGCGACCCGACCCAGGTCACTGCGGTTTCGATCAAGCCAGTGAACCCTGGCCTGACCGTGCTGGAACCCGCTTCGAGGAGAAGCCCATGTCGACGTCACACACCCGGCGCTACGTCCTCGCCGCCCGGCCCGCCACCACGACCGGGCCGCTCGAAGAGGGGGTGCTGCGCTACGAGGACCACGCGCCCGTGCCCGCGCTGCGGGACGGCCAGGTGGTGGTGAAGGTCGGTTGGCTGTCGCTGGACGTCGCCACCCGCGGCTGGATGAACGACGTGCGCAACTACCTGCCGCCCGCACCGCTGGGCGAGGCGATGCGCGCGCTCGGCGCCGGCGTCGTCACCGAGTCGCGTTACCCCGGCCTGGTCGCCGGCGACCGCGTGTCCGGGTTGCTGGGTTGGCAGGAGGACGCGGTGGTCGACGGCTCGACCCTGCGGAAGGTGCCCGACGGCGTGCCGCTGCAGGCCGCGCTGCACGTGCTCGGCATCTCCGGCCAGACGGCCTGGCTGGGCCTGCACGACATCGGGCAGCCGAAGCCCGGTGAGACGGTGGTCGTCACCGCCGCGGGCGGCGCCGTGGGCTCGATCGCGGTGCAGCTCGCCGTCGCCGCGGGCGCCCGCGTGATCGGCGTCGCGGGCACGCCGGAGAAGTGCGATCTCGTGCGGTCGCTGGGCGCGGCCGACTGCGTGAACTACCGCACGCAGGACGTCGAAGCCACGATCGCCGAGCTCGCCCCCGACCGCGTGGACGTCGTGTTCGACAACGTCGGCGGCGCCACCCTCGACGCCCTGCTGCCCCACCTCGCGGTCAACGCCCGCGTCGTCCTCTGCGGCGCGGTCTCCCGCTACGGCAACGGCGGCCCGGTCCCGCTGCGGAACTGGTTCCACCTGCTGCCGAACCGCGTGCGCATGGAGGGCTTCATCTACATGGACCACGCCGCCCGCTTCGACGAGGTCGAGGCCGACCTCCTGCCCCGTGTTCGCGCCGGCGAGCTGCGCTGCCAGGAACACGTGATCGACGGCCTGAAGTCCGCCCCGGACGGCATTCAGGTCCTGCTGAACGGCACCAACAACGGCAAGGTGCTCGTGCGGCTGGGCGACTGACCCATCCCCTCAGCTCGCCCGGTTCACTCGCCCGAGGTCTTCGAGGTGTCCAGCCCCGCGGCCACACCTTCGAGGACCTCGGGCCGCACGATCAGCAAGCCGCCCTTCGGCAGCCGGCGCAGCACACCGCGTTCACGCAGGGACCGCAGCGAGCGCGCCACCACCTCGCGCACCGAGCCCACCGACTGGGCGAGCTCGTGCTGGTCCGCCATCACCACGAGACCCTCCGGCTGCCGCACCGCCAGCTCCAGCAGGTGGCGGCTGACGCGCTGGTCGATGGTGCCGAAGACGTTGGCGCCCAGGGTGTCGATGACCTCGTAGCAGACGCGCGCCATCTGGCGGGCCAGTGACCACGCGACGCGCGCGTCGGTCTGGCCGAAGCGGCGCAGGGTCTCGGGGTTGAGGAACGTGATGCGGCATTCGGTGATCGCGTAGCCGAGCCACGGCGAGCCGTTGGCGATCGCCGAGGTGAGGCCGAGGATCTGGCCGGCGCCGGCGTAGCGCACGGTGGCGGTGCGGCCGTCGGGTCCACTGAGGACCACGCGGGTGAGTCCGGAGTGGATCAACGCCAGCGTGGGGCGGTTGTTCTCGCCGATGACGTTGCCGGCCGGGACGGTGACCACGAAGGCTTCCGCGAGCATCGCGTCGCGGACGTCCTCCGGCAGCTCGGCGAGGTGGCTGTGGCGCCACGCCTCCAGCGACCCGCCCAGTGCCCCGCCGCTGTGCACCGCGTACATCCCGGTACCTCCTGGCCGGCCGGTCGATTTCGAACCCACTCGACTTTACCTGTCGCCGCGACCACGGCAAACGCGGTCGCGCAGCTGCCTTGACAGCGAAGTTACGAAAGGTAAGCTACGGTTCGTAACTTAGCCGGGGTTCGAGCCGGCGATCCGACAGGAAGAGGGCCATGCGGAGTCATCTCAACGGCATCGACCACTGCTGCGTGCTGGTCCGGGACTTCGACCGGGCGCGGGACACGTTCACCCGCCTGGGGTTCACCGTGTCCCCCTTCGGCCGGCACACCGCCGAAATGGGCACCGGCAACCACAACGTCCTGTTCGAGCAGGACTACTTCGAGCTGCTCGGCGTCCGGGAACCCACCGGGTACAACGAGGACATCCGCGCCGCGCTGAGCGTGCGCGAGGGCATCGCGGCCGTCGCGCTGCGCACGGACGACACCGCGGCGGCGGCCGCCGAGTGGCAGGCCGCGGGCCTCGCCACGACGGAACCCCAGACCGTGCGACGGCCGGTCGAGCTCCCCGACGGCACCGAGGCCGAGGCGGTCTTCTCGATCGCCCGGCTCACCGACGTCCGCGGGTACCTGCAGCTGTTCTCCAGCGAGATCCGGACGCCCGAGCACACGTGGCTCCCGGAGCTGATGAAGCACCCGAACACGGCCTGGGGCATCGACCACGTCGCGATCGTCGCCGAGGACGCCGCGGCGGCCGCCGCGGATGTTGCCCGCGTGTTCGAAACCGAACCCGAAGCGCACGCCAGGACGATCTCGGTACCCACCGGCGGCAGCCCGATCGTCTACCTCGGCCCGGCCTCGTTCGCCGCGACCTACCCCGGCATCGCCCTGCCACCGGCCGGACTCACGGTGCTGGCGGTCAAGGTGTCCGACCAGGACACCGCCGCTGCGCACCTTCGCACATCCGATGTTCCTTTCACGACAACAGAAGGCGGTCTTGTGGTGGCGCCCGAACACGCGAACGGGGTCCTGCTGGTGCTCCGCGCCGCCGCGCACGCCGGGGAGGACGCGTGAAGTCGTCGAACTACAAGCGGCGCACCGTCGGCGACCGCGCGCTGCGTCCGGAAACGCTCATGATGGGGTTCGGATATTCCCCCGCGTTGTCGAAGGCGCACTCAAACCACCGGTTTTTCTCACCTCGACGTTCGTTTTCGAAACCGCGCAACAGGGCAAGGACCAGTTCGACCTCACGTCCGGCCGGCGCCAGGCCCGCGACGGCGAACAGGCCGGCCTCGTCTACTCCCGCTTCAACAACCCGAACTTCGAGATCCTGGAAGACCGCGTCGCCGTCTGGGACGACGCCGAACGCGGCGCCGTCTTCGCCTCGGGCATGGCCGCGATCGCCACCACGCTGCTCACGTTCTGCAAGCCCGGCGACGTCGTGCTGCACTCGCGCCCCCTCTACGGCGGCACGGAAACCCTGATCCGCAACACGCTTTCCGCCTTCGGGATCGGTTCCGCCGGCTTCACCGACGGCACCGACGCCGCGCACGTCGAGGCCGCCGCCGACACGGCGATGGAGCAGGGCACCGTCAGCGTGCTCTTCGCCGAGACCCCCGCCAACCCGACGGGCGGGCTGATCGACCTCAAGGTGCTCTCGGCCGTCGCGGACCTGATCGGCACGCGGCAGGGCAAGCGGCCGCTGGTGATCGTCGACAACACGTTGCTGGGCCCCATGTTCCAGCAGCCCCTGCGCCACGGCGCCGATCTCGCCGTCTACTCGCTGACGAAGTACGCCGGCGGCCACAGCGACCTCATCGCGGGCGGCGTCACCGGCAGCGCCGAGCACGTCGGCCGGATCGTGCAGACACGCAGCGCCCTCGGCACCCAGCTCGACCCGAACACGTGCTGGATGCTGCTGCGGTCGTTGGAAACGCTGCAGATCCGGGCCGAGCGAGCGGCCGCCAACGCGCTGCGCCTGGCCGAGTTCCTGCGTGACCACGACAAGATCGCCCAGGTCGACTACCTCGGATTCCTGACCGCCGACGACCCCCGCAAAGCCGTGTTCGACCGCCAGTCCACCTCGCCGGGCTCCACGTTCTCCTTCTACGTCAAGGGCGGCGAGCGCGAGGCGTTCGCGTTCCTCGACCGGCTGCAGCTGTGCAAGCTGGCCGTGAGCCTGGGTGGCACCGAGACGTTGATCTGCCACCCCGCCTCCACCACGCATTCGGGTGTGCCGGCGCCGCTGCGCGAGGAGATCGGGCTGACGGACTCGCTCGTGCGGATCTCGGTCGGCATCGAGAACGTCGACGACCTCATCGCCGACCTCACGCAAGCGCTGGAGTTCTGATGCCCCGCGCCGCTGCCGAGGGCTGCTCGCTGGAGTACGACACCGTCGGGCCGGAGTCCGGCGAACCGCTCGTGGTCGTCCAGGGCCTCGGCGACCAGCTGACCAAGTGGGCCGACGGCTTCCCCCAGGCACTGGCCGCGCGCGGGTTCTTCGTGATCCGCTTCGACAACCGGGACGCCGGCCTGTCCACCAGCTTTTCCGAAGCGGGCGCCCCGGACCCGAGCGGGTCGGCAAAACAGCCCTACCGCCTGGAGGACATGGCCGCCGACGTCGTGGCGGTGCTGGACGCGGCGGGCGTGGGCCGCGCCCACCTCGTCGGCGCCTCGATGGGCGGCATGATCGCCCAGCTCGTCGCGGCCGGCCATCCACATCGGACACTGTCGTTGACGTCCGTCATGTCCTCCACAGGCAATCCGGCACTGCCGCCCCCGACGCCGGAAGCCGTCACGGCGCTCACCGCCCCGGCGCCCGACCCGGCGGACGAGAAGGCCTACCTCGACCACGCCGCGGCGGCGGCCCGCACGTTGGGCAGCCCGGCCTACCCGTACGACGAAGCCGAGCTCCGGGCGACCCTGCTGTCCACAGTGCACCGCGCCCACAACCCGGGCGGAGTGCAACGCCAGCTCGCCGCCCTCCTGGCCGACGGCGACCGCCGCGCCAGGCTCCGGCGCATCACCGCACCCACGCTGGTCGTCCACGGCGCCGACGATCCCCTGATCCCGCCGGCCGCCGGCGAGGACACCGCGTCGACCATCCCCGGCGCCCGGTTGCTCGTCCTCCCCGGCATGGGCCACAACCTGCCCCGCGAGCTCTACGACCGGGTCGCCGACGCGATCGCGCAGCTCGCCGCGACCGCAGCCTGACCAGCCGCCCGCGCCGCACCCGCGCGGGCGGCTTCAGCTGTCCCGGACCACGGCCAGGATGATGCGCCCCACCGCGTCGATCGCCCGCGGTCCCGGCAGCCGGCCCGCGATCGCTTCCCGTGACAGCGATTCCGCCGCGCCGATGACCCCGAACACCACGGCGCGGTCCAGCTTGCCCGGCACGAACCGGTGCAGCGCTTCGAGGTACAGATCCACGTAACGCTCACGCCCGGCGTGCAGCACTTCCTCCATGTCCGGACTGCTCGACAGCGCCGCCGTGATCGCGCCGTACTCCTGCCCGATGTGCAGCACGCACCCGACGTACGCCTCGGCCAGCAACGCGGCCGCTTCCTCCAGCGTGCGCACCTTCGTGTCGAGCGCCACCCGCACCGCCTCGGACTGCTGCTCGTCGACCCGCTGGTACAACGCCTTCACCAGCCCAGCGCGCGTCTCGAAGTGCCCGTAGACGATCGGCTTCGTCACGCCCGCCTGCTCCGCCACGCGCGCCAGCGTCAGCGCGTCGGCCCCGTCCGCCCGCACCACCGCCGCGGCCGTGTCGAGCAACTGGCCGTGCCGCTCGTCGTACGACATCCGCCGTCCGGCCACGAATCCTCCAGCCCGCCGTAAGTTACGAAACGTATCTTACGCGACAGCGGCTCTGGGGTCGCGGAGCCGCGGGGCTCAGCCCTGGGCGAAGACCGCCAGCGGGTCGGTGTGCCGCGGCTGCCAGCCCAGCTCACGCTCCGCCTTGGCCGGCGTCAGCTGCTGGTCGAGAGCGAACGCGTCCGCGATCGGGCCCATCTCGGCCCGCGCCTGCTCCAGCGAGATCGAGGTGGTCTTGCCGGCGAGGCCCGCGGCGTGGGCGCAGGCCTCGGCCACCTGCTTGGCGGTCGGGTTGACGCCGCCGACGCCGACGTAGACGGAGCCGGCCGGCGCGGCGAGGGCGGCGACGTACAGCGGGGCGAGGTCGTCGATGTGGACGAGCGCCCAGTGGTTGGCACCGTCACCGATGTAAGGGATGGCGCCGTTCTTCTTGCCGGGCTGGACGAAGAAGACGTCGATCAGGCGGTTGTCGCCGCCGTAGAGCAGGCCGGGCTGCACGATGACGGGGCGCCCGCCGTGGGCCAGCACGGCGTCCTCCACCGGCTTGCGCCACGCGACCGCCGCGGGCGGGTTCCACGGCGCGGTCTCGTCGACGACGCCGCCGGTGTCGCCGTAGACCCAGGTGCCGCCGGTGTGCACGTAGGTGCCGGCGCCGATGCCGTCCTGCATCGCGGTGGCGGCGGCGAGATCTTCGTCGCCGGATTCGGCCTGCGCCAGGTGGATCACGGCGTCGGCGCGAGCCGCGGCGTCCTTCAGCACGGCCAGGTCGCCGAGACCGCCGCGCACCGCCGTGGCGCCGGCCGCCACCACGGTCGCCTCCGCGCGATCGCTGCGGGCAAGCGCGTCGACCGTGTGCCCCTGCTTCACCAGCTCGGCGATCGTGGCCTGTCCGATGTAGCCGGACCCGCCGGTCAAGAAGACCCTCATGACAACTCCCTTGTGCTCACAATGGATACAGAACAACTGTGCGTCGGAACGGTGGCGCACGTCCAAGACCTGTTTCGCTCGCTGTGATACCTCCTGGGCATCACTTCGCGGCGAGATGCCGCACGAACCAATCGCGCGCCGCCCGCGAAGCGACCTTGAAGCCCTCGCCCGTGTACGCGTCGAAATGGCCGCCCGGCAGGAAAACGATGTCCTTCGGCTCGGCCGCGCGGGAGTACGCGACGGCCGCGAGGTTGCCGCCTGTCAGGCCGTCCTCGCTGCCGACGATCATCAGCAACGGCGTCGGCGTGACCTCCGGCAGGTACTTCGCCGGCTCGTAGCAGTAGAAGTTGTCCAGGCTGCGCAGCGTGACCTCGTTGGGCCAGGAGGGATCCAGCTCGGCTCGCGCGCGGGTGAACCACTCGTACGAATCCCGCGTCGGCAGGCCGACGAGCTGCCCGGGGTCGGTGCCGACGACCGGGATCGTCGCCGCGGCTTCCCCGCGAGCGCGGGCCCGGCGGTCGGCCGTGAACACGTCCGGCCCGACGACCTGGTTGTCGACCCGCGCGAGGTTCGCGTAGGTCGCGCGGCCGCTGACGAACGGCGCCTGCGTGACCACGGCCTTCACCCGCCGGTCCATCGCCGCGACGACACAGGCGTGCGCACCCGAGAAACTGGTGCCCCACACGCCGATGCGGCCGGGGTCCACATCGGACCGGTTCTGCGCGTGGGTGATGGCGTGCCGGTAGTCACCGACCTGCACCCAGGGGTCGATCTCGTGCCGGGGCTGGCCGGGCGCGGCCTCCGAATCGCCCCAGCCGCGATTGTCGTAGAGCAGCACCGACAGCCCGCCCGCGGCGAAGACCTCGGCGAACCGGTCGAGGTACATGCGCCTGGTCGAGCTCCAGCCGTGCGCCATGACCACACACGGCGCGGGCCCGCTGACCCCCTCAGCCTCGTAGAACCAGCCGCGCAGCAACGCTCCTTCGGCATCGAACTCGATGTCGTGACGCATGAGTGCCTCCTCGAAAACGGGGTTTTCTAACGGATTTGCTCGCCGACGAAAGCCGCGACGTCCTCGATCTCCCGGCCCCGGACGTCGTGGCCCAGGCCGGGGTAGACGTGACTCTCGACGGTGGCGTGCCCGGCCAGCCACCGCTGCGTCCGGGCCAGCGCCGCCGCCGGGATGACACCGTCTTCCCGGCCGCGGCCCCACAAGACAGGCGGCCGCGTGGCGCTCAGGAGCTCGTCACCGGGCTGCTCGTCGCGCACGACGAACCCCGCCAGGTTCACGCCGTACGCGAAGCGCGCCGGCGCGTGCCGCATCAGCTGGTGGACCATGGCGCCACCCTGGGAGAAGCCGAGCAGCCCGATCGACGGCGCGTCGACCGTCTCCAGCCACGCCAGGACATCGAGCGCCGCCGCGTTGGCGACCCGAGGCCGAGGATCACCGATCGGGTTGCCCTGGCTGGGAAACCAGGCGTACCCGCCGGCCTCCGGGATGCGCGCCCGCACCGACGCGACCACGACCTCCGCCGGCAGCACCGGCGTGATCAGCCGGTGCAGGTGCGTTTCGTCGTAGCTCCAGCCGTGCAGCATCACCAGCAACGGCCGTGACCTGCGCGCACTCTCCACTTCGGACCACAGCACCGCGCCGCGGTCCATCCCGGGTTGCCTGCTCATCTCGCTCCCGTCGTCGATCACCTCGACTGTGCGCCGGGCGCGCGAGCCGCGTCCAAGACCTGTTCCGCGTTCTGTGATACCTCACGGGTACCACCGCAGGTCCGCGGGCTTGAAATTCCCCCGCCGGCGACGAACACTGAGTGGGTGAACTCAGAATCGCCGCGCGCGGGGCGGCCGCTCGGCTTCGACCGCCGCGAAGCCCTGAACAGCCTGATGACCCTGTTCTGGCACGTCGGCTTCGACGGCGTCACCCAGCAGCAGATGGCCGCGGCGACGGGACTGTCCACGTCGAGCCTCTACAACTCGTTCGGCACGAAGATCGAGATCTACCGCGAAGCCGTCGACGAGTACCTGGTCCTCATGCAGGACGTCCTCGCTCCACTGCAGCAGGGCGAGCGCGGTAGCGAAGACGTGCTCGAAGCGTTGTCCCGCCTGGAATCCGTGCTCGACGGCCCGAACGCGGGCTTCGGCTGCCTGGCCACCACGGCGATGGCCAAGCCGGTCGACGAGCACGTCGCCACCGCGACCCGGCGCTACCGCGAGCAGCTCCGCGCCGGATTCCTGGCCGCCCTCGAACGCGGTCGCGAGCTGGGCGAGTCCACCGCCGACCCGGCCGTGCTCGCGGATCTGCTCACCGCGACCGTGCTCGGCACGCTCACCATCGCACGCGCCGATCCCGACGGCCGCGAGCTGGCCGCCCAGCTGAAGTCGTTGCGGGCGTTCGTGGAGAACTGGCGCGCCTGAGGTTCAGGCCGCCAGACGCGCGTGGCGCAGCAGGGCTTCGACGGCGCGGTCCACGTCCGCCTCGTCGCTCGCCCAGTCCGAGACCGAGATGCGCATGAGCCGCTCACCGCGGTAGGTCGTCCCGCTGAAGAACGCCGTGCCCTCGGCCCGAACGCCCGCCATGACGGCATCGGCGAGCCGGCCGTGGTCGCCGTCGGGCGCGAGCCAGCGCACGAGGACCTGGTTGGACACGACGTCGTTCACGATCTCGGCCTGGCCGCTCGCCCCGAGCCGGTCGGCGAAGCGGCGGGCCAGCCCGATGGTCCGCTCGACCAGGTCCGCCACGCCGTCGCGGCCGAGCGCCCGCAGCGTCGCGTAGACGCCGACACCCCGCGCCCGCCGGGAGAAATCGGGTCCCCAGTCCATCGGGTCGCGACCACCCTCGCCCTGTTCGAGGTAGGCCGCCTGCACGCTCATGGCCGCCCGGTGCGCGGACGCGTTGGCGCAGATGGCGATTCCGCAGTCGTAGGAGACGTTGAGCAGCTTGTGCCCGTCGGTCGACCACGAGTCGAGGCGGCCGAGGCCCGCGGTGCGCGCCGCCATCGCCGGCGCCGCGGCGGCCAACAGCATCACGGCGCCGTCGACGTGGACCCACGTCGGATTGCCGGCGGCGCGGTGGGCGTCGGCGAGGTCCGCCACGGCGGCGAAATCGTCGAAGCTGCCGGTGTTCACGTTGCCGCACTCGACGACGATCATCGTCGGCCCGTGCACGGAGGCCAGCACCTTCTCCAGCGCGTCGGGGCGCATGTTGTCCTGGTCGTCGCAGTCCACAGTGACCAGCGCCCGCTCGCCGAGGCCGAGGAACCGCAGCGCCCGCAGCACGGTCGAGTGCGCACCGGACTTCACCACGACGGTGATCCGCGGGGCGCCGACGAGACCGTCGGCCTCGACGTTCCACCCGGCGTCGCGCAGCACCTGGTGCCGGGCCGCCGCGAGGCAGGTGAACGTGGCCATCTGCCCGCCGGTGACGAACCCGACCGAGCTCTCGCCGGGCAGCCCCAGCAGGTCGACCAGCCACTCGGCGGCGAGCTCCTCCGCGACGGCGACACCCGGCGTCGACGGGTAGAGCGAAGCGTTCTGGTCCCACGCTGTAACCAGCACGTCCGCGCCGAGCGCGGCCGGGTGCAGGCCGCCGACGACGTAACCGAAGTAGCGCCCGCTCGCCTGCGCGGCCACGTAGGGCTCCAGATCACGAGCGAGCTCGTCGACGACCCGCACCGCGTCGAGGCCTCGCGTCGTCGGCGGGCGGTCGAGCGCGGCGCGGATCGTCGCGTGGTCCGCGGTCGGGAACACCGGCCGGTCCGGCAGCGAGCCGAGGTAGTCCAGCGCGGCCGTGCTCGCCGCGTCGAGCACGGATTTCCAGTCTGACTCCTGCACGGTTCCTCCTGCGGTCGCCGGCACGGCGAGGACCGGCAACGTCCACGCAGGACAGCCGGCACCGGGAATCTGAGTTGTCCAACTCAGATCGCGGCCATTCTGCGTTGGCGCACTCAGAACTGTCAAGGCTCCCGTTGCCGGGACGGTTTCAGCCGCGCTCGGCCAGCGCCTTCAGCAGCGCTTCGGCGGCCTGCTCACCCGAGGCCGGGTTCTGGCCGGTGATCAGGTTGCCGTCGACCACCACGTACGAACCCCAGGCCGGACCCGAGGAGTACTCGGCGCCGGCGTGGCGCAGCCGCTCCTCCAGCAGCCACGGCGCGTTCTGCGCGAGGCCGACCTGCTGCTCCTCCTCGTCGGAGAACGCGGTGAGCTTGCGGCCCTTGAACAGCCAGCCACCTTCGGGGTCGCCGGCGGAGAAGAAGCTTGCCGGGCCGTGGCACAGCGACGCGACCACCTTGGACTCGTGGGGCAGCAGCGCGGCCAGCACGCGGGCGACGTCGGCGTTCACGGCCAGGTCCTGCATCGGGCCGTGGCCGCCGGGGATCAGCACCCCGTCGAACCCGGCCGGGTCCACGTCCTCGAGCCGCGCCGGCGACTGCAGCAGCTCGCGGTGGGCTTCGACGTACGCGCGCATGTCGTCGACGTGGGCCTGGTTGCCGCCGTTGGCCTGCAGGCTGAGGCTCAGCTCGTCGACCGGGGCGGGGCGCCCGCCCGGCGTCGCGATGGTCAGCTCCACGCCCGCCGCGGACAGGATGCGGTGCGGCACCACGAACTCCTCGGCCCAGAACCCGGTCGGGCGCTGGCTGCCGTCCTTCTGGCTCCACTTCGTGGCCGACGTGAGGATCACCAGCAGCTTGGTCATGTCTTCGTTCTCCTTGGGGATTTCCCGCGCTCCGGAGCGAGCCGCGGGCTTGATCACGTGTCATAGGCTATTCCCTGATGCATGTCACCTGGCAATGAATCGAGCGCTCTTGTGACTTGCTTAACAACTTAGGTCATGACACTTCGGTCGGCTACACTCGAGACCGGAGGTGGCGGCTGTGAAGGTGACGCTGGGTCCCGCGCGCGCCGGTGACGAGTGCGTGAGCTCGAACCTGTTAGTCGGGTTCGTGAACACGCGGGTGCACGGCAAACAGGCCGAGGAGCAGCTGGCCGACGGCGCCGCCGTCGCGAAGTGGTTCCAGGCCGTCGACGCGGGTGACTCCGCCGGCGCGACCGACGCCGACGCGGCCACCGCCCGCGAACTGCGCGACGCGTTGCTGGGCATCCTGCGCGCGCACGTCGGCTGCGACGAGGGCGTGGCGATGGTGGCCGAGTCCGAAGCCCACCTGCAGCGGGCCGCGATGCGCTTCCCGGTGACCACAGTCGTCACGGCGGAGGGGTGCGAGCTGCACCCGACCGGCACCGGCGTCGACCGGTTGTTCTCGCACCTGCTCAGCGCGGTCGCCGACCTCGCCTCGCGGGGCGCGTGGCCGCGGGTGAAGGTGTGCAAGAACGACACGTGCTACACCGCGTTCTTCGACAAGACGCGCAACTCCTCGGCGCTGTACTGCAGCACGACGTGCAGCGGCCAGATGGCCACGCGCGCGTACCGCGAGCGGAAAAAGGAGTGCGCCGCTCGGTGATCGGCGGAACACAGCCGTCCATTCGGGAGTTGAGCGTGGCATGAGCCAACTCGTGGACCGCACGATCACCGCCCTTCGCGCCGAGCACGACACGCTCGCCGCCCTCGTCCGCACCCTCACCGACGAGCAGCTGGCCACCACCAGCGGCGCCGCCGAATGGACCGTCGCGCAGGCCCTGTCCCACCTCGGCAGCGGCGCCGAGATCGGCCGCGCGCCGATCGCCCGCGCCGCCGGCGAGACCGTGGCGGCCGAAGACAACCCGACGATCTGGGCCCGCTGGGACGGCTCCGCGCCGCGCGCGCAGGCCGAAGGTTTCCTGGAGCACAACGCCCGCTGGCTCGACACCGTCGCGGCGCTTACGCCCGAACAGCGCTCGTCGCTGACCGTCGACCTCGGCTTCCTGCCCGAGCCGGTCTCGCTGCTGACCGCCCTGGGCATGCGCCTCAACGAGGTGGCCAACCACTCGTGGGACGTGCGCGTGGCCTTCGACCCCAACGCCGGCGTGGCAGCCGGCTCGGCCGAGGTGCTCGTCGACCTGATGGCCGGCCCGATCGGCTTCATGCTCGGTTTCTTGGCGAAACCGGCCGAACTCGGCAAGCCGGCGTCGGTCGCCATCCCGGGTGCCGGCCTGGTGATCGACGAAGCCGTGACGGTGGTGGACCACCTCGAATCGCCCTCGGCCACGTTCAACGGCCCGGCCGAAGCCTTCATCCGCCTGGTCAGCGGCCGGCTGAAGCCTCCGCACGACACCGGCGTGACCGTCGACGGCGCCCTCTCGCTCGACGACCTGCGCCGGGTGTTCCCCGGCTTCTGACGCCGTGTTGGGAATGGACAGCGGGCTGACCGGTTTCGATCACGGTCAGCCCGTTTTCCGTCCTCCCGGCGATAACCTTCGCACGTGAGCGGTTCTGGGGTGCGCGGTCTGCCGCACGGGTTGTGCGAATTCGGACAGCCGCTGGTGTCGCTGCGACACTTTGTGATCGGTTGAGGACAGTGGCAGTCGACGAACCACCGACGATCCGCGTCCTGCGGTGGGGATTGTGGCTGCAGGTCGCCGCCGCCCTGTTGGCGACGGGCTACGGCGTCGCCGAGGTCGGGGACAGCAGCGGCTGGTGGAGTGCGTTCCTCGTCGCGGGTGTGGTGCTCGACGTGGCCGGTGCGGCGACGTTCGCGGCGTGCGCCGTCGCACTCGGCGGTGGTGCGCGGTGGGTGCTGCGTGCGATGACGACGGTCAACTGGCTGATCGTGATCCAGGGGATCGTGCTGATGCTGAACGGGCACTTCTTCGCCAGCGTGTTGTGGGCGCTCGTGGGAGGCCAGCTGCGCGTCGCGAGCCACGGCGCCGAGGAGTGGTTCGACGCCTGAGCCGCTGCCGTCTGAGCCGCCGCCGTCCGGGCCGCTGACGCCTGAGCCGCCGCGTGTGCGCCGCGGCGGTCACGTCCGCTCGGCGACTCTTCGCACCCGGTGCGCCGTCCTCGGGATCCACGCCCACAGCGCCCCGGCCGCGGCGAAGCCGACGAATCCACTGGCGACGATCCCCAGCCCGAGCCCGGCCAGTGCGGTCACACCGGCCAGCAGCAGCGGGCCGAGGCCGGACCCGATGTCGGCCAATTCGTTCCAGATGCCGATGTGGGTCGGGCGGCCGACGGTCGGCGAGACGTCCGCGCCGAGTGTCATCACGATGCCCGAGCCGAGGCCGTTGCCGAAGCCCATCACCATGGCCACCAGGGCGAGCAGAACCGGCCCGTGCGTCAGCGGCATGAGGACGAAGGAAGCTCCGAGCACGAACGTGCAAGGGACGGCGACCCACCGGCGGCCACGGCGGTCCATCACCTTGCCCGCCGGGTAGAAGACCAGCGCGTCGATCGCGCCGGCGAAGCCGTAGATCACCGAGCTGACCGTGGGCGAGAGGCCGAGGTGGGCCGCCCACAGGGGAACGACGGTCTGGCGCGTCTGCCGGATCCCCGACAGCAGCAGGATGCCGACGCCGAGCGTCGCGTATACCCGCCACTTCTGCTTGACCATCCCCCACGTCGTGACCGCCGCCGCGGCCGCGCGGTTTTCCTCGACCGTCTCCAGGTCCGGCACCCGGTACACGACGATCCCGGCCGCGAGCACCGCGACGAGGCTCAGGTAGTACGCGCCGGCCTGTCCCCAGATCTGCATCGCCGCGGCCCCGGCGAAGGGACCCAGGAACAGCCCGACGCGCATCGTCCCGCCGAGCGTCGACAACGCCCGCGCCCGCATGTGCAGCGGCACGGCTTCGGTCAGGTACGACTGGCGTGCCAGGCTGTACACCGCGCTCGCCGCACCGATCAGCAGCACGCCGGCGCCGTAGACGACCAGCGCGGCCTGCCCCGCGCCGATGTTCACCAGGCACAGCACGAGCCCGACGGCGGTCACCCCGGCCGCCACCAACATCGACTTCCGCTCACCGACCCGCGTGGCGAGGATGCCCGCCGGGATGTTCGTGATCAGCGAGCCGATCCCGAGCAGCGCCCCGATCAACGCCGCCACCGACGTCGTGGCCCCGCGGTCGATCGCGCTCAGCGCGACGACCGGCAGCATCGACCCTTCCGCCAGCCCGAACAACGCGGCGGGCCCGTAGACCGCGACGGCCACCGACCGCAGCCGGAACTCCTCAGCCATGCCCGGCCACCGCCGCGATCAGCCGGTCACGGCCGGAACCGTTCGCTCTCCGAGCGCCGGAGTGCCACAGGGCGAGGCGAGTTGGTATTTCGGCAGCGAGAAGTCCTGTGCGCACGGGCCGATCTTCGCAAGCCCGGCCTGCTCACCGGCCCGCTCGTGGCGAGTCCCACACCGGTCACCGACCGACTGGAGCACAACTCCCGCGGCAGAACTGCACAATTCCCCTCGAACGGACTTTTCGCGAGCAGCCTCAGAACTTGTCGACGTCGATGATGGCTTTGGCGAACGGCTGCGGTGCTTCCTGGGGCACGTTGTGGCCGATCCCGGTGAACGTCCGGTGCTCGTACTTGCCCGTGAACTTGTCGCGGTAGGCCTTGCCGTCGGCCGCGGCGGCGTCGAAGTCGCTGCCGATGGTGATCGTCGGGACGCCGATCTTGGGTGAAGCCTGAAGCTTCTGCTCGTAGACGTCGTACTGCGGTTCGCCCGGCGCGAGGCTTTGGCGCCAGCGGTAGTTGTGCACGACGATGGCCACGTGGTCGGGGTTGTCGAACGCCTGCGCCGTGCGGTCGTAGGTCGCGTCGTCGAAGTTCCACTTCGGAGAGACGTTCTTCCAGATCAGCTTGTTGAAGTCGTGCCGGTACTTCGTGTACCCGAGGACACCGCGGTCCGTGGCGAGGTAGTACTGGTACCACCAGCCGTACTCGGCCAGCGGCGCCAGCGGCTGCTTGTTGACCTCCAGGTTGTTGATGCCGTACCCGCTCACCGCCACCATCGCCTGAACCCGCTCCGGCCACAGCGCCGCGATGACGTCCGCGGTGCGCACACCCCAGTCGTAGCCGCCGAGGATCACCTTGTCGAGGTGCAGCGCGTCCATCATGGCCACGATGTCGAGCGCGACGACCGCCTGCTGTCCATTGCGGACGGTGTCCTTCGACAGGAACGTCGTCGGCCCGTAACCGCGCAGGAACGGCGCGAAGACGTGGTAGCCGGCCGCCGCGAGCAGCGGGCCGACGTCGACGTAGCTGTGCGGGTCGTACGGCCAGCCGTGGAGCAGGACCACCGGTTTGCCCGTGGCCGGGCCCCACTCGGCGTACCCGACGTCGAGCAGCCCAGCCTTGACCTGTTTGATCGGGCCGAGCGAGGTGTTGTTGCCGGAGCCGACCCTGAGGTCGTCGCCGGGTGCGGCGGCGGGCGCGGCTGCCGGTGCGCCCTGTCCGGTGGAACACGCGGCCAGCGACGCGGCCGCCGCCGTCGCGGCGAAGGCCTGGCCGAACTGCCTCCGGTTGATCATTCCAGCTCCCTGGGAGATAGTGCTTGTTCGTTGACGCGCCAAACCTATGTGGACAGTGATCTTCGGCGCGAGCGTCAAGTGACGCTGTCGGTGTACGTCACCGCCGCGGGTTCCCAGGAGCGGCAAGGGTTCCGTGGACGGTGATCGTCTCCCCGTGCCGCACGAACCGGATGTCCGGCAACCGCCGCCGCAGCCAGTCGAGCACGAAGTAGTTGGCGCCGAGCACATCACACCGCACTCGCGTCGAACCGCCGTCCGACAGAGCGTTCGTCAGCTCCTGCAGGAGTTTCCGGCCGATCCCGCGGAACTGGTAGTCCTCGGCGACGACGATGCCGATGTCCACCCCGTCACCGTCGTGGTCGGTCGCCATCAGGTGCCCGACCACGGTCTCGCCGTCGAGCGCGAGGAGCACGACCTGGCCGGGCGCCACCGTGGTCAGCGTGGTGAGCAAAGCCGGGGAGATGTACCGGATGCCGGAGAAGAACCGGTGGTACCGGCTGGCGAGCGACAGTCCGATCAGGAATCTTCCGACCGGCTCACCGTCTCCGGCGACAGGTCGGCGGATGACGATCCGCGCCGCCAGGTCGGCGTCAGGAGCCATGGCCCCTCACAGCGTCGGCACCGGAAGCCCCAGCGCCTTGGCCGACTCCGCCCGCATCTCGATCTTGCGGATCTTGCCGGTCACCGTCGTGGGGAACTGCTCCACCAGGCGCACGTACCGCGGGATCTTGTAGTGCGCCAGCTTTCCCGTCGCGAAGGCGCGGATCGCGGCCGCGTCCAGCGGAGCCGCGCCGGCGCGCACCTTGATGCACGCGCACAGCTCCTCGCCGAACCGCTCGTCGGGCACCCCGACCACCTGCACGTCCTCGATGTCGGGGTGCGTGTAGAGGAATTCCTCGATCTCCCGCGGATACACGTTCTCCCCGCCCCGGATCACCATGTCCTTGATCCGGCCGACGATCAGCGCGTAACCGTCCTCACGCATCACGGCGAGGTCGCCGGTGTGCATCCAGCCGTCGGCGTCGAGGACGTCCGCCGTGCGTTCCGGGTCGTTCCAGTACCCGATCATCACCGAATAGCCACGCGTGCAGAACTCGCCCGGCGTCCCGCGTTCCACGGTCTCGCCGGTCTCGGGGTCGACGATCTTGATCTCGACGTGCGGGTGCACACGCCCGATCGTCGCGGTGCGCCGGTCGAGGTCGTCGTCGGCCAGCGTCTGGCACGACACCGGTGAAGTCTCTGTCATTCCGTACGCAATGGACACTTCCGCCAGGTGCATCTCGGTGACACAGCGCTTCATCACCTCGACGGGGCACGGCGCGCCGGCCATGATCCCCGTGCGCAGCGTGCTCAGGTCGTACTCCGCGAAAGCGGGCAGCGCCTGCATGCCGATGAACATCGTCGGCACGCCGTACACCGCCGTGCACCGTTCGTCCTGAATGGACTTGAGCGTGGTCGCCGGGTCGAACGCCGGGCCGGGGATGACCATCGCGGCGCCGTGCGTGGTGCAGCCGAGGTTGGCCATCACCATGCCGAAGCAGTGGTAGAACGGCACCGGGATCGCCAGCCGGTCTTCGGGGCTGAAGCCGATGGTCTCGGTGACGAAGAAGCCGTTGTTCAGGATGTTGCGGTGGCTCAGCGTGGCGCCCTTGGGAAACCCTGTGGTCCCCGACGTGTACTGGATGTTGATCGGGTCACTCGGGCTGAGCGAAGCCAGCCGTCCGGCGAGGTCCTCCTCACCCGTCGCGCAGTCGAGCAGCTGCTGCCAGTCGTCGGTGTCGAGGTACACCACGGTGCGCAGCGCGGTGCCGGCACGGACCTCGTCGATCATGGCCCCGTAGTCGCTGGTCTTGAACGTGCTCGCCGAGATCAGCAGCGTGACGCCGGACTGTTCGAGCGCGTACGCCAGCTCGTGCGTGCGGTACGCCGGGTTGATGTTGACCAGGATCGCGCCGATCTTCGCGGTGGCGTACTGCGTGATCGTCCACTCGGCACAGTTCGGCGCCCAGATGCCGACGCGGTCGCCCTTTTCGACCCCGACGGCCATCAACGCCCGGGCGAGCGTGTCGACGTCCGCGTTGAGCTCGGTGTAGGTCCACCGCCGTCCGGTCGCGAACTCGACCAGGGCCTCGCGGTCACCGTGCGCGGCGACGGTGCGTTCGAAGTTCGCGCCGATCGTCTCTTCGAGCAGGGCCGGGCTGTCGGCGCCGCGGGCGTAGGAGAGCATGATCCACTCCGATCACTTGAGTTCGGCGGACGACTTGCCGAGCAGCCGGCGCGCCACGATGAGCTGCTGGATCTGTTGCGTGCCTTCGAAGATGTCCATGATCTTCGCGTCGCGCGCCCACTTCTCCAGCAGTGAGTCCTCCGAATAGCCGAGGCTGCCGGCGAGCGCGACGCAGCCCAGCGCGATGTCCGTGGCGCTGCGGCCGGCCTTCGCCTTGGCCATCGACGCGTGCATCGAGTTCGGCCGGGCGTTGTCCGCCATCCACGCCGCTTCCAGGGTGAGCAGGTAGGCCGCCTCGTAGTCGGCCTCCAGGTCCAGGAACGTCGCGACGGCCGCGGGTTGCCGCGGGCCGGCGCGGTCGTAGTCGATGGTCAGGCCGGCCTCGGCGAGCAGCGTGCGCGTCTCGTCCAGCGCGGCCCGCGCCACGCCGACGGCCATCGCCGCGACGAGCGGACGGGTGTTGTCGAACGTCTGCATCACGCCGGCGAAGCTGCGTTCGACGTTGATCTCCGGGTCGCCGAGCAGGTTTTCCCGCGGCACACGCACGTTGTCCAAGCGCAGGTGCGCGGTGTCGGAGGCACGGATGCCGAGCTTGTGCTCCAGGCGCACGAGCTCGAACCCCGGCGAGTCCTTCTCCACCACGAACGACTTGATCGCCGCGCGGCCCAGCGTGCGGTCGAGCGTCGCCCACACCACCACGGCGTCGGCGCGCTCGCCGGAGGTGACGAAGATCTTCTCGCCGTTGAGCACGTAGTGGTCCCCGACGAGCACGGCCGTGGTGCGGATGGCGGCGGAGTCGGAACCGGTGTCGGGCTCTCGTTCGAAAATGAACGCGAGCCGGCTCTGCGCCTCGAACTCGTCGCCCGGTGCGGCGAGCGTGTCGTGCAGCCGGCTGATCCGGTCCGCCAGCTTCGGGTCCGGCAGGTTCGGCTGGTCGGTCGCCGGGCCGATCAGGCGCGCGTCGAGCGCGTCCTCGGGCAGGTACAGCACGCGCTTGCGGAACCCGTGCGGCGCCGCGGTGCGGCCGTTGTGCGGCACGTGCGGGGGCAGGAGCACGACCTGCGAACGCAGGGTGCCGTGCTCGTGGCGGTCGAGGTCGTACTGGAGCACGCCGTCGTCGAGGATCAGCAACGTCCACACGGTGTGCGTGTGCACGGGGTAGGCGTGCCGCACGAAGTGCGCGTGGAACACCTCGCTGATGCCGGGAACGCCGGGGCTCCAGGCGGTGATCTCGGACTCGCCTGCCATGCAAGGAACGTACAAGAAATCCGCGCGCCGGGCGGCGAGGATCGGTGTGATCCCCAGCCTTTTCCCGTACCCGGAACGAAGTGGACCGAACTCATGCCCGAACAACGCGACGGTGGCGTCGCTCCGTACTCCTACCTGCTCATCACGATGGTGTTGTTCGGGGCGGCGTTCACCAGCTCGAAGGTCGTGGTGGGTGAGCTGCCGCACGACGTCGCCGCCTGCCTGCGGTTCGGGGCGGGCGCGGTGATTCTCGTGGTGTTGCTGTGCCTGCGCCCGGGTTCGGCGCGCTTTTCCTGGCGTGACCTGGTGCGAGCCGGGCTGGTCGGGCTCGTCGGGGTGTTCGCGTACAACTTCTTTTTCTTCTGGGGGCTTTCCCTCGCCCCCTCGATCGACGGCAGCATCATCGTGCCCGTGCTCAGTCCCGTGCTGACTACGCTGTACTTCCTGGTGACCGGTAAGGAATCGGCGTCCGGTGCGCGCATCGCCGGGCTGGTGCTGGGGATCGCGGGCTCGGTGGTGTTCTTCCTCGGCGTCGGCGGGGGTGGTGCGGGGTTCAGCGGAACCCGCCTCGCCGGCGACTTCGTCTACCTGGCGGGCGCGGCGTGCTGGGCCGCGTACAGCATCGCGTCGAAGAAGGTGCTGAGCGGCATGGAACCGTTGCGGGCCACGACGTATGCGACGGGTGTGGGCGCGTTGGCGTTGGTGCTTGTCGCAATTCCCTCATTTTCTGGTACTGAATGGACATCGGTGTCCACGCTCACGTGGGGGAACCTCGTGTTCCTCGCGATCGGACCGACGGCGATCGCGTACCTGTTCTACTACCGGGGGTTGCGGGCCGTCAGCCCGGTGACCGCGACGATCACCATGTTCGCGGTGCCGGTGTTCGGCACTGTGACTTCCGTGGTGTTCCTCGGTGAGTCGTTCACCGCCGTGCAGGTCGCGGGTGCGGTGATCACCGTCGTGGGGGCGCTGCTCGCCGTCACTCAGGGGAAATTTCTCACATCCGAACGAAAGAAGGTTCACCGGTGACCGAAGCCGTCGTGGAGTTGCTGCGAGAACGCCGTCGCAGCGGGAGCACCCCCGGAAACCGCGGCGACGACGCTCGCCTGGTGCTGCTCATCGAGGGCGGGAGCTCTCGAGGTGCGTATTCGAGCGGCATGACGATCGCCATCGAACAACTCGGGTTGCTGCCGCTGTTCGACGCCGTCTACGGGAGCTCCGCCGGCGCGCTCAACGGCGCGTGGCTGCTGTGCGGACGTGCGGAAAGCACCCAGCACGCTTGGTGGGACCCGATGATCATGGGCCGGACGATCAACCCGAAGCGCCTCCTGAGCCGGCGGCCGGTGGTGGACACGGAGTTTCTCGTCCACACGCTCTACACCGAGGTCGTCCCGATGGGGTTCCGGGAGATCCTCGACAACCCCGTCGAGTTCCACCCCACCGCCACCGACGCGATGACCGGCGAGTCCGCCGACCTGCACGAGCACCTCCACGACCAGGCCGGCTTGCAGGCCGCCCTGCGCGCGTCGACCGCCATGCCCCTGCTCGCGGGCGAACCGATCGAGATCGCCGGCCGACACTTCGTCGACGCCGGCGTGAGCGAATCCGTTCCCATCCGAACAGCGCTTGCGCAGAAAGCAACACACCTCGTCGCCTTCCGCACCCGACGTTCCGACGAGACCACTGCGACCGCTCCCTCCCGCGGCGAACGCCTCGTCGCGACCCGCTGGTTCGCCCGCCACGCACCGGGCGCCCTCGAACCCTGGCTCGCCCGCGCAACCCTCAGATCCGAAGAGGAACGCCTGCTGGCCACACACCCCGCGACCCTGCAGATCCGCCCGCCCCTCGGCAGCCCCCACATCGGCCGCACCGAGCGCCGCCCGCACCCCATGCGCGCCGCCGTGGACACGGGCCTCCACTCGGCGCTGAACGCACTCGCCGCCGTGAAGGAAACCCCATGACCGACAGCACCACGCCCGCCAACACCACCGAGTCGCCCGACCGCGTCCGCAGCGCCACCACCGAACCCGCCGAGCGGGCGTGCGCCACCACCGAGCACAAACGCACCTCAGCCGCGGCCACGACGACAGAGCCCGCAGCGCGGGTGCGCACCGTGGCCAGCGACCACACACCCACTACCAAAACCGAGTCCGCCGAGCACAAACACACCACCACCCCGGAGCCCGCCGAGCGGATGCACACCACCACCACCAGATCCGCCAAGCCCGCCGCCACCACCGCGCCAGCCGAGCGCACACGCATCGCAGAGCCCGCCAAGCTCGCCGCCGGCACCGAACCCGCCGAGCGGGTCCGCACCGTTTCCTGGGCCGATCACCTCGCGTTCGCCAGTGCGGCGGCCGAGCTCAGCGGCCTGGAGTTCCTGCGGGCCATGGCGCGCGGCGACATCCCATCCGCGCCGATGATGGACCTCGTCGGCCTTCGGTTGGTGTCGGTGTCGCCTGGTGAGACCGTTTTCCGCCTCACACCGGGCGAGTACCACTACAATCCGATGTGGACCGTCCACGGTGGCCTCTACGCCACGATGCTCGATTCGGCGGCCGCGTGCGCCGTGCACACGACCCTCCCGCTCGGCAGCGGGTTCAGCACTCTGGACCTTTCCGTCCGTTTTCTCAAGGCCATCCGCATCGACACAGGGCCGATCACCGCCACCGGCCGCGTGCTCCACTCGGGATCCCAGGTCGTCCTGGCCGAAGCGCGCCTGGAGGACACCGCGGGCACGCTCCTGGCCACCGCGACGGCGAACTGCTTCGTGTCCCGTGCGCCCGGAACGTAACGAAGGAGACGAATGCCGCGATCGAGTGATCGACCCGCGGATCCGAGGAGCAGTCTGTGTCAGCACGTGCCATCGTCGCCATCACCAGCGTTGCGGCTCTCATCGTCGGGGTGTTCCTCACGTTCCGCGGCATGATCGGAGGCCCGGACTTCGTGACCCCGTCCGGCGAGGCGTGTGACCCCGCGATCGCCTGGCAGGACTACACCCTCGACGACTGCTTCCCCGTGGAACGGCACAGCCCGGTCGTCGCCCTTGTCCTCGCGCACCTGGGGCTCCTCGGGCTGATCCACGCGCGCTTGGTCATGACGCGCAAGAAGAAGCTCGGCGCGCGCTGACACGGCCCAGGACGGCGACCTCCGCGGCGACGGTGTTGGCGAAGCTCGCGCCGCCCTTGCCAGTGTCGGGGGACATGGTCAACACGGGAAGACCCAGCGTCCACGGCGGACGGAGATCCACTTCGGCGTGGTGAACTCGGTGAGGCCCCACTCGCCGTAGCGGCGGCCCGGACGTTTCTCGCCGCGGAACGCGACGATGGGTTCGCCGTGGCTGGTGGCGTCGTTGACGTGGACCACGCCGGTCTCGATGCGCCGCCGACGGCGTCCAGATCTCATCGAACGGCTACGGATGCCGGTCCCGAGGGCGGAGTGACCACCCGGACAGACATCACTGGCCGTTCAGTCCGGTTTCGGGGCAAATCGCCCGGACGGGCGCACACTGTGACCCGCGGAGCAGCCGCTCTCCCTCCCCCGCTGCTCCGCCCCCTCGCCGGCAGGTGGTGACGGAGTCCCCCGAAACCCGTCACCGCCTGCTTCCCCACCGCCCATCGAGAGTCGCGGTCTGCCTACTAGGCAAACCAAAAGGGGAGCGACTTGTGACACGGCTCGATGGACAACGTGCAGCGATCCTGCGCCGCGACGACTTGGTCACCGTCGGCCGGGTCCGGGCCCGCGGCCGTGTGGCGGTGCATTTCCGTGGACCGCGCGTGCCAGGTGCAGTTGCCCGCCGACGTCGCGGGCACCCCGCGCATCACGACGGACGAGGAAGCGACCCTGGCCTCACCGCCGGTTCGGCAGAGCCGAGACGGCACGCCACCGCCTCAACAACGTAGGTAAGGCTTCAACACACAGGATCGACACGGGCCGGCGGCCGGAGTGCGGGCTCCGGGCGCCGGCCCGCCGGCGCCACGCGCCCTGCGCGACGGGGATGGCGTCGCGGAAGGGCAGGCCGCCCGGAGGAAAGCCGGTAGTGGCGGGAGACGCGGCGCCGACCCGCCGCGGCCGCGCGCGCTACGCGACGGGGATGGCGTCGCACAAGGGTCAGGCCGCCCGAAGGAAAGCCGGTGATGGCGGGAGAACGAGCACCGGCCCGCCGCGCCCACAGGCCCCGCGCGACGGGGATGGCGTCGCGCAGGGCCGGACCGCCCGGGCGAAAGCCGGTAGTGGTGGAAGACCCGGCGCCGACCCACCGCGGCCACGCGCGCTACGCGACGGGGATGGCGTCGCACAAGGGTCAGGCCGCCCGAAGGAAAGCCGGCAATGGCGGGAGAACGAACACCGGCCCGCCGCGCCCACAGGCCCCGCGCGCCGGGGATGGCGTCGCGCAGGGGCGGGCCGCCCGGACGAAAGCCGGTAGTGGTGGAAGACCCGGCGCCGACCCGCCGCGGCGGCAGGCCCCGCGCGGCGGGGATGGCGTCGCATAAGGGTCAGGCCGCCCGGAGGAAAGCCGGTGGTGGCGGAAGAACGGGCACCACCGCGACCAAAGCTCAGTGCGGCGAAGGCACGCGGCCCAGGAAGTCGCGGATGTGGGCGGCGACCTCGGCGCCGGCGGTTTCCAGGAGGAAGTGGCCGCCGTCGAGGAGGTGGATTTCGGCGGTGGGCACGTCGGTGGTGAAGGCGGTGGCGCCGTCCGGGCCGAAGATCGGGTCGTTCTTGCCCCAGACCGCGAGGACGGGCGGCTGGGTCTTGCGCAGGTACTCGTGCAGGGCGGGGTACAGCGGCGGGTTGGTGGCGTAGTCGCGGAAGAGCGCGAGCTGGATCTCGTCGTTGCCCGGGCGTGAAAGCAGGGCGAAGTCGTGGTTCCAGGTGTCGGGGCTGACGAGGGTCTCGTCGGGGACGCCGGTGACGTACTGCCACTTCGTCAGCTCGAGGCTGAGCGCGCTGCGGATGCCGGCCTCGGTTTCGGCGTTCTGCTCGGCCTGGTAGTCCCACACGACCTTCCAGAACCCCTCGACGAAACCGGCGTCGTAGCCGTTGCCGTTCTGCGTGACGATCGCCGTGATGGCGTCGGGGTTCGCGAGCGCGAGGCGCCAGCCGATGGGGGCGCCGTAGTCCTGCACGTAGATCGCGTAGCGGGTGATGTCGAGCTGACGCAGCAGGCCGGCCGTGAGGTCCGTCAGCGCGTCGAAGGTGTAGTCGAACTCGTCGGCCGCAGGCGCATCGGACAGGCCGAAACCGAGATGGTCGGGCGCGATCACGTGGTAGCGGTCGGCCAGCGCCGGGATCAGGTTCCGGAACATGAACGAGCTGGTCGGGAAGCCGTGCAGCAGCACGAGCACGGGGGCGTCGGCGGGCCCGGCCTCACGGTAGAAGAGCTGCCGGCCGTCGACGGTCGCGTAGCGGTGGTGGACTGCGGTCATGAGTTCTAACTCCTCACGAGTTGTTTGATGGTTAGTACTCAAACAGGGCGTGCCTAACTTGTCAACCCCGATTTTGCCGGTTAGCCTGGAGCCGTGACCGACGAGAAGCTGCTGCTCGACCTGCTGAACACCACTCCGGTGCTCGACGGGACGCCGCACGACGAGCTCGCCGACGCCGAGCTGGGCCGCGAGTGGCTCGCCGCCCACGGCCAGCCGACGTCCGCGCAGGAGTGGCGCGCGCTGGTCGACGTGCGCGCGGCGTTGCAGGACGTCGTGCGCGGCGACGCGGGGCCCGAGGCGCTGGCCCCGTTCGTCGACGGCCTCAGCTACCGCGCCGTCTTCGACGACGGCGGGATCAAGTGGGACCTCGACACCGCCTCCGGGCGCGCGGCCGCCTCGCGCGCGGTGCTGGCCTGGGACACGCTGCGCCACGCGAGCCCCGGCCGGCTGCGGCCGTGCGCGAACCCGGAGTGCCGGCTGTTCCTCATCGACCACAGCAAGCCGAACACCGCCCGCTGGTGCTCGATGGCCGTGTGCGGCAACCGCATGAAGGCCCGCCGCCACTACCAGCGCACCCGCCAGGCCGGCGCGTGACGGGTCGCCGAGCGGGGGCAGACCATGGGTGACAGCGACATCGACCGCCTGGTCGCGCGCAAACTTCAGCAGTTGCGCACGGACCGCGGGCTCACGCTCACCCACCTGGCGGAACTCACGGGGATCGCCCAGCTGTCGCGCCTCGAGCGCAGGGAACCGCGGCCCTCGATCGGTAGCCCGCAGGTCGCGCGCACGGACGGCACGTCGATCGGCAGCCCCCTGCAGCTCGCGCCCACGGACGCCATCTCAATCGGCAGCCCCTGCAGCTCGCGCGGACGTACGGCACCTCGATCGGCAAGCTCGTGACCGACCAGCCCGGCGAGGAGTACCACCTGGTGCGCGCCGGACAGGGCGTGGCGCACGAAAACGCCGAGGGACGCGACGAAGTGCTCAGCGGGCCGCGCGCCACGATCGCGGTGGTCAGGCTCGAGCTGGTGCCCGGCACCGAAACCGGCGCCGTGCACCACGCCGGCGAGAGAAGGCGCCACGTCCGCGACGGCGCGCGCTCCAGGGCGCCGAGGAGATGGCGCTCAAGTCCCGCGGCTCCATCCGGTTCGGGCTCCGGCCGCACGCACCGGCTGCACAAGACGACGAGGAGATCGCGCTCAGGTCCGGCGGCCCCACCCAGTTCGACCTCCGGCCGCACGCACCGGGTGCACAACCCGTCCGCTCGTGCCGCGCGGGTGGGCATCGCGTTCGTCGTCCACCATTCCGTGTGCGGTTCCGGACACCCCTGAGGAGGCAGACGTGCGTGTAGTGGCATTGCGGCGTTATCCGGTGAAATCCATGCTCGGCGAGGAAGTCACGGAAGCGCGGGTGGGCGCGGCCGGCCTCGATGGCGACCGCACGCTCGCCGTGATCGATTCCGACACCGGCTTCGTCGCGACGGCGAAACACCCGCGCCTGTGGCGCCGGCTCCTGGAGCTGGCGGCCGAGACCGACGGCCGGGTGTTCATCACCTTCCCGGACGGCACCAGACTGGCCGCCGACGACCCCGAAGCCGGCTCGCGGCTGTCGGACCTGCTGGGCCGCGCGATCACGGTGTCCGGGATCCGGCCTGACGGCGCGTCCGTCGAACGCCCGGACCCGGAAGACGTCCTCGACAACGGCGTGAGCGCCGTCGTTCCGGCCCAGACCCTGCAGATCGGCCAGGGCACCCCCGGGCTCAACTTCGTGGACCACTCCCCGATCCACCTCATCAGCACCGCGACGCTGGACCACCTCGACACCGAGGCCATCCGCTACCGGCCGAACCTCGTCATCGCGACCCCGCCCGGCACCGGCGCGTTCGTGGAGAACCACTGGCTGGGCAAGGAAATCCAGTTCGGCGACGCCGGTACGGGCGCGCGGCTGAGGGTCACGCTGCCGACCCCGCGGTGTGCCGTGCCGTCACTCGCCCACGGCACGCTGCCGCGCAACCCGCAGGCGGTGCGGGCGGTGATGGCGGGCAACCGCATCGACGTCGCGGGCCTCGGCAAGGCCATGCCGTGCGCGGGCGCGTACGCCGAGGTCGTGCGGCCGGGCACGCTCCACCTGGACGACCCGATCACCGTGTCCTGAACGCGTTGTGTCCCGTTCTGGCAGCACCGTGTCCTGAAAACACCGCGTCCTGAACGCGCCCGGTCCCGAACGCGCCCGGTCCCGAACGCGCCGGGCCCCGAACGCGCCGGGTCCTGAACGCACCTGGTCCTGAACGCACCTGGTCCTGAACGCACCTGGTCCTGAATGCTCAGTCGCCGACGAACACCAGTGCGTCCGACAGCGGTTTCCGCGTGAGGGCGGGGACCTCGCAGTCGTCGGCCGGATAGCCCACCGGGAAGAGGATGTACGGCCGCTCGGTCGACGGACGGTGCAGCACCCGGCTCAGGAACGCCATCGGGTTCGGTGTGTGCGTCAGCGTCGCGAGCCCCATCGAGTGCAGTGCGGCGAGGAAAAACCCACACGCGATCCCGACGCTTTCGGACGCGTAGTACGTCTTCTGGAGCTGTCCGTTTGGCAACACCCGGTGTTTCTGCGCGAACACCACCACGAGCCAGGGTGCGACTTCCAGGAACTCCTTGTGCTCGTCCGTTTCCAGCGGCGCGAGCGCGGCACGCCACTCGGGGATCTCGCGTTCGTGGTAGAAACGTTGCTCTTCCTGTTCGGCCGCCACCCGGATCTGGTGTTTCACCACCACATCCTGTGTGGCGACGAACGTCCACGGCTGCTGGTGCGCACCACTGGGTGCTGTGTTGGCCGCGCGCGCCGCGAGCTCGATCGCCTCGGCCGGCACGGGGTCGGGTGAGAACCAGCGCACCGACCGCCGCCGGTCCAGGTGGCGGTGGAACTCGGCGCCGCGGCGCAGCCCCTCGTCGACAGGCAGCCGCGGCGGGGCGTACGGCGCGAACGGGTATCGGTGCTTCCGCGTCTGAGTCACCTCGGCAACACTGCCAACCAGCGATTACCGAGTCCAGCTTGAAGAACTGAGCCCAGTTATATGCTCAGCTCATGAATCTGCCGAACGTGACGATCCGGCAGCTCGAATACCTGATCGCCGTCGCCGAAACGGGCTCGCTCACCACCGCGGCCGAGCGCTGCCACGTCTCGCAGGCCGCCATCTCCCTGGCCCTCACCGAGGTGGAACGCGCCCTCGGCCTGCGGCTGGTGATCCGTTCACCCCGGCGTGGCGCTTCGCTCACCGCGGCGGGCAAACAGGTGCTCACCGACGCGCGGCGGGTGGTCGGGGCCATGAGCGACCTCGGCGTCGAGGCCCGGGGGCTGAGCCGCGACGTGAGCGGCACGCTGGTCGTCGGCTGCTACGGCCCGATCGCGCCGTTCCACCTGCCGGCCGCGATCGCGACGTTCGAAAACGACCATCCCGACGTGTCGGTGCGCTTCGTCGAAGGCAGCCTGCCCGAGATCCAGGACCACCTGCTCGACGGGCGGTGTGAGATCGCGTTCCTTTACGAACAGGACGTCTACCCGGCGATCACGTTCCGGACCCTGTACGACCAGCAGCCCGCGATCCTCCTGCCGGGCGACCACCGGCTGGCCGGCCGCGAGGCGCTCTCGCTCGACGAGCTGGCCGACGAGCCCTTCATCCTGCTCGACGTGCCCCCGAGCGAGCGCTACTTCCGTGCCGTGTTCGAGTCCGCACAGCTGGCGATGGTTCCCGCACACCGGGCGCGAAGTTTCGAACTCGCGCGGTCGCTTGTCGCACGCGGTCTCGGCTACTCGATGACCGTTCAGCAACCCGCGCTGTCGCAATCCTACGAAGGCCTGGCAGTAATCGCACTTCCGTTGCGCGAAAAGGCACCTTCGACACCCGTCATCATGGGCTGGCCGGCCGGAGGCCCGCTCACGCACCGCGCGCAGGCGTTCCTCGACCACTGCGAACGGCTGTTCGCGGACGGCCACTGACCTCAATGTCCCGGCCGCAACACCCCGGCCATGACACCCCACCTCAGCGTCCCAGCCGCCGCGCCCCACCTCAGCGACGCGAAGCGAACGCCCGATCCAGCCCTGTCCTCGCTCCACCGCGGCCGAGCGTGTCGTGCAACCGCTTGCCATCGACGTACACCCCGAGCTTGTTCGGGTCGAACGCAACGAACCCCGCGACCGCCGCCGACTCCGCCGGCGCGTCCGTATAGGACCACGCGGCCCCGGACTGCCCACCGATGGCGTAGTACGTCGCGACCCCCTTGTACGGGCACCGAGTCCGCAAGGTCTCCTCGGCCAACGCGGTCTCGTCGACGTCCGCCCGCGGCAAATACCACTGCGGCTCCCGGTCCGATTCGTACAGCACCCGCGACCGGCGCGACTTCGCGACCACCCGTCCGTCTGCTTCGACCACTACCTCGCGCGAGGCGTTCCGGACGTCGATGCGGTGGTAGGGGTCCGCGGCATGAGCGGTGACGGGCTCGTCCTCCTCCTGGAACCCGTCCATCGCCCGCCACGAGAAAGCGACGAGGTTCGCGAACTCAGCCGCATGAGCCGGCGGCCGCACGTGCTGCCACGCCGCACCCTCGTGAACCCGGTCCCCGACGCGGACGGCGAACCACGCCGTCTTCCCGAGATCCGGGTGCAGCGTCGTGCGCTGGCGGAACTCCAGCACCTCGACCCGCACGTCCGCTGCCGGGAAGTACGCGACCGGAAACCGGCCCGGCGTGTGCAGGAGAACGACGTCCTCGCTGTCCGCGATCCACTCCCCCGCGAACCGCACCCGCAGACGGCGTCGCAGGGGTTCGCGGTACGACAGGCGATCCGGCAACGCGCCGGGCACGAGGAACTTGCCCCGGAACACGTCCGGCTGCGGAGCGAGCAACCACGGCAACGGCATCACGAACCTCCGTTCATCGTTTCGATCCCCCACGACGCGCCCGATCGGGACCGCGCCGAACCACCACGACCGTCCACTCAGGACAGCGTCACACCAGCGCCTCGCCACCGTCGACGCCCAGCGACACCCCGGTCACGAACCCGTTGGTGAGCGCGAAGAGCACCGCGTCGGCGATGTCCTCAGACGTCCCGATCCGCCGCGCGGGGTTGCTCGCCGAACGCTGCGCGAAGAGCGCGGCCTTCTTGTCGTCGCCGAGGGCGTCGTACGCGCCGGTGTCGATCGTGCCCGGCGAGACGGCGTTGACGCGGATCGGTGCGAGCTCCACCGCGAGCGCCTTCGTCAACGAGTCCACCGCGCCGTTGGTCGCGGCGACGGCCAGCATCCCGATCGACGGCTTGCGGGCCGTCGCGCCGGAGAAGATCACCATCGAGCCGTCGGCCGGCATCTTCGGGGCCAGGTGCTTCGCCAGCAGGATCGGGCCGATGACCTTGGTCTCGAACGAAAGCGCGATCGTGCCCTGCGCCAGGTCACCGACCAGGCCGCGGGCGCGGGCCGACGCCGTGGACACGACGTGGTCGACCTGCCCGAGACGCTCGGCGAGCGCGGCCACGCTGGCTTCGTCGGTCAGGTCGACCGTTTCGACCGAGACGCCCGGATCGTCGTACGCGCCCTTGAGCTTCTCCTCGTCGCGACCGGCGACGACGACCTCCGCACCCGCGGCGCGCACCGCGAGCACCACCGCCCGGGCGATGCCACTACCGCGACCGACGACGAGAACCTTGCGTCCCTTGAGGGATTCGGACATGAGTGTGTCTCCTTTGCACAGTCCCGCGAGGAAGCGTAGGCCGGGGACTCGGCCCGCTTCATGAAAGTTTTCTGCCCGTGAACGAGAGCCGGCGAATGCTTCACCCACCGTCTAACTAACGTATACAAAGACGCTATACCCATTAGTCATTCAGATGCAAGACCCGGACTTTCACCCAGCCGAACGATCAAGGTCGACAGCCGGATACCCACCTAATGGTTGCCATCCATCCATGCACAAAACCTCACCTGACCAGCCACAACATCGATGGCTCCCCGCCGCGCCCGGGCCCTACGGTGGAAGAGTCCACAGAGGAGCACGGGAGGGACGGCCGTGGAGACAGCGCTGGAAAACCGGACGGTTCTGGTCATCGGACGGCCGAGCGGCATCGCCCGGGCGGTCACGCTCGCGGCCCGCGCCGAGGGCGCCCAGGTCGTGGTCGCGGGCCGCGACCCGGCCAAGCTGGCCCAGGCCTACGACGACGAGGGCATCCGCGCCGAAGAGGTCGACGTCACCGTCGACGAGTCCATCGCCGCACTGGCCGAACGTCTGGGCCAGGTCGACCACCTCGTCACCACGGCGTCGTCGCGCGCCCGCGGCCTCCTCGAAGAGCTGGACCGCGACGCGCTGCGCCGCTCGTTCGACACCAAGGTCATCGGACCTGTCATGCTCGCCAAGCACTTCGCGCCGCACCTCTCCGAAGACGGATCCTTCACGCTGTTCTCCGGCGTGGCCGCGTTCAAGCCCGCGGTCGGTTTCCTCGGCGTCGCCATCACCAACGGCGCAGCCGACTTCCTCACCCGCTCGCTGTCACTGGAGCTGGCGCCGATCCGCGTCAACGCCATCTCCCCGGGCGTCATCGACACCGGCATCTGGGACGCCCTGGGCGAAGAAGGCAAAGCCGCCTACTTCGAGCACTTCCGCACGCACAACCCGGCGCGGCGCATCGGCACCGTCGACGACATCGCGTCGGCCGTGCTCTTCGCGATGACCAACCCGTTCCTGACCGGCGTGACCCTGCGCGTCGACGGCGGCGAACCCCTGACCTGAGCCGAAAACCGGTGGCCCCGAGGCATCGAGGCCACCGCCCCGCCCGTCACACAGCTGCGTCACGCCCCAGGCGCACCGGCAGCTCCGCGTGACCGTTGGACAGGAACGAGCTCATCGGCACCAGCCGTGCCGACGGTTCCGCGAAAGCGAGGTCCGGGAACCGCTCGAACAACATCCGCAACGCCGTCGTCGCCTCCAGCCGCGCCAGCGGGGCACCGAGGCAGTGGTGGATCCCGTGCCCGAACGCCAGGTGCTGCTTCACCCCGCGCGTGATGTCGAACTCGCCCGCGGTCTCGCCGTACTCCGCCTCGTCCCGGCCGGCCGCGGCGTAGGCGGCGAGGATCGCGTCGCCCTCGGGGATGACGACGTCACCCAGGTCGATGTCGGTCACCGCGTACCGCAGCGGCAGGTACGCCACGGGTGCTTGCCACCGCAGGGTTTCCTCGACGACGTCGCTCCACGTGCGCTCGCCGGACCGCACGAGCGCGAGCTGCTCCGGGTGCGTGAGCATCGCCGTCACGGCTTGGTCCAGCAGGTTCACGGTCGTCTCGTGCCCGGCGGTCAGCATGAGGATGAGGGTGTCGACGACCTCGGCGTCGGTGAGCCGGCCGAAGCGGTCGGAGTCGGCCTGGATGATCGCGCTCGTCACGTCGTCGCCGGGCCGCGCGCGTTTCTGCTCGGCCAGGCCCGTGAGGATCCGGTACATGTCCTCGGCGTTGGCCTGCGCAGCTTCGGGGGTGGTCGTCGTGTCGAAGACGGTGTCCACCACCTTGCGCAGGCCGGCGCGCTGTGAGTCGTCCACACCGAACAACCGGCAGATCACCTCCGCCGGCAGCTGATACGCGAAAGCCGCTCGGAGGTCGACGACGTCGGCCCGGCCCAGCGCGGCCACCTCGTCGAGCAGCGTCGCCGTGATGCGTTCCACCCACGGCTTGAGCTCCATCGTCCGCTTCGCGGTGAAGCCCGACGCGACCAGCGAGCGCAACCGCCGGTGGTCGCTTCCGTAGGCGGTGAACATGTTCTGCACCGAAACCCAGAGCCGCAGCGACCAGTCGGCGGCGATGCGGTCTTCCTTCCACGCGGCCCAGTGCTGCCGCGGATCCTTGGACACTCTGCTGTCGGTCAGCAGGGACTTGAGCGTGCCGGCGTGGCCGACCGCCCAGGCGCGGACCCCGCCCGGCAGCTCCACCACCACCGCCGAGCCGCCGGCGCGCAACCGCGCGCCCTCCGCTTGGATGTCGGTCCCGTCGACGTCGAGTACAAAAGCCTGCAGCTGATCCACGTACGCGCTTCTTCCGTGATCGGGGGAACGCGCGCCAGAGCCGCGAGAATCATTGCGGGAGAAGAGAGTGCGAACCCATTTCGCGTTCCCGGTCGACAACCAGGTCGAGCGTCACGGTAGCCGCGTCAGGCGACGCGGAACCCGCGGCGCCGAGGCCGAAAGAATTCCGTCACACTCTCAGTTCGCGCGCGCCGGACGGCCTCCGGGCAACCCACGCCGTCGAAGATCGCCCACGAACAGGTCGACCAGCGAGTCCGACGGCGCCGCGACCACCACGACGATCTCCCGCTCCACCAGAGGATCCAGCCGCCGCACCACCCCCGGCGGGCGAGGAGGCAGCGCCGAGACGGGAACGATCGTCACGCCCATCCCCGCGGCCGCGAGCTGCGCGGCCGTGCGCGGGCTCCTGGTGCGCAGCACGGGATCCAGCACCACACCGTGGTCCGCGGCCAGCTGGTCGAGCCACACCGACAACCCGTTGTCACTCACGAAATGGACGAACGGCTCCGCCGCGAGATCCGCGAACGGCACCGACAGGCGTTCGCCGAACGGGTGGCCCGCCGGCGCGACGACCACCACCTCCTCCTCGCCGAGCACTTCGAGGTGCTCACCCGTCTCCGACGGCCGCGGTCCCACGGCGACGTCGACCTCGCCCGACGCCACGAGTTCCACCATCCGGTCGGAGCTGGTGTGCTCACTGAGCTCGATCAGCACCTCGGCCCGGCGCGCCCGCCAGTGCCGCAGCACCGGGACGAGCAGCCACGCCGTCATGGTCTCGGCGCAGGCGATCCGCAGCCGTCCCGCTCCGCCGGACCCGATCTGCCGGCCCACGCGCACCGCGCGTTCGGACGCCTTCAACGCCACCCGCGCCTCTTCCGCGACCGCGTGGCCCGCGGCGGTCACGCGCACGCCACGGCCCATCTTCTGCACCATCGGGGTGCCGATCTCGCGTTCGAGCGAGGCGAGCTGGTGCGACAGCGCGGGCTGCGACATCTGCAACGAGGCCGCGGCACGCGTCACCGAGCCCTCTTCCACGAGGGCGACCAGACATTCCAGGGCGCGCAGCGTTGTCATTCGGAAAATCTAACAAGATCCTCCGGAAATTTCATGTGACGTGACCATTTCCCGCACACCGCGGAAAACGCGCCCACAGTAGTTTGGCGCCATCGCGGAAGGAGCAGGCGTGCCAACGCTGGTGTCGGTCAACGTGGGAATGCCCAAGGACGTCGAGTGGAACGGCAGGATCGTCCACACCGGCATCTGGAAGAGCGCGGTCAGCGGCCCCCGGATGGTGCGGCGGCTCAACGTCGACGGCGACGGGCAGGGCGACCCGGCCGGGCACGGCGGCGAGCAGCGCGCGGTGTTCGTCTACCAGCTGGAGTCGATCGAGTACTGGCAGGCGTACTTCGGGCACGACAGCTACGAGTTCGGGCAGTTCGGCGAGAACTTCACCGTCACCGGGATGCCCGACGACGAAGTGTGCGTCGGCGACCGCTACCGCATCGGCGAGGCGGAGTTCGAGGTGACGCAGCCGCGCGTCACGTGTTTCCGCGTCGGCATGCGCCTGAACGAGCCGGAGCTGCCGTCGCTGCTGGTGTCCCACGGGCGGCCGGGGTTCTACTTCCGCGTCCTGCGCGAGGGCCACGTCGCGGCCGGCGACGAGATCGTGCGCACCCGGCGCGGCCCGCACGAGATGACCGTCGCCGACGTCGACGCCCTGCTCTACACCCCGAACCGCACCACCGAAGCGCTCGAGTCCGCCGTCGACATCCCCGCGCTCAGCCCCGGCTGGCGCCAGTCGTTCCGCGACCTGCTCAGCCCGGCCGAGAAGCCCGCTGACCCGGGCTGGACCGGGTTCCGGCCGCTGACCGTGACGAAGGTCGTGCGCGAGAGCGCGACCATCACGTCCGTCCACCTCGACGCGCCCGGCGAAGCCCTCCCGGCCGCGCGGCCCGGCCAGTACCTCACCGTGCGGCTGCCGGGTGCCGGCGAACCGCCGCTGGTCCGCAGCTACTCGCTCTCGACGACCGAGGGCTACCGCATCAGCGTGAAGCGCGACGGCGCCGCCAGCACCTACGTGCACGACGTGCTGAAGGCCGGCGACACCCTCGACGCGGCCGCGCCCCGCGGCGACTTCGTGCTGGAGCCGGGTTCCGGCCCGGTCGTGCTGCTGTCCGCCGGCGTCGGTGTCACCCCCGTCCTGGCGATGCTGCACCAGCTCGCCGCGGAGGAGCCCGAGCGTGAGATCTAGTGGATCCAGACGGCCCGCAACGCTGCGGACCAAGCGTTCGAGCTCGAAGTCCGGGGTCTGCTCGCGAGGCTGCCGAACAGTCACGCGCACTTTTTCCACACCCGGCCGGAATCCGGCGCGGACAGCCGTCGCGTCACCGGCCGGACGCTGAAGGAGCTCGCCCTGCCGGCCGGCGCCACCGCGTAAGTCTGCGGCCCGCCGTCCTTCATGGACGACGTCCGCGAAGCTCTCGTCGCGCTGGGCTGCACCGACGTGCGCACGGAACTCTTCGGCGCCCTCGCCGCGATCAACCCCGGCGTGCGCGAGGCCGGCACCGTCGCGCCCCACCCGCCGGACGGCCCGCCCGGAGCCGGCCCCGCCGTCACCTTCGCCCGCAGCGGCCTCACGGTCCGCTGGCGCGACGACGGGGAAACCCTGCTGGAGCTGGCCGAAGCGTGTGCCGTGCCCACGCGTTGGGCCTGTCGCAGCGGCGTCTGCCACACCTGCGACACCCCGCTGCTCGCCGGCACGACGACGTACGACCCGGCGCCGCTCGAACTGCCCCCGGCCGGGCGGATCCTCGTGTGCTTCGCCCGGCCGGAGACCGACGTCGTGCTCGACCAGTAGGTCACCGACCGCGCCGGCGCGGGGACACCAGCCCGGCGATCGAGCACCCCGCCAGGATCACACCCAGCACGGCCACGACCACCTCCAGCGCGGGCTGGTTCACGCTGGAGGTGCTGAGCACCAGCACGGCTTGAACGGCCAGCGCGAGACCGACGAGGAGCCAGAGCACGCACAGCCCCGCGGTTCGCGGGATCACGTGCCACCGAGTGCCAGCCGACATGAGAACTTCCCTTCGTCCGGGTCGGCACCTGGCTACCCGGCGGCCCCGTCGGCCGAACCGGTCCCACGCCGATCTTGGTCGCACGGACCGATTTCGGTGCTCGAACGGACAACGGTTCAGCGGGCGGGCCGCATCGCGAACCCGGCCGAGACGAGGGCGAGCACGACCACCGCGGCGAGTACGCCCAACGCGATCGGCAGCCGCGCCGTGAACGCCGCCGTGTTCAGGATCGCGCCGAGCACCGACACCGACATCAGCGCGCCCGACTGCCGGCTCGTGTTCTGCACGCCGGACGCGACACCCGACTGGTGCACCGGCACGCTCGGGACCAGCAGCGACGTGAGCGCGGAGAACGCGATCGTGCTCGACACCCCGACCAGCAGCAGGCCGGCTGCGACCGGTACATACGCCGGGGCCCCGGTGAAGACCAGCAGCACCGCGACACCGGACGCGCAGCAGGCGAACCCGGTCAGCAGCGCCACGGGGTTGCCGAACCTGCGCGACAGCGGCCGGTAGAGGACGAGCGAGCCGATCGTCGAGCCGACCGTGAGCGGCAGGAGCGCGATCCCGGCCTCGCCCGCCGACCAGCCGCGCACCTGCTGGAAGTACAGCGACATCACGAAAAGCGTGCCGTAGAAGAGGAACCCCATGAACGCGGCGCTTGCCACCGCGACCGTGCGCACGCGGACCGAGAAGAACCCCCGCGGCAGCATGGGCTGCGCGACGCGGCGTTCGACCAGCCAGAACGCGGCGGCGGACAGGAGGCCGCCGGCCAGCAGGCCGAGGCTGAGCGGGGAGCTCCAGCCCGCGCTGCCGCTCACGATCACGCCGGCGGTGATCAGCCCGAGCGCGGCCACGGCCGTGACCTGCCCGGCGTGGTCGACCTTGCGCTTGTGGCGCGGCGCCTCCGTGATCCCGGCCCGGGCCAGCAGGATCGCGGCGACACCGATGGGCAGGTTGATCAGGAAGATGCTGCGCCAGCCGAACGCGTCGATCAGCAGCCCGCCCACCATGGGCCCGACCGCGGTGGAGATCGCGCCGGTGGACACCCAGATCGCCGTGGCGCGGGCGCGTTCGCCGTCGTCGGAGAACAGCGTGCGGATCAGCGCGAGCGTCGCGGGCAGCAGCGCCGCCGCGCCCACGCCCTGCACGACGCGGGCCGCGATGAGCACGTGCACCGACGGCGCGAGCGAGCAGGCCAGCGAGGCGGCGGTGAAGATCGCGGTGCCCCAGAGGAAACATCGGCGCAGGCCCCAGCGGTCGCCCAGCGCACCCGCCGTGAGCAGCAGCGCGGCGAGGCACAGCGTGTACGCGTTGATCACCCACTGGACCGAGGCCAGGGACGTCTTCAGGTCGTCGCGCAGCGCGGGCACGGCGATGTTGAGCACGCTGCCGTCGAGGATGATCGCGAAGTACCCCAGGCAGATCCCGGTGAAGCCCACGGTCCGGGCTCTTGCGGCCATGGGGGCTCCTTTCGCGAGGCTTCCCGCGAATGTAGCCGCCGCGACCGAATCCGGGCGGCACGACGCGGCGCATTCCTTAATCGAATGATAAGGATTCCGGATCCGAATTCGTCGACGGCGCGGAACTAGAATGCGGGACGCGGTTACCTGTCGGGTGAGACATTCGACGACCGTGCTTAAGATGTGGCGAATGTTCGCGCGGAGCGGGTCAGAGGTGGTCTCAGATGTCTCTCGGCTTCCGGCTCCTGGGCAACGTCGAGGTGGTCCGGGGCGAGGAGCCCCAGCCGATCGGCCCGGCCGGGCCGCGCGCCATCCTGGTGTCGCTGCTGCTCGAAGCCGGGCAGCCGGTCTCGCTCGACGACCTCGTGGTCCGCGTGTGGGGCGACGAAGCACCCGGCAGCGCGCGGGGCATGGTGCACAGCTACTTCACCCGGCTGCGCACGGCGCTGGCGGGTGAGCACCGGATCGTGCGCCGGGGCCACGGGTACGTGCTCGACGTCGAGCCCGGCCAGGTCGACGTACATCGCTTCCGGCGGCTGAGCGGCCTCGCCCGGCGTTCGGAGGACGCCGAGGAGCAGGTCGGGTTCTACGACGAAGCGCTGGAGCTGTGGCGGGGCGAACCGTTCGCGGGGCTGGACAGCCCGTGGCTGCGGGAGTTCCGCACCGCGCTGCTGGCCGAGCGCGACGAAGTGCTCCTGGCCAGAACGGACCTGCAGCTTGAGCTCGGTCGCCACGCGCAGGTGCTGCCGACGCTCACCAGCCGGGCCGAGCACCACCCGTACGACGAACGTCTGGCCGGGCAGCTGATGGTCGCGCTGCACCGAACCGGCCGCCAGGCCGACGCGTTGCGGCACTTCCAGAAGGTGAAGACGCTGCTGGCCGAGGAGCTCGGGGTGGATCCCGGCCCCGCGCTGAGGGCCGTGTACCAGGCGATCCTGCGGGACGAGACCACTGTGGACGATCAACCCGCGCGGTCCGGCCCGGCCGACGACGATCCCGGCCTGCCACCGCCGGTTCCGCGGCAGCTGCCGGCGCCGCCGCGCGCGTTCACCGGGCGCGACCGGGAGCTCTCGGCGCTGGCGGACGCTCCGGTGTCGGTGATCGTCGGCCCCGGCGGGGTCGGCAAGACCTGTCTCGCGCTGCGCTGGGCGCACGACCACGCCGGCCGCTACCCCGACGGGCAGCTGTTCGTCGATCTGCGGGGGTTCGCGCCGTCCGGGGACCGGGTGCCGCCGGAGACCGCCGTGCGCGCGTTCCTCTCCGCGCTCGGCGTGAAGCCGGCGGCCGTCCCGCAGGACCTCGCCGCGATGAGCGGTCTCTACCGCAGCCTGGTGGCGGACAAACGCCTGCTGGTGGTCATCGACAACGCGCTCGACGCCGACCAGGTCACCCCGCTGTTGCCGGGTACCTCGCAGTGCCCGGTCGTGGTCACGAGCCGCAACCGGCTGACCACTTTGGTCTCGAGCCACCACGCCGACCTCATCTCCCTCGACGTCCTCGACGGCGCCGCCGCCCGGCAGCTGCTCGTCTCGCGGCTGGGCCCTTCGCGCACGGCAGCGGAGCCCGCGGCCGTCACCCGGCTTGCCGACGCGTGTGGGGGCCTGCCGCTGGCCCTGAGCATCGTCGTCGGCCGGGCGCAGGAGCACCCCGAGTTCGCGCTCACCGCGCTGGCCGACGAGCTCGCCGACTCCGGCTCCACCCTCAACGCGCTGGAGATCGGCACCGACCTCAGCATCCGGGCCGTGCTGCGGACGTCACTGGCGGCGTTGGCGGGCGAGCCCGCGGAGCTGTTCACGCTGCTCGGTCTCGTGCCCGGCCCGGACATCTCGCTCGACGCCGCGGCGTCACTCGCGGGCAAGACCTACGCGGCGACGCGGACCGCGTTGCGAGTTCTCGAACGCGCTTCGTTGGTCCAGCAACACGAGCCGGGCCGCTTCCGCCTTCACGACCTGGTGCGTGCGTACGCGCGAGAACTCGCACAACTTTCGCGCGACAACGAACAAATCACGTCCGCACTCCACCGTTTGACGTGCTTTTACCTCCACACCCTGGTTCACGCGGTCACTCTCGCCGACGCCGGACGCCCACCCATCACCCCGGTGCCGCTCCCCGCGGGGTGCACGCCCGTGCCGCTGCGCGACAGCACCGAAGCCAAGCGGTGGGTGAACACGGAGGCCGAGAACATCGGCGCCGTCCGGTCGGTGGCGAAAGAGCGCGAGTGGCACAAGATCGTGTGGCAGCTGGCGTGGGGCAGCAGCTCGCTCTACGCCACCCAGGGCGACGCGCACCACGCCATCGGGGTCTGGCGCGACGGGCTGGCCGCCGCGCAGATCCTCGGGGAACGCAGCTCCGAATGTCTGGCCCGCCGCGTGATCGCCCAAGCCCTCACCCGCACCGGCCGCCACGAGGAAGCCGTCCAGCACGTGGAGGTGGCGCTGACCATCGCCGAGGAGCTCGGCGACGTGTCGCAGCGGGTGCTCAGCCTCAACGCGTGGTCCGAGATCTCCGTACGGGCGCAGCGGATCGCCGAGGCCGTCGAGCTGAGCACCGACGCGTGGCAGCTGGCCGCCGGGCTGCCCCCGGCGATCCGGGCATGGGTCGGCAACCACCTCGCGTGGGCGTTGCAGCTGGAGCGCCAGTACGAGAGGGCGCTGGAGATCTCGGAACAGGCTCTCGCGCTGGCCGACGAGGCCCGCATGAACAACATACGTCCGGCCCTTTTGGACACTCTCGGCACCATCCACCTCGGCCTCGGGAATCTCGACCGGGCCATCGCCTACCTCGAAGAGGCGCTGGCGCTGTTCGGGGACGAGATGTTCTCCATCCCGGACACCCTGCTCACGCTCGGCGCCGCCTACGAGAAGCTGGGCCGCCACGACCTCGCCTTGAAGAGCCTGCGCCAGGCGGTGGATCTCTACCACCAGCAACATCGCGAGCACGACGGACGGCAAGCCCGGCGTGCACTCGACGACCTCCTGCGGGCGACCCCGTGATCGCGCGGGCGACGTTTCCCGCCTTTCCGGCCAACGCGGCCTTTTCCCGCCGCAGGGCCGGGGAGAATCGACCTCGCCGGGCCGCCACCAGCGCGTCCGGCGATCTCGCCTCGACCTAAGGAAAGCCGATGCCCCTCTCGTCCCCCGCACCCGTGCACGGTGAGACCGCCGAAGGTTTCGAGCCGGTGGCCCAGGCTTTCCGCGAGAACTTCGGTGAGCGCGACGAGCTGGGCGCGGCCGTCACCGTCGTGGTGCGCGGCCAGACCGTGGTCGACCTGTGGGGCGGTTGGGCGGACGAGGAGCGCCGGGTTCCGTGGCGACGCCCGACACTGACCAACCTGTGGTCTTCCACCAAGGGCCTCGTCGCGCTGTGCGCGATGCAGCTCGTGGAAAGCGGCGATCTCGACCTCGACGCGCCGGTCGCCCGCTACTGGCCCGAATTCGCCGCCGCGGGCAAGGCCGGCATCCCCGTCCGGTGGCTGCTTTCGCATCGCTCCGGTGTCACCGGGGTCGCGCCCGAGCACCCGCTGCAGATCGACGACCTGCTCGACTGGACGAAGATGACCCTGCTCCTGTCCGCACAGGAGCCGTTGTTCGAGCCCGGTTCGACCAGCGGGTACCACGCGCTGTCCTACGGTTTCCTCGTCGGCGAGGTGATCCGCCGGATCACCGGGCAGACCGTCGGCGAGTTCTTCCGCGCCAACGTCGCGCAACCGCTCAACGTGGACGTCCACATCGGAGTGAGCCGCGACGACCTCACCCGCTGCTCCACGATGGTCGAGCCGTCCGCCGGTCCGGAAAGGACAGTCGTGCCGGACCGTGCGACCCTGGCCGCGCTCGCCAACCCGCTTCCCCTGGGCCGCACGGCGAACCTCACCCGCTGGCGCGTCGCGGAGGTGCCTGCGGCCAACGGGCACGGCACCGCCCACGGCCTCGCCACGATCTACGGCGCCCTCGCCGACGGGTCGGAACGGCTGCTGCGCCAGGAAACGATCGAGCTCGCCCGCACCGGCCAGGGCCGCGGCCGCGACCTGGTCATGGGGCTGGACAACGAGTTCGGCCTCGGGTTCACCCTCGGCAGCGGCCAGCTCAGCTTCGGCCCCAACCCCCGCAGCTTCGGGCACGACGGGTTCGGCGGCTCGACCGGGTTCGCCGACCCGGAGAACGGCGTCGGCTTCGGGTACGTGATGAACCGGATGGGCGCCCACCCACGCGACGATCCGCGCAAGATGGCGCTGGTCGAGGCGACCTACGCCTGCCTCGCCCACGTGGCTCAGCCCTCGGTGGAGGTCCGGTAGTCCTGCGCGCCCAACAGTTTCGTCTCCCCGGGCCGCACGTCGACGGTGATGAGCCAGCCGTCGCCGTACGGGTCGTCGTTGACGACCTCCGGGCTGTCGGCGAGCAGGCCGTTGACCGCGGCGACCACTCCGGAAACCGGCGCGTAGACCTCGGCCACGCTCTTCGTCGACTCGACCTCGCCGAACGGCTCGCCCGCCACGATCTCGGCACCGACCGCCGGCAGGGACACGGAGATGATGTCGCCCAGCTCCTCCTGCGCGAAATCGCTGACGCCGATGCGCGCCGAGTTGCCCGGCAGCCGCCGCACCCACTGGTGCGTTGCGGTGTACTCGACCTCGGGGTCCACTTCGGCCATTTCGGTGCCACACCTTTCGCCGGCGGACGAGTTGCGGTTCACTGCTGTGCGCCGGATGAGCGTAGATCGTCCCCGGCCGTCGCGGCGGGGTCGTCGCATGAGTCTTTCCGAGGCTCGGCCGCCGAAAGACGAATGACACCGACCGTGCGCGGGTGATCGCCGCGCGCGATAAAGCTTTCGTCAATGCCGGGCCAACGCGCCCGGGGCATGCTGAAGGAGCACCAGGAGCACGCCCGAGTCCCCGCACCGGCTCCGGATGACGAAAACAGGCAAGGAAAGAGCACCATGGAACACGTTGCGGTCCGGCCCCGGCACCCCGTCCCGGGATCCCACCCCGTCGCGCTCCGGCCCCGGGTCGCCCAGCAGGTTTCGGTCCGGGTGGAAGCCACGGACACCCTCAGCGCCACCGGCCTGCGGCTGGTCCTCGAAAGCCACGCCGGCCTCGTGCGGGCGCGCCCGGGCTCGCGGCCCGACGTGCTCGTCTTCTCGACGCCGCACGTGAACACCGCCGCCGTGGCGCAGCTGCGGGCCCTGCAGTCTTCGGGTGTCCCGGTCGTCCTGCTCACCGCCGGCGTCGAGGAAGCCGCGCTGCTCACGCTCATCGAGCACGGGGTGGTGGCCATCGTGGACAGCAAGTCGGCCGACGGCGCCGAGCTCGCCGCCGCGGTGTCGGCCGCCGCGCACCAGCACAGCGTGATGCCGCAGGACCTGCTCGGCACGCTCATCGGCCTCGTGCGGCGGATGCAGCGCGAAACGCTCGGGCCTCTCGGTGTGAACAGCGCCGGCCTCACCGAGCGCGAGGTCGAGGTGCTGCGGCTCCTGGCCGACGGTGCGGAAACCGCCGAAATCGCCCGGAAGCTGACGTACTCGGAGAGCACGATCAAGCACGTCCTCCACAGCCTCACCACGCGCTACAAGCTCCGCAATCGGGTCCAGGCGGTCGCGTTCGCCCTGCGCGCGGGCGTGTTGTGATTCGATGATCGAGTAGTCACGAAGGAGCGGGGTGGGCTGGTGGAAATCGAACAGGTGCGACACCACGTCGAGACCGCGTGGGCGGAGCGGGTCCTGCCGAGCCTCGCGGAGTTCGTGGCGATCCCGGCCGTGTCCCCCGCGTACGACGCGCAGTGGCGCGAACGCGGGCACCTGCGCCGCGCGGTCGAGCACGTCCGCGGCTGGCTCGAGGCGAACGCGCCGGCGGGCAGCACCTTCGAGGTCGTGGAGCTCGACGACGTGCCGCCCTTGCTGTTCGCGGAAATACCTGCCACGCCGGGAGCGTCCGGCGAAGGCACGGCCCTGCTCTACGGGCACCTTGACAAGCAACCGCCGTTCGACGGCTGGTCCGAAGGACTCGGCCCGTGGCAGCCGGTGCTGCGGGGCGACCGGCTCTACGGCCGTGGCGCCGTCGATGACGGCTACGCCGCGTACGCGGCTCTCACCGCCGTCACCGCGGTCCGGGCCGCCGGTGGCGAGCACTGCCGCGTGGTTCTCGTGCTGGAGGCCGGCGAAGAGTCCGGCAGCCCCGGCCTGCCGGACTACCTCGGCCACCTGGCGGAGCGGCTCGGCCGGGTGAGCCTCGTGACCTGTTTGGACTCCGGCGGCGGTGACTTCGAACGGCTGTGGGTCACGCGGAGCCTGCGCGGGATCCTCCAGGCGACGCTCACCGTCGCCGTGCTCGAAGAAGCCGTGCACTCGGGGATCGCCAGCGGCGTCGTGCCCAGCTCGTTCCGCATTCTGCGGCTGCTGCTCGACCGGCTCGAAGATCCCGCCACCGGCCGGATCCTGCTGCCGGAGCTGAACGCGCCGATCCCGCCCGAACGCGTGGCGGACGCGCAGCGGCTGGCCGAACTGCGTCCACTGTCGACGCTGCACCCGCTTTCCCTGGTCCCCGGCGGGCGACCGGCCGCCGACGACGAGGCCGAACGCATCCTCAACAACACCTGGCGCCCGACCCTGTCGGTCACCGGCGCGGCGGGCCTCCCGGATGTCGCCGAAGCCGGTGCGGTCCTGCGGGCCTCGACGTCGCTGCGGCTCAGCTTCCGCCTGCCGCCCACCGTCAGCGCGGCCGACGCGGCGGCCGCGCTGGAGCGGGCGACCACGACCGACGTCCCCTACGGCGCTTCGGCGACGATCACCGACGTGATGGCCCAGGACGGCTGGTGCGCACCCGAGCCGCCGGCTTGGTTGTCCGCCGCGCTCGAATCCGGCGTTTTCGAGGCCCCGCACCAGTTCCTGGGCCTGGGCGGCGGGATCCCGTTCATGCAGATGCTCGGCCGGGCCTACCCGGACGCGGCCTTTCTCGTCACGGGCGCGGTCGGCGCCGAGTCGAACATGCACGTGCCCGACGAATGGCTCAACATCCCGTTCGCCCGTCAGATCACCGAAACCGTCGCCCACGTGCTGGCCGCCCACGCGCTCCAGCGCTGAGGAGACCCATTCGCCGTTTCGTGGTTCGGCCACCGGATTTCTCATGTGACCGAACTCTTGCGGAACCGGTTCCCGGCGAACTCGCTCAGTATCTTCGGTGGGACAACGGCACCGGAGGAAGGACTCGTCGTGACGTCCTGCTCACCCGTCGCGGCCAAGCCGCGCCGGTCGCTCACCGAGGTCGCGATCACGGTCTTCGGCCCCGACCCGCTGACGACGGAAAGCATCCGCAAGCTCCTGGGCGTCGAAACCCCGCGCACGGCGGGAGACGAGCCGCCGCCCGACGTCACCGTCGTCGTCGACGACCGCTTCTCCACGGCGACGATGCGCCGCGTCCAAGCCGCGGCCGTGCTCGCCGCCCCCATCGTCCTGCTGACCGCCGACGTGCGCGAGCACTCGCTGCTGTCCCTCGTCAGCCACGGCGTCGTCGCCGTCCTCGACCGCACCACCGCCACGGGCGCCGACCTCGCCGAGGCGGTGCTGTCGAGCGCCAACGGGTCCGCCGTGATGTCGCCCCGCCTGCTCGGCACCCTCGTCGCCCAGATCCGCGGCCTGCAACGCAACGTCCTGGAGCCCCTGGGCTACACCGGCCCCGGACTGTCCGCCCGCGAGGTCGAGATCCTCCGCATGCTCGCCGAGGGGGTCGAAACCCGGGAGATCGCCAAAACCCTCGTGTACTCCGAGAGCACGGTGAAGAAGGACCTGGCCTCGATCATCGGCCGCTTCAACCTCCGCAACCGCACGCAGGCGGTGGCCTTCGCTCTCCGCGCGGGCGTCCTGTGAGCCACTACTGATCGGTGGTTCAGGATAAGCTCGCCTCGTGAGCCGCAGCCGGAAAGACACCACCGTGCGCCGGGACGAGATCCTGCGCGCCACCGTCCGCCGCCTCGAGCAGGCCGGGATCCACGCCGTGCGGATGGCCGACGTTGCGGCCGACCTGTCGGTGAGCACGTCGCTGGTGCTCTACCACTTCAAGAACAAGGAAGCGCTGATCGCGGATGCGTTCACCTGGGCCGCGCAACGCGATCTCGAGAAGCTCGAACAGCTCACTGCGGGCGTGACGACGGCATCCGAACGGCTGCGCACCGCACTCGACTGGTACGCGCCGACCGGGCGGGCGAAGGGCTGGCGCCTGTGGATCGAGGGGTGGTCGGCGGCGCTGCGCGAACCCGAGCTCCGGCAGGTCGGCCGCGAGCTGGACCTGCGCTGGAAGGAAGCGCTGGTCACGATCATCCAGGACGGCGTCCACGCCGGCGAGTTCACCGCACCCGACCCGCGCGGCGCGGCCTGGCGGATCACCGCGTTCCTCGACGGGCTCGCCGTGCAGACCCTGGTGCACGGCGGGGTGCAGAACCGCGAGCGGATGCAGGAGTGGGCGCGCCGGCACGTCGCGCACGAGCTGGGCCTCGGCCGTTGACAACCATTCAGTCACTACTGCATGGTGATTCAGTAGTGAAACGAACGGGGCACACATGACAGCGCGGGAGCCGCACCTCTCGATCACCTGGACCGACACCGAGACGGGCCGCCGCGGGTTCGTGGTCATCGACCGACTGGTGCGTGGCGTCGCGAGCGGCGGGCTGCGCATGCGCGAAGGCTGCACGCTCGACGAAGTCCGCGGCCTGGCGGCGGGCATGACCCGCAAGGAAGCGTTGCACTACGAACCCGGCGCCCGCTACATCCCGCTCGGCGGCGCCAAGGGCGGCATCGACTGCAGCCCGCGCGATCCCGAGGCCCGCGGCGTCCTCACGCGGTTCCTGGCCGCGGTGCGCGCGATCGTCGAACGGCACTGGACCACCGGGGAGGACCTGGGCGTCCGGCAGGAGACGATCGACGAAGTCGTGGCTGAGCTCGGGATGGACAGTTCCGTGCAGGCCGTCTACCCCTTGCTGGACAACGCCGACGAGGCGCGTGCCCGGTTGGCCAAGGCGTTTTCGATCGACGTCGACGGCGTCGCGCTGCCTGAGCTCGTCGGCGGGCTCGGGGTCGCGCAGGCCGCGCTGACCGCGATGGACCACCTCGGTCTGCCGGCCGCGCCGCGCCGGGCCGTCGTGCAGGGCTTCGGTTCGATGGGCGGCGCGACCGCGCGTTACCTGGCCCGGGCCGGCGTCCTCGTCGTGGGGATCGCCGACGCCGACGGCGTCGTGGCGAATCCCGCCGGTCTCGACGTCGAACGTCTCCTGCTCACGCGCGATCCGTGGGGCGGCCTCGACCGCACGCAGCTTCGCCCGGCCGACCGCGAGCTCGCGCGAGGCGCCTGGCTCGACGTCGAATGTGACGTCCTCGTCCCGGCCGCGGTGTCCTACTGCCTCGACGAGACGAACCAGCACCGCGTCACCGCGCGGGTCGTCGTCGAAGCCGCCAACATGCCGACCACCGCCGAGGCCGAGGCCGCGCTCGCCGCCCGCGGCGTCACCGTGATCCCCGGCTTCGTGGCCAACTCGGCCACCAACGCCTGGTGGTGGTGGACCCTGTTCGGCGACCTCGACGCCGACGCGCAGGAGGCCGAGACCAAGGTCCGCGAGTCGATGGACCGCATCGTCACCGACCTGCTCGCCCAGGCCCACGCGGTCTCCCCCCGGGCGGGCGCGCAACAGGTCGTGGACCGCAAGCTGGCCGAGATCGAGCGGCGGTACCCGGCCTGAGCCACGGTCAGCCGACGGCGGTGACCAGTCCGTTGCGGCTGCCGATCACGAGCGCGCCGTCGCCGGTGAGGGCCGGGTAGCTGTCCACCTTGCCGCCGAGGTCGACGTCGAAGAGGCGGGTGCCGTCGGGGTTGAAGCCGTAGGCGTGGCCGTTTTCGCCGCCGAAGTAGAGGTGGTAGGAGCGGTCGACGACGGTGGAACTCCAGATCTGGGCGCCGATGGGGCCGTAGCGGGCGGCCTCGTGTCCGGTGTGGACGTCGAAGACGTGGACCTGTCCACTGTGGTCGGCCACGTAGGCCAGACCGGACGCGGTGACCACGGGTGAGGAGTACGTGATCACGCGCGGTGCCTGCCAGGCCGGTTTCCCGTCCGGGTGATAGGCACATTCGGCGCGGCCGTTGGTGCCCAGCAGCACGGTGCCGTCCGGACCGAGGCCTGCGGAGACCTCGGTCATGTCGTCGTGCGGGTCGGCGCGCCAGGCGATGCGGGCAGAGGTGCCCTGGTCGTCGAGGGCGATCAGCGACGAGTCGGCGGTGGTGTAGACGCGGCCGCGGCCGTCGGTGACCACCGAACCGTAGGAGGTCGTTCCGGTGTCGACGGTCCAGACGACGTGACCGGCCACGGTGTCCACTGCGGACACCGTGCCGTCGCCGGTTCCGACGTAGACCCGGGTGCCGTCGAAGGAAGCCGGAGAGGTCACCCGGGACGAGAACGCTCGCGTCCACAGTAGCCGGCCGGTCGGGGACAACGCGATCAGATCTTCGCCGCTGGGCAGGAGGATCGTGCCGTCGCGCAGCACCAGGGGTGAGATCGACAGGTCGCCGCCCACGGGGGTCTTCGTGTCGTAGGTCCATTTGTCGTGGCCGTCGGCCGGGTCGAGGGCGTGGAGTACGCCGCCGTTCGAAGCGATGAACACGGTGCCGTCCGCACCGACCACCGGGCCGGGGGTCGTGGCGCCTTCGAGGCGACGTTGCCAGCGGATGGTGCCGCGCGTCGGTCCCGACACAGCCGAGGCGCCCGAGTGCCGCGCGTCGTGCAACGCGGAAGGCCACGGCGTCCACGTCGCGACGCCGGCCGACGCCTGCGGAAACACGAGGGGAGGCGCAGCCGGAGCGGCCGGTGCAGCCCCGCAGGCAGCGAGCAGGAACGCACCGGCAGCAAGGGCACCACGTCGGAACATCACGTCCCCGAAGCTACAAGCGTCGAGACCACCCCAGGGCACCTCGGCCATTACGAAACCCTGACCGGCGCCGTCCTCGTCCTTCGCCGCCACTGGGCAGACCGGGCGTTAGCCGACGGTAAGGGATCTTCGCCGTGACGCGAGGCACACTACGAACAGTGGTCATCCAGCCGAGGAGCGTTGCCATGCAGAGGTCACCGGAATCCGCCCACACACCGCACCTGGGCCGTAAAGCGTGGGTCATCCCGGCCGCGGCGGCGGGGTTCGCCCTGTTCGTCGCGGCCGGCGCGCGGGTCGCCGCCGTCTTCGCCGAGTCCATGATGAGCGGTGTCGCCCTCATCGGCTCGTGGCTGATCCTCGCGCTGGGCCTGGCCTACGCGGGTACGCGGCTGCGCCCCGGGCTCGGGGCGGCGCTGTTCGTCGGGTTCGCTGTGGGGGTCCTCGCCGTCGCGTTCTTCGGCGGGATGCACATGCTCACCTGAGATCTTCACCGCCGTGAAGACGATCCCGCCCCGCAGACCACTGTGGACAGCCTGCCGCAGCGGCATCGGTTTCTCCGCAGTGTCTCGGTCAGCTCGCCGGCAGGGTGATGCTCGTCAGATCGGGCTGACGGCCGCCCGTGAGCACCGGCGGGCGCGGGGTGCCCACCGAACCGTCGGCGGCCAGCGGGTAGGTCGTGACACTGCCGTCGCCGTTGGTGTTGAAGTTCGCGTTGTACAGGCTGCGGCCGTTGTGGGACAGCGCGATGCCCTCGGCGCCGTTCCCGCCCGTCGCCACTGCCGGGCCGGCCTGTCGGAGACCGGCGGCCGTCACCGTGAACGTCGTGATGTGGCCAGGGCCGGTGCCGTTGGCGAAGTTGGCGACGTATGCGCGGTCACCCTTGGCGGTCAGGACGATGCCGCGGGGCTCGTCGGCGGGGTTGGGTACGGTGCTGACCAGCGCAGGCCGGGCACCCGCGCCCAGGGTGAGGTAGCTGATGCTGTCGGCCAGCGAGTTCGTGACGAGGACGTGCGCGCTGTCCGGAGTGATGGCGGCGAAGAAGGCGCCCTTTCCCGTGGCGACGGTCGTCACCCAGGCGAGGCTGCCGTCAGTGGCGACGGTGAACGTCGAAATGTCACCCGAAGCGCTGTTGGCGGTGACGAGGGTGCGGCCGTCGGGTGCGACCGCCAGTGCCGTCGTGCCGCGGCCGTGGGCGGGGATCGTTGCCACGCCCTGAGGCAGGCCGTCAGCCGAAATTCGGTAGTGCGAAACGGTTCCGTCTCCGCCGTTGCTGAAGTTGGCGGTGTAGAGATTCTTGCCGTCCGGGCTCAGCGCGATTCCCGACGGGGTCACGGGTTCGGGCGCCGGACCGTGCGCGGCGGGGAAGGCGGTCAGGCGCCCGTCGGCTTCGATCCGGAATGGAGTGACGTCCCGCGTGCCCCAGTTGCCGACGTAGAGCCATTTTCCGTCGTGCGAACGGATCGATGCCTGCGGGTGCGTGTCCCGTTTCCCCACCGGCAGCGAAATCGCCGGCGACTTCAGGGAACCGTCCTCGTTGAGCCCGAACTCGGCGATGGTGTCGGAGGCCAGTTGGTGACGTACACCGCGCGGGGACCCGGGGCCGCGGGCGCGGCGGGCTCGTCCGACGAACAAGCTGCGAGCCCGACCGCGACCACGGCCGCCAGAGCGCCGGCCACCACGCGTTTCACCATGGATGTTTCCTTCGTCTTGGCCGGGCTGGTCGAACCCAGGCTAATCGTCGACGAAGGCCGGACAGTAGTTTCCGATTCCTTACGGAACCTCCACTTCGGACGCGTCAGTGCGTGAGCGCGGTCGGCGCGTCCTCCGGACTTTCGGCCAGCGGCTCGAACTCGTTGACACCCGCGAGGTCCGCGCCCATCGAGATGTTCGTGACGCGCTCCAGGATCACCTCGACGATCACCGGCACGCGGTACTCGGCCGCCAGCTGCCGCCCCTTCTCGAGCCCCGCCCGCAGATCCTCGGGCCGGCGCACGCGGATGGCCTTGCAGCCCAGTCCCTCGGCGACCTTCACGTGGTCCACGCCGTAGCCGGCTGTCTCGGGCGAATTGACGTTCTCGAACCCCAGCTGCACGCAGTAGTCCATGTCGAACGCGCGCTGCGCCTGCCGGATCAGGCCGAGGTAGGAGTTGTTGACCAGCACGTGGACGTACGGGCGGTTGAACTGCGCACCGGCCGCCAGCTCCTCGATCATGAACTGGAAGTCGTAGTCCCCGCTGATCGCCACGACCTCGGCGTCCGGGTCGGCGGTGGCCACGCCGAGCGCCGCCGGGACCGTCCACCCGAGCGGCCCGGCCTGTCCACAGTTGATCCAGTGCCGCGGCCGGTACACGTGCAGGAACTGCGCCGCGGCGATCTGCGAAAGCCCGATCGCCGAGACGTACCGGGTGTCCTTTCCGAACACCTGGTTCATCTCTTCGTAGACGCGCTGCGGTTTGATCGGCACCTCGTCGAAGTGCGTCTTGCGTTCCATCGTGGACTTGCGGCGCGCGCAATCCGCCGCCCAGGCCGCACGATCCGGCAGAGTCCCGGCTTCGCTTCGCTTCCGGGCCGCCGCGACGAACTGCTCCAACGCGGCCTTCGCGTCGGACACGATCCCGTAGTGCGGCGCGAACACGCGGCCGATCTGCGTCGGCTCGATGTCGACGTGGATGAACGTCCGCTCGCCGCGGTAGACGTCGAGGTCACCGGTGTGCCGGTTGGCCCAGCGGTTGCCGATGCCCAGCACGCAGTCGGCTTCGAGCATGGTGGCGTTGGCGCCGCGGTGGCTCGTCTGGATCCCCGCCATGCCGGCCATCAGCGGGTGGTCATCGGGGATGGTGCCCCAGCCCATGAGCGTGGGGATCACGGGGATGCCGGTCAGCTCGGCGAACTCGACCAGCAGGTCGGCCGCGTCGGCGTTGATGATCCCGCCGCCGGCCACGATCACCGGCCGCTGCGCCGCGCCCAGCAGGTCCAACGCGCGATCGACCTGGGCGCGCGTCGCCGCCGGTTTCGCGACGGGCAGGGGTTCGTAGGAGTCGATGTCGAAGTCGATCTCGGCCAGCTGCACGTCGATCGGCAGGTCGATCAGCACCGGGCCGGGCCGGCCGGTGCGCATGAGCCAGAACGCCTTCTGGAACGTGCCGGGCACCTGCGCGGGCTCCATCACGGTCACGGCCCACTTGGTGACCGGCGCCGCGATCGCCGCGATGTCGACGGCTTGGAAGTCTTCCTTGTGCAGCTTGGCCACCGGCGCCTGGCCGGTGATGCACAGGATCGGGATCGAGTCCGCGCTGGCCGAGTACAGGCCGGTGATCATGTCGGTGCCCGCCGGGCCCGACGTGCCGATGCACACGCCGATGTTCCCCGGCCGCGTCCGCGTGTAACCCTCGGCCATGTGCGAGGCGCCTTCGACGTGGCGCGCCAGCGTGTGCGCGACGTTCCCGTCCCGGCGCAACGCGGCGTAGAACGGGTTGATGGCGGCGCCGGGCAACCCGAAGGCATTCGTGATGCCTTCGCGGCGCAGCACTGCGACGGCGGCGTCGGCTGCGGTCATTCTGGGCATGAGTCCACTCCTGACAAGTGACTGTCCTACTGGGTCCGGCCGGCGAGCTCTTCGGTGAGCTTGAACAGACCGGAATGGTCGAGCCCGCCGTCGCCGCGAGCGACGAGGGAGGCGATCAACTGGGCGACCGCACTGCCGAGGGGGATCGCCACCCCGGCCTCCCGTGCGGCCGCGGTGACGATGCCCATGTCCTTGTGGTGCAAGGAAAGGCGGAAACCGGGTGTGAAATCGCGCTTGAGCATGTTCTCCGACTTGCGGTCGAGGACGGTGCTGCCGGCCAGCCCGCCGCCGAGCACCTCCACGGCGACCACCGGGTCCACATCGGACGATTCGGCGAGCACGAGCGCTTCGGCGAGCAGCTGCAGGTGACCGGCGACCATGAGCTGGTTGGCGGCTTTGACGGTCTGGCCCGCACCGTGCGGACCGACGTGCACGATGGTGCGCCCGACGGCCTCCAGTACCGGCTTGGCCGCGGAGAAGTCCTCGGCGGCGCCACCGACCATGATGGACAGCACGCCCTCCACGGCACCGGCCTCGCCACCGGACACCGGCGCGTCGAGCACACGCACGCCGGCCTTCGCACCGGCCTCGGCGACCGCGCGGGCCGTGGCCGGCTCGATGGTGCTCATGTCGATGAGCAGCAGACCGGGGTGCGCGTTCTCGAAGATGCCGCCTTCACCCGTCGCGACCGCCGCGACGTCCGGCGAGTCCGGCAGCATCGTGATCACGACGTCCGAGCCCTTGACCGCTTCCGCGATGCTCGACGCGCCCCGGCCGCCCGCCGCGACCAGCGCGTCGACCCGCTTCGCGCCGCGGTTGTAGCCGACGACGTCATACCCGGCCTTGACCAGGTTCTCGGCCATCGGCAGGCCCATGATGCCCAGGCCGATGAAACCCACCGTGCTCATGTGAAATCTCCTGTGAAATCGGCGCGCTGAACCGGCGCCGGAAAGATCGGCGCTCGGTAATCGGTGCGGTGAAAGGGCCCTCAGGAACGCGTATCGAGTGGATCGACGTCCCGGATGGACGCGTCGAGCAGCTGGATCGGGTGCACGACCGGGATGCCCTGGTCGAGGAACCGGCGGATCTGCAGCAGGCACCCGGCGTTCGCGGTGGCCACCACGTCGGGTTCGACGTCCGCGAGGTGCTTCGCCTTGCGGCGGCCGAGTTCTTCGGCCGTTTCGGGCTCCACCAGGTTGTAGATCCCCGCCGAGCCGCAGCACAGCTCCGCCTCGGCGATGTCGTGCACGGACAGCTCCGGGATGGTGCGCAGCAGTTCGCGCGGTTGCCGGCGGATGCCCTGGGCGTTGGCCAGGTGGCAGGCGTCGTGGTAGGCGACCTTGGTCTTCATCGGGTGCCGGGTGGCACGCGCGGGGAGGTCCGCGAGCAGCTCGTTGATGTCCCGCACTCGCGAGGCGAAGGTCCGCGCTCGCTCGGCGTATTCGGGCACGTCCGCGAGCAGGTCGCCGTATTCCTTGAGCACGGACCCGCAACCGGCCACATTGGCGACGACGACGTCGAGGTCGTAGCGCTCGAACATCTCGATGGTCCCCTTGGCCCGGGCGAGGCCTTCCTCCTCCCGTCCCGCGTGGACGGACAGGGCGCCGCAGCACTGGCTGTCCTGCGGGACGTAGACGTCGCAGCCTTCGGCGGCGAGCACCCGGATGGTGGCGGCGTTGACGTCACCGAAGAAGACGCGGTTCGCGCAGCCGGCGAGCAACCCCACGCGCAGCCGCGCTTCGCCGACCGGCCCGAGGGTCCGTTCCGGCGTCTTCGCCCGCAGCGCCCGCAGTGTCACCGGCGGCAGCAGCGCTTCCAGCGCCCGGAGCCGTGGTGGCAGCAGCTTCAGCGTGCCCGACCGGTGGACGAGCGCCCGCAGGCCGAGGCGGGTGTAGAGCAGCCCGCCGAACGCCGCGAGCCGCAGCCGGCGCGGGTACGGGAACAGCGAGAAGACGAACGCGCGGAACACCTTGTCGAGGAAGCCGCGCGGCACGTGGCGTTCGACCTGAGGCCGGACCGACTCGATGAGCTTGTCGTACTGCACCCCCGAGGGGCACGCGGTGGTGCACGCGAGGCAGCCGAGGCACGTGTCCATGTGGTGGCCGAACGTCTCGTCCAAGCCGATCTCGCCCTGGGCGGCGAGGTCCATCAGGTAGATGCGCCCGCGCGGGGACTCCATCTCCTGGCCGGTGACCGCGTAGGTCGGGCAGGTCGGGAGGCAGAATCCACAGTGGACGCAGTCGTCGAGCAGCTCGCGCTTCGGCGGGTGGTGCTCGTCGAAGGAGCTGCCGAGTGTCGAGGTCATGACGCGCGCTCCTCGTCTTCGAGCCAGGGTGAGAACCGGCCGGCCCCGAACCGGCCGGCCCCGAACCGGCCGGCCGGGTCGAACTGCCGCTTGATCGCCCGCATCACCCGCACGGGCGCCGGTGGCGGACCCCATCCGTGGCCGGCGGAGAGGCCGTCGCGGCGCAGCACGGTCACGGCCGCGCCGAACTCCTGGTGCAGCTGGGTGAGGAGTTCGTCGTGGTCACCGGCGGTGAACTGGACGGTGTGGACGCCGATCGCCATCGAACTGGCCACCGCGGCTCCCGCGGCCACCATCCGCGTCACCAGAACCGGGCCCGCAGCGGGCAGTGTCCCGATTCGCACAACTGTCGTCCCTTGAACACCATCCGCGATCGCGGCAACACCCGCCCAGGCCGCGTCCGCTTCCTCGTCCGTGAGCACCCGGGCCGTCGTGCCCGCGAACCGGCACAGCTCACCTTCACGCTGCTCGACGCCCTCCGACGTCCCTTCGAGCCTCACCAGCAGCCGCCCGCCGGACCATTCGAGGGCCGAAGCCTCCAACCCCGTCATGACGATCCGGCCGGCCAGGTCGAACGCCTCGCCCGCGTCGGCCTCCACCGCCACCGTGCACATCGCCGGCGGAAGCGGGTGCAACCGCAGCACGACTTCGGCGACGACCCCGAGCGTCCCGAGGGATCCGTGGAACAGCTTCGCCAGGTCGTAGCCGGCGACGTTCTTGATCACGTGCCCACCGGACCGCGCGACCGTGCCGTCGCCGAGCACGACGGTCGTCCCGATGACCAGGTCACGCAGGCTGCCGAACGCCGTGCGCAACGGCCCGGCATCCGCGGTGGCCAGCAGCCCGCCGATCGTCGCGCCCCGCCGGGCGCGAGCCGGGTCGAGCACCACGCGCTGACCCGCCTCCGCGAGCGTCCGCTGAACGGTCGTGAGCGGCGTGCCCGCCCGGACCGCGATCGTCAGGTCCGAAGGGGCGTACTTCAGGACCCCGGACAACGACGTCGTGTCGATGATCGCGTCGGCCGGCTCGGCGGGCGCACCCCAGTCCGGGGCGGTCCCCGCACCGGCCACGAGCAGCCGAGGGTGGCTCGCCCGGGTGTCCGCGACCGCGGCGTGCACTTCCTCCACAGTGGACGGAGTGAACGTGGTTTCCGTCGTCACGCCCCTCACATCCGCTCGATCAGGCCGGCGGCTTCGAGGGGATGCGGCTTGTAGACACCCGGCCGTTCCCCGCACAGCCGCGGCGTCGGCAGCAGTTTGCCCGGGTTGCAGATCCCCGCGGGGTCGTACGCGTGGCGCAGCCGCGCCATCGTGGCCAGGTCGTCCGGGCTGAACTGGCGCGGCATCGAACACGCCTTGTCCGTGCCGATCCCGTGCTCCCCGGACAACGAACCGCCCAGGTCCACGCACAGCTCGGCGATGGCCCGCGAAAGCGCCTCCGCGCGCTCGTGCTCACCGGCTGCCTCGCTGTAGAGCACCAGCGGATGCAGGTTCCCGTCCCCCGCGTGGAACACGTTCGCCACGCGCAGCCCGGCCTCGGCGGCCAGTTCGGAAATCCGGGTCAACGCCGTCGCCAGCTGCGTGCGCGGGACGACCCCGTCCTGCACGAAGTAGTTCGGGCTGATCCGCCCGACCGCGGCGAACGCGGCCTTGCGGCCCTTCCACACCAGCGCCCGTTCCTCGGCGTTCGCCGGAATGCGCAGCTTCGTCGTCCCGAACTCCTCGCACAGCTGCTTCACCTGCGCGAACTGCGCGTCGACTTCGGCCTGCGGCCCGTCGAGCTCCACCACGAGCGCCGCGGCGGCGTCACGCGAGTAGCCGGCGTCGACCGCGGCTTCGACGGCCTCGATGGCCAGCGCGTCCATCATCTCCACCGCCGCGGGCACGATGCCGGCCTCGATCACGGCGCTCACCGTGTCGCCCGCCTGCTCGACGGATGGGAAGTCGGCCACGAGTGTCTTGACCGCGGCCGGCTTGGCCAGCAGTTTCACGGTGATGCGCGTGGCGATGCCGAGCGTGCCCTCGGAGCCGACGAACGCGCCGAGCAGGTCGTACCCACCCTGCTGCGGGCAGTCGCCGCCGAGGACCGTGGTCGTGCCGTCGGGCAGCACGACCTCGGCCGAGTGGATGTGGTGGACGGTGAAGCCGTACTTGAGGCAGTGAGCGCCACCGGAGTTCTCCGCGATGTTGCCGCCGATCGTGCACACCTGCTGCGACGACGGGTCCGGCGCGAAGTACAGCCCGTACGGCGCCGCTGCCCGGCTGATGTCCACATTGGTCACTCCGGGCTCGACGACCGCTCGCCGGTTCACCACGTCGATCTCGACCACGGACCGCAGGCGCTGCAACGAGATCACGACCCCGTCGGCGACCGGCAGCGCACCGCCGGACAGCCCGCTGCCGGCGCCGCGGGCGACGAACGGCACGTCGTGCTTCGCGCAGACCCGCACGGCCGCGGCGACCGCCTCCGCCGTTCGGGGCAAGAGCACCAGCGACGGGACGACGCGGAAGCCGGTCAGGCCGTCACATTCATAGGACCGCAGGGCGACCGGGTCGGACACCACCGCGTCGGCACCCACGGCTTCGACGAACTCGGCGTGCAAACGCTGCGGCACCGTCGTCACCTCCACCAGGTCGTCCAGCGTTCCCCCGGTTCACGGAGGAGGTCTGGAACATGACTGAGATACAAGTCGTAGCCCGTCCAACGCTAACTCCCAGCCTACCGAGTCACAAGGGCTGAAGGCCATAAATTTCCACCAAGTGTAATTGATCTTCCGCATGGTGAAATTCAGTGGCCGGCCTCCCTCACCCCCGCGCGCAGCCGGCCGGCGAGGTCGGTGAAGCTCACGGCGCTGAGGTCGCAGTCCGTGGTCGCGGCGGCGTCGGCGGGCCGGTCCGGGCCCTTCTCCCCCGGTCGTTCGACGAAGGCCGTGCGGAACCCGGCGTCGCGCGCGCCGTGGATGTCCCACGTGTGGGCGGCGACCATGAGGACGTCGCGGGGTTCGACGTCGAGCAGCTTCGCCGCGTTGGTGTACGCGCGACGGTCGGGCTTGTACGCGCCGACGTTCTCGGCCGACAGGATCGCGTCGAACCCGAGACCGGCGCCCTTGACCACGTGGGTGAGCTGGGCGAACCCGCCGTTGGACAGCGCGACCACCACGAAATCGCGGCGCAGCTCGGCCAGCCCCTCGGCGGCGTCGGGCCACGGCGGCAGCGCGTACCAGGCCCGCACCATGCGCTCACGCGTCTCGGCGCCGAACTTCCCGGCGACGCCGAGCACCTCCAGGCACTCGTCGAGCGCTTCGCGGTGCACGGCGTCGAGGTTCGCCCAGCCGCGTTCGCCGCGGTTGATCTGCCCGACCGCGGGCAGGTAGCGCTCGCGCCACGCGTCCACGAGCGCGGGGCAGTCGAGCTCGACCTCTTGGTTTCGGGCGATCGCGGCGACGCCGTCGATCACACCGCTGCGCCAGTCCACAGTGGTCCCGAAGACGTCGACGGCGATCACCGTCACCTCGCTGACATCGGACATCTCGCTCCGTTCTCCGTTGAACAGCACCACTTACGCGGTGTCCACACCCAGCCATTCGCGCAGCTCGCGCCGCCCGGCCTCGGTGAGGTCGACGGCGCGGCTCGCCTCCAGGAGGTCGATCCAGCCCAGTTCGAGCAGCCGGCTCTTCACCGCGGCGCCGAGGCTGCCCGCGAGGTGGTGCCGGCGTTCGCTCCAGTCCATGCACGGGCGGGCCAACGGCCGCGCGCGCCCGCGCAACCCGTCGACGTCGATCCCGTGCGCCGCCAGCTCATCGCGCCCTCGGTCCGAAACGCCGTAGGAATCGTGGTCCTGGACCAGAAATCCCTTGGCCAGGAACGCGTCGGTGATGGCGACGCCGACGCTGCCCGCGAGGTGGTCGTAACAAACCCGGGCCTCGCGCAGCTTGCGCCCCCGCGTCGCCTGCCGCAACGACTTCGCCGGCCCGGGCGGCGCGAGGAGCAGCAGGCCCTCGATCGCGTCGGCGACGGGGCTCGCGAGCCGGTACAGCCGCTGGCGGCCGGACACTTCGACGACGACCAGACCGCCGTCCTTCAGCTTGCGCAGGTGCGTGCTCGCCAGGGACGCCGAGATGCCGACCTCCGCCATCAACGCCGAGACCGGCTGCGGCCGTCCGTCGAGCAGCAGCAACAGCATCGCGGCGCGGTTCCGGTCGGAGAGAAGGAATCCGATCCGGGCGAGATCCGCGTCACCTGCCATGCAGCCACGATAACTCCGGAACGGTTGAGCGCCGGTTGAACAATGGCCGGGCCGGCTACAGCCCCGCGTCCTCGGTCACGCCCAGCGCGCGGCGGGTGCTGGACAGGTGCGCCCGGACGGCCTCGCACGCCCGTTCGGCCTCGCCCACGTGCACGGCCTCCGCGATTTCCTGGTGTTCCTCGAGGATCACGTCGAGGCGATTGCGCGTGCCGCTGCGTCCGTTCACAGTGGACTCACCGACCATCCGCATCTGCCGATCGCGCAGCGAGCCGTACACCGAGCCGAGGATCGGGTTCGCGGCCGCGTCGACCAGCACGGTGTGGAACGCGCGGTCGGCCTCGAGGAACTCGCCGAGCCCGGCCGCCGTCTGCTGTTTGGCCCGCTGCTCCTCCATGGCCGCGAAGACGGCTTCACGCACGTCCGGCCCCGCGGCCGCGACTTTGCCGGCCGCGAACTGCTCCAGCACGAGCCGCGCCTCCAGCACCGCGCGGACCTCGTCGGGCGAAACGGGGACGACCAGCGCACCACGCTGTGGGTAGAGGCGCAGCAGCCCTTCACCCTCCAGCCGCAGGAACGCCTCGCGCACCGGCGTGCGGGACATGCCCAGCGCCTCGGCGACCTCGCCCTCGCTGATCAGCTCGCCGCCCGGGAAGCCGCCGGAGAGCACCTGCTCCTTGACGTACGCGAGCGCACGGTCCTTCGCACCGAAGCGCTCGCTCGCCATAGATCCCCCGTGAGGTCGGAAGAAATCCCAGACGTATCTTAGCCGCCGGTCAGGCCGGGACGAGCGCGGCGCGGAAGGTGCTCCGGTAGCTGCCCGCGGTGGTGCCGACCTGGCGTTCGAAGTGGCGGCGCAGGGTTTCCGCGGAGCCGAACCCCACCATCGCGGCGATCTCGGAGATGCGGTGGTCGGTGGTTTCGAGCAGCACCTTCGCGCTCGCGACGCGTTCGCGGCTGACCCAGTCGAACACCGTCGTCCCGGTGGCGCGGCGGAACTTCCGCACGAGGCTGCGCTCGCTCAGGTGCAGGTGGGCGGCGAGCCCGCCGAGGGTGAGCGGCTCGTGGAGGTGCTCCCGCAGCCACGCCAGGAACGAACCGAGCGCCGGCTCGCCCGCGATCCGGATCGAGTCCTTCACGAACTGCGCCTGCGCGCCGGGCCGCCGCGGCGCCGTCACGAGCAGCCGGCCGACGTCGCCGGCGTAGGCGTGGCCGAGGTCTTCGGCCAGCAGGTGCAGCGACAGGTCGGTGGCCGAGAAGATCCCGCCCGAGGTGTGCACGGGGCCGTCGTCGAGGTAGAGGCAGCCGGGTTCGAGGCGGACCTCGGGGAACTCGCGGCGGAACTCCTCGGTGAACAGCCAGTGGGTGGTGGCGCGGCGTCCGTCCAGCAGCCCGGCGCGGGCCAGCAGGAACGCGCCGCCGCAGAACGAGACCATCCGCGCGCCGTTCCCGGCGGCCGCGACCAGGGCGGCCAGCAGCGGCCGCGAGCGTTCCGCCAGCGGATCCTCGACGCCGGGGACGAGCACCGTGTCGGCCGTCAGCAGTGTCTCCAGTGGCGCGAGCTCGCCGAAGTCGACGCCCGAGCGCAGCACCTGCCGCGGCTGCTCGCCGCACAGCACCACTTCGTAGGCGCTCTCGGCGTCCCCGGTCAGCTCGGCGATCGCGGACATCCGCGGGCCGAACACCTGCTGCACCACCGTGATCTCCAGTGCCACGGAATCGGGCACCAGCAGCACCGCGATCACGTGCTTGGCGCGGCCACGCGAAGTGACGGGCGTCTTGGCGGGGTGCACGCGTTCACGGTAGCGAGGGTGACTTGAATCTTCAAGTCATTGCGGTTGCGGCTCGGTTGTTCCGTTCGAGGCTCAGCTCTCGGCGCCGAAGGCGCTGCCGAGGACGCCCGCCCGGAGTTCGGCGAGCACGACGTCGGCCGTCTCGGCCGGCAAGTCGGGCTTCGCGCCCGTGCCGCTCGCGACGACGACCGTGGCGACGTCGTGCAGTTTCACGTTCGTGTGCTGTGAGATCTCGCGCAGGGCTTCGAAGGCCTCGTCCTCGGTCCAGCTCCGAACCAGCATCAGCATGCCCTTGGCCTGCTCGATCACCGGGCGCGTCGCGAGCGCAGCCTCCAGCTGCTCGACCTTGGCCGCCTGCCCCACCGGCTCCAGCTCAGAACTCACGCGAAAATTCCACCACAGGATGGTGGGACCCCACCACTTCCGGCCGCGGCCGGTCACCCTCACGAACCGGTGCCGTTACCCGGCCCCAGTGCGAGCTCCGCCCACACGGTCTTCCCCGTCGCCGTGACCTGCTGACCCCACGCCACGCACAGGGCGGCGATGAGGTGCAGGCCGCGGCCACCCTCGGTGTCCGGCGGCCGCGGCGCCGCGCGGGCCGGGGTGCTGTCGTCGACCTCGACGCGGACCAATCCGGGCATCCGCAGCAGGCGCACGCACCACGGGGGCCCGCCGTGGGAGAGCGCGTTGGTGGCCAGCTCGTCGACGACCTGGACGATGTCGATCAGCACGTCGGCATCGACGTCGAGCAGGTGCTCGCGCGTCCAGCACCGCACCTGGTGCAGCTCGCCGCCCGCGCCGGTCAGCGGCAGCGCCGTCATCGCGGCGGCCGGCTCGAGCGCAGGGGAGAGTCCACCAGCGGTCAGCGCTCCTTTTTCCGAACTTCGGGCATGATCCAGCGTCCTCATACCCCGATTCGAAGGAGTTGAAGCATCGCCAGGTCGGGGCGGTCGGGAGGCTGCGGCGCCCACGGCGACGGTGCGCGGCGACGGCGCGCGGCGGCCGCCCGTCGCCGGTGACGGTGCCGTGGCCGACGCGACCCAACCGTCAACCCCGATGTGATCCCCATCGCGACCAGCCGACCCGCCGGGCCGGGCAAGTAGGGTCGACCGCCATGGGGTTTCGGCGTGGCTTGGCACTGCTGGTCGCCGCCACGTTCTTCATGGAGATCGTCGACGCCACGATCATCGCGCCCGCGGCACCGCTCATGGCGGCCGATCTCGGAGTGAGCTCGGTGGACGTCAACGTGACCATCACGGCCTACGTCCTCACCCTCGGCGTCCTCATCCCGATCAGCGGCTGGCTCACCGACCGCTTCGGCGCGCGCCGCGTGTTCGCGACCGCACTGATCCTGTTCACCCTTTCGTCATTGGCGTGCGCACTCGCACCAAACCTTGTTCTTTTGACAACAGCGCGGGTCGTTCAAGGTGTCGGCGGCGCGATGATGGTGCCCGTCGGCCGGCTGGTGGTCCTGCGCGCCACGCCCAAAAAAGATCTCGTCAAAGCGGTCGCCTACCTGACGTGGCCGGCGTTGCTTGCGCCCGTGGTGGCTCCGGTGGTCGGCGGGCTGCTCGCGCAGTACGCGTCGTGGCGGTGGATCTTCGTGATCAACCTGCCGCTGGGCATCGCCGCGCTGGCCGTGGCGTGGGCGATCGTGCCGGACCTTCGGGCGGAGCGGCCCGCGCCGTTCGACCGGGTCGGGTTCGGGTGGGTGGCCGTCGGCACCGCCGCGCTGGTCGTCGCCCTCGAAGGCCTCGGCTCGGGCTTCGGCCCGGCGACGGCCGTGGCGCTGGTCGTGGCCGTCGTCGGCCTCGGCTGGGCGATCCGGCATCTGCTGCGCGCGCCGAATCCCTTGCTGGACCTGCGAATCCTCCGCATCACGACTTACCGCATCACCGCCGCCACCGGCTCCGTCTACCGCGGCGTGATCACCGCCATCCCCTTCGTCCTCCCGCTGCTGTTCCAGCTCGGCTTCGGCTGGACCCCCGCCCGCGCCGGCTTGGTGGTGATCGCACTTTTCGTGGGCAACGTCGGCATCAAACCCGCCACCACCCCGCTCATGCGCCGCTTCGGCATCCGCACGGTGCTGCTCGCGTCGATCCTCGTCGGCGCGGCCTGCCTTGTCGGCCTGGCGTTCGTCCGCGCCGACACGCCGTTGCCCGTGCTGCTCGCCCTGCTCCTCGTCAGCGGCATCTCCCGCTCCACCGGCTTCACGGCCTACAACAGCGTCGCCTTCGCCGACGTCGACGAGCCGCTCATGAACCACGCCAACACCCTGCTCTCGACGCTGCAGGAACTCGGCGCGGGCCTGGGCGTGGCCATCGGAGCCCTGCTCATCCGCGCCGGAGGCCTGGTCGCGACCGACGCGCCCGGTCCGTTCCGCGTGGCGCTGGCGCTGCTGGCCGTCCTGCTGGCGATCCCGCTCGTCGCCGCGATCCGGCTGCCCCACAATGCCGGCAACGCCGTCACCGGGCGCGTATCCCGGCGAGGATGAGGTCGATCCCGGTGAGGAACTGCTCGCGGTCGTCGTGCTCGCGCGCTTGGCGGGCGACGGCCCGGGTGAACGGGTAGTCGTCCGGGTCGAGTGCTTCCCACGCCGCCGACACCGCGTCGAGGAACTCCGCCCGGTCCACCACTGACCCGGCGACGCGGGTGTTCGAAGCGTTCTGCGCGGCGGCGCCGAGGATGTAGTGCATCAGCGCCGACGCCACGGTGAACCAGCTTTCCTCGGGCACACCCAGCGCGCCGACGTGCCGGCCGATGCCCTCGAAGATCCGCAGTGGCACCGATTTCGTCGGACCGTGCGACAGCTGCAGCGACACCTGCGTGGCCAGCCACGGGTGTTCGGCGGTCGCGGCGAACAGCCCCAGCGCGACGGCGCGGATCTCGTCCCGCGGCGAGCCCCCGGCCTCGGCGGGCTCGGCCAGCGCGGCGGCGACCACGGCGTCGGTCGCGGCCTCGAGCAGCTCGCCCTTGTTCGCGACGTGCCAGTAGATCGCCCCGGGCCCGGTGGCGAGGCGCTCGCTCAGCGCGCGGAACGTCAGCCCGCCCTCGCCGGACGCGTCGAGCAGCTCGACGGCGGCCTCGGTGATGCGCTCGCGGGAGAGCGCCTCGGTACGCCGCTGAGCTCGGCGGGTCCGCGCAACCATGCGTCCATCTTGACACATCTGGAATGTCGTTCCAACATTGGAACGGCGTTCCAGCCCACTTCTCGGCAGGAGTCACCATGAACACCGTCACGATCATCGGCGCCGGACTCGGCGGCCTCACCCTCGCCCGCGTCCTGCACGTCCACGGCATTCCCGCCACCGTCTACGAAGCCGAGGCATCCGCAGGGGCGCGCGCCCAGGGCGGGATGCTCGACATCCACGACTACAACGGCCAGATCGCCGTCGAAGCCGCACAGCTCATGGCCGAGTTCTCCGGCCTGATCCTCGAAGGCCGCCAGCAGATGCGCGTCCTCGATCCCGACGGGACCCTCCTGCTCGACCAACCCGACGACGGCACCGGCGGCCGGCCCGAAGTCCAACGCGCCGAGCTGCGGCAGCTGCTGCTCGACTCACTCCCCGCCGGCACGGTTCGCTGGGGCGCCAAGGTTCTCGACGCGCGTTCCGTGGGCGCCGGCCGCCACGAGGTGACTTTCGCCGACGGCAGCGTGGTCGCAACCGACCTGCTGGTCGGCGCGGACGGCGCGTGGTCCCGCGTCCGGCCATTGCTGTCGGACGCGGTTCCCTCGTACGCCGGCACCTCGTTCGTCGAGGTCTACCTGTACAACGCCGACACCCGCCACCCGGCCGCCGCGAAAGCCGTCGGCGGCGGTTCGCTCATCGCGCCCGCGTCCGGCCGCGAGATCCACGCGCACCGCGAAAGCGGCGACACGCTGCACACCTACGTCGTCCTCACCCGGCCCCAGGAGTGGTTCGCCGCCATCGACTTCACCGACCCGGCGGGTGCTGCCGCCCGCGTCGCGCAGGAGTTCACCGGCTGGGCCCCGGAACTCACCGCCCTCATCACCGAGGCTGACACCGCACCCGTGCTCCGCCCCCACTTCACCCTGCCCCACGACCACCGCTGGGACCGCGTCCCCGGCGCCACCCTCCTCGGCGACGCGGCCCACCTCATGCCCCCCAACGGCGAAGGCGCCAACCTCGCCATGCTCGACGCCGCCCGCCTGGGCCAAGCCTTGGCCGCCCACCCGGGCAACGTCGAGAAGGCCCTGTCCGAATACGAACACGAAATGTTCCCCCGCAGCCAGGCCGTCGCCACCGAGGGCGCCGAGATGCAAGAACTCTTCTCCCGCGGCACCTCGGCCCGCGACCTCGTCGCCATGCTCACCGGCGCCGAGTGAGTGGGGTCGGTTCCGCTGGTTTTGTCGCCGCGCCACTCGGAAGTTGCCGGCGGAACCGATCCCCGCGCCGCAGATCCCGGACGGATCCGCGTCATCGCACCACCGGCTTTCCCGGACACCGTCGTTCACAGTCGTCGATTCAGCCGCATCGGTTCCGCTGACACTGCTGCCGCGCCACCCAAAGCCGAATCTCCACAAGAACCTGCACGGCAAGGTCCAGACGGGTTTCGCGTGGCCTCGGTATCCGCGCATCCAGCGCTCCCCGGTACCGTTGCGACCTCCCCCGCCGCCGCGTAGGCCGCAACCCAGTTCCGCTGGTCCCACGGCCGCGACGCTGAAGACGCAGCCTCCGAACCGGCCCCGCATCGCAGGTCCCGGGACCAGTAAGGTCCGATGGGACCGGACTCCGTGGCGAGTGGTGACCGGCACCGAGTACCCGAGCCGGTTCGCTGGTTTGTTGCCGCGCCGGCCAGAGCCGTAGCCGAGCCATCGGCGGAACCGTCCCCTGGGTCCCGGACCGGCCCACGCGGCCTCGGCATCAGCGGTGCCCGACATTCCCGGTCACCGTGACCGCCGACAAACCGGCCAACCCGGCACGACCGGTCCCAGACTCGAGGAGGCGCCTAGTGCGGCTCCTCCGCCAGCCGCTCACTGAGCGCGCGACCACGTTCCGATTCCGGGAACCGCTCCAATATCGCCCGTAGCTCCGCAGCCTCGACGTCCGCCCCGAAGGTCTCCGCGCCCGGCTCCAGGCGGACGCCCTCGGCGAGGCCGCCGGCCGGCACGGGGTCGAAGCCAAGCGAATCGACCACAGTGGACACTTCGACCACGTCCGCGGGGTTGTCGCCGGCGATGGCGATGGCCTTGCGGCCGGGGGTGCCGGCGGGGCGGGCCTCGTCTTCGAGGTCGTGGTAACCCATGTGGTTGAAGGCTTTCACGACGCGCGCGCCGGGCAGGAACTTCTGCACCGTCTCGCTCGTGGAGACCTCCAGGTCGGCGCGGTGACCGTCCACTTCCCACCAGTAGTTCATGGCGTCGATCACGAGCTTGCCGTCCAGCTCCACCGCCGGGATGCCGCGGTACTTGCCCAGCGGCAGCGCCAGGATCACGACGTCGGCCGAAGCAGCCTCGGCCGGTGTCGTGGCGACGGCGCCCGGGGCGAGGACCTCCACGGTGAGCGCGATCTTCTCCGGCGCGCCCGAGCCCGCGATCAGCACGCGATAGCCGGCCGCCACGGCCAGGTTCGCGAGGACCGTGCCGACCTTGCCCGCGCCGAGGATGCCCAGCGTCTGCGTCATTTCCCCTCCGCCAGCAGGTCCCGCACCATCGGGATCACCTTCGTGCCGTAGAGCTCCACCGCGTGCATCCGCGCGCTCGCCGGCTGCGAACCGCTGGAGTAGATGAGGTCGAACCGGCCCACGTCCAGATCCTTGACCGCCCCGGCGATCTTGCGCGCGACCGTCTCCGGCGAGCCGATGTACATCGAGCCGTGCTCGATTTCGCTGTCGTACTCGGCGCGCTGAATCGGCGGCCACCCACGCAGCCGCCCGATGCGGTCGCGGATCACGCGGTAGCGCGGCCAGAACAGTTCGCGCGCTTCTTCGTCGGTGTCGGCGATGAAGCCGGGCGAGTGCATGCCGACCGGGTGCGCGGTCGTGCCGAACTCGGCGGCCGCCCGCCGGTAGAGGTCCACGTACGGTGCGAACCGCTTCGCCGGCCCGCCGATGATCGCGAGCATCAGCGGCAGCCCGTAGTGAGCCGTGCGGATCACCGACTGCGGCGAGCCACCGACACCGACCCACGTCGTCAGGCGGCCCGACTCCGTCTTGGGGAACACATCGGCCGCGTCCAGCGCCGGGCGCAGCGTGCCGCTCCACGTCACGGGCTTCTCGTCGAGTAACCGAACGAACAGGTCGATTTTCTCTTCGAACAGCTTGTCGTAGTCGGAGAGGTCATATCCGAACAACGGGAACGACTCCGTGAACGAACCACGTCCGAGAATGATCTCCGCCCGGCCATCCGACAGTGCGTCGACGGTCGCGAAACGTTGGAAAACGCGCACGGGATCGTCGGAACTCAACACGGTCACCCCCGAAGACAGGTGAATCCGCGACGTGCGCGTGGCGATGCCCGCCAGCACCGTCTCCGGAGTGGTGATCGAGTACTCCGGCCGGTGGTGCTCGCCGAGCGCGATCACGTCCACGCCGATCTCGTCGGCGAGCACGGCCTCGTCGAGCACGTGCCGGATCGCGGCGGCGTAGGACATCGGCGTGCCGGCGTCGTCCTCCGGGACGTCGCCGAAGGTGTCGAGGCCGAAAACCAGGTCAGACATGGGAAGGCGCCTTCGTGAGCAGTTCACGGACCCGCGGTGCGACCTCGCGGCCGAACAGCTCGATCGACCGGGCGCGGGCTTCGCGGGGCAGGTTCATGATGTCGTACTTCAGGTCGAAACGGCTGAGGCGCAGGTCACGCGCCATGGTCGCGATCTTGTTCGCGACGGTCTCCGGCGAGCCGACGAACAGCGCGCCACCCTCGATCTCCGCCAGGTACCGGCGGCGGTCCGGCTTGTAGAAGCCGCGTTCGGCCGCGAGCTTCGCGACCACCGGCTGCCAGTACTCCCACCACGTCTCGACGGCTTCGGAGTCGGTGTCCGCGATCAGGCCGAGCGAGTGCTGTCCGACGGGCAACACCGGCTGTTCGAATTGCGACAAAGCACGGTGGTAAAGCTCCACGTGCCCGGCGAACCGCTGCGGCCGTCCGCCGATGATCGCCAGCATCAGCGGCAGCCCGTACTTCGCGGCACGCACGACGGAATCCGGGCTGCCGCCCACACCGATCCACGTCGGGATCCCGCCCGGGCGCATCCGCGGGTGCAGCGTCTGGTTCACCAGCGGCGCCCGCACGGTGCCCGACCACGTCACGGACTCCTCGCGTTGTAACCGCATGAACAATTCGAGTTTCTCTTCGAACAGGTGCTCGTAGTCGGCGAGGTCGTATCCGAACAAGGGGAACGACTCCGTCGCCGACGCCCGCCCCAGCACCAGCTGCGCCCGGCCGTTGGACACGGCGTCCACGGTGGAGAAGTCGTGGTAGAGGCGGACGGGGTCGTTGGTGCTCAGGACCGTCACCGACGTGCCGAGCTTGATGCGCTCCGTCGCCGTCGCGACGGCCGCCAGGAGCACCGGTGTCGCGCTGTCGTTGTGGCCTTCGCGGTAGTGCTCGCCGACACTGAAGACGTCGAGGCCGGCTTCTTCGGCGAGGCGTGCCTCGTCGACGAGCAGGCGGACGGTCTCCGCGTCGCTCAGGGTGCGCGCTCCGTCGGTGGCGACTTCGCCGAAGGAGTTCAGCCCGAACTCGAAGCCGGGATTCTTCGTCATGCCACCAGGATGCGTCGGCGCGGGGGCCGCCTGCCGCTCCCTCTCATGGAGACCTTCAGCCATCGGCTTCGATGCGCCGGGTGATCTTGTCGGCCGCCGTCCGCAGGGTGCGCAGCTCCGATTCGGACAGCACGTCGTACACGAGCTCACGCACGCGCTCGACGTGGCCCGGGGCGGACTCGAGCACGTGCGCGTAGCCGGCTTCGGTGAGCACGGCGTGGGTGTAGCGACCGTCCTCGGGGTCGGGCTCGCGGTAGAGGAACCCGCGCTTCTCCAGCCGGCTGATGAGATGCGACAGGCGGGAGAGCTCGGCGTTGGTCAGGATCGCCAGCTCGCTGAGCCGCATGCGCCGGCCGGGTTCCTCCGACAGCCCTGCCAGCGCGTAGTACTCGACGTAGCTGAGCTGCGCGTCTTCCCGCAGCTGCTTCTCCAGCTCGGTCGGCAGCCGGTGCAGCAGGTACGTGAACGAGCGCCACGTCTGCAGCTCTTCGGAGTCGAGCCACCGCGGGGTGGCCTGCCGGTGTGTCATGCGTCCCAGTCTAGCGCGTGACTTGAATGTTCAAGTACCGGTGCTCGATAGTTGACATGAACATTCAAGTCACACCTCCGGAAGGAACCGGCACAAGTGAGTAACCTGAAGATCGCCGTCATCCTCGGCAGCACCCGCCCGGGACGCAACGGCAAGCAGGTCGCCGACTGGGTCTTCGAGAAGGCCAAGGCCCGCACCGACGCGGACTACGAGCTCGTCGACCTGGCCGAGTTCCCGCTGCCCCACCTCGACGAGGCCCTGCCGCCCACCCTCGGCCAATACGCGGGCGAGCACACCAAGGCGTGGGCCGCGAAGATCGACTCCTACGACGGCTTCATCTTCGTGACGCCCGAGTACAACCACTCGACGTCCGCCGTCCTCAAGAACGCCATCGACTACCTCTACGCGGAGTGGAACAACAAGGCCGCGGCCTTCGTGTCCTACGGCTCCCTCGGCGGCGCCCGCGCGATCGAACACCTGCGCGCCATCTGCAGCGAGCTCCAGATCGCCCACGTGCGGCAGCAGCTGTCGTTCTCCCTGTTCACGGACTTCGAGAACTTCGCGTCCTTCGCCCCGGCCGCCCTCCACAACGACGCGGCCGACACGCTGTTCACCCAGCTCGAGACGTGGTCCGGCGCCCTCAAGGCGATCCGCGACTGAGGCTTTCGGCGGTGGGCACCGTGCCGGTGGTTCACCAGTGTGGTGCCCACTGTCCACAAAGTACTGAAGGTCAGCTCTTCTTCCAGGTGCACCCACGGGAGGCCCAGCGCCTGTTACCCCCAAAGCGACACAATTCGGACGAGCACCGGTCCACTACAGCGGTGTTGGCAGCTGGGGTTACTCCAGGTTTACGCTCACGACCATGCGATTCGCCATCAAGACTTCGCCCCAGAACACCGTCTGGGAGGACATGCTCGCGGTCTGGCAGGCGGCCGACGAGATCGAGCTGTTCGAATCCGGCTGGACGTTCGACCACTTCTACCCCATTTTCTCCGATTCGACCGGCCCCTGCATGGAGGGCTGGGTCACCCTGACCGCGCTCGCGCAGGCCACCAAGCGGCTGCGCCTGGGCACACTCGTCAGCGGCATGCACTACCGCCACCCCGCACTGCTCGCGAACATGGCCGCGACGCTCGACATCGTGTCCGGCGGGCGCCTGGAGGTCGGCATCGGCGCCGGCTGGAACGAGGAGGAGTCCGGCGCCTACGGCATGGAGCTGGGCACCCTCAAGGAACGCAGCGACCGGTTCGAGGAAGGCTGCGAGGTCCTGATCAGCCTGCTGACGAAGGAAACCACCACCTTCAAGGGCACGCACTACCAGCTCACCGACGCCCGCAACGAACCCAAGGGCGTCCAGAAGCCCCACCCGCCCATCTGCATCGGCGGCAGCGGCGAAAAGCGCACCCTGCGCACGGCCGCGAAGTACGCCGACCACTGGAACTTCACCGGCGGCACGCCCGAGCAGTTCGCCCACAAGCGCGACGTCCTGCACCGCCACTGCGCCGACATCGGCCGCGACCCGAGCGAGATCACGCTGTCCTCGCACGTGCGCCTCGAGCCCGACCTGGACTACGCCGCGGTCGCCAAGCAGGCCGAAGCCCTCGGCGAGGCCGGTCTCGACCTGGCGATCGTCTACCTGCCGCCGCCGCACACCCCCGCGGTGCTGGAGCCGCTGGCGAAGGCACTCGAACCGCTGCGCTGATCTTTTCACCGGGGCCGCGCACGCATTTGTGCGCGGCCCCGCGGCGCGCGATCAGGGCCATTTCCGAAGCCCGCCCAATAGTCGCAACGCATCGAAGGTCGGCTTGGACAATTGACCGATGCTAAAATTCCGCCATGCCCTCTGACGAAAACGAAGATCTCCGAAAACGAGCCCGCACCGTCATGGCGGACCTCGCGCGTGAAGGCAACACCAAGGAACTCGCGGAGTTCATCGAGCACGGCCTGGACGTCAACTCCCTCGACGAGGCCGGCAATTCACTCCTCATGCTCGCCGCGTACCACGGGCGAAGCGAGACCGTCGGCTACCTGCTGCAGCACGGCGCCGATCCCGACATCTGCAACGCGCGCAACCAGTCGCCGATCGCGGGTGCGTTGTTCAAGGGCGAGACGGAAATCGTCGCGGCGTTGAAGAATGCGGGGGCCGATCTGGACGCCGGGACACCGAGCGCGCGGGAAGCCGCGAAAATGTTCGGACAAAGCCTGTAAGAACGACCGTGCCCCCGTCGCGGCAAACGGCGACGGGGGCAACGGCCACAAAGGACTTACAGAGCGCCCAGGGCCTCACAGGCCTTCTGCACACCCTCACCGTAGGCCGGGTCGGCCTTGGTGCAGTTCTCGATGTGGCGCTGGACGGTTTCCTTGCGCGCACCCTTGATCGCGCGCGCCGTGTTCTCGAACAGGCGCTGCTGTTCGTCCGCGGACAGCAGGCGGAACAGGTTGCCCGGCTGCGTGAAGTAGTCGTCGTCGTCTTCGCGGAAGTTGAAGTGGTCCGCGGTCGAGCCGACGGCCTGGGCCGGGTCGGCGTAGGCGGGCTGTTCCTGCCAGCGGCCGAAGTTGTTCGGCTCGACGCCCGGGACGCCACCCTGGTTGCCGTCGACGCGCATGGCACCGTCGCGGTGGTAGGTGTTGACCAGCTTGGCGCCGCGCGGGTAGTTGACCGGGATCTGGTGGTGGTTCACGCCGACGCGGTAACGGGCGGCGTCGCCGTAGGAGAACAGGCGGCCCTGCAACATCTTGTCCGGGCTGAACGAGATGCCGGGGATCAGGTTCGCCGGGGTGAAGGCGGCCTGCTCGACGTCCTGGAAGTAGTTGTCCGGGTTGCGGTTGAGCTCGAACTCGCCGACCTCGATCAGCGGGTAGTCCTTCTTGCTCCACACCTTCGTCAGGTCGAACGGGTGGAAGCGGTACGTCGCCGCGTCGGCCTCGGGCATGATCTGCACGAACAGCTTCCACTTCGGGAAGTCGCCGCGCTCGATGGCGTCGAAGAGGTCGCGCTGGTTCGACTCGCGGTCGGCGGCGATGACGGCGCCGGCTTCCTCGTCGGTCAGGTTCTCGATGCCCTGCTGGGTGCGGAAGTGGAACTTGACCCAGTTCCGCTCGCCCGCGGCGTTGATGAGGCTGTAGGTGTGCGAGCCGAAGCCGTGCATGTGCCGGTACGACTTGGGGATGCCGCGGTCGGTCATGATGATCGTGACCTGGTGCAGCGCCTCGGGCAGGTTCGTCCAGTAACCCCAGTTGTTCTCCGGGTCACGCAAGTTGGTGCGCGGGTCACGCTTCACCGCGCGGTTGAGGTCGGGGAACTTCAGCGGGTCACGGTGGAAGAACACCGGCGTGTTGTTGCCGACGACGTCCCAGTTGCCCTCTTCGGTGTAGAAACGCAGGGCGAAACCACGGATGTCCCGCTCGGCGTCGGCCGCGCCACGCTCACCCGCGACGCTCGAGAACCGCGCGAACATCTCGCACTCGTTGCCGACCTTGGCGAAGATCGCGGCCTTCGAGTACTGCGAAATGTCGTGCGTGACGCGGAAAGTGCCCCACGCGCCGGAGCCCTTGGCGTGCATGCGGCGCTCCGGGATGACCTCGCGGTCGAAGTGCGCCAGCTTCTCGATGAGCCACAGGTCCTGCAGCAGCACCGGGCCGCGCGGGCCGGCGGTGACGCTGTTCTGGTTGTCCACGACCGGCGCACCCGCCGCCGTCGTCAGCGGTTTGGTGTTTTCCTCGAAAGCCACTTCATCTCCTTCAGGTGGTGGACAGTCAGTTTTCGTTGCAGGAAGGGCAAAGGCCCCAGTACGTCACTTCGGCCTCGTCGATGACGAACCCGTTGGTGGTCGCCGGCGTCAGACAGGGCCGCTCCCCCACGGCGCAGTCGACGTCGGCGACCGAACCACAGCGACGGCACACCACGTGGTGGTGGTTGTCGCCCGTGCGCACCTCGAACCGCGCCGGCGACCCGGCCGGCTCGATGCGCCGCACGAGCCCCACTTCCCCCAACGCGGCGAGGATGTCGTACACCGCCTGCGTCGACACCGCGCCGAGCTCGGAGCGCACCGCGCGGACCACGGCCTCGACATCCGCGTGGGGCCGCTGCGCCACCGCGTGCAGCACGGCGGTCCGCTGCTTGGTGACTCGCAGTGAGACACCCCGCAGACGTTCCGCAGGATCGGTGGCCGGCATGAGGGCATCAGATCACGTTTTCTGGAACAAGTCCAGACTAGAGACTGGACACGTTCAAGTGAATCGAAGTGCTCATCTGAGCAAGGTGTGTGACTTCGGCACCACCTTGACCAGGGAAAACTGTGCGCGGCCGACCAAGGGTTGACGTTTTGGCGACGCGTCCGTGGTCGGATTCGCACATCCGGTGAGATGGTAGTCACAAAACTTGATCACCGGTGAGACTCGAGTGTGCGTTCTCGCGCATGAGTACACAAAGTGATGACAGCGCTGACAGTGGGTGCGCCCTTCGGACGGTCACACCCTCCACCAGCGGCAATCGGATCACACCGTCAGAACCCCTCGACATCGCCTTCCAACGCTGCCGCGCGGAAAGCCTCCGCCAGCCGCGCCGTGGCGTCCGACGGGCGGCCCGGCAGTCGAGCGAGCAGGATGCGCCGCCGTTCGGAAGGGCCGCCGCGGACGGGGAGGACGCGGACGCCGGGCGGGAGCACCGGGGTGAGGGCGGCGGGCACGGTCGTGATGCCGCAGCCGGCGGCGACGAGGTGGAGCTTGGCGAGCCAGTCGCGCGCGGTGTGGGCGATGTCGGGGCGCTCGTCGAGGCCGGGCCAGACGCCCATGACGGGCTCGTTGCGGGAGCCGGCGATCCAGCGCCGGCCGGACAGGTCGGCGACGTCGATGAACTCGCCGCGCGCGAGCGGGTGGGTGGTCGGCACGGCAACGCACAGGTTGCGTTCGGCGAGGATCTGCACCCGCAGCGCCGGGGTTTCGCTGTCAGGCGGGCGGAACGGCGGCGTCGACGCGATCAGCGCCAGGTCCAACGTGCCCGCACGCAAGGCGCGGACCAGCGCGGGGGTGCTGCCTTCGCGCGTGGTCACGGTGATGCCCGGGTGCGTGCGGCGCAGCTCCGCCAGCGCGCGGGGCACCAGGGCGGCGCCCGCGCTGGCGAACCAGCCGAGCCGGACGCTGCCGTGCCCCTCGGGCAAGCCGACGAGGTCGCGCGCCGCGGCGTCCACCTCGTCGACGACGGCGGCGGCACGGCGCACGACCAGCCGCCCGGCGGAGGTGAGGCGCACACCGTCGTGGCGGCGCTCGACGAGCTGGGTCCCCGCGGCGCGCTCCAGCGACGCGATCTGCCGCGAAATGGCAGACTGCGTATAGCCGAGAGCTGCTGCTGCCGCGGTGAACGAGCCTCGCTCGGCCACCTCGCGGAACACCCGCAGCGAGGTCAGCGACGCGTCAGTGAAGGCCATGACAGTTACGCATACCAGACTCGGTGAACTTTCGCTGGCGGCATGCCCTGTGGCTGCTTGCCGTGAGAGTGCGACCTCTATGCAGATTCCCTTTGGCTTCGCCGGCGTCGCGGCAGAAGTGGCCGAACGCGTAGACCTCGGCGGGCGGCGCGCGGTAGTGATCGGGGCAGCGTCCGGGATCGACACGGAGACCTCTTCGGGATCTTCGCCAGGTCGTGGGGCCACACAAACGGCCGCGGCAGCGAAACTGTCCCGCCCGAACTGATGAAGGCGCCGGAGCACGGCCCGGCGATGCCGGTGCTGGTCGCCACGTCTCAACTGCCGACCTGGAACCTCACGGAAGACCTGGTGCGAGCATGGCCGCCGCGCTGATCACCGGAGCCCCACGAACGCCAGTTGACCCGCTATGGAGCCGCATTGCCATAGGCATTGGGCTGGCGTGGTCTTAAAGCGACAGCCTGAGTGAGAAGAACACCATGCGCGTGTTCGCCCGCGCACTCCGGAATCGGCCGTGCCCTGAGACGGTCTGTGACCGGTCGTAGGCGGCGGAGAGGGGCGTCGCGCTCGGCGAGGACATGAGTCCAGGGTGTTCTGGAGCCGTACCCGTAGACGGTTTTCGGGCGCTGTCACAGGATCGTGACGTTCCGGTCGAGGTGCGCGCACACAGGGTGAGGAGTCTGAGCGGGTTCTGTGATCCACAGGTGAGAGGGAGCCCGTTGAAACTCCGAAGTGTGCTGGCCGCCGTGGCGGCCGCGTTGTCCGTGACCGCGTTGGGTGTTGCTCCGGCATCAGCGATTGTTGGCGGAGTCCCATCTCCGCGTGCGTATCCGTTCACCGGGTCGCTGAACCGACCGGCCGACTCGCCGCGGCCCGACGGGCACGTGTGCGGGGTGACGCTGGTCGCGCCCCAGTGGGTGGTGACGGCGTCGCACTGTGCGCGCAACGATCTCGAGACCCAGGTCGGCTATCCGCACGACTGGTCGGTGCGGCTGGGGTCGGTGAGCGCGTCGTCGGGTGGTGAGGTGATCCCGGTCGAGAAGTTCGTGCGCCGTTCGAACGGCACCCTCCCGCACATCTTCGGAAAGGACATCGCGCTGCTGAAGCTGGCGCACCCGGCGAAGGCCGCGCCGATCAAGATCAGCGCGAAGGCCCCGGCGCCGGGCACACAAGCGCGCATCATGGGCTGGGGCATGACCTGCAACCAGTCCGCGCCCCAGTGTTACCCCGACCACCTGCGCGAGGCCGACACTGTTGTCCAGCAAACATCGACCTGTCAGGTTTCGCTCAGCGACTTGTGCATCGGCGCACTCGACGGCAAGGTCGGCCCCACCAACATGGACTCCGGAGGCCCGGCGCTCGTGAAGGAAGGCGGCGCGTGGACGCTGGCGGGTGTCGTCAGCGGTGGTGACAACGGGCCCGGGATCTACACGAACGTGCCCGCGTACGCCGACTGGGTGCACGAAACCATCGCGGAACGCCACCCGACGCTCGAGGGCGCCGTCAACCTGGGCTCGTGCGCGGGATCGCTGGTCCGCAAGGCCGGCGCGGGTCCGGATGACCCCGCCCTCCTGCTGACCAACGGCCACTGCATCGCCGGCGACCACCCCGCCGTGGGCTCGGCGGTGACCGAGCGCGCGGAGGCCCGCGACGCCGCGGTGCTGTCCGCGTCGGGCGGGATCAAGACGACGCTGCGCACCACGAAGCTGTTGTACGCCACCATGACCGGCACCGACGTCGCCCTGTACCAAGTGGACAAGACCTACGCGCAGCTCGCCGCCGCCGGCGCGAAGGTCTTCGAACTCGGCACGCGCGAACCCCAGCAGGCCGACCAGCTCGACGTCCTTTCGGGCACCCGCGGGAAGACCTGGGCGTGTTCGGTCGCGAACATCGTCCCGGAACTCCGCGAGGGCGGCTACACGCAGCACAACGCGATCCAGTACAGCGAAGACTGCACCCCCGGCAGCGGCGACTCCGGCTCGCCCGTGCTCGACCCGCACACCGGCCAGGTCGTGGGCATCCACAACACCTCCAACGGCCTGGGCAAGGTGTGCGAGGTGGACAACCCTTGCGAGGTCGACGAGAACGGCGTGGTCACCGTCCACATGGCTCGGTCGTACGGACAGCAGACCGCCGGGATCCCGGCCTGCCTCGGCGCGGGGTCGACGGTGGACCTTTCGTTGGCCGGATGCGAGCTGACGAAGCCGAAGGCTTGAGGTGGTGTCCCCGGGCTGCTCGGCGGCCCGGGGTCACTCCCACTTCGTGGTGAGATCCGCACATTCGACGGTCCTGGAACGCCGAGACACTTCCTCGGGACCACGGATCACCCTATCTCGGACGAAAAGGGACAATAGGGATGATCACGAGTAGATCTCCAAGACGGGGATCTCCCCGAAGATCGGGCAGGATTCGGGGCATGCGTTTGCCCAGAAGACTCATCGCCGTCGCCTTTGTGGTGGCGGCCGCCGCGGGGTGTTCGAATGGTGGAGACGGGACGCTGGTGGCGCCACCGCCGAGCGGGAGCACGGCGCCCGAAACGACCACCACCACGAGTTCCGCTCCCCCGACGTCGTTCGTGCCGGCCGCGTCGCCCGCGCGGTTGAGTGCGGCGTGTCCGTTGCTGGACGCCGCCGAGATCGCGCGGGCGCTCACCAACGGGGACACCTACGACAGCAGCGAAGAATCCCCCACAACCGAAAACGGCCTTACTTCATACACCTGCGAATACCACCGTTCCGACGAGCCGAGTTACGAATGGGCGAGCCTGACCGTCCTTGCCGCGCCGGGGAATCCTTCGCAGAAGACGGCGCTGCAGGTGTCCACACAGGAATGCGCTGACAAGCCGCAGACCCTCAGCGAAGCCGCCGTCTACTGCACCAACACGGACAACGGCACCGACATCACCGTGGCCAAGCCGAGTCACGGCGAGACCCGCGTCGTCTTGCTCTCGCTCACCCTGAGGCCGAGCGACGCGTCCCGCGACGGTTACGCATCGCTCGCGAAGACTGTGGCCGGGAGGTTGTGATCAGCGCAGTGCCGGGGCGAGCGCCACGAGGTGGTCGATGCCCGGGCCGAATTCCGTGCCCGCGGGGGACAGCAGGGTGACGTGGTCGGCGCCGGCGTCGAGGTGGGCTTGGACGGCGGCGGCGACGTGGTCCGGGCCGTCGTATGCGACGAGGGTCCGGACCAGGTCGTCGGTGGGCTCGGCGGGGTAGCCGAGGTCCGTGAGTGTTGCCCGAAACGCGGGGCGGTCGAGCCAGTTCGAGACGGTTTGGCGGGCCGTCTCGACCGAGTCGGCGATCGACAGCGCCACGACCAGGAGTTTGTCCGGGCCCAACGTCTGCCGGGCGAGAGCCGTGTGTTGTGGAGGGAGGCCGGCGGGGAGTGCGCCGTCGGCGATGTCGGCGGCGAGGGAGAGCATCTTGGGGCCGTTGGCGCCCAGGATGAGTGGGTACGGGGCGTCAGGGGCGGGTGGCCAGGTTTCGGCGGCCATTCCTTCCACATAGGACCGCATGGTGGCGAGCGCAGTCCCGAAAGGACGGTCCACACTCGACGCCTGCTGCGGGTAGCCGACGCCCAGGCCGAGTGTGAACCGGCCCGGGAAAGCTTGCGCCAGGAAGGAAGCGGCGGCGTGCGCGGTCTGGGGCGCCCGGGCCCAGATGTTGGCAACGCAGGTGCCGAACGCCAGCGTCTCGGTGGCGCCCAGGAGCACCGCCAGCTGGGCGAGGGCGTCTTTGCCGATGACCTCGTTGGTCCACGCCGCGTGGTAGCCGGAGCGTTCCAGGCGGCGCACGGCGGCGCGTTGGTCGTCGGCGGATGGCGTGCTGGTGAAGGTGACCGGAAGGCAGACGCCGACCGGACCGGGTTCGAACGTGGCCATCAGCGGGCGAAGTAGTGGCCGGCGTCCAAATCGGACAGCAGGCCGGGATGCGCCGGCTGCCAGTCGAACTGGTCCTGCGTGCCGACGCTCGACGCCGGCATGTCCGCGGCGAAGATCGGGCCCAGCCAGCCGAAGTGCTCGGCCGACTGTTCGGCCGGGACGGACTCGACCGGCAGGCCGAGGTGCTTGCCGATGCGCTCGGCGATCTCGCGCACGGGGATGCCCTCGTCGCCGACGGCGTGCAGGCGCGTGCCCGCCGGGGCGTGTTCGAGGGCGAGGCGGTAGAGCCGCGCGGCGTCCAGGCAGTGGACGGCGGGCCAGCGGTTCGCGCCGTCGCCGGGGTAAGCCGAAACGCCGCGCGTGCGGGCGGTTTCGATGAGCAAGGGGATGAAGCCGTGGCGATCCTCGTCGCTGTGGACCGACCGGGGCAACCGCACGACGGAGCCGCGGACTCCCCGCGTTGCGAGCGAAACCACGATCTCTTCGGACGCGAACCGGCCGGCCGCGAGGCTGCCGCCTTCGGGGACGGTGTCCTCGGTCGCGACGCCGCCGGGGGTGGCCGGGGTGCCGGAGCTGATCACGAACGGGCGGCCCGTGCCGGCCAGGGTTTCGCCGATGGTCTCGATCGCCAGGCGGTCGGTGCCGACGGAGCGCTCGAAGTCGCTGAAGTCGTGGACGAACGCGATGTGGACCACGCCGTCGGCCGCGGCGGCGCCGGTGCGCAGGCTGTCGAGGTCTTCGAGGCTGCCGCGGTGGACCTCGGCGCCGGCGGCGGTCAGCTTGGCGGCCGACGCGTCGGAGCGGGCCAGGCCTCGTACCTGGTGGCCGGCGCCGAGCAGCTCACGCACGACCGCGGTGCCGATGAACCCGGTCGCACCGGTGACAAACACACGCATGGTGTTGCTCCTCAAACAAGGGATGTTCTGGTTCTTCCACCCTGCCGTCGGATCCCGCACATCGGCCAATGAAACCTTCGTATTGCGCAATACGTTTCATGCATCACAGCAGGTAGAATGCGCACATGCCCGAACATCCGGTCGACCTCGACCTCCGGCTGGTGCACTGCTTCACGGTCGTCGCGGAGCACCGGCACTTCGGCCGCGCTGCCGAGGCCTTGCACGTGACGCAGCCTTCGCTGAGCCGGCAGATCCGCCGTCTCGAGCAGCAGCTCGGCGCGCGGCTGCTGGACCGCACGCCGCAGGGCAGCCGGCTCACGGAGGCGGGCGAGGTGTTCCTGCCGCAGGCGAAGGCGTTGCTGCGCACGGCGGCCCAGACCATCGCGCGCACGCGGGCCGCCGCGCAGCCCAGCCGGCTGGCCGTCGGGTACGCGGGCGGGCTCATCGTCACGCCGGCCGTGCGGGAGATGCGCCACCGGCACCCGGAGGCCGACGTGCAGACGCTGCACATCGCGTTCGACGACGTGCCGGCTTCGCTGCTGGAGCACCGGGTCGACGTTGTGGTGAGCCGGCTGCCGTTCGCGACCGAAGGACTCCACGTCACGGTGCTTTTCGATCAGCCGCGTGTGGTTATTCTCCCACTCGATCACCGCCTGGCGGGCAAGGAGTCGGTGAGCATCAACGACATCGCCGACGAGCCGCTGCCGCGCATGCGGGACATCGACCCGGCGTGGAGCGCGTACTGGCGCATCGAACCTCGGCCCAACGGCCGGCCGGTGCGCGACGGGCCGGTGATCGAAGCGCTGGAGGACAAGTTCGAGCTGGTCGCGTCCGGTCAGGCCGTGGCCATTTCCGCAGGTCACGACGTGCGCTTCCTGCGCCCCGACCTGACCTCGGTCGTACTGGAGGACGTCGAACCGGCGCACGTCGTGCTCGCCACCCGCGCCGACGACCGCAGCCGCCTCGTCGCGGCTTTCCGGAAGTACGCGCAAACACACCTCACGGGCCGCTAAAGTGAACGGGAGTTGAACGAAAGGGTTGCCACCGTGCGCTGACTCCCCGCTCTCGCGGCCGGACCGCCGCTCCCGCGACACGACCCCGTTCCTGCGCACCCCGAGGGACCCCGATGAGCACCGAGAACCACACCGTGCGGCAGTGGCGAGCGCCGAAAACGGTGGCAGAACTGGCGGCCGGCCCGGCCTGGACCGTCGAGCGCAGCCCCACGACCGGCCAGTGGAGCACGGCGGAGTGGCGCCACGGCCGCTGGCAGATCGGCCTGACACCGGTGCGCCACGGCGTGATCGCGGCCATGCTGTGGTCCCAGGACAAGCTGGTGGAACACACGCGCGGCGGCGAGGCCACGATCTGCGAGAAGGTGACTGGCTGGCTGGAGGAGATCGCGCGCAAGGCGTGACTCCCCAGGGCGTGCGACTGTTGCGCTGCCGGACGCCGGATGCAGGTCGATGGACGTCGGGCTGGGCGGGAATCTCAGCGGCGCGCCTTCACGATTGCGAGGCTCGCTGCCCCCGCGCTGGGATGCTCGCGGATAGCGGGCGTGCGGCGCCCGAACGGTTGCCCCCGGCAAGACAGCCACGCCAGATCCCTCGCGCCCCAGGGCAGTCCGGTCGAAGCTCGCGGAAGCCGGCCGAGCGACACGGTGAACAGCGAGACCTCAGCGTGGTAGCCGCGGCGCAGCGTAGGGGCGATCTCCCCGGTGCGACGCACCAATCGGCGGTGTGGGGCGCGGTGCAACCCGGGCCGCGGCGGCTGGAGGAGGTGGTGCGGGAAGGCCCGCACCACCCCGCACTCAGCGGTGTTCGGTGATGCTCGGTGGTGCTCAGTAGTCCTCGGGGTCGTCGACCACGTGGACGGCGGCTTCTTCCGCCGAGGCGGCGCCGCCGTCGAGGCCGACGTCGGAGGCGTAGAGCTCGGCGTCGGAGTCTTCGCCGGTGCCCTCGTCGGCGGCGACCAGGCGGCCGGCGCGGAAGTCGCCGAGTTCGTCGTCGATGAGTTCGCCGTCGGTGTCCTCGCTGTCGCCGAGGTCGTCGCCCTCCTCGGGCTGCACGTCGGGCACCTCGCGGGCCAGGCGGCCCTCCCAGCTTTCGCCCTCGCGCTCCTCCTCGGGCGTGGTGCCGAACTCGTCGACCTCGTACGGCTTCTCCGGCGGCGAGTAGCCCTCGTCGTACGGATCGCCGTCCTCGAGGGTGTCTTCAGGGTCGAGCACGCCGGTGTCGGCGTTGTCCTCGATGTCGTCGTCCACGGACGGCTCCTCTCTCCGGGCGCACCCAGTCTCGCGCCCGAGTCGGGAAGTTACCAGGCGAGCCCGCGCGCGGTTGTTCAGCGCGGCTGGAGGATGCCGGACGAGATCGTCGACGCGGTGAGGTGCTTGTAGCCCACGCTGGGAAAGTAAACGAGCAACTCGTGTTCGTCCTGGGACAACAGTTGTCCGTCTCCCCACAGGCGGTGGTGCACGGGAGCACCGCCGGAGACGTCGGCGCGCTGGTGTTCGGTGGTGTGCGCCGCACGGTCGTTGTCGCAGTTCTCACACGGGGGTGTGTAGTTCTCACCGAAGTATGCGAGGAGTTCCGCACGGCGGCACCGCGTGCTTTCGGCGTACGAGCGCGCGGCCTCGATCCGGCTGGCGAGCACGGCCTGCCGGCGCCGGTCGAGGTCCACGAGCTGGTCGGCGAGCTGGGCCGGTGGTGTGAGTTCGTGTTCGCATTCCACCATGCGGTGGTGGCCCGACCCCGTGACGCCCACGAACCCCAGCTCCGCCAGCTCGTTGACCACCCGCTCGACGGCGTGGGCGGGCACCCCGGCGCTGGCGGTCAGGTCGGTGAGCGCCGCTTGCCGAGGCGAGTTCTCGACCGCGTCGACGACCAGGTGCACGGTCTCCTCGCCCAGGTGCGTGCGGGCGGCGAGCAGGCGCGGGATGCGGATGGTCCGCGGGTCGTGCACGAGGACGGCCACCGCGGGTTCCCCGTCACGGCCGGCGCGGCCGATCTCCTGGTAGTAGTCGTCGATGCTCGCGGGCACCCCGGCGTGCACGACCGTGCGGATGTCGGGCTTGTCGATCCCCATCCCGAACGCGCTCGTGGCCACGACGACGTCCAGCTTCCCGGCGAAGAAGTCGTCCTGCACCTGCGCGCGGGCGGCCGCCGTCATGCCGCCGTGGTACGGCGCCGAGCGGAAGGCGTCGAGGCGCAGGCGATCGGCCAGGGACTCGCAGCGGGCGTGGGTGAGCGCGTAGACGAGGGCCGGGGTGTCGTGCTGGATGAGGACGTCGACGCACCGGTCGTCGACGGCCCGGGCCTCCGGTTTGCTGGGCTGCGTCGGGCGCATCGAGAGCGAGATGTTGGGCCGGTCGAAGTCGGCGACCACCACCTGAGGGTCGCGCATCCCCAGCCGGCGCGTGATGTCCGCCTGCACGGGCGGCGACGCCGTGGCCGTGAGCGCGAGGATCGGCGGCCGGCCGAACTCGGCGACCGCGTCGGTCAGCCGCAGGTACTCGAGGCGGAACTCCTGTCCCCATTCGCTCACCAGATGTGCTTCGTCCACCACGAACAACGTGACATTGGTGATCGCCGCACGCGTCTCGGCGTTCGTGAGCTGCTCGGGGCCCAGGAAGACGAAGTCCAGCTCGCCCTTCTCCAGCCGCGCCAGCGTCTCGCGGCGCTCGTGGACCTTCTGGCTGGAATTGAGGAGCTCGGCGTTGATGATGCGGTCGCCGTAAGGGCGACTCGCGATGGACCGGAGCTGATCGCGCTGCAACGCGATGAGCGGCGAAATGACCACGGTCAGCCCACCCCGGGCGAGGCCCGCGACCTGGTAGATGGCGCTTTTCCCGCTACCGGTGGGCAGCACGGCCAACGTGTCCTGGCCCGCCGCGACCGCGTCGGCCGCCTGCACCTGTGAGGGCCGAAGTGCGAAATCGAACAACGCACCCGCGACGTCGGTGGGATTCGGACGTGAGCTGGTCATGGTGTCGAAGGTACTGTGCCGGCCCGGACGGCCCGGTCGTCACCACGGCCGGGCGCCCGGAGCCGGGTCAGTGAAGCCGGTTGGCCCAGTCCGCCGGCAGCCGGTCGGCCGGACCAGGAGCGGACTGGGTGAGCGGGTGGTGCGTCGGGGCGGCGAGCTCGGGGCCGCGTTCGTACATCACTTCCTCGGCGTAGTCCCAGAACCACTCCTCGCCCGGTTCGAAGCTGCGGACGATCCGGTGGCCGGACGAGGCGGCGTGCGCACTGGCGTGCTGGCCGGGCGACGAGTCGCAGCAGCCGATGTGGCCGCACTGCGCGCAGCGGCGCAGGTGGAACCACCAGCCCTGTGGGCTGGCCGCATCACACTCGGCGCAGCCGTTGCCGCTCGGCGCCACCGCGGGGTCGACACCCTCCACGTGTTTCTCCTTTGCGCGAAAAGTCCTGTGGCACCAGCTTAATCACAACCGCGGCGCCTGCTCGGCCAGTTGCCACAGGTACAGGCACGCCAGCGTGCGGTACGGCCGCCACGGCTCGGCCAGGCGCGTGAGCTCCGCCGGCGTCGGCCGGGTGGCCAGCCCGTAGGCCCGCTCGACGCTGCGGCGCAGCTCGAGGTCCCCGGTCGGCAGCACGTCGGGGCGGTGCAGGTGGAACATCAGGAACATCTGCGCGGTCCACACGCCGATGCCCTTCACCAGGTCGAGCTGCGCGACGACCTCGTCGTCGGGCAGCTCGTTCAGCGCGTCGAGGTCGAGGCGGCCCGACAGGATGCAGTCGGCGAGCGAGCGCAGCGACACCGTTTTCGCGCGGGACAGCCCGGCGGCCGGGCGCAGCTCCTCGGGGTCGTCGGCCAGCAGCTCCTCCGGCGTCGGCAGCCGGCCGCCGAAGCGGTCCTTCAGCTTGCGGAAGATGGCGCGCGACGAGTGGATCGAGATGTTCTGGCTGACGATCGCGCGCACCAGCACGCCGTAGTTGTCCTTCGGGATGTCCGGGTCGCCGGCCAGCGCGGGGTCGGGCGGCAGCCGGGGCGGCGGCCCGACGATCTCGTCCATGGCCCGGCCGAGGACCGGGTCGGCTTCGCGCAGCTGCTCCTCGGGTGTCATCAACGGGATGTTACGCCAGGTCAGGCGGGGTCTAGATCGTCTGCGTCAGGCCACCGTCGAGGATGATGTCGGCGCCCGTGAGGTTGCCGACGCGACCGCTGGCCAAGAAGGTCACCAGGTCCGCGACCTCCTCGGGCCGCGTGAACCGCCCGGTCACGGAGTCGGCCGCCGCCTTCGCCGCGACGTTGCCGGGCTCCGCACCCACCGCGCCCCCGACCGTCTCGGCGACGCCGCCCTTGCCCAGCCACAGGTCCGTGGCGACCGGGCCGGGACTGACCGTGTTCACGCGGACGCCGCGCGCGCCGACTTCCTTCGACAGGGACTTGAAAAAGCTGAGGCACGCCGCCTTCGCCGCGCTGTAGTCGATCACCAGCGGGTCGGGCAGGGTCGCGTTGACCGAGCACACCGTGACGATCGCGCCGGTCCGCTCCAGCAGCGACGGCAGCGCCGCCCGCGTGGTGCGCACGGCCGACATGAAGTCGAGGTTCAGTGTCGCCAGCCAGTCTTCGTCCGTCACGGACGCGAAGCCGTCGGGCCGGGGCCGCACGGCGCCGACGTTGTTGACCAGGATGTCGATCCCGCCCACCCGCGCCACGGCCTCCTCGACCACCCGCGCCGCGCCGTCCGGGGTGCCGAGGTCGACCGCCACGGTCTCGACGGGCAGGTCCTTGAGATCCCCGTCGACGTTGCGCGCCGCCGCGACAACCTGAACGCCCTCCTCGACCAGCGCCCGCGTCACCGCCAGCCCGATCCCGCGGCTCGCACCGGTGACGAGCGCCGTCTTGCCGCGCAACAGCAGGTCCATCGGAGACTCCTTCGGGCTTCGGTCGTGCTTCTCGGGAGAAGCCTAGACAGGGCGCCAAGCCGAGAGCCGCCGAATGCTCGGCTGCAATCGTTCACAATGAGAAAGTCAGTTCGTGCGCAAAGGCGCCGTGGAACGCCGGTTGACCAGTTCCACCGGCAGCACGATCGACCGTGGCCCCTGGTCGGGGTTTTCCAGGTTGTCGACGAGAAGTTTGGCGGCTTCGCGGCCCAAGTCGTACTGCGGAATGCGGATCGTGGTCATCGGCGGGGAAACGTGGTCCATGAACGGGGTGTCGTTGAACCCGATGATGCTCACGTCGTGCGGGCAGGTCATCCCGTGTTCGCGCAACGCGTCGTAACAGCCGAGGGCGATCAGGTCGTTTCCGGCGACGATCGCGGTGAACTCGATCTTCTCGTCGCGCAGGAGTCCACTGAGGACACGGTGCCCCTCGCGTTGCGACCACGCGTCGCACTGCGCCACGCGTTCGGGTTCGCGGTCGAGGCCGTGGTCGGCGAGGCCCTGCACGAACGCGCGCTTGCGGTGCACACCGGTCGACAGGTCCTGCGGGCCCGCCAGGTGGATGATCTTGCGGTGGCCCAGCTCCACGAAATGGCTGAGCGCGAGGCGGACGCCGTGGTCGTCGTCGGCCGTGACCGACGGGATGTCGCGGCGGTCGACGGTGCGGTTGACCAGCACGAGCGGGTGCCCCTGGCCGGCCATCTGCTCGGCCGTGTCGTCGTGCAGGCGCGACCCCGCCGAGATGAACCCGTCGACGCCGCGGGAGAGGAACGCGTCGATCGACGCGGCCGTGATCTTCGGATCGTCGTCGGTGTTGGCGATCCACGTGCTGTAGCCGCGTTCGCGCAGGATGTCCTCGGCGCCGCGCACGATCGGCGGGAAGATCGGGTTGGTCAGGTCCGGCAGCAGGATGCCGATCGCCATCGACCGGGCGGTGCGGAGCGTGCGGGCGCTGAGGTTGCCGGAGTAGCCGAGTTCGGTGGCGGCCCGGAGCACACGGTCGAGCGTCGCGCTGTTCACCAGGTGGCGGCTGGTCTCGTTGAGGGCCCTCGACGCGGTCGCGACGTGGACCCCGGCGCGCGCGGCCACGTCCTTCAAGGTCGCTCTTCGCACGACGGCAGTATACGCAGAGGAGCCGCGCGGCCCGCCGATTTCAGGTGCGATTCTCGCGCCGGTCTTGCCGCAATCGGGCGCGGGTGTCGCCGATTATCCTGCAGACGATTGCGGTCAGCGCGACGTACTCGCCCAGCGGGCCGACTCGTTGATGAGCCGCGCGCTGATCAGGCCGGCCGCGTTGGTCACCGACGAGCGGGCCGACGCCACGACCGCCGTGGTGAACATCGTCGCGGGCCCGGCCAGCGAGACGCCGCCGACCGAGTGGCCCGACGCGTCGAAGATCGCCGCGGCCACGGACATCCGGTCCTTCTGGAACGACTTCGACACCAGGAACCCGTCCCGGCGGGCGCGGATGAGCTCGGCTTCGAGCTCGTCGAGGTCGGGCGGCGGCGTCGAGCTCTCCGCGCAGCACTTCTCGACGTGGGCCACGACCTTGTCGAACGGCAGCCACGACAGCGCCGCCTTGCCGCACCCGGTGAGGTGCGCGGGCGCGCGCTGGCCGACGCGGTTGTGCATCGGGACCTTGCAGGTACTGGCGTTGCGGTCGAGGTAGACGACCCAGCCCTGCGTGAGCTGGCCCAGGTGCGCCTCCTGTTCGGGCGCGCGGACCAGGCGGTCGAGGATGCCCTCGGTCGCGCGGACGAGGCCGGTGCGTTCGATGATCTGGCCGGCGAGCTCCAGCAGCAGCGGGCCGAGCTGGTAACCGTTGCCCGAATCCTCCAGCATCCCCTCGGCGACGAGGGTGCGGCACAGCTCGTGGGCGGTGCTGCGCGGGATGTCCGCGCGGGCCGAGACCTGCCGGACCGACAGGACACCCACCGTGGGCGAGAAGGCGCGCAGCACCTTGCAGGCCTTCACCACCGACGCCACGCCACCACGCGTTTCATCCATCCGGCCACGATAGGTCGGGTGCCCGCGTTTCGGCTGGCGAGCGTCCGGCTCTGCCGGACACCAGCGGAATGTTCGCCGATCACCGCCGGGTGTTCGTTCCCGCACGGCAGATGGTCCCCATCGCACCATTCCCGGCCGGAAAACCACAAGGAGCGGTGGCGCTGTCACAGATCGCGCCCGCGTCTTGTCTCAGCTCACGGAAGGACAACCGACACCAGGTCCGTGAAGGAAGCTCATGAGCGTGGAACATTCGCACCACCTGCCGAACCCCAAGTCGAGCGCGCCGCCGCCGAAGATCGAGCTGGTGGCGACCGCGGAGGGAGCACCGGCGGCGCCCGAAGGGGCCGTGCCGATGACCATCCTGGTCACGCTGCCGCCGGGCAGCGACGGGGCGCCACCGCACCGGCACTCGGGTCCGGCGTTCGGGTACGTACTCAAGGGCGAGATCGTCTTCGAGCTCGAAGGCGACCCGGAGCGCGTCGTGAAGGCCGGGGAAGCGTTCTGGGAGCCCGGTTTCGACGTGATCCACTACCAGGACGGCAACAACCTCGACGACGCCGAGTCCCAGTTCGTCGTCACGATGTTCTGCGCACCGGGACAGCCGATGCTCATCCCGGTGAGCGACGAGGAACTGGAGCAGCGCAAGCACCTGCGAGCGCCCCGCCCGTGACCCGGAACGGGGGCCGGCCCGAAAGCCGGCCCCCTCGGCAAGGAGCACCATGAACCTGATCACCCTCGCCGAGACCCACGCCGGACTCGCGGCGCAGGCGTCCTCCGGGCGCAGCGCCGTGACCGTCCACGGTGGACACGAGCACGCCCTGCGCCAGACCGTGATGGCGTTGCGCGCCGGCGAACACCTGCACGAACACGAACACCCCGGCGGCGAGACCACCGTGCTTGTTCTGCTCGGCCACCTCCGCCTGGTCACCGGCGCCGAAAGCCGAAGCGCGGCACCCGGCGACTTCCTCGTGCTCCCCGAGCGAAGGCACCGCCTCGAAGCCGAGACCGACGTGGCGATCCTGTTCACCAACGTCGTGCGACCCCGATGAAGAAGGGGCTCTCCCGGTCAGGGAGAGCCCCTCGGTTCACTCGACCAGCTTCCCTTCCGAGGAAACCTCCCGCGTCAACGCGGCGATCTCCGGAGGCACCGGCGGCAACGCTTCCCGCTCGATCCGCCCGGGCCCGGACCACACGAGGTTCACCCGCATCGACTCGTCCAGCTCCGGGTAGTCAGAACGGTTGTGGCAACCCCGAGTCTCGCGCCGCTCCACCGCCGCCTCGAGTGTCGCCCGGCAGGCCAGCGCCGAGGACTTCAGGTCGAACGCGTGCGCGAGATCCTGGAACCCGGCCAGGTCCGGGTGGACCCCGACGTTCTTCATCCGCCCCTCGAGCGCGTCCAGTTCGGACAGTCCCGCGAGCAGACCCTCCTCGTCGCGCACGACACCCGCGTGCTCGGTCATCGTGTTGCGCAGGGAACGCTGCAGGGCCCGGACGTTCTCCGGGCCGTCGGCCGCCAGCAGCTCGTCGACCTCACCGCGAGCCTCCGCCAGCGCGCCGGCGGAACGTCGTTGCGCGGAAAGAGCAGCCGAGTACTCCGCCGCGGCCTCGCCGACGATCCGGCCGTACACCAGCAGCTCGATCAGCGAGTTGCCGCCGAGTCGGTTGGCGCCGTGCAGACCGCTCGCGGCCTCGCCGATCGCGTACAGGCCTTCGACACCCGTGCCGTGGTCGGCCGAGCGCACCCAGACGCCACCCATCGAATAGTGCGCGGTGGGCGCGATTTCGATCGGGCTCTTCGTGATGTCCAGCATCTGCAGTTCCAGCAACGTCTGGTACACGCGTGGCAGTCGCTGCATGATCGTCTCGCGCGGCAGGTGCGACACGTCGAGCCACACGCCACCGTTCGGCGTGCCGCGGCCCGCCTTGATCTCGGTGTACGCGGCCAGCGCCACGCGGTCACGAGTGGACAGTTCCATCCGCTCGGGGTCGTAGCGCGCCATGAACCGCTCGCCCAACGCGTTGCGCAGCTGGCCGCCCTCACCGCGGGCGGCTTCGGACACGAGCGTGCCCGCCGCGTTTTCCGGCTCCAGCAACCCGGACGGGTGGAACTGCACGAGCTCGGGGTCGCGGATGCGGCCGCCGGCCAGCACGGCGAGGCGGAACGAGTCGCCGGTGTTCTCGTCGCGCCGCGAAGACGTGCGGCGCCAGATGCGCGTGTGCCCACCGGCGGCCAGGATCACCGCGTCGGCGTGGATCACGTACCGGGTGCCGTCGTCGAGGTCGAAACCGTACGCGCCGAAGACCACGTTGTCCTGCACCAGGATCCGCGTGATGTAGACGTTCTCGAGCATCCGCACGTCGAGCTGCGCCGCGCGGTTCACGAGCGTGCGCTGGATCTCCAGCCCGGTGTAGTCACCCGCGAACGCGGTGCGCCGGTAGGTGTGCGCACCGAAGAACCGTTGGGAGATGCGGCCGTCGGCCTCGCGGGCGAACGGCATGCCCCAGCGTTCGAGGTCCTCGATGCCACGCGCGGCGTTCTGCGTGACGACCCGCACCGTGTCGGGGTGCGCCAGGAGGTAGCTCTCCTTGATCGTGTCGGCGGCGTGCTGCTGCCAGCTGTCCTCGGGGTCCATCGTGGACAGTGCGGCGTTGATGCCGCCGGCGGCCAGCGTGGTGTGGGCGTCGCCTTTGGCCCGCTTGCCGACCACGAGCACGTCCACACCCCGCTCGGCCAGCTCGATCGCGGCGCGCAACCCGGATCCGCCCGTGCCGATCACCAGTACCGACGTCGCGACCTGCTGTTCTGTCATCGGGTTACCTCCTGACGGGATGCGCGGGTGGCACCGGAACGGGACCACCCGCGCGAGGAATCACTTCCTGGGCGGGTTGGCCGGGAGCCAGTCCGCGAACTTGATCTGCCCGAGCTGGGCCCCCTCGTCGGGCAGGAGGCCCTTCGGGCCCGGCTTCTCGCCGAAGTAGCGGGCCTCGGGGTCGACGGTGACCTCACGCGGGTCGTTGCGGAAGGCCAGGGCCTCGCGCACCCAGCTCTCCATCGTGAAGACCTCGGGACCGCCGATCTCGGTCATGCCGTTGAGCGGCGTCCCGGCGGCGACCTTCGCGACGGCGCCGGAAACTTCGGACGCCGCGATCGGCTGGATGCCCGCGTCGGGGAGCTTGACGACGTTGCCCTCGGTGCCGCCGTCGGCGATCGCGCCGACGAACTCGAAGAACTGCGTGGCCCGCACGATGGAGTAGGGCAGGCCGGAGTCCTTGATCAGCTCCTCCTGGGCGACCTTCGCGCGCAGGTAGCCCGACTCGGGCAGGCGGTCGCTGCCGATCACCGACAGCGCGACGTAGTGGCCGACGCCCGCGTCCTTGGCGGCGCCGGTCAGGTTCGTGGTGGCGGCGCGGAAGAACGCCATCACGTCGTCGTCGGCGAACGACGGCGAGTTCGACACGTCCACCACCACGTCGGCGCCCTGCAGCACTTCCTTGACGCCTTCGCCGGTCACGGTGTTGACCCCGGAGTTGGGCGACGCCGGTACCGCCTCGTGGCCGTGCTCCTTCAGCAGGCTCACGACCCGCGAGCCGATCAGGCCGGTACCGCCGATGACGACAATCCTCATGATGCGCCTTTCGCTGGGTGTCCCCGGAGGGCCCGGGGACGTCGCACCAGCCAGGACAAGGCGGACCGCGGATCTGTGACAGCATCCGCGCGGAAACCCGTCACCTGATCGGGTCACCTCCGGAGACAAAGGCGTCGCGCGGGTGCTCGACCGACGCGAGCGACACGATGTCGCGGCCGAAGAACGCCGCCGTGAGCCAGATCGCGAGCACGCGCACCTTGCGTTCCCAGCTCGGCACGGCCAGCACGTGGTACCCGCGGTGCATCAGCCACGCGAGCAGGCCCGTGATCACGATCCGGCGGTACTGGAAGATGCCCTTGCCGATGCCGAGCGTCGCGACGGAGCCCAGCCCGTGGTGGAGGTACTGCTTCGGTGTGCGACCACGAACATGCGCTGTGAGGTTTCGAGCAAGCAGCTTGCCCTGGCGGACGGCGTGTTGTGCGTTCGGCACCGTCCGCGCCCCCGGAACAGGCGACGCGAGGTCCGGCACGGCGGCGTCGTCGCCCGCGCCCCACGCGCCCGGCACCGGGTCCGTCTCGGTGCCCACCCGCAGGTCGGCACGTACGACCAGCAGGCCGCGCTCGTCGATCGGCAGGTCGGTGTGGTTGTGCACCACGGGGTTGGCGGCGTTGCCCGCCGTCCACACGATGAGTGCGGAATCGAACTCCTCGCCGGTCGAGAGCACCACGTGCCCGTCGACGGCCGAGCGCAGCTGCGTGTTCAGGTGCACGTGGGCGCCGCGCTGTTCGAGCGAGCGGACCACCCACTGCCCCGGCTTGTCGGTGACCTCGGGCAGGATCCGGCCCTGCGCCTCCACGAGGTGGAAGCTCAGCTCGTCGCGGCTGATCTCCGGGTACGACTTCAGCAGCGCCGTCGCCAGCGACAGCAGCTCCGCGAAGCCCTCGACGCCCGAGAAGCCACCGCCGACGAACGTCACCGTGAGCAGCTTCCGCCGCGCCGGCCCCGGCTCGAGCGCCGACGCGCGGTCGAAGGACGTCAGCAGCCGGTCGCGGATCGCGACCGCCTCCTCCACGTGCTTCATCCCGATCGCCTCCTCGGTGACGCCGGGGATCGGGAACTTGCGCGTGACGGCGCCGGCCGTCACCACGATCTCGTCGTACTCGAGCTCGAACTCCGGCCCCTCGGCCGGCCGCACGACCACGCGGCGGTTCGCGTGGTCGATCTCCGTCACCGCGCCGGCCACGATCCGCGTGCGCTTGAGGTGGCGCCGCAGCGACACCGCCGCGTGGCGCGCCTCGATCGACCCGGCCGTGACCTCGGGCAGGAACGGCTGGTAGGTCATGTACGGACGCGGGTCCACGACAGTGAGCTCCGCCTCCGAAGGCCGCAACCGCTTCTCGAGTCCCCAGGCCGCGTAAAAACCCGCGTACCCGCCGCCGACCACCAGGATCCTGCGCATCTCGCTCCTCGCTCTCTTGCCCTGCACTAGGGAGACAAGACAGCGATGCCGGATGTGACAGGTTTGCCCCGTTCGAGTGGGCACCGTCACGGGGTGGCCGCCGCGGCGCCCACCCCACGCGGTTCACGCCGAGGTCGGCGCCTCCGCCGCGGCCGGAACGGCGGCTGCCGACGGCTTCACGAAGCGCAGCGCCACCAGGCCCAGCGCGGCGAGCACCAGCGGGATCGCGAACAGCTCGAACAGGCCGACCCCGACCACCCCGCATCGACCAGGACGCCCGCGACCCGCGGCGTCACGATGGCGCCGATGCGCCCGACGCCGACCGCCCAGCCCAGCGCCGTCGAGCGGACACCGGCCGGGTAGAGGGCCGGGCCGAGCGCGTAGAGGACGCGCCGAGTGCGTACAGCAGCGTGCCCATCAGCACCGCAACCACCAGCGTCGCCGTGAGATTGCCGAGCACGACCGCCATCGCCAGGAACACCACCGCGGCGCCGGCGAGCGTCACCACCGCGAGAACGCGGCTGCTGAACCGCAACGCGACGACCGTCATCAGCAGCGAGCCGGCGACGCCGCCCAGGTTGATCATGATCCCGCCGTGGTGAAAGCGCTCGTCAATCCTCAGTGGACGGTGCGGCCAGGCCGGCGAGTGCGTTGTCCGCGATGGACTGCAGGGTGGCGCGGCCCGGGCGGGTCTTGGCGAGGACGTTCATGCCCTGCACGACGGCTACGAGCAGGGGCGCGGACTCGGGGCCGGCGCCCGGGCGGAGTTCGCCGGCGGTGCGGGCGCGGGTGAGGGCGCCGGCGAAGCTGGTGCGGAGGTTGGCGAGGTGCTGTTCGAACATCGCGGCCAGCGCGGGGTCGCGGTCGGTGAGCTCGACGAGCGAGTTGGTGACGAGGCAGCCCCAGCGGCGGCGGCCGTCGACCATGGCGTCGACGAGGTGGGCGAAGTAGTCGCGCAGGCCCTGCATCCCGCTGGGGGCGACGTTGAGCCGCTCGACGGCCTCGGCGGACACGGTGGCCGCGTAGGAGCGGAGTGCGGCGACGAACAGGTCGTGTTTGTTTCCGAACGCGGCGTAGACGCTGCCGGGCTGGATGTCCATGGCCTGGCACAGCGCCTGGATCGACGTGGCGTCGTAGCCGCGCTGCCAGAAGGTGTCCAGGGCGACGCCGAGGGCTTCGTCGACGTCGAAGGTGCGTGTGCGTCCCACGCCGCGATAGTAGAGTAAGCGTTCAAGAATATCGACACCGCCGATCCAGCGTGGTAGAAATCCAAGGCACGTAACTTGGACGAGCGATCAACTAAGGGGATCACATGCGGGTCGTGGTGATGGGCACCGGCGGGGTGGGCGGCTACTTCGGGGCCCGGCTGGCCCACGGCGGCCACGACGTGAGCTTCATCGCGCGCGGCAAGCACCTGGAAGCGTTGCGCGCCAACGGGTTGAGGGTCGAAAGCCCGCTCGGCGACCTGCACCTGCCGAAGATCGACGTGACGGACGACCCGACGCGGCTCGCGCCCGCCGACCTCGTGTTGTTCGGCGTGAAGCTGTGGGACACCGAGACGTCCGCGGAGCTGATCAAGCCGCTGCTCACCGACCAGACGGCCGTGGTGTCGTTCCAGAACGGCGTGGTCAAGGACGACATCCTGCGCCGCGTCCTCGGGCCCGAGCACGTGATCGGCGGCGTCTGCTACATCGCGGCGACGATCGCCGAGCCGGGCGTCATCCGGCACACGGGCACGCTGCAGAAGCTGGTGTTCGGCGAGTACGACGGCACCAGCTCCGCACGGGTGCAGAAATTCCACGACGCGTGTGCGGAAAGCAACATCGACGTGGAGATCAGCACCGAGATCGAACAGACCATCTGGGAGAAGTTCGTGTTCCTGGTCGGCCTTTCCGGCACCACGAGCACCGCGCGCACCACGATCGGCCCGGTCCGCGCCAACCCGCGTTCGCGAGCGTTCCTGCACGACGTGATGGCCGAGGTCGTCGAGGTCGCCCGCGCCCAGGGCGTGGCGCTGCCCGCCGACTACGCCGACGACCGGCTCGCCTTCACCGACGGCGTCCCCGAAGGCATGACGTCCTCGATGCACCACGACCTCGAACGCGGCAACCGGCTCGAGGTCACGTGGCTCAGCGGCGACGTCGTCGAGCGCGGCAAGGCGCTGGGCGTGCCGACGCCGTGCAACCGCGCCATTACCGACATCCTCGCCGTGCACAGCGAAGGCCACCGCTGATGAGCCTCACGATCCGCTCGGTCGACGCCACGCTCGTGCTGGTGCCGATGCGCCGGCCACTCGGCACCAGCGCCGCGCGCGTCACGGCGGCGCCACTGCTGCTGCTCGACCTGCACACCGAGGAAGGCGTGACCGGGCGGGCGTATTCGTTCTGCTACCTCGAAGCCGCCGGGCACGCCGCGGCCGCGCTGGCCCGCGACGTGCACGAGGCCTTGGCCGGCACCCCGGCCGACCCGGCGGCCGCGCGGTCGAAACTCGAGGCGAGGTTCAAGCTGCTCGGCGTGCGCGGGCTCGTCGCCGCGGTGGTGTCGCTCGTGGACACCGCATGCTGGGACGCGCTCGCGATTGCCGCCGGCCTGCCCTTGGCGCGGCTGCTCGGCGCACCGCTGAGCCCGATCCCCGCGTACAACAGCAACGGCCTCGGACTGATCGAACCCTCGGCCGCGGCCGACGAAGCCCAGGAACTCGTGGCCGAAGGCTTCCGCGCGATCAAGATGCGGCTCGGCCGCGCGCCCGCCGACGATCTGGCCGCCGTGCGCGCGATCCGCGCGGCGGTCGGCCCCGACGTCGAGGTCATGGCCGACTACAACCAGGCCCTCGACCTGCCCGACGCCCTCGCCCGCTGCGGCGCGCTGGACGACGAAGGCCTGTCGTGGATCGAAGAACCGGTGCGCCACGACGACTACGCGGCCAACGCCCGGCTCACCGCCACCCTGCGCACGCCCGTGCAGATCGGCGAGAACTTCGCCGGCCCGCGCGCGATGGCCGTCGCGCTGGAGCACGACGCGAGCGACCTGGTCATGCCCGACCTCGACCGCATCGGCGGCGTCACCGGCTGGCGCGACGCCGCGGCCCTCGCCGACACCCGCGGCATTCCCCTGTCGTCACACCTGTTCCCCGAGGTCAGCGCCCACCTGCTGGCCGCGACGCCGACCGCGCACCGGCTGGAGTACGTCGACTGGGCCGCCCCGGTCCTGCGTGAACCGCTGCGGATCACCGACGGCCACGCGACGCCGCCCGACCGGCCCGGCAACGGCCTGGAGTGGGATCCGGAAGCGGTCGCGCGCTACCGCGTGGGCTGACTTTATAGTCCGGCCATGAACATCTGCGTCTTCCTCTCCGCCGCCGACCTCGACGAGCGCTACACCGAGCCCGCGCGCGAGTTCGCCGGGCTCGTCGGCAAAAGCGGCCACACGCTGGTGTGGGGCGGGTCCGACAGCGGTCTGATGAAGGTCGTCGCCGACGGCGTGCGGGCTTCAGGCGGGCGCCTCGTCGGCATCTCGGTCGAGCTGCTGCGCGGCGCCGCCCGCAAAGACGCCGACGAAATGGTGATCACCGCGGACCTCGCCGAACGCAAGGCACTGCTGCTCTCGCGTTCCGAAGCCGTGGTCGTGCTGGCCGGCGGCCTCGGCACGCTCGACGAGGTCACCGAGGTCCTCGAACTCAAGAAGCACGGGCTGCACCACAAGCCGATCGTGCTGCTCAACACCGACGGCTTCTACGACGGCCTGATCCTGCAGCTGCGCCGCATGGAGGACGACGGGTTCCTGCCGCTCCCGCTCGACGACCTCGTCCACTTCGCCGCCGAACCCGCCGACGTCCTGGCGTACTTGGAGTCCTGAGTCAGACGTCGGCGGCGGTGCGGAAACCCGTGTTGCCGCTGGAAGAATCGGGCGTGTTGCCCATGCGGGCGGCGACGCGGTAGCGGTTGCAGTAGGACTCGTGGCACAGGTAGGACCCACCGCGCAGGGAGCGGTTCCCGGGGTCGAACCGGTCGGCGCACCACTCCCAGACGTTGCCGGAGACGTTGTACAGCCCGAACCCGTTGGGCTGAAAGGCATCCACGGGCGCGGTGCCGACGTGGCCGTCCTCTTCGGTGTTGTGCACGGGGAAGCGGCCTTGCCAGATGTTGCACCGGTGCTCGCCGCCGGGGGTGAGCTCGTCGCCCCACGGGAACCGTGCCTGGTCCAGCCCGCCGCGCGCCGCGTACTCCCACTCGGTCTCGGTCGGGAGCCGGCGCCCGGCCCACGCGCAGTAGGCCAGGGCGTCGTTCCAGGACACGTGGACCACGGGGTGGTCCCACCGGTCCTCGACGCTGCTGTGCGGTCCTTCCGGCGCCCGCCAGTACGCGCCCGCGACCCCGCACCACCACGGCGTCTGCTCCGGCCGCGGCGAGATCTTGCGCAACGTGCCGGGGACGAACTTCGCGAACACGTAGGTCCAGCCGAACTCCTCGGCTTCGGTCCGGTGGCCGGTGGCGTCGACGAACTCCGCGAAGCGCGCGTTGGTCACGGCGTAGGCGTCGATGGCGAACGCCGCCACCGTGACCTCGCGCACCGGGCCTTCCCGGTCGTCGGGGAACCCGTCGGCGTCGTCGGTCCCCATCCGGAAGCTGCCGCCGGGCAGGGTGAGCAAACCGTCGGCGTTGGTCGCCGGCCCCGCCGGAACCTCGGCGGCCACGGGATGGTGTGAAACGCGCGAAGGTGGACAACATTCGGACACCGGCTGGGAACCTCCTCACCCGCACCGTAGCTTCCCGAACACCCGGTGGCCGTTTCCGCACACCCCTCGCGAATTCCCGAACACTCCGCGGCGGTTTCCGCACACCCGCCGGACCCGTCAGGCGCGGTAGCCGACCTCCTGCACCACCCACGTGTTCCCGTCCGGGTCCGCGAAGTCGAAGGCGCTCGCGTAGTCGCGGCGGTCGGCGTCGAGGCCGGAGGCCCAGTCACCCTGCCAGTCGGCGAGGTTCGCCTTGTGCCGGAAGTCGCCGACGGGGACGCCACGGCCGGAGAGCTCGCTGCGGGCGGCTTCGAGGTCGGCGACGACGAGGTAGGTGGTGCGCGTCGAGCCGGGAGCGGCGTCGGTGAGGCCCGTGCCGAGCTGGATGGAGCAGGCGGAGCCGGGCGGCGTGAGCTGGACGACGCGGTAGCCGTCCTGCGGGTGGTAGTCGACGTCAAGCGAGAACCCGACCTGGTCGGCATAGAACTTCAGCGATTTGTCGACGTCGCCGACGGCCAGCGTGACGACCTCGAGAGCCCAGTTCATCGTGGTGTTCCTTTCGAGCACAGGGGTTACATGTCCAGGACGAGATCGGTGTGCGGCGCGGCGCAGCACACCAGCGCCTGCCCCGGAGCCGGCGGCTCCAGCGGCGAAGGCGAGTAGTCGACGGACCCGGAAAGCACCGGCGTCACGCACGTGTGGCAGACGCCGCTGCGGCAGCTCCAGCGCGCGGGCACGTCGCACGCCTCGGCCAGCTCCAGCAGGCTGCCGCCGGGGAACGGCGCCGAGATGCCGCTGCGCGCGAACGTGACGGTCGGCCCGGTTCCGGGCGGCCCCTCCGGCGCGTGCGGCGGCCGCGTGGTCTGGCCGACGAGGCCGGGATTGATGGCGTCCAGCGCGCCGAACAGCTCGCTGTGGATGCGGGTCGGGTCCAGACCCGCGGCGGTGAGCGCGGCGGTCATGTCCGTCATGAACGCCGTCGGACCGCAGACATACGCCGACGCGTCGGCGGGCACGCCCAGCTCCACCAGCGCGTCCTTGGTGAGCCGCCCGGTGTGGGCACCGGCCGAGGTGCGTTCCTCCACCGTCGCGGCGCTGTAAAAGATCTCCGCGCGGCCACCGGGCAACGCGGCGAGCAGCGACCGGGCCTCCGCGGCCATCGGGTGCTCCGCCGGACCGCGCGCCCCGTGGATCCACCACACCTCGCGGGTGCTGTCCTGCGCGGCCAGCTGGTGCAGCATCGCCAGCACCGGCGTCACGCCGATCCCGGCGGACACGAGCAGCACCGGCGAAGACCCGTCGCCGAGCACGAAGTCGCCCCGCGGCGCGGCGACGTCCAGCACCGTGCCGGCCGCCAGCTGCGTGGTCAGAAACGTGCTGGCCACGCCCTCGCGCTTCACGCTGATGCGGTAGCCGGCGGAGCCCGGCGCCGACGAGATCGAGTAGCTGCGCACCGGGGCCGGCGTCGCGGCGCCCGGGACCCGCAGCGTCAGGTACTGCCCGGCCAGCGCGGCGGGCAAGGCGCTGCCGTCGTCGGCCTCGAAGTACACCGACGTCACCGAGGTGCTCTCGGGTCGCACGGCCGTGACGCGCAGCGGCCGGAAGCCGTCCCACGCGGGGCCCGGCGCTGTGGTGCCGATGCCCAGCAGCTCCTCGAACGACTGCCGCCACCCCGGGCTCAGCGCGGGGATCCCGGCGGCGACGCGCAGCTTCTCCCCGTCTTTTTCAGGCAGGTACAGCAACGCGTCGGTGTCGGCCACGCTCAGCGCACCCGGCCCGGTGCGCGTCTTCACGATCGGGTCGCCGGCCGCGACGTTGCCTTCGCGGATGACGCGGAAGTAGAACCCGGGCCGGTGGTGGGCCACGAGCAGCGCGGGCAGCTCCGGCTCGCCGAGCCGCATGCCGACGCGGTAGCAGGTGACCCGCGGCTGCGTGACCTCGAACTCGGCCTCGCCGATGCGGTAGCGGTCGCCGATGCACACCTCGTCGTCGGGCAGGCCGTCGACGGTGAAGTTCTCGCCGAACGAGCCGTACTCGAGGCCGTCGCGGCCGAAGTGCCGCTCCCAGTGGCGGTACGAGCCGATCTGGTAGACGAACACGGCTCGCTGCTCGCCACCGTGGCCGCCCTTGTCGCCCTGGCCGTCACCGTCGATGTTGAGGCGGCGCACCATGGCCGGGCCCTCGACCGGCTGCTTCCACACTCCCGTGTAGACGGTCTTGCCCTGCCAGGACACGTTTTTCGGCGTGCCTACGTTCACCGACAGCACTTTTGCGGTCATACCAGCACCTCCTGCGCCGCGAAGACGTACCACTGTGACACGGTTCCCCCCGGTTCCCTCGGCTCGTTCGGATTCGGTAAGGCCCGCCGTTTCAGGCGGTGCGCTTCTCGATCTCGTCGGTGTCGAGGCCGCGGTCCACGCCGTGCGGGATCACGGTCTGGCCGGGCGCCAGCGACTGCCGCACGCCGTCGAGGTAGACCTCGATCTTGTCCGGTTCGAACGACACCAGACCGGACACGCGTTCGACCTCGGTCCAGGCCTGCTCGTACGACCAGGCGGCGCCGGCGTGCGAGCCGATGTCGTAGTAGCTGGCGATGCCCTTGTACGGGCAGAACGTTTGCCCGTCGACCGGGGTCAGCGCTCCGTCCACGATGTCCTCGCGCGGCACGTACCAGCGCGGCGCGAAGCCGGATTCGTACAGCACCACCGGGTTGTGGGTGTCGGCGATGACGCGGTCACCGTCGCGGACCACGAGGTGACGCGACGTGCTGCGGATGTCGTTGCGGTGGTAGAGGTCCGCGGCGTGGCCGACGATCCGGTCGTCCTCCTCGTAGAAGGCCTCCATCGCGCGCCACGCGAAGGCGACGCGGTCCTTCAGCACGTCGGCGTATTCCGGCAGCCCGGTGTACTCCCACGCCGCACGCTCGGCACGGCCTTCGCCGGCCACGACCGTGTACCACGTGGTGTCGCCCAGTTCGCGGTGCTTCGTGACGCGGCCGCTCGACTCCAGCACGCCGTCGGCGACGGCGGCCTTCGGGAAGAACGCCACCGGGTAGTGGCCCGGTTCGTGCAGGAGCAACACGTCTTCACTGTCGACGAGCCACTCGCCACCGAAACGGACGCGCATCCGCCTGCGCAGCGGCTCCACGAAGAGCAACCGCTCGGGCAACGGTTCCGGGGTGAGGAACCTGCCGACCGACCTCGTCGAAAGCGGTCCCTGCTGCCATGCCAGTCCCATGACTTTCGCCTTCCTTCTCGCTAACGGATTTGCAGACTGTATATCCGTTAGTCAGCAGAGCACAAGACCTGATCAAAAACTTGTGTACAGTGATGACTAATGCGTACACTCGCCACATGAGCAGTAGTGTCAGCCTGGAGGACCTGCAACGGGCCGGCTTCCCCATGGGCGGAGAACCGCTGGTCGCGCTGGATCTCGCCGACACGCTCGCGGCCGAGACGGAGCCAGGCGACGGCGACCTCCTCGCCTCGCCCGGGCGCTACGCGACGTGGTGGCAGCTGGAGCTGCCGAGGCTGCCCGGGTCGGCGGCGCCGGACCTCGTGCCCACCCGCCGGCTGCGGTCCGCGATCCGCGACCTGCTGGAAGCGCACCTCGACGGCCGCGGGCCCGCGCCGGCGTCGCTCGAAGAGGTCAACGCGGTCGCGGCGGCCGTGCCGACCAGCCCGCGGCTCGAAGCGCACGAGTCCTGGGAGGCGCACACGCGCTGGCACGGCGAGCACGGCGGCAACGTCGCGCTGGCGGCCATCGCCCGGGAGACGATCGAGCTGTTCGCCGACCCCGCGCGCCTCGCCCGGCTGCGCCGCTGCGCGAACCCCGACTGCACGATGCTGTTCCTCGCCACGAACCGGCGTCGCCAGTGGTGCGCGGGCAACGTCTGCGGCAACCGCGTGCGGGTCGCCCGCCACTACCGCCGAACCCACGACCAGCAAGCCGGATGAGAGGGCACACCATGACCACGCAGCCGATCGTCGCCGGATTCCACAGCGGTGAGCTGAGCGTGCAACGGCAGGCCGGGCTCGAGTTCGAAGCGGCCCGGCTCGAAGGCATGCTCGCGCCCGCGCTGCTGAGCCGCGGCGCCGAGGGTTTCCTCGCGCAGCGCGAGTTCGCCGCCGTCACGGCGCGCGACGCCGACGGGACACTGTGGACGTCTCCCCTGCTCGGGCCGGCGGGGTTCCTGGAGGGTTTCGACACGACGCTGGTCGTGCACACGCGCCCCGGCGCCGGCGATCCCCTGCACGAGCTGCCCACCGCCGAGCCGGTCGGCCTGATCGCCGTCGAGTTCGCGACCCGGCGCCGGTTGCGGGTGAACGGCACCGTCGTCGCCTCGGCCGAGGGCGAGTTCCTCCTCGACGTCGAGCAGGCCTACGGCAACTGCCCGTCCTACATCCAGCAGCGCCGGCTGGAGATCGACCCCGAGCCGGCGCCGGCCGCCGTCGAACGGTCGGACGCCCTGACCGACGCCCACCGCGCCCTCATCCGCCGCGCGGACACGTTTTTTCTCGGCACGATCCACCCGACGCGCGGCGCCGACTCGTCCCACAAGGGCGGCGAGCCCGGCTTCGTCCGCCTCGACGGCGACGACCTGTGGTGGCCGGACTACGCGGGCAACAACCTGTTCAACAGCCTCGGCAACATCGCCACGGACCCCGAGGCGGCGCTGCTGTTCCTCGACTTCACCACCGGCACCACGCTCCAGCTCACCGGCACCGCCACGCTGGAATGGGTCACCCCGGGCACCGCAGGCGAGGACGACGCCACCGGCCGCCGCGTCCGCTTCCACCCGACGCGGGTGGTGTCGCGCACCAGAGTGCCGCTCCACGCGCCTGACGTGGTGCCTTCCCCGCACAACCCCCGGGTGACGGCCTAAGAGTCCACAGTAGACGCTGCCCGGTCGCGGAAGGCCGCCGCTTTGCTGCTGTTGCCGCAACGCCGCATGGAACACCAGCGGCGCGGGCGGCCGCCGGGCGGGTCGAGGAAGAGCATGCGGCACACGGGTGAGTCGCAGGCGCGCAGGTGGGTCCGGCGGGCCGGGTCGGTGACGAGGTCGAGAGCGTCGCGGGCAACGGTGGAGAGCAGCTCGGCGGACGTGCGGAGGCGGGGCCCGGAGGCCAGGCGACCGTCGGCGGCCAGGTCCAACCGCGGTGGTTCCGTGGCGAGGACGGCGTAGCCCTCGACCGTCGCGGCCGCGGCGGGGTCCACCGGGGCGTCGGCCATCACGTCCGTGACCATGCGGAACACGGCCTCCCGCAAGCGTTGCGCGTCGGCCAGCGCGGCGGCGGTCGCCGCGCCCGGGAGCAGCGGCAGGCCGACCCCGCCGGCCCACGCGTCGAGGCGGCCGGTGTCCCCGAGACGCTCGATGACCGCGGTCGGGCGGCGGCCGACGGTGGCGACGAGGTCGAGGGCGCGGGAACCGGCGTCGAAGCGGAGTTCCCTGAGCTGGGCGGTCACGCGGACGCGAGGCTGGGTCACGGTGATCACCGCGCCGCGCGGACGGGGAAGGGCGCGGTGACGACCACCAGCACCACGCTCACCCCGGCCGCGACCACGAAGGCCACGGGCGCCGGGATGACGACGTCGACCGCCGCGAACAGGTACGGCGCCGCGAACCCGAGGTAGGCCAGGCAGTAGAACACCGCCGTCACGCCGGCGAGATCGGCCGCCTCCGCCAGCGCTTCGGCGCGGCTGAGCCCGCCGACCAGCAGCATCCCGTAGGCCGCGCCCAGGACCACGGCGGCGGGGAGCGTCAGCAGGGCCTGCCTGAGCTCAGTCGACAGCGCGGCGAGCAGGAACCCCGCCACGGTCAGGCCGAGGCCGCACGTCAGCACCAGCGGACTGCCGCGTCGTTCCAGAGCACGGGCCACGGGCTGGACGAGCAGGCCGCTGCCCAGCGTCAGGCCCGCGATCACCCCGCTGCTCGCCACGGGCGCGACCGGCGCGGGCAACAGCGCCGGCAGGACCGCGAAACTCGTCGTCGCCACGCCGAACACCAGCGGCGCGCTCGGCACGATCCGGCGGAGGAACTCCGGGCTGGTCAACGCGTGCCTGAGCGCGCGCCGCCGTTGCCCCGAGGAAGCCGCGGCCGGCACGGTTTCCGGGACGTGCCACGCCAGCACGCCGACCACCACCGTCACCGCGATGTGCACCAGGTACGGCACCACGGCCGGTGCCGGCAGCCACTGCGCCAGGACCCCGGCGACCAGCGGCCCGCTCCCGAACCCGACCGACAGCGAGACCGCGGCCCGGCGCGCGCCCGCGCCCGGGCCGGCGTCAGCGGACAGCTCCTTGATCCACGCGCTGCCCGGCCCGAACGCGGCACCCGAAGCGATTCCCGCGACGAGCCGGCCGAGCGCCAGCACCCAGGTCGACCCGGCGCCGAACAGCAGGATCACCGAAGCCAGCGCGGAAAGCACCAGCACCGGGCGCATCACGCGGCGCCGGCCGAGCCGGTCGGAGAACCGCGCGCCCAGCAGCAGGGCCGGGATCAGCCCGACCACGTACGCGCCGAAGATCGCCGTGACGACTGTCGGCGAGAGGTGCTCCTGGTCGCGGTAGACGATGAGCAGCGGCGAGAACTGGTTCGCGCCCCAGCCGACCGCGAGCACCGCCGCACCGACCCTGGCCCACGGCCGCATGGCTCCTCCAGTGTGTTAGTAACCTCAGTATGAGTTACTAACCGCGCTCTGACCACCTCGCGGCGCTCTGCCGGATATCGTGGAGCCATGACCGCCGGACCGACCCTCGAGGACGTGCAGGCAGCCGGGTTCCCCATGGGCGGCGAGCCGCTCGTGGCCCTCGACCTCGCCGACACCCTCATGACGGCGGTGGACCCCGCCGTCGACCTGATCGAACCGACGGACGGGTACGAGACCTGGTGGCGGCTGCAGCTGCCCCGGCTGCCCGAGGCGAGCGTCCCCGCCGCGGCCGCGACCCGGCGGCTGCGCGCGGCGATCCGCGACCTGCTGGAGTCGCACCTGGAGACGCGGGCGCCGCAGGCGGTTTCGATCGAGGACCTCAACGCGTTCGCCTCGGCCGTGCCGCGCAGCCTGCGGCTGGCGGAAGACGCCGAAGGCACGCTGACCGCGGCCACGCGCTGGCACACCGAGCACGGCGGCAACGCGGCGCTGGCGGCGATCGCCACCGAGGCCATCGAACTGCTGTCTTCCCCGGCGCAGCTGGAGAAACTGCGCCGCTGCGCGAACCCCACGTGCTCGATGCTGTTCGTCGCGGAGACGAAGCGGCGGCAGTGGTGCACGGGCAACATCTGCGGCAACCGGGCGCGGGTGGCGCGCCACTACCGGCGGACGCACGCGATTTCTTCCTAGAGAACAAAAAACAGGCCCGGACCAAGCGGTCCGGGCCTGTTTTTTGGTTGAGCGGCAGAACTCAGTGACCGAGCAGCGGCAGGTGGCCGAGCGCGTCGGTCGCGACGTGCAGGTCGAGGCCGTGGACCAGGTCCTGCGCGTGCGTCTCGACGCCACCCAGCGGCGAGCCGGTGTGGGCCGCGTCCGCGACGTCGGCGATCGGGGTGTGCTGGATGCCCGCGGTGTCGGCCTGGCCGACGGTGTCGAGCACGTGGTGCACGGCGTCGCCCGCGACCGGGGCCTGCGGCGCGGCGGCCGACAGGGTGTGGGTCACGGAGCCGACGGTGCCGGCGACGTTCGGCACGGCCGGCAGAGCCGGGACGGCCGGGACACCCGGAACCGCGGGGAGGGCCGGCAGCGCCGGGACGGCGGCCGCGGCCGGGACGACGTGGTCCAGCGTGTGCGACAGGTCGCCCGCGGCACCGAAGTCGGCGCGCTCGTCGCCACCGTTCAGCGCGACGCCCACCGGGGTGGAGCCGATGGCCTCGTTGACGTGGCCGAGCAGGCCGGCGCCGGTGACGCGGACGTCCTCGACGAGACCCGACACCGGGCCGCCGACCGCCGGGACACCCGCGATCGCGGCCACGGCGGCCTGCGGCATGAGGGCGTCGCCCAGGTGGTTGGTGGTGGCGTCGACCGCGGAGCCCACGAGCTTGCCGTCGAAGAGGTGCTCGCCCACCGCACTCACGGTGTTCTCCAGGTCGATCGCACCGGCGGCCACGACCGGGCCGGCGACCGGGACACCGTTGACCGCACCGGCCACGTGGTCGACGACGTTCGAGACGGCGCCCAGCGTGCCGTGGGCGAGGGTGTTGACGCCGGTCGAGTCCGCGACGTCGCTGACGGTCTCGAACACGCCGCTCAGGTTCGGCAGGCCGCTGGCCAGGCCCGTCACGTTCGGCAGGTCGGCGCGCTCGCCGGCCGCGTGCGAGAGCACGTTGCCGAAGACCGGCAGGCTCGGGGCGGCGGCCAGCGGGGCCGTGTCGGCCAGCAGCGGCATGATGTCCTGCACATCGGCCGGCGAAACGTCGGCCAGGCCAGCAGCGTCGAGCAGGCCCTGCGGGTTGGCGGCGTAGGCAGCCGCGGCCTGCGGGTCGCTCAGCAGGGTCATGGCGAATTCGTGCAGGTTCTGCACCGCGTCCATAGTCTGTTGTCTCCTGTGCACTGATTGATTCGGCCGTCGTGGGCATGCCGCGAAGTCGAAGGGGTTCGGGGACGAAGATAGGACGCCGCCGTTCGGCGGCCATCGGGGGCCACCCCGGGGGTTCGGCGCATCGGCATTAGGGATTTCGGACCCCACCCCATTAGGGGGACTAGGGAAATTCGCCCCTGCGCGACGATTCGCCGTGGTCAGCGCGGTGCGGCCGATTTCGCCCGCTTCCCCTGCGCGGCGCGGATCCTGGCCCTTCGTTCGGCGCCACGCGGTGTTCCACGGAGTGATCGTCGGATAAACCACCCGTTGGTGTGACAACCTCGCCGGATTTCACGGCCGCCAGACATCCACGACGAACTCGCGCATCTGCTCACGGAACTTTCCGGACGGGCTCGCGGCGCCGAGAAGACCCCGTAATTCGGACTCGAAAGCGGCCAAGCGATCGCCGAAGAGATGCGGGGCGGAACTCGACAACGAGAACACCGTGGCGACGACGTCGTCGATATCCCGGACGACAGTGGGGCCCGGCACCGGGATCCGCTCCGGGCCGGTGAACCCGGCGGCGAGGTAGATCTCCGTCTCCCCGCCGGCCGTGCCGTCGGGCAGGACACCGCGGCCCGCGCGCCGGGTTTCGCCCAGGTACGCGCGCACGAGCTCGGTGATCTGCCCGTGGGGCGGCGCCGACGCGGTCGTGGTGCCGCGGTGGGTGGTGGCGTGCACGTGGACGCAGGCGCCGCCGGGGTCGAGCATTCCGCGCGCCGCCGCGGCGACCCGGGGGCGGTCGAACCAGTGGAAGGACTGGGCGAACGTGACGAGCCGGAACGAGCCGAGCCCGGCCGGCAGGTCCTCGGCCTTCGCGTGGACCCAGCGCGTGGTGCTGATCCCGTTCGCGGCGGCCAGCCGGGCGGCTTCGGCGAGCATGCCGGGGTCGGCGTCGAGGCCGACGGCTTCCGCGAAGTGAGGGGCGAGCAGCAGCGTGAGCGAGCCCGGGCCGCAGCCGACGTCGAGCAGGCGGCCGGAACCGTCGAGCCGCAGTGCGCCGGCGATCGCGTCGGCGAGCGCGGCCGGATAGGCGACGCGGCCGCGCGCGTAATAAGCCGCACTGCCCGCGTACAGCGTTTCGTCCCACTCCCAGCCCGCCATGGCCGTGAGCCTAGGGACGCGGATCAGTGCTGCACAGGGAAATACGTGAGCACCTCGCCCGTCGCGGGGTTGTGGTAGCCGGCGATCTCCAGGTCGGCGAAGGTGCCGGACCAGGCGCCCGTGGCCGGGTCGCGCAGGACGTCGGGCGAGGACCACGCGGCGGTGCCGGCCGCGGACACGGCCTCGGGCGTCCAGTCGGGCGGGAAGTAGGTGTGGTCGACGAAGGAGAACCGGCCGTTCTTCAGGTTGCGGTATTCGGAGGCCCGGCGCGTGATGCCCGTTTCGGCCGGGGTCGCGCCGGACGCGAGCAGGAACCGGTGCAGGGACTCGAGCGCGGCGAAGAACACGTGCTGCGGCACGACGGTGTGCGGCCAGGTGCCGTAGAGGCTTTCGAGCCCGACGTCCTCGCCGGTGAACGTGACGGAAGTGCCGTTGCCGAGCCAGGTCTTGGCTTCACGCTGCGCTCGGCGGAGCAGGCCGATGAGCTGCCCGACGGTGGCGGCGTCGGCTTGTGCGTCGGTGTAGAGGAAGGCGGCCAACGGCAACTGGCCGGGCGGGGCGGAGATGCGCAGCCGGCGGGACTCGTCGAAGGCGAAGGTGAGCGAATCACCCGTGCCGAACAAAACCATCGTGGAGCGGCTTTCTGACTGGACCGATCGGCCGTGCGGGTGATCTTCTTCGCACATTATCACCCACACTGACCTGCGAAGACCTTTGTGACACGGATCGTGCGACACCCTGGGTTCAGCTGAGAGACGCAGCCCACGTCACGAACCATTCACGTGGCCGCAACCCGCTGAAGCTCCGGCCGCCGGACACCCAGGCGGGAGTGCCCTCGACGCCGTTCTCGTACGCGAGGATCGCCGAGCGGCCCACGGCCCGGTCCGCTTCGCCCGATTCCCAGGCGGCGCGGACGACCTCGGGGTCGCCGCCGGCTTGCTCGGCCAGCGTGAGGAGCAGGTCGCGTGATTCGAGGTCCCGGCCTTCGCCGAAGTACGCGTTGAACACGGAGGTGGCGAAGCGGTCGGCGACTTCGGGGTCGTCGAGCGTGGCGTACGCGCCCAGTGCGGGCAGCGAGTAGGCGATCCGGTCCGTCCACTTCAGCGGCAGGCCCGCGGCTGCGGCTTCGCGCGCGAGGAACTCGTAGGTCGGGCCGACGCGGGGGCCGGCCAGGCTGCCGCCGGGGCCGATCTCGGGGTGGATCTGGAGCGGATGTTCGTTCACCACCACGCCGTGTTCGCGCAGCACCCGGTTGCGATCCTGGGCGACGTAGCAGAAGGGGCAGAGGAAATCGAACCAGTGCTCCACGGTCGGGGTCGGGGACATCCGGGACTCCTTCGGATTGTTTCGATACGTTCATGATCTGTAACGAAACAATCCGGCGCGTTAGTCCCGGCGCCCGGTACGCGCGGGTGGGGTCAGGCCAGAACGGCGCGCAGCCACGCCGCCGTGGTCGCGAGGTTCACCGGGCCGTCGAACGCGGGGTCCTCGTGCCCGGCGCCGCCCAGCAGCACGAAGCTGCTCTTCGCCCCGGCCCGCACGAGCGCGTCGTGCAACGCGCGGCCCTCCCCCGGCGGCACGATCCGGTCGCGGTCGCCGTGGGCGATCAGGAACGGTGGCGCCGACGCCGAAACCCACGTCAGGAGCGAATGTCCCGCCGGGTCGGCGCCGCCGAGGAAGTCGGCTTCGAAGTGGAACGGCAGCAGCTTCGCCTCCAGCTCACTGCGCGCCGCCGTGGCCGCCAGGTCGGCTTGCCCGAACCAGTGCACCACGGCCTGCACGGCGCTGGACTGGTCCAGGTGACCGCCGACCGTGCCCTCCAGCTCGGCGTCGCCCGGCGACAACGCCAGCAGCGAGGCGAGGTACGCACCGGCGGACGCGCCCCAGACCCCGAGCCGCCCGGTCTCGAGGCCGAGGCGCGCGCCGTTGGCCCGCAGCCAGCGCACGGCGCCCTTGACGTCGTGCACCTGCTGCGGGAACACCGCCTCCGGTGCCAGGTGGTAATCGACGGACACGACGGTCACACCGTGCTCCGCCAAGGGCGCCTGCCGGCGTGCGGCCTCGCCGCGCCGGTCGCCGCGGGTCCACCCGCCGCCGTGCAGGTACAGCACGACGGGTGCGCCCGCGGCGGGGGCGTGGTGGATGTCCACCATCAGCCGGGTGCCGCCGACCGTCGCGTAGACGAGGTCGCGGTCGGCCGTCACGCCGGTTCCACCTGATGAGTCACAGCGGAATCGTAGAAGGTGACGAAGGATTCCACCGGCTCCCGCGTTGTGCGATATCCACCAAGGCGGTGTTCGTCGTCGGCATAGCCGAGTGCGATTCCGCACACCACGAGGTGGTCGTCCGGAATGGTGAGGTGGCGGCGCAACACCGGGTGGTAATCGATGAACGAGGCCTGTGCGCAAGTGTGCAGCCCGGCTCCGCGCGCGGACAACATCAGTCCCTGGAGGAACAGACCGGCGTCGATCAGCGCACCCTGCAGTGGTCCCCGGCTCACCGTGAGCACCAAGCCCACCGGGGCGCCGAAGAAGTCGTAGTTGCGCCGGTGGTGGCCGTCGCGGCCGGCCGTGTCGTCGGCCGCGATGCCGAGCGTTTCGGAGTACAGGCCTTCACCGAAACGACGGCGGCGCGAGCGGAACGGCTCGGGCCACGAGTCCGCCGCCGGCTGGTAGGCGAACTCGCCGACGGCGCGCCGGCCCTCGTCGTACGCGCACAGCAGGTCGGCCGTCAAGGCGCGCTTGGCGGCACCCGTGAGCACGTGGACCTGCCACGGCTGACTGTTGGAGTTGCTGGCCGAGGACGACGCCAGCGCGAGCAGCCGTTCGACCTGCGCGCGCGGCACGGGCGTCGGCAGGAACGCCCGGCAGCTGCGCCGCGTCGCCATCGCTTCCTCGATCGTGGACGCCGGGTTCATGGCGCTGGGCTCCCCGGGTTCAGGCCGCGGGCGGCTGGATGTCGTAGGAGATCCGGCCGGCGGGCAGGTAGAACAACGCGATCAGCGCGCCACCCTTGACCTCCGGGTAGTGGTGGCTGCCGGGGCCGGGCGCGGTCCAGCCGGGGCCGCTCCAGCCGTTGGGGCCCATCAGCTTCGCGTCCGCGTCGAGCGGCACCACGAGGTTGAGCTCGCCGTAGGGGTGCTGGTGGTACTGGCCGCGGAACGGCTCGACGCTGTCCATGTAGACGGCCGTGATGCTGAAGTAGTTGAGCACGTCCTGCGGCTCGGCGATGCGGCTGCGGCGGTACTTCTTGCCCTCGACCTCGATGTTGGCGGCCCAGCCGGCCTCGACGCCCTCGGTGATCATGCGAGCGAGGTCCTGGTAGAGCTCGCTGTCCGGTCCGTAGCGGGTGTTGAGCCAGGACTCCAGCTCCCCGCCCGCGGTGCGGTTCTTCACCTCGTTAAGGAACGGGATGCTGCGGTCGATCAGCTCCTGGGGCGTGGTCATCGTCGACTCCGTTCGGTCCGCTGTGGTTCGGCGTTCTCGAACCGTACGTCCACGTTTAGTTACAGTCAAGTGTTGTAACGAAACTCGGTACCCGATCGAACCGCAGGCCGAAGTGCTCGCGGTAGGCGTCGAGGACCGCAGCATCGCCTTCGAGCGCCTGCTCGACGCGCTCCCCGCCGATCGTCTCGATGAGGCGGGCACCCGTGATCGTCACGCGTCCTTCCGCGGTCGAGCGCGAGCACGTCGGCCGCTGCGTGAACGGCGAGGCGGGCGAGGTCTCGTGGAACCACGCCATGGCGACGAAGTCGTCGAGCTCGCGCGGCCGCGGCTCGAGCCGGTAGACGATCGCGCCGTCGCACACCACATCGACGTCACCGTGTGGCGCGGGCTCGACGGTGAACCGGCCGCCCGGATCGAGCTGGACGTCGGTCGTGGCCAGCCGCAGCGGCGCGAGGCTGAAGCGGCCGAAGCCGACGTCGACCAGCCACGGTTCGTCGAGGTCCACGCGCAAAGCCAGGTGGTCCAACGGCGGCCCGAAGAACCCCTCGCGGCGCATCACCCGGCCGGCCAGCAGCTGCACCTCGAACCCGACTTCGCGCAGCAGCAGGGCGAAAGCCCCGTTGAGCTCGTAACAGAGCCCGCCGCGGCGCCGGCCCACGATCTTGTCGAGCAGCGCCGGCTCGGCCAGCTCGATCTGCTCCCCGAGGTAGAACCCGAGGTTCTCGAACGGCACGCTCTCGAGGTGCCGTCGCTGCAGCTCGCGCAGCGCCGCCAGATCCGGCACCGAGGGGCGGGCCGCGCCGATCCGGTGGAGGTAGTCCTCGACGTCCACGATCGTTCCTCCAGTGCTGTTTCATTACAATGAGTGCACGTAACCATCAGGATAACAACGCCGTCGTGTAACGGATCGGATATGCTTCGCCGATCGGTTTTCTCGGCGAGGTGGAGCCATGGCGCGGACACGCGAAGCGACGGCAGACGAGCAGGTCGGCACCGAAGACGGACCCCGGCCGGGCGGGCGTCCCCGCGACGCCGCGCTCGACGAGGCGATCATCCTCGCCACCCGCCGGCGGCTCGTCCTCGACGGCTACTCCCGCATGACGATCGGCGACATCGCCGCCGACGCGAAGGTCAGCCGGCCCACGCTGTACCGCCGCTGGGCCACGAAGTTCGAGCTCGTCGTCGACGCGCTCGACTACGGTTTCCGCAAGCAGCGCGACATGTACGCGTTCGACCTCAGTGGACTCGAGCCGCGCGAGGCGCTGACGGAGGCCGTCCGCCGGCTCGACCCGGCGTACTTCAACCCGGACGCGATGGTGCTCATGGGCAACTTCGCGGGCGAGGCGATCCGCACGCCGGAGCTGCTCGACATCCTGCGCAAGCACTCCGTCGAGCCCCGCGTGGAGCTCGTCGAAAGCGTGCTGACGCACCTGCAGGACCGCGGCGCCGTGCGGGAGGAGATCGACAAGCACACCATCGCGACCATGTGCTTCGGTGCGTACTTCGCGGCGTTCTACCGCGGGGAAGCCAAAACCGAGATCCCCGGCGCGGTCGTCTCCGTGCTCTGGCCGGCGCTGGAGAAGAAGCCCGCGCGGCGGCGGGCGTCCACTTCGGGCAAACGGTGAGCCGAATTAGTTCCGATCATTGACTGTAACGTAAACCGGGGCATAATCGGCCCATGCCGCCTGTGCCCTCGATGGACGTCCACGAAGCCCTTTACACCACACGGATGATGCGGCGCATGCATCCGGACGCGATTCCCCTGGACGTGCAGGCGCGCATCCTCGACGCCGCGATCCGGGCGCCGAACGGCGGCAACACCCAGCGCTGGCATTTCCTGGCCGTGGACGATCCGGGCATCAAGGCCGAACTCGCCCCGATCTGGCGGCGCTGCCGGGCAAGGGAGTACGAGGAGATCTCGGCCGGCACGTTTGCGCAGCCGATCCACGACCCGGAGAACCACCGCGAGACGATGCGGCGGATCGCGAAGTCCGGCGACTTCCTGACCGACCACTTCACCGAGATCCCGCTGCTGCTGTTCGTCTTCTCCATCGACAACCACGGCGGAGCCAACATCTACCCCGCCATCTGGAGCGCGCTGCTCGCCGCGCGTTCGGAGGGGGTCGGCGGGGTGCTCACCACGATGCTGCGCCTGGAGTCCGACCGGGTCATGGAGATGCTCGACGTGCCCGAGGACGAGGGCTGGGAGCTCACGGCCATGGTCGCGATGGGGTACCCGCGCGGCAAGTGGGGCGTCGCCGCGAACCGCCGCCCCGTGCACGAGGTGAGCAGCCGCAACCGGTGGGGCCGCGAGTTCGGCGTGTCCGTTCCCGAACCACTCTGGTCCGAAAACTCACACAGCTGAGTCATCCGCTGAGAGCAGCCCCACGGTGAGTTGCCGGGGCTCGCTCCGGCTCATTACAGTCGAGCCCGGTGACCGACCGCGCCGCCCGGAAGCCCGCCGGACGACGCGGAACCGGCTCGGCGCGTGTGCACAACGGGCGGGAAAACCCGACTACGCAGGGGAAGTCTGAGCACAGTGCCCGACACCGTCACCACCCGCCGCCGCCCGCAAGGCTGGACCGACACCGACACCCGCGCCGTGGACACCGTCCGGGTGCTCGCCGCCGACGCGGTCGAGCGGGCCGGAAACGGTCACCCCGGCACGGCGATGAGCCTCGCGCCGCTGGCCTACACGCTGTTCCAGCGCGAGATGCGCCACGACCCGGCCGACCCGTCGTGGCCGGCGCGCGACCGGTTCGTCCTGTCCGCCGGGCACACCAGCCTCACGCTGTACATCCAGCTGTTCCTCGCCGGATACGGCCTCGAGCTCGAAGACCTGCGGCAGCTGCGCCGGTGGGGTTCGCTCACCCCGGGGCACCCGGAGTACCGCCACACCCAGGGCGTCGAGGTCACGACCGGTCCGCTCGGGCAGGGGTTGGCCAACGCTGTGGGCATGGCCATGGCGTCGCGGCGCGAACGCGGGTTGTTCGATCCCGAACCCGCGCCGGGGCAGAGCATCTTCGACCACTTCGTGTACGTGATCGCCTCCGACGGTGACATCCAGGAGGGCATCACCTCCGAGGCGTCGTCGATCGCGGGCCGCCAGCAGCTGGCGAACCTGATCGTGTTCTACGACGACAACGATATTTCGATCGAAGACCACACGGACATCGCGCTGTCCGAGGACACGGACGAGCGCTACCGCGCGTACGGCTGGCACGTGCAGGTGGTGGAGGACGGCGAGGACGTCGCCGCGATCCAGGACGCCATCGCGGCGGCGAAGACCGACCCGCGCCCGTCCTACATCCGGCTCCGCACGGTGATCGGCTATCCCGCGCCGACCAAGATGAACACCGGCAAGATCCACGGCTCCGCGCTCGGCGCCGACGAGGTCGCGGCGGTGAAGCGCGTGCTGGGCTTCGATCCGCAGCGGCACTTCGTGGTCGAGGACGACGTGCTGGCCCGGACGCGCAAGGCCGTCGAGCGCGGTCAGGCCTGGCGGGCGCAGTGGCAGGGCGAGTACGACGAGTGGGCCGCGGCGCACCCCTCGCGGCACGCGCTGCTGCAGCGCCTCTCGACGCGGGCGCTGCCGGAGGGCTGGGCCGCCGGGCTGCCGTCGTTCGAGGTGGGCGCTTCGATGGCGACGCGCAAGGGATCCGGCGCGTTCCTCGACGCGGTCGCCGACGTGCTGCCCGAGCTGTGGGGCGGTTCGGCCGACCTCGCGGAGAGCAACAACTCGACGATGACGGGCGCCGACTCGTTCGGGCCAGTCGCGGCGGCGACGAAGATGTGGGCCGCGGAGCCGTACGGGCGCACCCTGCACTTCGGCATCCGCGAGCACGCGATGGGCGCCATCCTCAACGGCATCGCGCTGCACGGCGGCACCCGGCCGTACGGCGCGACGTACCTCGCGTTCAGCGACTACATGCGCCCGTCGGTGCGGCTGGCGGCGCTGATGCGGCTGCCGGTGGTGTACGTGTGGACGCACGACTCCATCGGCGTCGGCGGCGACGGGCCCACGCACCAGCCGATCGAGCACCTCTCGGCGCTGCGGGCGATTCCGGGCCTGAACGTGGTGCGCCCCGGCGACGCGAACGAGGCCGTCGCGGCGTGGCAGGCCGCGATCGAGGACGTCGACCACCCGACCGCGCTCGCGTTGACCCGGCAGCCGGTGCCGGTGCTGGCCGGGACTTCGGCCGAGGGCGTGGCGCGCGGTGGTTATGTGCTGGCGGACGCGTCGAACGGTGCCCCGGCGGTGGTGCTGATCGGGACCGGTTCGGAGCTGCAGCTCGCCGTGTCGGCCCGGGAGCGGCTGGAGGCCGAGGGCGTGCCGACGCGCGTGGTTTCGCTGCCGTGCTTCGAGTGGTTCGCCGCGCAGGACCAGGCTTACCGTGATTCGGTGCTGCCGCCGTCGGTGAAGGCGCGGGTCGCCGTCGAGGCCGGGATCGCGCTGCCGTGGTACCCGTTCGTGGGTGATGCCGGCGAGATCGTCTCGATCGAGCACTACGGCGCTTCGGCCGATTACGCGACGCTGTTCCGCGAGTTCGGGTTCACGCCCGAGGCCGTGGTGTCCGCCGCCCGGGCAACGCTGGCCAAGGTGGCCTGATGCCCACGCCCGGCCGGGATTTCCGCATTGCACGTCATCCCGGCCGGGTCACCCCGACCCGGACCGGGGCCGGCTCGAACGGGTGGGTGACATGGGCACGACTTCACACGCAATCACCGATCGCCTCGCGGCGCTTCTCGACGAGGAACACGACCTCCGCACCCGCGCCATCCACCACGGCGGTGGCCTCTCCCCCGCCGAACAGGCGCGCCTGACCAGACTCGAGTCCGAACTGGACGCCGTCGTCCGCCTCCTCCAACAGCGGCGCGCCCTCTCCGTCTTCGACGCCGGCGACGCCACCGACGACCCGGCGGACACGTCGAACTGAGCCGACCGGCCGGTCGGGCGCGCTGACGAGAGGCCGGGGCGGCGCCCAGCCGCCGAGGCGGGCGGTCAGTGGGTGGGCGTGTTGAGGTCGTAGCGCTGGACGACGTCGTCCAGCCAGTCCGGGGTGCCGTAGGTCAGGCCGTACTTGGTGGCCAGGCGGGCGAACTCGTCGGTTTCGTGGAGGTTCGGCGCGTCGCCGAGGGTGCCGGCGGTGTGGGCGAGGAGCAGGTCGCTGAGGTCGCGGAAGTAGGTTTCGAAGCCGCCGGGGGTGATGACCTCGACGATGCGGCCCGGGGTTTTGCCGGCGTTCCACATGGCGTGCATCTCGCCGCGGGGTTTGGTGATGTAGCCGCCCGGGCCGAGGACGACCTCGGCGTCGTCCGAACGGAAGCCGATGTGACCGGCCAGCACGATGGAGTGCTCGTCCTCGCGGGTGTGGCGGTGGGGCGCGGTGATGGAGCCGACCGCGAACGGGTGCTCGAGGATCGCGACCTCGCCGCCGTTGTTCCGGTGCGTCAGCTTGAACACCGCGCCGAACCCGGGCAGCGCCACTTGGTCCGACTCGTCCCCCGGTTGCACCACGGCGACCTTCGTCCGGTTTTCCTCGCCCACCTGGTTTCCTTCCTCGTGATCACAGGTCCAGCACGAGCTTGCGGCCGCAGGCCCGGCTCACGCAAGGGAAGAACGTCTTCCCCGCCGCGCGTTCGGCGTTGGACAGCACCACGTCGTGGTGATCGGGCGTGCCCTCCAGCACCCGGGTTTCGCAGGTGCCGCAGTAGCCCTCTTCGCAGTCGGACTCGAGGTCGACCCCGGCGTCGCGGATGGCCTGCAGCAGGGTGGTGTCCGGGCCGGCCACGACGGTCAGGCCGGACTGGCGCAGTTCGAGTTCCACCTCTTCGCCCACGGAAGCATCGAGAGAAGGCGCGGCGGCGAAGTGTTCGGTCTCGCACCGCACACCGGCGGCCTCGCAGACCTCGGTGACGCCCTCGAGCAACCCGGCCGGGCCGCAGCAGTACACCGCCGCGCCCGGTGCCAGTCCGCCGATCAGCTCCTTCAGATCCGGCCGCGGCTCGACGGAAGTGTCGACGAAGGACACCCGGTCACCACAGATCGCGGCCAGCTCCGCGCGGAAGGCCATGGTGGCAGCACCGTGTCCACAGTAGACCACCGAGAAGTCGGCCCCACGCTCTGCCAGAACCCGCGCCATCGGCAGCAGCGGCGTGACGCCGATTCCGCCGGCGATCAGCAAGTACGACTCGGCGTCCGCCAACGGGAAGTGGTTGCGCACCCGCTCCACCAGCAGCTCACGCCCGACCAGCGCCGTGCCGTGGATCTCGGCCGACCCGCCGCGGCCGGCGTCCTCCAGCCGCACCGCGATGTCGTAGTGCAGCCGGTCGGCCGGGTCGCCGCACAGCGAGTACTGCCGGCCCAGCCCCGACGGCAGCTTCAGGTCGAGGTGCGCCCCCGGCTCCCACGCCGGCAACGGCGAACCACCGGTCAGCCGGAGCCCCACCACTCCCGCGGCTTCCCAGGTCACGCGCGTGACCCGCAACGACAGATCAGTAGAGGTCGAAGTACTCACGATGCTCCCAATCGGTGACCGTCCGCTCGAACCGCGCGACCTCGGCCCGCTTGATCACGGCGTAGTAAGCCACGAACTGCTCACCCATCACCCGCCGCAGCCCGGCATCGGCCTCCAGCGCGTCGACGGCCGCGGCCAGGTTCGCCGGCAGCCGCCCGGCGTCAGTCGTGTACGGATCGTCGGCCGAAGGCGGCAACGGCAACGCCCCCTCGACCCCGTTCAGACCCGAATGCAGCTGCGAAGCCATGTACAGATACGGGTTGGCCGCCGACTCCCCCACCCGGTTCTCGATGTGCGTCGAGGCGTCCTCGGCCGAGCCGACGAGCCGGATCATCGCACCGCGGTTGTCCCGCGCCCACGCGATCCGGTCGGGCGCCATCGAGTACGGCTGAAACCGCTTGTAACCGTTCACGGTCGGGTTCGCGAACACACACGCCGCGCTCGCGTGCGCGAGCTGACCGGCGATGAACTGCTTGCCCACCGACGAAATCGCACCCTCGCCGTCGTCCGGTACGAAGGCGTTGTGCCCACCGTCCGGCGACACGAGGCTCTGGTGCAGGTGCCAGCCGCTCGACTTGCTGTCGGTGATCTGCGGCCGGCACATGAACGTCGCGTGGTAACCGTTGCGCCGCGCCACCTGCTTGACCGTGCTGCGCAACAGCACCATCGCGTCGGCCGAAGCGAGCCCGGCGGCCGGGTCGAGCGTGACCTCCAGCTGGTTGGCCCCCAGCTCGACCTCGATGCTGCGCAGCTCGATCCCCATCCGTTCCAGCGCCTCGCGGATGCGCCGGGTGGCGGGCTCGACCTCGTCGCCGAGGTTTTCGCTCAGCAGCTGGTTGCCCTGGTTGATCGGCTCGACCGGGGTCGGCGTGGTGCAGCGGCCGATCCCGTCGTCGTTGGGGAAATGCGATGCCCGCCGGTAGAGGTGGAACTCGATCTCCAGCCCCGTGACGTAGGTGAACCCGGCGACGCTCGCGCGGTCCAGCGCCGTGCGGAACACGCCGCGGCTGCAGAACGGCACCTGCTCACCGTTGCCGAACCGCAGGTCACAGAGGATCCGCGCGGTGTCCTCGGCCCAGGGCACGAGGTGGAACGTCGTGGGGTCGGGCACCATCACCACGTCGGCCGCGCCCGCCATCTCGGCCACGCCGAGGCCGCCGTCGGCGTTGAAGGCCGAGAACACCGTCGTACCGGACGTGTCCTTCGACAGCAGCGTCGACACACAGCTCAGCCCACTGCGGAACGCGGCGGCCAGCCCGCTCGCCGGGATCGTCTTGCCGTGCAGGATCCCGTGCTGATCCACAAAGGACACCCGGATCGTCCGCAGGCCCTCCGCGCCGATCCGCGCCAGGACGGCTCTCGCCGCTTCCTGCTGCTCCTCGGTCCAGAGCCCGAACTTCTCGATGAACCCCATGCCTCAGTCCCGCGTGCGGTCGTAGGCGTCGGGCGACGAAGAACGGTCCGGCTCGACCGCCGAGCCCGGCACGCCCGCCGGTCCCGTCGCGAGCGCCGCCTGCAGGTGCGAGGCCCACGGGCTCGCCTTGCGCAGGTCGGCGATCGAGCTCGCCCAGTAGTCCTCCCACTCGCCGGTGGGCCCGATGCCGTCGAGCGGGATGGGGCCGCGGCTTTCGACGTCCGCACCGTCCTTGAGCAGCAGGTCGGGGCTGCCGCCTTCGGCGACGGTGTCGATGGCCTGCAACGCCATCCGCCGGTAGGTCACGATCGCACGGTCCGAGCGGCTGAGGTGTTCGCGGCTGCGGTCGTAGACGTACCCCTGGCCCTCGACCGCCATCTGGTCGTGGACGTTGATGTCGCGCCCCAGCCCGGTGTAGGTCTGCGTGCGCTGCTCCTCGGGGTCGAAGCGGTAGTTGTTCGCCCGGTTGCGCACCGGTTTGTAGTCCGGGAGTGTGATGCCGTCGAGCCGTTGCGCGCGCATGGTTTCCTGGTCGACGGGCTCGTCGAGGCTGGTGAACATCGCGTACCAGTAGCAGGAGACGTCGTCGATCGGCACGTGCCACTGCGTGATCGCCATGGTGGAGCTCAGCGGGATCGTGATGCCGTGCGGGAACACCTGGTGCGTGATGCGCACGTGGGTGGACGAGCCGTCGAGACCGTCCTGGTCGAGCGTGCGCAGGGCGACGATGCGCTGCCCGTATTCGGTGCGGGCGTTGAGGATCTCGGGCCGGCCGTACTCGCGCAGGATCTTCGTCATCGGCAGGTTCGTGCCGAGCGACGCGCCGCGGAACTGCTTGCCGTAGCTGTCGCTCGTGTCCTCGTCCTCCTCGAACCGGTGCAGGTAGGAGGCGTGCGCCGGGTCGATCCCGACCTCCAGCGCCTGCAGCCAGTTGCAATCGAGATAACCCTTGAACGCGAACGTGTACTCCGGCGGCGCCACGAAGCAGTCGAGCGCGGGCAGGTTCGGCGGCTCGCCGTCGCCGAGGTAGCCCCACACGATTCCGTTGCACTCCTGCACCGGGTACGAGCGGATCTTCACCTTGGCCTTGAGCTTGCTGTCCTCGGGCTCGGCCGGAGTGTCCATACAGGACCCGTTGCCGTTGAAGAGCCAGCCGTGGAAGTAGCAGCGCAGGCCGCCGTCTTCCAGACGCCCCAAGGAAAGGTCCGCGCCACGGTGGGCGCAGCGGCGGTCGATGAGGCCCAGCGAGCCGTCGGCGTTGCGGAACAGCACGAGGTCCTCACCGAGCACCCGCAGCGGAACCACCGGGCGTTCGGTGTCGAGCTCCTCGGTCAGCGCCACGGGCTGCCAGTACAGCCGCATCCAGTCGCCGCCCGGAGTACCGGGCCCGGTCTCGGTGATCTTCCGGTTGTCGTCCGCGCGCATCGCAGCGTTCTCCTCGCGACTTCGTCGTCCAGCGTGGTGGGGCAGAAAGTTCAATTAACGAACACTCGGTTCTGATGTGAGCACTGTAGGCACGCGCGGTGGGTCGTCGCAAGGCCCTGGGCGACGTTCGTGCTACATTTCGCGACAAGGTGTGCGTTAATCGAACGGAGCTGGTGGGGTGTCGAAGCTCAACGCACGGGACGAGGCCCGCCGGGCGGCCCGCGAAGTGGACGGCACCAGCCGCTCGGACTACTCCGAAGCCCTCGAACGCGGCCTGCTCGTGCTCACCGCATTCGACCACACCGAAGAACGCCTCACGCAGGCGCAGCTGGCCCGCAAGCTCGAACTCCCCCGCGCGACGGTGCGCCGCGCCCTGCTCACGTTGGCGCACCTCGGTTACGTCGTCGCCGACGACAAGGCCTACCGCCTGGCCCCGAAGGTGCTCACGCTCGCGTCGGCCTACCTCACGACCAACCCGGTGAGCCAGGTGCTGCAGCCGCGGTGCGACCGCCTCGCCGAGGTCTTCCAGGCGTCCTGCACCGCCGCGGTCCTCGACGGACCGGCGGCCGTGATGATCGCGCGGGCCCTGCCGCGCCACACCCTGCCGATCGGCGAAGGCATCGGGTTCCGGGTGCCCGCGGCGCAGTCCGCGCTGGGTCTGGTGCTGCTCAGCGGCCTCGATGCCGAGCGCAGGCACCGCCACCTGGTCAGCCACGCGGGCCTCGACGACGACGGCGTGGCCACGCTGGAGAAGAAGGTCGCGGAGGTGGCCGAGGCCGGGTGCGCGTATGTCGCCCACGAGGTCGAGGCGGGCTTCCACTCGGCGGCCGTGCCACTGCGCCGGTGGGACGGCACGCCGATCGCCGCGCTGAACATCGGAACGAGCGTCGAGCGGATCTCCGAGGCGGACATGCGGGAACGCGTGCTGCCTGCGCTGCGGGAAGCCGCCGAGGAGCTGCAGCCGCAGCTCGTCTGACACCCCGCGTTCAGTGGGACTTCCGCATCGGCAAGCCGGACGTGCGGGACAATTACGTTGCAGGTGTTGACTGTAACGCAACTCCGACATACTGTCCTCACACCGATCGCCAGGGCGCCGCGTGCGCCGATCGTCTGGCCACTTCGGACACTCCCGTTTCCTTTCGGAGAACCCCACCACCGCGATGGGCGACAACGCCGTCGCACCAGCGAAGGGAATCCCGTGACCACTTCGAGAACCCCGGAGATCCCGCTCGTCGCCGTCGCCGGTCCCGAGCCGCGCTACCGGCCGGCGATGGCGTGGACGGTGCTGCTCCTGCTCGCCGTCTTCATGGTCCTCAACTTCGCCGACCGCATCTCCCTCGCGCTCGCCGCGCAGCCGCTCATGAAGGAACTGCACCTGTCGGCGTCGCAGTTCGGGTTGATCAGCAGCTCGTTCTACTTCCTCTACAGCCTCAGCGCCGTCGGCGTCGGCTTCCTCGCCACGCGGCACGTGCCGCTGAAGTGGCTGCTGTTCGTGATGTCGCTGCTGTGGGCGGCCACGCAGCTACCGGTGTTCTTCTTCGCCGGCGGCGGCGTGCTGCTCGCGACGCGCATCGGCCTGGGTGCCGCCGAGGGCCCGGCGACGGCGGTCGCGAACTCCACCGCGTACAGCTGGTTCCCGCGCGAGAAGCGCGGCCTGCCCACCGCCGTCCTCACGTCCGGCGCGTCGCTCGCGAAGATCGTGGCGGCGCCGTTGCTGACCCTGCTCATCGTGCACTCCGGGTGGCGCTCGGCGTTCTTCGCGCTGGGTCTCGCCGGTCTCGTCTGGTGCGCGGTGTGGCTGTTCGCGGGACGCACCGGGCCGTTCGCGGTCACGCCCGAGGCACCGGGCAAAGTGGACCGGGCCGCGCGGCGGCGGACGTTCCTCAAGGTGGCGAGGAGCCGCACGTTCATCGTGCTCCTGCTGGCCACGTATCCGATGTACGCGCTGATCTCCGTGGTGTTCAGCTGGTTCCCGTCCTACCTCGAAGCCGGGCTGGGGTTCTCCACGCTCACCTCGGGTGTCCTTTTCGGACTGCCGAGCGTCATCGGCATGGTGTTCATGCTCGGCTCCGGCTGGTTGACCGACCGGCTGCTCGCGCGAGGCGTGTCCGCGCGCATCGCCCACGGCCTCGTGCCGACGCTCTCGCTCGCCGCCGGCGGGGTGCTGCTGGTTGTGCTGCCGCTGGCGGGCAGCGCGCGCTACCTCGCCTACGTCATCCTCGTCGCCGGCTACTGCCTCACGCTGGTGGCCCAGCCGATCGTGTACGCGGCGATCGGGACGGCCGCCGCGCCTTCGCAGCGCACCAGCGTGCTGAGCCTGTTCATCGCCCTCCAGAGCACGTCGGGGATCATCGCGCCGTGGGCGACGGGCGCGTTGATCGACGGTGCCCGCAACCAGGTCGACGGCTACAACACCGCGTTCGTGGTGATCGGGATCCTCTGCGCGATCGGCGGTGTGGTCGCGGCGTTCTTCGTGGACTCGGGCCGCGACTCGGCGCACGACGCCTGAACGCCCTCGCCGGATCCCCCGGCGAGGGCGCTCCACGGACGGGTCAGACCCGCGCGATCAGCTTGATCTCCACGAGCTGCTCGGGGAAGGCGAGCCGCGTCGTGCCGACCAGCGTGCTGGCGACCTGCGGGTCCTCCCGTCCGTAGGCCGCCTTGCGCACGGGACCCGCCACGGCGAAGGCCGCGTCGATGTCGAGGACGTAGAGCACCTCTTCGACGACGTCGGCCAGCGTCGCGCCGAAGCGCTTCAGCAGCTCGGCGGCGTTCACGTACGAGCGGCGCATCTGCTCTTCCATGGCGGAAAAGTCGGTGACGGCGCCGTTCTCGTCCACGGGCGCGGGAGCCACGAGCTGGTCGCCGTCGTGGGACAGCTGGCCGGAGACGTAGATGGTGTCGCCGTGTTTCACGGCCTGGACGTAGCCGTAGATGCCTTCCCACGGGACCCCGAAGTTCTCCGTGGTCCTCTCGATCGGCTTGCTCATGGGGTTTTCAGCCTTCCTGCCGCGTGGTCGAATTCGAACACTACGAGCGTGGGCAGGGCGCTCACCAGCCGTTTCGATGCCAGATTGGGCAAGGATCGTGCCACTGCGGGTAGCCTGGCGGGAGTTGGTTCCGGTGCGATCCGAGGAGACGTCCGTTGCCCCGCACGCAGCTGGTCGTGGCGTTGCTGGCCGTGCCCCGGGTCATGGGGCTCGACTTCAGCATCCCCGCGCACATCCTCGGCCGGCAAGAGGGTTATCAGGTGCTCGTGTGCGGCAAGGAGACCACGGGGTCGCCGCTGGGCATCAGCCCGACGCATTCGCTGGCCGACGCGCCGGAGGCCGACATCGTGATCGTGCCCGGCTACGACGAGCCCGAGGTGCCGCTGCCCGACGAGTACCTCGACGTGATCCGCCTCGGCGCCGACCGCGGTGCGCGGGTGGTGGCGATCTGCACCGGCGCGTTCGCGCTCGCCCAAAGCGGCGTGCTCGACGGCCGCGAGGCGACCACGCACTGGCGGTACCTCGCCGCGTTGCGCGAACAGTACCCTGCGGTGCGCGTGCTGGAGAACCAGCTGTTCGTGGAAGACGGAAAAATCCTCACGTCCGCGGGGGCCGGCGCCGGCATCGACGCCTGCCTGCACCTCATCCGCACCGACTTCGGTGCCGCGGCCGCTCACGAGGCCGGCAAGGAGGTCGTGGCCTCCCCCGCGCGCGGCGGCGCGCAGCCGCAGTACGTCGACGTGCTCACGGCCGCGCGAACGGATCTGTCGGCGACGCGCAGCTGGGTCATGGAGCACATCGGCGACCCGATCACCGTGCAGCGCATGGCCGAGCGCAGCAACCTGCCGCGCCGCACGTTCATCCGGCACTTCGAGCTCGAGACGGGCATGTCGCCGATGCGCTGGGTGGTCAACCACCGCATCCTCAGCGCGCGCCGGCTGCTGGAGACCTCCGACTGGCCGGTCGAACGCATCGCCGCGGCCACCGGTTTCGGGACGGCGGCGAACTTCCGGACCATTTTCCGCCGTGAGGTGGGCACGACGCCGACCGGTTACCGGCGTGCGCACAGCGTGCTCTAGTTTTCGTTGTCAGGGCGTGGTTTTCGCGGCGGAGACCATGGTGGCCATGAGCTTCGCGGCGTCGTTGGTGCTCAGGCCCGCTTCGCGCACGAGTGAGCGCCAGCTGTCGAACGCGAGCGCGTGGCGCACCGCCGCGACCACGAACCGCTTGCGCCCGCGCGCCGGCGACCAGCCCGCGGAGAGCAGGCTCGTGGCGTCTTCGAGGAACGCCGCCATCGACCCGAGCGCGCGCTCGACGGCGGGCATTTCGACGGCGTCGCGCAGGGCGTTGACGAGCATCGGTTCCACTTCGGAGTAGAACGCGTAGAGCTGCTTCAGCGCGTACGTGATGCGCTCGACCGGCTCGCCGATCGCCTGCCAGCCTTCGAGATCGGGGAACGGGTGCCGGCCCCAGTAGTGCGCGGAGCACGCGGCGAGCTGGTCTTCCTCCGTCGGGAAGTAGCGGTAGACGGTGTGGCGCTGCACGCCCGCGGTCTCGGCGATGCCCGCGATGGTCGTGCGCGCCGGCCCGACCGACTCGTGCAGCTCGACGATCGCCTCCGTGATCCGGCGGCGCGTGTCCTCCATGGCGTCGGCCCGCCGGCTCATGCGGTAGGTGCGGGTCGCCTTCTCCACAGTCATTCGTTTCGCTCCTCGCCGCCCGGTCGTTCCAGGATAACGGCCATTTCTGTCGGGGGTGGCCGGCACCATGGCCGGCATGTGGGGACGCAAGGAGAAGGACCTGCCCGAGGCCGTCGAGTTCGCGCGGCCGCTCGTGCACGGCGGCTTCAGCACACCCGACGACGTCGCGGTCGCCATCACGGAGTACTTCGAGCCGGACACGGTGACGCCGGCGCAGGCCCGCGCCGTCGTCGACCGGCTGTGGCAGGCGCGGGTGGCGGAACAACACACGTGGCCCCCGGTGACCGACCCGGATCGGGTACTGGCGGCGTTCTCTTCTCTGGCCGCCGAGGGCGTCGTGGCCCGCGCGGACTTCACGTGCTGCCAGAACTGCGGCCTCACGGAAATCGGCGCCGAAGCCGCTCCGGGCGACCGGGGGTTCGCCTTCTTCCACTCGCAGGACACGGCTCGGGCCGTAGAGGGAGGCGAACTGCTGCTGTCCTACGGCCGACTGGCGGACTCGTCGGCAGACACGGCGGAGGTGGGCCAGGTGGTCGCCGCGGCCTTGCGGGCGCAGGAGCTGTCGGTGACGTGGGACGGGTCGCCGGAGGAACGGATCCGGGTGGAGGTGGAGTGGAGGAAGCGGCTGGGGTGAGGTTCGGGCGGGGTCTGACCACATCGGACTCGCGGGTCGCTCGGCGTGCGCAGGTGCAACGCCTGCCGCGTTGGCCGCGCGGTCGGTGCGCGGCCGTGAAGCAGGGAAGTGGCGGAAGGTTTGGACCGCCCGGCTTCGGCCTCTCGCCTGCTGTCGCGAGGGCGGCATTCGGCTGGCAGGAACCCGCAACGTGCGGCCGGTGAGCGGGCTCCGTCTCGACAATCGCTCATGGGCGCCGCCCGTCCCGGCCTTCGCGTGAGGCGGTGCCGGGCTGGTGAGTGTGAGATCGGGACCCCTCCCGGGGTGGGTGGTCACAATCGGTGGCGGTTGTCGCGTGGGTGGAGAGGGAGCTGATGTACGAGCCGCCGTGGGTGCCGGTGCGGCGCCGGGTTGGACCGGTCGCCGTGGCGGTCGGGAATGCGTCGTTCCTGGGGGTCGGGTATCTGCTGCTGCGGCGGCGGGGGCTGGCGGTCGTGAACGTCGTCGGCACGGTGGTGCTGGCGGTGCTGCTGGTGACGGCGTTCCCGACGGTGTGGTTCGAGATCGTGGTGCTGGTGTGGTGGGCGGCCACGATCGTGCACGGGTGGTTTCTCGCGGGGCCGGCGGCGACGAACCGGTGGCGGGACTGGGTGGTGGCGCTGGCCGTCGCGGTGCCGGTGCTCGTGGTGGCTGCGCTGCTGCGCCTCGACGCGGTCGCGATCGCTCGCGAGGTGGCCGAGGCGCGCGGCAGCGGTGACTGCGAAAAGGCCCAGACGGCGCTGGACCGCGTGTGGTTGGGCCACCGTCTCGCCGATGCGCCACTGGCTGCCGCCGGGGATGCGACGGCGGAGGCGTGCGCCCGGCTGCGCACCGCGGCCGAGGCGCTCACCGGCGGGCTGCCGGGCAATCCCGATCAGCTGAAGACCGGTTTCGACACCCTGGCCGGAGTGCGCACCGCCCTGCCCGGCCACGAGCGCATGGCCGACGTCGTGCTGGACGGTTTCCTCAGCCAGCTGCCGGCGCAGAACCCGTGCAACCTGGCCGTGGACACGGACTGGCTGCGGGCCCACCACGAGGCCACCGCCGTCGTCGAGCGCACCCGGCCCGGCGCGCTTGTCTCGTGCGCCGACGGCCTGCTGGCCAACGGCGACTGGCAGAACGCCCGCACGCGCTACCAGCAGGCGCTCGACCAGTACCCGCACAGCGCCGTCGCCGCGAGGGCCGCCGAAGGCGTCCAGAAGGCCAAGGTGGCGGGTGAACTGGCGAACGTCCGCAGTCTCCTGGCGAACACCAGCGCCCCCGAATACTGCACCAAACCCGCCCCCTACAGCGCCGCGCCGCCCTACGGCAAGGGCACCAACCGCGCGATCTTCTCCGGCAACGACGACTTCACCAACCGCCTCCCCGCCGACTGGCGCGTGACCGACCCGACGAAGGCCGTCCTCATCGTCTGCGCCGGCGACGACACCAGCGGCACCGCCGTCCGCACCTGCCAGTACGAAGGCACCTTCAAAGGCTTCCCCGACGACGTCACGTTCCACAAGATCGCCCTCCCCCTCAAGGCCTACGAACTCCGCACCGGCAAACTCGTCGCCGACACCAAGGTGGAAATCGGCGGCACCAGCTGCCCGGCGTCGGTCTCCTACACCTCCTACGGCTACACCGACCTCGGCCCGCCGTCCGACATGCCGGTCGACGCCTCGGACGCCGACGTGCGCGCTGCCTTCGCGTCGCTCATCACCCGCTGAACCCGCGAAACTCACTTTGAGGCAGGCAGATCCGCATGCCAGGCTCCGCCCATGACCGACACCGCGCCCGGCCGGTGGGACGGCCCCTGGTACCGCGTTCGCACGGACCGGCTCGAGGCTGACTTCCTCCCCGACGCCGGCGAGGACCCCGAGGACGTGTGCGACGTCGACGTCCAAGTCCGGCTGCCCGACGGCTCTCGCTGGACCGCGACGGTCTTCACCCTCGCCGAGGTCGAGAAGCTGATGCAACGCTGGACCGCATCCGACGAAGCCCTCGGCGGCCGTTACTTCTGGGTCTCCGACGGCCTGATCGTGCGCGACCCCGGGGTCAGCGCCATCGTCGGCGTGCTCGAAGGACTGCTCGACAACGGCGATTTCGCCTCGATCCTCCAGCGGCACGACCGACCACCATCCACAAGGGACTCAAGAATCCCCCCGCCCGGCGACGCTTTTCGGTAGCGGCACGTCCGGGTCGAGGGTGATGCCGCCGGCTTGGAGGGCGTCGTCGAGGATGTGCCAGGTCCAGCGGGCCAGGAGGGTGGCCAGGTCGGCCTGGTCGAGGCCGCGGGGGTTTTCCAGCCAGCGCGCGGTGCTGGACTCGACGAGGCCCACGAGGGCGAAGGCGATGGTGTCGGCGACGCGCGTGTCCATGGCGTACGCGGTGAGGTAGCGCTCGAACAGCGCGGTCAGCTGGCGTGCGATGGCGGTTTTCACGTCGGCGACGACGTCGCGCGTGCCGGGGCGGCCGGAAACCTGCGTGAGGTAGCGGTAGAGGTGCGCGTGGTCGGCGAGCCAGCGCGTGTGGGCGCCGATCGCGCCGCGGATCATCTGCATGGGGGTGCCGGGCGGGTCCCACAGGGGCGCGAACTCGGCGGTGATCAGCTCGCCCGCGCGGTCGGCGATGGCGCACTGCAGGTCGGTGGCGTCGGCGAAGTGCTTGTACAACCGGGTGCGCGCGACGCCCGCTTCCTCGGCGATCTGCTCGGTGGACACGTCCGGCCCGTGGCGGGCGATGGCGCGCAGCCCGGCCTCGACGAACTCACGACGGCGACGTTCCCGCTGGCCCGCCCAGCGCGCCGCCCGGCCGTCAGCCTTGTGGGAGGAGCCCGGGGACGTCATCGGCGGGAAGTGTAGCGCTCGCGCCGATATCGGGTACACTTCTGTACCTGTTACTTTGAGTGCTTGTTGAACACGGTCAGTATTATTACGGAGAGTGTCCATACGACCCTGGAGAACCGCGTGGGAAGTTGCGTGGACGACGAGCCGCCGGACCCGGTGCTGCTCGCGGCCGTCCGCGCCGGTGACGTCCACGCGAGCGGGGCGCTGTACCGCCGGCACGTGGAGCCGATGCGCCGCACGGCCGTGCGCTTGAGCCACCGGCCGGCGGAGCGCGACGACCTGGTCGCCGAGGCGTTCATCCGGGTGATCACCACGGTGCGCGCGGGCGGCGGGCCGCGGGAGAACGCGCGGCCGTACCTGATCGTCACGATGCGGAACCTCGCCGCGAGCTGGAGCCGGCTCCACAACCGCGTCGACCTGTGCGAAACCGTTCCCGAGCCGGCCGGCGCGCGGGCGGTGGCCGAGGAAGAAGCGGTGCGACGGTCCGACATCGACCTCGTCTGGTCGGCCTACTGCACGTTGCCCGGCCGGTGGCGAACGGTCCTGTGGCGCACGGCCGCAGAAGGCGACTCGACCGCGCAGGCCGCGCTGCTGCTGGGCGTCTCGCCGAACGGCGCCTCCGTGCTCGCCGGGCGGGCGCGCGAGGGCCTGCGCCAGGCGTACCTGCAGGTCCAGGTGCCGCACGCGGAAGACCCGTACTGCGCCGAGGCGCGCCGCAACCTGGGTGCGTGGGTGCGCGGCGGGCTGTCGCAGCGGCGTTCGACAGTGATCGGCGGGCATCTCGCGGCCTGCGCGCCGTGCCGGGTCGTGACCGCGGGGCTCGCGGAGGTCAACGACGAACTTCCGGCCTGAGAGGGAAACGCAGGGGAACACCACGAGGAGGGGAACCATGACCGAGGAACCACTGGTGCGCGGCCACCGCGTCACCTACCTGCCGGGCAAGCGCAAGCCCGGCCCCCAGCGCCTGTGCCGGCGCGGCATCGTGACCGGCCCGCCCGTGCTCGACACCGACACCGACGTCACCTGGGTCCCCGTCCAGGCCGACGGCACCTACGACACCGGCGAATGGGTCCGTGCCGACGCGATCATCGACGTGGTGGCCCCGACATGACGCAGCCCGACACACCGATCTTCGACACGCTGATCACCGAAGCCGGCCTCGACTGGCCGGAGGAGACGCCGGCGGACGAACCTTCCTGACGCGCGGGGACCCGGCTGGCTCAGCGGCGCACCCCGAGGTCGGCGAGCAGCCGGGCGAGCACGTTCTCGTTGCCGGGCAAGGAGAAATGGTCGACCCCGGGGTTGTCGTCGAGCCGGTACGAGCAGCACGACATGCCCTGCCACACGCGGGTCGCCTCGTTGGTGAGGTCTTCCTGGTTGCCGTCGCCGTCGCGCGTGATCGTGGTCGAGGGCGGGCCGGCCACCTGGCCGACGGTGAGGTCCGGCAGGCGCGCGCCGACCACGGTCGGGACGCCGGAGCCCTTCTCCGCCGTCACGTCGACGTCCGGGAAATGCGCGGGATCGGTGAACTTCACGAAACCGACGTAGTGGTTCGCGAGCTGCTCGGCGACGGGCAGGTGCGCGTCGGCGAAGAGGCGTGCGTAGTCATCCGGCGTGTACGAGCGGCCGGTGGACTGGTCCACCAGCACGGTCTCCCGGTCACCGAAGACCTTCGGGTCGGAGGCGCTCATGTAGGTGCTGGGCGCGGTCAGGTACATGCCGGCGCTGCTCCGGGCGTTGTCCGGGGTCGTCGGGTTGGTGAAGTCCTGGATGTTCAGCCCGGTGAAGACGGTCGCGTACAGCAGCCCCTGTCCCGGCAGGTTGCCCGCGAGCGACGTGAAACCCTGGATGTAGCGGGCTCGCCAGGCGCGGCTGGTGTGCGTGAGCAGGTATTGCGCGTACAGCGGCCCGTTCGAGTGGCCGACGAGCCGCACGGGCCGGTTGCCGTTGTCCCGGTAGGTCTGCTCGATCAGGGCCTTCGTGCGCTGCACGAAGCCGCCGAGGTCCGGGGTGAGCCGCGCGTCGTAGCCGGCCACGCGGATGTCCTGGTCGCGGTGGTAGCCGTGCGCCTCGAGGGTGCGGTAGAGCGGCTCGTAGAACGGCGCACTGGCGGTCGTGCCGTAGCCGAGCACCGCCACGTCGACGCCGGGCTGCTCGGAAAACCGTTTCGCCATCGGGACGAACGGGTCGGAGTCGTAGCGCAGCGTCAGCAGCTCGTCCTGGCAAACCTGGCTGAACGTGGTGCTCGGGTGGTCGTTGTGAAACCAGTCGGTGAACGACCCCGACCGCGGGCACCGCGCGTCCGTGGTCTGGTTGTGCACCGTGACCTCGAGCTTGGCGAGGCGGAACGCCGGGAACAGGACGACGGGCGTGCGCCCTGGCGCGGCCGACACCGCCGGTGCCGCGGCGGCGATCCCGAAGACCACGAGCGCGAACGCGAAGATCACACGCAGTGTTTTTCCCTTCACCCGGCGAACTTTTTCCGAAGTTGATCAAGGTGTCAAGACGGATGGCCGCTTGCTCCGGACAGCGAGTACAAAAGACACCTCAGCCGTGGAACGTTCGGGAGGAACTCGCCGTGAAGCTCGGTCTCGTCGCACCGCCGGATCTCGACGTCGCCCAGTTCGTCGCGTACGCGCAGCGCGCCGAGGAGCTGGGGTTCGACGAGCTGTGGGTGGTCGAGGACTGCTTCTTCCGCGGCGGAATCGCGCAGGCGGCGGTGGCGCTCGCGAAGACCGAGCGGATCCAGGTCGGCATCGGGGTTCTGCCCGCCGCGGCGCGGAACGTCGCGTTCGCCGCGATGGAGGTGGCCACGCTCGCCGCGATGTTCCCGGGGCGGCTGCTGGCCGGGATCGGGCACGGGATGCCGGCGTGGCTGCAGCAGGCCGGGGCGTGGCCGGGGAGCCCGTTGACGCTGCTGCGCGAGTATTTCACCGCCGTCCGGGGAATCCTCGCGGGCGAGCGCGTCGGCTTCGACGGCGCCGAGGTGCACCTGCGAGACGTCCGGCTGCAGAGCCCGCCGAAGGTCGTGCCGCCGTTGTACGCCGGTGTGCGCGGGCCGAAGTCGCTGGCGCTCGCGGCCGAGGTGGCGGACGGGACGATCCTGGCGGAGCCCGTCACGCCGGAGTACCTGCGGGCCGTGCGGGAGATCGTCGGGACGGAGCACGAACTGGTCGCGTACAACGTCGCGGCCGTCGACGACTCCCCCGACCAGGCGCGGGCGCTGGCCAGGAAGGCGCTCACGGCGATCGGCGAGCCGGACTGGGCGCCGCACCTCGCGCCGTTGCCGTTCGCCGCGGAGTTCGCGGCGCTGCGGAAGGCAGCCGGGTCACGGGAGGAGTTCGCGGCGGCGCTGCCCGACGCGTGGGTGGACCAGCTGGCGGTGGTCGGCACCCCGGCCGACGCCCGGGCCCGGCTCGCCGAGCTCGAGGCCGCCGGCGCGGGCCACGTGGTGTTCATCCCCGCGGGCCCGGACCCCGCGACGGCCGTCGCGGCCCTCGCCCGAGTGCTGCCGTATCGCTGACCGGAACGGGGTGGTCCCGAAACTCCTCGGAACCGGTAAAGTGGGCGCCAGCGCGCAGTTCACCCACGTTCCCATCAGCGGAACACAACCAGAATTCCGAGGATTACCGGTTTGAGCACCCAGAGTACCGCCGGGCGCAAGCCCGCAGCTTCGTCCGACAACGCCGGCACGGAAGCGGCCGCGCGGGTCGCCGACGTGCTGCTGCTTTTCACCGGCGGGCCCCGGTACCTGGGGGTGAGTGCGATCAGCCGGGAGCTCGGGCTGGCGAAGGCGGTGGTGCATCGGATCCTGCAGTCGCTGGTGTCGCGGGATATGCTCGCGACCGATCCGGGGGTGGCTGGGTACCGGCTGGGCCCGGCGGCGGTGGCGTTGGGGGCGAGTGCGTTGCGGCGGTTCGATGCGCGGACTGTCGCGACGCCGGTGTTGCGGCGGTTGCGGGATGAGACGGGCGAGACGACGACGTTGTCGGGGCTGGTCGGGGATGAGCGGGTGTATCTCGATCAGTTCGAGAGCCCTCGGGAGATCAAGATGACTGTCGACATCGGACGGCGGTTTCCGTTGCATGCCGGGTCGTCGGGCAAGGTGATACTGGCGTTCTTGCCGGAGGAGCGGCGGGCGGCGGTGCTGGGGCGGGAGTTGCCGGCGTTGACGGAGAAGACGATTACCGCGGCGGATGATTTGCGGGCAGTGCTGGTGGAGACTGCGCGTGAAGGGGTTGCTGTGTCGTTGGGGGAACGGCAACCGGGTGCGGGGTCGGTGGCGGCGCCGCTGTTCGGGCCGGATGGGGAGATCCACGGGTCGATCAGCGTTTGCGGGCCGGAGTATCGGTTTACGCCCGAGGTGGTGGGGAGGTATCGGGTGTTGGTGCGGGATGCCGCGGAGGAGATACGGCACAGCTGGGCTTGGTTGAGGGAATCCGGGGATTCTTCGGGGCGGTGATTCTGTCCTCGCAGGGCGTGTTGTCCTCGTGGTGACGCGGTCCCCCGCAGGGCGGCTTGCGTTGGGAGTGCACCCCGAAGCTGGAGTGTGTTACAGGGGGCTTCGGATCAGGGTGCCGGGGCGGGTCTGGGTGCGGGTTTTGTTGTGTTGTCGGACGGCGGTTGGGTAGGGGTAAAAGCGCCCCAACCGTGCGGCTCGGCATGGGGGGTACGCCGAGGAGCTCGGCAACTCCGTCTTCTTCGAGCACGGCCTGCACGCCACGGCGATCTGCGGTGCCCTCGGCGCCGCCGCCGCGATGCTGTCCGATGTGGACGAAGCCGGGATCGCCGACGCCATCGGCATCGCGGCGAGCATGGGTTCCGGTCTGCTGGAGGCCAACCGCACCGGCGGCACGGTGAAGCGCGTGCACTGCGGCTGGGCCGCGCACGCCGCGGTGACGGCCGCCGGGATGGCACGGCACGGCATCACGGGTCCGCCCACCGTACTGGAGGGCCGGTTCGGGTTCGTGCAGGCGTTCTGCGGCGACCAGGCCCACGTCGACGAGATCGTGACCGGCCTCGGCACCGACTGGGAGCTGCCGGGGATCTTCTTCAAACCGTATCCCTGCAACCACTTCACGCACGCGGGCATCGACGCCGCGCGCCGGCTGCGGGCCCGGGGCGTGGATCCGGCCTCGATCGTCAGCCTGGAGCTCGGCGCGCCCACGGCCGTGCTGCGCACCATCGGCGAGCCGCGCGAGGACAAGGTCCACCCGAAATCGGGTTACCACGCGGCGTTCTCCGGCCCCTACACGGTCCCGGCGGCGTTCCTCGGCGGCGGCGGGCTGGGCGTGTTCCACGAGGACTTCACCGACTCCGCGGCGGCGGACCCCGAGCGGCTCGCGTTGGCGGCCAAGGTGACGTGCGTGCCGGACTCGCGGTGCGACGAGATCTTCCCGCACCAGTTCCCCGCCGTCCTGCGTGCCCGGCGGGCCGGACAACCCGCTGTCGGCCGAGGAGCCGGCCACGAAGTTCCGCCTCAACGCCACCCGCGTGGTCTCCGCGGAGACGGCCGATCAGATCACGGAGCTGACCTACGGCCTGGCCGGCCTGGGCGAGCTCTCGGAACTGACCGGCTTGCTGCACTGATCCCCCGGCCGGGCGCGGCGGTCGCCGTCGCGTCCGGCCGGTTTCCCGTGTTCAGCGCCGCTGGAAGCTGCCGCGGTAGGCCTGCGGGCTGGTGCCCACGATGCGTTTGAAGCGATCGCGGAACGACGTCGGCGAGCCGAAGCCGACCTGGCCTGCGATGCGGTCCACGCCGTGGTCGGTGGCTTCCAGCAGGTGCTGCGCCTGGCGGATGCGGGCGCGCAGCTGCCACTGCAACGGACTGGTGCCGGTCTGTTCGCGGAAGCGGCGGTTGAGGGTGCGGCTGCTCATGCCGGCGTGGGCGGCGATGTCGTCGAGCGTGAGGTCTTTCGCGCAGTTCTCGTCGAGCCAGCGCAGCACCGGTTCGAGCACCGAGCCGCGCGGGGTGGGCGGCGGGTCGTGGACGATGAACTGCGCCTGGCCGCCCTCGCGTTCGAGCGGCATCACCGACAGGCGGGCGGCGTCGGCGGCGACCGCGGAGCCGTGGTCGCGGCGGATGAGGTGCAGGCACAGGTCGAGGCCCGCGGCGGCGCCGGCCGAGGTGAGGATGCTGCCGTTGTCCACGTAGAGCACGTCCGGGTCGACCTCGATCGCCGGGTAGGCCGCGGCGAGCTGCGGCGCGGCGACCCAGTGCGTGGTGGCGCGCTGCCCGTCGAGCAGGCCGGTGGCGGCGAGGATGAACGCGCCGGAGCAGATGGACGCGATCCGCGTGCCCTTAGCCGCGGCTGCACGCAGGGCATCGACGACGTCGGCGGGCACCTCTTCGAGCTCGTCACGGCCGGGGACGATGATCGTGTCCGCTTCGGCGAGGGCTTCGAGGCCGTGCCGTGGCCGGATCGTGAAGGCGCCCGCGTCGATCTCCTCGGCCGGACCGCACACGCGCACCTGGTAGGCGGCGCGGCCGTCGGGCAGGCGCGTGCGGGTGAACACCTCGATGGGCGTGGCCAGATCGAACGGCACGACCTTGTCGAGAGCCAGGATCACCACGGAGTGCATGGCGGGATCCTAGTGGTCACCGGTGTTCTCGCCAAGCAGTGTGGCTTCGTGAAGTTCACACCGGCTTCGCGGAGCGGGTATAGCGTGAGCCGGGTGACGCCGATCTTCCAGCTCTCCGACGACCACGTGACCGCGGAAGCCGCCCTGGACCCCGTGGCGGCGACGATGCGCGGGATCACCACCCCCGACCCCGCCACGCTCACCGACTTCTCGCCCGACGGGTTCGACGCCCGCGCCGATCAAGCGCGGCGGACGCTCGCGACCCTGGCCACGCTCACCCCCGAGTCGGCCGAGGACCGCATCGCGGGCGCGCACCTCAAGGAACGGCTCGAGGCGCAGCTCGCCTGGCACGACCTCGGCGAGCCCCTGCGCACCGTGAAAGCCCAGTTCGGCGTGCTGACTTCCTTGCGCGACACCGTCGACATGCTCCCGCGTGCCGGCGACGACGACTGGCACGTGATCGGCGTGCGCCTGGCCGGCGTCGAGACGATGCTGGCGGCCTGGCAGACGTCGCTGCGCGCGGGCCTCGACCGCGGCCTCGTCGCCGCGCGCCGCCAGGCCCTGGAGACCGCGGCACAGGCCGACCGGTTCGCCGGCGTCCACGAAGCCCTCGTGGCTTCGTACGGCGACGGCCCGCTCGCCCTAGACCTGCGCTCCGCCGCCGACGCCGCCCACCGCGGCTACACCGAGCTGGCCCGCTTCCTGCGCGAGGACTACGCGCCGCGCGCGACCACCGTCGAGGGCGTCGGTGCCGAGCGCTACGCGGCGGGCGCGCGCCTGAGCCTGGGCGCCGACATCGACCTGGCCGAGGCGTACGAGTGGGGCTGGGCCGAGCTGGCCCGCATCGAGCAGGAGCTGGCGGCGGAGGCGGCCCAGGTTCGTCCGGGCGCTTCGGTCGCGGAGGCCATGGCGCTGCTCGACGGGCAGTACTTTGTGGACGGTGAACCGGCCTATGTGGACTGGCTGCGCGCCGCCCACGACCGCGCGATGGCCGATGCGGCCGCCCACTTCGACATCCCGGAACCCCTGCGCGCCATCGACGTGACCATCGCCCACGGCTCCGGCTCGGGCGCGCCGTACTACACCGGCCCGAGCGAGGACGGCCTTCGGCCGGGCCGCACGTGGTGGCCGCTGGGCGGACGCTCGCGTTTCGCCGTGTGGTCCGAGCTGACCACGGTGTTCCACGAGGGCGTGCCAGGCCACCACCTGCAGATCGGCACCGCGAAGCTCGCCGCCGACCGCGTCAGCCGCTTCGCCCGCGTGCACTCCGTCAGCGGCCACGCCGAGGGCTGGGCGCTCTACGCCGAGCGCCTCGCCGACGAGCTCGGCTGGTACACCCAGCCCGGCACCCGCCTCGGCATGCTCGCGGGTTCGGCCACACGCGCCGCCCGCGTCGTCATCGACATCGGCGCGCACCTGGACCTGCCCCTGCCCGATGGTTCCCGCTGGGACTTCGACACGGCCTGCCGCGTGCTCCACGAACGCGGGCTGGCGGCCGAGCACCGCGTCCACCCCGAGGTGGTGCGCTACCTCGGCTGGCCGGGCCAGGCGATCGCGTACAAGCTGGGGGAACGAGCTTGGCTCACCGCCCGCGCCGAAGCGGCTTCCCGCCCGGACTTCTCGCTGCGGCAGTGGCACCACGACGCTCTCTCGGTGGGCCCGGTGGGCTTGGCCGCGCTCCAGGACGCGCTGCGCTGAGGCCGCACCGGTGACCATCGTCCGCACCGCCTCGGGCAAGGTGCTCGGCCACCGGAGCGCGCACGGCGTAACGTTCGCCGGGATTCCGTACGCGCCGACGCCGGTCGGGGCGGGGCGGTTCGCCGCGCCGGGGCCGCCGCCGAGGTGGGACGGGGTGCGGGGCGCGGCGAAAGCCACCGCGCCTCAGCGGATGCGGCCGTTCGGGCGGGCCGATCTGTCGCCGGTTCTCGGCACGACGACGGCGCCGGGCGAGTACCTCAGCCTCACCGTGTCCACGCCGGATCCCGGTACGCGGAACCTGCCCGTGCTCGTTTTCCTCCACGGCGGGGGTTTCGCCACCGGGACCGGCCACGCGCCCGTGTACGCCACCGACGCCTTCCCCCGCGACGGGATCGTGCTGGTCACCGTGAACTACCGGCTCGGCGCGATCGGCTGGCTCGACCTGCCCGGCGCGCCCGCCAATCGCGGGCTGCTCGACGTGCTGGCCGCGCTCGGGTGGATCAACGCGAACATCGCGCACTTCGGCGGGGACCCCGGGAACGTCACTCTCGGCGGGCAGTCGGCCGGAGCCATGCTGGTGCTCGCCCTGATGACCACACCGACCGATCTGTTCCGGCGCGGGATCAGCCAGAGCGGCCACGCCCTGTGCTGCCACCCGCCCGAACGCGCGGCGCTCACCACACGAGCGTTCGGCGCGGCCCTCGGTGCGCCCGCCACGGCCGCCGCGCTGGCGGACCTCGGCGACGAGCGCATCCTCGACCTGACCGAGCAGCTCAAGCCGGAGCACGGTTTCCTCGACCCGTCACTCGGCAGCAGCCCGTTCAAGCCCGTCCTCGACGGCGAACTCCTGACGCGCCAGCCCGCCGACGGCCTCCGCGGCGACATCGGCCTCCTCGCCGGCACCAACGCCGAAGAAGCCAACCTCTACTCGATCCCCTTCGCCTTCGACACCACCGAAGCCGACCTCCTGCGGGGCGCCCGGCGACGTTTCCCCGATCCCGAAGCCCGCATCGCGCGCTGCCGGGAAACGCACCCCCACGACGATCCCGAGCAGCTCCTCACCCGGCTGATGACCGATGCCTTCCGGGAAGCCAACCAAAACCTGGGCACCTGGACCTACGACTTCCGCTGGCGGTCACCGGCGTTCGGTGGCCGCCTCGGGGCGTGCCACTGCGTGGAGCTGCCGTTCGTCTTCGACTGTGTCGATCTGCCCGGCCTGCGCGGTGAACACGCGTTGCTCGGCCCCGGCGAACCACCCGCGGACCTCGCCCGGAGCACCCACGACGCGTGGGTTTCCTTCGTCACCCGGGGAAACCCCGGCTGGACCGGGCCCCACCGGATCGGCTGACCGCGTCACACGGTGCGTTTCCGCTGGTGCTCCACCACGTCCTGCAGCACCGTCTTGAACTGCGTGTACACCTCACGCCCCAGCCGGCGCGCGTGACGTTCCTGCAGAGCCGTCATGATCCGGCCGGCCGCGCGCATCTCCGCCAGCCCGCGCTCGGTCGGGCAGATCAGCTTCGCGCGGCGGTCGGCGGGATCCGGGCGGCGCTGGACGTACCCGAGGGCCTCCAGCTCGTCGATCATCGTCCCGATCACCTGTTTGTGCTGCCCCGAAAGGCGGGACAGCTCGGTGGCCCGGACCCCCTCGGTGTCGAGGTAGGCGAGCACGGCGCCGTGGCGGGGGTGGAGGTCGGCGAAGCCCTGGGCGGCCAGGGACGTGAAGAGCTCGTGCTGCACGGCGAAGAGCAGCCGCCCGGCGAGGACGCCCAGGTCGGGGTTCGATTCGTTCTTCTCGGCCCGGCTGACCAACCCTGCCGCCTCCTCCGCGTCGTCCGGCAGCGGGGCCCCGCTCGCCCGGTGAGGAGGAAGTCTAGGCGAACGCTCAGTCGCGGTCCTCGGGGTTGACGTACCCCTCTTCGAGCAGGCCGTGGCGCCGGACGACGGTGTCGAGCGCGGTCACCCAGTGCTGGTAGTACTCCCAGCGGCCCTTTTCGTCGTCGGGTGCGGACTGCCACGAGCCGATGGCCGCGATCAGCTCGCGCTGGAAGTCCTCCCACGCGTAGTGGCCGAACTCCGACAGCGCCACCGCCAGACCGAACGCGCGCCGCTGCCACTCCGCGTCGAACACGGGCTGCTCGAGGTCCGTCGAACACGACGAGTGGAACTTGACGTGCCCGGACTCGTCGTAGTTCAGCGTGCTGATGTCGATCGCCACGCCCGCCCCCTCACGCCGCCGGGCCCGCGAGGGCCACGCCGATCATCGACTCCGTCGTCACGAGCTCCGCGAGCTGTTCCTCGCTCCAGCCCTCCGTCCCCGAAGGCCGCGCCGGCACCACGAACCACCGCGAGTGGCCGCTCGAATCCCACACGCGCACCTCGGTGTCGTCGTCGAGCTCCACGCCCAGCTCGGCCAGCACCACACGCGGCTCGCGCGCTGCCCGGGCGCGGAACACCGGGTCCTTGTACCAGTACGGCGGCAGCCCGAGCACCGGCCACGGGAAGCACGAGCACAGCGAGCAGATCACCAGGTTGTGCACGCCGGGCTCGTTGACCACAGCCGCGATGTGCTCGCCTTCGGCGCCGGCCATGCCCTCGGGCAGGTCCAGCTGCGCGATCGCCTTCGGGGTGTCGGTGGCCAGCAGCTGCGCGAACTCCGGGTCGACCCACGCGCGGGCCACGATCTTCTTGCCGTTGAGCGGCGTCATCTCCGACTCGAAGTAGCCGAGCACCTTGTCCACAGTGGACCCGGTGATCACGCCCTTCTCGATCAGGAGCGCCTCGAGCGCCTTGACCTGCGCGGCGCTCGCCTCCTCGCGGTCGTCGGGGTAGGCGAACAGCTCGCTCATCGGTTTCCGTCCCTCGTCGATCCGGCGGACAAGTAGGTCTCGTACAGCTCGGCGTACAGCGGGCCGGCCGCGCGTTCGGTTTCCTCGCCCCACAGCTCCTCGGGTTCGAACCGCACGATGTACACCGACATCGGCTCCCCGAGCCCGTCGCCGCCGGTAGAGACGAAGTACGAGTAGTTGCCCTCGAACACCCGCTCCACGCGGCCGCGGTGCCCGCGCAGGTAACCGGGCAGCCGGGTGTGCTCCGTGGCCGGCGGGTTGCGCACCACGACCTCGTCGCCCACCGCGAACGCCGGCGTGGCCGGGCCGCGCCTCGGGGTGTCGCCGCGGCGCAGGTAGTCGAGCACCTGCTCGTCGACGGCTTCGGCGTCGCGGTCCGGCAGCTGCGCCTGCGGCTGCTCGCGGAAGCGTTCCGTGGCGGCGTCCAGCTCCTCCTGCGTCAGGTAACCCTGCTCGACGAGGTACGCGCTGATGCCGCCCAGCCACTTCTCGTAGTAGCGGAACTTGAAGTACTCGAACGGGTGCATCGCCTCCGCGCCCGCGCGCAGGTGGGCCCACGTCCACGTGGTGCCGAACGTGGTGGGCACCGCGTCGAGGTCGTAGCCTGGGACGGAGTCGCGCAGCGACGCGCTCAGGCCCATCATCGCCGTGTGGATGCCGAAGATGCGCTTCTCCCAGTCTTCGACGAACACGCGCTTCTCGTAGTCCAACGGGAAACCCTCGAGGCCTTCGAGACCGCCGAGACCGTGTTGCAGCTTCATCCTGGGAACCGCCTTCGCGTCGTCCGGGGAAAAGCTAACACCGCGTAACCGACTGGAAGCGGACACGCAGCCCACACATCCGGCCCTTTCCTGTCGCGGGGGGCCGTCGTAGATTCCCGGGGTGGGCCTGTCGAGACCGCCGGTCCCGGTCGCCGTCCTCGTGTTCGACGGCGTCCGGCTGCTCGACGTGACCGGGCCACTGGAGGTGTTCGACGTCGCCGCCGAGCTCGGCACCGGCTACGTCGTCACGATGTGCTCCCCGGACGGGCGCGACATCACCACGTCGAGCGGCCTGCGCATCGGCGTCGACCGGGCCGCGGCCGAGGTCACCGACGTCGACACGCTGGTCGTCCCCGGCGGCGAGTGCCTGGTGAAACCCGGCGCGAACGACGAGCTGCTCACCTCGATCCGGCACCTCTCGCGCGGTGCCCGGCGCGTGACGTCGGTGTGCGCGGGCGCCTTCGCGCTCGGCGCCGCCGGTTTGCTCGACGGCCGCCGCGCCACCACCCACTGGCGCCACGCCGACACGCTGCAGCAGCGCTACCCCGGCGTCGAGGTCGACCCCGAGGCGATCTACGTGCGCGACGGCCGCGTGCTCACCTCCGCCGGCGTCAGCTCCGGCATCGACCTCGCCCTCGCACTGGTGGAGGAGGACGCCGGCGACGTCCTTGCCCACGAGATCGCCCGCGAGCTGGTGGTCTTCATGCGCCGCCGCGGCGCTCAGCCCCAGCTCTCCGTGCCCGCCCGCACTCCGCGCCCGCGCCGCGACATCGTCCGCGAGCTCTGCGACGAGGTCGCCGCCGACCCGGCCGGCGACCACTGCCTCACGAGCATGGCGCAGCGCGTGGGCCTCAGCACGCGCCACCTGTCGCGGCTGTTCAAGGAAGGCACGGGCCAGACCCCGGCCACCTACGTCGCCGCCGTGCGCCGGGAAGCAGCGATCGCGCTGGTCATGAGCGGCGAAACCGTGGCCGCCGCCGCGCGGCGCAGCGGGCTGGGCAGCGACGAGACCCTGCGCCGCCACCTGCGGGCACAGCCGGACGACTAGCGCCGGCTGCCGTCAGTCCGTTGTGGACAGATGCGGCTCGGCAGCAGCGCACGCGTCGCACACGCCCCACCACGTCACTTCGGCCGCTTCGACGCGGAAGCCGGGCGCGGTGACCGGGTCGAGGCACGGCGGGGCGCCGACGGCGCACGGCACGTCCTGGATCGCGCCGCAGCCGCGGCACACGAGGTGGTGGTGGTTGTCGTGGCGCTGCGGTTCGAAGCGCGCGGGCGAACCCGCGGGTTCCAGCGAACGCAGCAGATCGGCGGAGACGAGGTCTTCGAGCACGTTGTACAGGCCCTGACGGGAGAGCCCGCCGGCCGCGCCGTCGGCTTCGAGGTCCACGGCGAGCTCGGCCGCCGTCGAATGCGGGTGCCGCTCGACCGCGGCCAGCACCGCTCGCCGCTGCGGCGTGTTGCGCAGCCCTACCCGGCGCAACCGCACCCCGAACGCATCCATGGCCGCAGCGTACCTCAGAATGGACTGCATCAAGTCTGGCGTGGAGAAGCTCACACGGCCCGCCGAAACCCTCCCCACCTGCCGTTACGCCGCTGAGTAACCCACACTTGACTCCATCAGACAATTGACTCCATCAACTCTAGGCACTACAAAGGTGTTGTGCCGACTCCCACGCTCCCCCAGCCGTCGCCCGGCCACGTCGACGCCGGGGCCCGCCTGCGCCGTGCCGGCCTGCGCGTGACCACCGCCCGCCAGGTCGTGCTCGAAACCCTCGCCGAGCAGCCGCACACCACCGTCGCCGAGCTGCTCCCCCACGTCCGCGACCGCCTCCGCTTCGCCTCCACCCGGGCGATCCACGACGTGCTCGCCACCGGGGTGTCCGCCGGGCTCGTCCGCCGCTTCGACACCGTCGGCGTGGCCCAGCGCTACGAGCTGACCGGGCCCGAACACGGCCACCTGCTGTGCACCAACTGCGGCCGCCTCGACTCCGTCGGCACGGCCGAAGCCACGAGCGCGCCGATCCTCACCGGCGTGTGCTCGCACTGCGCCCCCGACGGGCTCGCGCACCCCGAACCGGCCCGCTGAGCGGGATTCCGCCACAGCCCGTCGCCGCACGGGTGCGGTCGGCCAGCACGCCGTTTCGAAACGATCTCGGCGCGCCCTGACGGGCAAACGCCTGTGTGAAACTCCTCGACATGCCGAGGAGGGGGTTGCCCACGCCGTGGTCGCGGGCCGTGCGGACGGGGTGGCGCAATCCGGCGGTGGTGATCGCCGTCGCGGCGGCCGCGGTTCTGGTGGCGTTGCCCGCCACGGCCGTCGCACTGTTCCTTTCGGCGGCGGGCAACGCGACGCTGCAGCAGCAGACCTCCCTCGCGTGCGAATGGGCGGTCGGCGCGCAGTGGCAGGGCGGCCTGCCGATGCAGCAGCACGACCCCGCTGTGCCCGAGGCGGTCGGCAAAGCCCTGTACGACACGCGCGCGAAGCTGGCCGGCCAGGCCACCGCCGAGGTGCCGCGAGCCTCGGCGCCGGTGTCGACCCTGGTCTCCGGCGCGTCGGTGGAAGCGGCGACGGGCCCGCCGGCGCACCCCGAGCAGACGGTCGTCAACCTCATCTCGCGCACCGTTTTCCAGAACCACATCCAGGTGGTCCAGCGCGGGACCGGGCCGGGCATCTGGCTGCCGGACCAGTTCGCGGCGCTCAAGAACCTCCACGCCGGCGACCTCGTGACCGTGCGCGGCGGCTCCCGCAACGACCTCAAGCCCAGCGGCAAAGCCACCGCGCCGGGTGGCGGCAGCACGTCGACGATGCGCGTCGCCGGGATCTACCGCGACCTGCGTTCGCTGCCGGACCAGCAGTACTGGTGCAGCCTCGTCGGCCTCTACCGCGGCAGCCCGCTGTCCAACGCCGGCACGTACCCGGTGGCGCTCGTGTCGCCGGACGACTTCTTCCACATCGCCACCCGCGACTCCGGCGTGCAGAACCTGGTGGAGAGCTCCGTCGACACCACGGGGATGACCACGGCGAGCGCGCCACCCGTGGTGGCCGGGCTGGAACACGTCCGCGCCCGCACCGAGAATCCCGCCGACCCGCTCGGGCGGGCGTTCCACCGCTTCGGCGGCACGGAGTACACGTCTTCGCTGGGCGGCATGGTGGTCCGCGCCGACCAGGTGACCACGCAGCTGGCGACCACCGTCGTGCCGATGGGCGCGGTGGGGGCGCTGGCCGGGCTGGTGATCGCGGCGGCGGCCGGCTCGTTCTGGGTGGACCGGCGCCGCGCCGAGCTGGCGGTGCTGTCGTCGCGCGGGGTGGGACCGTTCGCGCTGGTGGGCAAGGCGGTGCTGGAGGTCGGCACGATCGTGGTGCTCGGCAGTGCCGCGGGCTGGTTCCTCGCGCGCTACCTGGTGGCGGCGCTGGGGCCGAGCCCGCTCGTCACGCCGGGCGCGCTGGCCGGATCGGTACTCGGCGCCGCCGCCGCGCTGGTGGTGACGCTGGGCGCGATCGCCGTGTCGAGCGGCCGCCGGATCACCGCGTTGTTCGACGCGCGCACCACCCGCCGCCGCAACTGGCCGTGGGAGCTGCTGCCGCTGGGCGCCGCGCTGGTCTGCTATTTCGCGCTCGGTGACGATCCGGCGGCGGGAGTGGGTGCGGCGGGGACCGTCGCGCGGATCCCGCCGCGGCTGATCGTGGTGCCGCTGCTGCTGGTGATCGGGCTGGCGTTGCTGGCCGCGCGCGTCGTCCGGTTCTCCGTGGTGCGCCTGCGGCCGGTGTCGCTGTCGCGGGCGGTCGCGTTCCTGTCGTGGCGAAGGCTCGCGTCCGCGCCGGCCGCGGCGGCCGTGCTGATCGCCGCGACGGCGATCCCGATCGCGCTGTCGGTGTACGCGACCACGGTCACCGGGTCGGTCGAGCGCACGCTGCACGCCGAGGGCCAGCTCGTGGTCGGCACCGACGTGGTCGTCGACCTGACCGGACCCGCGCAGGCGCCGCCCGGGTTCCCGTCGAGTTTCGTCGAGCGCTACGACTCCGGCACGGTCGGGAGCACCACCGTCAACGTCCTCGGCGTCGACCCGGCGACGTTCACCGGCACCGCGTTCTGGGACAACCTCCTGCCCGGCCCGGCCCTCGACGACCTGATGGCCGGGCTGACCGCACCCGGCGCACCGGCCGGCGTGCTGGCCGGGATCCCCGGCACTTCCGGGCCGACGCCGGTGGAGATCAACGGCCACACCGTCGAGTTCTCCGTCACGAGCGTCGCGCAGCTGCCCGGGAAGAGCGCCGGGTTCCCGCTGATGTTCGTCCGCCGCGACGTGCTCACCCGGCTGGCGGGCGAGAACCTGCACCACGAGCTGTGGCTGCGCGGCGACCCGGGGCGGATCGTTCCGGCGCTGTCCGCGGCCCACGTGCCCGTCGGCACGCTGAGCCAGGCCCAGGACGTGACCGCCAACGGCGTCTACGCGGCGATCACCTACACGTTCCTGTTCCTGACGGCGGTGTCCGTGCTGGCCGGCGCGATCGTCCTCGTGGGACTGTTGCTGTACCTCAATTCGCGGGCAAGGGCGCGGCGCAGCGCGTACTTGTTGTTGCGGCGCATGGACATCGGGCCACGCTCGCACTGGCGGGCCCTGCTCTACGAGGTCGGCGGCCTGCTGGCCGGCGGCTTCGTCGCGGGCCTCGGCTTCGCCGCGATCGCCGTTGCCATCACCAGCGCGGGTTACGACCTCGACCCCGCCGCCGCACCCGGCACCCTGATCGCCGCGCCGTGGTCGCTCACCGCGCGCCTCGCCGCGGCGACGCTGCTGGCCGCCGTGCTCGCCACTCTCGCCGCCCAGCGCGCCGTCTCGCGCGCCCGCCCGTCGGAGGTGCTGCGTGACACCAACTGACGCGCTCCGGTGCGAAGACGTGCACCAGACCTACCGGACCGCGACCCACGATGTCGTTGCCCTGCAAGAGGTTTCGGTGTCCGCCGCGCGCGGCCGGGTCACCGCGCTCGTCGGACCGTCCGGCTCCGGGAAGTCGACGCTGCTGCGGATCCTCGCCTGCCTCGAACGCCCGGCGCGCGGCCGTGTCGAGGTCGACGGTGTCGACGCGACCGCGTTGTCGGCCCGCGGCCGCCGCGGGTTGCGCCGGAAACGGCTCGGTTACGTCTTCCAGAACCCGGTCGACAACCTGCTCGGGTACCTGACCGTCGCCGAGCACCTCGAACTCGCCGGCCGCCTGCGCGGCACCGGCACGCCGTCGGGCGAGCTGCTCACCACCCTCGGCCTCGGGCACCGCGGCGACAGCCGACCCAGCGGCCTCTCCGGCGGCGAACAGCAACGCGTCGCCCTCGCCTTCGCCGCCGCCGGCGACCCCGCCGCGCTGCTCGCCGACGAACCCACGGCCCAGCTCGACCGCGCGTCGGCCCACCTCGTCGGCGACGCCGTCCGCCGGCTGGCGGCCCTCGGGCACGCCGTCGTGGTCGCCACCCACGACCCCGAGCTGGTCACCGCGGCCGACGACGTGATCGAACTCGTGGACGGACGCATCCGATGACCGTGCTGACGCTCACCGACGTCTCCAAGACCTACCGCGGCACGCAGGTGCTGCGCCCGATCAGCTTCGAGCTGCACCCCGGTGAGCTGGTCGCGTTGACCGGCCCTTCGGGTTCCGGCAAAAGCACCCTGCTCATGATCGCCGGCGGCTGGGAAACCCCGGACACCGGCAGCGTCACGCCGGGTTCGGTGCTGCCGGCCGGCCCGATGGCGCGAATGCCGTGGCAGCACCTGGGTTTCGTGCCGCAGTCCATCGGCTTGTTCGACGAGCTGACGGTCGCCGACAACCTCGCCTTCGCCGCCCGCACCGGCGGCAACGCCGACCTCGCCAAGCTGCTGGAAACCCTCGACCTCGCCAAGTTCGCCGGCCGTCTGCCCACCGAAATCAGCCGCGGGGAACAACAACGCGCCGCCGTCGGCCGCGCGCTGGCCACCGCCCCCACCCTCGTCCTGGCCGACGAACCGACGTCGCACCAGGACCGTCCCCACGCTGAAGTCGTCCTCGCCCGCCTCCGCACGGCCGCCGACGCGGGCGCCGCCGTCCTCGTCGCCAGCCACGACCCCCTGCTCGCCACGCACACCGACCGCACGATCGCACTGACGGGCGCCGGTCACTGAGGCGAGCGCCCGGCTCACCGCCGTGAAGACACGCGCAACGCCAGCGCCAGCACTGCCGACAGACCGATCAGCACCACCGCGGAAACCACCGTGCCCATGCCCGCCACCGCCTTCTTCTCGAGGACCCTCACGGTCTCCCGGACGACGGCGGGGCGGGCATGGGCACGACGAACGCTTGACACACCAACGCGTTTCCCTGATGGGCCCTTGACGCTCAGCTCTCCGCGGCGACGGCCTCACGCTGTTCGACCTCGTGGGCGCGCGCCGCCGAGCGGGACAGGCGGTCGGAGACCTTGGCGGTGGTCACGAAGGAGATCGCGATCAGGATCGCCAGCACCACGCCGATGCCGATCACGCTGCCGCTCAGGGTCGGGTCGGCGGGGTCGCCGGCCTCGGCGCGGGCCGAACCCGTCAGGAACGAGAGCACGAACAGCACGCCGACCGCGAGCAGGGTCTCCACGGAAACCAGCACCGGGAACGTGCGCAGCGCCAGCTTGAACACCGAACCCTCCGCACCGGCGGCGCGAGCGCGGGCGATGCGCGGCATCATCACGAACTCGTTGGCCGCACCGATGCAGATCATCGTGAGGACCAAGGACACCTTGATGACGAGGAAGCGTCCGAAGCTCGTGGTGAACAGCTCCGACGGGCTGCCGATCAGCGTGTACGCCAGGTACAGGCCGGTGATCAGGATGCAGCCGACGGCGACCATGGCCAGCGTCGAGAAGCGCGTCCAGATCTGGGCGAACGTGTCACCGGCGCCGCGGGTGAGCTTGCGGCGCGAGAAGGCCAGGATCACCAGGCCCGCGATGCCGCCGACCCACGTCGAGATGGAGAAGACGTGCAGGTGGTCGAGCAGCGAGTTGGCGACGGTGTCGCCGGTGGCCTTGGAGAAGTTCGTCGGCAGCAGCGTGACCTGGTAGGCGACGAAGTTGATGATGAGCGACGTCAGCGTGAGCACGCCGAGCTTTTCCCGCAGCCGCGGGGAGAACGCCAGCATCAGCACGATCGCCGCGAGGCCCCACAGCGCGTACTGGATCAACGCCTCGGCGCCACTGGAGATCCAGTCGCCCTTCTTGCCCGGCACCGAGATGAAGCGCCAGATCGCCGCGGGCGACAGCGCGTCGCCGAACGGGATTTCCTTGCCCTTCACACGGGCGCCCTTGCCGGCGATCTGGAAGTACAGCGCGACAAGGAACCACGTGCCGACGAGCGCGTAGTAGACGCCGGCGCGGCGTTGCAGCACCGCGCGGTCGGCGGGATCGACCGACGGCCGTCTCAAGACGGGCCGCAGCACGATCAGGTACAGCATGCAGCCGCCGATCGAACCGATCAGACCGGCGAAGTACGCCATTTTCGTGATGACCCGCCACACCTCGGGGGTCGGGTTCGCTTCGGCCGCGGACACGGCCTGGGTAAGCAGCAGGGACATCGGCAGCCATCTCCTCGAGCGGGGGACGTGAGCCGTACAGGTGGGGAGGCTCTTGGCGGTCGAAGGTAGCTGATCCTACAACGGATGTGAAGACTGAAGCGTCCACTACATTGATGGTATATTGCTAGAGTGAAAAACCAGCGTCGGAAAATCCGCAGTCGGAAGGAGTGTCCGTGAAAGTCCTCGTCCTGCCCGGCGACGGAATCGGCCCGGAGATCACGGCGGCAACCCTGGACGTGCTCGGCGCCGCGGATCGGCGGCTCGGGCTCGGCCTGAGCTTCGAGGTCCGCGACATCGGCCTGGCCTCGCTCGCGACCGACGGCACCACGCTGCCGCAGGCGGTCCTCGAGCGTGTGCCCGAGGTCGACGGCACGCTGCTCGGCCCGGTGTCGCACTACGAGTATCCGCCGCGCGAACAGGGCGGGATCAACCCGTCCGCCGCGCTGCGGACCACGTTCGAGCTGTTCGCCAACGTGCGCCCGTGTCGTTCGCGCGAGGACCTGAGCATCCTGCGCAAGCCCATGGACCTCGTGATCGTGCGCGAGAACACCGAGGGTTTCTACTCCGACCGCAACATGTTCGCCGGCACCGGCGAGTTCATGCCCGACCCCGACCTCGCGCTGTCCGTGCGCAAGGTCAGCGCACGCGGTTCCGCCCGCGTCGCGCGGGCGGCGTTCGAGCTCGCGCGCGGCCGCCGCGGCAAGGTGACTGCGGTGCACAAGGCCAACGTGCTCAAGCTGTCCGACGGCCTGTTCCTGCGCGAGGTCCGCGCGGTCGCCCAGGAGTTCCCCGACGTCGAGCTGGAAGAGTTGATCGTCGACGCGGCGGCGGCGCTGCTCGTGCGCGACCCGGAGCGCTTCGACGTGCTGGTGACCACCAACATGTTCGGCGACATCCTGTCCGACGAGGCCTCCGAGCTATCCGGCAGCCTCGGCCTCGGCGGGTCGATCAACGCCGGGCACGACGTGTGCGTCGGCCAGGCGCAGCACGGTTCCGCGCCCGACATCGCGGGCCAGGGCGTGGCCAACCCGGCGTCGCTCATCCTGTCCGCGGCGATGCTGCTGGACTGGCGCGGCCGCCGCGACGGCAACGACGTGCTCGTGGCCGGCGCGGAACTCGTGACCCGCGCCGTGGACTCCGTCCTCGACAACCCGGCGACGCGCACCGCGGACGTCGGCGGCACACTCGGCACCGAAGCGTTCGCCGGCGCGGTTTCCGAGTCCGTCACCGGCCTTCCGGTGGGTGCCCGATGATCCGATCCGTGAACCCGGCGACGGGCAAGCCACTGTCCACTTACGACTCGCACACGGCCGAAGAGGTCGACGCCGCACTGGATGCGGCCGTGGCCGCGCAGGCGGGGTGGCGTGAGAAACCGCTTGCCGAACGCGTGGAGCTGCTGCGCGAGCTGGCCGCGGTCCTGCGCGCGGGGAAGGCCGAGTACGCGCGGCTGATCACCGAAGAGATGGGCAAGCCGCTCGCCGAAGCCGAGGCCGAGATCGAGAAGTGCGCGCTCAACTGCGTGCACTACGCCGAGCACGCCGCGGAGTACCTGGCCGAGCGCCCGGTGCTGGCCGAGGCGTCCGTGGTGGCCGAGCCGCTCGGCGTGGTGCTCGCCGTGATGCCGTGGAACTACCCGTTCTGGCAGTTCTTCCGCTTCGCCGCGCCGGCGCTGGCCGCGGGCAACGGTGCGATCCTCAAGCACGCCACCAACGTCCCGGGCTGCGCGCTGGCCATCGAAGACGTGTTCCGCAAGGCCTCGGCGCCCGCCGGGCTGGTGCGGGCGCTGCTCGTCGACGTCGGCGAGGTCGCGAAGCTCATCGCCGACGACCGCATCGCCGCCGTCACGCTGACCGGCTCGACGCGCGTCGGCGCGCTCGTGGCGAGCCAGGCCGGGGCCGCGCTCAAGAAGCAGGTGCTGGAGCTCGGCGGCTCCGACCCGTTCGTGGTCCTCGCCGACGCCGACGTGCCGGCCGCCGCCGAGACGGCCGTGCGCGCACGGTTCCTCAACAACGGGCAAAGCTGCGTCAACGCCAAGCGGTTCATCGTGGACGAGGCCGTGGCCGACGAGTTCGCCGAAGCCTTCACCGCCGCGGTCGAACGGCTGCGGGTGGGCGATCCGGCCGAGGCGGGCACCACCGTCGGGCCGCTCGCGCGCGAGGACCTGCGCGACGGGCTCGACGACCAGGTGCGCCGCACGGTCGCGGCCGGCGGCGTGCTGCGAACCGGGGGCGAGCCCGTGGCCGGACCGGGCTACTTCTACGCGCCGACGGTGCTCGACCGCGTGAAGCCGGGCATGGCCGCGTTCGACGAGGAGACGTTCGGGCCGGTCGCGGCCATCGTCCGCGTCTCCGGCGACGACGAGGCCCTGGCGCTGGCCAACGACACCGAGTTCGGCCTCGGCGCCGCCGTGTGGACGCGGTCGGCTGAACGCGCGCAGCGCTTCGCCAAGGGCCTGCAGGCCGGCGCGGTGTTCGTGAACAGCATGGTCGCCTCCGACCCGCGGCTGCCGTTCGGCGGCATCAAGAAGTCCGGCTACGGTCGGGAGCTGGGCGCGGACGGGATCCGCGAGTTCGTGAACGTGAAGACCGTGTGGTTCGGAGGAACCCGATGAGCGAATCGAAGCCGTTTCCCTCCGTGGTGCTGCGCCCGGCCGAGCTGACCGCGGCCGACCGCGGCGGCGGCGCGCGCACGATCCCGCTGGTGAGCAAGGCCCTGGGCGCCGAGGTGTTCCTCAACGGCCAGACGCTGTTCGACGGCGGCGCGGGCATCCCGCTGCACACGCACAACTGCCCCGAGAGCGTGGTGATCCTGGAGGGCGAGGCGATCGTGGAGATCGACGGCGCCGAGCACCACCTGTCCACTTGGGACACCACCTACGTCGACGCGGGCGTGCCGCACCGGTTCCGCAACGCCTCGGCCACGGCGCCGATGCGGATCCTGTGGACCTACGCCTCGGTGGAGGCGACGCGCACCATCGTCGCGACCGGCACCACCACCCGGGTGGATGCCGAGCACCGGCGCTAGCCTGGGTAAGTGGAACAGACCCCGACCCCGCTCACCCGGCAGGTCGCGGCGCGCATCGTGGGCTACATCCGCGAGACCGCGGCCGAGCCGGGCACGCGGCTGGTGGAGCGCACCCTGGCCGCGCACCTGCGTGTTTCGCGCTCACCCGTGCGCGCGGCGCTGCGCCTGCTGGCGGACGAAGGGGTGGTGGCCGTCGCCGAGCCCGGCGGCGGCCACACCGTCGCCCGCCCGGTCGCCGAGCTCACGGTCGAGGCCGGTGAGCTCGGCGACGAGGACGAGGAGCAGTACCTGCGCATCGCCTCGGACCGGCTCGACGGCGAGCTGCCCGACCGCGTGAGCGAGAGCGAGCTGGCGCGCCGCTACGCCCTCACCCCGGCCCAGGTGACGGCCGTGCTGCGCCGCATCTCCGGCGAGGGCTGGATCGAGCGGCTGCCCGGCTACGGCTGGGAGTTCCAGCCGATGCTGACGTCGCAGGAGTCCTATGAGGACAGCTACCGGTTCCGGCTCGCGCTCGAACCGGCGGCGCTGCTCGAACCCGGCTTCGCCGTGGACCGGGCGGCCATCGAAACCGTTCGCGCGCAACAGCTCGAGCTCGCCGAGGGCGCCGCGCACACCGTGACCAACACCGAGCTGTTCGCGCGCAACCGCGCCTTCCACGAGGCCGTGGTGGCGTGCAGCCACAACACGTTCTTCATCGATTCGCTGCGCCGCGTGGACAACCTGCGCCGCCTGATCGAGTACCGGCGCACGCTGCCGCGCGACCGGGCCGCGGTGCGCTGCCGCGAGCACGTCGACCTCGCGGACCTGCTGCTGGCCGGCCGCACCGCCGAAGCGGCGGAGTTCCTGCGGCGGCACCTGAGCACCGTCAGCGTGGAGAAAACGGCCGGCCCCGGTTAACCGACGCCGTCGCCGCGCGGCAGCCGCGGTGCGCGCAGATCGCCGTTGATCAGATCGGAACGCAGCGAAGTCAGCAGTTCCGACGTCTTCGTCGCGCGGTTTTCGTCGCGCGAGGCCAGGCGCAGCACCAACGCGTCGGTGAGCACCTCCGCGCTCAGCATCTCCCCGGTGAAGTTGCTGGCGCTCTGCGGAGCCGTGAGCGAGACGTCCACCCGGGAGCCGAACAGCGGCCCCAGCGAGCTGGACACGAGCACCACGCTCGCGCCGACCTCCTCGGCGTGATCGAGCAGCACCTCGATCTCGCCGAGGATCCGGCCGGGGATGTAGAGCACGACGACGTCTTCCGGGCCGAGGCCGAGCAGGTCGTCGGCCAGCTGGAAGCCGGTGGCGCCCGTGGACCGCGCGCGCCGGCCCATCCGGACCAGGCGCATGGTCAGGTACCGCGCCACCAGGCTCGAGGCCCCCAGGCCGAAGCTGAGGACCTCGCGCGCGCAGTCCAGCAGGTCGACCGCGTGCAGGAACTCGTCGGACTGCACGAGCCGCCAGGTGGCGGCCAGCCGCTCGGTCGCGTCGGTGAAGACCTTGTCCACCACGGCATCGCCCGCGGTGGCGCCGTCGGGCAGCTCGGTCAGCAGCCGGTGCGACGGGCTGGTCTCCAGCGCGACCTCGCGCGCCAGGCTGCGCCGCAGGTCCATCAGCCCCGCGAACCCCAGTGACTTCGCGGTGCGCACCACGGTCGCGTCGCTGGTCGCCGTCGCGCCGCCGATCTGGTCGGCCGTGGCGAAAATGGCGTAGCGGCCGTGGTCGCGCAGGTACTCCGCGACGGTCCGCTCGGCCCGCGACATCTTCGGCAGGCACCGCGCGATCCGCGCGCGCAGCGACTCTTCGTCGTTCCCCATCCCACCCTCGTTTCCCGATCCACGTGCCCACGGGAGGGCCGCCACGGTGCGGCCGTGCCCCGTGAGCCCGTCACGCGCTACGGCCGGCGCGCCAGCTCCCCGGCGATGAAGTTCTTCACCACCGGCTGGATCAGCAGCCCGCGGTGTGCCACGCCGGGCACCACGTCGAACTGCACGTCGATCCCGTTGCTCTCGAAATTCTTGCGCAACGTGGTCAGCCGCTCGATGCGCGTGTCACCACCGGCGTCGATCCCCGGCTCCGCGATCTCCCACGTGTCCTTGTCCTCGCCGCCCACGATCATCTGCACGGGCAGCTTGCGCAGAGCATCCACCTGCACGTCGGTGCCGAACAGCTCGCGCACGTCGGCGGTGCCCAGCCACCACGGGACGTCCGGGTCGATCCGCGTGACCCGGCCCGGAGCGCCGATGGACAACGCGGCCAGCCGATCGGCGTGCAGGTAAGCGAAGCGGTGCGCGAACTGCCCGCCGCCGGAGAAGCCGTGCAGGTAGAAGCGGTCGGCGTCCACGCGGAAGCGCGCGGCGACCTCGGCGATCATGTCGAGCAGGATCGAGTCGTAGCGGATGCCTTCGAAGCTGAGGCGCTTGAAGCCGTGCAGGTCGCCGGGCTGCGCGATGCCCGCCGGGAACAGCGGCGCGAGCACGATGGTGTCGTTCTGCTCCGCGAACTCGCGGTAGTCGTTGCGGTAACGCTCCGCGGTGCGCTGGGTGCCGTGCATCAGGACGAGCAGCGGCAGCGGCGTCTCGGAGGTGCGGTGGGCGCTGGGCACGTAGAGGCAGTAGGAAAAGCGCTGGTCGCTCTGCAGCGCGAAAAACGGCGTCGGCCCGCCGTAGTAGAACTCCGTCGGGTCGAGGACTCGGGCGGAGTCGGGCGTCGCTTGGGGGCTCGTCATGGAGCGGATCTCCTTGGCATGGCGTGGGACCGTCCTGCACCGTCGTAACCATGTAGTAACGACGACAGGTGTTGACAACTTCGTAGCACGGTCTATCTTATCCGTAGCTGCCACTACAAGTTCCTGATGAATGTAGCGCAAACCTTCAACGAATCGCCAGCACCGGGAAAGAGGTATCCATGGCAGTCCGGTTGGTCCAGATCGAAGGTGGCCCCCGTGAACGGGGACTCGCCTACGGAGAGGCCGCCAGGGCGGAGATCCGCACGTCGATCGCCTACTACCGGGAAGCTTTCCGGCTCGCGTCCGGTCTGGAGTGGACGGACGTGCAGGCCTCGGCCCGGCGCTGGCGCGCACCGGTCGCCGCCGTCGCACCGCACCTGCTCGAAGAGATGGACGCGATCGCCGACGGTGCCGGCGTGCACCAGGACGAGATCCTCGCGCTCAACGCGCGCGGCGAGATCGTCCGCAACAACGACAGCGCCTTCAACCCGGGCGTCGCCGAAGACGAGGAGCCGGCCGACGGCTGCTCCTCCTTCGCACTGCTGCCCGAGGCGACCGGCGACGGCCACGTCTACTGTGGACAGAACTGGGACTGGCGGGAAGGCACGCAGGACACCGTGGTGCTCCTGCGCGTGGTCCAGCCGCCCAAGCCCACCCTCATCATGCAGGTCGAGGCCGGCCAGATCGGCCGCCACGGCGCCAACTCCGCGGGCATCGCGCTCAACGCCAACGGGCTCAACGGCGCCTTCGGCACGCCGATCGGCATCCCGCAGCCGGTGCTGCGCCGGATGATCCTCGACCACGACCACCTCAAGAGCGCCCTGCAGGTGCCCTTCGACGTCCACCAGCACATCGCCACCAACCTCCTGGTGACCCACCGCGGCGGCGTCGCCGTGGACTACGAGACCACCCCCACCGTGCACCGCTGGGGCCTGCCGAGCGGCGGAATGCTGGTGCACGGCAACCACTACCAGTACGGCGTGCCCGACCGGATCGCCGCCACCCACCGCGTGTCCCCTGTGGACTCGCTCTACCGCGTGCAGGTGATCGAGCGCGGGCTCGCGTCCGCGCGCACGGCCACCAGCTCCGCCGAGGTGCGCAAGGTCGTCGCCGCGACGATGAGCGACCACGTCGGGCATCCCGACGGCGTGTGCGCCCACCCGGACGACCGGGCGCCGGACCTCAAGCGCTACAAGACGATCGCCTCCAGCCTGGTCGACCTGACCAGCGGCGAATACCGCGTGGCGATCGGCAACCCCTGTGAGAACGACTACGAACTGCTGCCCTGGCAGCTCTACGACGGCCCCGGAGGTCACTGATGACCGGACCCGTGCTCGCCAGTCTGCGCGGTGTGAACAAGAGCTACGGCGAAGTGCAGGTGCTGCACGACGTCGACCTCGACATCCACCAGGGCGAGGTCGTGGTGATCCTCGGCCCGTCCGGGTCGGGCAAGTCGACGCTGTGCCGCTGCATCAACCGCCTGGAGAAGATCAACTCCGGCACCATCACGCTGGACGGCAAGCCGCTGCCCGCCGAGGGCCGCGACCTGGCGCGCCTGCGGGCCGACGTCGGCATGGTCTTCCAGTCGTTCAACCTCTTCGCGCACCGCAGTGTGCTCGAGAACGTGACGCTCGGGCCGATCCGCGTTCGCGGGATTCCCAAGCGTGAGGCCGAAGCGACCGCACGACGGCTGCTCGACCGCGTCGGGGTGGCCGACCAGGCCGACAAACTGCCCGCTGAGCTCTCCGGCGGGCAGCAGCAGCGCGTGGCCATCGCCAGGGCGCTCGCGATGAACCCCAAGATCGTGCTGTTCGACGAACCGACCAGCGCGCTCGACCCGGAGATGGTGAGCGAGGTCCTCGACGTGATGACCTCGCTGGCCGCGGAGGGCACCACGATGGTCGTGGTCACGCACGAGATGGGCTTCGCCCGCCGTGCCGCCCACCGCGTGGTCTTCATGAGCGAAGGCCGCATCGCCGAACAAGGCACCCCCGAAGAGTTCTTCGACCGCACGGGCACCGCCCGGGCGCGGGACTTCCTGTCCAAAGTCCTCCAGCACTAGTCCCTCCAGCACCGAATTTCCCCACCGTGACAAGGAGAAAGCAATGAAGCTGACCAGAATCACCGCCGCCGTGGGCGCGGTGGTCGTCGCGGGCGCGCTGCTCGCCGCGTGCGGCAGCGCCCCGGCCACGGCCCCCGGTGGCGCCGCCGCGAAGCCGGCCGCCGCGGACGTCGCCAAGATGATCAGCCAGGACGACGCCGTCGCGGGCGCGCCGGTGGGCCAGAACCTGCCGCACTCGCCGATGCTGGACAAGATCCGCCAGCGCGGCGAGCTGGTCTGGGCGGGCAGCCGCAACACGCTGGGCTTCTCGCAGCTCGACCCGGCCACCGGCAAGATCTCCGGCTTCGACGCCGGCATGGCCGACCTGCTCGCGAAGTACCTGCTGGGCAAGCCGTCGGCGAAGATGCAGAGCGGTGGCTCCGACACCCGTGAGGGCCTGCTCGGCAACCACACCATCGACGTCGCGATCCAGACGTACACGATGACGCCCGAGCGCGCCAAGCTCGTGAACTTCTCCGGCCCGTACTACATGGCGGCCAGCGGCATCATCGTGAAGTCCACGGACACCACGATCAAGAGCGCCAAGGACCTCGCCGGCAAGAAGGTGGCCACCGAGTCCGGTGCGGCGAAGACCGCGCTGGTCACCGAGGTGCCGACCGCGCAGCCGGTGCTGTTCGACACCACCGCGCAGTGCATCGCCGCGGTGGAGCAGGGCCGCGCCGAGGCCGTGACGCTGAACAACGCTTCGCTGCTCGGCGCGATCCAGACGCGCTCGGACGTGAAGCTGCTCGACGCGACGTTCGGCTCCAACCCGTTCGGCATCGGCGAGCCCAAGGACGACCCGGTGTTCAAGCAGGTCGTCGACGAGTTCCTGCAGAAGATCGAGGCCGACGGCACCTGGACCAAGCTCTGGCAGGGCACCGTCGGCAAGCTGCTGAAGACCCCGCCGCCCGCCCCGCCGAAGCTCGGCTCCGTCCCCGGCGTCTGACCCGAACCCCGAAATCGGAGACCCCATGTCCGTGCTCTTCGCGCACCTCGGTGAGCTGCTGACCGGTCTGCTGACGACCCTCGAGCTGGCCGCGATCGCGTTTCCGCTGGCGCTGGTGATCGGCACCCTGCTGGGTGTCTGCCGCGTCAGCCCGATCGGGCCGCTGCGGGCGGCCGCCGGGTTCTACGTGCACTGCCTGCGCAACTCGCCGATGCTGCTGGTGATGGTCATGGTGGTCTTCGGCCTGCCCTACCTCGGCGCGACCGTCCCGCTGTTCGGGTCGGTCGTGCTGGGGCTGGGGCTGTACTTCGGCGCCTACATCTGCGAAACGGTGCGCTCCGGCATCGCCGGCGTGCCGCTCGGCCAGATCGAGGCGGCGCGCGCCATCGGCCTCACCTTCTCGGGCGTCCTGCGGCAGGTCGTGCTGCCGCAGGCGTTCCGGTCGATGGTGCAGCCGCTGGGCAACATCCTGATCAACGTGTGCCTCGGTTCGGCACTCGGCGCGGCGGTCGGTGTCCAGGAGCTCACCGGTTCGGCGCGTCAGTTCAACCTCGACTTCGCCCAGCCGGTCCCGACCTTCATCGCCGCGGTCATCGGCTACCTCCTGATCACCCTGACGATCGGCCAGCTGACCGGCGTCGTCGAACGGAAGGTTCGCATCCGACGATGAAGTCGCGCTCCCCCGCCCTTTTCGACGAACTCGGGCCCCGAGGCCAGAAGCGGCTGAAGATCGCCACCGTCGTGGCCGTCCTCGCGCTGATCGGCATCGTGGCCGGCGCCATCGCCCAGCTCGCCCACGTGCAGCAGCTCACCACGCGTCTGTGGGAGCCGCTCATCGAGTGGTCGAACATCCGTTACCTGCTGCAGGGCCTGCTGACCACGCTGGAGGTCGGCCTCACCGGCGCCGCGATCTCCCTGGTGTTCGGCACGCTGATGGGCGTCGGCCGGCTCTCCACGCACAAGTGGGTCTCGATCCCGTGCGCCGGCCTGATCGAGCTCTTCCGCGCGATCCCGCTGATCCTGCTCGTGTACTTCTTCCTCATCGGCCTGCCCATGTTCGGCTGGAACCTCCCGCCGTTCTGGGTGCTGACCATCCCGATCGTGCTGCACGCCGGCGCGGTCTTCGCCGAGATCGTCCGCGCCGGCGTGAACTCGCTGGACCGCGGCCAGTTCGACGCCGCCGCGGCGATCGGCCTGCGCCGCGGGCAGACGATGCTGCTCGTGGTGCTGCCCCAGGTGTTCAGGGCCCTGCGCCCGGCGCTGGTCACGCAGGTGATCCGCACGCTGAAGGAATCGAGCCTCGGCTACGTCGTCGGCTACCCCGAGCTGCTGCGCGACGGGCAGGTGATCGGCGAGTTCAACGCCAACTTCCTGCAGACCTACGCGTTCACCGCGGTCATCTACATCGTCATCAACTTCGGGCTCTCCCGCGTCGCCGAGCTGCTCGACCGGCCGAAGAAGGTCCGGCGCCGCCCGGACCGGCCGGCGCCGGAGCCCGAACCCGAGCCGGCGGCGTCGCAACCGGCCGGCACCCTCGTCTGAGTTTTCCTTGAAGCGGAGAGAAATGTCCATCACCGGCGAAGAGATCGAACGCGCCGAAGCCGCACTGGCCCACAACTACCACCCGCTGCCCGTGGTGCTCACGGAAGGCAAGGGCGCGTGGGTCACCGACGTCGAAGGCCGGCGCTACCTCGACCTGCTCGCGGGCTACAGCGCGCTGAACTTCGGCCACGGTGACGACGAGCTGCTGGCCGTCGCGCACGCCCAGCTCGACCGGCTGACCCTCACCAGCCGCGCGTTCCACCACAACCAGCTGGGCACGTTCGCCTCCGAGCTCGCCGAGCTGTGCGGCATGGAGATGGTGCTGCCGATGAACACCGGCGCCGAGGCCGTGGAGACGGCCATCAAGACGGCGCGCAAGTGGGGCTACCGCGTGAAGGGCGTGCCGGCCGGGCGCGCGAAGATCGTGGTGGCGGGCGGCAATTTCCACGGCCGGACCGTGACGATCGTCGGGTTCTCCGACGACCCCGAGGCCACGGCCGACCACGGCCCGTTCACGCCGGGGTTCGTGACCGTGCCGTTCGGCGACGCGGAGGCGCTGCGGTCCGCGGTGGACGAGGACACGGTGGCGGTGCTGATCGAGCCGATCCAGGGTGAGGGCGGTGTGGTGCTGCCGCCTGACGGGTATCTGCGTGCGGTTCGGTCCATTTGCTCCGAGGCCGGGGTGCTGTTCATCGCCGACGAGATCCAGTCGGGGCTCGGGCGGACCGGGCGCACGTTCGCGTGTGACCACGAGGACGTCGTGCCCGACATGTACGTGCTCGGCAAGGCGTTGGGCGGCGGCATCCTGCCGGTGTCGGCCGTGGTGTCGCGGCGCGACGTACTGGGCGTGTTCCGGCCGGGTGAGCACGGCAGCACGTTCGGCGGCAACCCGCTCGCATGCGCCGTCGGGACGGCGGTGGTGCGGAAGCTGAAGACGGGTGAGCCGCAGCGCCGGGCCGAGGAGCTGGGCCGGGTCTTTGCTGCGGTCCTGTCCGAACTGCCCTCTTCGGCGGTCGACGCGGTGCGGGTGCGCGGCCTGTGGGCCGGAATCGACGTGCGCGGCCGCACGGGCCGGGACGTCTGCGAAGGCCTGCTTCGGCGCGGCGTGCTGGCGAAGGACGCACACGGCAGCACGATCCGGCTGGCTCCGCCGCTCGTGGTGTCCGAAGAGGACCTGCGCTGGGGCGTTGCGCAGCTGGCGGCCGAACTGGGCTGAGCTTGTTCGCACTGGTGCCCGCCACACCTTCCGGGGGTGGCGGGCACAGTCGTGTCCGCTTTTATTTACATACAGACTGTATGTATGTATCTTGGTCGCATGACTTCCTCACTCGGACAGGACCACCGCATCCGCCTGCCGCAGGGCGAGGTGCGCTACTACGAACGCGGCACGGGTCAGCCCGTGGTCTTCGTGCACGGGGTGCTCACCAACGCGCTGCTGTGGCGCAAGGTCGTGCCCACCATCGCGGAGGCCGGGTTCCGTTGCCTGGCCCCGGATCTGCCCCTGGGCGCGCACGAGATCCCGCTTCGATCCGACGCGGACCTGAGCGCCCCCGGCGTGGCCACGCTGCTGGGCGATTTCCTGGAGGCCCTCGACCTGCACGACGTGACCCTGGTGGCCAACGACACCGGCGGCGCCATCACGCAGCTGCTGCTCGCGCGGCATCCGGCGCGCGTCGGCCGGGTCGTGCTGACGCCGTCGGACAGCTTCGAGTACTTCTTCCCGCCGATCTTCAAGCCGTTGCCGACGTTGGCGAAGGTGCCGGGTTCGATGGCCGTGCTGGATCAGCTGTTGCGGGTGCGGGCGTTGTGGCCGTTGCCGCTGCTGTTCGGCTGGGTGACGAAGAAGCCGCTGGATCCGGCGGTGGCGTCGGCGTACCTGCTTCGCCTGCGCCGATCTCGCGGTGTCCAGCGGGACCTGCGGAAGCTCCTGCGCTCGGTGGACCCGCGGTTGACCCTGGCCGCGGCGGAGCAGCTGCGCTCGTTCTCCCGGCCCGTGCTGCTGGCGTGGGCGACGGAGGACAAGCTGTTCCCCGTGCGCTTCGCGTACCGGCTGGCGTCGCTTTTGCCGGATGCTCGGGTTGTGGAGATCGCCGACTCGTACACCTTCGTCCCCGAGGACCAGCCCGAGGTGCTGGCCGGGCACATCGTCGAGTTCGCGAGCGTCATGGCAGATTAGGCCGGGTGAGACGCACTCAGCAGGAACGTTCCGACAGCACGCGCGCCGCCCTCGTCGGCGCCGCCCGCGAGCTCTTCGGCACGCGCGGCTACCACGACGTCCCGGCCGAAGAAATCACCCGCACCGCCGGCGTCACGCGCGGCGCGCTCTACCACCACTTCGGCGACAAGCTGGGCCTGTTCCGGGCCGTGGTGGAGTCGGTTGAACGCGAGCTCACGGCGGAGGTCTCGGCGGTGATGACCGCGTCCGCCGATCCCTTGGTGGGCATGACGACGGCGTTGGGGACGTTCCTGGAGGCGTGTCTGCGCCCGGAGGTCCAGCGCATCTCCCTCACGGACGCCCCCGCCGTGCTGGGCTGGGACGCCTGGCGCGAAATCGAAGGCGAGTACGGCTTGGGGCTGCTGGTGTCGGCGTTGACTTCGGCCCATGCGGCGGGGTTGATCGTGGACATGCCCATCGGGACTCTGGCGCAGCTCATCCTGAGCGCCGTGATGGAGGCGGCGCGGATGATCGCTTCGGCGTCGGACCAGGCGGCGGTGCTGGCTGAGACTCAGGTGGTTTTCGCGGGCTGGCTGGGCTCTTTGCTGCGAGCCGATCACCAGTAGACGGGTTGGCGTTCTTCGGGCCTAGCTGTTACGACGTCGATCCCTGGTGTGCTGGCCAGTGCTTCGACGGCTTCTCTTGCCGCCCCGACCCCGGCCCAGTGCGGATCGACGTCACTGGCGAAGCACCACGCGCGATCCACCGGCCACACGAACGCCGGTGGGGCGATGGGGTGGCCTGTGCCCAGTTCGTTTTCCCAGTCGTCGAGGTCGGTGAGTGTTCCGCGCAGAACCCAGTAGCGACGGTGGGGCAGGGTCAGGAAGGTTTCGCCTTGCGGCCTTATGTCGGAGTAGCCCTCCCAGACGCAGAAGTAGCACTCGTCGGGCGTCTCGGTGAACCGGCTGAGTTCGCGCAGTGCCGTCCGTGTTTGCTCGATGTCGGACTTGTGGCCCGGGGGCAGTCGTACGTCGGCCTCTGCCTGCCCGGGGCGCTCGGGGTCCGGGATGAACCGCAGCCGGGCGTAGGCTTCGTAGCCGGCTGGGCCGAAGAGGATGAGCCGCTCACCTGACGTCCCCGTCTGGGAGAGCCATTCCGCCGCTTTGGTATCGGCTAGGTACTCGAAGGTCACTACACTCCCGTCCTCACGAGGCCACCGGAAGGGGACGCCGACAGTCCTCACTGAATAGCGCGACGACGATATCCTCCTCCCCCAATTTCATGGGGTCGGTATACCCCGGCTGCCCAAGCGGCACGGTGCAGAACGTCACGTTCCCCGTAAAATGTTCCGGGTCGAACAGCGTCGGTCCAGCAGAGACGTACGCAGCCATCCGGACATCTGGCAAGTCTGTGTTTTGCCGAAACAGGGCCGCCCAAGCGAACGCCACCCCACTGCGGAGGAGCCGTGAAACCCGCGGTTCGCCGGTTCCGCTCAGATCAAGGTCAGGGATGCCGCGGCCGTTGACCGCAGCCTCATAGTCAATGACGGCCGAGAACCGGCCCCGGTTGCCGAAATAACTTTGATACCACGCCTCGAGCAAGTGGGCATCATCCACCGTGACCCAGCCTTGCTCGACCACTCCACTCAGCTCCACGACTACGTCGCTTTGCCTGACGACGTCCAGAAGATCCGCCCCGGCAATCCGAGCAGCTTCCGAACTCATCCACGCCACGACAATCCCCCTCTCGACACTTCACAATGAATTGGGCTCGCCATCATCGAATTCGATGACCAGCGAATCCGACTCCTCGACCAGATAGTAGTGCCCAGGAAAGTAATCCACATGGAGGTGATCGTCTTGGTCGGCCTCCAAGGCGAACCCTTCGATAACCTCGGCAAGGAAAGCAAGGAACTCCAGTCCTCCTCGAATCTCCATAGATTCACCATCCTCCAAAGAAGAAATGTGAACCTTTCCACTTGCCGGGCGAAACTCGATCCGCGACAACGATCTGTCATACGGCCGTGGATCTGCGGCCTTCGAGGCCCTCATTTCCGCTCGACCACTCCGCAGCTCCCGGCACAGTGCCAGCAGATCGGAACGAGTTCCGGAGATCGACATTTCCCCAAAAGTATCGTCGCGCAATACCTTCAATGCCACGCCTCCGTCAGCCACCGGCCGGAAGTCACCCGGCCGCGTCGGTTCCCATCGAACCATGCCGATCGAGAGCCTTGTCGCGTCAGCCCTACGTGAAGTACGGCTCACTCTGGTCACTCAACGCGTGATCAATGCGGAGCCGGATCCGGTTCGGCGGATCATGAGGATGTGGCCGCGCTCGTCCTGGATGAACGCGGAGGCGGCGACGCGTTCACAGCGGGCTCGCGCGGGTCGTCGAAGTAGTCCGTGCGGGAAATACTGCGCTCCTGGAACTCGGCGCCGCGGCAGAGGTTCCAGACGGATTCGAAGCTTTGGGAGTTGCTCTCGAAGCGGTCGCCGGCACGCCGATCTCCTTCCCAGCACACGAGCACCAGCGAGAGACTGGAGACCGTGATGGGCGGACAGTCCGAGAACCCAGAGCTCTGGACCTTCTTGGCATCGCTGTGCCGCGGTGACCTCCTCGCCGGCACCGTCGCGGCGATCGAACACTTCGGCGTGTTCGTGGCGCTGGATGAGGGTCCCGATCACCCGGTCTTCCCCGGAGTCGGCTTCGTGTCCTACGCCGAGCTGACCTGGGGGCGTTTCGAAGCCGCCACCGACGTCGTGCAAGTCGGACAGCGCGTCACAGGAGAGTTCCTCCAGTTCGACACGTGGAACCTGGAGGCCAGACTGTCCTTGAAAGCGTTGCAGCCGGATCCCTTCAAGGCGTTCGCCGACGGCGATCCGGTGGGGCACAAACTACACGGACGCATCACCAAGCTGGCCCCGTTCGGCGCCTTCGTCGAAGTCGCTCGCGGAATCGAGGGGCTGGTCCCACTGCGAGAACTCGCTGGGACGCCCGTGGAAACCCCGGAAGAGGTCGTCCAGGTTGGCGAGAAAGTCACGGTCGTCGTCACCGAGATCGACAAAGCGGGACGCCAGCTCACGCTCTCCCGACGACAGAGCTCGTCCGACCAGCGGTGAACTCAGGCCGCCACGGACGAATCCGCGACGGCCTGACGACGGCCTGCCAAGGCCGAGAACAACAACCCGGCAGCTCACAACCGGATCGATTTCTTGTTCATGAACTCCTCGATCCCCAACGGGCCCAGCTCCCGACCCATCCCGGAGCGCTTGATCCCACCGAACGGCAGATCCGCCTGCGACCCGCCCGATTTGTTGAAGTACACCATCCCCGACTCGATGCGGTTGGCCACCGCGCGCATGCGGGCCGGGTCGGTGCCGAAGACGCTGGCGCCCAGGCCGAAGGGGGAGTCGTTGGCGATGGAGATGGCCTCCTCGTCGGAGGAGGCCGGGAAGAGCAAGAACACGGGGCCGAAGATTTCGTCGCGGTAGGCGTCCATGTCGGGGGTCACGTCGGTCAGGACGGTGGCTTCCAGGTAGGCGCCGGGGCCGTCCACGCGGTGGCCGCCGGTCCGCAGAACCGCGCCCTGGGCGATGGCCGTCGAGACCTGGGCGGCGACTTCGTCGGCGGCGGAGACCGAGGCCAGGGGTGGCAGTTTGGTCGAGGAGTCGGAGGGGTCGCCGGGCAGATAGAACGAAGCCACCCGCGCGGTCAGTTTCTCGACGAACGAGTCGTACAGATCCCCCACCACGATGATGCGCTTGGGGGCGTTGCAGGACTGGCCGCAGTTGCGCATGCGGGCCGTCGCCACGGCGTTCACCGTCGAGTCCAAGTCGTCGGTGTCGAGGACGATCAAGGGGTCCGAGCCGCCCAACTCCAGGACGCAGCGCTTCAGGTTGCGGCCCGCCTCGGCGGCGACCGAGATGCCGGCCTGTTCGCTGCCCGTCAGGGAAACGCCGACGATGCGCGGGTCCGCGAGGATCGAGGGGACCTGGCGCGACGAGGCGAAGACGTTGACGTACGCGTCGTCCGGCACGCCGGCGTCGCGGAGGACCTGTTCGATCGCGACGGCCGAGCGGGGGCAGATGGACGCGTGCTTGAGCAGGATGGTGTTGCCCAGCACCAGGTTCGGCGCGACGAAACGCGCAACCTGGTACATGGGGAAGTTCCACGGCATCACGCCGAGCAGGGCGCCGATGGGCTCCTTGCGGATGACGGCGTCGCCGCCCTGGATCTTCAGTGGCTCGTCGGCGATGAGGGACGGGCCGTGTTCGGCGTAGTAGGAGAAGATGTCCACGACGATGCCGACCTCGCCGCGGCCCTCGTTGACGCGCTTGCCCATCTCGAGGGTCATGATGGCGGCGAGCTCGTCGGACCGTTCCGCGAACAGCTCACCCGCGCGCGCGACGATCTCGGCGCGTTCGGCGACCGGGCGGTCCCGCCAGGAAAGGTAGCCGCGGTGGACGCGGGCGATCGCGTCGCGTACCTCCTGGTCGGTGGAGTTCTCGATCTGCTCGATCAGTTCACCCGTGGCCGGGTCGGTGACGGTGTACATCGCGGCGAGAGCCTCCGTGTTCGACGGAACGAAGCGGTCGGACGCGCTCAGGCTATCAAACTGCATACAGTATGCACTAGCCCGGCGAAGGTCGTCCGACTACTCCAGAAGTTTGCGACCTCTTGACCGAAACGCCCGTTTCCCAGTATGGTCTAGACCACATTCTCCCCCTCTCCCCGCCCGCGCACCTCCCACGCGGCGGCTCGATCGCGCCCGTTCAAGGCCATCCGTGGGAGCGGGCACCGCTGTCGAAGGAGCCCGGTATGAAAACGAACCGCAAGCTCGTGGCCGCCCTCGCCGGTGCGGCGATCGCGCCCGTGATCGTGCTGGTCGGCCCCGTGGGCACGGCCAGCGCCCACGGCTACGTCAACGCGCCCGCCAGCCGGCAGGCGCAATGCGCGCAGAACATCGTGTCCTGCGGCGACATCAAGTGGGAACCGCAGAGCGTGGAAGGCCCGAAGGGCCAGCGCACCTGCAACGGCGGCGTCGCGCGCTTCGCCGAGCTCAACGACAACAGCAAGCCCTGGCGCGCCACCGCGACCGGTCGCACGGTCACGTTCAACTGGACGTTCACCGCCCGGCACAAGACCAGCACCTATGAGTACTACATCGGCAACACGCGCGTCGCGAGCTTCAGCGGCAACAACCAGGTGCCGCCGGCCACCGTGTCGCACTCGGTGAACCTGGGCAACCGCACGGGGCGCCAGACCGTGCTGGCCATCTGGAACGTCGCCGACACGGCCAACGCGTTCTACTCCTGCGTCGACCTGCAGGTGAGCTGACGAAATCGGCGGACGGGTTCGCCGAACCCGTCCGCCGATCCAGTCCACAACAGACTCAGCGATACGCTGCGGCCTCGGCACTGCGCCGCCCCACCAGGAACCACAGCAGCGGCCCGAGGAACGGCGCGCAGAACGCGAACACGACCCACACGAGCTTCATCCCGCCGGTCAGCGGGCTGCCGAGCACGCTGATCAGCGCGGCGAGGAAGAACACCAGCGGGGTCAGGATCAACGCGATGATCCCGACGGCGACGGCGATGTTCGCGGCGTGGGGGCCGTCCTGGGCTGCGGCGGCCAGCGCGGTGGGGATGGTCATCGGTCCTCTCCCTGGTTCTCGTCGGTCCACATCGGACGCGATGGGTCCAGTATGAGAGCGCGCGCCGCGCACCCGAATCGGCTCGACGGCTCGACCCGCGTAATCCTTAAGTAGTAGCCGCGACGGGGATCACGCGCTCCAGCAACCGCATGGCCAGCGCCGCGAACACGTTCACCACGCCCAGGACCAGCCACGGCAGCCAGTACCCGACCTCGAACAACGTGGTGAAGAACGCCGGCGCCACCAGGCTCGCGACCGTGAACGAGTACTGGAACACCGCCAGGTAGCGCCCTCGCGCGCCCGGCGGCGACAGCTCGGTGGCCAGCGACTGCGACACCGGGCCGTGCACGGTCTCGGCCGCGGTGAACAGGAACGTCGCGCCCAGCAGCACCGGCGCCACCCACCCGAGCTGCCCCGGCACCAGCAGCGCGAACGCCAGGCACCACGCCGCCCACAGCACCGCCGAGGCCATCAGCACGCGCGTCCGGCGCAGCGGCGACACCAGCCGCACGGCCGGCGCGGTGAGCGCCGTGAGCAGCACGGTGTTGCCCACCAGCATCGCGGGCGCCAGCCACGGCGGACCGTGCAGCCCCACGGTCACGAACACCGGCAACCCGAGCGCCAGCATCATGCTCGTCAACGCGAACACCGCGTTCAGCCCCGTGAAGGCCAGGAACGGCCGCGCCCGCAGCATCCCCCGGTACCCGCCGGCGTCGCCCTCCGCACGCCGCGGCGCCCGCACGCGCACCGCGATCGCCAGTCCCGCACAAAGAAAACAGGCCGCCGAGCCGTACGCGATCGCGCGATACGCCTCCGGCGTCCCGATGGTGACGACGACCCCGGTGATCAGGCCGCCGATGGCCAGTCCGGCCGTGCGGGTCACGTTCATCCACGCGAACCAGGAGTCCTTGCTCCGCGGTTTCTCACTGCCGTCGACGAAATCCGCGACCGCGGTGAACACCGACGACCAGAAGAACCGCACCCCGACCGCCACGAGCGCGGCGGTGAGGAAGATCCCGGCAGGCCCGGTCACGCGCGTGAACAGCAGAAACCCAACGCCCTGCGCGCCTTGCGCGGCGACCACCAGCACCCACGGGCCCATCCGGTCGGCCAGCCGCCCGGCGATCAGCGGCACCGGCAGGGTGAGCGCGTTCGCCGCGCTGAGCAGTACGCCGATCAGCGCCAGCGGCACCGTGGTCAGCTTCGCGAAGAACAACACCGACAACGGCTGGAACAACCCGTTGCCCACCGAGTCGACCACCAAGGCCGCCAGCAGCACCGCCCCACCACGGCTCCGCACGCCAGATCATCCCCCCGGGTCGGACGAGCCCCCGAGCGTAACGATCTTCACCGCAGCGGTCGACGGAATTTACTGATCCGGCCAAAAGTAGGCCGACTCCCCAAGCGGCACGCAATCGTTGCTACGAAGCCATTCGGCCGTGACTGTGGTCGGATCAGTACTGATCGGCACAGTAGTGCCCGTCGAACACCGTGAGCAGCCGGTCGGGTGCGTCCTCGGCGAACGAGGCCACCAGGTTCTCCGAACCCCGCGCGGCTTCCTCGCTGCGCGGGAACAGCGCCTTCTCGTACCGCGCCAAGGCCGCCTCGACGTCGCCGCCCGACTCGACCAGGGCCAGCGCCAACTCGGCGCCGTCGATCATGGCCAGGTTGGCGCCCTCACCGGCTAACGGCGACATCAGGTGCGCCGCGTCGCCCACCAGCGTCACGCCGGGCACGCGCGCCCACTCGTGGCCGACCGGCAACGCGTGGATCGGCCGCGGCACCAGCTCCGTGTCGGCCGACTCGATCAAGGCCTTCAGTTCCGGGGCCCAGCCGGCGAACTCTCGCGCCAGCTGCGCGCCCGACAGGTCGAGCGAGGAAACCCAGCCCTCGGGAACCTGGAGGGCGACGTAGACGTGCACGCTGCCGTCCGGCTCCCGGTGCGCCAGAATCCCCTTCCCCGGGCCGAGCGCCATGAACATTCCGCCGCCGATGAGTGCCGCGCTTTCCGGGTGCCGGGTGGCGACGTCCAGCAAATCCAGCTCCACGAACGAAATCCCGGTGTACGCGGGCACTTCGGCCGAGACGAGCGGCCGGATCCGGGACCAGGCCCCGTCGGCTCCGACGAGCACGTCGGTCTCCAGCGTCGAACCGTCGGCCAGCGTCACCTCGTGCCGGCCATCACCCAGCGGACGGGCCGAAACGACCTTGGCACCCCACCGCACGGTGCCCTCCGGCAGCGACGAGAGCAGCAGGTCGCGCAACGCGCCGCGCTCGACCTCCGGCCGGGCGCCGTGACCATCGTCCTCTTCGGACAGTCGCACCACCGCGTGCCGGTCCAGCACGCGCATGGCCTCCCCGCCGCGGTGGATCAGCGGCAGGAACTCCTCGTACAGGCCGGCCGCGCGCAACGCGGCCTGACCGGTTTCCTCGTGGATGTCGAGCATCCCGCCCTGTGAGCGGGCCGCGGCCGACGCGTCGAGGTCCAGCACGGTGGCCTCGACGCCGTTGCGGTTGAGCACGGCCGCGAGCGTCAGCCCGCCGAGACCGGCTCCGATGACGGTGATCTTCACGGTCTTTCTCCTTCAGGTTCTCGGGGTCGCGGCGATTCCGGCGATCAGCGCGCGGAACGCCCAGGACAAGCGTTGCCCGGGCGCGCCGGACAGCAGGTCGGGCCCGGCCGCGGCCAAGTGCGGGTACTTCTCGGGTGACGCGTCGTGGATGACGGCCGCCAGGGCCTGAAACGCTTCGCGGTCTTCGGGGCGCTCGTCGGCGTGTTCGGCCGCGGTCGCCGTGGCCAGCTGGAGCAGCAGGTCGACGCCCCACGCCGCCTGCGCGCCCGGCACCTCGCCCTCGGCCAGCAGCGCGAGCACAGTGTCCACCAGCCGCAGGTAGTTGTCCCCGCGCGGGCGGGCCACGAGCGCCGACTGCGCCAGCCCGGGATAGCGGAACAGCACCGCCGTGTACGAGCCGAGCACCGCTTCGAGCCGCTCCGCCCAGGTACCGGCCGACGGAGCCGGCTCGACCTCGGCGAGCAGCTCGTCGAGCACCGCCGCGTGGAGCTCCACGGTGTTGCGGACGTAGACGTACAGCGACGCCGCACCGGTGTCGAGCTCCTGCGCGAGCCGGCGCATCGTCAGCCGGGACAGGCCTTCGGCGCGCAGGATCGCGAGCGCGGCCGTGATGATCCCGGCCCTGGTCAGGGCCGGCTTGGCCGGACGTTCCCGGCGGCTGCGTGGTGCGGTCATGTTCTCACGGTAACGAACATGTTCGTTCCGAACAAGGTCGTAACGAACATGTTCGTCGTCACAGACGCCCAGGCCTTTCGAACGAAAGGGAGGTAAGTTCGGCAGTCATGCGAGGCAACCCCCGGCACGAACGCATCCTCGAGCGGCTCCGGCGCGACGGCCGCGTCGACGTCGGCGAGCTGGCCGGCGAGCTGGACACGTCGGAGGTGACCATCCGGCGCGACCTCGACTCACTGGCCGAGCAGGGCACGCTGCGCCGCGTACGAGGTGGCGCGGTGAGCCTGCTGATGCGCGGCGAGGAGCTGCCGTTCGCGCTGCGCGCGGTGGAGTCCGCAGCGGCGAAAGACCGGATCGCGGCCGTGGTCGGTGGCCTGGTGCGCGACGGCGAGGCCGTGGTCGTCGACAGCGGTACGAGCGGGCTCGCGGTCGCGCGCGCCCTCGCCGGCCGGCGCCTGACGGTCATGCCGCTCGCGCTGCCGAGCGCGACCGCGCTGGCGGAGAGCTCGTCGGTGAACCTGCTGCTGCCCGGCGGAACCACGCGTTTCGGCGAGGGCTCGATGGTCGGCCCGATCACCGAAGCCGCGCTCGCCGCGCTGCGGTTCGACACGTTCGTGCTCACCTGCTGCGGCCTCTCGCCCGACGACGGGGTGACGGCCCACGACCTGCAGGACGCCGCCGTGAAACGCGCTGCGAAGCGGTCTTCACGGCGCACAGTGCTGGTTGCCGAGAGCGCCAAGTTCTCGCGCACCGCGCTGGCGACCGTGTGCGGGATGGAGGACGTGGACGTACTGGTCACCGACGCCGAGGCGCCTTCGGAAGCACTGGACCGATTTCGCCAAGCCGGGGTCGAGGTCCGGGTGGCGTGAGGGGATCCGTCCACACTGGACGTCTCCCACTCTCAAGCTATAGCGCACCCCGGGGCTTGCCGCAAGACCCCCGTCGTGCCGCAGAATCGGCGGTCGTCAGCGAAACGGGGGTACGAAGTGCACGACGTGATCATCGTGGGTGCCGGCGCGGCCGGCCTGGTCCTGGCCGCCGAGCTGCGCCTGGCCGGGGTGCGGCCGCTGGTGCTGGAACGGCAGCCGCAGCGCCGGGAAGTGGCGCGGGCCAACGGTCTCGGCGGCCAGATCGTGGAGCTGCTGCGCTACCGCGGGGTGCTGGAACGGCTCGAAGCGGCGGCTTCCCCGGTGCGCGCGGCGCCGTCGTTGCCGTTCGGCGGGACGCAGCTGGACCTCTCACACCTGGCCGAGCCGGCGTACTACGCGCTCGGCATCCCGCAGCCGGTGCTCGAACGCACGCTCGCCGAGTACGCAACCGAGCTCGGGGCGGAGATCCGTGAGGGGCACGAGGTCGTCGGCCTTCGCGAAGACACGGCAGTGACGGTGGACGTGCGGGGTCCCGACGGGCCGTACCAGCTCACGGCTCGCTTCGTCGTGGGCTGCGACGGCGGCCGCAGCCGGGTCCGCGAGGTCCTCGGGGTGCCGTTCCCGGGCACGACCTATCCGGAGGTGAACCGGCTCGTCGAGGCGACGGTGCCGGACTCGGTGAGGCGGAACGGCGACCTCGACGTCCCCGGATTGGGGTTGCTGCGCCAGGGTTTCACGCGGACCGACAGCGGAGTGTTCGCGTTCGGCACGATCGGGGCGAACGTTCTGCTGATCAACACCGTCGAACAAGAGACGACCGAGTACGACGACCTCAGCCCGATGACCGAAGCCGAGTTCCAGGCCAGCGTCCGCCGTGTGCTCGGGGTTCCGTTGCCGCTCGGCGAGGTGCGGCGGCTGTCGCGCTACCAGTGGCAGGGCCGGCAGGTCCCCGAGTACCGCGTCGGACGCGTCTTCCTCGCCGGCGACGCGGCGCACCTGCTGGCTTCCTCGGGCGCGTCGCTCAATCTCGGCATGCTCGATTCGGTCAACCTGGCGTGGAAACTCGCCGCCGCCGTGCACGGCTGGGCGCCGCCGGGACTGCTCGACAGCTACCACGCCGAACGCCACTACGCCGGCAGCCGGGCTCTCTTGCAGACCAGCGCGCAGGCCGCGCTCCGCCGCGGCCACGACCCCGCTGCCGACGCGCTGCGCACGCTGTTCCAGGAGCTCCTCACCGACGAACAACCGTTGCACCGCCTCGCCGCGGCCATCGGCGGCACCGACCTGCGGTACCCAGCGCCCGGTTCGGACCACCCCCTGGCCGGCACCTTCGCCCGCGACTTCCCCCTGACCACCGACGAGGGCCCGTCGTCGCTCGCCTCGCTGCTGCGCCCGGGCCGGCCGGTGTTCCTCGACCTCGCGGACCGCCCGGAGCTCCGGGCGGCCGCCGAACCCTGGGCTCCGCGCGTGGCTCTCCGCACCGCCAAGACCGCGCTCCGCCCCGCCGACGCCCTCCTCCTCCGCCCGGACGCGCACATCGCGTGGGCCGCGCCGCTCGACTCGCCCGTCGATCCGGCCGGCCTCCGCGAAGCCCTCGCGACATGGTTCGGCACACCGGAAGGGGCCGGAAACCGCCTCACCACCGATGATCACCAAGAGTAATAGTTCACCCTGATAGATTCACCGTTTCGTGGACTGATCAAAGATCGACTTCTACCGCTAGTGTCACCGACAACCCGCTCAGCCTCGACATTCCCCCGACCGGGCGGCGGGCCAGGCCCCCTGGTAGTCCCCCTTCCGCGCCCAGGGGGCCACACAAACACACCCTCACTCGCCCCGGGAGGAGAGCGCTTGCCACACGCGGTCGCGCGTCAGCGGGAGCGACGTGAAGCGCACGCCGGTCGCGGTCTGGACCACACGCGTCACAGGCGCTCACTGCCGAAGGCGACGCGGCGCCGACGCACGCCGAAGGTCCCGGGCGGCGCAGCGCCCCGGCAACCTTCGCCGACCGGAGTCGCCCGGCGACGTTCCGTCGACGCTCGTTTCCCCTCTGCCGCCGCGACTCCCGCATCCACCCGGGCCTCCTCGACCGGCAGGCGCGGCTGACCGACCCGGCGGCTCCGACGCCCGCAGCTCGGCACGTCGCCGAGCCCTCACCCGAACGGTCGCGATCCACGTCACTCGCGGGCCGTGGAACATTCGGGGGGCGTGGGCGTTGTACTCACTGTCGGTGCGGGTGGGTCCCCGGGCTCCACACTTCACCTTCCCGGACAGCCGGTTCGCCGGCCCCGGGTTGCGTCACTCGCCGAGAGGCGACCCCCGTGCCGACGCCAGACCACCCGCCCCGCTGCCCTGCACTCCCCCAACGCGGCGCGGGGCGGGCATCAGTGCTCCTGCTCTCGCTCGCCGGGCCCCCAGCCGGCGGAGCCGGGAGCGGGAGCACCCCTACCCTCCACTGTGGATCATCCAGAACGCCGGGAATACCGAAGAACCGGCACTGGTTACAACCTTTGCCGGTGTGGTGGTGTCCCCGGGCTCCACCCACTGCCTTCCCGGACCGTCGCACAGACTCCGGGTCGCGCCAACCGCCGAGAGGCGACCCCCGCACCGGCCTCGAACCAGCCCCTTCGGACCACCCCACCCCGCTGCGCCGCAGTTGCCCCCAGGCAGCGCGGGGTGGGCTCATGTGCTCCTGCTCCTGTCGCCGGACCCACTGCCGCGGCAGGAGCGGGAGTATCCAAACGTCCACAGTGGATCATGAAAATCACCTGAGCGACCTGCGTCACAAGGGAAATCCGGAACACCGGCCCCGCGCAGGCGTTGTACACGGTGTCGGTACGGCGGGTGTCCCCGGGCCTCACCCTTTGCCTTCCCGGGCCGTCGCAAGACGCCGGGTCGTGCCACTCGCCGAGAGGCGACCCCCCGTACCGACGCAAGCCACGCACAAGAGAAAGCTCCCGCCCGCACCCGCCGATCCCCCCATCGGCGCGGCGCCCGAGGCGGGAAACAGTGCCCCCGCTCCCGGCCCGCGCGAACTCCCCCTCCGCAGCGACGGGACCGGGGGCACGCCCTTATCCGGATGAAGGCCAGGGCAGCGCGTCCTGCAGCAGCCCGAGCATCCCCGACACGAGCCGCATCTGCTCGACCGTGCGGATGTCGGCCTCCAGCAGGTGCGGCGAACACACCAGCACCGCCACCGACTGGGCCCGCGAGAGCGCGACGTTCAGCCGGTTGCGCGACAGCAGGAAGTCGAGCCCGCGCGGAAGGTCGACGGCCGAGGACGATGTCATCGTCGTCACCACCACCGGCGCCTCCTGGCCCTGGAACCGGTCGACCGTGCCCACTCGGACGTCGCCGAAGCCGGCGTCGGCCAGCGCGCGCGTGACCACGCGAGCCTGCAGGTTGTAGGGCGCCACCACGAGGAAGTCGGCGTCCGTCAGCGGGCGGCCCTCCCACGTGCGCCCGTGCAGCGCCGAGATCACCGAGACGACCTCGGCCGCCTCCTCCACCGAACGCGTCGTGTTCCCGCGGTGCTCCACCGATGCCAAGTACAGCCCCGACGCGAACCCGTCGACCGATCGCGACGCCGACGGGTGCGAGTGCAGCAACCCCGCGTACGACAGCCGCGACACGGGTGCGCACACCGCCGGGTGCATGCGCCGCGTCTGGTCGAGGAAGTAGCCCAGGTGCGCCGGCATGATGTCGGCGTCACCGATCAGGTGCCCGAGCGCCGACGCCTCCGCGCCCGCCGGGTGCGTGCCCTGCACCACCTGCGGCAGCTGCTGCGGATCACCCAGCAGCACCACGTTCTTCGCGCACGTCGACACCGCCAGCGCGTCGGCCAGGGCGAACTGGCCGGCCTCGTCGATCACGAGCACGTCGAACGGCTCCGCGCGCACGGCCGCGTTGGCGAACGTCCACGCCGTGCCGCCCACGAGGTGCCCGGTGTCGTGTTCCTCGCGCCAGCGCACCAAAGCATTGTTGTTCTTGGGCTGTTCCCACGGCGCCGCGGGGTCCGGCGTCCGCTTCGCACGCTTGGCGCACGCGAGCGAAGGATCGTTGCCCAGCGCGGCGGACAGCACGTTCTCCACGGCCTTGTGGCTGTTGGACGTGACCCCGACCGTCCGGCCCGAACGCACGAGGTGCGCGATCAGCTTGCCCGCCAGGTACGTCTTCCCCGCGCCCGGCGGGCCCTGCACCGCGAGCACGGAACCGTCGAGCGCGTCGACGGCCTCGATCACCGTCGCGACCAGATCCGCTCCCGCGGCGGGCAACGCGCCGCCGGTCCGCAGCCGCGGCGCCGTGCGGCGCAAGAGGTCCACACCAGGGTGCTTCGGCAACGCGGGCAGGGTTTCGCCGACGAGCCGCGCGAGATCCGCCACCGCCTCGTCCTTCGGCGACGGCCGCACCGGGCTGCCGGGCAGCACCGCGGCCGGGCGGTCGTTCGACGTCGCGTCGGGGGCGCTGCTCTCCTCCAGCGTCAGCTCGACGGCCGAGGAAGCCACCACCTTCGCGTCGCGCGCTTCGGCGCCATAACGCAGGCGCACGTCGTCACCCGGCGCGAACGGGTGCGGCCGGTCCGGGTCGCACGCCACGACGAGCGTCCGCTTCGCCGTGCGCAGCCGGCCCGACGGCGGCACCCACTCGCCGGCCGACACCGAAACGGGCACCGCGCACGTCGTGTCGATCTCCAGGTCGCCGAGCGGTGCGGCCAGCTGCCGGAAGAACTCCCACCACGCCGGGTTGGTCTCGCGCCGGTGGTAGCCCACGGACGCGGCGAGCAGCGCGCGGGCGTGGTCGTCGGGCGTGAACTCGGCCGGGTCGTCGGGCAGGCCTTCCAGCAGGGGATCGACGAGCGCCGCCATGGCGGCCGCGCGCTCCGCCCGCCGTTGCGCCGCGACGTCTTCGTCGGTCTCCCGCAGCAGAGCGTCCACATCGGACTCCGGTGCCGGCTCCGCGAGCTCGATGCCCTCGTCCACGCGCACCCGGTGCAGGAACTCCAGCAGCCGCAGGGTGGACACGCAGTCGTACTCGTTGTACTCACCGATGCCGCGCAGCACTTCACCGGCCCGCTCGGGCTCGCCGGCGGCCGTGAGGGTGAGGTAGTCCTCGTACGCCTCGATGCTGGACGCGGCCGTCTTCACGTCGCCCTCGCGCGCGGCGGGCATGTACAGCGGCTCGAGGTACTTGATCGAGTACGACCGCTGCCCGACCCGCAACGCCTTGCGCACCACGGCGTACAGGTCCACCAGCGCGCCGCCCCGCAGCAGCTCGTCGACCTCTTCCTCGCGGGTGCCGTGCACGGCGGCGAGGCGCTTGATGGCCGTGACCTCGTACGGCGCGTAGTGGTAGACGTGCGCACCGGGGTGTTCGGCGAGCCGCGCGGCGGCGAAGTCCACGAACTCCTCGAACGCGCGCTTCTCCTGCGCGCGGTTGTGCGCCCAGAACGGGGTGAACCGCCGGCCGTCGGCGTCGTCCGTCACCGCACCGAACAGGTACTCGAGCCCGGTGCCCGCCAGCGCGTACGGGTCGCCTTCCATGTCGAAGAAGACGTCGCCCGGGCTCGGCGGCGGCAGCTCGGCGAGCGCGGCGGGGTCGATCACCTCGTAGGCGAGCTCGCCCGTCTCGTCCTGGCGGACCTGGATCGCGGCCTGCGCGCGCAGCGTCGTGTACGTCGTCGCCGACATGTCGCGCGGCCGGTCGTCCGGACCGGCGGCGGCGAGCTTGTCGATCGTGGCGAGCCCGGCCGTCACGAGCTTGCGCCGCTGGTCTCCGCGCATCCCCGCGACGAGCGACAGGTCCCGGTCCGCCTCCCGCGCGGTCGAGCAGTGCTGCGCGAAGCGGCACGCTCCGCACGCCGGCCGCTCGTCGGCCCACAGCTGCAACGGCAGGCGGGCCGGGCGATCGCGCAGCCGCGAGCGCAGGCGGTCGAGCAGCGGGAGGAAGTCGTCCACGCGCAGGGTGCGGGTGGTGCCGTCGCCCAGCAGCAGGTGCATGTCCGGACCAGCGGGCCACCCGGCCCGGCGCAACGCATCGGCGTAGGCCGTCAGCTGGACCACGGCGGACGGCTTGGCGTGCCGGGCGAGCTTGGTGTCGTAGACCTCGTAGCGGCCTTCGTCGTCGCGCAGCAGGAAATCGGCGCGGCCGGTGAACTCGTCGTCGTGGAACACGGCCTGGTAGACCACGGGCGCGCCCGCGCGCAGCGCCTCCTCCGTCGCCTTCGCGGCGACGACCGGGTCCCGCTCCTCGATCTCCACGACCTTGCGTTCGGCCCGCAGCCGCCCGAGCGTCGCCTCCTCGTGCGCGCGCCCGTGCTTCACGGCCAGCTGATCGGGCCCCGAGCCGGGCGTCGGCGCGCCGGGCAGCCCCGCCGCCAGCGCCTGCGTGAGGACGCTCCGGTGCTCGCACTCGAGCAGATCGGCGAGATCGGACGGCGTGTACATCGCCCGGAAGTCTGGCACGACCGCGGGCACGCTCCGCCGACCCCGGGCACCGACACGCCGACGGCCCAGGTCACAGCGTCAGCGCCGCCGGGGCAACGGGATCACGTCGAAGTCGCGCGCCACGTGGATCTCCCCGTCGAACACCTGCGCCGCCTCCTCCCCGAACGCGTCGGCCTCCGAATAGGGGTAGCGCTGCGAGAAGTGGGTCAGCACGAGCTTGCGCACGCCCGCCTCGGCGGCGAGGCGCCCGGCGTCGGTGCTGGTGAGGTGGCCGTAGCGGGTGGCGATGTCGGCGTCGGCGTCGCGGAAGGTCGACTCGGCGACCAGCAGGTCCGCGTCGCGCGCGCAGTCCAGGGCGCCCGCGCACGGCCGGGTGTCCATGACGAACGCCACGACCTGTCCGGGCTTGGGCTCGCTGACGTCGGCGAGGTGAACAGTGCGGCCGTCGATCTCCAGCGACCCTTCGCGCTGCAGCCGGCTGATGTCCGGACCACGGACGCCGGCCGCGGCCAGGCGGTCGGGAAGCATGCGGATGCCGTCGGGTTCGGTGTAGCGGTAGCCGAAGCAGTCGATGCGGTGGTCGAGGACGTGAGCGGACATCGGGCCGTCGGTCCAGCCGTCGGCGAGCACCGGCCGCGGGACGACCTCGGCGCGCTCGTGGTAGACGGTGGAGTAGCGCAGCCGCTCGAAAAACACCTGGCCGGAGGCCGGGTAGTGGCAGCGCACGGGCCGCGGCACGGCGTCGAGCGACAGCCGCTGCAGCACGGCGGAGAGGCCGAGGCTGTGGTCGCCGTGGAAGTGGGTGATGCAGATGCGCGTGAGCTCCGCGGCGGCCACGCCGGCGTGGGTCATCTGCCGCTGCGTGCCCTCCCCGGGGTCGAACAGCACGCCGTCGGTGTCGAAACGCAGGAGGTACCCGTTGTGGTTGCGGTGCCGGGTCGGCGTCTGGCTCGCCGACCCGAGCACCACGAGCTCACGTCGTGACATGCCGCCATCTTCGACGATCACCGGCCACCGGGAAAAGCGGACGGCCACCCGGTCCATTCCGGGTGGCCGTCATGATCGAAATTGCTGTGCGAATTCAAGCGGGCACTTTCCGCGTTATTCGATCTTCGAATCGCGTCATATTCCGCCAACGCGGCCGAAGAGCGTTTCCCGGTAGTACTCCGCCGCCTCGGCCAGGCGCGCGACGAGGCCGGGCCCCGCCGACACGCCCGTGCGGGCCCAGATGCGGCTGCTCTCGTACCAGTGGTCGCGCGTGAGCAGGGAATACTGGTGATCACTGAGCCACGGCAACGCGTCCCGCGTCCGCTCGCGGTGCTCCGCGAGCGGCAGGTCCGCCGCGGGCACCGGCTCACCGAGCAGGTCGCACACGGCCGTGACCAGGCGCCGCATCCGCACGGGCCGCGGGTCGGCCACGTGGAAGACCTCCCCCGCCGGGCCCGGGCGGTGGATCAACGCGACGAGCACCGCCGCGAGGTCCGTGACCGAGACCACCGACGTCCGCGCGTCGCCGCCCGCCGCCCACGCCGGGACCGCACGCAGCCACCGCACCAGCGCGGGGACGACGTGCCGGTCGCCGACGCCGTAGACCAGGTGCGGCCGCAGGACCACACCACCGGCCGCGCGCACGAGCCGTTCGGCCGCGAGCCGGCTGCGGCTCGTGGCCGATGCCGGACCCGTGACCAGCGCCGACTCCGACGCGCCGCGGTGGTCGCCGTCGCGGTAGACCGCGCAGGTGCTCAGGTGCAGCAGCCGCGTGGTGCCGGCACGCGCCGCCTCCGCGAGCAGCGCGCGGGTGCCGTCCTCGTTGACGGCGGTGCACAGCTGTTCGTCCCCGCCGACCTGCGCCGCGAGGTGCACGAGCGTGGTGACGCCCGTGCACGTCCCGGCCAGGCTCGCCGGGTCGGTGAGGTCACCCACCACGGCTCGCACGCCCGTGTCCGCCGGCCAGTCGGGCAGCGGCCGCCGCACGAGGACCCGCACGCGCGGGCCGCACCCGCTCGCGACGAGCTCCCGCACCACGGCCGAGCCGATGAAGCCGGTGGCGCCGGTGACCAGGATGTCTGTCGTACTGACCGCCCCCAGGTCGGCAGTCATGACAGACGCATCGCCAGCGTGGTCGTCACGGCGGTCTTGCCGTACTGCCGGAACTCCACGCGCACCAGGCGGCAGTCGTCCTCCGCCGGGGCCAGTTCCGTGGCCACGACAAGGCATTCGGCCTCGAACTCAACGTAGGCGTCGAACTCGATCTCCGCCCGTAGCGGCAACGCGTGCGGGTCGCCGACCGTGAGCAACGCGGCCTGCCGCGCGGCCTCGACCATGACCATGCCGGGCACGTGGTCCACCGTGTGGTCGAACAGCACCGCGTGGTCCGGGTCGAACTGCAGGGCCCAGACGCCCGTCTCCGAAGTGGCCGCGACCAGCACGTCCTGCGCGTGGTTGCGCCCGACCTCGGCCGGTTCGACGGTGGGCAGCACCGTGACCTGGAACGGCGTCGCCGCGAAGTGCTCGCCGCGCAGCCGCCGGTAGACCGCCGACGAGACGCACCGCCAGCGCTCCGAAGCCGTGCCGACGTGCGTGCCGTCGCGGAACACGTCGAACTCGTACCGCATGCCGCCGACCTGCTTGCCGCGGTACTGCACGTCGTGCGCGCTGACCTGCAGCACCACGTTCACCGGCCGGGTGTCGGTGGCCAGCCCTGCCTCGTCGACCTCGTACGCCTTGTGGTCGGAGAGGAAGTTGTAGCCGAGGGGCACCCCGTACGCCCGGTGGGCGAGCAGCATCGCGGCTTGCCGGCAGGTTTCGGTGTACAGCAACGGGTCGTGTGAAGCCGGTGTGCGCGGGCCGAAGAAGCCGTGGCGCCGCGGCCACTGGGCGCCGAGCTCGAAGCGTCCCGGCCCCAGGATGTTCAGATCGGTGACGAAGACTTCCGAGACAGCCGCGCGGTGCACGAGGCTGCGCGGGATCGTCTGCTGGAAGTCAATCGGTCTCTTCGCCGGAGTTTCATCGATCGTTTCAGTGGATGATCTTCCTACTGTCTCCACTAGCAGTGTGCCGACCATGTCGGACCTCCCAGAAAGAAATTCCCCAGTTTCCCCAGTGCTCCCCCGTTCAATTTCTAGCGGAATCCGAGAGCCAAAACCATACCTACCTACCGGTTTTTTTCGCTGGCTCTTCGGCCCGCCGACCGGTACACTGAGCGCTTGCACCGGTCCACGACGGACCTCATCCCCTTGTGCACGAAGGAGTCAGGCGTGGCTCGCCAGGAACGCGCGGAGCAGACCCGTAAGACCATCCTCGCCGCCGCGGCGTCGCGGTTCGACGCGGTCGGATTCCTCGGGGCGAGCCTGTCCGACATCCTGGCCGAGGCCGGCGTGACCAAGGGTGCGCTGTACTTCCACTTCAAGTCGAAGGAAGATCTCGCCGAAGCGCTGATGCAGGAGCAGTTTGCGGTGGCGGACTCGTCGCCGGCGCTGACGAACCCAGGGCTGCAGACAGTGATCGACTGGTGCCACACCCTTGCCACCGGGTTGCAGAACGATGTCTTCGTGCGCGCCAGCATCCGGCTCGTCATCGAGCAGGGTTCGTTCGTCACGCCGGCCGCCAACGCCTACAAGCAGTGGATCGACCTCGTCCACGGGTGCCTGCTCGCCGCGAAGGCCTCGGGTGACGTGCGCAAGGAGATCAACACCCACGATCTCGCGCAGTACGCCGTCGGGTCGTTCACGGGGATCCAGCTGAGCTCCCAGGTCCTCACGGACCGGACCGACCTGCGCGAGCGCGTCACGTTCATGTGGGCGACGCTGCTGCCCTCGATCGTGCCGCCGCGCCGGCTGCACAAGTTCAACCCGGCCGGGGTCCTCGAAGAGCAGCCCGCCTGAGGCGGCTCATCGCGCGGTGCTCGGCACCGGCTCGGCCAGCTCGATCACGCGCCAGAGCTCGGAAAGCGTGCGCGTGAGGTCGGTGTCGGCCGGGATCGTGCCGCTCGCGACCACCGACTCGAGGCCCACACAGGTCACGACCACCAGCAGCGTCGCCATGTCGGGCAGGACCTCCGCGCTGAGCTCGCCGGCGTCGTGCGCCTCGGCGATGCAGCGCCGCACCTGGGCGAGCCAGGCGCGTGTGAAGGCGACGTAGCGGGCGTCCTTCGAGCCCATCTCGCGTGTGAGCCGGAAACTGGCGCCGACCTTGGGATCCGCGCCGAGCCAGTGCATGAGGGCGCGGCTGAGCTCCGCGAGCCTGCGCAGGGCGGGCGCGCCGCTCCGGCGGTCGACGCGGTCCACGTGCTCCTGGAGCACGGCCACCGCGGCGCCCTGGACCTCGTCGCAGACCTCGTCCTTCGAGGAGAAGTGGAAGTACAGGCCGCCCTTGGTGACGCCCGCCTGGCGCGCGATGTCCACCATGCTCGTGGCCGCGTAGCCGTCGCGGTGGAGCAGCTCGGCGGCGGCGTCCAGCAACAAGAGCCGGGTCTGCTCCGCGCGCGCCTGCTTCGTCACCGTCGTCCCCATCCACTCCGGCCGCGCACGTCCGTGCCGACCTGATCAGAGTAAGATACCAACCGCCCGGTTTACAAGGATTCCCGGCACAATTCAGGGCCACTACCTGGACCGAGGCCGTTTTTCCTTGATCAAAACAGACCGACCTCCCGGTTTTGTCTTGAAAACCGACCTCCCGGTTTGGTAAGTTGCTCACGTGGGGCCAGGCAAGTCCGGCAGGCAGGGGCGCTGGGGGCGCCGCCGATGCCGGCCCCCCGACGACGCGGACACCGGAGGGCGTTCATGATGAACTACGAAATTCTGGGGCAGATCAGAGTCAGCGGCCGGCCCGGTGTCAGCGCACCCCGGGCGCGCAAGATCGAGACGCTGCTCGCCGTGCTGCTGGCCAAGAGCAACCAGGTGGTCACCACCGAGCACCTCATCGGCGAAATCTGGGGCGAAAACCCACCGGCGCGCGCGAGCGCCGCGCTGTACGTCTACGTTTCCCAGCTGCGCAAGCTCCTCCGCGGCACCCCGGCCGACGCCGAGGACAGCCCCGTGGTCACCAGCCCACGCGGCTACTCCCTCCACGTCGGCATCGACGAACTCGACGCCGACCGCTTCACCCGCCTCTACCAGGAAGGCCGCGCCCTCCACTGGGACCGCAGTTACGGCCAGGCCGCCACCGTCCTCCGCCACGCCGCCTCCCTCTGGCGCGGCCCCGCCTTCGGCGGCTTCACGGACTCCCCGGACGTACAGGCGTACGCCACCCTCCTGGAGGAGACCCGCCTGGAATGCCTGGAGCTGCTCATGGAAACCGAGCTGCTCATCGGCCGCCACCGCGAGGTCGTCGGCCAACTCTCGGCGCTGGCCAAGGAACACACCCTGCGCGAAACCTTCTACGAATACCTCATGACCGCGCTCCTACGCTCCAACCGCCGCGCCGAAGCCCTGGAAACCTTCGCCTCGGCCCGCCAGAACCTGGTACAGCAACTCGGAATCGAACCCGGCGTCTCCCTCCGCAAACTCCACCAGAGCATCCTGGTGGGAGAAATGTCCGACGCCGTGTAACTCCGCACAGCAGGAAGGCCCGCTACTGCTTTCATTGCAGTAGCGGGCCTTTCTTGTTGCTCGGTCCTTCACTCGCGACACTCCCGCTCCGCCGCCCGACGGCACACCACCACCGCCACCGCCCCAATGTGGCGTTGGTTGCGCCCAACGCACCGAACGCCACATTGAGTGCACCCAACGCAACCAACGCCACATTGGGACGCTCCGGCACACCCCGAACCGCCGGCCGCCCATACAACCCACACCCCCACCTGACCCCGGCGCCCACCACCCCAACCGCCGGCCGCGCACCACAGCCACCACTCCACACCCCCCACGCGTGCCCTTGCCACTCACCAACCGCCACCCGGCACCGCACGCCACGTTCCCCCAACCCCTCCCCGAACCCTTCCCCCACCCGGCCCCCCGATGCTTTTCTCCAACACGGTAGGGATCGGCTTGTCAAGGCACGCTTTCCCGCCTTGACAAGCCGATCCCTACCGTCGTCACAATCAAAAATCGGGGTTCCCCACCACCCACCCGACAACCGGCAATGGTGTGCGCAGCACGCCGAGCCGGCACCACAACCAGAACCCCCTCAACTCCGATACACAGAAACCACCGGCCCCCCACACTCAACCGGCTCCCCGTACCACCCACCCCACCTTGAATCCAACGCCAACTCCGCCAACTCAGCCATCAAATCCAACTCAGCCGGCCACACATACCTCAACACCGACCCACCCACCACCACGGTCTGCCGAACACAATCCACCTCACGCACCCAGACATCCGCACCCCACCTTCGAGGATCCGGCTGCCTCCCCTGCACCACCAACGCCCCACCCGGCCGCAACACCCTCGCCAGCGAACGAACCGCCCGCACCTGCCCCCGCTGCCCCGAGATCCGCGACAACCCGTCACCACCGAGAAAAACCGCATCAAACCGCGAACCCACCGGCAACCCAAGCGAAAACGAACCCACGTCGACCGCGTAACCCTCCCCGGCCAACGCATCCGCAACCGGCCCCCCACCGAGCACCAACACCCGCCCACCCCCACTCCGGCGGGCAACCCGATCGGTCACCTCGGCAAGAAACGCCACGGCCCCGGCCGGATCATCCGCCAACGGGGCGAGCCACACGTCGAGCACATCGGCCGGCAACTCATCGATGCGGGTCGGCATCCTGCCACCTCACTTCACGCACTGGTCTTGGCTGCTCAACGCAGCGTGCCCGACCCACCTAAAGTCGACCTTGCACACGACGAAAGGGCGACCCGCACGAAGCGGGCCGCCCCAGAAGAGCCAGCCTCAGACCGTCGCCCGCTGATGGAACTTCCGCACCGTCAGCACCGCCGCAACCGCCGTGATCGGAACCCACCACGCCAACGCCAGCCACCCCGTGGCACCCAACGCGGACCCGTTCATCAGATGCCGAACAGCATCGATCAACACCGTCACCGGCTGGTTGTCCACAATCACCCGCAGCACGCTCGGCATCGACGCCGTCGGCACCAACGCGCTGGTGGCGTAGGGCACGAACACCAGGATCATGCCCAAGCCACTCGCCCCCTCCACCGTCTTCGCGATCGACCCGAGCAACGTAGCCAGCCAGAACACACCGGCCGCAAAGAGCACCAGCAGGCCCACCGCGCCAAGCCACCCGAGAACGCCACCACCGGGCCGGAAGCCGATGGCAAGCCCGACAGCCACCATCACCACGAGCGAGAGCAGGCTGCGCAGCACCCCGGAAACCACGTGGCCGACCAGCACAGCCGACCCGGCCATCGGCATCGACCGGAAGCGTTCCACGAGACCGTTGGTGAGGTCGGCGGATACACCGACCACAGTGGACGTGGAGTTGAAGCCGATGCTGATCACGATCAGGCCCGGCACCAGGTAGTCGATGTAGTTCATGCCGGGCAGGTTGATCGCGCCGCCGAACATGAAGCGGAACAGCAGGAGCAGCACGATCGGCAGCGAGACCGCCTGGATCAGCATCTCCGGGTTGCGGGTGATGTGCTTGAGGTTGCGCCCGATCAGCACCCGGTAGTCGGACGCCGCGAGCGACAGCGCCGAACGGGCGGGAGTGGCGGGGATCCGGGTCCCCTCCGTCTCCCTCGACAGGGTCTGGGTCATCTCACTTCTCTCCCGCGGTTGAGGTCAGGGTGTGGAAGACGTCGTCGAGGGTCGGCTCGGAGAGCTCGAGACCGGTGGTTTCGAGGCCCGCGTCGGCGACCTGGTTGAGCACCCGCCGCACCTGCGCGGGGTTGTCGATCGCGATGCTCACCGTCGTGTCGAGCAGCACGCCCTCGACGACGGTGTGCGCGCGCTCCGCCTCCACGGGGGTGGCGAAGGTGAGCTTGAGCCGCTCCGTGCCGACACGGCGCTTGAGCTCGGCCGCCGTGCCCTCGGCGACCACGCGGCCCTTGTCGATCACGGCGATGCGGTCGGCGAGCTGGTCGGCTTCCTCGAGGTACTGAGTGGTGAGCAGGATCGTGGTGCCGCCGTCGAGCAGCTGCCGGATCGCGTCCCACATCGCCGAGCGGCTGCGCGGGTCGAGACCGGTGGTCGGCTCGTCGAGGAACAGCACCGGCGGCGACGTGATGAGGCTGATCGCGAGGTCCAGCCGGCGGCGCATGCCCCCGGAGTACGTCTTGACCTGCCGCGTCGACGCGTCCACGAGGTCGAACTGCGCGAGCAGTTCCGTGGCGCGCGCCTTCGCGTCGGCGGTCGAGAGGTGGAACAGCCGCGCCATCATCTCGAGGTTCTCGCGGCCGGTGAGCAGCTCGTCGACCGCGGTGTCCTGGCCGGTCAGGCCGATCTGCTCGCGCACCTTGCGCTTGGGGCCCTTGAGGTCGTGGCCGTTGACGGTCACCGTGCCGCCGTCGGCCTCCAGGAGCGTGCTGAGGATCCGCACGGTGGTGGTCTTTCCGGCGCCGTTGGGGCCCAGGAGCGCGAACATCGTGCCCCGCTCCACGCTGAGGTCGACGCTCTCCAGCACGTCGACGTCGCCATAGGACTTGCGCAGCCCCCGTGCTTCTATTGCGTAGCCGGTGACCATCGGTTACCTCTCCTCGTTCGGGTCAAGATCGATGAAGAACTTCTCTTCTCGGACACCGGCCGGGAGCCCGGTGAACTGTCCGTACCAGTGGGCCACAGGCGCCTTCGCAGCGGCAATAATGGCCGGGTGGCGCGGAGTTAGGGGTCGACGGCCGGTCAGTCGTCGTCGCTTCCCCCGATCGCCATGCTGATCAAGGCGTCGGCGTCGAGCTCGTCGATCGCCGACGCGTCCAGCGCCGGCTGCTCGTCCTCGGGCTCCTCCACAACCGGGGTTTCCACCGCCTGTGGCGCCAGCTCGCCGACGAGGTGCTCGGCCAGGATCCGCGGCGTCGGGTAGTCGAAGATGAGGCTCACGGGCAGCTTCAGCCCCGTGACGAGGCTCAGCTTGTTGCGGAACCCGGTGGCGGACAACGAGTCGAAGCCGACCTCGTTGAACGAGCGGTCCGCCTCCACCGCCTCCGGCCCGGCGTGGCCGAGCAGGGCGGCCGCGTGGGTGCGCACCAGCGTCAGCATCGTCAGCACGCGCTTGGCCGCCGGCAGAGCCGACAGCTTCTGCGCCAACGACTCCGTGTCGTCCGCCGCGTCCTTCGCCGCCCGGCGGCCCGGTGCGTCGGCGAACTCGCGCAGCACGGCCGGGAGGTCCTCCACACTCGACGCCGCCAGCACACGCGGATCGAGCCCGATCGGCACCAGCAGCGGCTCGGCGGAGCCCGCGGCCGAGTCGAGCAGCCGCAACCCGTCCTCAGTGGACAGCGCGGTGATGCCCGTCTCGCCGATGCGGTGTGCGTCGGCGTCCTGCACGGCGTCGCCCATGCCGCCTTCCCACAGGCCCCACGCGAGCGAGGTGCCGGCGAGTCCTTCGGCCCTGCGGCGAGCCGCCAGTGCGTCGAGGTAGGCGTTGGCCGCGGCGTAGCTGCCCTGGCCCGGTGCGCCGAGCACGCCGGCGGCCGAGGAGAACAGGACGAATGCGGTGAGGTCCGCGTCTCGCGTCAGCTCGTGCAGGGTCAGGGCGGCATCGACCTTGGGTCGCAGCACGTTGTCCAGCCGCTCCGGGGTGAGTGAGGTGAGCACGCCGTCGTCGAGGACACCGGCCGCGTGGACCACGGCCTGCAGCTCGACTCCCCGCAACAGCTGGGAAACCGCGGCCCGGTCGGCGACGTCGCACGCGGCGAGCGTGACGTCGGCGCCGAGGCCGGCCAGCTCCTCCCGCAGGTCCGCCGCGCCCGGCGCGTCCGCGCCACGACGGCTGACGAGCAGCAGGCTCCGCGCCCCGTGTTCGGCCACCAGGTGCCGGGCCACGGCGCTGCCCAGCGCACCGGTGGCACCCGTGATGAGCACGGTGCCGTCGGTCCGCCACACCGGCGCGGCCGCCGCGTCGCTCGCCCGCCGCAGCCGCGGCACGAGCACCGAGCCGGTGCGCAGCGCGACTTGCGGTTCATCCGAAGCGGACACCGCGGCCAGCGTGCGGCCGGTCGGCGTGCCCGTGCCGAGGTCGACGAGCGTGACGCGGTCCGGGTGCTCGGCCTGCGCCGAACGCACCAGGCCGGCCACGGCCGCCCCGACCGGATCCGGGTTCTCCCCGGCCTCCGTGGCGGCCGCACCGCGGGTGACCACGAGCAGCGAACCGTCCGGTCGGGCCAGGAACTCCTGCAGGAGCCCGAGGACGCGGTGCAGCTCGGCGTGGACGTCATCCCCGCCGACCGACACCACGAGCAGGCCGGACGCACCGGCGAAGTCCACAGTGGTCTCCGCCCCGAGCTCACCGGCGAGGCCGAACGGGTCGGCACCCACCACGGTCCAGTCGGTGACCTCGGCGACAGCGTCCAGCTCCGCCGGCTCCCACGCGACGCGGAACAGCGAGTCCCCGCCGCTCGGCTCGGCCGCCTGCGGCACCGCCGACATCGGGCGCAGCAGCAACGACTCGACGGAGACGACGGGCGCACCCGTGCCGTCGGCGATGTCCAGGGCGACCGCCCCGGTGCCGATCGGCTTCACGTGCACCCGCAGCGTCGTCGCGCCGACCGCGTGCAGCCGCACGCCTTCCCACGCGAACGGCAGCATCGGCTCCTTGCCGAGCGCTCCCGAGACGCCGATGGTGTGCAAGGCCGCGTCGAGGACCGCGGGGTGGATGCCGTAGCGGTCCACTTCGGACACCGACGCGGGCAGGTGGATCTCGGCGAACGCTTCACCGTCGTGCTTCCAGGCCGCGACCAGTCCGCGGAACGCCGGACCGTACGCCAGGCCGTCTTCCGCCAGCTCCTCGTACGTGCCCTCCAGCCGCACCGGCTCGGCGCCCGGCGGCCACTGGCCGAGCTCGAACTTGCCGGCCTTGTCCGCCTTGGCGAGCCGGCCGGTGGCGTGGCGGGTCCACGCGGTCCCGTCGCCTTCCGGTCGCGAGTGGACGGTGAACGTCCGCATGCCGGTGCCGTCGGGTGCGGTGAGCGCGAACTGCACCCGCACGCCGCTGCGTTCGGGCACGACGAGCGGATACTCCAGCGTCAGCTCGTCCAGCCGCGCGCAGCCGGCCTCGTCGCCCGCGCGGATCGCCATCTCGACGAACCCGGTGCCGGGGAAGAGGATCGCGCCGCCGACGACGTGGTCGGCCAGCCACGGGTGCGTGCCCACCGACACGCGGCCGGAGAACAGGAGCCCGCCCGCGTCGGCGAGTTCGAGCGCCGAGCCGAGCAGCGGGTGGTCCTCCTGGCCCGGCGCCGACGCCGTGCTCTCCAGCCAGTAACGCTGCCGCTGGAACGGGTACGTCGGCAGCGCGACCTTCCGCGCGCCGGTCGGCTCGTAGACCGCGGTCCAGTCGACGTCGACGCCGCTCACGTGCAGCTGCGCGAGTCCGGTCAACGCGGTGACCGCCTCGTCCTGGTCCTTGTGCAGCAAGGCGGCCAGCACCAGCCCTTCCGGCCGATCGTCGAGGCAGGCCGTGGCCATCGCCGTGAGCGTGGTGTCCGGGCCGAGCTCGAGGAACCGTGTCGCACCGTCGGCCGCGGCGCGGGTGACCGCGTCGTGGAACCGGACGCCTTCCCGCACCTGACGCACCCAGTACTGCGGCGACGTGAGGTCAGCCGGCTCGCCGGTCACGGTCGAGATGACCGGGATCCGCGGCTCGGTGTAGGTCAGCTGCTCGGCCACCGCGCGAAATTCGGCGAGCATCGGCTCCATGAGCCGCGAGTGGAACGCGTGCGAGACCCGCAGCTGCTTGGTGCGCTCGAACTTCGCCGCCACCGCGGCCACGGCGTCGGCCGCACCCGAGATGACCACCGAGCTCGGGCCGTTGATCGCGGCGAGGTCGACCGTGCCGGCCGCGGCTTCGCGCACCGCTTCGGGCGACGCGTCGATCGCGACCATCGCGCCTCCTTCCGGCAGCCCCTGCATCAGCGCACCACGGGCGACCACGAGCTTCGCCGCGTCGGCCAGCGAGAGCACGCCGGCGCAGTGAGCCGCCGCGATCTCGCCGATCGAGTGCCCGGCCAGCACGTCGGGCTTCACGCCCCACGACCGGACCAGCCGGAACAGCGCAACTTCCAGTGCGAACAACGCCGGCTGCGTGTAGCGCGTCTCGTCGAGGGCCTCACCGCTGGTGATGACCTCACGGATCGGACGGTCCAGGTGCCGGTCCAGCTCCGCGCAGACCTCGTCGTACGCGGCTGCGAACACGGGCTGCTGCTCGGCGAGCCGCTGCCCCATGCCGAGGCGCTGCGAACCCTGGCCTGCGAACAGGAACGCCGTGCGGCCCGAAGTCGTGACGCCGCTGACGACGCCGCGAGCCTCCTCTTCGTCGACCAGCGCCGCGAGGCCCCGCACGAACTGCGGCGACCGGCCGCCGATCAGCACGGCCCGGCGGTCGAAGGCGCTGCGGGAGGTGGCGAGCGAAAGGCCGATGTCCGCGAGGCTGCCTTCGGGCTCTTCGTCCACGTACGACATGAGCTGCTCGGCCTGCGCCCGCAGCGCCGCGGCACCGCGGCCGGACACCGGCCACGCGACCGGCCCGTCGTACTCGGGTACCCCGCTGCCGGAGACCACCTCACGCCGGTCGCCTTCTTCGAGGATCACGTGCGCGTTGGTGCCGCTGACACCGAACGACGAGACGCCGGCGCGGCGCGTGTGGCCGTTGGGCAGCCACTTGACCGGCTCGACGAGCGCCCGCACGGCGCCGGTGGACCAGTCGATCTCTGTGGACGGACGCCCGACGTGCAGCGTCGCCGGCAGCTCCCCGTGCTGCATCGCCAGGACCATCTTGATGACACCCGCCGCACCGGCCGCCGCCTGCGTGTGGCCGATGTTCGACTTCACCGAGCCGATCCACAGGGGACGGTCGGCTGACGTCTGCGTGCCGTAGGTCGCCAGCAGCGCCTGGACCTCGATGGGGTCGCCGAGCTTCGTGCCCGTGCCGTGTGCCTCGACGGCGTCCACTTCGGACGGTTCGAGGCCCGCGTCGGCCAGCGCGGCCCGGATCACCCGCTGCTGCGCGGGACCGTTGGGGGCGGTGAGGCCGTTGGACGTGCCGTCCTGGTTGACCGCGCTGCCCTTGAGGACCGCGAGCACCGGGTGCCCGTTGGCTCGCGCGTCGGCGAGCCGTTCCAGCACGACCACACCGACGCCTTCGGACCAGGTGGTGCCGTCCGCGTCCGCGGAGAACACCTTGCACCGGCCGTCGGCCGCGAGCCCTTGCTGACGGCTGAACTCGACGAACGTCTCCGGCGTCGCCATCACCGTGACGCCGCCGGCCAGCGCCAGCGAGCAATCGCCGCCGCGCAGGGCCTGGGCCGCCATGTGCATCGCGACCAGCGAAGACGAGCACGCCGTGTCGATGCTGACCGACGGACCTTCCAGCCCCAGCGTGTAGGACACCCGCCCGGTGACGATCGAGCCGGCGCTGTTGGCCCCCACGTAGTCGTGGTACTGCACGCCCGCGTACACGCCGGTCGGGCTGCCCTTGAGCGACACCGGGTCGATGCCCGCGCGCTCCAGCGCTTCCCACGACGCTTCGAGCAGCAGCCGCTGCTGCGGGTCGATGGCCGGCGCTTCCTTGGGTGAGACGCCGAAGAACGCCGGGTCGAAGTCGCCCGCGTCGTAGACGAACCCACCGCGCGCGACATACGTCGTGCCGGGGCGGCGGCCGGTCGGGTCGAGCAGGCCCGCGACGTCCCAGCCACGGTCGGCCGGGAAGTCGCCGATGGCGTCGCGGCCCTCGGCGACCAGCTCCCAGAGCTGCTCGGGCGACGTGACGCCGCCGGGCAGGCGGCAGGCCATGCCGACGATGGCGATGGGCTCGTCGGAGGTCGCCGACGCGACCGTGACGATTTCTTCAGTGGTGCCCGCCAGCTCGGCGAGCAAATGGGTCGCCAGGGCGGACGGGGTCGGGTGGTCGAAGATGAGCGTCGCCGGCAGCCGCCGGCCTGTTGCGGCGGTGAGGCCGTTGCGCAGCTCGATGGCGGTCAGCGAATCGAAGCCGAGCGACTGGAACTGGGCCGCCGGCTCGATCTCGTGCGCACCGCCGTAGCCGAGCACGGTGGCGGCGTGACCGCGCACCAGCTCCAGCACGGCGTCGCGCCGGTCCTCCTCCGGCAGCCGCAGCAGCCGCCCGGCGAACGAGTCCTCGGTCGCTTCGGCCTGGGCCGCGACGCGCCGGGCCGCGCGACCGACGAGCTGCTCCAACGTGCGCGGGATCCGGTCCAGCTTGCGCAGCACCGGCAGGTCGAGCTTCGCCGGGACCACGGTCGGCTGCCGCACGGCGAGCGCACGGTCGAACAGCGCGAGACCGTCCGCAGTGGACAGTGGCACGATGCCGCTCGACGCGAGCCGCGTCACCTCCTCGGCGGTGAGCGTGCCGCCCATGCCGCCGACCTCGCCCCACAGGCCCCAGCCGAGCGAGAGGCCCGGCAGGCCGTGGGCGACGCGGTGGGCGGCGAGGGCGTCGAGGAACGCATTGGCAGCGGCGTAGCTGCCCTGGCCGGGCGCGCCGAGCACGCCGGAGACCGAGGAGAACAGGACGAACGCCGAGAGCGCCGTGTCGCGGGTCAGCTCGTGGAGGTTCACGGCGCCGTCGACCTTGGGCGCGAGCACCGTGTCGACGCGGTCGGGGGTCAGCGCGGTGACGACGCCGTCGTCGAGCACGCCGGCCGCGTGGACCACGGCGGTGAGCGGATTCTCGGCCGGGATGTCGGCGAGGACCCGGGCCAGCGCGGCGCGGTCGGCGACGTCGCAGCGCGCGAGCCGCACGTCGACGTCGAGCTCCCGCAGGTCAGCGGCCAGCTGCTCCAGCTCCGGCGTGGTCCGGCGGCTGACGAGCAGCAGCCGGCGCACGTCGTGCTCGGCGGCCAGGTGCCGGGCGAGCTTGCCACCCAGCGCGCCGGACGCGCCGGTGACCAGCACCGTGCCGTGGGGGCAGAAGTAGGGACGCTCCAGCTCGGGTGCCGTGCGCACCAGGCGCGGCGCGAGCAGCACCCCGAGGCGGACGGCGGCCTGGGTCTCGCCCGAGGCCAGGACTTGCGCCACGACGTCTGCGGCCTGGGTTTCGCTGTCGAGGTCGAGCAGCAGGAACGAGTCGGGGTTCTCCTCCTGCGCCGAACGCACGAGTCCCCACACGGCGGACGCGGCGAGGTCCGTGACGTCGCCACCGGCCGCGACGGCGCCACGGGTCACGATAACCAGCCGTTCGTGCTCCTGGTGACCTTCGGCGAGCCAGCTCTGCAGGGCGGCGAGCACCCGGTGGGTCGGTTCGTGCAGGTCACCGGTCGTGGCGGTGCAGTCGAAGACCTCGAGGCCCGAAGTGTCCCTATCGGACTCGGGCACCGTCGCCCGCTGCCATTCCACGCGGTACAGCGGCGCGGCCTGCTCGGTCGCGACCGGGGCGGTGAACGCGCGGAAGACGGTCTCGGCGACCGTCGCCACGGGAGCACCGGTGGTGTCGGCGAGGACGACCTCGAAGCCGTCGTCCGTGGTCGGGGTGAAGCGCACCCGCAGCGCGGACGCGCCGGTGGCGTGCAGTTCGACCCCGGTCCAGCAGAACGGGACGCGGCCGACGCCGCCGTCGCCACCACCGGCGACCCGCAGGGCGTGGGTGCAGGCGTCGAGCGCGGCCGGGTGCAGGCCGAAGCGCTCCGCGTCGCTGTCCTCGGGCAGCGTGACCTCGGCGAACACCTCCCGCCCGCGCTGCCACACCGCGCGCAGCGAGCGGAACAGCGGACCGTAGGTGAGGCCGGTGTCGGCGAAGTCCTCGTAGATCCCGTCGATCGCGACGGGCTCGGCGCCGGCGGGCGGCCACTCGGTGAGCTCGGTCCCGCCCCGCGGCGACTGCGGGGCGACGGTGCCGGACGCGTGCAGCGTCCACTCGGCGCCCTCCTCCGGTCGCGAGTGGACGGTGACCGTGCGGACGTCGTGCTCCCCCGCCGCACCGACCGTGACCTGCACCTGAACGCCACCGCGTGCGGGCAGCACGAGCGGGCTGCCCAGCGTCAGCTCCTCGATCCGGCCGGCGCAGACCTGGTCACCGGCGCGCACGACCAGCTCCAGGAACGCGGTGCCGGGCACGGCCACGACGTCGCCGAGCCGGTGCTCGGCCAGCCACGCGTGCGTCTCGACGGACAGCCGGCCGGTGAGGACGACCCCGTCGCTGTCGGCGAGCGCGACGGCGGCGCCGAGCAGCGGGTGCCCGGCCACCGTGAGGCCGGCGCCGGTGATCTCGTCGCGGTTGGCGCGGGCGGCGAGCCAGTAGCGCTTGCGCTGGAACGCGTACGGCGGCAGGTCGACCCGATTAGCGCCGCGGCCGGCGAAGACCGCGGCCCAGTCGGGCTCGAGGCCGCTGACGAACAGCTCGCTCAGCGCCGTGAGCGCGGCGTGCGGCTCGTCACGGTCCTTGCGCAGGACGGGAACGACGGTGGCATCCGTGGCCTGCCGGACGAGCGCCGAGAGCACCCCGTCCGGCCCGACCTCGACGAACCGGCCGACGCCATGGGTGGTGAGCGTGGTGATGCCGTCGTGGAACCGGACGGCGGCGCGGACCTGGCCGACCCAGTACTCCGGAGTGGACATGTCGACATCCGGGCCGACGGTGGAGACGATCGGGATCACCGGCGGCGCATAGGTGAGCTGCTGGGCGATGGTGCGGAACTCGGCGAGCATCGGCTCCATCAGCGGCGAGTGGAACGCGTGCGACACCTTGAGCTTGGTGGACTTGCGGCCGTCGAACCGCGCGACCACGGCGGCGACGGCGTCCTCGGTGCCCGACAGCACCACGGAGTCGGGGCCGTTGATCGCGGCGATGCTCACGGAATCGGTCAGGTGCGGCGTGACCTCGTCCTCGGTCGCCTGGAGCGCGACCATGGCGCCACCACCCGGCAAGGCCTGCATGAGCTTCGCGCGAGCGGTGACCAGCGTGGCGGCGTCGGCCAGCGACAGGATCCCGGCGACGTGCGCGGCCGCCAGCTCGCCGATGGAGTGGCCCAGCAGGTAGTCCGGCTTGACGCCCCACGACTGCAGCAGCCGGAACAGGGCGACCTCGATCGCGAACAACGCCGGCTGCGTGTACCCGGTCTGGTTGATCAGGCGCGGCTTCTCGAACACCACCGTCTTGAGTGGACGGTCCAGATGCCGGTCCAGCTCGGCGCAGACCTCGTCGAAGGCCGAGGCGAACACCGGGAACGCGGCGGCCAGCGCGGCGCCCATCCCGGCGCGCTGCGCACCCTGGCCCGAGAACAGGAACGCGGTCTGCCCCTCCGCCGACGAACCGGTGATCAGCCCCGGCGCGGTCTCCCCCACGGCCAGTGCGGCGATCGCCGTCGCCGGGTCCTCGGACAGCACCACGGCCCGGTGCGACAACGGCGACCGGGACGTGGCCAGCGAGAAGCCGAGATCCAGCGCGGACGCACCCTCCACTTCGGACAGCCGTCCGGCCTGGGCCGCCAACGCGGCCGACCCGTGCCCGGCCAGCGGCATGGGCACGGCGACCCCTTCGGGCCAGCTCGGCGCGACGACCTCGGCGGCTTCGGTGGCCGGCGTTTCCTCGACGATCACGTGCGCATTGGTGCCACTCACGCCGAATGACGAGATCCCCGCCCGGCGCGGCCGTCCGTCGGCGGTCCACGGCCGCGCCTCCCGCAGCAGCTCCACCTCGCCCGACGCCCAGTCGACCTCGGTCGACGGCTCGGTGACGTGCAGCGTCTTCGGCAACAACCCGTGCTGCAGCGCCTGCACGACCTTGATCACGCCGCCGACGCCGGCCGCCGCCTGCGCGTGGCCGATGTTCGACTTGATCGAGCCCAGCCACAGCGGCTTGCCCGCCGGCCGGTCCTGCCCGTAAGTCGCGAGCACAGCCTGCGCCTCGATCGGGTCGCCCAGCGTGGTACCGGTGCCGTGGCCCTCGACCGCGTCCACTTCGGACGCCGACAGCTGCGCGTTGGCCAGCGCCTGCCGGATCACGCGCTGCTGCGACGGGCCGTTGGGCGCGGTGAGGCCGTTGGACGCGCCGTCGGAGTTCACGGCCGAGCCGCGCACGACGGCGAGGATCGGGTGGCTGTTGCGGCGGGCGTCGGAAAGCCGTTCCAGCAACAGGGTTCCGGCGCCCTCGGCCCAGCCGGTGCCGTCGGCGCTGTCGGAGAACGCCTTGCAACGGCCGTCGGCGGCGAGGCCGCGCTGCCGGCTGAACGCGAGGAACGGGCCCGGCCGCGACATCACCATCACGCCGCCGGCCAGCGCCAGCGAGCAGTCGCGCTGCCGCAGCGACTGCACCGCGAGGTGCAGCGCCACCAGCGAGGACGAGCACGCCGAGTCGATCGTGACGGCCGGGCCCTCCAGTCCCAGCGCGTAGGCGATGCGGCCGGAAATGACCGAGCCGGCGTTGCCCGTGCTCAGGTAGTCCTCGACCTCACCGGCGAGCACCGAGGCCGGCAGCTCGTCGTAGTAGTCCTGCCCGCCACTGCCGACGAACACGCCGACCTGCTGCTTCGCCAGCGAGTGCGGCGCGATGCCGGCGCGTTCGAACGTCTCCCACGCCAGCTCCAGCACGATGCGCTGCTGCGGGTCCATGGCCAGGGCCTCGCGCGGCGAGATGCCGAAGAACGGCGCGTCGAACTCGCCCGCGTCGGCGACGAAGCCGCCTTCGCTGACGTAGCTCGTGCCGGGGCTGTCGGGGTCGGCGTCGAAGAGCGTGTCCAGGTTCCAGCCGCGGTCGGTGGGGAACCCGCCGATGGCGTCGCGGCCTTCGGCCACCAGGCGCCACAGGTCCTCGGGCGAGCGGACGTCGCCCGGGTAGCGGCAGCCCATCGCGACGATCGCAATCGGCTCGGCGCCGGCGGCCTCGACCTCGCGCAGCCGCTCGCGCGTCTCCTGGAGGTTGGCGGTCACCCGCTTGAGGTAGTCGACCAGCTTGTTTTCGTCAGTCATCGCGAGATTCCTCTTGTCGCTGCAGTGGGCGGGTGTCAGGCGCCGAGCTCGTTGTCGATGAGGGCGAACAGCTCGTCGGTGGTCGCGGCTTCCAGCGCGGCTTCCGCGCCGGCTCCGCTGCCGGCCAGCGTCTTGTGCAGGGTGGTGACCATCGCCTGCAGCCGCGCGACGATGCGCGACCGGTCGATCTCCGCGGCGTCGAGCGAAGCGGCGGCAGCCTCCAGGCGGTCGAGCTCCACCTCGAGCGGCACCTCGGCGTCGCCTTCGCACAGCTGCGTCCACAGGTGCTCGGCGAGCGCCTGCGGGTTCACGTGGTCGAACGCGACGGTCGCGGGCAGCTTCAGGCCGGTGGCGGCGCCGAGCCGGTTGCGCAGGTCGACGGCCGTCACGGAGTCGAAACCGAGTTCCTTGAACGCGCGGGCCGGCTCGACCGAACCGGCGCCGTCGTAGCCGGCGACGGCCGAGACCTCGCCGCGCACCAGATCCAGCAGGGTGCGGCGCTGTTCGGGGGCGGTCAGGCCGGCGAGCTTCCCGGCGAGGTCGCCGGTGGACTCGACCGGAGCCTCGTCGGCGGTGACCTCGGGCAGCGCACGCAGCAAAGGCCGCGGCCGGGCGAGCTGGTAGACGGGCGCGAACGCCGCCCAGTCGATGTCCGCGACGACCAGGTGCGTGTCGTCGTGCGCGAGGGCCTGGCCGAGTGCTTCGACGGCGAGCTTCGGCGCCATCTCGGCCAGGCCCATGCGGCGCAGCAGGTCGCTCGCCTCGGCGTCGACCATGCCCCCGCCGCCCCAGGAACCCCAGGCGACGGCGGTGGCGGTACGGCCGTTCGCACGGCGGCGGCGGGCGAGGGCGTCGAGGTAGGCGTTGCCGGCTGCGTAGGCGGGCTGGCCGGACGTGCCCCAGACCGCCGCGCCGGAGGACATCAGCACGAAGGCGTCGAGCTCGGCGTCGCCCAGCAGTTCGTCCAGCAGGGCGGCACCGGCGACCTTCGCGTGGAGGGCGGCGGTGAACTGCTCGGGCGTGACGTCGTCGAGTGACGGCTCGCGGGTGAGCACCCCGGCGGCGTGGACGACGGCCGTCGGCGGGTGCTCTTCCAGCAGGGCCGCAAGCGCTTGCGCGTCCGTGACGTCACACGCGGCGACGGTGACGCGCGTGCCGGACAGCTCCTCCACCAGCTCGCGCGCACCGTCGGCGTCGAGGCCGCGTCGGCTGGTGAGCACGAGGTGTTCGGCGCCCTTCGCGGCGAGCCAACGGGCGACGTGCGCGCCGACCGCGCCCGTGCCGCCGGTGATCAGCACGGTGCCGCGCGGAGTCCACTCGGGAGCGTCGCCGGTGAGCGGCGCGTGGGCCATCCGCTTGGCGAAGACGCCGGACGGGCGGATCGCGACCTGGTCCTCGTTGTCCACTCCGGACACGACGGCGGCCAGTTTCGCCGCGTCGCCGGGGCCGGTGACGTCCACCAGGCCACCCCAGGTGCCGGGGCGGTCGAGTGCGGCGACCGTGCCGAGGCCCCACACCATGGCGGCGGCCGGGTCGGCGTCGGAGAACGCGTCCACGGCGACGGCGCCCCGCGTGACGACCCAGACCGGCGCGTCGATGTCGCCCAGGGCCTGCAGCAGCTCGATCGTGGTGAGCGCGGGGTTGTCCGCGCCGAGGGCGAGCAGCGAGAGCACGCCGTCGAACGGCCGGACTGCCGTCGCCTCGGTGATCAGGGTCGCGAGGTCGTCGGTGCTCTCGACGAACAGGCGGACGACGTCACCCTGCTCCGCGAGCGCGTCGGCCAGCTCGGCGGCGCCGGCGGGGGCGACGACCAACCAGGCGCCGGTCAGCCCGCCGGTGACGCCGCCGATCGGCGTCCACGACACGCGGTAGCGCCAGGAGTCCACGGTGGACAGTTCGGTGCGGCGGCTGTGCCACGTGGCCAGCGCCGGCACGACCTCGGCGAGGGGCTGTGCCTCCACGCCCAGCCGAGCGGCGAGCGCGGCGACGTCCCCTTCGGCGACGTCCTCCCAGAACTCCTGGTCGGCGACGGGCATGGCCGGCGAAGCCGTGGCGTCGGCTTCCTCGCGCCAGAAACGCTTGTGCTGGAACGGGTAAGTCGGCAGGTCGACGATCCCCGCCGCCGGGATCAGCGAGGACCAGTCGACCGAGCCGCCGCGGACCCAGTACTCGGCGAGTGAGGTCGCGAACCGCGTCAGGTCGCCTTCGTCGCGGCGCAGGGTCCCGGCGACGGCACCGGCGTGGCCGGCTTCGTCGAGGGTCTCCTGGATGCTCATGGTCAGCACCGGGTGCGGGCTGATCTCCACGAACCGCGTGTAGCCGGCGGCGGCAAGCTGCGCGACGACCGGCGCGAACCGCACGGTCCGGCGCAGGTTCGCGAACCAGTAGGCAGCGTCCACAGTGGAATCGCCGACGGGTTCGAGCGTCACCGTGGAGGTCATGGCGACCTCACCGCGACGGGGGCGAATCGGGCCCAGATCGGCCAGCAGCCGGTCGGCCAGGTGCTCGACGTGCGCGGAGTGCGACGCGTAGTCCACCGGCACGCGCTTGGCGCGCAGACCCTCGGCGACGAGCTGGTCGCGCAGCTGGTCGAGCGCGTCGCCGTCGCCGGAGAGCACGGCGGAGGTGGCGCCGTTGTCGGCGGCCACCGAGATCCGGCCGTCCCACGCACCGAGGCGGGCTTCGAGGTCGGTCGCGGCCAGCCCGGCGGCGAGCATCCCGCCGCCCCGTCCGCCGAGGACCTCCCCGATGGCCTTGCTGCGCAGGGCGACCACGCGAGCACCGTCTTCGAGAGACAGCGCACCCGCGACGCTCGCGGCGGCGATCTCGCCCTGCGAGTGGCCGATGACCATGTCCGGCTCCACGCCGTGCGCGCGCCACACCGCGGCCAGCGACACCATCACGGCCCACAGCATCGGCTGCACCACGTCCACGCGGTCCGCGGGCGGCGTGCCCGGCTCGCCGTGCAGGACGGCGAGCACCGACCAGCCGGTGAACTTGCGCAGCTCGGCATCGCATTCGGCCATGCGCGAGGCGAACACGGGCGACTGCCGCAGCAGCTGCGTCGCCATCCCGGTCCACTGAGAACCCTGGCCGGGGAAGACGAACACCGTCTTGCCGCGAAGGTCGGCGGTACCCGTGACGACGTCGGGCCGGGAACTGAACTCCTGCAGCGCCTCCGCGGCCTGCTCCGGATTGTGCGCCAGGACCACGGCGCGCTGGTCCAGCCGGGCCCGGCCGGTCGCCAGCGTGTGCGCCGCGCCGGCGAGCCCGGCGTCCACAGGGGACGCGAGCTGGGCGGCGGCCTCGGCCAGCGCGGCCGGGTTCTTCGCCGACAGCACCAGCGGATACACCGGCGCCACGGCCGGCTCGACGGCTTCGACCTCGGGTGCCTGCTCCAGGATCACGTGCGCGTTGGTGCCGCTGACCCCGAACGACGACACGGCACCGCGGCGCGCCCGCGCCACCTCGGGCCAGTCGCGCGGCTCGGCGAGCAGCTCCACGGCGCCGGACGTCCAGTCGACGTGCTTCGACGGCGTGCCCAGGTGGATCGTGCGCGGCAGCTTGCCGTGGCGCAGCGCCTGCACCATCTTGATCACCCCGGCGACACCGGCCGCGGCCTGCGGGTGGCCCATGTTCGACTTGATCGACCCGAGCAACAGCGGCTCACCCGACGTGCGCCGGCCGTAGGTCTCCAGCAGCGACTGTGCCTCGATCGGGTCACCGAGCGCGGTGCCCGTGCCGTGGGCCTCGACGGCGTCCACATCGGACACCGACAGCCCGGCGTCGGCCAGCGCCGCCTCGATCACCCGAACCTGCGAAGGGCCGTTGGGAGCGGAAAAGCCGTTGCTGGCCCCGTCCTGGTTCACCGCCGAGCCGCGCACCAGGGCGAGCACCCGGTGGCCGTTGCGCTGTGCGTCCGACAGTCGCTCCAGCACGAGGACACCCACGCCCTCGGCCCACGACGTGCCGTCGGCGTCGTCGGAGAACGACTTGCTGCGCCCGTCGGCGGCGAGGCCCCGGCGGCTGCAGAAGTCCACGAACATCTCCGGCGTGCCCATCACGGCGACACCGCCGGCCAGCGCCAGCGAACAGTCGCCGCGGCGCAGCCCCTGCGCCGCCAGGTGCAGCGCGACGAGCGAAGACGAGCAGGCCGTGTCCACCGACACGGACGGGCCTTCGAGCCCGAGCGTGTACGACACCTGGCCGGACACCAGGCTCCCGTCGGGGCTGCCGCCGCTGTAGTCGTGGTACATCACGCCCGCGTAGACGCCGGTGGGGCTGCCCTTGAGCGAGTGCGGGTCGAGCCCGGCGCGCTCGAACGCCTCCCACGACGCCTCCAGCAGGATGCGCTGCTGCGGGTCGGCGCGGCGCGCGTCGCGGGGGCTGATGCCGAAGAAGTCGGCGTCGAAATCCGGGGCGTCGTAGAGGAAGCCGCCGTGGCGGGTGTATGTCTTGCCCGGCCGCTCCGGCGTCGGGTCGTACACGCCCTCGACGTCCCAGCCGCGGTCGGCCGGGAACTCGCCGATCACGTCGCGGCCTTCGTCGACGACTTCCCACAGGTCGTCCGGTGTCCGCACGCCCCCGGGGTAGCGGCAGCTCATGCCGATGATCGCGATGGGCTCGGTGTCCCGGGCCTCCAGCTCGTGCACCCGCCGGCGGGCCTGCTGCAGGTCCGCGGTGGCGCGCTTCAGGTAGTCGCGGAGCTTGTCCTCGTTGGTCATGGTCTGCCTGTTCATCCGATGCCCAATTCGTCGTCCAGCACGGCAAAGAGCTCGTCGTCGGTGGCTTCGCCGAGGTCGGCGGTCGTTTCGCGGCCGGTGTGCGCGTCGGCCCACTTGCGCACGAGCGCGTCGAGGCGGGCGGTGACCTTGCCGGTCGAGCCGTTCAGCGAGCCGGCGGCGCCCGACAGCAGCGCCTCGAGCCGGTCGATCTCGGCCAGCACCGGGTCGGCCGGGCCGCGGCCCTCGCCCAGCAGGTCGTGCAGCCGGCGCGCGAGCGCGGCCGGCGTCGGGTGGTCGAAGACGACCGTGGCCGTGAGCTTGAGGCCGGTCAGCGCGCCGAGCTGGTTGCGCAGCTCCACGGAGGTGAGGGAGTCGAACCCCATCTCCTGGAACGCGCGCCCGGGCTCGACCGCGGCCCCGCTCGTGAAACCGAGGACCGCAGCGACCTGCTCCGACACGACCTCCAGCAGGTAGGCCTCGCGCTCGGCCTCCGCCACCGTGGCCAGCCGGGCGGCGACGGCCCCGTCCGCACGGCCCGCCCGCTTCGGCGCGGCCGGGCGGACGAAGCCGCGCAGCACGGGCGGGAGCACGTCCCGGCGAGCCTTCAGCGCGGCGCGGTCGAGGCGCACGGGCGCGAGCACGGCGTCGTCGGCGGTGAGGCACGCGTCGAGCAGGGCGAGGGCTTCACCGGTCGCCATCGGCGGGGTGCCGAGGCGACGGAGGCGACGCAGGTCCGCGGCGTCGAGCTCGCCGGCCATGCCGCCGTCCTCGGCCCACGCGCCCCAGGCGAGGGAGATCGCGGGTTTGCCTTGTGCACGGCGGTGTTCGGCCAGCTGGTCGAGGAAGGCGTTGGCCGCCGCGTACCCCGCCTGGCCGGCGGCGAGGACGGAGCTCGCGGCGGAGGAGAACAGCACGAAGGCGTCGAGGTCACCGGTGAGCTCGTGGAGGTTCCAGGCACCGTCGACCTTCGGCCCGAAGACGCGGTCGGTCTCGTCGTCGGTGAGGGTTTCGACGCGTCCCGCGGACGGAACACCGGCGGCGTGGATGACGGCGGTGACCCGCGTGCGGTCCAGCATGGACCGCACGGAGCCGGGATCGGTGACGTCGCAGCTTTTGATGGTGACGTGTGCGCCGAGGGCGGTGAGTTCGGCGCGCAGGTCGACGGCGCCGGGTGCCTCCGCGCCGCGGCGGCTGGTGAGGAGCAGGCGGCGGACGCCGTGGGTGCCGACGAGGTGCCGGGCCACGACCGCGCCGAGCCCACCGGTGCCGCCGGTGATGAGGACGGTGCCGTCGGGGTCCCAGCCCAGGTCTTTCACGGTGGGTGCGGCGACGGTGAAGCGAGGTACGAAGGCCTGGCCATCGCGGACGGCGACCTCGGGCTCCTCGGTGAGCGAGGTCGGTTCGCCGTCGACGAGGAGGAACCGGCCCGGGTTCTCGGCCTCGGCCGCGCGGACCAGGCCCCACGCCGTTGCCAGCGCCGGGTGCACGTCTTCCCCGGCCACCGACACGGCGCCTCGGGTGACGACGGCCAAGCGACCGGTCCCGTCGAGCGTCTCGCGGATGGCGGTCAGCACCTCGCGGGTGATCGCGCGGGCCGCGGCGGGCACCGGACCGTCCGGAGTGGACAGTTCGAGGATGCGGGCGGCTTCGACGGGGACGGTTTCGTTCGCCGGTTCCCACGAGGTGCGGAACAGCGAGTCCCTGGCGCCACCGAGTTTGTCGAGCGAAACCGCGCGGGCGGCGAGGGCGTCCACCGTCAGCACAGGGCCGCCGGTCGAATCGGCGATCCGCACCGTGATGGTGTCCGGGCCGGCCGGTGACACCCGCACCCGGAGCGCCGACGCGCCGGCGGAGTGCAGAGTCGTGCCGGAGAAGGAGAACGGGAGCATCGGCGCCGGGTCTTCGAGCAGAGAGCCCTCTTCGGGCACCGGGCCGAGGAGCTGGGCGTGCAGGGCGGCGTCGAGCAGGGCGGGGTGGAGACCGTAGTCGCGGGCCTCGGCGCCGTCGGGCAAGACGACCTCCGCGTAGACGTCGTCGCCGGAACGCCACATCGCGCGCAGGCCCTGGAACGCCGGCCCGTAGTCGTAGCCGAGGGCTGCGAGCGTCTCGTACGGGTCGGCCAGCGCGACCTCGGTGGCGCCGGCGGGCGGCCATTCGGTGAGCCGCCACGACGGCACTTCGGCCTCGGGCGTCACGAAACCACTCGCGTGGCGGACCCACTCGGCGGCCTCGTCGCGTCGCGAGTGGACGGTCACGGGACGTCGTCCGTCGGCGTCGGCGGCCTCCACGGTCACCTGGATCGCGGCGCCTTCGGCCAGGGTGAGCGGGGCTTCGAGCGTGAGCTCTTCGAGGTGTGCGCAGCCGACCTCGTCGGCGGCGCGCTGCACCAGCTCGACGAACGCCGTGCCGGGTAGCAGGACGGTGCCGAGCACCACGTGATCGGCGATCCAGCCCGTGGCCGACAGCCGCCCGGTGAGCACGACGGTGTCGCGGTCGGCGAGGCGGACGACGGAGCTGAGCATCGGGTGCGCGGCGCGTTCCTGGCCGTGCTCGGCCGGATCGCCCGACGCTGTGGTGGCGGGCAGCCAGTAGCGGGTGCGGCGGAACGCGTACGTCGGCAGGTCCACGCGCCGGGCCCCGGCGTAGAACGTGTGCCAGTCCACCTCGACACCGCGGGTGTGGAGGGTCGCCAGGGCGGTGACCAGCGCGTGCGCTTCGGGCCGGCCCTTGCGCTGTACGGGGACGAAGGCGTCGGCGGCCGTCACGCTGAGGATCGCGGCCGGGCCGACCTCGAGGAATGTGGTGACACCGTGGCCGAGCAACGTCTGCACGCCGTCGTGGAACCGCACGGCCGCGCGGACCTGGTGCACCCAGTAGTCCGGAGTGGACGGATCACCGCCGGCCGTGGCGACGACCGGGATCCGCGGCTTCGCGTAGGTGAGCTTCTTCGCCACCTTGGCGAACTCGGCGAGCATCGGTTCCATCAGCGGCGAGTGGAACGCGTGCGAGACCTTGAGCTTCGTGGACTTGCGCTCGCTGAAGTTCGCAACGACGGCGGCGACGGCTTCCTCGGTGCCGGAAAGCACGACGGAGTCGGGGCCGTTGATCGCGGCGACGCTGACGTTCGGGGTCAGGTGCGGCGTGACCTCGTCCTCGGTCGCCTGCACCGCCACCATCGCGCCGCCGGCCGGAAGGGCCTGCATCAGCTTCGCGCGGGCCGAGACCAGCGTGGCGGCGTCCTCGAGGGACAGGATCCCGGCGACGTGCGCCGCGGCCAGCTCGCCGATCGAGTGCCCCAGCACGTGGTCGGGCCGCACGCCCCACGATTCGAGCAGCCGGAACAACGCCACCTCGAACGCGAACAACGCCGGCTGCGTGTATCCGGTCCGCTCCAGCAGCTCGGCGTCGTCCAGCGCCGCCTTCAGCCCGGGGTCGAGCAGCGCACACACCTGGTCGAAGGCCTCGGCGAACACCGGGTACGCCGCCGCGAGCTCCCGGCCCATGCCCGCGTGCTGCGCGCCCTGGCCGGTGAAGACGAACGCCGTACGGCCCGAACCGCGGGCGCCCCGGATACCGCCCTCGGCCAGCCCGGCCAGCAGCTCTTCGCGGTTCGCGCCGACGACCACCGCGCGGTGGTCGAGTGAAGACCGGGTCGTGGCCAGGGAAAACCCGACGTCCGTGATCGGCAGCGCCGAATCGAGGCGCTGGGCGAGGTTCTCCACCTGGGCGTCCAGCGCGTCCCCCGAGTCGGCCGACAGCGGCCACACCACAACCGGCACCGAAACTACCGGCACCGAAACTACCGGCTCGGTCACTTCCGCCTCGGGCGTCGGAGCTTCCGCCTGCTCGATGATCACGTGTGCGTTGGTGCCGCTGATCCCGAACGACGACACCGCCGCCCGCCGCGGCCGCCCGGTTTCGGGCCACTCGCGCGCCTCGGTGAGCAGCTCGACCGCGCCCGACGCCCAGTCGACGTGGGGCGAAGGAGCGTCCACGTGCAGCGTCTTCGGCAGTACCCCGTGCCGGATGGCCTCGACGACCTTGATGATCCCGCCGACGCCCGCCGCGGCCTGCGTGTGGCCGATGTTGGACTTGAGCGAACCGAGCCACAGCGGTTCCGCGCGGTCCTGGCCATAGGTGGCCAGCAGGGCCTGCGCCTCGATCGGATCGCCGAGCTTCGTGCCGGTGCCGTGTCCCTCGACGAGGTCGACGTCGGCGGTCGTCAGGCCGGCCGACGCGAGCGCGCTGCGGATCACCCGCTGCTGCGCCGGTCCATTGGGGACGGTCAGGCCGCTCGACGCGCCGTCGGAGTTCACCGCGCTGCCGCGCACCACGGCGAGCACGGGGTGGCCCCGCCGCTGCGCGTCGGAAAGGCGTTCCAGCACGAGCATGCCCGCGCCCTCGCCCCAGCCCGTGCCGTCGGCCGCGGCGGCGAACGCCTTGCAGCGCCCGTCGTCGGACAGCCCGCGCTGCTCGGTGAAGTAGACGAAGGTCTCGGGCGTCGCCATCACCGTGACGCCGCCGACGAGCGCGAGCGAGCAGTCGCCGCGGCGCAGCGCCTGGCCGGCCCAGTGCAGGGCGACGAGCGACGAGGAACACGCGGTGTCCACGCTCAGCGCGGGACCTTCCAGCCCGAGCGCGTAGGCGACGCGGCCGGACACCACACTGCCGGCGGCCGCGTGGCCCGCGTAGTCGTGGTACATCACGCCGGTGAACACACCGGTGCTGCTGCCGCGCAGGGTTTCCGGCACGATTCCGGCGCGTTCCAGCGCTTCCCACGCCGTTTCCAGCATGAGCCGCTGCTGCGCGTCCATGGAAAGCGCCTCACGCGGGGAAATGCCGAAGAATTCCGGGTCGAATTCGGCCGCGTCGTAGAGGAACCCGGCTTCGCGCGTATTCGTGGTGCCGGGGCGTTCTCCGGTGGGGTCGTGCAGGGTGTCGAGCGGCCAACCGCGGTCCGCCGGGAACTCGCCGATGGCGTCGGTGCCGGTGGCGACCAGCCGCCACAGGTCTTCCGGCGTCCGGACCCCGCCCGGGTAGCGGCAGGCCGTGCCGACGATCGCCAGGGGTTCGCTGTCGCGGTCGCGCGATTCCTGCAGGGCGCGCTTGGTCTCGCGCAGTTCCGTCGTCGCGCGTTTGAGATACCCGAGCAGTTTGCGCTCGTTCTCACCGGACGGGCTTTCGGTACTCACGGATTCGACCCACCTAACCGCGGAAAGGGGTGGAAGGTGCCACGTCGAAAACGCTACCGAGGCCCTGGTGGCCGCCCCACCCCTAACGGGGCCGGGCGGCCCCACAATCACCGCGTCAGCTCGGTCAGCACAGCGTGCGGGGCCGGCAGCGCGGCGATTTCCTCGCGCAGCGCCACGGCTTTGGCCCGCACCCCGCCGTCGGCCACCACGTCGGCGACGTGCTCGACGGCGCCGACGAACCCGGCACCGGCTTCGGCCACCCGGGTCGCGAAAGCGTTGCTGGCCAAGGAAAGCTGCGGCAGTCCGTGCGCCACCGCCGCGAGCGCGAGGGCGGGGTCGCCGTCGTGGACGACCGCGGCGCACGTGGGCAGCACGGCGGCGGGCGGGGCGACGTCGACGAGCTTCACGTTGGCAGGCACCGTGGTCCCCGGGCCGAACGTGTCGGCGCGCGCCGCGCACAGCAGCTCGGCGTCCACAGTGGTCACGGCGTCGAAGACCGGGCCGAACAGCGAGGTGTCGTCGAGGGAAAGCAGGATCCGGGCCCGCCGGGCCTTGCGGCGCAACCAGTTCGGCACGACCACGGGGCCGAAGTGCGGCACGTGCCGCACGGCTCGCACGTCCGAACTCCTGGCCCGCAACGAAGGCGGCACGACGTCGAGCGTGGCGTCGACGTCGGAGGTGGCAGGTTCGTCGGCGGCGCCGAGCAACCGCACCGCCACGGCCCCGACCGCGCGGGCGGCGTCCGTGCCGGCGGGAGCCAGCGCGTCGGAGACCACGACCTCGGGCCGCCAGAGCTTCGCGAACTCGACCAGCGCGGCCGATTCGGCCAGCGTTTCCCCGTCACCTTCTTCGAGGTCCACGGCGACGCAGCCGGTGCTGAGGATCTCCTCGACGAACGAAGGCCGTCCGGCGATCTTCACGTCGTGCCCCGCGGTGCGCAGCGCCCAGACGAGCGGGACGAGCGTGCGCAGACGGGCGGGCGACGACGGCGCGGCCAGGAGTACTCGCATGGAAATCCACTCCAGAAAAGGGAAACCGGGCCGGCCCGGTGCGGATAGTCGAATTCGAGACTAGCCACCCGGAACCGGCCCGCGTACCCCTAGAAAAGCTCACTGCCCGGGCAGCGTCACCGCCTCGATCGGGCTGCGGCGCATGGCCAGCCGGGCCGAAAGCGCGGTGACGGGCCACACGATCACGAACACCGCCGCGATGACCGCGAAGAACACCCAGATCGGCCCGACCGGCACGATGGTCCCCGACGAGATCGCCATGGGCACCATGGTGAACAACGAGATCACCGTGCCGAGCACGATCCCGAGCACCGCCAGGATCCCGCCCTCGATCATGAGCATCGACCGGACCTGACGCCGCCCCGCGCCCGCCAGCCGCTGCACGCCGAACTCCCGCCGCCGCGAAAGCACCGCCACCGCAAGGGTGTTCACGGCCGCGATGGCCGCGTACGCGATGGCCAGCACGGCCAGCAGGTAGTGGATCATCGCCTCGACGTCGGCGCTGGCGGCGAAGCTCTCCGTCAGCGTACCCGAGTCGCCGACCACGACCCCGGGCCAGTTGTGCGTCGCCGCGGTGACGGCCGAGACGACCGCCGACGCGTCCTGCCCGTCCGCCGCGCGCACCAGCAGCCGGCTCGCGACGCCGGACGTGGTGTGCTGGGCGAGCAAAGCCGCCGGCAGCACGATGCTCGGGTAGCCCGTAGGGCTGTCGAGCAGCGCGACGATCCGCACGTGCGCCTGGCCCCCGTCACCGAGGCGCATGGTGATGGTGTCGCCGAGCTCGAGGTCCAGGTCGTCGGCGATGTCCTCGGGCAGCGCCACGGTGTCGCCGGTGAGGTCGCGCAGCGTCCCCGAGGTGACGGGCGTGGCGAGCACGCTGGTGTCACCCGCGTCGACGCCGAGCAGCCGGCCCGGGTCGCTGCCGTTGCCGTCGTAGGGTTCCTCGATCCAGCCCTGGCTCGTGACGAGGGGCGAAACCGTGCCCACGCCCGGCACCTGCTGCACGGCGCGGATCAGCTCGGGCGAGACCGCGCCGGTGCCGCTGTCCACCACCGCGTCGGCCTGCAGCTGCTCGGCATACGCGCCGACGATCGCGTGCTGCTGCGTGGTTTCCGCGTACACGTTGCCCAGCGCGACCGCCGTCGCCAGCGTGATCGGCGTGAGCACCGCGGCGAACGCCACGGCGCGCGTGCGCGAGTTGATCACGGCCAGCGTCGCGTCGCGGCCGCCGACCCGCCGGATCAGCGGGCCGAAGCGCGTGGCGACGTAGGCCATCAGCTCCGGGCCGATCAGCGCGACGGCGATCGAACCGGTCAGCACGGCCGGACCGCACGCGGCCGAGGCGATGTCCACGGGCAGGAACAGCGTCGCGACGGCCAGGACGACCGTGAACCCGGCGAAGACCTTCGCGCCGAACTTGCGCACGTCGTTGACCTTCGCCGACGGGATCGACGCCTCGGCGAGCGCCTGCAGCGGACGCGACCGTGCGGCCGGCAGCGCGGCGAACCACGCGGCGGCGAACGAGATCCCGAGCGCCAGCAGCAGACCACCTGCGAACGCGATGATCCCCTGGCTGAACTCCAGCTGCGGCGGCAGCACGCCGTCCTCCGTGGTGACCGCGAAGATCCGCGTGCCGACGAACCGGCCGAGGAACACGCCCGCGATCGCGGCCAGCACGGCAACCACCATCGTCTCGGACAGCACCATGCGATGCACCTGTTTCGGCGTCGCACCCGTGGCCCGCAGCAGCGCGAGCTCCTGCTGGCGCTGGCGCACGGTGAGGCTGATCGTCGCCGACACCACGAGCGCCATCACGACCAGCACCATGCCGCCGAAGACCCCGGCGAGCAGGATCAGCGGCAGCTGCGCGGCCTCGATGCCCGGGAATTCCGCGGAACCGCGGTCGGCTCCGGTCAGCACGGTCAGGCCCGGCACCTGCTCGGCGAGGCGGCCGGCCAGGTCGTCGGCGTCGACGCCGGGCGCCGGGAAGACGCCGGCGAGGTCGACGGTGCCCAGGTGCGTGGCGAACTGCTGCACGTCGCCGGCCGAGAAGAACAGCGCGGGCCCCGAAACGTCGGAGCGCGCGATGCCCGTCACGACGAAGTCGCGCGGCTGCGCGCCGTCCACGGCGATGGCCACCTGGCCGCCGACCTGGACCCCGGTGGCGGACGCCTCGTCCAGCACGACCTGCCCGGCGTTCTGCGGCGGCGTGCCGTGCACCAGCGTGTAAGGCGCCAGCGCGGCCGACTCCCAGCCGTGCCCGGCGAGTGTGTCGCCGCCCGCCTGCGGCCCGGCCGCGGTCACGACCACCGCCGGGAACGAGACGTCGGGCACGACCTGGCGCACGCCCTGCACACCCGCCAGCTTCGCGAGCTGGTCCGCGGGCACGCCGGCGCGTTCGCTGTAGGGCACGACCTGCGACTCTTCGTCGGGCAGCTTGAACCCGGCCGAACCGCCGACCACCACGGGCGCCGCGGCGAGCCGCTGGGGCTGCGCGTCGAGCGTCAGCGCGGTTTCGAACAGGCCGCCGCACGCGATGAGCAGCGAGCAGCCGACGAGGATCGCGACGAACGTCGCCAGCGAGGCGGCGGCGCGGAACCGCAGGCTGGCCAGCGCCATCCGGAGCACCACGCGCCGCGGGCTCACTGCCGCCCCCTCGCCAGCTTGGCCTGGGCGCCGAGGCGCGCCAGCTCGCCGGCCACGGCCTCGACGGCCGGGGCGGTCATGCGCGTCACGATCTGACCGTCCACAAGGAACAGCACCGTGTCGGCGAACGAAGCCGCGACCGGGTCGTGCGTGACCATCACGATGGTCTGGCCGGCGTCGGCGAGCTCGCGCAGCAGGCCGAGGACCTGGAGCGCGGTGCTCGTGTCGAGGGCGCCGGTCGGCTCGTCGGCGAACGTCACCTCCGAACGGCCGGCGAGCGCGCGGGCGATCGCCACGCGCTGCTGCTGGCCGCCGGAAAGCTCACCGGGGCGGTGCTTCACCCGGTGCGTGAGCCCGACCCGCTCGACGACCTGCGCGATCCACGCCCGGTCGGGCTCACGCCCGGCGAGCAGCATCGGCAGCGTGATGTTCTCCTCGACGTTGAGCGCCGGCATGAGGTTGAACGACTGGAACACGAACGCCACGTGCTCGCGCCGCAGCTCCGTCAGCTGGGTCTCGCTCTTGCCCTTGAGGTCGGCGCCGACGAGCGTGACGCTGCCCGAGTCGGGCCGGTCGAGGCCCGCCGCGCAGTGCAGCAGCGTGCTCTTGCCGGACCCCGACGGGCCCATCACCGCGGTGAAGCTGCCGCGCGGGAAGTCGACGCTGACGCCGGCGAGCGCGACGACCTCGTTCTCTCCGCGCCCGTACGTCTTTTTCACGGAGTCGAGCCGGACGGGCGACCCGGTGGCCGTCATCGTCGTCATGACCGGGCGACCCTCTCCTTCGCGCGGCCGCGGACCGCGAGCCACCAGGGCACCACGATCACGGCGCCGCCGAGGAGCGGCCAGATCCAGAACGGCGAGTGGTTCAGGCTCAGCGTGACGGCACACATGATCACCCAGATCAGCAGGTGGATCGCCGTGGCCACCAGCCACACGATCGTCACCACCTTCAAAGCGGTGGTGCGCCCCCCGGCCGTCGAACTGTCTGTCGTTTCGGCCATCTCGGCCCCCGATCGTTGAACTGTGTATGGCTTGCACAGTTTAGCGGACCAGTTCGCCAAGGGGAACCCAGGACCCTCTTCACCAGGTCAGGGGTTGCGCGTCAGTCGCCGGCGAGGCGCATCCGGCGGTCGCGCTCACGAGTCGACCACAGGCCGAGCACGATCAGGCCGCCGCCGAGCACGGGCCAGATCGGCCACGGCCCGTCCCAGTGGCCGCTGACCAGGCCGAGGATCAGGTAGACGAGCACGTTGACCACACTCGCCACCGCCCACACCGCCGCACCAACCCGGGGGGCGGCCTGCAGGATCGCCGGCACCGCGGCGTCGGCGCTGCCGGCCACGCCGGCGGTCAGCGCGGCGTAGTCGCCGGCCGATTCGACCCGGGCGATCCGTTGCGCCGCCTCGGCTTCGTCGTACTGCCCTTCATCGCGTGCGTGCTCGATCCGCGTGACCGCGAGCTTGCGGTCCAGCTCGGTGACCTCCGTGCGCTCCGGCCACAGGAGCCTGCCGATGGCCGAAGCCACCGGCTTGGTCTCGATCACGTCCGCTCGCCCTCCGCCCGAATCAGTGCAAGACTCTCACAGTTTACTGCCGGAGTACTCGCCAGGGAAGATGCGGACCATGCTGGACAGGGACACGACACCCGAACGGCCCCCGGGGCTCACGCTCGCCTGGGGCGGCGCTCCGCCGCCACGCCGCGGACCGCGGCCCGCGCACACCGTCGAACAGATCGTCGCGGCGGCCGTGGAGCTCGCCGACGCCGAGGGCGCCGCGGGCGCCTCCCTGCCGAACATCGCGCACGAGATCGGCGTGACGACCAACGCGCTGTACCGCTACGTCAGCTCGAAAGAGGAGCTGACGGTGCTGCTCGCCGACGCGGGCTGGGGCCCGCCGCCGCCGGCCTTGGTCGCGTCCGACGACTGGCGCGCCGACGTGCGGGCCTGGGCCCGTGCCGTCGTCGACCGGCTGCTGACCCGCCCGTGGCTGCTGGACCTGCCGCGCAGCGGCGACGCGATCACCCCGAACCGCCTGGCGTGGACGGAGCTCCTCCTGGCGGCCCTGTCCCGCGCCGGTGTCCACAAAGGACATCTGCTCGGTTGCGTCACCATGGTGGCGGGCTTCGCCCACGCCGCCGCCGCGCGGCTCGCGTCCCCGGCCGGTCCCGGAGAGGCAACCGCCGTGCGGGATCACCTGCTGCCCCACCTCGACCGCCTCGGCTCGACACACCTGGCCGGCCTCGTCTCGGACGGCCAGTACCCGGCGACAGAACCCGAGGCGGACGCGTTCCTCGAAGCCGGCCTCGACCACGTCGTCGCCGGCGTGTCCGGCTTCGCCGAGTCCCGCTGACCCGCTCGCCCGGCCCGGAGCGCCCCCATGCGGCGTTCGGTGCGTTGAGCGCCACCAACGCCGCATTGGGGTGCGGTGAGCAGAGGGTCAGGCGAGGTCGGTGAGCCAGGCCGAGACGGCGCGGGCGGTGGTGGGGGCGTCGGTGTCGATGAGGGTGAAGTGGTGGCCCGGGACGGTGCGGGTGGTGCCCGCGTGGGACCAGGTGGTGCGCCACGTCGTGGCGGCCGGGTCGAACGGGTCCGTGGGCCGCACGAGCAACGACGGGGTGGCGAGGTCCGTGACCGTGATCCGCGGCAGCAGGTCCATGTAGCGGGCCATCGCCGTGAGCTTCGTGCGGTCGAAGGAGCCGTACTGCGATTCGTGACGCAGCATGCCCTTCGCGAGGTCCGCGGCGGCCTCCTCGCTGGCGCGGACGTCTTCACCGGCGCCTTCGTGGATCACGTAGGTGTCCAGCAGGACGGCGCCGGCGGCCGGGGTGCCGGTGCGTTCCAGGGCTTCCGCGACGGCGTGGACGAGGATGCCCGCCGACGAGTAGCCCAGCAGTGCGAACGGACGGTCGCCCGCCGCCTTGCGCAGGCTTTCCGCGAGGACCTCGACGATCGCCTCCGGCGTCGACGGCAGCGCCTCCCCGGGCAGGAAGCCCGGCATCGGCACCGCGTGCAGCTCGTGGTCACCGGGGAACCCGGCGGCGAGCTTCGCGTACTGGTACACCCCGCCCGTCGCGACCGGCGTCGCGAAGCAGAACAGCTGCGGGTCGGCCGACCCCTCCTTGAGCCGCACCGGCGCGGGCAGCCGGTCGACGTCGGCGGGTGAGGTGAACGCGGGACGCAGGTTCGCGACCGCGCCCAGCATGCTCAGCCCGTCCTGCACCCGGCCGGCGCGCACCGCGTCGGCGAAGAGTTCCTGCAGGGAGTCGTCTTCCGCCGGAGCCGCTACTGTCGTGTCCCATTCGGACAGCAGGTGTGTGGCCAGGCCGGCCGGGGTCTGGTGGTCGAACACCACCGTGGCCGGCAGGCGGAGGCCGGTGTCGTCGTTGAGGCCGTTGCGCAGCTCGACGGCCGTGAGCGAGTCGAGGCCCGACTCCAGGAAGTGGCGCGACGCGTCGATCGCCGTGCCGCCGGCGTAGCCGAGCAGCGCCGCCGTCCGGTCCAGGATCAGGTCCAGCACCGCCCGTTCACGCTGCAGCGGTTCGAGCGAGGCCAACCGCTGCTTCAGACCTTCCGCATCGCTCGCGGCCCGCGACGCCGTGCGCCGCGAAGGCGTGACAAGCGTGCGGAACACCGGCGGCACGTCCTCGGTGTCGCCGGCCAGCACCTTCATCGGCACGAGCAGCGCCTCCGGCCGCGCCACGGCGGCGTCGAACAGCGCCATTCCTTCCTCCGCGGACAGCGGCGAGATCCCGTTGCGCACCAACCGGTCCCGGTCGCTCTCGGACAGCCCCGCGTCCTCCCACAGGCCCCACGCGAGCGACTGCGCGGGCCGCCCGCGGAACCGCCGGTGCGCGGCGAGGCCGTCGAGGAACGTGTTGGCCGCGGCGTAGCTGCCCTGGCCCGCGTTGCCGAGCAGCCCGGCGACGGAGGAGAAGAGCACGAACGCCGACAGCTCCAGGCCTTCGGTGAGGCGGTGCAGGTTCAGCGCCGCGTCGGCCTTCGGCCGCAGCACCGCCGAGAGCCGCTCGCGGGTCAGCGACGGCAGGGTGGCGTCGTCGACCACCGCGGCCAGGTGCACCACCGCGGTCAAGGGGTGCTCGGCCGGGATCGCGGCCAGCACCTCGGCGAGCGCGGCTTCGTCGGCCGCGTCGCAGGCCGCGACGGTCACCGATGCGCCCGACGAAGTCAGCTCGTCGACCAGGCCGGGAGCCGAACCACGCCGGCTGACCAGGACCAGTCGCCGCACGCCGTGCTCGGTCACCAGGTGCCGCACGAGCTGCGAGCCGATCGCCCCGGTGGCCCCGGTGACGAGCGTCGTCCCGTCGGGACCGAACGCGGTCAGGGGCTCGGCCGACGGCGCGGGGCGCGTGAGCCGTCCGGCGTACGCGACGCCGGAGCGGAGCACGAACTGCGGCTCCCCGGAGTCCCGCAGACCCGGCAGCAGCGCCAGTGAAGCCTCGTCGGAGTCGACGAGCACGAACCGGCCCGGGTTCTCCGACTGCGCCGCGCGCACCAGGCCCCACAGCGCGGACCCGGCGAGATCCGTCACGTCCTCGCCGTCGCGCGCCACCGCGCCGCTCGTGAGCACGACCAGCGTGGCCGCCGAGAACTCTTTCTGGGCAAGCCAGTTCTGCACGTCCTCCAACGCGTCACCGATCTCAGCCGGCGTGCGGCGATCGAGCACCACGACGTCCGGCACCGGGCCGGCGGCGAGGACCGCGTCGAGACTCGGGAACAGCGCGGGCACTGCTGTACCGATCGCCGGCACGGGCAGCCAAGCCCAGCCGAACAGCGACTCCGGCGCCCGGGTGGCCGCCGCACCACCGGCGCCGGTCCGCAGCACCAGCGACTCGACCGACGCGACCGGACGTCCGGTCTGGTCGGCCAGCTCGATCGCCACGGAGTCCGCGCCCAGCGGCGTGATCCGCACGCGCAGCCGGCTCGCGCCCACCGCGTGCAGCCGCACGCCGGTCCACGCGAACGGCAGCCCGCCCTCGACCGTCACGGTCTCGGCGAGCCCGATGGCGTGCAGCGACGCATCGAGTGCGGCCGGGTGCAACCCGAACCGCTCGGCGGCCGGGTCGTCCAGCACGACCTCCGCGAAGACCTCGGCACCCGACACCCAGGCGGCCGTCAGCCCCTGGAACGCCGGCCCGTAACCGAGGCCCGCGGCAGCGAAACCTTCGTAGAACCCTTCCAAGTCAACGGGTTCCGCCCCCGTAGGCGGCCAGACGGACAGCCCCGCGGGCCCTGCCCCCGCGTCCGGGGCGAGCACCCCGGTGGCGTGCCGCACCCACGGCTCGGCAGCATCGGCCTGCGAGAACACGGACACAGTGCGGCGACCCGAGCCGTCCGGCTCGTCCACGACCACCTGCAAGCGCACCTTGCCCAGCTCCGGCAGCACGAGCGGCGCTTCCAGAGTGAGCTCGTCGATCCGCGGGCAGCCAGCCTCGTCACCGGCCCGCACGGCCAGCTCGACGAAAGCCGCGCCCGGGAACAGAATCACGCCACCGACGGTGTGGTCGGCCAGCCACGGGTGCGTGTGCACCGACACCTGGCCGGTCAGCACCACCTGCGCGGAACCGGCCACCGTGAGCGACGCGGCCACGAGCGGGTGCTCCGTCGCGTCGAGTCCGGTGGTGACGAGGTCGCCGGTGGCGTGCAGGGCCTCCATGTCCACCTCGGGCCAGAAGCGGGTGCGGCAGAAGGCGTACGGCGGCAACGGCACCTGCTCGGCGCCGCGGAACAACTTGGCGGGCGCGAGACCGAGGCCGTGCGCGAAGAACCGGCCGGCGGCCAGCTGCGCACCCCGGAGCTCACCCTGGGCCTTGGCGCGCAACGGGATCACCACGACGTCACGCGGGTCACCGGCGAGACACGTCTGGGTCATCGCGGCGAGCGTGCCGTCGGTGCCCAGCTCCACGTACCGCGCGGCGCCGAAGTCCTCCAGGGCTCGCACACCGTCGAGGAACCGCACCGACTGACGGCAGTTCGCCACCCAGTACTCCGGGTCGCACCAGCGCTCCGGGTCCACCACCACACCGTCCACCGTGGACACAATCGGCAACCGGGCGGGCTCGTAGGTGAGCTCTTCGGCGATCTCGCGCAGCTCGTCGAGGATCTCGTCGAGCAACGGCGAGTGGATGGCCTGGCTGATCGCGAGCCGTTTGGTGCGGCGGCCTTCGGCCTGGAAGTGCTCGGCGATGGCCAGCACGTCGGGCTCGGCACCGGACACAACGAGCGAGCGAGGGCCGTTGATCGCGGCGATCCCGCAGGCCGGGGTGAGCAGCGGCGTGACCTCGGCTTCGTCGGCTTCGACCGCGAACACCGCGCCGCCGGAGAGTTCCTGCATGAGCTGCCCGCGATGCGCGACGAGCTTCGCCGCATCCTTGAGCGACAGCACCCCGGCCACGTGCGCGGCGGCGATCTCGCCCACGGAGTGGCCCAGCAATACCCCTGGCCGCAGGCCCCACGACTCGACGAGCCGGTAGAGCGCCACCTGCATGGTGAACAGGGCGGCCTGCGTGAACGCCGTGCGGTCGAGCAGCTGCGCGTCGACCGAGCCCTCGGCGGCGAACATCACCTCGCGCAGTGAGCGGCCCAGGTGGTCGTCGAACAGCACACTCGCCTGGTTGAAGGCGTGCTCGAACACCGGGAACGCGGCGCACAGCTCACGACCCATCCCCGGCCGTTGCGTGCCCTGTCCCGGGAAGAGGAACGCGGTCACCCCGCCGCGGGCGATGCCGCGCACGACGGCCGGCGAGTCCTCCCCCGCGGCCAGCGCGGTGAGGCCAGCCACCAGTTCGGCCCGGTCGTCGCCGGCCACCGCCGCGCGGTAGGACAGCATCGGTTCGCGCACGGCCAGCGAGAACCCGACGTCGAGCGGGTCCAGGTCCGGATGTTGTTCGAGGTGCGCGAGCAACGCGGCGGCCTGCAGCGACAATGCTTCCTGCGTACGGGCGGTGAGCAGCCACGGCGGAAGGGCCGTGCCACGCTCACCCGGCGCCCGCACCGGTTCTGGCGCGGCGACGGGCGGCGCCTGCTCCACGATGACGTGCGCGTTGGTGCCGCTGTACCCGAAAGCCGAGACGGCGGCGCGGCGCGGACGGTCGCGCTCGGGCCACGGGATCGTCTCGGCGAGCAGCCGCACGGTGCCCGGCGACCAGTCGACGTGCGGCGACGGGTCGCCGCCGTGCCGCGTCATCGGCAGCTCGCCGTGGCGCATCGCCAGGATCATCTTGATGACCCCGGCCGCACCCGCGGCGGCCTGCGTGTGCCCGATGTTCGACTTCACCGAGCCGAGCCACAGTGGGTCGTCGGCCGAGCGCTCGCGGCCGTAGGTGGCGAGCAGCGCGTTGGCCTCGATCGGGTCGCCCAGCGTGGTGCCGGTTCCGTGGCCCTCGACGACGTCGACGTCCGCGCCGGTCAGCCCCGCGAGCTTGAGCGCGCGGCGGATCACGCGTTCCTGCGAAGGCCCGTTGGGTGCGGTGAGCCCGTTGGACGCGCCGTCCTGGTTGACCGCGCTCGCGCGGACCACCGCGAGAACCTCGTGGCCGTTGCGCTGCGCGTCGGCGAGGCGCTCGACCACGAGCAGGCCCACGCCTTCGGCCCAGCCCACGCCGTCGGCCGCGGCCGAGAACGCCTTGGTGCGCCCGTCGGACGCCGTGCCGCTGTTGTCGAAGTGCACGAACGGTTCCGGCGAGACGAGCGCGGACACCCCGCCCGCGAGGGCGAGCGAGCAGTCGCCCTGGCGCAGGGCCTGGATCGCGAGGTGCAGGGCGACCAGCGAAGACGAGCACGCGGTGTCGACCGAGACGGCCGGGCCCTCCAGCCCGTAGGTGTAGGCGACGCGACCGGAGACCACGCTGCCGAGCGCGCCGGAGCCGCGGAACAGGCCGTTGTGCGCGAGCGTGCCCAGCGGGCCCGGGTCGTAGTCCGACTGCATCACGCCGGCGAACACGCCGGTGTCGGTTCCCTTGAGCGACAACGGGTTGATGCCCGCCGACTCGCACGCCTCCCACACGGCCTCGAGCAGCATGCGCTGCTGCGGGTCCATCATCACGGCTTCGTTGGGGCTGATGCCGAAGAAGCCGGCGTCGAAGTCGGTGGCGTCGGTGACGAACCCGCCGTTGGGTTCCTTGCCCGCGGCCGCCGACAGCCCGAGCCAGTAGTCGAGGTCCCACGCGCGGTCCTCGGGGAAGCGGGACGTGCCGTCGCCCCCGTTCACGACGAGCTGCCAGAACTCCTCGGGTGTGCGGACGCCGCCGGGGAAGCGACAGGCCATGCCCACGATGGCGATCGGCTCGTCGGCGCCGAGGGCGACCACGGTCTGCTCCGGCTCGGTGGCGTCGCCGAGGTCACCGAGCAGCGATTCGTGCAGGTGCGCCGCCAGGTCACCGGCGGTCGGGTAGTCGAAGACGAGCGTGGCCGTGAGGCTCAGGCCCGTGGCTTCGTTGAGCGTGTTGCGCAGCTCGACCGCGGTGAGCGAGTCGAACCCGAGGTCCTTGAACGCGCGGTCGGCGTCGACGACGTCGGCCGAACCGTGCCCGAGCACCGCGGCCGCGTGGGCGATGACCAGCTCACGCAGGTGGTCGAGCCGTTTGTCGGCCGGGAGCCGGATCAGCTTGCCCAGCAACGAGTCCGCGCCCGCCTCGCGGTCGGAGACCGTCCGCCGCGCCGCCGGGACGAGGCCACGCAGCAGGTCGGGTACGCCGCCGGCTTCGCGCCACGCGGGCAGGTCGAGCTTGATCGGCACGAACACGTCGCCGGCCGAGCCGACGGCCGCGTCGAAGAGCGCGAGGCCCTCCTCCGCCGTGAACGCGCCGAGGCCGCGCTTGCCGTGGGTCTCGCCGGCCATACCCGCGGCCGACTCCCACATGCCCCAGGCCAGCGAGTGCGCCGGCTTGCCCTCGGCGCGGCGGTGGGTGGCGAGGGCGTCGAGGAAGGCGTTGGCGGCAGCGTAGTTGGCCTGACCGGGCGCGCCGAGCACGCCGGCCGCCGAGGAGAACGTGACGAACGCGGCGACGTCGCCGGCCAGCTCGTGCAGGTGCCACGCGGCCAGCGCCTTGGGGTCGAAGACGCCGTCGATGCGCTCGGGCGTGAGCGAAGGCAGCACCCCGTCGTCGAGGACGCCGGCCGCGTGGACCACGGCGTGGATCGGGTGCTTCTTCAGCAGCCGCTTCACGGCGGCGGCGTTGGCGAGGTCGCACGCGGCCACGGTGGCCTCGGCCCCCAGCTCGGCCAGCTGCGCGACCAGCTCGGCTACACCCGGCGCCTTCTTGCCGCGGCGGCTGACCAGCAGGAGCTTCTTCGCGCCCCGCCGGGCCAGGTGCGTCGCGACGATCCGGCCCAGCGCACCCGTGCCGCCGGTGAGCAGCACCGTTCCGGCGGACCAGTCCACGGGCTCGCCCGGCTCCGGCACCGCGCGGGCCAGCCGCGGCACGCGCACGTCGTCGCCGGAGACGCGCACGGCCGTCTCGTCGGCGACCGCGATCGCGGCGAGCTGGTCGGGGGTGGACTCGCCTTCCACCAGCACGATCCGGCCGGGGTTCTCCACCTGCGCCGAGCGGACGAGACCGGCGACGGCCGCACCGGCCAGGTCACCGCGGGTCACGACGACCAGCTTGCCCTCGACCGATTGCAGCTCCGTCAGTGCATTGTGGACAGCCGCCCGCGCACTTTCGGCGTCGTTGCCGGTGCCGGCTTCGTACACGGTGTAGTCGGTGGTGCCCGCGTCCGGCAGTGTCGTCGGGACCCAGTCGAGCGAGTACAGCGAGTCGGTGCTGCTCGGCGTCGATCGCGCGGCGGCGAGCTGCTCCTCGCTGATCCGGCGCAGCGTCAGGCCACCGACGCGGGCGACCGGCGCACCGCTGGTGTCCGCGAGCCGGAGCTCCACGGTCTGCTCGCCCGTCGGGTGGACCTGCACGCGCAGCGAGGACGCGCCGGCCGCGTGAAGCTCCACATCGGACCACGCGTAGGGCAGCGTCGTGCCCTCACCGGCCGCATTGCTGAGGCCCACGGCGTGCAGGGTCGCGTCGAACGCCGCAGGGTGCAGGCCGAACGCCTCCGCGCTCATGCGGTCCTGCTCGGGCAGCGCGACCTCGGCGAACACGTCGTCGCCGCTGCGCCACGCGGCCCGCAGGCCGCGGAAGACCGGGCCGTAGGCCATGCCGTGTTCGGCGAGCAGGTCGTACATGCCGTCGAGGTCGATGGCCTCGGCGCCGGCGGGCGGCCACGCGCTGAGGTCGAACGCGGTGGCCGCAGAAGCCGGGGCGAGCGTGCCGTCGGCGTGACGGGTCCACGCGCTCGCCGTGGACAGGTCGTCGGGGCGCGAGTGGACACTGATCGGCCGCGTGCCGTCCGCGGCGGGCGAGCCGACCCGGAGCTGGATCCGCGCGGCACCCTTCTCCGGCAGAACGAGCGGCGCGTGCAACGTGAGGTCGCGGACTCGACCGCAGCCGACCTCGTCGCCCGCGCGCACCGCGAGCTCCACGAAGGCCGTGCCGGGCAACAGGATCGCACCGCCGACGACGTGGTCGTTCAGCCACGGGTGCGTGGTCGCGGAGATCCGGCCGGACAGCACGAGGCCCTCGGCGTCGGCGAGCAGCGTCGCCGCGCCGAGCAGCGGGTGGTCGACCGGGTCGAGACCCATCGACGTCACGTCACCGGAGTCGGACGAGACCTCCAGCCAGTAACGCTGGTGCTGGAAGACGTAGGTGGGCAGGTCGGCGCGGGCAGCACCGCGGGCGGTGAAGTGCGCGGCCCAGTCGGGCGAGATCCCACGGACGTGCAGAGTCGCGAGTGCCGTGACCAGGGCGACGTCCTCGGCGATCTCCCGGCGCTGCGCGGCGACGGCGACCGAACCGTCCGAAGAGGACTGCGGCACGACGGCAGTCAGCGGCGCGTCCGGGCCCAGCTCCAGGAACCGGTTCACGCCCTCGGCCGAGAGCCCCCGCACGGCCTCGGCGAACCGCACCGGCCGGCGCACGTTGCGGACCCAGTACTCGGGATCGGTCAGCTCGGTGAACACCTCGCCGCCGGTGACGCTGGAGACGACCGACAACGTCGGCTCGGTGTAAGTGATGCTCTGCGCCACCGCGCGGAACTCGGCCAGCATCGGGTCCATCAGCCGCGAGTGGAACGCGTGCGAGACCTTCAATCGAGTGGTGCGGCGCCCGGCGAACTTCTCCGCCACGGCGAGCACGGCGTCTTCGGCACCGGAGATGACCACGGACCTCGGCCCGTTCACGGCGGCGACGTCGACCGTCCCTTCGGGATCGTGTTCCGCGACTTCCTCGGCCGTGCCTTCGATCGCCACCATCGCGCCGCCGGCGGGCAGCGCCTGCATCAGCTTGCCCCGTGCGGCGACGAGCTTCGCCGCGTCGGCCAGCGAGAACACCCCGGCGCAGTGCGCGGCCGCCAGCTCGCCGATCGAGTGCCCGCACACCGCGTACGGTGCCAGACCCCACGACTCGACCAGCCGGAACAACGCCACCTCGAACGCGAACAACGCGGCCTGCGTGTACCCCGTCTGTGCCAGCGTCTCGGCGTCGCCGGCCACGACCTCGCGGATCGGCCGGTCCAGGTGCCGGTCCAGCTCGTCGCACGCGGCGGCGTAAGCCTCGGCGAAGACGGGGAACTTCGCCGCCAGCTCAGTGCCCATGCCGACACGCTGGGAACCCTGACCGGAGAACAGGAATCCGAGCGTCGCCTCACCGCGCGCCAGACCGCTGACGCCACCGGGCTCGCCGTTCGCCAGCGCGGTCAACGCCGCCAGCAGCTCGTCCTGCGTGTGCCCGGTCACGGCGGCGCGGTGGTCGAGGTGCGTCCGGCCGACGGCCAGCGTGCGCGCCACGTCGAGCGGCGGGGCGGGGTTCTCCACGAGGTGCTCCGCCAGCCGCGCGGCCTGGTCCCGCAGCGACTGCGGCGTCCGCCCGGACAGCACGAACGGGACCGCCGCGTCGTCCCGCGCCGGCTCCGTCGCCTCGGGCTCCGGAGCTTCCTCCAGGATCACGTGCGCGTTGGTGCCGCTGAGCCCGAAGCACGACACCGCACCGCGGCGCGGCCGGTCCCCTCGTGCCCACGGGCGCGACTCGGTCAGCAGCTCGACGTTCCCGGCGCTCCAGTCGACGTGCCGGGTCGGTTTGTCGACGTGCAGCGTCTTCGGCAGCACGCCGTTGTTGAGCGCCAGCACCAGCTTCAGCACGCCGGCGACGCCGGAGGCGGCCTGCGTGTGCCCGACGTTCGACTTGATCGACCCCAGCCACAGCGGCTCGGCACGGTCCTGGCCGTACGTCGCCAACAGGGCCTGCGCCTCGATCGGGTCACCGAGCTTGGTGGCCGTGCCGTGCGCCTCGACCACGTCGACCTCGTCGGGCGTCACCCGGGCGTTGGCCAGGGCCTGGCGGATCACGCGCTGCTGGGCCGGGCCGTTGGGCGCGGTCATGCCGTTGGAGGCGCCGTCCTGGTTGATCGCGGTGCCGCGCACGACGGCGAGCACGGGGTGACCGTTGCGGCGCGCATCGGAGAGCTTCTCGACGAGCAGCATGCCGCAGCCCTCGGACCAGCCGGTGCCGTCGGCGGAGTCGGCGAACGTGCGGCAGCGCGCGCTGCGGGCGAGCGTGCCGTCGAGGGAGAACTCCACGAAGGTGCGCGGCGTCGACATCACCGACACGCCGCCGGCCAGCGCGAGCGAGCACTCGCCGCTGCGCAAGGCCTGAACCGCCAGGTGCAGTGCGACGAGCGAGGACGAGCACGCGGTGTCGATCGTGACCGCGGGTCCTTCGAGCCCGAAGGTGTAGGCGAGCCGCCCGGAGATCACGCCCGACGAGCCGTAGCTGCCCTGGTAGTTGTGGTACATCGTGCCGGCGAAGACACCTGTGGCGCTGCCCTTCACCGAGTGCGGCGCGATGCCGGCGCGTTCGAAGGCCTCCCACGACGTCTCGAGCAGCAGCCGCTGCTGCGGGTCCATCAGCAGGGCCTCGCGGGGGCTGATGCCGAAGAGGTCGGCGTCGAAGTCCAGTGCGTCGTGGAGGAAGCCGCCTTCGCGCACGTAGCTGGAGCCGGGGCGTTCACCGCTGGGGTCGTAGAGGCGCTCGAGGTCCCAGCCGCGGTTGTTCGGGAACTCACCGATGGCGTCGACGCCGCCGGCCAGCAGCCGCCACAGCTGCTCGGGGGTGTTCGCGCCACCCGGGAGGCGGCAGGCCATGCCGATGATCGCGATCGGCTCGCGCGCGGCCTCGGTGAGCCGGCGGTTCTTCTCGCGCAGCCGCTCGGTTTCCTTCACCGAGGCTCGGAGCGCACCGACCAGTTTTTCTTCGGAGTTGCCCACGTGTCCTCGTTCCTTCCCCGTCACGTAACGCCGGACAGGCCGACGATAGAAGCGCGAGCGCGGCCGGACCCACCCCTAAGAGCCCCTGCACCAGCGCGCTCGAAGCGGCACCAAGGTCCGCTTTAGACGGTCTTTAGGGGTTGTCGGTCGCGGCGGCCGGATGACAGATTTTCCCCACGTTCGCAGCAATTCTCTCGCTCGTTTTCGCCCGAGGTTCGCCCGCTGGACTGAGACTGGGGATCGGTTATGCACAGGAAGATTCGGAAGCTTCTGGTCGTGGGGGCCCACGGCGACGACGAGACGCTCGGCGCCGGCGGCACCATCGCCCGCCTCGCCGACGAAGGCGTCGTCGTGTCGCTCTGCATCCTGACCAACGACGACGGTTCGCGGTCGGTGAGCGGCACCGGTGTCGTCAACCGCACCGCCGCGATCGAGCTGGCCGCGAAGACGCTCGGCATCGAGCGCGTGCGCGTCCACGAGTTCGGCGACAACCGCCTCGACACCGAACGGCACCTGGACCTCAACCGCGTCGTCGAGCAGGAGGTCCGGGAGTTCGAGCCGGACACGGTGTTCGCCACCAGCATGTGCGACCTGTCCACCGACCACGCGCTGGTGAGCCGCGCGGCTCGCGTCGCGGGCCGGCCCGGCCGCGGCCCGGTCAAGGAGGTTCGCACGTTCGAGATCCGCTCCGCCACCGACGTCGGAGAAGCTTCGGGGCTGCCCAACGCGTTCCGCCCGAACTACTGGCAGCTGCTCGACGAGTCGCACCTCGATCGCAAGATCGACGCGCTGCGCGCCTACGGCAAGGAGCTCGAGCCGTGGCCCAGCCCCCGCAGCGAACGCGGCGTGCGCGCCCTGGCCGAATACCGCGGCTCGCAGGTCTCGGCGGGGCTCGCCGAGGCGTTCGAAATCGTGCGGATCGTGCATTGAGCGCGTTTCCTTTCTGTCTTTTATCTGCCCAGCAAGAAACGGGTGACGAGAAATGACCAGTACTGTCGCTGAATTCCGGACCACCACCGAGCTCACCAAACTGACTTCGGTCGCCGTGATCGGCATGGGGTACGTCGGCCTGCCGACGGCACTCGGCCTGCACGCCGGCGGCGTCGAGGTGATCGGCATCGACCTGTCGCAGAACCGCCTCGACGCGATCCGCTCGTGCGAGGTCGACCTCATCGAGTCCGACCACCGCCGCCTCGAGAAGGCCGTGCACCAGGAGGACTTCCAGCTCACCACCGACTCCGCGCGCATGGCCGAGGCCGACGCGGTGCTGGTGTGCGTGCCGACCGGGCTCGACGAGTACCTGATGCCCGACCTGGGCCCGCTGGAGAGCGCGTGCGCCGCCCTGATCTCCCACGCGCGGCCCGGCCAGACGCTGATCCTCACCTCCACCAGCTACGTCGGCACGTCCGAGCGGCTGCTGGTGAAGCCGTTGACCGCCAAGGGTTTCACGGTCGGGCGGGACATCTTCGTGGCGTCGAGCCCCGAGCGCATCGACCCCGGCAACGTCACACACACGCAGGCCGAGACGCCGCGCGTGCTGGGCGGGGTCACACCGGTGTGCACCGCGATGGCGCAGCGTGTGATCAACGTGCTGACCCCGGCCGTGCACTGCGTCAGCTCGCCGGAGGCGGCCGAGATGACCAAGCTGTTCGAGAACACCTTCCGCGCGGTGAACATCGCGCTGGCCAACGAGTTCGCGGAGATCAGCGACGGCTTCGCCATCGACCCCATCGAGGTCATCGACGCGGCCGCCAGCAAGCCGTACGGGTTCATGGCCTTCCACCCCGGCCCCGGCGTCGGCGGTCACTGCATCCCGTGCGACCCGCACTACCTGCTGTGGCAGCTGCGCGCAACGCAGAGCAACGCGCCGCTCGTCACGCAGGCCATGCACGCGATCGCCGAGCGCCCGAAGCAGGTCGTGGACCGCGTGCTCAACACGCTTTCCCGCGACGGCAAGGGCATGGCGGGCACCCGCGTGCTCGTCGTCGGCGTGACCTACAAGCCCGGCGTGCAGGACGTGCGCTCGTCGTCCGCGCTCGACATCCTGGACCTGCTCGCCGCGAAGGGCGCCAAGGTCGGCTACCACGACCCGCTGGTGCCCAACGTGCGCGTGACCGGCGGCTCGCTCGACAACGTGGTCGACCCGGCCGGCGGCGACTGGGACGTCGCCCTGATCCACACGATCCAGCCCGGGCACTCGTATGAGTGGCTCGCCCAGTGCGGCACGGTCATCGACGCCACCTACCGCTTCGACCGCACGCTGTTCGCGAACTGAGAGGACTCCTGACGTGCGTTACCTGATCACCGGCGGTGCCGGTTTCATCGGCTCCCACCTCACCGAGCACCTGCTGGCCCGCGGTGACGAGGTCGTCGCCCTGGACAACCTCAGCACCGGCACCCTCGACAACCTCACCGCCGTGGCCGGGCACCCCGGTTTCCGCTTCGTCCGCGGCTCCGTGACCGACCCGTCGGCCGTCGAGTCGTGCATGGCCGGCGTCGACGCGGTGTTCCACCTCGCCGCCGCGGTCGGCGTGTTCACCATCCTCGACAAGACGCTCGAGAGCCTGCGCACCAACCTGCACGGCACCGAGAACCTGCTCGACGCCGCGCTGCGCCACGACGTCCCGATCCTGGTGGCGTCCACGAGCGAGATCTACGGCAAGAACACCGCCGACGGACTGTCCGAAGAGGACGACCGCATCATCGGCTCGCCACTGAAGAACCGCTGGTCCTATGCCGAGGCCAAGGCGCTGGACGAGACGTTCGCCTACCTGTATGCCAAGGAGCACGGCCTGCGCACGGTGATCGTGCGTCCGTTCAACACCGTCGGCCCGCGCCAGACCGGCCGCTACGGCATGGTCATCCCGCGCTTCGTCACGCAGGCCCTGGCGGGCGAGCCCATCACCGTCTTCGGCGACGGCCAGCAGACCCGCTGCTTCTGCCACGTGCACGACGTCGTGCCCGCGCTCGTCGACCTGCTCGCCGACGAAACCGCGTACGGCAAGGTGTTCAACCTCGGCAGCAACGAGCAGACCACGATCGCGCAGCTGGCCGAACGCGTGATCTCCGCGACGGGCTCCACCAGCACCATCGCGAAGGTCCCGTACGAGCAGGCCTACGGCGAGGGCTACGAGGACATGCAGCGCCGCATCCCCGACTGCACCCGCGCGTACAACCAGATCGGCTTCGTCCCCACCCGCACGCTGGACGACATCATCGCGGCCGTCATCGCCGACCGCCGCTGACCCCCGCCCAGACCACCCCAATGTGGCGTTCGGTGCGCTCGACGCACCCAACGCCACATTGGGGTGCGCCCGCGTGGTCAGGGGCCGAGCTTGAGGTACACGGCCGTGAGGTGGTCGGCCACCGTGTTCGGGGCGACGCCCAGCAGCTCCGCGATCGCGGGGACGCTCGTGCCGTGCGCGGCGAGGTCGGCCACGCGCAGCTCGATCTCGGTCAGTACCACCGGATCCCTCTCCCTCACTGCCCGCTGTCGGCGCCGGCGAGCTCGCCGGCCAGAGCGGCGCGCCCGGCCACGCCCAGTTTGCGGTAGACCCGGGTCAGGTGCTGTTCGACCGTGCTCACGGTGATGTAGAGCGTCTCCGCGATCTGGCGGTTGGTGCGCCCGTGGGCCGCCAGCTCGGCCACGCGCAGCTCGGCCTCGCTGAGCGTCGTCTGCGCAGGCGTCACCTCCGTGCGCGGGGCGACGGGCCGGGGCGGCACGGGTCTCGACGTGACCGCCCGCGTCGCCTGGCGCGGCACGTGCACCGGCTTGACCAGGCCCGCGGAGCGTTCCGCGCGCTGGCCGAGCTGGTTGAGCGCCCGTGTGGTGCGCGCCAGCTCCAGCCGATCGCCCGAGGCTTTGAACGCTTCGGCGGCCCGGTTGAGCAGCCCCGCCCGCCCGGCGGAATCGCCGGCGAAAGCCAGCACCCGCAAGGCCGAACCACGCGAGTACGCATCGGTCGGCGCCGCGCTCGCGAGCTGCTGCTTGGCCAGCTCGACGGCGAGCGTCGGGTTCCCCAGCTTCAGGTTGGCCTCGGCGAGATCGGTGCGCCACGGCACGACCGTCGGCAGGTCCAGCTCCTGCTCCCGCAGGATCCGTTGGCACTGCTGGAAATCGCTCACCGCGGCCAGACCGCGGTTGGTCGCCAGGTGGAACTGGCCCCGGGCCCGCAGGTAGCGCACGCCGCCGAGCGTGGTGAACACCGCCTCCGGCAACGGCTGCCGCAGCACCGCGGCGGCGGCTTTGAACGCGCCGGCCGCGGTGTGCGCCGAGAGCAGCGTGGCGAGCGGGTAGCTGATCGCGACACCCCAGTTGGGCGCGTCGAGCAGGGCCAACGCGCGGTTCGCCCGGTCCGTCGCCGCCGCGACGTCACCCCGGCGCAGCACCAGGCTCGCGCCCAACGCGTCGAGCATCGCCTTCCACGTCACCGCGCCGCGGTATTCGGCTTCTTCGCTCAGCGACGTGCACCAGCCTTCGGCGCGGTCGGCCTTGTCGGCGTACGCGAGCGCGACGATCGCGGTGCCCAGCGCTTCGAGCGAAGTGTCGGAAAGCCGGCAGTTCTGCAGGATCCGCTCCGCGCACGCCGACGTCGCCTCGGTCGCGCCCGTGTGCCACACGGAAGCGAGCGTGTTCGCGGTGTGCAGCCACGGGTCGTCGCCGCTCGGGGCCGCCGGGGCGACGCCGTAGTGCCAGTGCCCGGCCAGCGTCAGCTCGGCGGCCGTGCGCGGGTCGAGCGGCTCGAGGTCGGCGTCCAGCGCCGCGAAAGCCTGCTCGAACGTGTCCCGCTCACCGAACCACAGCGACTGCCGTGCGAGCGCGATCCGGTCGGACTGGTCGAGCGAGTCTCCCGCCGCACGCAGCGAAGCCAGGTGCGGCGCCGCGGCGGCCGGGTTGACGCGCCAGGTGATCTTCGCCAGCAGCTGGGAAATCGCCTGCCGCTCCCACGCGGCGGTGGTCACGGATGCCGCGAGCTTGAGGCAGCGGGTGGCGAACTCGACGTCGTCGCCGAGCATCACCTGCTCCGCCGCTTCCACCAGCACGGGCAGCGCCCACTCGGGTTTCGCCTCGTCGGCGGCCACGAGGTGGCGGGCGACGTCGGCGGCCGGCAGGCCCCGCGCGTGCTTCACCTCGGCCGCGCGGACGTGCAGCCGCACCTTCTCCGAACCGCGCAGCCCGCCCACGACGGCGGCCGCGGCCGGCTGCTGCCGGAACCGCACGCCGGCGACCAGGCCCGACTCGGCCAGCAGCCCGGCCGACGTCTCGGCGTCGAGCGGGTCCACCCCGGCGACGGCGGCCACGGCCTCGGTGGTGACGTCGGTGTCCAGCACCGCGATCGCCGTCGCGACCTCCCGCATCGGCGAGCCGTAGCGGTGCAGCAGCCGTTGCACGGCCTCCGAGTAGGCCGAACCGGAGTCGGTGCTGCTGCGGAACGCGTCCACGAGCGCGTTGACCAGCAGCGGGTTGCCGGCGCTGAGCTCGTGGATCTGCTCGGGCAGCCCGTCCGGCCCGTCCTCCGCCACCAGTTCCGCGATCGCCGCGATCGACAGCGGCGTCAGCTGCACGTGCCGGTGCGGCTGCGACGCGAACTCGAGACCGCCGCCGGCGTACCAGGTGTCCGGCTGCGTCAGCACCAGCAGCAGTGCGGCCGAACGGGTGCGCCGCTGCAACCTCAGCAGCAGCCGCGCCGACGTCTCGTCCACGTGGTGGAGGTCGTCCACGGCCACCAGCACCGGTCGTTCGCGGGCCACGCCGTGCAGCGCGCCGCACAGCTCGGTGATCTTGTCCTGGTGCTGTGCCACGGCTTTCGGCAGCGCGGGACCGGCCAGCAGCTGGTCGATCACGCCGCCGTCCACCTCGCGCTCGTCGGCCGCGCCGGTCGCGGTGAGCGTGAGGATGCCCAGCTCCTTCGCCCGTGCCACCACCTGGTTCAGCACCTGTGTCTTGCCGCTGGCCGGACCGCCGCCCACCAGCACGGTCTCCCCCGCACCGGCGTCGCATTCGATCAGCAGGCCTTCCAGAAACCCCACTGCCTCCTGCGGATCGGTTCGGCGGTTCTGCCCCCAGTTCACGCCCATCGCAAGCTCCTCGACCCACTGGTCATCTTCCTGCGACTCCGAGACTCGCAGCGACCCCCTAAGGGCAACCAACCCCGACCTAAAGTCACCCGAAGGGGTGATCACGTCACGTTCTGTTGCTGCGGATTTCCTTGCGCCCCAGGCACTTCCCGGGCCGGTAGGGGTTGCCCGCGCGAGCAGCGGCCCGAACACTTCCTGAACTGTGACTGCCGTGAACGAAAGAACCAGTCGTTGGGTCCGGCGCTTCCACCCGGTCGAGGACGCTCGCGTGCGGCTGGTGTGCCTGCCGCACGCCGGCGGCTCGGCGACCGCCTACTTCCCGTTCTCCCGCGCGGCCCTCGCGGCCGGGCTGCCCGCCGACGTCGTCGCCGTGCAGTACCCGGGCCGCCAGGACCGCCGTGGCGAACGCTGTTTCGACGACCTCGCCGCCATGGCCGACGCCCTCGCCGACGACCTCGGCCCGTGGTTCGACCGCCCGGTGGCGCTGTTCGGCCACAGCATGGGCGCGACGCTGGGCTACGAGGTCGCCCGCCGGCTCGGGGCCCGCGGCGCGGAGCTGATCGGCCTGTTCGCCTCCGCCTGCCGTGCCCCTTCGGCCCAGCGCATCGAATACGTCCACCAGCGCGACGACGACGGTCTCATCGCCGCGTTGAAGGAGCTCAGCGGCACCGACACCGCCGTGCTGGGCGACGACGAACTGCTGCGCATGGTGCTGCCCGCCGTCCGCGGCGACTACACGGCCGTGGAGACCTACCGCCACGACGCCGATGCCGAGCTGCGGTGCCCCATCCAGGTCCTCGTCGGCGACACCGACCCGGTGACCGACCTCGACGAGGCCGGCGCCTGGCGCGCCCACACCACCGCGACGTGCGACGTCGCCGTGTTCGGCGGCGGGCACTTCTACCTGAACAGCCAGCTGGACGGCGTCGTGGGCACGGTCGCCACGACCCTGGCTCGGTGGCAGCGCGCAACCCCGGATCAGGCGCCGCGGTAGGGGTGGGTAAACCCCACCTGGCGTTCAGGTGCCGACCCCATGGTCCGGCGGGCCCGGTTCCGCGAAACTAAGTACATCAAGGAAACACCCCGGAACCACTTCCCTCGGAGGTAGTCATGATGGCCATCCAGACCGCTCCCGGTGTCACCCAGCGGATGCTCCCGAACGGCCACCTCGAGCTCACCTGCCGCGCCACCCGCCGCCAGATCGAGTGCGAGCCCGTCGCCGCGGCGATGTGGATCGCGCTGAAGCAGCAGAACGGTGACGTCGACCGCGCCGCGGCCGTCCTGTCCGGTCTGTGGGGCACCGACGAGGAGGACACGCGCTACGACATCATCGCGCTGGCCGGCTCGCTGTGCTCCCTGGGTCTGCTCACCGAGGCCTGAGAACCCACCCGACGCGTCCAGAACGCCCTGGGGCACCACGGTCCCAGGTTCGCGATCCGCGTCTTTCCCCCGAGCGTCGAGCGCCGCCCGCTCCGCTCCCCCGGACACGACGACGGGCCGCCCACAGTTTCCACTGTGGACGGCCCGCTTCTCGTTCTCGCTAGTGCGCGCCGAGCTCCTCGTCCAGCATCGCGAACAGCTCGTCCGCGCTGGCGTCTTCGACCTCGTCGTCCCCGGAGAACTCGCCCACGACGGACTTCAGCCGGTCCACGACCTTGCCCCGCACGTCGGCGTCCGCGCTCCGCAGCGCCGCCACCAGCTCCTCCACGCGCACCTCGACGTCGGACGGGCCGTCCGCCACGGACTCCGCGAGGAACTCGGCCAGCACCTCCACCGAGGGGTAGTCGAAGATCAGCGTGGCCGGCAGCCGCAGCCCGGTCACCACGTCGAGGCGGTTGCGCAGCTCGATCGCCGTCAGCGAATCGAAGCCCAGCTCGATGAACCCCTTGCGCGGGTCCACCGCACCGGCGTTCTCGTGGCCCAGCACCACCGCGGCCGTGCCACACACCAGGTCCACGACGGCCCGCGGGCGTTCTCCCGCGGGCAGCGAGGAAATCCGGCCCCACGAGTCGTCGACCACCTCGGCCCGGCGTCGCGTCGACCGTTTGACCAGCCCCCGCAGCATCGCCGGCACGCTGTGCGCGTCGGCCCGCAGCCCGGACAGGTCCAGCCGCACCGGCACCAGCGCCGGTTCCGTGGTCCCGAAAACGGCGTCGAACAGCTCCAGACCGTCCGCAAAGGACAGCCCGAAGACGCCGGAGCGGGCCATGCGGATGAGGTCGGTGTCGCCGAGCTCGCCGGACATGCCGCCCTCGGACCACAGGCCCCAGGCCAGCGAAACGCCCGGTAGCCCGGCTGCGACGCGGTGCTGCGCCAGCGCGTCGAGGAACACGTTCGCCGCCGAGTAGTTCGCCTGGCCGGCCGCGCCCAGCGTGCCGCCGGCCGACGAGTACAGCACGAAGGCCGCCAGGTCCATCGACGCCGTCAGCTCGGACAGGTGCCACGCGGCGTCGACCTTGGGCCGCAGCACCGCGTCCATCCGCTCCGGCGTCAGTGACAGCAGCACACCGTCGTCGACCACCCCGGCCGTGTGGATCACCGCGGACAGGGAAACCCCGTCCAGCAACGAAACCACCGCGTCACGCGAAGCCAGATCGCACGCGACCAGCGAAACGGAAGCTCCCAGCTCTTCCAGCGACGCCACGAACTCGGGCGCGCCCGGCGCGTCGAGGCCGCGCCGGCTGGTCAGGAGCAGGTCCCGCACGCCGTACGACGTCACCAGGTGCCGCGCGATCAGCTTGCCCAGCACGCCGGTCGCGCCGGTGACCAGCACGGTTCCGCCGAGCTGCACCGGCTTTTCATCCGGCACGAACTTGGCCAGCCGGTGCACGAGCACCTGGCCGGCACGCACGGCGACGCCGGGCTCGTCCGCGTACATCGCCCCGAGCACCTCGGCGACCGGCACCGGGCCGTCGTCGAGGTCCACGACCAGGAAGCGGTCCGGGTACTCCAGTTGCGCCGTCCGCACGACACCCCAGAGGGCCGCGTGCGTCAGGTCGGCCACCGCCTCGTCCGGCCGGGTGCCGATCGCACGCCGCGCCACTACAACCAGCCGTGACGCAGCCAGCACGTCCTCGCCGACCCACGCCTGGGCGAGGGCCAGCAGCCGGTGCACGGCTTCGCGCGCTCCGGCCGGCGTGGCGACCTCGGGCGCGGCGAACGGCACGAACACCACATCCGGCACGGCGTCGCCACCGTGGATCCCCGCGACCAGTGCTTCGAAGTCCGCGAAGGTCTTCCCACCGAGACCGAAGACGTCCTCGCCGAGCACCGCCGACGTCACGGCCGCGGCCGGCTCACCGGACCACGCCGGCCATTCGACGCGGAACAGCGAGTCGTCCACCGCCGAACGCTCGGCCGCCGCGAACGCGTCGTCCGCGATCGGCCGCAGCGCCAGCGATTCCACGCTCAGGACCGGCGACCCGCTCGGGTCGGTGGCCGTGAGCGACACCGTGTTCTCGACGTCCGACGAGATCAACACCCGCAGGCTCGACGCGCCGCCGGCGTGCAGCGACACCCCGGACCACGCGAACGGCAGCACCGGCTTGTCCTCCGTCGGCCCGGCGAGGCCGATCGTGTGCAGCGCGGCGTCGAGCAACGCGGGGTGCAGGCCGAACGCTTCGGCGTTCGCGTGCTCGGGTACCGAGACCTCGGCCGCCAGCCGGTCACCCACCTGCCAGACGCGGCGCAGCCCGGCGAACACCGGGCCGTAGTCGAAGCCCTGGGCGGCGAGGTCGTCGTAGCGGCCGGTCACGTCGATCTCGGCCGCGCCCGCGGGCGGCCACTCGGCGGCTTCCGGCCGTGCGTCCACAGTGGACGAAAGGCGGCCGCTGCCGTGCTGAACCCACTCGTCAGCGCCTTCGGCCTGCGAGTAGATGCCCAGCGTTCGGGTGCCGTCCTCGTCCTGGGAGCCGACCGTGACCTGCAGCCGCACCCCACCCTGCGCGGGCAGGATCAGCGGCGCGGCCAACGTCAGCTCGTCGAGCCGCGCGCAGCCGACCTCGTCGCCGGCCCGCACGGCCAGCTCCACGAACGCCGTGCCCGGGAACAACGCCGCCCCCTGCACCACGTGGTCGGCCAGCCACGGCTGCGCGCTCAGCGAAAGCTTGCCGGTGAGCACCACACCACCCGAGTCGGCCGCGACCACCACGGCACCCAGCAACGGGTGCCCCGCTTCGCGCTGACCGACCTCGGCCACACCCCGGACGCGGGCGCCGGTCGGGTTGTCGAGCCAGTAGCGCTTGCGCTGGAACGCATACGTCGGCAGCTCCACCCGGTGCGCGCCGGCGTAGAACGCCTCGAAGTCGACGGGCACCCCGGCCGTGAACAGCGTCGCGACCGCCGTGGCCGCACTCTCGGCCTCCGGCCGGTCCTTGCGCAGCACCGGCACGAACGTCGCCCGTTCGTCGCCGGCCAGGCAGCTCTGCCCCATCGCGGTGAGCACCGCACTCGGTCCGACCTCGACGAACGTGGTCACTCCGTCGGCCAGCACCGTGCGCATCGCGTCGGCGAACCGCACGGCCTCGCGCACCTGCCGGACCCAGTAGTCCGGAGTGGACAGATCGCCACCGGCCGTGGTCACGATGGGAATCGCCGGCGCCGAGTAGTTCACCTGCGCCGCCACCGTGGCGAACTCCGCCAGCATCGGCTCCATCAGCGGCGAGTGGAACGCGTGCGACACGCGCAACCGCGACGTCCGCGCGAACTTCTCCGCGACCGCCAGCACCGCGTCCTCGACCCCGGACAACACGACCGAATCGGGTCCGTTCACCGCGGCGATCCCGACGCCGTCGATGAGCCGGATCTCGTCCTCCCGCGCCTGCACGGCGACCATCGCGCCGCCACGTGGGAGCGCCTGCATCAGCCGCGCCCGCGCGGCCACCAGCCGGCACGCGTCGGCCAGTGAGAACACACCCGCGCAGTGCGCGGCCGCCAGCTCGCCGATCGAATGCCCGACCAGCCGACCCGCCCGCACGCCCCACGTCTCCAGCAGCCGGAACACCGCGACCTCGACGGCGAACAGCGCCGGCTGCGTGTAGCCGGTCTCGTCGAGCTTGTCCGCGTCCGCCAGCAGTTCGCGCAGCGGCGTGTCCAGGTGCGGATCCAGCTCGGTGGCGACCTCGTCCAACGCGGCGGCGAAGACGGGATGGGCCGCAGCCAGCTCCAGGCCCATCCCCGCCCGCTGCGCGCCCTGGCCGGTGAACAGGAACGCCGTTTTCCCCGGCGCCGCAACACCTTCGACAATTCCGGCCGGCGCGCGCCCGGCGGCATACTCCGTCAACGCCCGCACGGCACCGGCGCGATCGGCCGCCACGACCCCGGCCCGGTACTCGGCCAACGTTCGCGTGGTCACCAACGAGAGCCCGACGTCCGCCGCCGACCCCGAAACCTCGGCCAGCCGGCCCGCCTGCGCCCGCAGCGCCTGGGGCCCAGTGGCCGAGAACAGCCACGTCACGGGCCCGCCCTCGGCCGAAGGCTCGGGAGCCGGGTCACCCTGCTCCACGATCACGTGCGCGTTCGTCCCGCTGATCCCGAACGAAGACACCGCGGCCCGCCGCGCGCGCCCGGTCTCCGGCCACGCCCGCTCGTCGGCGAGCAGCGCGACCGTGCCGCCGGACCAGTCGACGTGCGGCGACGGCTCCTCGGCGTGCAGCGTGCGCGGCAGGACACCGCGTCGCAGCGACTCCACCACCTTGATCACACCGCCGACGCCGGCCGCGGCCTGCGTGTGGCCGACGTTCGACTTGAACGAGCCGACGTACAGCGGCCGTTCGGGCGTCGTCACCTTGCCGTAGGTCGCGATCAGTGCCTGTGCCTCGATCGGGTCACCCAGCTTCGTGCCTGTGCCGTGCGCCTCGACGAAGTCCACATCGGACAGTTCGAGCCCGCCGTCGGCCAGCGCCGCGCGAATCACGCGCTGCTGCGCCGGGCCGTTGGGCACCGTGATGCCGCTCGATGCGCCGTCGGAGTTCACCGCGCTGCCGCGCAGCACGGCGAGCACGTGGTGACCGTTTCGGCGAGCGTCCGAAAGCCGCTCCAGCAGCAGCATCCCGGCGCCTTCCGAGCAGCCGACGCCGTCGGCGCCGCTGCCGAACGCCTTGCAGCGCCCGTCGGAGGACAGCCCGTGCTGCTCGCTGAAGTACACGAACATGTCCGGCGTCACCATCACCGTCACGCCGCCGGCCAGCGCCAGGGAACACTCGCCGCGCCGCAGCGCCTGCGCCGCGAGGTGCATGGCGACGAGCGAAGAGGAGCACGCCGTGTCCACCGACACCGACGGACCTTCGAGCCCGAGCGTGTACGAGACGCGCCCGGAGATGAGGCTGCCGTCGCTGCTGCCCGCGCCGTAGTCGTGGTACATCACGCCGGTGAACACGCCGGTGCTGGTGCCGCGCAGCGTCGCCGGCACGATCCCGGCGCGCTCCACCGCTTCCCACGCCGTCTCCAGCAGCACGCGCTGCTGCGGGTCGAGCGTGAGCGCCTCCCGTGGCGAGATCCCGAAGAACTCCGGCTCGAAGTCGGCGGCTTCGGGCAGGAAACCGCCTTCGTTCGAGTACGTCGTGCCGGGCCGGGAACCACTGGGGTCGTGGATCGACGCCGTGTCCCAGCCGCGGTCGGCCGGGAACTCGCCGATCGCGTCGACGCCGCCCGCGACCAGCTGCCACAGCTCGTCCGGAGTCGTGACGCCGCCGGGGTAGCGGCAGCCCATGCCGATGATCGCGATCGGCTCGTGCAGCCGGGCGGAGAGCTTCTTGTTGTCCGCCTTGAGCCGTTCGTTGTCCGTCATGGACTGCCGCAGCGCGGCGACGATCTGCTCGGTCGACGGGGACTGGGTCACCGGGACTCACCTCGTTCGTCGGTCTGGTCGCCACCCATCGCGGAGCGGACCAGGTCGGCCAGGTCCATCGCCGCGACTGCGGACGCGGCTTCGTCGTTCTCTTCGAGCGCACTGTCCTCTTCGGACTCCGGCAGCAGTTCCGCCAGGAGGTGGCGGGCCAGCGGGAGCGGGCTCGGGTAGTCGAAGATCAGCGTCGCCGGCAGCCGCAGCCCCGTCGCCGCCCCGAGCCGGTTGCGCAGTTCCAACGCCGCCAGTGAGTCGATGCCGAGGTCTGTGAAGCCCTTCTCGACCCCGACGGCCGAAGCGTCGTCGTAACCCAGGACCGCCGCCGCGTGCTCGCACACCAGCTGCAGCGCCGCCGCTTCCCGCTCGCTCGCCGCCAGCGCGGTGACCCGATCGGCGAAACCGGCCTCGGGTGCGGCGGTCACCGCGGCCGTCGCCGCCCGCCGGGACGGAGCCGTCAGGAGGCCACGCAGGAGCGGGGCCACGCGGTCGGCTTCCTTCAGGTCGGCCAGCTCCACCGGCACGAGTGCCGGCCGCCGCGCCGCGAGCGCGGCGTCGAACAACGCCAGCCCGTCTTCCGCGGTCAGCTCCGCGACGCCGTACCGGGCGATGTGCGCCAGGTCGACCTCGCCGTCGGTGCCTTCCCACGGACCCCAGGCCAGGGCGGTCGCCGGCAGGCCCTGTGCGGCCCGGTGCTCGGCCAGCGCGTCGAGGAACACGTTGCCCGCCGCGTAGTTGGCCTGCCCCGCGGCCAGCAACAGGCCGCCTGCCGACGAGTAGAGGACGAACGCCGCCAGGTCCCGCGACTCCGTGAGCTCGTGCAGGTGCCAGGCCGCGTCGACCTTCGGCCGCAGCACGGTCTCGACCTGCTCCGGAGTGAGGGCGCCCAGCACCGCGCTGTCCATCTGCCCCGCCGCGTGGACCACGGCGGTGAGTTTCGGCAGCGTCTCCAGCAGCCCCGCCAGGTCGGCGCGGTCGGTGACGTCGCACGCGGCCACGGTGACCTTCGCGCCTTGCCCGGCGAGTTCCTCGACCAGCTCCCGCGCACCCGGGGCGTCGAGGCCCCGCCGGCTCGTGAGGACGAGGTCGCGGGCGCCGCGGGCGACCAGGTGCCGGGCCAGCAGCCCGCCGAGCAGACCGGCGCCCCCGGTGATCAGCACCGTGCCGTCGGGGTTCCACTCGACCGGCTCGCCGATTTCGGTCACGCGCACCAGCCGCGGCACGCGCACCTCACCGGCACGGACGACCGCCTCGGGCTCACCCGAAGCCGCCACCGCGGGCAGCGCCTGCGCGGACTCGGCCTTGCCGTCCACGTCGACCAGCTGGATCCGGCCCGGGTTCTCGGCCTGCGCGGCCCGCACCAGACCCCAGACCGGCGCCTGCGCCAGGTCCGGCGTGTCCGCCTCGACCGCACCGCGGGTGACGACCAGGAGCTTGCCGTCGTCGAACCGGCCGAGCCAGTTCTGCAGCAGCGCCAACGTCTTCTGCACGGTCGCGTGGACGCGGGCCGGCACGTCGCCGTCCTCGGTCGCGACCGGCAGCACCAGCACGTCGGCCGCCACCGGCTCGGCGTGGACGGGCAGGCCCAACCCGAGATCGTCGGCACCGAGCACGGCCCAGCCGTCGATCGACGGCGCCAGCCGCACACCCGACGCGGGCGACCAGTCGATGCGGTAGAGCGAGTCCGGCACCTTCGCGCCGAGCTGGCTCTCCGACACCGGCCGCGTGACCAGCGACTCGATCCACGCGACCGGCGCACCGGCCGCGTCGGCGAGCGCCAGCTCGGCCCCGTTCTCCGTCTTGCGCACCCGCACCCGCAGCGCCGTGGCACCCGCCGCGAACAGTGAGACCGCGTTCCAGGCGAACGGGATCGTCGTCTCGGTCAGCGCCTTCGGGCCGCCCGGCACGAGGAAGTCCGTCGCGCCCAGCGCGGAGTCGAGCAGCCCCGGGTGGAGGCCGAACTCGCCGGCCGCCGTGCCCTCGGGCAGCGCCACCTCGGCGAACACCTCACCCTCGTGCAGCCAGACCGCGCGCAGGTTCCGGAACGTCGGGCCGTAGCCGAAGCCGAGGTCCGCGAGGTCGTCGTAGAGCCCGGTCAGGTCCACGGCCTCGGCGCCCGCCGGCGGCCAGGCCGCCAGGTCGAACTCCGCCGCCGTCGTTCCCGTAGTGAGCGTGCCCGCCGCGTGCTGCGTCCAAGCCCCGCGCTCGGCGGCCCGCGAGTGCACCGAGAACTCCCGGCGGCCACTGGCGTCCGGAGCCCCGACGACCACGCGCAGGTCCACGCCGTCCTCGGGCAGCAGCAGCGGTGCCTGCTGGGTCAGCTCCTCGAGCAGGCCCGCCCCGACCTGGTCGCCGGCGTGCGCGGCCAGCTCGACGTACGCGGTGCCGGGCAGCATCGTGCGGCCCATCACCACGTGGTCGGCCAGCCACGGCTGCGTCGCCGTGGACAGCCGGCCGGTGAGCACCGCGCCGCCGTCGGGCAGCTCCACCAGCGCACCCAGCAGCGGGTGCGCGGCGGACTTGGCGCCCAGCGAACCGACGTCGCCGGTGCCCTTGGTCCCGTCGAGCCAGTAGGACTTGTTCTGGAACGCGTACGTCGGCAGGTCCACAGTGGACGCACCGCGGCCGGCGAACAGCGCCCGCCAGTCGAGGGCCGTGCCCCGCGAGTACAGCGTGCCGAGCGCGGTGAACAGCGTGGTCACCTCGTCGCGGCCGCGCCGCATCGCCGGCACCTGCACCACGCGGTCCGGCCGTTCGGCGGCCGCGGTGTCGCTTTCGCGCGCCATGCCTGTGAGGACCGCGTCCGGGCCCAGCTCCACGAACCGCGTGACGCCGGCGCCCAGCAAAGTCGTGACCCCGTCGGCGAACCGCACGGCCTCGCGAACGTGCCCCACCCAGTAGGCGGGCGAGCACAGCTCGGCGGCCGTGGCGATCCGCCCGGTCACGTTGGACACCACCGGAATCGCCGGGGCGGAATAGCTGAGGCTTTCGGCAACCGCGCCGAACTCCGCCAGCATCGGCTCCATCAGCGCCGAGTGGAACGCGTGCGACACGACCAGCTGCTTCGTGCGGCGCCCGGCGTCGGAGAACGTGGCCATGGCCGTCCGGACCGAAGCTTCCGGCCCGGAGATCACGACCGAGCGCGGCCCGTTGACCGCGGCGACGTCGACGTCGGACGGCAGCGCGGCCCGCACCTCGTCCTCCGTGGCCGCGATCGCGGCCATGGCGCCCCCGCTCGGCAGCGCCTGCATCAACCGGCCGCGAGCGGCGACCAGCGTGCAGGCATCGGCCAGCGACAGCACCCCGGCCACGTGGGCCGCGGCGAGCTCACCGATCGAGTGCCCGGCCACGTAGTCGGGCGCGGCGCCCCACGACTCCACCAGGCGGTAGAGCGCGACCTCGATCGCGAACAGCGCGCACTGCGTGTAGGCGGTCTGGTTGAGCAGCTTCCCGTCGTCGGAGCCCTTCTCGGCCCAGATAGCCCGCTTGAGCGGCACGTCCGTCTCGGAGAGACCGCGAATATCGCCGTCGAACAGGCCGCAGATCTCGTCGAACGCGCCGGCGAACACCGGGAAGGCCTCGTACAGCCCGCGGCCCATGCCCGGCTGCTGCGCGCCCTGGCCGGTGAAGAGGAACGCGGTCAGGTCGGCCGCACTGATCGTGCCGGTCACGGTGCTCGCCGGGGTTCCGCCGGTGGCGAGCCCGTCGAGCGCCTTCAACGCGGCCTCGCGGTCTGCGGCCAGCACCACCGCGCGGTGGTCGAGCGCCGCGCGACCGGTGGCGAGCGAGTACCCGACGTCGATCGGGTCCAGTTCCGGGTTGGCCCGCAGGTGCTCGGCGAGCCGGGCGGCCTGGTCGGCCAGCGCCTGGCCCACCGATCCCGCGAGCGGCAGCGGCACCACCGGCAGCGCCGGAGCACTGGCGCGCGGCGCCTCCACAGTGGACGGCGGCGCCTCCTCGATGATGATGTGCGCGTTGGTCCCGCTGATGCCGAAGGACGAGACCCCGGCACGGCGCGGCCGCCCGTTCGGCAGCCACGGCCGGGCCTCGGTCAGCAGCTCGATGTCGCCCGTCGTCCAGTCGACGACCGGCGACGGCGCGTCGACGTGCAGCGTCCGCGGCAGCAGGTTGTGCCGCAGCGCCTGCACCACCTTCATCACGCCGGCCGCACCACCGGACGCCTGCGCGTGACCGATGTTCGACTTCACGGAGCCCAGGTACAGCGGGTGTCCCTCGGGCCGGTCCTGGCCGTAGGTCGCGAGCAGGGCCTGCGCCTCGATGGGGTCACCGAGTTTCGTGCCCGAACCGTGCGCCTCGACCGCGTCCACTTCGGACGGACGCAGCCCACCGGCGGCCAGCGCCGCGTGGATCACGCGTTCCTGCGAGGGGCCGTTCGGGGCGGTGAGCCCGTTGGACGCGCCGTCCTGGTTCACCGCGCTGGAGCGCACGACGGCGAGCACCTCGTGGCCGTTGCGCTGCGCGTCGGACAGCCGCTCCAGCAGGAGCAGGCCCGCGCCCTCGGCCCAGCCGACGCCGTCGGACGCGGCGGAGAAGGACTTCGAGCGGCCGTTGGGCGAAAGCACCCCCTGGCGGCTGGAGTCGACGAACAGGTCCGACTGCGAAAGCACCGTCACGCCGCCGGCCAGCGCCAGCCCGCACTCGCCGGCCCGCAGTGCCTGCACCGCGAGGTGCAGCGTGACCAGCGAAGACGAGCACGCCGTGTCCACCGTCATGCACGGACCTTCGAGCCCCAGCAGGTAGGAGATGCGACCGGAGACGACCGCGCCGGAGCTGCCGTTGGGGATGTAGGCGGCGACGTCGGCGGGCGCGCCCGGGGCCCGGCTGCCGTAGTCGTCGTACATGGCGCCGGTGAAGACGCCGGTCAGGCTGCCGCGCAGCGCGGTCGGGTCGATGCCGGCGCGTTCGATGGCCTCCCACGCCGTCTCCAGCAGCAGCCGCTGTTGCGGGTCCATCGCCATGGCCTCGCGCGGGCCGATGCCGAAGAACGCCGGGTCGAACTCGGCGGCGTCGTGCAGAAACCCGCCCTGGTTGGCGTAGGTCTTGCCACGCTTGCCGCGTTCGGGGTCGTAGATGCCCTCGGTGTCCCAGCCGCGGTTGGTCGGGAAGCCGCTGACCGCGTCGACCTCGTCGACGAGCAGCCGCCACAGGTCCTCGGGCGACCGCACGCCGCCGGGGTAGCGGCAGGCCATGCCGACGATCGCGATCGGTTCCTGCATCGAAACACCGGCGGCGTTGGTGCGCGTGGTCGACTTCTTGGTGACCGCGCCGAGCAGCTTGCCCTTCACGAAGTCGGCGACGGCCTTGGCGGTCGGGTGGTCGAAGATGAGCGTCGCCGGGAGCGAGAGCCCGGTGGCGGTGCCAAGCAGGTTGCGCAGCTCCACCGCCGCCAGGGAGTCGAACCCGAGCTCCTTGAACGCCCGGGTGCCGTCCACTTCGGACTTGTCCGCGTAGCCGAGCACGGTGGCCACCTGCGTGCGGACGAGATCCAGCAGCACACGGTCGCGCTCGCTCTCGACCAGGGCGGCCAGCTCGTTCGCCAACGCGTTGTCCGCGCTGGCGGCCTTGGTTTTGGCGACACGGCGGGCCTTCGGCGGCACGAAGCCGCGCAGCAGAGCCGGCAGCTCGTCCGTGCGCGCCTTCAGCGCGGGCACGTCGACCCGCAGCGGCGCGACCACAGCGTCTTCCGTGGCCACCGCGGCGTCGAACAACGCGAGTCCCTGCTCCGCGGTGACCGCGGGCAGGCCCAGCCGAGCCATCCGGGCGAGGTCGGCCTCGGCGAGGTCGCCGCCGAGGCCGGTGTTCTCGGCCCACAGCCCCCACGCCAGCGCCGTCGCCGGCAGGCCCGCCGCGTGGCGGTGCTGTGCGAGGCCGTCGAGGAACGCGTTGGCCGCGGCGTAGTTCGCCTGGCCGGCGGGCAGGACCTGGCCGCCGGCGGAGGAGAACAGCACGAACGCGGACAGCTCACGCGAAGCGGTCAGCTCGTGCAAGTGCCAAGCGGCGTCGACCTTGGGCTTGAGCACGGAGTGCAGTTGGTCCGCGGTCAGCGAGTCGAAGACCCCGCTGTCAGCCGTGCCGGCGGCGTGAACCACAGCGGACAGCCGCGGCAACGCCTCGAGCAGCTCCGCGATGGCGGCGCGGTCGGCGACGTCGCACGCCGCGACGGTGACCGTGGCGCCGAGGTCCGTGAGGTCGTCGGCCAGCTGCGCGGCACCCGGGGCATCGAGGCCGCGGCGGCTCGTCAGCACGAGGTCGCGCACGCCGTGCTCGGCCACGAGGTATCGCGCCAGCAGGCTGCCGAGCCCGCCGGTACCGCCGGTGACCAGCACCGTTCCTTCGCCGAACGGCGAGACCCCGGTGGTCTCGGTGCGGGCGTACCGCGGCACGAGCACCGAACCCGCGCGGACCGCGGACTCCGGCTCCCCCGACGCGACCGCGGACGCGATGTCGCCGGGCGTGGTGGCGGTGTCGGCGTCCACGAGGAACACCCGGCCCGGGTGCTCGGCCTGCGCGGCGCGCGCCAGACCCCAGAGGGCGCCTTCGGTGACGTCCACTCCCGCGCCGCCGGCCGCCGTCGCGGAGTGCGTGACGACCGCGAGTTTCGTGCCCGCGAACCGCGGCTCCGCCAGCCAGGCCTGGATTTCCGCCAGCAGCCAGGCCGCGTGCTCGCGGGAGACCTCCGGCACCGCACCTTCGCGTTCCGGGACCGAGAGCGTGACCAGCTCCGGCACCGGCTCACCTCGATCGACGGCCCCGATCAGGTCCGCGAACCCGGCGTAGGTGGCGGCCACCCCGACCCGGCCGCGGCCGACGGCCACGACGGCAGTGGCGGCCGCCGGTGCGGTGCCGGGCTGCCAGGCGATCTTCAGCAGCGAACCGTCCACAGTGTCCGGTGCGGCCGAGAGCTCCTTCTGCACCGGCCGCGAGACCAGCGACTCGATCGTCGCGACCGGCCGGCCCTCGCTGTCGGCCACCTCGATGGCCGAGAGCTCGTCGCCGTCCAGCCGCACGATGCGCACCCGCAGGACCGCGGCGCCGACCGCGTGCAGCGTCACGCCGTTCCACACGAACGGAAGCAGCGTCGCGCCGCTCGGGTCGCCGAGGAGGTCGGCGTGCATGGCGGTGTCGAGCAGTGCGGGGTGCAGGCCGTAGGCGCCGGCCGTGGCCGCGGCCGGTTCCGGCAGCGCGACCTCGGCGAACACCTCGTTGCCCCGGCGCCACGCGGCCTTGAGGCCCTGGAACGCCGGACCGTAGCCGTAACCGCGGTCGGCGAGCAGCTCGTAGGCGCCCTCCACCGGGATCACGCTCGCCCCCGGCGGCGGCCATTCGGTGAGCCCGGCGGGCTCGGGCCGGGCGACGGCGGACAGCGTGCCGAGCGCGTGCTGCGTCCACTCGCCCTCGGTGTCGGCCGGGCGGGAGAACACGGTGACCGGACGACGGTCGTCGGCGGCCGGGCCGACCACGACCTGCAGCGCGACCGCACCGTCGGGCGGCAGGACGAGCGGTGCCTGCAGCGTCAGCTCCTCCACCACCGGCAGGCCGACCTGGTCGCCGGCCGCGACGGCCAGCTCCAGCAGACCGGTGCCGGGCACGAGGATCGCGCCCTTCACCACGTGGTCGGCCAGCCACGGCACCGACGCGGCCGACAGCCGGCCGGTGAGCACCGTGGTGTCCGAACCGGACAGCGGCACCACCGCACCCAGCATCGGGTGCGCCAGCGGCTGCTGGCCGACGGCCGTGACGTCGCCGGACGGCGTGGCGTCGAGCCAGTAACGCTTGTGCTGGAAGGCGTACGTCGGCAGGTCGAGGCGCACCGGACCGTCGCCGAGCAGCAGGCCGAGCTTGGCCGCACCCCGCGCGTGGAGGCGGCCGACGGCGGCCAGCGCCGTGCGGACCTCGTCCTGGTCGCGCCGGCCGAGCGGGACGAACACTGTGTTGCCGTCGCTGTCTTCGGCGCTCTGCGGCCCGAGCACCGACAGCACGCTGTCGGGCCCGAGCTCGAGGAACGTCCGGACGCCGCTCTGTGCCAGCGTCTCGACCGCCGCGCCGAAGCGCACGGTCTCGCGGACGTGCGTGACCCAGTACTCCGGCGAGCGCAGCTCCTCGTCGGTGGCCACGCGGCCGGTGACGGTGGAGACGATCGGGATCCGCGGCGCCGCGTACGTGAGCCCGGCGGCGACCGCGGCGAACTCGTCGAGCATCGGGTCCATCAGCGGCGAGTGGAACGCGTGGCTCACGCGCAGCCGGCGCGTCTGGATGTCGCCGGCCAGGCGCTCGATCTCCGCGACCACGTCGGCGGCACCCGAGACCACCACGGCGGCGGGCCCGTTGACGGCGGCGATGCTCACGTCGTCGTGCCCAGCCAGCAGCTCGCGCACGGTCGCCTCCGGCGCCGCGAACGCGACCATCGCGCCCGGCCGCTCCGAAAGGGCCCCCATCAGGCGGCCGCGGGCGGCGACCAGCTTGGCGGCGTCGTCGAGCGAGAGCACCCCGGCGACGTGCGCGGCGGCCAGCTCACCGATGGAGTGGCCGGCGAGCGCGTCGGGGACGATCCCCCACGACTCGGCGAGCCGGAAGAGGGCGACCTCGACCGCGAAGAGCCCGGTCTGCGTGTACTGCGTCTGATCCAGCAGCCCACGGTCGGCGAGCGCAGTGGTGCCGAAGACGACGTCGCGCAGCGGCACGTCGGTGTGCCGGTCGACGGCCGCGCACACCGCGTCGAAGGCCTCGGCGAACACCGGGTAGGCCTCGGACAGCTCGCGGCCCATGCCCACGCGCTGCGCGCCCTGGCCCGAGAACAGGAAGGCGAGCTTCCCGTCGGTGACCTGGTCGGATGCGGCCTCACCGGTGGCGACGGCGTCGAGCCCGTCGGCCAGCTCGGCCACCGTCCCGGCGACGACCACCGCGCGATGCTCCAGCGAAGCCCGCGTCGCGGCCACCGAACGCGCGATCTCCGCAACCGCGGCGTTCTCGTGCTCGGCCAGCCACGACCGCAGCCGCACCGCCTGCCCGCGCACCGCGGCGGCGGACCGGCCGGACAGCGCGACCGGCACCACGGCCTGCGTCTCCGCCGGCTGCGCGCGCTCGATCTCGGGAGCCTGCTCCAGGATCACGTGGGCGTTGGTGCCGCTGATGCCGAACGACGACACGGCCGCACGCCGCGGGTGGCCGTCGGCCGACCAGTCCTGCTGCTGAGTGAGCAGCCGCACCGAACCCGCCGCCCAGTCGACCACTGTGGACGGACGGTCGACGTGCAGCGTGCGCGGCAGCTGCTCGTGCTGCATCGCCAGGACCATCTTGATGATGCCCGCGACACCGGCGGCGGCCTGCGTGTGGCCGATGTTGGACTTGATCGAACCCAGCCACAGCGGCTCTTCGCGCTCCTGGCCGTAGGTGGCCAGCAACGCCTGAGCCTCGATCGGGTCACCCAGCGTGGTGCCGGTGCCGTGGCCTTCGACGGCGTCCACTTCGGACGGCGTGAGCCCGGCGTCGGCCAGCGCGCGAGTGATCACCCGCTGCTGCGAGGGACCGTTGGGGGCGGTGAGGCCGTTGGACGCGCCGTCGTGGTTCACCGCGGAGCCGCGCAGCAGCGCGAGGACCGGGTGACCGTTGCGGCGGGCGTCGGACAGGCGCTCGACGAGCAGCATGCCCGCGCCCTCGCCCCAGCCCGTGCCGTCGGCCGCGTCGGCGAACGAGCGGCAGCGACCGTCGGCGGAAAGGCCGCGCTGGCGGGAGAAGTCGACGAAGGTGTCCGGAGTGGACATCACCGTGACCCCGCCGGCGAGGGCGAGCGTGCACTCGCCGCGGCGCAGCGCCTGCGCCGCCCAGTGGAGGGCGACCAGCGACGACGAGCAGGCCGTGTCGACCGTGACCGTCGGGCCTTCCAAGCCCAGCGCGTAGGACACGCGGCCGGAGACGACGCTGGCGAGGCTGCCGTTGCCGAGGTAGCCGGCGATGTCGTCGGACACCGTGCCGAGCCGCGTGCCCCAGTCGTGGTACATCACACCGGCGAAGACACCGGTCGCGCTGCCGCGCAAGGAAACCGGGTCGATGCCGGCGCGTTCGAACGCCTCCCAAGACACCTCCAGCAGCAACCGCTGCTGCGGGTCCATGGCGGCGGCCTCACGCGGGCTGATCTCGAAGAAGTCGGCGTCGAACTCGGCGGCGTCGTGCAGGAAGGCGCCGTGCTTGACGTAGGAGTGGCCGGGCTTGCCGGGCTCCGGGTCGTACAGCGCGTCGACGTTCCAGCCGCGGTCGGCCGGGAACGGCGTCAGCGCCTCCTCGCCGTCGGCGACCAGCCGCCACAGGTCCTCCGGCGTGGTCACACCACCCGGGTAGCGGCAGGCGATGCCGACGATCGCGATCGGCTCCTCCGGGTCGGCGGTCGTGACCGGCGCGATCGGCTGCGCCGGCGCGAGCCCGGCCAGCCGGCCGACGAGGTACTCGGCCAGCGCCCGCGGCGTCGGGTAGTCGAAGACGAGCGTGGCGGGCAGGCGCATGCCGGTGACGGAGTCGAGGATGTTGCGCAGCTCGACCGCGGCCAGCGAGTCGAACCCGATCTCGCCGAACGGGCGGGCCGGGTTGATGGCGTCGGCGCTCTCGTGGCCGAGTACGGCCGCGACGTGCGTGCGCACCAGGTCGAGCACCGCGCGGTCGCGGTCGGCCTCACCGAGGTGGGCGAAGCGGCCGGCGAACTGCTGCTCCGGCGTCAGCTCACCGGAGACGACCGCGGCGGCGGCCCGGCGACGACCGGCGGGGGCGAGTCCCCGCAGCACGGCCGGGACGTCCTCGCCCCGGCCCCGCAGCGCGGACCGGTCGATGCGCGTCGGCACCACGGCCGGCGCGCCCGAGACCAGCGCCGCGTCGAGCGCGGCCAGGCTTTCGGCGACCGTCAGCGGCGCGAGGCCGAGCCGCGCGATGCGGCTTCGGTCCGCTTCGGACAGCGTGGTCCCCATGCCGAGGTCGCCGTCCCACAGGCCCCACGCGAGCGACGTGGCCATCTTGCCTTCGGTGCAGCGGTGCTCGGCCAGCGCGTCGAGGAAGGTGTTGCCGGCCGCGTAGTTCGCCTGGCCCGCGCCGTCGGCGAGGCCCGCCGAGGACGAGAACAGGACGAACGCGGAGACGTCACCGACCAGCTCGTGCAGGTGCCAGGCCGCGTCGACCTTCGGCGCCAGCACGGCGTCGAGCCGCTCTTCGGTCAGGGAGCCGATCATGGCGTTGTCCAGCACACCGGCGGTGTGCACGACGGCGGACAGCGGCTGCTCGGCCTTCTTCAGCGCGGCGGACAGCGAACGCTTCTTGCTCACGTCGGCGGCGGCCACGGTCACGCTCGCGCCCAGCTCGCGCAGGTCCGCGACCAGCTCGGCCGCGCCCGGGGCGCCGGCACCGCGGCGGCTGACCAGCAGGAGGCTGCGCACGCCGTGGTTCGTCACGAGGTGGCGCGCGACCTGCGCGCCCAGGCCACCCGTGCCGCCGGTGATGAGCACGGTGCCCTCGGCGGACCACGCCGGCCGCTCGGCGTCGCCGGTGAGCCGCACCAGGCGGGCCGCGTGCACCGCGTTGCCTTCGATGCGCAGCTCCGGCTCCCCCGAGCCGAGCGCGGTGGCGAGCGTCGCCGCCGTGACCGCGCCTTCGATCAGCACCACGCGGCCCGGGTGCTCGGCCTGAGCCGAACGCACGAGGCCCCGCACCGCGGAGTCGGCCAGCTCACCGCGAGTCAGCACGACCAGCCGCGAATACTCGTAACGCTCGTTCTCCAGCCACTGCCGCAGCACGGCCAGCACGCGGTGCGCGGCCTGCTTCGCGGCGGTGGCGACGTTCTTGCCCCGCACCGAAACGGGCAGCAGCACGGCCTGCGGAACGTCCACCAGCGACACCAGCGCGTCGGCGACCGGCACGTCGAGGCCGGCGACCGAGCCGAGCGCGGCGAGCGTCGGCAGTTCGGCGCCGGACGTGACCGGCGTCCACTCCACGGTGTAGAGCAGGTCCCGCGCCTGCGTGCCGAGATCGGCACCGCGCACGGCCCGCGAGCGGAACGACTCGACCGACAGCACCGGCGCGCCGGCCGGGTCGGTGATCTCCAGCGTGACCCCGCCGGTGGCGGGCGACGTGATCCGCACGCGCACCTCCGTCGCGCCGGATGCATGCAGCCGCACGCCGGTCCACGCGAACGGCAGCCGGATCTCGTCGGCCTCCCGCGCTTCGCCCGGGGCGAAGTCGGTGGCGTGCAGCACGGCGTCGAGCAGCGCCGGGTGAATGCCGAACGCGGCGTCCTTCTCGGCGGGCAGTGCGACCTCGGCGTACACGACGTCGTCTCGCCGCCACGCCGTGCGCAGGCCCTGGAACAGCGGGCCGTAGCCGTAACCCTGCTCGGCCAGCTCGCCGTACAGCTCGGCGGTGGCGACGACCTCGGCCCCGGCGGGCGGCCACTCGGTCAGGCTCGCCGGCTCCACGAAGGGACCGGTCGCGAGGACACCCACGGCGTGGCGGGTCCAGGCGGCGTCGGCGTCGTGGTCAGGACGCGAGTGGAACTCGATGGTGCGGCGGCCGTCCTCCTCCGGACCGACCACGGCCTGCAGCGCGACCCCGCCGGTCTCCGGCAGCGCGAGCGGCGCCTGCAGCGTCAGCTCGTCGAGCACGCCGCAGCCGGCCTGCTCGCCGGCGTGCAGCGCCATCTCGACGAACGCCGTGCCGGGCAGCACCGCGGAGCCGGCGATGGTGTGGTCGGCCAGCCACGGGTGCGTCCTCAGCCCGACGCGGCCGGTGAACACGAGCCCGTCGCCCGCGAGGCCGATCTCCGCGGCCAGCAGCGGGTGGCTCGACGCGAGCTGGCCGAGATCGGCGGCGTCGCCGTGCGAAACGGGAGCGGTGAGCCAGAAGTGCTTGCGCTGGAAGGCGTACGTCGGCAGATCCACGCGGCGGGCCGGGCCGAAGAACGCGGTCCAGTCGACCGGCACGCCGCGCGTGTGCAGCTTGCCCAGCGCACCGGCGAGGGTGGTGACCTCGGCGTGGTCGCGGCGCTGCGCGGCGGTGAAGGTGATGGTGTCGGCGTGCGGGCCGGTGGCGGCCATCGCCGAAAGGACGGCGTCGGGGCCGACCTCGATCGCGGTCGTCACGCCGGCTTCGGCCAGCGTCGCCACGCCGTCGGCGAAGCGCACCGCGCGGCGGACGTGCCACAGCCAGTAGCCCGGTGAGCACAGCTCCTCGGGCTTCGCGAGGCGGCCGGTCACGTTGGACACCACCGGAATCGCCGGCGGCGCGTAGTCCACGACCTCGAGGATCTCGCGGAACTCCGCCAGCATCGGCTCCATCAGCGGCGAGTGGAACGCGTGCGACACGCGCAGCTCACTCGTCTTGCGGCCCTGCAGCCGGAACACGGTGGCGACGTCCTCGACCGCGTCGCGCTCACCCGAGACCACGACGGACGACGGTCCGTTGACGGCCGCGATGCTCACGCGGTCGTTGAGCAGCGGCTGCACCTCGTCTTCGGTCGCGGCCAGCGCGACCATCGCGCCTCCCTCCGGCAGCGCCTGCATCAGGCGACCCCGGGCGGCGACGACCAGGCACGCGTCGGCCAGCGACCAGACGCCGGCGATGTGCGCGGCGGCGAGCTCACCGATCGAGTGGCCGAGCAGCACGTCGGGCTTGACGCCCCACGACTCCAGCAGCCGCGCGAGCGCGACCTCGACTGCGAACAGGGCGCACTGCGCGTACTGCGTGTGGTTGAGTTCGTCGGCGTTGTCCCCGAAGAGTACGTCGCGCAGCGGCTGGTCCATCTGCACGTCGAGGTTGTCGAGGGCCTCGTCGAAGACCTCGGCGAACACCGGGTAGGCGAGGTAGAGCTCCCGGCCCATGGCCAGGCGCTGCGAACCCTGGCCGGTGAACAACATCGCGAGCTTGCCCGGCGTGCGCTCGCCGGTGACCACGGTGGCGTCCTGCTCCCCGGCGGCCAGCGCGGCGAGCCCGCGGACGGCGTCGGCGGTGTTCTCGGCGACCACCACGGCGCGGTGGTCGTGCGCGGCACGCGTGGTGGCGAGGGAAAACCCGAGGTCCGCAAGGTTCTCGGTCTCCACAGTGGACACCAGCTTGGCGGCCTGCGCACGCAAGGCGTCCTCGTCCCGAGCGGACACCACCAGAGGCACCACCGGCAGCTTCTCGGCCGGCGTTTCCTCAGCTTCGACGGCCGGGGCCTGCTCGATGATCACGTGGGCGTTGGTGCCGCTGACCCCGAACGACGACACCCCCGCGCGCCGCGGCCGCTCGACCGGCGGCCACTCGCGCGCCTCGGTCAGCAGCTCGACGGCACCGGCCGTCCAGTCGACGTGCGGGGTCGGCACGTCGACGTGCAGCGTCTTCGGCAGCACGCCGCGGCGCATGGCCTCGACCATCTTGATCACGCCGGCGACACCGGCGGCGGCCTGCGTGTGGCCGATGTTGGACTTGATCGAGCCCAGCAGCAGCGGCGTCTCGCGCTCCCGCCCGTAGGTGGCGAGCAGCGCCTGCGCCTCGATCGGGTCCCCGAGCCGCGTGCCGGTGCCGTGCGCCTCGACGGCGTCCACTTCGGACGGATCAAGTCCGGCATCCGCCAGCGCTCGCGTGATCACGCGCTGCTGCGAAGGACCGTTGGGCGCGGTGAGGCCGTTGGAGGCGCCGTCGGAGTTGATGGCCGAACCGCGGACCACGGCGAGCACGGTGTGCCCGTTCGCCACGGCGTCGGACAGCCGCTCCAGCACGAGCACACCCACGCCCTCGGCGAACCCCGTGCCGTCGGCCGCCGCGGCGAACGCCTTGCACCGACCGTCCTCGGCGAGGCCACGCTGACGGCTGAACGCGGTGAACGTGCCGGGTGCGCCCATCACGGCGACACCGCCGGCGAGCGCGAGGTACGTCTCGCCGCGCCGCAGCGCCTGCACGGCGAGGTGCAGGGCCACCAGGGAACCCGAGCACGCGGTGTCGACCGTCAGCGTCGGGCCTTCGAGACCCAGCGAGTAGGCGACGCGCCCGGAGACGACGCTCGGCGCGTTGCCGGTGAGGAGGTAGCCGTCGAGGCCGTCGGGAGCTTCGTGCAGACGCGGACCGTACTCCTGGGCCTCGGCGCCGATGAACACGCCGGCGGGCGTGCCGCGCAGCGTGGTCGGGTCGATCTTCGCCCGCTCCAGCGCTTCCCACGCCGTCTCCAGGACGAGCCGCTGCTGCGGGTCCATCGCCGACGCCTCACGCGGCGCGATGCCGAAGAAGCCGGCGTCGAACTCACCGGCGTCGGGCAGGAAGCCGCCGGACGCGACGTAGCTGCTGCCGGGCCGGTCTGGGTCCGGGTCGTAGAGCTTGCCGAGGTCCCAGCCGCGGTCGGTCGGGAAGCCGCTGATCGTGTGCACTTCGTCCGCGACCAGCTGCCACAGCTGCTCGGGCGAAGCCGCGCCACCCGGGTACCGGCAGCCGATGCCGACGATGGCCACCGGCTCGTCGTCGTTGCCGCTGCGCGCGCTCAGTCCACTGTCGACGGTCTCCTCCCCGAACACCTGCGCGTGCAGGAACCGCGCGACGGCGGCCGGGGTCGGGTGGTCGAACGCGAGCGTCACGGGCAGGTCGAGCCCGGTGGCGTCGGTGAGCTGCGCGTGCAGCTCCACCGCCGCCAGCGAGTCGAACCCGTGGTCGGAGAACGCCTTCTCCGGGTCGAGGACGGCCGGCACCTCCGGGAGCACGGCCCGGAGCGCGGCCCTGGTGGCGCTGTGCACCACGTCCGCGACGAACGCCGCCCGATCGCCCGGCGGCAAGTGCGTCAGCCGCTGGCCGAAACCGGATTCCGGATTCTTGTCTAACTCACGCATAACGCACTCCACCGCTGTAGCAAGGCAGCATTCATGGTCGTCGGAGGGATCGTAAGTCGGCTCAGTGCCGGCCCGGATCCCCAGAAAAAGCCGCTAGGGGCAGGGAAATCACCACGCGATGCGCAGGAGCGAAGGCCCGCGCACGATCACGCCGTATTCCCACTTCACGCCTTCCCGCCCGTCCGCGAGCCGCAGTTCCGGGAAGCGCGCGAGAATCGCCTTGAGCGCTTCCTGCAGTTCCAGGCGCGCGAGCTGCGCGCCGATGCAGTGGTGCGGGCCGTGCCCGAACGCCACGTGCGGGTTGGGGCTGCGGGTGAGGTCGACGGTGTCCGGGTTCGCGAACACCTCCGGGTCGCGGTTGGCCGCGTGCAGCGCCGGCAGCACCGGGTCGCCCGCGCGCACCACGACGTCGCCGAAGCGCACGTCTTCGGTGGCGTAGCGGGCGAACATCGCCGCGGTGTTGATCGGCACGAACCGCAGCAGTTCCTCGACGGCGGTCGGCATCAGCTCCGGGTCCGCACGCAGCTGCGCGAGCAGTTCCGGCTGGGTCAGGAGGGTGAACAGGAAGCTCGGCAGAGCCGTGGACACCGTCTCCACGCCACCGGTGAGCAGGCCCGCGCCGGCGATGGAGATCAGCTCGTTCTCGGTGAGCTTGTCGCCGGCGTCGCGCGCATAGACCAGCGCGCCGAGCAGGTCGTCGGTCGGCTCCTCGCGCCGCTGCGCCACGAGCCCGGCGACGTAGCTGTCGAGCTGGTCACCGTAGACGTCGAGCACGTCGCCCTTGGCCGTGGCGTCGCTGACCAGCGCTTGGGTCCACTCGCGGAAGATCTCGTGGTCCTCCTGCGGCACGCCGAGCAGGTCGCAGATCACGGTCACGGGCAGCGGGCGCGCGAGCTCCTCGACGACGTCGGCCGAGTCGCCGCGCGCGACCATGCCGTCGAGCAGGTCGTTCACGAGCGTTTGCACGCCTTCGCGCATCTGCTCGAGCCGGCGCGCGGTGAACGCCTTCGACACCAGGCGGCGCAGGCGCGAGTGGTCGGGCGGGTCCATGCCCATGATGCCGTCGCCCATCTGCTGGCGGCGCATCCGCGGCTGGTCGAGACCCTGCGCCAGCTCACGGCTGAAGCGCTGGTCGGTCATCACGAGCTTCACGTCGGCGTACTTGGTGGCGAGCCACGCCGGTTCGCCGAAGGGCATCTGCACCCGGCTCATCGGCTCTTCGCGCTGCAACGTGTGGTACAGCTCGGAAACGGAGATCTCCTGCATGTCGAACGGGTAGGCCCGGACAGTCCGGCGCGTACTCATCGCGAATCCCCTCCAATCGCGGTCATCGGCTGCTCCAATGCCTGGGCGTCGTGGGTGTGCTGGACGTACGAGAGCGCCGACATCAAAGTCGACGAGGTGATCGCGCCGCCGGGACCGCGCTCGACCACGCGGCGCAGCGGCAGGGAACCGAGGTCGGACCAGCAGAGCCGGCCGGCCGGGTCGAGGTAACTGCGGGCCTGCCCGGCGTTGTCCGGGTGCAGGCAGAACGGCACGTCGAGCAGGCCGCGTTTGAACGCGACCACGATCGCCCGGCCGAGGTCTTCGTGGCTGTTGAGCACGGCGTCGACCAGCGCGTAGGCCTCGCGGTAGACCTGGTTGTCCGCCTCCACGGCGACCTTCCTGGTGCCTCGCACGGCGCCCGCGTGTTCGAGCGCCTGCACGTTCTCCGCGACGGTCGGGATCCGGTGCGCCTCGGCGACGGTCTTCACGATCAGCCGCTCCGAGCCGGTGCTCAGCGCCAGCTCGGCCGCCGTGCCGAGCAGGCTCAGCGAGCCTTCCGGCGTGCGCGGGAACAAGCCCATGTACGCGTAGATCACCACGTGCCACGACGCGCCGGGGAGCAACTCGGTGCACAGCCGGCGCAGTGCCGCGACGGCTTCCTGGTCCTGGCGCAGGTTGGTCTGCTGCGCGTAGCTCACCGAGATGCTGCGCAACCCCTTGCGGTAGAAGAACAACGCCTCCAGCGCACTGAGTGCCACGAGCTCGCTCGGCGGGCAGAGCTGGCCCATCATGCAGCCGCCGAACGTCTCCAGGTGCGCACGGCCGCCCGGCAGCTCGGCGTCGGCCAGCAGTTCACAGCAGTACGACCAGTTGCGCACGGACTCGTCCAGTGGCGTGCGGCTGTAGGGCAGGCAGTAGGACACCGGCCCGCCCTCGGTGGCGTGCAGGCCGGCGGCGAGCATCGCGCGGAAGATGTCCGCCGGGCGGGCCGAGCCGTGGCGCACCTGCACCGGGAAGTCCGGGCCTTCGAGGCCGTCGAGCATCGCTCGGGTGACCTCGGCCGGGTGGTTGACGATGGGGTAACCGTTGAGTGCGATGCCGTGGGCCAGCGCGTGCGCGACGGAATCGGTGTCGCCGACGCGGGTGTAGCTGTCGAGCGTGACGGTGCCGACGGTCGTGGCGGCCGCGTTCCTGGTCGCCGCGAGCCCGGCGCGCATCGCCACCGGGTCGGCGAACCCCATGCGGGGTTGCACGACCAGCTGCCCGGCCGCGTGCCTGCTCGCCACGAACTCTTCGAAGCTCACACCCCCTCCACCCGCACGGGGAACTGGGCGGAGCCGGCGGTCAACGTCGCGGCGAACCGGCGGAAGGACGCGTTGTTCTGCTGGTCGTCGAAGACCCCGTCGAAGCCGGCGAGCAGCAGCCGCGCCGTCTCCTCTTCGGTGAGCGGACCGCCGACGCCGAGCTTGCCGCCGATCACCACGGGCAAGGCCCGCAGCTCGGGGAAGGACCGCAGGCGCTGGATCACGCGCAGGCCGTCCTGGTAGCCGTGGCCGTTGACGCTGCTGAGCACGAGCATCGTCGGGAGCCGGCTGAGGCATTCGGACTCCAGCAGCTCGTCGGGCACGCACGCGCCGAGGTTCACCACGTCGAAGCCGAGCTCGCCGACCAGCAGCTCCAGGTACACGAGGTTCCACGTGTGCGAGTCCGACGCCATGCTGCTCACGATCACCGTGCGCGGCGGTTCCGTGACCACGCCGCCGCGGTAGGCGTTCATCTCCTCGCTCACGGCGAAACCTCGTACGCGCGCTGGTAGTCCAGCCGCGACACGGACACGACCTCGTCGCCGCGCACCACGACCTCCGTCGGCGCGGGCCGGCCGAGGAAGCTGATCAGGCTCGCTGTCACACCGTATGCACCGACGTTCGGCACCGTCACCACGTCGCCGGGCGCCAGCTCGGGCAGCTTCGCGGCCTTCGCGAGCGAGTCACCGGGAGTACACAGTGGACCGACGAGGCTGCCGGTCTCGCCGTTCGGATCGGTGTCCTCGATGCCGACGGCCGCGGGCAGCAGCCGGCCGATGCCGGACAGCCCGCCGACGACGTTGATGCCCGCGTCGAGGATCACGAACCTGCTGCCGCGGCTCTCCTTGACGTTCACGACCCCGGCGAGCAGCGAGCCGCAGCTCCCGGACAGGTACCGGCCCGACTCGCAGGCCAGCTCGACCTCCCCCGTCCGCCATTCCGGCAGGTACAGGTCAAGCAGTTGCTCCAGCCCCGCGCGCAGCTTCGGGTAGTCGGTGCGCGGTCCCGGCACCGCGTACGGCGAGGAGAAGCCGCCGCCGATGTCGAGCAGCTCCAGCGGCAGGCCAGCCTCCTGGTGCAGCTGCGCGGCCGACTGCAGCACGAACTCGTACTCGCCGAGCAGGCTGTCCTCGTCCTTGGCGTTGCTCATGGTGAAGAAGTGCGCGCCGGCCAAGCGGGTGCCGGGCACAGCCTTGAACGCGGGCATCAGCGACGGCAGCGTCTCGGCGTCGATGCCGAACTGCGAGGGCCGGCCCATCATGCGGATGCCGGTCGACGCGCTGCCCTGCGTGGTGTTCACGCGCAGCAGGCACGAGGCGACCACATCGTGCTTCTCGGCTGCCACGCCGACGTGCTGCAGGTCGGTGAGAGACTCCACGGAGAACAGCCGCACGCCGGTCGCGATCGCCTGCTCCAGCTCGGCGTCGGTCTTGCCCGGGCCGGTGTAGAGGATCTCGCTCGGGGCGAAGCCCGCCTGCAGCGCGTTGGCCAGCTCGCCGGTGGAGCTGATCTCCGCGCGGCAACCACCGTCGTGCAGCTCTCGCGCGATTTCGGGGTGCGGGTTGGCCTTCAGCGCGTAAAAGACCTGGAAACCCTCGGGCAGCAGGCTGAGCAGCTGGTCGCGCGATCGGGCGACCACGTCGAGGTCGTAGACGTAGGTGGGGGTGCCGAAGCGTTCGGCCAGGGACTCGGTCATTTGCGCGCGCCTTCCACGAGCAGGGCCAGTTCCTTCGTGGCGTTCTTGCCGTGCGCCGTGAGCGGGAACTCGTCGACGACGTGACACAGGGACGGGACCTTCTGCGGTTCGAGGCGCTTCGCCAGCTCCCGCAACACGGTCGTGGGCGGCAGGTCGGTCTCGACGCAGATCGCGAGGTCACGCGTGTCGCTCGGCGGGATCGCGCCGGCCGCCCGGACGCCCGGGATGTCCATGGCGGCCGCCTCGATCTCCAAAGTGGACATCCGGATGCCCTTGCGCTTGAACATGTCGTCGCGCCGGCCTTCGAAGTAGAGGTAACCGTCGGCGTCGAGACGGCCGTAGTCGCCGGTGTGCAGGCGCAGCTCGCCGGTCGCCTCGTCGCGGCGGAACGCGCGCGCGGACAGCTCCGGCGCTCGCCAGTAACCCGGCATCACGTGCGGTCCGGCGGCCACGATCTCGCCGATGTCTCCGGCGGGCAGCTCCGTTCCATCGGCGGCGAGGATGAGCACGGACGTGCCCGGCAGCGGCAGCCCGGACGCGCCGGGCCGCTGGTCGTCCTCCTCAGGCGGCATGATCGTGATGCGCTTGCACTCGGTCTGGCCGAACTGGCGCACCACGCGGGCACCGGGGAACGCGGCGCGCAGCTGCGCGATCGTGCTCTCGGGCAGCGCGGCGCCGGTGTTGGTGAACAGCCGCACGGGCGCGGCCGGCTCCGTCTCACGGCCGGCGAGGGTGGCGATCATCGTGGCGAGTGACGGCACGATGGGCACGATCGTCGCGCCGACCTCGCGCATCCGCTGCAGCAGCCGCAGGTCGGACTCCGCGTCGGCGAGCACGATCTCGCTGCGGCCGAGCGTCGAGAGCAGGACCTTGTAGAGGCCGTAGTCCCAGGACATCGGGAAGCGGCAGAACACCACGTCGTCGCCGCGGTAGCCCAGCACGGCCTGGATCGCGCCGGCCGCGAAGGTGACCTGGCGATGCGGGCCGATCACGCCCTTGGGCGCGGCGGTGCTGCCGGAGGTGTAGATGAGCACGGCGACGTCGTCGGGATCGACGTCGGTCGCCTCCACGTGTTCGCCGTAGGCGGCTTCGACCTCGGTCCACAGTGGACCGTAGTTGTCGTTGGTGATGGTCAGCACCGGTTCGGCGTTCGCCACCACCGAGTCGAAGTGGAACGCCTTCATCGCCGGGTTCACCGGCACGAACACCGCGCCGCGGCGCGTGGTGCCGAAGAACAACGCGACCAGCTCACGCGTGGTGGGCAGCTGCACGACCACCCGGTCACCGCGCCCCACCCCGCGCCGGGCGAGCACCACCTCCACCGCGTGGCTCCACGCGGCCAGCTCGGCGTAGGTCCACGCGCCGGCCCGGTCGCGCACGGCCGTCGACCCGGGTGCGTCGGCCACCGCCTCGTCGAGCAGGGAATGGACGAGCGAAGTACCGTTCACGACTGCTCCCACCAGAACTCGAGAACCGGGGCCTCGATCCGCCCCTCGACTCCGGGAAAACTAGCCGCGGCGGCGCGCGTGGCCACACCCCTAACCGCCCCTAAGCGCGCACGCCAAAACGGCCTGCCGCGCCCGGAAACCCAGGCGTAGCAGGCCGTTTCAGACGGGCTTCAGCTCAGCGCTTCGAACCCCGCGACCGGCACGACGCCGTCGAGGTCACGCGCGAGCTGCTCGTCGAGCGTCACGAACGCGTCGCCGTGCAACCGCGTCAACGCGACGTACTCGGCGACGTACGTGTCCGCCCAGCCGAGCTCCTCGGCGACCTGCCACGCCGTCGCCTGCAAGACGCGGTCACCGAGCAGCCGGATCTTCAACGCCCGCACGCGATCGAGCCACACGGCCGCGTCCTTCTTCGTCAGCTCACCGCGGCGCACCTGCGCGTAGAGCGCGGACAACGCGTGCGAACGGATGAGCGTGGGCGCCAGCAACCGGTGCCCCACCACACCCTGCTCCTCGGCCAGCCGCAGCGCGACCTCCGGCCCGATCACGTACTTCGCCACGCCGGTCAGGCTACCGGTGTGAGCAGCCCTTCCGCCTCCGCTGCCAGGGCTTTCCGGTCGATCTTCCGGTTCGAGTTCAGCGGGAACTCGGCGACGTGGCGGTAGTGGCGCGGGATCACGCCCTCCGGCAGGACCTCGCGCAACGCGCGCACCAGCTCGATCACCGGCCGCTCGCCGCCGGTGTAGAAGACGAACAGTTCCGTGCCGGCGTCGCCGGAGACGCCGAGGGCCACGGCGTCGCGGACGCCGGTCGCGCGCAACGCGTGTTCGACCTCCGTCAGCTCGATCCGCCAGCCGAGCACCTGCACCTGGGAGTCGAGGCGGCCGAGGTAGGCCAGGTCGTCGCCGAGCCGCCGGACGCGATCGCCCGTGCGGTAGAAGCGGCGGCCGCCGCGGTCGAGGAACCGGCCGTTTTCGTCGGCCGGGTCGAGGTAGCCCGGGGTCAGCTGCGGACCCGCGATGGCGAGTTCACCCTCTTCCGCTTCCTCGACGTCACCCTCGCCGAGCAGCAGGTGGTCGTGGCCCTCGTGGACGGCGCCGATCGGCACCACCCCGTTGACCGCGACGCGCGGCGTCTCCACGTCGTCCCAGCGGTAACCGGCGACGGTGATGGTGAGCTCGGTGGGGCCGTAGAGGTTCTCCGCAAGCGAGTTCACGGCCGCGGCGCGCCAGTCGGCCGTGTCGCGCACGGTGAGCGCTTCGCCGGCGAAGAAGCTCCACCGCAGGCCGGGCAACGCACCCGGCTTGAGCCCACCGGTGCGGCGCACCAGGTCGATCGCACTCGGCGTGGAGAACCACACCGTCAGCCCGCTCTCCGCGGCGAACGCCGGCAGGTCGCGGTAGGCGCGCCCGGGCAGCACCACCGCGGGCGCCCCCGCACCCCACGCGCAGAACAGGTCGAACATCGCGCAGTCGAAGTTCAGGTCGAAGGTCTGGGAGAACACGTCGTCGGGGGCGAAGTCGTAACGCGCGTCGAGCAGGCCGAAGTAGTGCTCCGTCGAACCGTGGCCGATCCGCACACCCTTGGGCCGGCCGGTGGAGCCGGACGTGAACAGGATGTACGCGGAATCCTCCGGCCGCACCTCCCGCGGCGCGGCCAGACCCTGCGCCCGCGTCTGAAGGGTGAGCACGGGAACCCGCCGCGCGCCGAGCACGTCCGCCGACAGCGCCTGGCCGCGTTCGTCGACCACCAGCGCGTCGACCCCCGCCGCCTCTACCATCTGCGCGGTGCGGGCCGCCGGGAAGTCGGGCCGCAGCGGCACCACGGTGGCGCCCGCGTACAACCCGGCCAGGATCCCCGCGTACGCGCTGATTCCCTTGCCCGCCAGCACCCCTACGGTGCGCGCGCCCGCGTCGGCCAGCGCGCCGGCCCAGAGCAGCGCCTGCTCGTGGAGCCGGCCGTAGCTCAGCTCCTGGTCGCCGACCCGGACGGCGGTGCCGTTCTCGGAAAGCGCCAGGCCACGCAGGAAGCGCGAGTGCAGCCCGCCGGTGAAGCTCGTATCCATCGTCTTCCTCCGCGTTGAATAGGGGTCCCGATGCGTCGATCCGGAACGGCGACGCGAGGTAGAGTCCAAAACCGAACCGGGCGGTCGGTTTTCCTGCCTGGTAGATACCGATCTAGCCATCCGGAGTAGTCATGTGGGACAGCTCTTTCGACGAGACCCTTCGCACGTTCCTCCCGTTCCTCCCCGCCGAGGAGGCACTCACCGCCGAGACCCCGCTGCGGGAGTACGGCCTCGACTCGCTCGCGACCGTGGAACTGCTCGCCGTGCTGGAGCAGAACTACAACGTGCGCTTCGAGGACGACGCCCTCAACCTCGAGACCTTCGAGAACCCGGGCCGGCTCTGGGCCACGCTCGCCGAGCTGCAGCCGGCTAGCTGACCCGCGAAGGTCCTGCGCCCCGCCTCCGGGGTTGCAGGGCCAGGCGCGGGTTCACCGTGACCACCTCGAAGCGGCTCGTGGTCGCGCGGACGCGGCCGAACAGCGTGTCCGGGCCGGCCACCCAGAGCTTGCACACGCCCAGCTGTTCCAGGGAGGAGACGACGTGCGGCCACCGCAACGGCTTGACGATGCTGTCGAGCAGCATCGTGCGCACCTGCTCCCCCGACCGCAGGATCGAGCCGTCCTGGTCGGCGACGATCGGGAGCAGCGGGTCGTGGAAGTCGAGGTCGCCGATGACCTCGTCCTCCGCCTTCCGCCGCAGCGCCGCGAAAGCTCGGGAGTGCAACGGCGGACGCATGGTGTACAACGACAACCCGCCCATGCTGCGCACGGTCTGCTTGAGCCAGTCGAGGTTCCGCTCGCGCAACGAGACCATGTAGAAGTCGTGGTCGATGTAGCACGAGATGTCGGACCACTCGCCGCGCCCGTCGAGGTCGTTGAGCGCGTCCAGGAGCTTCTCCTCGGGCGTGCGCACGAACGAGTGCGTGACCACGTCGGTGTACTCGGTGGCGAAGAACTCGGTGAGGCAACGCGCGAGCTCCGCGGTCATCCAGACGGCGTCGGGGAACGTCAGCGCGCCGGCGTACACACTGGCCGGCTTCTCGCCGAAGCTCGGGCCGGTGCAGTAGTCGGGGCTGATGTCGTACTCCTGCTCGGCCCACTCGGCGAGCGCGAGGCACGTGAGCATGAACCCGACCTGGGCGTATTCGGAGTAGTCGCCCTCCGTCTCGCGGAACCGGTCGACCAGCGAGTAGCCGAGCCGGTCGTTGGCCTCTCCGATCAGGCGGCGGGCGAACGGGTTGATGAGCAGGAACTTGCCGAAGTCGGCGAAGCGGCAGGGGCTCATCCCGGGGAAGACCACCGCCGATCCTCTGGCCTCATCCATGGCTGGTTGCCTCACTTTCGGCGTTGGCGGCGGGGTGGACTTCCTGCAGGAAACTCAGCAGGACCTCGTGGAACCGTCCGGGTTCCTCGAGGTGGGGAACGTGGCTGGAGTCCTCGAAGATCTCCCAGCGCACGTCGTGGATCCGGTCGAAGTAGGGCTGGACGGTCCTGGGGGTGGCTTCGTCGTGCCGGCCGGAGATGAGCAGCGTCGGCACCTCGATGTCGTCGAGCTCGTCGATCACGGAGTGGTCCTTCAGCGTGCCGGTGACGGTGAACTCGCTCGGCCCGTTCATCACGGAGTAGACGGTGTTGTTGTCCGCCATCTCCATGAACGAGGCCAGGTAGTCGTCCGGCCACGGCAGCACGCGGCAGACGTGGCGGTCGTAGAACACGCGCATGGCGTCGAAGTACTCCTGCGTGTCCGTGGTACCGGCGGCCTCGTGCGCCCGCAGCTGCTCGTCGACGCCGGGCGGGAGCTGCGCCCGGAGCACGTCCATTTCGGAGCGCCAGAGTTCGTACGACGCGGGCGAGTTGGCGATCACGAGCCCGCGCAGCCCGTCGGGCCGCTGCGCCGCGTGGCGCGCGACGACCAGGCCACCCCACGATTGTCCATACAGGACGTAGTTGTCCTCGATGCCCAGCCGGTGCACGAGGTTGTCGAGCTCGTCGCCGAACAGCTCGGGCGTCCAGAAGTCCGCGCCCTCGTCCGGCAGCCGCGTGGAACCGCCGCTGCCGAGCTGGTCGTAGTGCACCACCGGAAACCCGTGCTCGGCGAGCGAGCAGAGGTTCAGCAGGTAGTCGTGCGTGCTGCCCGGTCCCCCGTGGACCACGACGACGGCGGGCAGCTCGCCGCCGACGACGCCGGTGACCCGGTACCACGTGCGGTGCTCGCCGAAGGGAACCCAGCCCTTCGCGGTGGGCGCCACGGCCATGCTCATCACCTCGTTCGTTTCCCTCGGCCGGCGGGTGGTTGCCGCCGGACCCACGTTCATGTCTAGCCGCACCGGCGTCGTCGTCACCAGCCCCTAAGGGGCGTCTAAAGCCGGTCTAAGTCTTCGTTCTCCTTAGTCCACAAGGACTTTTCGAGGCAAGGGCGGTAGGGGTGCGCGACCCCTAGCGGCGCGTTGCCGGGTCGGCCGCGCGCGGCGTCCGCACTAACGTTTTTCCCGCCAGCAGGTCGAGCCAGTTCGGAGAGTGCGTCCCATGCGAGTCATGTTGATGGTCTTCCCGACGAGGACGCACGTCTACAGCATGGCGCCGGTCGCCTGGGCGCTCGCGGCCGCCGGCCACGAGGTGCGGTTCGTCGGCCAGTGCAACCCGCGCGAGGTGGCCTCGTTCGCCGAGACCGGTCTCGACGCGATGTGGTTCGACACCGAGCTCGACATCGCGCGCCACCGGCAGCTGCAGGTCGAGGGCAACAACGCCATGCAGGGCGAGTTCCGCATCTCCGAGAGCCGGCCCGAGCGGTACACCGAGGAGTACGTGCGCAACGTCTACGAGCACTGGGTGGACGTGTTCCGCTGGACCACGCCCGATTCGCTGCTCGACGAGCTCGTGCGCTTCGCGCGGCAGTGGCAGCCGGACCTCGTGGTGTGGGACCCGATGATCTACGCCGCGCCGATCGTCGCGCACGCCATCGGGGTGCCGCACCTGCGGATGATGTACGCGATGGACCAGACGGCCCGCATCAACGCGCAGTACCGCGACCTGCGGTCCGACGCGCCGGATCCCTTCGTGGACTGGATGTCGGGCGCGGTCGCGCGGTTCGGCGCGGTCTACGACGAAACCCTGCGCCACGGCCTGAAGACCATCGACTGCCACCCGTCCTATCTGCGCTACGACGGCGTCGACGTCGACTACCTGCCGGCGCGGTTCATCCCGCAGAACAAGCCGATGGCGATCCCGCGCTGGGTGCTCGAGAAGCCGGCGCGCCCGCGGGTGATGCTGACGCTGGGGATCTCCAACCGGCAGGTGCTGGGCGTCGAGGAGACGTCGGTGTCCGACCTGCTCGACGCCCTCGCCGACCTCGACGTCGAGGTGATCGCGACGCTCAACGCCGGCCAGCTGGCGTCCGTGCGGAAGGTGCCGGACAACGTGCGCGCGGTCGACTTCGTGCCCATGAACGAACTGCTCGCGAGCTGTTCGGCCATCATCCACCAGGGTGGCGGTGCGACGATCGGCAACGCCGTGGTCAACGGCGTGCCGCAGCTCGTGATCCCCGGCACCACGTGGAGCGAGCGCGGTTCGGCCGTCGCGCAGGTCAAGCGGGGCAACGGGTTGCTGGTGGACCTGGAGGACGTCACACCGGGGAGTGTCCGAACAGGACTGCTGAGACTCCTGGAGGAACCGTCGTTCCGCAGCTGCGCCCTGGAGGTCCGCGACGAGATGCTCACGACGCCGACGCTCGACGACCTCGTGCCCGAGTTCGAACGGATCGCGCGATGCCGGTGACACGGCGGCCCCACGCGATCCGCACGATCGGGTTCCTCATCGGGAACTTCCCGGTCCGGATCTTCGCGTTCGTGGTCGTCCTCGTGTCGATGATCGTCGGGGTCGCCACGACGATGCTGTGGGTGGGCATCCCCCTGTCGCTGATCGCGACGGGCGTGATGCGCGGCTTCGCGGACTTGGAGCGGCGGTCGGTGCGGACGTTGCTCGGTGTCGAAGTGGCCCAGCCGCGGCGGAAACAGCCCAACGGCAACGGCCTGCTGGCGGCGTGGCAGGCGCGGCTGGTGGACCCGGTGACGTGGCGCGAGCTCGTGTTCGTGCTCGTGGCGATGCCGCTGGGGATCGTCGAGTTCGTGGCCGGGATCGTCTCGGTGGCGGTGCCGCCGTTCGGGATCTTCGTGGCGCCGCGGATCGGGGCGCTGCACGCCGAGTTCACGCTGTCGATGCTGGGTCCGGACCGCACGGCGCAGCTGGAGGAGCGCACGCAGCACCTGCAGCACTCGCGGGCGCGCGGCGTCGACGCCGTGGAGGCCGAGCGCAAGCGCATCGAACGCGACCTGCACGACGGTGCGCAGCAACGGCTGGTGGCCGTCGCGATGAGCCTGGGGCGCGCGCAGCTGAAGCTCGACTCCGACGATTCCGCCGCCGTACGCGAGCTCATCGGCGCCGCGCACGCCGACGCCAAGCTGGCCGTGTCCGAGCTGCGCGACCTCGCCCGCGGGATCTACCCGCCGGTGCTGCAGGACCGCGGTCTCGACGCGGCTTTGTCGTCGCTGACCGCCCGCATGCCGATCCCGGTCGACGTCGAGGTCGCCGTGGATCCGCGCCCGCCGGCGCCGGTGGAGACCACGACGTACTTCATCGTGAGCGAGGTGCTCACGAACATCACCAAACACGCCGGCGCCGACCGCGCCTCGGTGCGCGTGACCCGCGACGACGACACCGTGGTCGTCGAAATCATGGACAACGGCCGCGGCGGCGCCTCGGTGCGCCCCGGCGGCGGGCTGGCCGGCCTCGCCGACCGCGCCGCCACGATCGACGGCGTGCTCACGGTGGTCAGCCCGATGGGCGGGCCGACCGTCGTGCGTGCCGATCTCCCTGTCCGCTGGTGATTTTGAGGAGCTGTTCCATGCGTGTCGTGATCGCCGAGGATTCCGTGCTCCTGCGCGCGGGTGTGCAAAGCCTGCTCGCCGACGTCGGCATCACCACGGCCGCCGCCGTCGACAATCCGGACGCCATGCTCGTCGCCATCCGCGAGCACCGCCCCGACCTCGTCATCGCCGACGTCCGCATGCCCCCCACCTTCACCGACGAGGGCATCCGCGCGGCGATCGCCGCCCGCCAGGAGATTCCCGGGTTGCCGGTCCTGGTGGTCTCGCAGTACGTCGAAGGCAGCTACGCGGTCGACCTCATCGCCGAAGGCACGTCCGGCGTGGGCTACCTGCTGAAGGAGCGCGTCGCCGACGTCGCCGACTTCCTGGAAGCCGTCCGCCGCGTCGCCGGCGGCGGCTCGGCCATCGACCCCGACGTGGTGGCCCAGATGCTCTCCCGAAGCCGCGATCCCCTGGAGGGCCTGACCGCGCGCGAAACCGAGGTCCTCGGCCTGATGGCGCAGGGTCTGTCGAACGCCGCCATCGCCAAGACCCTGGTGGTGACCCAGGGCGCCGTGGAAAACCACATCAGCAACATCTTCGCGAAACTCGGCCTGGAAGCGAGCCGCGACGAGAACCGCCGCATCCGCGCCGTGCTGACCTATTTGGACAGCACCGCCGTGCGCGCTTGATTCACTCGATCGATATCGTGCGGATGTTCGAGTGGAGTCGGTAGCTTGGGGGTATGGAGCTTTCGCCTGCCGGCCCGGTTCGGATCTCGACCATTGTGGACGGTGTGCTCGCCACGCTGTGGAGAGCACACGTCGCTTCGACGCGCCCCCGAAGACGGGTGCGGCTCGGTGCTGCTTTGGTGCAGTGAGCCGCAAAACCGCACTGGCCTCGCAGCAGCTGTTTTCCTCCGGTGAGTCAGCGGGGAATGACGAAACCTCGCCTTGCCGGGAGAGAAGCGGGGCGCTTGGTTCCTTGAATTCCCGCGCATCAAAGAGAAGAGCCGCACCCGCGCCGCCCGGGGAACACGCAGTCCGTTCGCGCCAGGTCGCCGCGACCGTGCGCGCACACCCATCCGCTGCAAAGAAAAGAGCCGCACCCGCGCCACCAATCCGTGGCGCAGATGCGGCTCCCAGCACTACCCTCAGCGAACCCCTTGCCAACTCGTCGCCGGTACGAACCGCACCGGCCGGCGTGGCCGTGGCACCTGCACCTCGACCACCGGCACGGGCGGCGCCTGAAGCGCGGTCAGCACCGCCACCAAAGCCGCGAGTTCCTCGTCCGTCGGGTTCCCGCGCACGATCCGCACCACTGGCCCGCTCATCACACCGGCGGGTTTCCGTGCTTGCGCGCCGGGATGTCGGCGTGCTTGGTGCGCAGCATGGTCAGCGCGCGGATCAGCACCTCGCGCGTCCGGGCGGGTTCGATGACGTCGTCGACCAGGCCGCGCTCGGCGGCGTAGTACGGGTGCATGAGCTCGGTCCGGTACTCCTTGATCTTGAGCCGCCGGACGGTCTCCGGGTCGTCGGCCGCCTTGATCTCGCGGCGGAAGATCACGTTGGCCGCGCCCTCGGCGCCCATCACGGCGATCTCGTTCGTCGGCCACGCGAGCGACACGTCGGTGCCGATCGAGCGCGAGTCCATCACGATGTACGCGCCGCCGTAGGCCTTGCGCAGGATGAGCTGCACGCGCGGCACCGTGGCGTTGCAGTAGGCATACAGCAGCTTCGCGCCGTGCCGGATGATGCCGCCGTGTTCCTGGTCCACGCCCGGCAGGAAGCCGGGCACGTCGACCAGCGTCACGAGCGGGATGTTGAACGCGTCGCACGTCTGCACGAACCGCGCGGCCTTCTCGCTGGCCTCGATGTCGAGCACGCCCGCGAGCGTCGCCGGCTGGTTGGCCACGATGCCGACCACGTGCCCGTCGAGCCGGGCGAACGCGCACACCACGTTCGTCGCCCAGCCGGCGTGCACCTGGAGGAACTCGCCGTCGTCCACGATCTCCTCGATCACGGCGCACATGTCGTACGCGCGCGCCGAGTCGGTCGGCACCAGGTCGAGCAGGCGGTCCGTCCGGCGGTCGACCGGGTCGGTGGTCGGCTCGACCGGCGGGGCCTCATTGTTGTTGGCGGGCAACAAGGACAGCAGGTACCGCACGTCCTCGAGGCACGACTGCTCGTCGTCGTACACGAACGCGGCCACGCCCGAGATGCCGGCGTGCACGTCGGCGCCGCCGAGGCCGTTCTGCGTGATCTCCTCGCCCGTCACGGCCTGCACCACGTCGGGGCCGGTGATGAACATCTGCGACGTCTCGCGGACCATGAACACGAAGTCCGTCAAGGCCGGCGAGTACGCCGCACCACCGGCACACGGGCCGAGCATCACCGAGATCTGCGGGATCACCCCCGAACACCGGGTGTTGCGCTGGAAGATGCCGCCGTAGCCGGCGAGCGCGGTCACGCCCTCCTGGATCCGCGCGCCGGCGCCGTCGTTCAGCGACACGAGCGGCGCGCCCGCGGCCGCGGCGAGGTCCATCACCTTGTGGATCTTCTGCGCGTGCGCCTCGCCGAGCGCGCCGCCGAAGATGCGGAAGTCGTGGGCGTAGACGAAAACCGTGCGCCCGTGCACGGTCCCCCACCCGCACACCACGCCGTCCGAGTACGGGCGGCGGTGTTCGAGCCCGAAGCCCGTCGCCCGGTGGCGCCGCAGGGCCTCCAGCTCGGTGAAGCTGCCGGGGTCGAGCAGCAGCTCGATGCGCTCGTGGGCGGTCAGCTTTCCGCGCTCGTGCTGCCGGACGGTCGCCGCGTCGTCGGGACCGCGCCGCGCCGCCTCCTTGATCTCGCGCAGCTCCACGAGCCGGTTGCCGAACGCTCCCTCTACGGCCAGTGCCTCAGACATGTACACGCCCCTTGTCGACGAGCCGATCAGCCAGATACCGGAGAATCACGTCTTGGTGGCGGGTCAGGAAGAAGTGCCCGCCCTGCAGCGTCACCAGCTCGAAGCCCGCCGCCGTGTGGTCGGCCCACGAGCGGACCTCGGCCACGGAGGCGACCGGGTCGTCGGTGCCGGTGAACGCGACCACCGGCGTGGCGAGCGGAAGGCCCGGCACGTGCCGGTAGGTCTCCACGGCGCGGTAGTCGTTGCGCACCACGGGAAGGATCATGCGCACGACGTCCTCGTCGCCGAGCAGGTCCATCTCGGTCCCGCTCAGGCGGCGCAGCTCGTCGAGCACGCCTTCGTCGGTGCGCGTGTGCACGGACTCGTCGCGCTGCCGCGAGGGCGCGCGCCGGCCGGACACGAACAGCGTGTCCACCGGGGCCCCCGACGATTCCAGCCGCCGCGCCACCTCGTAGGCGACCATCGCGCCCATGCTGTGGCCGAACAACGCCAACGGCCGGTCCGTCTTGTCGCGCAGCAGCTCGGCGACCGCGTCGGCCATGGCGTCGATCGTGGTCAGGAACGGCTCGTGCCGCCGGTCCTGCCGTCCGGGGTACTGCACGGCGAGCACCTCGACATCCGGCGCCAGGGCTCGCGAAACCGGGAAGTAGAAGCTGGCCGACCCGCCCGCGTGCGGCAGGCACACCAACCGCGCCCGAGCCTCCGGCGCCGCGTGGAACCGCCGAAACCAGGCGTCTTCCGCGTGGGCGACCATGTCGTCCCACCGCCTTTCCGTCTGTCACAACGTCTGTCAGAACGTCTGTCACAACGGGACGAGGTCACGCCGACCGGGTCCCCCGACGCACCAAGCTAGCCCGCCCGGCAGCCGCCCAACGACCCCTAAGCGCCCCTAAAGGCAGCCTGAAATGAGACCCTCCACAATGGACCTCAGACCTGGTCGGCCCCGCCCCGCAGCTGGTCCAGGAACGCCCGCGCGGCCGGCGAAGCGCTCGCGCTCACGGCCACCGCGACGGTCCGCGGCGTGCGCGGCACCAAGGGCCGCAGCACGGTGCCGTCGAGCCGCGGCACGCCGACCGACGGCAGGATGCTCACGCCCAGGCGCGCCCGCACCATCTCCAGTACGGCCGACATCTCGCGCGCCTCGAACGTCGCCTCCAGGTGAACCCCGGCCTTCTCCGCGGCCGCCGAGAACACCTGCGCGCAGCCGCCCGTCGGGCGGACGAACGGCTCCTCGGCGAGGTCCGCGTAGGAGACGGCCTCGCGCTCCGCCAGCCGATGGCCGGCGGGCAGCACGGCGCACATCTCGTGGCTGTCGAGCAGCACCGTCCGCAGGCCGGGCGCGGGCAGCGTGACCACGGCGGCGTCGGCGACCCCCAGGTCGAGCCAGTCGCGCACCTCCTGGTCGCTGCCCTCGATCAGGCGCACCGCGACGAGCGGGTGGCGTTCGGTGAACGCCCGCAGCTCGGCGGGCAGCCGCGTGCCCGTGGCGGTGGGCAGGCTGGCGATCCGCAGCGTCCCGGTGATCTGGCCGGCGACCTCGGCGACCTCGGCGCGCAGCAGGTCCACCTGCCGCACGGCCTCGCGCGCCCGCCGGACGGCGCGTTCGCCGGCTTCGGTGAGGGTGACGCCGGTGCGCTGGCGGGTGAGCAGCGACGCACCGAGCTCGGCTTCGAGCGAGGCGATCGAGCGGCTCACCGCGGGCTGCGCCATGCCGAGGCGCTCGCCCGCCGCCGTGAAACCGCCGTGGTCGGCCACGGCCAGGAGCACCTTGAGCTGCTGCATCGTCGTCACGAGGACCTCCCACCATGATCGCCGCGGCATACCGTCATAACGCGAAGGACATTTCCCACGGCTCGTCCAGAACATTACCGTCATGGAGCAACCGAGCAAAACAAGAGGAGTCATTAGTCATGCGAGTGCTGATCACCGGGGCGTCGAAGGGCATCGGCCGGACCGTCGTCGACCGGCTGGCCGCCGAGGGCCACCACCCGATCGGCCTGGCGCGCACCGCGCCGGCCGAATTCCCCGGCAGCTTCCACGCCGTCGACCTCGGCGACCGCGACGCCACCGCCGCGACGCTCGACAAGGTCCTCGCGGAAGGTCCCGTCGACGCGGTGGTGAACAACGTCGGCTTCGCCAAGCTGGCGCCGCTCGGGTCGATCGACCTCGACGACATCGCCCACGCCTACGACCTCAACTTCCGCACCGCGGTGCAGGTGACCCAGGCCGTGCTGCCCGGGATGCTCGCCGCCGGGCGCGGCCGGATCGTGAACGTCACGAGCATGGTCACCCTCGGCACCGCGAACCGCACCACCTACGCGGGGTCGAAGGCGGCGCTCGAGACCGCCACCGCCATCTGGGCCGGGGAGCTCGGGGCCAGCGGCATCACCGTGAACGCCGTCGCGCCCGGGCCGACGGAGACCGAGCTGTTCCGCCGCGGCACCCCCGCCGGGTCCGAAGGCGAAGCCCGGTTCCTGGAGAAGCTGCCGGTCGGCCGGCTCGGGCGGCCGGCGGAGATCGCCCACGCCATCTGTTTCCTGCTTTCCGACGACGCCGGATTCATCACCGGCCAGGTCCTGCGCGTCGACGGCGGAGGGAGCATCGCCACGGCCTGAGGCCGCCACGGACTCGACAAAACCGCCACGGCGGCCCGCCCGATTCGGGCAGAATCGCCGAGATGGCACCCACTTTCGTCCTCGTCCACGGTTCGAACGCCCCCGGGCGCTGCTTCACCTCACTGCAGCGTGAGCTCGCGCTGCTCGGCCACCGCTCGCTCGCGGTCGACCTGCCCGGCCACGGCGCGGCGGGGTTCTCGGCGGCGTACCAGGCACAGGACCTGGAGACGTTCGCCACCGAGCCCTCGCCGCTGGCGGGCGTGACCCACGCCGAGGTGGTGGCGGCGCTGACGGACGTGGTCCGGCGGGTGCACGAGCACGGTCCGGTGATCCTCGTGGGGCACAGCCGGGGCGGGATGGCGGTCACGAGCGTCGCGAACGCCGTGCCGGACCTGCTGGCGCGCACGGTGTACCTGACGGCGTGGTGCTGCGTGACCGGCAACCCCGCCCACTACCTGCAGGACCCGGCCCACGTTCCGACAGCGCTTCTCGAAGCGGCCACCGTCAGGGTCGGTGATCCGGGGCAGCTCGGTGTGCTGCGCATGAACTGGCGCACCGCCGACGCGACGCAGCTCGCCGCGTTGAAGCGGGCGATTCTGGCCGACGGCACCGACGCCGAGCTGCTGTCGTTCCTGGCCGGCATGGATCCGGACGAGAGCCTGGACGGCGGTGACGACGTCATCGACACCGCCACCTGGGGCCGGGTGCCGCACACCTACGTGCGCTTCACCCGGGACGAGAGCATGCCGTTGGCCCTGCAGGACACCTTCATCAAGGAGGCCGACGCACGCACGCCCGACAACCCGTTCGACGTCCACTCGCTCGAAGCGTCGCACGTCAGGCCGCTCATCCACTCCGCGGAGCTCGCCTCCGTGCTGGCGAGCCTCACACTCCGGTAGACGAACCCGGCCGCACGATCATCAGCACCGTGACCACGGCCCACAGCAGGTTGAACACCCCCGTCGTCATGGCCAGCCGGCCGGCGACGCGGGTGTCCAACGCGGTCGCCACAGACGACCCGGCTGTCTCGGCCGGCACCGCGCCGTCACCCGAAGGTCCCGCCAGCGCGGCCCGCTGACCCGGCAGCACGAACACCAGCAGCACCACCGCGGCCACCGCGGTCAGGGCGATCGAGACGAGCACCCACGTCTGGCCCGTCACCTTCATCGTCCCGGCGACGGCGAAACCGAACACCGGCACGGCGATCGACACCCACGCGTACACGCGGCAGATGCGGTGCAGCAGCGCCAACGTCGAGCGATCACCCCGCTTCAGGGCGGCGGGGAAAATACTGGCGGCCACGGCCACGGGCCCGACGGCGAGGATCGCCGCCAGCACGTGGATCGACAGGAAGACTTTGCTCACGGCCTTGACGCTAGCCCTCGCGTTTCACCGCCCGGAACCGGCTGGATCGCCGTCTTCCGCCGGATTCACGCCAGTCGCCGGAAACTAGCGCTTGTCCGATTCGGGCACCCGCACCGCGAGGAACACCAACGTCCGGTTCAGCTTGAAGCCCAGGTGCTCGTACAGCCGGATCGCGCCGACGTTCGACGCGGCGGCGTGCAGGAACGGCAGCTCCCCGCGTTCGCGGATGCCCGCCGCGACCGCGCGGATGAGCCGCGCCGCCAAGCCCTGGCCGCGCAACGCCGGGTCGGTGCAGACCGCGCTGATCTCCGTCCAGCCCGGCGGGTGGAAGCGTTCGCCGGCCATCGCGACGAGGGCGCCGTCGCGCCGGATGCCCAGGTAGGTGCCCAGTTCGATGGTGCGCGGCAGGAACGGGCCGGGCTGCGTGCGGGCGACGAGGTCGAGCATCTCGGGCACGTCGGCTGCGGTCAGGCGGACGGCTTCCGCGTCGGGAGCCACGGTCAGGCCGGTGCCCTCGAGCTGCACGCCCGGCGTCTCGCCGAGCACGGTCCAGCCCGCGGGCGCGGGACCCGTCGCGCCGGCGATCACAGCCGTGGCACCAGGTCCGGCGAGGTCGGCGATGTCACGCCAGACTTGGTCGTCCGGCTGATCCGGCAGGGCGACGAAGGGCGCGACGTCCGCGGGGTAGCGCAGGACCTGGCCCTTCTGCTCGGCCAAGTGCGCGTGCGGCCCGGTCAGCGCTGCCCACACCGGGTTGTCGAGCGGCGACGAGCTCATCCTGCCTGCCATTTCGTAGTCGGAGCGACACTCCAGAATGCGGTGGCGGCCAGGCGTTGTGCCACCCGATCCCACATGCTGGGGTGTGACTCCCCGAACTACGCGCGCAACGCCTCGAACGACGCCTTCAGCGCCGGGTAGTACTCGTCGAACGACGGCCGCACCGAGTCGTCGCGCGCGGCGACCAGCAGGTCGAGGTAGTACTCCCAGCCGGGCCCGATCTCGCCGATCCCGTCGGTGCTCGTCAGGTGGTGCACCAGCCGCAGCTCGGTCCCGTCCTCCACTTCGGACACGAGCAGCTCCATCGGCCACCCGCCGGCGTCCTCCATGCCCAGCAACGCCAGCCGCCGCGGTGCCTCACACGCGTCGACGCGCATGTCGATCCACGGCTTGCCCTCCTCGAACACCATCTGCACCCGGACGGTTTTCCCGGGCGCGCCTTCGCCTTCCCACGGCCCGAACCACAGCGCCGTGCGGTGCGGCTGCGTCACGTCGGCCCAGACGTCTTCGGGTGACGTCGCGAACGTGCGGCGCAGCACGAGGTCGAAGCCGCCGTCGGTGCGTACCAGCTCTGCCATGAGGGACCCCTTCCGCGTCGAGGACGCCAGGGTAGCCGCGAACCGGGCAAATCAGGCCGGAAACTGGCCGGATGGGGTTCTACCGTTCGCAACCACGACGTCGAAAGGATTCCGATGAGCCCCGTCGAGACCAACCAGCCGCTGGGCACGCCGACCTGGATCGACCTGGCCGTGCCCGACCTCGATCGCGCGCGGGCCTTCTACGGCGCCGTCTTCGGCTGGGACTTCGACGGCGGCGACTGCCTCCTGCGCGGCCTCCCCGTCGCCGGTCTGCACCACGCGGCCGACCCCCTGCCCGGCTGGCAGGTCCACCTCGCGACGGACGACTGCGCCGCCACCGCCGAAGCCGTCACCGCGGCCGGCGGGACGCTGCTGCGCGAACCGCACGACGTCGGGGACCGCGGCCGAGCCGCGCTCGCCGTGGATCCGTCCGGCGCCCCGTTCGGTCTGTGGGAGGGGCACGCCTTCCCCGGCGCCCGCCTGGTCAACGAGCCCGACACCCTCGTGCGCAACGACCTCGTCACTCCCGACGCGACCGACGCCCGCAAGTTCTACTGCACCGTCTTCGGCTTCACGCTCGACGGCAACGCCGACCTGCCCGACGCCGACTTCACCTTCCTGCGCCGGCCCGACGGCCACGAGGTCGGCGGCATCTTCACCCTCCGGGACGCCACCACTTCGGCCTGGGCCACCACGTTCGAAGTCGCCGACGCCGACGCAGCAGCCACCAAGGTCCGCACCGCGGGCGGCGAAGTCGCTTCAGTGGAGGGGACGCCGTACGGGCGGATGGCGACCGTGACCGACCCGTTCGGCGCCGGCTTCACGATGATCGCGCGCCCTTGACCAAATCACGGCGGACGTGGCCGGGCACCCAGCTCGCTCCGGCCGGGCCGGCCCACCCGCGCCGCACGAACGCGACCAGCTCGGCCAGCCCGCGGTGACCGGTCCCCGGACGCCACACCAGTGACCACGGGTAACACGGCACCGGCTCGACCACCGGAATGCGCTGCAGTTCGTGCCGCTCGGGCCACGCGATGCGGATCTTCTCGCCGACGAACGTCAGCAGCGTGCGCGACTCCGCCAGCGTGTCGAGCAGCGCTTCGAGCCCGAAGTTCGGCCCGGCCGGGTCGACGTCCACGCCGAACTCCGCCGACAGCTCGGCGTAGAAGCCCTCCCACTCGCTGCCGCGCCGGATCCCCGGCACCCACGCGCGGTGCTCGGCGACCTCGGCCAGGCGCACCTCCCGCCGCCCGGCCAGCGGGTGCTCCGGCCCGACCACGATCTGCAACGGCTCTAGGTACGCGTACACGTGCTTCAGGCCCTCCGGCGGCTCACGCAGGTACGTGAACCCGGCGTCGACCGCGCCCGCGCGCAGCTCCCGCAGCGTCTCGGCCGCGCCGCCGGACGTGAGCATCTCCATCGGCACCTCACGGTGGTCGCGGTGGAACTCCCGGAACAGCTCGGCCGCCGCCAGCCGCCGCCCGAGCACGTCGACCCGCAACGGCCGCGTCTCCCGCTGCACCGACTCCACCGCTTCGGCGACCGCACTCAGCACGGCTTTCGCGCGCGGCAGGAACGTCCGCCCGTCCGCCGTCAGCGACGCCCCGGCCGCGACCCGCTCGAACAGCACGACCCCCAGCTCGCCCTCCAGCCCCGCCACGCGCTTCGACACGGCCTGCTGGCTGATCCCCAGCCGCCCGGCCGCCAGCCGGAACTGCCCCTCCTCGGCGACCGCGACGAAGGCACGGAGTGCTTCGAAGTTCATGCCCTCCAGTGTCACCTCACCCCGATGGCGTGACCCGCCCGGCCGTCACAGGTCCGCCAAGGGATAACCCATGCCGGCCTCCTGGATCTCGTCGAAGTCCTCCACCGTGAGCCCCCGGCCGGTGAACCGCTCGACGGCCACCAGGCCCTTCTCATACCGGTCCCGCCAATCGTGGAAGTCCAGCCCCTCGACGGCGGCGGCCACTTCCGGATCGTCGCCGAGCGAGCGGCCGAGTTCGTCCGAGGCGAGGAGTTCGCCGTCGCGAGCGAAGGAGAGCCGGCTGACGGCGTTGACGTTCCAGAACATGCTCGCGGCGCGTCCTTCTCGCGACAGTTCGGCCAGCACCTCGCGCTGCGCGCCACGAATCCCGTTCTCCTCGATGGCCAGCACGATTCCGTCCACTTCGGACGCCGTCACCCAGGGGCCGAACTCGAGGTCCGAGTCGAGCAGGTCCTCGATCGGTTCCGGCTCCCGGATGTCCGCGCCGAACGCCTGCAAGACCTCCCGCAGCGTCAGCCCCACGACCACAGTCACGGTCGCCCCCTCCGACAGTGCACTCTGGCTGACCCACCGGTACGCCGCCTCGGGTAGGTCGACCCCTGGGGGCTCCGGCTCGCCGCGCAGCCGGTGGCCCAGCCGGTCGGCTCGCGCGTGGACCACGGCCGGTGCCGGCGGCGCTTCCCACACGACCAGCTCGTAGTTCTCGGTCTCGACGTCGTCGCGGCCGTACGCGTACACCCGCACCCGCAGGTCACCCGGCCGCGGCGGTGTCGCGATCCGACGGTGGTTGTAGTGCTTCGGTCCCACGAAGGTCGCGTCGCCGCGGCGAGCCGGCCAGCTGACCTCCGCAACCTCGTGCCAGCCCTGCGTGTCGATCTTCGCCGGTGGCTCGGCGAGTACCCGCATCCGGACTTCCAGCACGCCGGTTTCCCGCCCGGTCCGCACGAGCACTCCACCGTCGACGACTTCGACCAGTCCGTTGTCCGCGAATTCGCCTGGCTCGGCGACCGGTCCCTCGGCCAGTGCGAACACGTGGTCGCGCACGGCCACCTGCATAGAGCCGAAGGCCGGCAACCGGTACCCGGCGCGCTTTTTGGCAAGCACCGCCTCCTCGTACACCACGGGCATGCTCCGGCTCGGCAGAAGAGCCGACGCCACGCCCAGCCCGAGCCCGATGTGCGCGGCCACCTTGTCGTACGCGGCATCGCCCAGCACGCCGGCCGCCGTCACCACGGCCACCGCGAGGTACGCCGCCCCGTGCGCCGCGGCGACCGCCTCTTCGTCGCCCGCTGCGTCCGCACCCAGCGACCCGGCCACGGCCTCGTGCTCGACCAGCCGCGACACCAGGCCGGCGATCACCTCCACCGCACCCGGCCGGGAAGTATCGAAGAATCGGGCTTCGCGCAACGCCTCGGCCTCGGTGTTCAAGGACCCGAAGGCGAACGTCCCGGTAGCGCGGTCGCCCAGACCCGCCGCGGCGCCCGCCACCGGCGGCAACGCGCGCACGGTGAGCTCCAGCGCCCCGTGCACGCGTTCCACGATCCAGACCGGCAGCCCCCGCAAGGCCCGGATCGCTTCGGGCTCCCCGGGCCGCGCGCGGTGTTCCTGCCCGCCACGCCACCGGCCGAGCGCGGCCGCGGCCGTCACCGGCACCGCGGCCGCCACGCGCGGCGCCTCCCGGATGATGGCTTGGACCAGAGCCGGCATCACCTCGTCTTCGCGAGCTGTCCCGGGCGTGCGGTCGGAATCGTTGTCCCCCATGGCACCCATCCTGCCCGATCACCGTCCGCCGCGGGGACCGTTCCCGAACGCCGCTCGAACTCGATTGCGCTGCCGGCCTCCCGACCGCTAAACAGGCATCGTGAACCTCCGCCTCCTCGAAGCGACCGCCGACGACGCCGCCGAACTGATGGTGCTGCAGCGGTGCTGCTGGGTTCAGGAAGCCCTGCTCAACAACACCCTGGAGATCCCCGCGCTCCACGAGACGCTCGACGAGGTCCGCGAGTGGATCCGCACGTGGCGCGTGTGGGTGTTGCGGCAGGGTCCGCGCCTGGTGGGCGCGGTGCGCGGGCGGCTCGAGGACGGCGCCTGGGAAGTCGGGCGGCTGATGGTCGCGCCCGACCTCGCCGGGCACGGCCTGGGCCGGCGGCTGCTGGAGCAGGTGGAGAGCCAGGCGCCCGCGTCGGCGGACCGCTTCGAGCTCTTCACGGGCGCCGCGAGCAAGCGCAACATCACGATGTACGAACGCGCGGGCTACCGCTTGACCGACCAGTCCGGCCCGGTCGACGGCCACATCCAGCACGCGGTCTTCCTGGTCAAACGCCGGGCGTGATCACCCCGTGTGCAGGTGCGCCGCCAGCCGGATCCGCAGCCCGCGCACGTCGGCCAGTGCCACCGAGAACGTCTCCGCCGGCCGGTGCCCCGCGGTGTTGTTCCACCGTCCACACGGTCCGGTGACGTACGTGAACCCGTTACGCGTCAGGGGAACCGACCAGATCTGCTCGCTGCCGCGCCCCGCTCCGGACCGCGGCGCGTGCCAGAACTGCGCCGTCGCCATCACCTCACCCAGCGCCCCCACGAACGCGGGCACGTCCTCGTCGCGCAGCCCGAGCCCCCGCCCGGCCCACACCCGCGGCAGGTCCGGCTCGCCCTCCCCGGGCCGCAGCGCACGCCCGAACACCACCTCGTCGTCCCCGACGTCAACACTCCAGCCCGGCGCCGTGATGCGCACCATGGTTCGACTCGCTTCCTGAGTTCCGGCGCCGAGTGAACCACGCCCGCGCCGAACCCGACTGAGCGATCACCGCTTCAGGAAGCGTGTTCCGCCTGACTCCCCTCACCACAGCCCCGGTCCGCGCCGCCTCGCCGGGTCAGTCGCACACCAGCACGACCTTCCCCGGCGCGTGACCCTCAGCCAGCAACCGCTGCGCCTCGGCCGCCTGGTCCAGAGGGAACGTCCGCGCCACGCGCACCGAGAGCGTGCCCGCCTCGGCCAGCTCCACCAACGTCAGCAGGTCCCGCCCGTCGAGGCGAGCGAACACCGGAATCGTGCCGGGGAAAGAGAACTCCGCGATCGACGCGACCCGCACGTCCGGCGCGGCCAGGTCCGGAGTGGACGAAAGGGCGCCCCAGCCTGCGGTGTCGAGCACGGCGTCGACACCACCCGGAGCCAGCGCGCGGACCCGCGAGGCAAGACCCGAGCCGTAGCGAACCGGCGAGGCACCCAGCGACCGCAGGTACGCGTGATTCGCCTCCGAAGCCGTCCCGATCACCCGCACCCCCCGCGAAACCGCGAGCTGCACCGCGAGCGAACCCACGCCACCCGCGGCCGCGTGCACCAGCAGCGTCTCACCCGAAGACAAGCCGAGAGCCCGAACCGCCTGCAACGCGGTCAGCCCACCCAGCGGCAACCCGGCCGCCTCGGCCCACGACAGCCGAGAAGGCTTGCGCGCCAACATCCGCACGTCGGCGGCCACCTTCTCCGCGTACCCGCCATTGCGATGGGCGACGTCCCCGCGGACGTACCCGATCACCTCGTCGCCAGGGGAGAACTCGGGCGCCGCCGGACCCGCTCGCTCCACGACGCCCGCGATGTCCCACCCCGGCACCGCGGGGAAGTACGTTTCGAGGGCGTCGGCCATCGCGCCGGCCTGCACGCCGAGGTCCGCGGGGTTCAACGCCGCCGCCTTCACGCGCACCAGCACGCCGTCGAGATTCGTCTTCGGGTCCGGCAGTTCGGCGAGCTCCAGCACCTCCGGCCCGCCGAACCGGTGGTGCACCACGGCTTTCACGCCTCCGGTTCCAGCGGAAGATCGCCCAGCACGTCGTGGCGGGAGATCTTCCACTCGCCGTCGACGCGGCGCAGCTCGGTCTCGTAGTAGCCCGACTCGATGGGCCGCACCACCGGCGACGGCAGCGTGCGCGTCTCGAACACCACGTACTGCGCCGACAACCGCGCCCGGTCGCCGTCGACCTCGATGAGGTGGTCCGCCGTCACGTGGTGCCCGGTGCCGCCTTCGGGGTGTGGCTTCATGAAGTTCTCCACCGCGTACCGCACCCCGGCGCCGCCGATCAACGGCTCGCCGATCTGCTCGTACGTGCCGGGGCCGGTCCGGACGTGGATCCGGACCTCGGCGTCGTCGGTGAACAGCGCGCCCTGCGCGGCGCCGTCACGCCGGTCGGTCGCGCGGACATAGCGGGCCAGGACCTCCTGGACCGCGCGTTCGTCACTCACGGAAATGGCCTTTCTCTGGGGGACGGTTCCAGCCAACCCCCGCGTGACCTGCGGAACGATGACCGTCCGGGCGACGATCATTACCCTGGAGGTATGGATCGCCTGGAGACGCGCGAGCTGGCCTACTTCGTCGCGGTGGCCGAGGAGCTGCACTTCGCCCGTGCCGCCGAGCGGCTCGGCATCGCCGCGCCGCCCCTCTCGCGTGCGATCGCCCGGCTGGAGCGGCGCATCGGCGTGCGGCTGTTCGACCGCACGAGCCGTCGCGTCTCCCTCACCGAAGCCGGCGAGGTCTTCCTCGCCGAGAGCCGCGCGGCGCTGGCCGCCGTGGACACCGCGGTGCGGCGCGCCCAGCGCGCGGCCCGGCCGGCGAGCCTCGTGGTCGCCGTCCGCTCCGGCACCGGAGCGGGCCTGCTGTCCGACCTGCTCGAGGCCTACGCGCACCGCCCCTCCGCCGCACCGGTCGAGCTGCTGTTCACCACCGACCAGACCCGAGCGCTGCGCGAAGGCACCGCCGACGTCGCCGTGCTCTGCGCGTCCTCGGACACCACCGGACTCGCGACCACGGAGCTCGCCGTCGAATCGCCGGTCGCCCTCCTGCCCGCGTCCCATCCCTTCGCGACGCGCGCGGCCGTCCCCCTCGACGAGCTGCGCCGCGTCGACGCCTACCGCGCGACGTGCCCGCCGGTGTCGCTCGACGAGATCGTCGACCGCGTCGCGCTCGGCCAGCTCGTCGTCGTTGTCGGCGAGAGCGCCGCGAGCCGGATCGGCGACGCCGTGGTGGCCGTTCCGGTCGTCGGCCAGGCCGGCACCACGCTCGTGCTGGGCCGCGCCGCGGGCACGCCGACGCCGGACCTGAAGGCCTTCGAACGCACCGCGAAGGACGTCGCCGCGCGGCGCCTCGCCACCGCCGGCACGGCGTAGCCCGCGCGCTCGAAGATCGCCCCAAACCCTCCCGAACTGCGCTTATGCACGTTCGTCGCGAAATCCTTGACTTCAAATTGAGCGAGTGATTTAGTCAATTCACTCGCAGAACGGAGTCACCGATGACCGAAGCGCACCCGAAACCCGGGCTGTCCGAACAGCTCGTGGCGGGGCTGCTGGAGCTGATCGCCGACGAGCGACTGGCGCCGGGCGACAGCCTGCCGACCGTGCGCGTGCTGGCCGAGCGGTTCTCCGTGACCACGCCGACGATCCGGGAAGCACTGCGCCGGTTGCAGACCACCGACGCGGTCCGCATGCGCCACGGCTCGGGCATCTACGTGGGCGACGGCATCCACCGCACGCTCATGCCGAACCCGAACTCCGCGCCGATGAAGGACGAGCTGATCCTCCAGCTCGTCGACGCCAGGCTCACGATCGAGCCCGGCATCGCCGCGCTGACCGCGATCAACCGCAGTGAGGAAAGCCTGCAGCGCCTGGAGCTCGCGCTCGACACGGCCAAGCGCGACAGCACCGACCACCGGCCGCACCTGAACTTCCACCGGGAGCTCGCCGGCGGTTCGGGCAACCAGGTGCTCTTCGAGGTCGTCGACTCGCTGCTCGCCGCGCGTGGCCGGGAGCAGAAAGCCCTGCGTGCCCTCATCGAGGACCGCCGGCGCGACTACGAGGAGCACCTCGCCATCTTCGACGCCGTGCGCTCCGGCGACGCGGCCGCCGCGGAGGAACACACCCGCCACCACCTCGAACAACTCCGCACCGAAGTGGCCCGCCAGCTCGGGCGGGCCGAATGACCGGGAAAGACACCATGCCGATCGCACCACGTTCACACCGCCTCGCCGATCTCACCTGGCCCGAGATCGACGACCTGCGCCCGCACGCCCCCGTGGCGATCGTGCCGCTCGGAGCCACCGAGCAGCACGGCCACGGGCTCGCGCAGCGCACCGACACCACCCGGGCCGAAGTCGTCGCAGACCTTGTGGCGCAACACCTTTCGCCGAAGGTCGTGGTGACCCCGGTGATCCCCGTCGGGGTCTCCGAGCACCACATGGCCTTCCCCGGCACGCTCACGCTGTCGCCGATCACGCTGCAGCAGGTGATCGTGGAACTCGTCACCAGCCTGCACCGCCACGGCTGGCGCAAGGTCTACGTGCTCACCGGCCACGGCGGCAACAACGCCACGGTCGAGGTCGCCGTCACGCGGCTGCGCACCGACCTGCCCGACCTGCACATCGCGTGGAGCGGGATCACGCCCGTGGTCTCGGACCTCGTGTCGAAGCTGTCCGAAAGCCGGATCGGCGGCCACTCCAGCGAAATCGAGACCTCGCAGGCGATGTTCGCCGACCCGGACCTCGTGCTCCCCGAGCGGCTCACCCCCGGCAGCTCCACCTTCGACGACCTCGACCAGGCGGGCAAGCTCAGCCGCTCGCGGCCGGGGATCCACTTTCCACAGTCCTATCACGACCTGAGCAAGACCGGCACGCTCGGCGACGCCACCAAGTCGTCCGTCGAGATCGGTGCTCGGCTGGTGGAAGCCACCGTCGAGCGCATCAGCGGCTTCCTGCAGGAGTTCCTCGACCTGCCGGAACGCCAGTCCGCCCCCACCCTCACCCGCATTCCCCAGGAGACGCCATGACCGCCCCGACCCGACGCCGTCTCGGAGTGGCCACCCTCGTGCTCGCGGCCGGCCTCACGCTGACCGCCTGCGGTGGCAGCGACGACCAGGCCGCCAACCCGCTCGGCACCGCCACCCCCGGCAAGGTCCACTTCGCCTTCCGCTCCGACGACAAGCCGACGTCGTTCATCGACGGCGGCAAGCCCGCCGGCTTCCTCATCGAGCTCACGCAGGCGATGGCGCAGAAGATGAACCTGACCGCCGACTACACCGCGACCGACTTCGCGAGCATGCTGCCCAACATCCGCAACCACAAGTACGACTCCGCCGCGTTCGGCACGCTCGTCACGCCGCCGCGCCAGGAGGTCACCGACTTCACCACCGCGGTGAACTACGGGCAGGCGCAGCTGATCTCCCGCAAGAGCGCGCCACTGGCCACTGTGGACGCTTCGGGTGGCAAGACCATCGCGATCACCCGCGGCAGCGAGCTGATCCCGCTCGTGAAGAAGCGCGTGCCGACCGTGACGGTCAAGGAGTTCCCCAACATCGCGGCCAGCTCCAACGCGCTCACCGCCGGACAGGTCGACGGGCTGTTCACCGGCGTCGCGACCACGAACGACCTCCTGGAGAAGCACCCGGACTACCAGGCCTCGCCGGCGATCACCAGCGGCATGACCGCGTTCCCGGTCGCCAAGGACAAGCCCGAGCTGAAGAAAGCGCTCGACGACGCGCTCAAGGCCGTGATCGCCGACGGCACGTACACGAAGCTGTTCGACAAGTGGAACCCCAAGGGCGTCGCGATCCCGGACGACATGCTCAAGGCCTACCCCGGCATGCAGCAGCGCCCCGGCGTCACCGCTGCCGACGGGTCCTGAAAGGACAGCGCCATGGACGGTCTGAAACAAATCTGGGACACGTTCTTCGACCTCGACCTCATCGGCAGCACGCTCCCCACGCTGCTGAAGGAGGGGCTGCTGAACACCCTGTTCCTCACCGTGCTCGCGAGCGCGATCGGCCTCGTGGTCGGCATCTTCCTCGCCAGCGGCCTGATGTCCCGCTTCCGCGTGCTGCGCCTGCCCTGCCGCTGGTACGTCGACATCCTGCGCGGCCTGCCCCACATCCTGAGCATCTACCTCATCGGCCAGGGCCTGCCACTGGCCGGGCTCACGATGTTCGGCAACTGGACCTACGGCTACGCGGCGCTCGCGATCGGGCTCATGGAAGGCGCTTACATGGCGGAGATCTTCCGCTCGGGCTTCCAGAGCGTCGACAAGGGCATCGTCGAAGCGTCGCGCAGCCTCGGGATGTCGCACACGAAGACCATGCGGCTCATCGTGATCCCGATCGGGTTCCGGCGCGTGCTGCCGGCGCTCACCGGCCAGTTCATCCTGGTCATCAAGAGCACGGCCCTGGTCTACCTGCTGGGCCTCGCCGCCGGGCAGCGGGAGATGTTCGCGATCGCCCAGGACACGTCCACCAACAACGCTTCGCTCTCACCGCTGGTCGCCGCGGGCCTGTTCTACCTCGCGATCACCGTGCCGCTCACCTACGTGGTGAACAAGTGGGACAAGCGGATGCGCGAAGGCCGGCCCGCCGCGGCGACCACGCCGGCGGCCGTGCGCACCGAGGAGGCTCTCGTATGACGCGGGCGAGCACCGCGGCGGCCGACGCCGTGACCACCACCGGGACGACCGTCCGCTACGAGCACATCGACAAGACCTTCGGGAACACCCCGGTGCTGCACGACATCGTGCTCGAAGCCCCGGGCGGCACCACCACGTGCATCATCGGCCCGTCGGGTTCCGGCAAGTCGACGCTGCTGCGCTGCACCAACCTGCTGGAGATCCCGACCGCCGGGCGCATCTTCATCGGCGACCAGGCCATCACCGACAAGGGCGCCGACGTCGACCGCATCCGCACCCGCGTCGGCATGGTGTTCCAGAACTTCCACCTGTTCCCGCACCACACGGTGCTCGACAACGTGACGCTCGCCCAGCAGCAGGTGCTCGGCGTGTCTCGCGACGAAGCTGTGGAGACCGCGCGGGCGAACCTCGCCGCGGTCGGGCTCGCGGCGTACGAGAACCGCCGGCCCTCCCAGCTCTCGGGCGGCCAGCAGCAGCGCGTGGCCATCGCGCGGTCGCTGGCGATGAACCCCGAGGTGATGTTGTTCGACGAAGCGACGTCCGCACTCGACCCCGAGCTCGTGAAAGGCGTGCTCGCCGTGATGCGCGACCTGGCTTCCCGCGGCATGACGATGATCGTGGTGACGCACGAGATGCGGTTCGCCCGTGAGGTCGCCGAGCAGGTCGTGTTCCTCGACCAGGGACGGCTCGTGGAAGCCGCCCACCCCACCGAGTTCTTCGAGTCCCCCCGCAGTGACCGGCTCCGGTCCTTCCTCGACGAGGTGCTCTGAATGAGATTCGCCAAGCTCGCCGCTGTCGCCGCGCTTGCGCTGACCGCCACGGCGGTCGTCCCGCAGACCGCGTCCGCGACCCCCTCCGTGCGCAACTACCCCCGGGTTTCGACGGGCTGCACCGCGCACTCGACCTCCCTGCCGCTCGGGCAGACGGTCACGCAGACCATCACCTCCGGCGGGCTTTCCCGCGACTACCTGATCCACCTGCCCGCGAACTACCAGCCGGGTCACCCGAAGCCCGTGGTCATGGCGTTCCACGGCCGCAAGGGCGACGGCAGCGACATCGAAGAGTTCTCCGGCATCGACGGCCTCGACACCATCGCCGTCTACCCCGTGGGCGCCAAGGGCGAAGCCGACCAGCGCGCCTGGCAGAGCGCGCCGTACGCCGCGCCGGGCGTCGACGACGTCCGCTTCGTCGGCGACCTGCTCGACCACCTGCAGGCGACGCTGTGCGTGGACCCGCTGCGCATCTTCGCCACCGGCAAGTCCAACGGCGCCGGCTTCGTTTCGCTGCTGGCCTGCCAGCTGCCGATGCGCATCGCCGCCTTCGCCACGATCGCCGGCGCCTTCTACCCCGGCACCACGGTCGGCTGCTCGTCGAGCGTCCCCGCCCCGATCGTCGACTTCCACGGCACGGCCGACCCGACCATCGAGTACAACGGCGGCACCAGCCACAGCGAGCCCATCCCCAACCTCATGGACTGGGCCCAGAACTGGGCGAACCACAACCACTGCACCGCGACGCCGGTCAGCACCCCGATCGGCTCCGACGTGATCCAATTCTCGTGGCAGAACTGCGCCGTCAACGCCTCCGTCACCCACTACCGCATCCTCGGCGCCGGCCACACCTGGCCCGGCGAGCTCGTGGACAGCGGCCCCGGCTCGGCGACGCAGACGGTGAAGGCCCAGGACGTGATCTGGAACTTCTTCAACAGCCACACGCTCGGCTCTGGTTTGTTCCGCTGATCCCGCGGTGATGTCCGGTCGGGCGCGCAACCGCGCCCGGCCGGGCACTTCTTTTGTCCGGACCATTGTCGCCGGGATCGCTTGCCGGTCAGATCTCTTTGGCTCGTCACACAAGTCGAAGAGGGGACAGTCATGGGTTCGGACTACCAGATGAGACGCCGCCGAGCACTGCAGGCGTTCGGGGTCACGGGGGCGGCCACGTTGGCGGCCATGTACACCGCCGATCCGGTACTCGGTGCGACGTTGGGCTACGACGAGAAGATCGGCGTCGACCCGGCCACGTACACCGCGCCGACGGGCGTGGCGCAGGACAGCCCCGGCAAGACGACCGCGTTGAACTGGCTCCGGGACAACGCGAGCGCGGTGACCGGCCTGTCGGACAAGGTCTGGTCCCACGCCGAGCTGTCGCTGCGCGAGTGGAACTCCGCGCTCGACTCGGCGGAGCTGCTGCGGCGCAACGGCTTCACGATCGAATGGGGCGCCGGCGGCTTCCCCGCCGCGTTCGTGGCCACCTACGGCTCCGGCAAGCCCGTCCTCGGTTTCAACGCCGAATACGACGCGCTACCAGGCCTTTCGCAGAAGACCGGCGTCTCGACGCACGACCCGCTGGTCTACAACTATGACGCCTACGGCCCCAGCTACGGCGCCGGCCACGGCGACGCCCACAACACCCTCGGCGCCGGCTCGATCGGCGCCGCCATCGCCGTGAGCAAGGCCATGAAGCAGAACGGGCTCGTCGCCACGCTCAAGGTGTTCGGCGCGAGCGGCGAGGAACAACTCGTCGGCAAGCCGTACAGCGCGAAAGCCGGGCTCTACGAGGGCCTCGACGGGTACCTCGACTGGCACCCGTTCACCGTCACCCGCGCCGACTGGGGCACCACGTCGGCCCTCATGTCGGCCACGTTCACCTTCCTCGGCGCGGCCGGCCACGGCGCGACGCCGCTGGGCAACAAGAGCGGCCTCGACGGCGCGCTGCTGATGGCGACGATGAGCGAGTTCCTGCGCGAGAAGAACGTCGCGGCGTCCGGGCGCTTCCACTACGCCATCATCAACGGCGGCGGCGCGCCCAACGTGACGCCGGACATGTGCTCGATCTGGTTCTTCGTGCGCGAAGGCAGCCCGGGTCGCGCGCAGGTGCTCTACGACAAGATCGTGGCCTGCGCCAACGCCGCCGCGCAGGCGAGCCAGACGAAGCTGATCCACAAGTTCCACTCCGGCACGTGGAACTCGCTGGGCAACAAGGTCGCGGCCGAGGTCCTCAACGACAACATGACCAAGATCGGTCCGCCGCGGTTCACCGCCGCCGACCACGACCTGGCGAAAGCCCTGCAGCGCTCGCTCGGCAAGCCCGAGATCGGCATGCCCACCGAACTCGTGCCGCTCACCGCACCCGACCCGGTGTTCCTCGGCGGCCCGTCCGTCGACACCGCCGACGTGAGCTGGCGGACCCCGAAGGTCACCGCGCTCATCGCCACGTTCCCGCCGGGCCTGCCCAACCACAACTGGGGTGTCACGGCCACGGCGGCCACCAACATCGGCCACCAGGCCGCGCTCTCCGCCGCGAAGTACCTCGCCGCGACGGCCGTCGACCTCATCACGCAGCCCGAGCTGCTCCGGCGCATGCAACAGGAGTTCACCGAACGCACCCGCGACGCGAACTGGAAGAGCATGATCCCGGACGGCGTCCAGCCGCCGATGTACGAACCGCCCGCCGACTTCCTCGCCAAGACCGGGCAGAAGTTCCCGCCGCCGGGAATCACGTGGCCGGTGCCGGAAGTGGTGGCGCAGGAACAACTCGGCACCACGGGCCCGGCCCTCCCGCCGCAAGTCTGACGGTCGCGACCGGCGCTCCTGAGGCAGAACCGGGGGATGCCGAATCTGCTCGAGATGAGCGATCGCGAGTACTTCACCCAGTTCGCCCGGCGCACCGGCATGTTCCTCGGCAGGACGACCCTCACCGGGGCGATGGCCTTCCTGGTGGGTTACGACCAAGGCGCCGCGGACTGAGCCGCGGCACCTTCGCGGCCACGGCTCACTCCGCCATCAGCTCCCGCACCATCGGCGCCACGCGAGTCCCGTACAGCTCGATGTTGCGCAGCACCGACCCGCGCGGCAGCCCGGCCAGTCCGTACTTCAGGTCGAACCGCGTGGCCCCCACCGTCTTCAGCGACGCGGCGATCTTGCGCGCCACTGTCTCCGGTGAGCCGACGTGCCAGGCGCCGCGTTCGGAGACCTCCTCCAGGAACTGCTCGCGCGACGGCGGCCGGAACCCGCGTTCGCGCGCGACGCGGGTGAGCACGTCGACGTAGTGGGGGTACAGCTCTTCCATCGCGTCCTCGTCGCTGTCGGCGATGTGGCCGGGCATGTGCAGACCGATCGCCTTCTGCGGCTTGTCGAGCCGGCGCTGCACATCGCGGAACAGGTCCGCGAACGGCTTGAACCGCGCGGCCGGGCCGCCGATGATCGCGAGCATCAGCGACATGCCGTACTTCGCCGTCCGCAGCACCGATTCGGGGCTGCCGCCGACGCCGATCCACGCCGGGATCGGGCCCGTCTCCGTGTGCGGCACCACTTCCTGGCCGTTCAGCGAGGGCCGCAGCCGGCCGGACCACGTCACGGGCTTCTCCTCCAGCAGGCGGGAGAACAGGTCGACCTTCTCGTCGAACAGCTCGTCGTAGTCGCCCAGGTCGTAGCCGAACAGGGGGAACGACTCGGTGCTCGACCCGCGGCCCAGGATCACCTCCGCGCGTCCGTGCGAGAGCGCGTCGAGGGTCGAGTAGCGCTGGAAGACGCGCACGGGGTCGTCGGAGCTCAGCACCGTGACGGCGGAGCCCAGCCGGATGCGTGACGTGCGCGCCGCCACGGCCGCCAGCACCACGTCGGGCGCCGAGAGCGGCATGTCCACCGTGTGGTGCTCACCGATGCCGAAGAAGTCGAGACCCACGTGATCGGCGAGCACGCCGTGCTCCACCAGGCCGCGGATGGTCTCGGCGTGGCTGACGGGGGTGCCGCCGTCGTCGGAAAGCACGTCCCCGAACGTGTCCAGTCCTAGGGTGACCGAATACTTCGTCATGCCCCGATGTTGTAACCACCACGGCAACCGCACCTCGCCACGCGCTGGGTACCCACACGAGGGGACGGCAGCGGGCGAGCCGCCGAAGGAGAATCGGGTCATGAGCGAGCAGCGCAACACCGAACTCGGGGACTTCCTGCGCTCCCGCAGGGCGGCGCTGACGCCCGCGGAGACCGGGGTCCCGACCTACGGCACTCCGCGGCGCGTCCCCGGGCTGCGACGGGAAGAGGTCGCGCAGCTCGCCGGCGTGAGCGTGAACTACTACACCCGCATCGAGCAGGGCGAGAGCCACCAGATGTCCGACTCGGTGATGGAGGCCATCGCCAACGCGCTGCGCCTCGACGAGAGCGAGCGGATGCACCTGCTGCGCCTGGCCTGGCCCGCCCAGGTGATGCGGCGGGAGGCAGGCCCGGAAATGGTGCGTGACTCGGTTCTCGCGCTGGTCGAGGGCAACCTCGACCAGGCGGCGATCATCGTGGGCCGGCGGACCGACCTGCTCGGTGGCAACCGGCTCGGCTTCGCGTTGCTGGGCATCGACCGCACCGCGCGGCCCAACCTGACCAAGCACATGTTCCTCGAGCCGGCGATGCGCGACCTCGTCGTCGACTGGGAGCGCCAGGCCCGCAACGCGGCCTCCTACCTGCGGATGGCCACCGGCGAGCAGACCGAGGACCCGAAGATGGCGGAGCTGATCGGCGAGCTCAGCATCCACAGCCCGGAGTTCGCGCGGATCTGGGCCTCGCACCCCGTGGCGGAGTGCCTGCACTCGGTCCGCGAGTACGACCACCCGCTCGTCGGGCGGCTCACCCTCAACGAGGAGAGCCTGCGGATGCCCGACGACACGGGTCAGCGCATCATCTTCTCCGGCGCCGATCCCGGCTCGCCGTCGGCCGAGCGGCTGAAGCTGCTCGACTCGCTGGTCTCCTGAGGCCTCACAGCTCGTCGAAGACCAGCACCGTGTGCGTCGAAAGCACGTCCGGCATCGCCTGAAGCCGTTCGAAGACCAGGTCGCGCAGGCTGTCGGCGTCGCTCGTGCGGACGAACAGGATGAGGTCGTTGTCCCCCGAGACGAGCCCGCCGTGCTCGATCTCGGGGATGCTCTTGAGCGCCGCGCTCACCGTGCGCCACGAGTTCTGCGTGACCTTGAGGTAGACGTACGCCGCGAGCCCCTGACCCATCCGCCGCGGATCGGTCACCGCGGCGTACCCGGTGATCACGCCTTCGCGGTGCAGCCGCTCCACCCGCGTGTAACAGCCCGCTCGCGAAATGTGCACGCGCTCGGCCAGCGCCCGCATCGAGGCGCGCCCGTCGGCCTTGAGCTCGGCGATGAGTTTCAGGTCGACCTCGTCGAGGGCCGCCGCCATTCGTCCACCCGGCTCGGACATCCCGGCACCTCCCGAAGCCAATAATCCGGCTCACTGTGAGCAGGTGAGCCATTGTTCCACACTTGCCGTGGATACCTGGATCCCTGATCGGTGCGGAGCGAAGATCGGCGTTAGACGTCTTCCCCTGTTCCCCGTCGATCGGAGCTGCCGGTGACCACCACGGAACGCACCGCCGCGTCGTTCTTCCTCCCGAGCGACGAGCCCCTGGGCCTCATCACCGCCGACGGCGCGCCCGTCGCCGACCCCGACCTGGAGATGCCGGCCGACGACGTGCTGCTGCGCCTGCACCGCGCGATGGTGTCGGGCCGCCGCTTCGACGCGCAGGCCACCGCGCTGACCAAGCAGGGCCGCCTCGCCGTGTACCCGTCCGCCCGCGGCCAGGAGGCGGGTGAGATCGGCTCGATCCTCGCGTTGCGTCCGCAAGACTGGCTCTTCCCGACCTACCGCGACTCGATGGCCGTCGTCGCCCGCGGCGTCGACCCGGTCGAGGTCCTCACGCTGTTGCGTGGCGACTGGCACTGCGGCTATGACCCGTACCGCGCCAACGTCGCGCCCCAGTGCACGCCGCTGGCCACGAACACGCTGCACGCCGTCGGGTTCGCGCACGCCGCCAAGACCAAGAGCGAGGACACCGTCGCGCTGGTGCTGCTCGGCGACGGCGCCACCAGCGAAGGCGACACGCACGAGGCGCTGAACTTCGCGGCCGTGTGGCAGTCGCCGGTGGTGTTCCTGGTGCAGAACAACGGTTACGCCATCAGCGTGCCGCTTTCGAAGCAGACCGCGGCGCCTTCGCTCGCGCACAAGGGCGTGGGCTACGGCATGCCGTCGGTGCTGGTGGACGGCAACGACGCGGCCGCCGTGCACGCCGTGGTGGAGCAGGCCGTCGCGCGCGCCGCCGCCGGTGGCGGGCCGACGTTGATCGAGGCCCTCACCTACCGCGTCGAGTCGCACACCAACGCCGACGACGCCTCCCGCTACCGCGACCGCGCGGAGGTCGAGGCCTGGCTCACCCGCGACCCGATCGCGCGGCTGCAGCGTTACCTCACCGACCGCGGCCTGCTCGACGACGCCGCCCGCGAGGAGATCGCCGCGCGCGCCGAGACCGAAGCCGCGTCGCTGCGCGAGCGCATGAACGTCGACACCGTGCTCGACCCGGCGGACCTGTTCCGCCACGTGTACGCCGAGCCGACGGCCGCGTTGCGCCGCCAGGCCGAGGACCTCACCGTCGAACTCTCCTTCGGAGCCGAAGAATGACCGCGACCCTGGAGTCCACTTCGGGCACCGCCACCGAACCGGACACCGTCACCATGGCCGGCGCGCTCAACCGCGCCCTCGCTGACGCGCTGGCCGAGGACGAGCGCGTGCTCGTGTTCGGGGAGGACGTCGGCACGCTCGGCGGTGTCTTCCGCGTCACCGACGGGCTGGCCGCCCGCTTCGGCGAGACGCGGGTGTTCGACACCCCGCTCGCCGAGTCGGGCATCGTCGGCACGGCCATCGGCATGGCGATGAACGGCCTGCGGCCCGTGGTGGAGATGCAGTTCGACGCGTTCGCCTACCCTGCGTTCGAGCAGATCACCAGCCACCTCGCGAAGCTGCGCAACCGCACGCGCGGCGCCGTCGAGCTGCCCATCGTGATCCGGATCCCCTACGGCGGTGGCATCGGCGGCGTCGAACACCACTGCGACTCCTCCGAGGTCTACTACACGCACACGGCGGGCCTGCGCGTTGTCACGCCGGCTTCGCCCGCTGACGCGTATGCGCTGCTGCGCCAGGCGATCGACAGCCCGGACCCGGTGATCTTCCTGGAGCCCAAGCGGCGCTACTGGGAGAAGGAGACCGTGCGGCTCGACCACCGATCGTCCACTCTGGACCGCGCGGTCGTGCGGCGCTCGGGCACCGACGTCACGCTGATCTCCTACGGCGGCGCGCTCGGCACCACACTCGAAGCCGCCGCGGCGGCCGAGGAAGAGGGCTACAGCGCCGAGGTGATCGACCTGCGCAGCCTCGCCCCGTTCGACCTCGACACGGTCGCCGCGTCGGTTCGGCGGACCGGGCGCGCGGTCGTGGTGCACGAGGCCAGCCGCTTCTGCGGCTACGGCGCCGAGGTCGCGGCCCAGCTGTCGGAGACGTGCTTCCACTACCTGGAGGCGCCCGTGCTGCGCGTCGGCGGGTTCGACATCCCGTACCCCGCCCCGAACCTGGAGAAGCACCACCTGCCGAACGTCGACCGGGTGCTCGACGCGATCGAGCGGCTGCAGTGGGCCGACGCGGCGCCGCTGACGAAAACGGAGGCGTGATGGCCGTCTTCAAGCTGCCCGACCTGGGCGAGGGCCTGACCGAGGCCGAGATCGTCGCGTGGCACGTGGCCGTGGGCGACACCGTGACCGTCGACCAGACGGTGGTGGAGGTCGAGACGGCCAAGGCGAGCGTCGAGGTGCCGGTGCCGTTCGCGGGCCGGGTCGCGACGCTGCACGGTGCGGCCGGCGACGTGCTGACCGTCGGCAGCCCGCTGATCACGGTGGAGGAGGCGCCGGCGTTTCTGGAGCCGGGGGTGGTGACGCCTTCTCCGGCCACTTCGGAGGGCAGCGGCAACGTCCTCATCGGATACGGCACCGGTACGGCTCAGGCGCGGCGGACCCGTCGTGCTCGGGGCACGCGGCGGCCCGGAGCCGCGGTGGTGTCCGCGCCGCGGCCGGTGAACGAGCGCGTGCGCGTGGTGTCGCCGTTGGTGCGGCAGCTGGCCAAACAGTCCGGTGTGGACATCCACGCGCTCGCCGGTTCGGGTACCGACGGGATCATCAGCCGCGCCGACGTCGAGCGAGCGATCGCCGCGGCCGTCACTCCTGCCGCCTCCGACGAACGCCGGATCCCATTGCGCGGCATCCGCAAGACCGTCGCCGACAAGCTCACCCGCTCGCGCCGGGAAATCCCCGAAGCGACTGTCTGGGTCGACATCGACGCGACAGCCCTGCTCGAAACCCGCGCCGCCCTCAACTCCGACGTCGGCGCGCCGAAGATCAGCCTCCTCGCCCTGCTGGCCAAGTTCACCGTCGAAGGCCTGCGTCGCTTCCCCGAGCTCAACGCACACCTCGACGGCGACGAGATCGTGATCCCCTCGGCCGTGCACCTCGGGTTCGCCGCGCAGACCGACCGCGGCCTTGTGGTCCCCGTCGTGCCCGGCGCGCACGAGCTTTCGGTGGAACAGCTCTCCGGCGCCCTCGCCGAACGCACCGAGCGCGCCCGCTCCGGCTCACTCGCCCCCGCCGAGCTCACCGGCGGCACCTTCACGATCAACAACTACGGCGTGTTCGGCGTCGACGGTTCCGCCGCCATCATCAACCACCCCGAGGTCGCGATCCTCGGGATCGGCCGGATCATCGACCGCCCGTGGATCGTCGACGGCCAGGTCGTGCCGCGCAAGATCACCGAGCTGACGCTGGCGTTCGACCACCGCGTCTGCGACGGCGGCACGGCGGGCGGGTTCCTGCGGTTCATCGCGGACTGCGTGGAGTCACCGCTGCGGCTCCTGCGCGGCTTGTAGCGTTGCTCAGGCGAACTTGATCTCACTGAGGTCGATCGACACCAGCAGCGGTTCCGGCACCGGCTTGCCGTCCTCCCCGACGGGGTAGACGCGACGCTTGGTGGGGACCACGATGCCGTCGACCTCGCGGTGCTCCGACGAGTAGTGCGCCGCGAGGCCGCCGGCGACCGCCTCGGCGTCGTAGTCGTGGCGGCGGATGAGGCCGTCGGCGTCGAAGTAGAAGGTCTGAACCTTGTTGTGCGTGGTGAGGTCGTCGGGGAACTCCACGCGCAGGCGGCGCCACGTCTCGCCGTCCTCCTGCCACGGCGCGAGCTCCTCGGTGCGGAAGCCCGGACGGGTGAGCGTGAACGGCGTGGTCAGGTACGTCCACATCGCGTAGCCCGCGAAGTACGCCGTCTGCAGCCGGTCCCAGTGTGACTCCAACGTGTGGCCGGCGAACGACGCGCGGAGGTTGTCGCGCTCCTCCACGACCTCGCCCGCCGCGTTCTCGATCGCCACGTGCTCGCCGCGGAACGCCGTGCGCAGCCCGGGCCCGCCGAACGGCGAGTGGCTGGTGAACTGCCGATGCAGCTCGACGCGGACGTCGATCTCGTCGAGCAACCCAGCCTGGCCCTTCAGCGGAAACACGACCCCGCCGTTGCGCAGGTGCGCCCTCACACTGTTCAGCTCGTTCCAGCGCTTCAACCCACCGTGCGCCTCGACGGCGATGTCCAGCAAGTCACTCATGTCCGTAACTCCGATCCTCGGGTGGCTCCTGCCTCACCACTTGAATATGACCGGTCGTCTTAACTCTTGTCAACCCCTCCTCCTTCGCGGCTCGGCTACCGCTTGCCGGCTACCGGCTACCGGCGAAGAACTCCCGCCCCGCCGGCACCCACAGCAGAACCACCGACGCGACTTGCAGCGCCCCGAGCACCGGGATGACCGCGTGGAACATCCCCGAGGACGACCACGAGAACACGCTGAACAGCACCACTGCCAACTGCGAGACGGTCACCAGCCGCCGCACCCACACTCTCCCGCCCCTCAGCTTCCACGCCGGCACCACGCACAACAGCAGCAGCACCAGGTGAAACCCCACCGCCGCCCCGACCGCCACATCGGCCGCGCGCGCCACCTCAGCCACCCCGAACTCCGGATGCGCCGCCGCAACCTCGTCACGCACCGCCCCCTCGCGCGCCCGCATCACCAGCGGCACCACCAGGTGACTCACCGCCACGAGGCCCAGCAATCCCCGCGCAACCTGCCCAACGGCGGGTATTCGGGCCGGAGCTATCGCAGTCATTTCTCCCCCTCATCACCCTGGCGTTTCCTCCGCCAGCGCGGCCCACTCCCGCGCTGCGCCGCCGAAGCTGCGTCGCCGCGGGTCGACCACGCCTGGTTCAGGCGGGTGATCAGCTCGCGGGCCCTGGTGACGTCTTCGTCCGACCAGCCGGAGATCACGTCGGCGAACACCGCCGCACCGGCGGCGACCGTGGCTTCGGCGTCGGCGCGGCCGGTTTCCGTCTGCCGCACCAGGAAAGTCCGCGAGTCCGCCGGGTCCGGCTCCACCGCGATCTGCCCGGCCGCCTCCAGCGCGGCGAGGTGGCGACTGGTCGCCGACGCCGTGAGCCCCAGCTCGGCCGCGATCGCGTTCGGCCGCACGGGCTGCCGGGCCTCGACGGTGCCCAGCACGCGCACCCGCGTCAGGTCGAGGTGCCGCGAGATCCGGCGGTGGCCGGTGTCGATGAGCTCCATGACCGCGCGGGCCAGGTCTGCTCGTTCGTTTCGTTGCGGCATGAAACGACCGTAGCGCGCACGACTGGAAACGGGCACAAAAAAAGCCCGAACCCGCTGGTCAGCAGGTTCGGGCCGCGAGCTGGCGAAACGTCACTCGACGCCGAGCATGACCTCGGTCGACTTCACCAGCGCGGTCACCGGCTTGCCGACCTCGAGCTCCAGCTCCTCGGCGGCGTCCTTGGTGATCGAGGCGGTGACGGACTGGCCGCCGTCGAGCTGGACCGTGACCACGGTCATGACCGCGCCGGGCTTCACCGCCGACACGGTGCCGACGAGCTGGTTGCGGGTTGACAGGCGCATGTGGACAGTCCTTTGTGCGGTGTGTGGAAGTACGACAACGCCGCCACAGTAATACTTTTCCGCGAGCACCGTCGCCGATTCGATCACCCATCGAACCGACCTGCGGCACCACTCATCCCCCTGGTCCCGCACTTGCACGCCCAGCGCCCCCCACCGAGCAGCACCCGCATTTCCCTGTGATTTTCACCGCCCGCGTGTCGCGCTGGGTTTGGCCGCGTGGAACTGCGCACCCGGGACGCCCGCCGGCCGGGGGCGCGCGACGTGTGCGAGGTCCTCGGCGCGCTGCGGTGCCTGCAACTCGACTCGATCAGCGTGGTCGCGCACAGCCACCACCTCGTGCTGCGCAGCCCGCTGCACCAGGCACTGATTCGCGCCTACCCGGCCGAGATGTCGGCGTACGGGCGCCGGGTCGCCGAGTTCCTCCACGGCAACGCCGCCTTGCGTGACCACATCCTCGATCGGCTCCGCGAATCCGGCCCGCTGCCGGCCGGCGCGTTCGAGGACCGATCGACGGCCGGGTGGGTCTCGGGCGGCTGGACGACCGGGCGCAACGTGGAGCGCATGCTCGACGTGCTCTGGTTCCGCGGCGAGATCATGGTGGCGTCGCGAACCGGCGGGAAACGCCTGTGGGACTTGGCTTCCCGGTGCCTGCCCGCCGGCCTCGAGCCCACGCCCCTGACCGAGACCGAGATCGTGACGCGCTGCGCGGAGTACGCGCTGCGCGCCCTCGGCGTCGCGCGGCGCTGCTGGAGGCGATCACCGCCGGCGGCTGGACGCCGCACACCACGTTGCTTTCGCCGTTCGACAACCTCATCTGCGACCGCGGCCGCACGCAACGGTTGTGGGGATTCGAGTTCCGCACGGAGATGTACGTGCCGAAGGCCAAGCGCCGCTACGGCTACTACGTGCTGCCCGTCCTCCACGGCGACCGCCTGATCGGCCAGGTCGCCCCGCGCGTGGACCGGCGCCGCCGAGCGCCCGAGCTCGAAGGTGTCCACGCCGAGGCCACCGCGCCGACCCGCGCGGGTGCCGCCGTGCACGCTGATCAGGAATTGACGTTTTCCTTGCGCCACTTGATCATGCGCGGAACACCCACCCCGCCGTACCGTAAAGCTTAGCTTTGACAAGCATTACCGCGAGAAAGGACCATCCGCCATGTGGGCGCCCCTCACCGTTGCGCTGCTGATCGGCTTCGTCGGGAACCTGACGCTGGACCGGACGGGCTCCGCGGTCGTGTTCCTCGTCCTCGCGGTGGCCACGGTCGCCACCGCGGTCGCGTTGCGCAGGAACAAGGCCGCCTGAGTCAGGCGCGGACCGGCTTGCCGGGCAACGCGTCGGGCACGAGGGAGCCGGCGCGCACCACCGCGGTGCCGTTCACGAGCACGTGCTCGATCCCCACCGAGGGCCGCGTTCCGTCCACATAGGACGCCTGGTCCGCGATCCGCGCGGGGTCGAACACCACCACGTCGGCGTCGCTGCCGGCGCGCAGGCGACCCTTGCGCCACAGGGCGGGCACGGCTTCGTCCAGGACCTGCGCGGGCAGCAGCGAGCAGCGCGCGACCGCTTCGGACAACGTCAGCTTCCCGCTTTCCCGGTAGAGCCGCCGAATCGCGCGCGAGAACGTACCCGCGCCCCGCGGGTGGCCGAGCGCGCCCGGCGGCAGCGGCCACGTCAGCGGGTCCGGCCGGGTGCCCGTCCACGTCAGCGGCATGGCGTCGCTCGCGATGGCGGTGCCCTCGAAGAGCAGGGCGCGCTCCAGCGCCGGGTCGTCCTCGTCGAGGAAGTGCAGCAGCGCGAGCGCGCCCGGGGTGCTCGCGCGGACCTCGGCGAGACGCGCGGCGTCCGCGATGCGCTCCCCCGTGCCGACGAGCACGAGCGAGTCGGGCCGGATGCCTTGGCGCGCCAGGACTTCCGGCGCCAGGAAAGCCGCGCCGATGGCCGTCGAGCCGGCGCCGTAGGGGTACGCCTCGGTGGTCACCTCGGCGCCTTCCAGCCGGCAGCGCTCCACGAGCCCGAGCACGCGGTCGACGTGGCGCCCCGACGTGCTGTTCACGTGGCAGTAGTGCAGGTGCACCCCGGTCTGTCCCGCGACGCGCGCGATCTCCTCGGCGCCGTCGACCGGCACGTCCGGGTCGGCTTCCACGAGCGGGCGCGCGTGCGTGAACGCGGGCAGCCCGGCCTCCGCGGCCAGCTCCGCCACGGCGACGAACTCGGCCGGATCGAGGTGCGGCGCGTAGCCCGCGAGCACGCCGACGCCCAGCGCGCCGTCGGCCAGGTCCCGTGACAGGTGCTCGAAGATCCGCGCGCGCTCGACCGCCGACGCCTCAGCGCGCCACGCGGACACGCCCAGGTGCGTGAGCACCGTGTCCGGCGGGCCTTCGAGCGGCGCCCCCGCGAGCACGGCCATGCGCGCCAGCGCCCACGACGTCGAGTAGCCGTAGTTGACCGGCCGGCCCTCCGCCGCAGCCCGCGCGTACGCCGCGCCGACCGGCGTGATGCCGGCCTCGAGCTCCAACGCCGTGGTGACGCCGTCGAGCGCCTGCAGCCGCTGCTCGGGAATCGCCTGGCCGTGGCTGTGCAGATCCACGAACCCCGGGGCGACGACGAGGCCGGTCGCGTCGATCGTCTGCGCGCCCTGCAGCGGTGTTGCGGATACCACACTCACGGTGCCGCCGGTGATTCCGACGTCGGCCACCGCGTCGAAACCGCTCTCCGGGTCGAGCACCCGTCCGCCCCTGATCACGAGCGGATAGCTGTCCTGTGAAGTGGTCACGATTCGCTCCTGGGAGTGGGCGACGGCACGCACAAGGTACTGCCGATTCACCCGGCCGTGGGAATGACCCTCGCACCCGGTTTGTTGACACGTCCGCAGAGCGGAGACTAAATTGCGGACGCGTCATCGAACACTTCTGGATCAAGCCCTGACCAGCGCAACTGAACCGATGACCGTCCCCTCGAACCAGGAAAGTCGGACATGACCAAGATTGCGATCATCCTCGGCAGCACCCGTCCGGGCCGCAACGGCGAAGCCGTGGCGAAGTGGGCCCTCGACATCGCGAAGCAGCGTGGCACCGCGGAGTACGAGCTCCTCGACCTCCTCGACTACGAGCTCCCGCACCTCGACGAGCCGCTGCCGCCGGCCATGGGCCAGTACGCGCAGGAGCACACCAAGCGCTGGGCCGAGAAGATCGCCGAGTTCGACGGCTACGTCTTCGTGACCGCGGAGTACAACCACGCCATCCCGGGCCCGCTGAAGAACGCCATCGACTTCCTGGGTGCCGAGTGGAACAACAAGGCCGCCGGCTTCGTCGGCTACGGCTCCGTCGGCGCCGTCCGCGCGGTGGAGCAGCTGCGCCTCGTGCTGAGCAACCTGCAGGTCGCCCACGTGACGAGCCAGGTCGCGCTGTCGCTGTTCACCGACTTCGAGAACATGTCGACCTTCAAGCCGGCCGAGATGCACACCGGCTACCTCAACACGACCCTCGACCAGGTCGAGGCGTGGAGCAAGGCGCTCGCCACCCTTCGCAACGCCTGAGTCTCGGTGTTTGGCCTCCCGCCCACCGGGTAGCCGGTGAGTGCCAGCGAATGAGCAAGGGAGGCGACACCATGACCGACAAGGCCGAGAACAAGGCGGAAGAGCTCAAGGGCCGAGCCAAGGAGGCCGTCGGCGACGCCACCGGCAACGAGCAGTGGCAGGCCGAAGGCAAGGCAGAGCAGGGCAAGAGCAACTTGAAGCAAGCCGCCGACAAGGTCAAGGACGCCGTGAAGGGCGTCAAGGACTGAGTTCCGGAAAGCCCAGGGTCACGTGGCCCTGGGCTTTCTTGTATCCATCGAACTTGCGCATCACGCAGACTTTGCGTGATGCGCAAGTTTGCGCTACCTTGGGGGCATGACCGAACGGCCGAGCCTGCGTGAACGGCGCCGACTGGAGACGCGCGCCGCGATCTCCTGGGCCGCGATCCGGCTCGCCGTCGAACGCGGTCTGGCGCACGTGACCATCGAGGACATCGCCACCGAGGCCGGCGTTTCGCCGCGCACCGTGAACAACTACTTCTCCAGCAAGGCCGAGGCCATCGCGGCCCGGCACCACGACCGCGCCCAGGGCATCGCCGACCTGCTGCGCGCGCGGCCGGCCGACGAGCCGCTCTGGGACGCCATCGCCGAAGCCGCGCTCGCCCGGTTCGAGGCCGACCGCGCCGAGTCCACTCCGGATCCACTGTGGACACAGGGCGTGCAGCTGATGATCGCCGAACCCGCCCTGCAGGGCGAGTTCCAGAAAGCCAACGTCGCCGCCGAAATCGCGCTCGCCCAGGCGATCGCGGACCGCACCGGCACCGACGCCGACCACGACCTCTACCCCGTGCTCGTCGCCACCGCCGCCGGCGGGGCCATCCGCGCGGCCATGGTGCACTGGCTGCGCGCCGATCCACCCGTTTCCTTCAGCTCGGTGCTGCGCGCGGCCTTCGGCGCGGTGACCGTCGAACTTCCCTGATTTTCCGGCTTTTCCTCTTCTGTCAAGGAGAAACCATGCCCGCGACCGATGTCGTGATCGCCGGTGGTGGGCCCAACGGGCTCATGCTGGCGTGCGAACTGAGCTTGGCCGGCGTCCGGCCGGTCGTCCTGGAACGCCTCACCGAACGCAGCGAAGAACAGCGCGCCAACGGCCTCGTCGGCCAGGTCGTGCGGCTGCTGCACCGCCGTGGCCTGTACGAAGGGCTCACCGGCCAGGCCGAACCCGCGCCCGCGCCGCACTACATGTTCGGCGCGTTTCCGCTCGATCTGGCCCGGTTGCCCGTCAACCCCGTGTACCTGCTGCCGATTCAGCAGCGCGAACTGGAACGCGCGTTGGAGGAGAGGGCTCTGGCGCTGGGCGTGGAAATCCGGCGGGCGCACGAGGTGCTCGGGTTCGAGCAGGACGACTCGGTGCACGTCACTGTTTCCGGCCCCGATGGTGAGTACACTGTGGACACCCGGTTCCTGGTGGGCGCGGACGGCGGGCGCAGCACCGTGCGCAAGCTCGCCGGCATCGATTTTCCCGGCGTCACCAGGGAAGACACGGTTTCGTATACCGCACACGTAAGCGTGCCCGACTCCGTGCGCGACCCGGCGACGGGCGGGCTGCGGCTCGACGGCGTCGGCGCGGTGCCGCCGTTCCGGCACTTCCGCACGGAGACGGGGCTGTTCGTGTTCGCGCCGTTCCCGAACGCCGCACCGCTGGTGGCTTCGTCCGAACGCGGCCGGCCGCAGGTGCCCGATGACGTGCCGCCCACGCTCGACGAGGTGCGCGAAAGCGTGCGGCGGGTGCTCGGCGTCGACTTGCCGCTGGACGCGCCTTCCGGCCCCGGGCCGCACCAGCTGCGCCGGGTGTCCAGCGGAAACACGCGCCTGGCGGAGAAGTTCCGCGTCGGGCGCGTGCTGCTCGTCGGCGACGCCGCCCACGTGCACTCGGCGATCGGCGGACCGGGACTGAACCTGGGGCTGCAGGACGCCGTCAACCTGGCGTGGAAGCTCGCCGCCGAGGTGCGCGGCTGGGCGCCGGCCGACCTGCTCGACACCTACGACGCCGAGCGGCGGCCGGTCAGCCGGCGCGTCGTGATGCAGACGCAGGCGCAGGGTGCGCTGACCGCGCCGGGCCCGGAGGTCACGGCGTTGCGCGAGCTGTTCGGGGAGCTGCTCGGGCACCAGGACGTGACGCAGCACCTCGCGGACCTGTTGTCGGGCGCGGACATCCGCTACGGCGACGACCCGCACCCGCTCGTCGGCCGGTGGGCGCCGGACCTTTCTTCCGACGGCGTCGCGGCGGCTTATCGTGCGGCGCGACCGGTTCTCGTCGACCTGACCTCGGACGGCTCGGTTTCTTCGGCCGCCGCCGCGTGGGCGGACCGGGTGGACCCGGTCACCGATGCGACGGGCGTCGACGCGACCGCGTTGCTGATCCGCCCGGACGGCTACGTCGCCTGGGCTTCCTCCGACGCCCGGCCGGACGTGGGCGGGTTGGAGAAGGCGCTGACGCGGTGGTTCGGCACTGTCACCTCAGCCGGGTGACCGCCACGTCGATGCACGCGGATGCCGCCAGCCGGCCCTCGGGCGTCACCAGGTTGCGCGTCGCCACGGTGAACGCGGTGCGCAGGCCCTTGCGGTGCGTGTCGTCGAGGGTGGCCATCTGGTAGTAGGTGTCGTGGCAGGTCTGCCAGACCTCCTCGGGTGTGCCGCCGAAGTCGACGACCATCCGGTCCCACTCGACGGGTTCGAAGCCGGCGGGGGTGAGCAGCTCGTCCAGACCTTCACGCGTGCGGGTCCGGGGGTCGCCGGCCGCCGGCACCCGGCGTTCCTCGGGCACGACGGCGAACAGCGGCCGCGCGACCTTGAGGAAGATCTCCATCGCCTCCCGCCCGCCACCGCCGACGCCGATCGCGAGCGTGCCGCCCGGGGCCAGCACCCGCGCGGCCTCGGCGACGACCTGCTCGACGTCGGCCATGAGCATCAACGCCATGAAGGACACCACGGTGTCGAACGTCTTGTCCGCGAAGGGCAGCTCCTGCGCCCGCCCCTCGCGCAAGTCGGCCTCCGCCAGCTCGGGCCTGCGGCCGGCCGAGGCCAGCTGCCCGGGCGAAAGGTCCACCCCCGCCAGCTTCGCCACCCCGCGGCGGCCGAGCTCGGCGAGCAGCGCGCCGTCCCCGCAGCCGAGGTCGAGCACTGACTTGGCCGTGGCGACGCGGTCGGCGAACACCTCGTACACGGTCCTGCCGTCGCCCGTCACGCGGCCGCGCCCGGCCAGCTCGGACGCGGCGTCCGGGCGGGCGTCGTGGTAGCTGCGCAGGAACTCCTCGGCGGACGTCATGGCGAGACGTTAGCGCGGATCGTCACTCCGCCAGGCGCGTTCGCGCGATGTCGAGCCGCACGGCCGCGGGCAGGATCCCGTCGGCGGTCAGCAGCCCACGCGTCGCCCCGGCGAACTCGGCGCGCAGTTCGGCGAGCTGCGTGTCGTCCAGCGTCGAGGCGGGGTAGAGCGTCTCGCAGCACGTGACCCACACCTGCTCCGGCCGCGCCCCGAAATCGACCACGATCTGTTCCCACGCAACAGGTTCGAACCCCACCGGCCCGAGGAACTCGTCGAACCCCTCGGCAGTGCGCGTCCGCCGGTCCCCGTCGATAGGTGGTTTGCGCTCTTCGGGCACCGCGTCGAACCTCGGCTTGGCGAGCTCGAAGAACACCGCCGTGGCCCCGATGGCGCCACCCCCACCCACCACCGCCGCGAACACCCCACGCGGCTCCAGCACCCGCGCCGCCTCCGCCGCCACCCGCTCGACGTCGACCATCAACATCAACGTCATGTGCGACACCACGGCATCGAACGTCTTGTCCGCGAAGGGCAGCTCCTGCGCCCGCCCTTGCTCCAGCCGCGCGGCCTTCAGCTCCGGCCGCTTTCGCGCCAACTCCAGCTCCCCCCGCGGACAGGTCGATGCCGGCCAGGTTTTCGGCTCCCTGCCTCGCGAACGTCGCCAGCAACGCCCCATCACCACACCCGAGATCCAGCACGCTGCGCGCCTTCCCGACCCGCCCGGCGAACACGTCGTAACTCGTCCGCCCATCCCCCTCCACCCGCCCGGCCCCGATCAGCACCGACTGCGAATCCGGCTTGCGGTCGTGGTACTCCCGCAGCCACAGCTCCCCCGGCGTCGTCATGTCCCCGACGTTATCGCGGCTGCGCCGGGTGTTGGCGTGTTTGGACGTTTCGCAGGTTCAGCTCTGCGCGCAATCGCTCGTTCTTCGCGAGGCGGCGGTTATCGAGCCTGGCTGTGGGCTTCGGGCCCACCAACGTCGAGACAGATCGCGGCCTGCGGAACGACTTGCGGATCGCCGCACGCCGAGCAGCTTCCGCGGCCAGCGCCCCTCCGGCGCCCCGACGTTATCGCGGCAGATCGGCCCGCAGCCTCGTTTCGACGATTCGCATGGTCATCCCTGCAGGCAATCGACCGTCCTCCACAAGATCGCGGGTTTCCTCCCGGAACGCCGATTCGAGCCGCTTCAGCTGCGCGGCGTCGAGGGTGTCCACCGGGTAGAACGTCTCGCAGCAGCGCGCCCAGACGTCCGCCTCGGGGCCGCCGAAGTCGAGGTCGATCGGGTCCCACGAGGCGGGCTCGAAGCCGGCGGCGCCGAGCAGCTCGTCGAGGCCGTCGCGCCGCCGGACGCGTGGGTTGCCCAGGCGGACGCGACGTTCTGCGGGAACCTCGTCGAACAGGGGGTTCGCCAGCTCGATGAACACCTTCAGCGCCCCCGTGACGCCGCCGCTGATGGCCGCGGCGAACACGCCGCCCGGCGCCAGCACGCGTGCCGCTTCGGCGATGGCCGTGTCGGCGTCCGGGAGCAGCATCAGCACCATGTGCGACACGACGGCGTCGAACGAACCGTCGGCGAACGGCAACTCCTGCACCCGCGCCTGCCGCAGGTCGGCTTGCGCGAGTTCCGGCCGGGCCCGCGCCACGTCGAGGTGCGCCGCGGACAGGTCCACGCCCGCCAAGGCTTCCGCGCCGTCGATCGCGGCCAGCAGCGAACCGTCGCCGCAGCCGAGGTCGAGCACGCGCCGTTTGCCGGACACCCGCGCGGCGAGGACCTCGTAACTCGTCCGCCCGTCACCGATCACCCGGCACGAATCGATCAGATCGGACATCACATGGGGTTTCCGGTCGTGGTACGCGGCCATGAAGGCTTCGGCGGGTGTCGTCACCCCGCGACCGTAGCGGGATTTGATACATCTCTCCCATGAACGACAACCAGGTGGTCCTGGGCATCGACATCGGCACCACCGCTGTGAAGGTCGCCGCGTTCGGCCTCGACGGCCGGGCGCGCGCCGTCCGCAGCGGCGCCTACCCGATCACCCGGCCGCGCCCCGGCTGGGCGGAGCAGGATCCCGAGGACTGGTGGCGCGCCACCGTCACCGCGATCGGCGCCGTCCTCGCCGAGCTGCCGGACGTCGTCATCAGCGGCGCCGGGATCGTCAGCCAGGTCAACACCCATCTGCTGGCAGAAGAAGACCTCACCCCGCTGACACCAGCCCTGATCTGGCAGGACCAGCGGTGCGCGGCAATAGCCCGGGAACTGGACGCGCGCTTCACCGCCGAGGACAAGGTGCGGATCTGGGGCGGGCCGGTGGCGCTGGACGCGTCGTTCGTCGGGGCGAGGGCGGCGTGGTTCGCCGAGCAAGAGCCGGACAAGTGGGCGCGGGCGAGGTGGATCCTGAGCCCCAAGGACTTCATCGGCGCGCGGCTCACCGGGCGCGTCGCGACGGACAAGCTGTCCGGCGTCCGGATTGCGGGCGCCCAGGGCTATCTGCCGGAGGCCGTCGCGCTCGTCGACGGGCTGGGTGAGCGGCTGCCGGAGCTCCTCGAGCCAGAAACGCCGCTGGGGCCGGCGAAACACCTCAACGGCGCGCCCGTCGTCGTGGGGACCATGGACGCGTTCGGCGCGGTTTTCGGGACGCGCACGACGGAGCCGGGCCGCGGCATGATCTCGTGCGGCACGTCGCTGGTCGTCGCGGGCGCGTCCAATCAGGGCACCGCCCAGAAGGGCATCGTGACGTTCCCGCCGCGCGGCGACCTCTTCGTCCACGCCGGTCCGACGCAGGCCGCGGGCGAGGCCGTGAGGTGGTGGGCCCAGGCGTCGGGACAGACGGTGCCCGACGTGTTCGCCACACCGGCCGACGGCGAGGCCGGGATCGTGTTCACCCCGTACCTGCAGGGCGAACGCGCACCGCTGTGGGACGCCGACGTGCGGGGCAGCTTCCTCGGTCTGAGCTCGTCGGCGACGCGAGCGGACCTCTCGCGCGCGGTGCTGACGGGCGTCGCGTTCTCCGCGCGGCACGTGCTGGAGAAGGTGGAGCAGGCGTGCGGTTTCCGGCTGCCGTCGCTGAGCTTCTCCGGCGGCGGCGCGCGCAGCGACCTGTGGACCCAGCTGCACGCCGACGTCCTCGGCCGTCCCGTCGAGCGCCTCCGCGTGCACGACAGCGCCGCGCTCGGGGCCGCGCTGCTGGGTGCCGTCGGCGTGGGCCTGCAGCCGGACGTCGAAACGGCGGCCGCCGCGACCGTCGCCGTGGAGCGCGTGTTCGAGCCGCAGACGGACCTGACGCGGCTGTACGAGGCGTACCGCGCTTCGTACGAGGGGCTCGCGAAGGTCCACGAGCTGCTGAAGTGAACCTCATCCCTGGTGTAATGAAGGAATGAGGACGATCCGCTACGGCGCCGAACCCAGCCAGTTCGTCGAGCTGCACGGCGACAACCCCGCGCGCGGCACGGCTTTCCTGCTCCACGGCGGCTGGTGGCGCGCCCAGCGCGACCTGCACCTGATGGACGCGCTCGCCGCCGACCTCGTCGCCGCCGGCTGGCTCGTCGCGAACCTCGAGTACCGCCGCATCGACGGCGACACCGGCGGCTGGCCCGAGACCCTCGACGACGTCCTCGCCGCCATGGCCGCCGTCCCCGTCGCGGAGAACCTGCCGACGATCGCGGTCGGCCACTCCGCCGGGGGCCACCTCGCGCTCCTCGCCGCCGCGTCCGTGAAACCGTCCGCCGTCATCGGCCTCGCCCCGATCACCGACGTCCCCCGCAGCGCCGCCGAAGGCCTCGGCGAGGGCGCCGCGAGCCTGTTCCTGCCGTCCCCGGACCCGGCCGCCTCGCCCCTCACGCGCCTGCCGATCGGCGTGCCCCAGCTGATCGTCCACGGCGACGCCGACGTCCGCGTCCCGATCGACCACAGCCGCGTCTACGTCGAGGCCGCCCGCGCCGCCGGCGACGACGTCACCTTCACCGCGCTCGCCGGCGTGGACCACTTCCGCGTGATCGAGCCCGCCGACGAACCCTGGCAGCACGCCCGCACCTGGCTCACCACCAGGTTCGGCTAGGCGCACGAAATTCAGTAGGCACGCCGCCGTCCTGCCGCTATCGTTCCGGGGACCGTGACTCGACGCCGGGAGGTGAGACCCATGAACGCTGTTTCGATGTGGGTGCTCCCCTCGTCGTCACGGTCGGGCGACTGACGTAGGGGTTGCCGGGAGCGCCTTGATCAGGCACTCCCGAAAGGTGACCACCATGAACACTCTGCGTTTCACCGCGGGCGAACCCGCGGTGGAGATCACGCGCGTCGCGCCCCGGCTGTGGCACGCGCTGGACGACGACCGCGTCACCGGCCGCGCCGAGGCGACCACGCGCCCCGACGGCCGGGTCTTCCTCAGCGTCGACGCCTGGCACCGCTCCGTTTTCGACCAGCTCGTCGGCGCGATGCTCGCGACCCTGCCCCAACCGCTCCACACGGTGGTCGACGAAACCGACCACGAACTGCTGGCCGCCTGGCGCGAAGCCGGCTTGACGATCCGGCGGCGCGAGTGGGAGTACGTCGTGCCCACGCGCGTCACCGGCCCGGCCCTGCCACCACCGGGCGTCACCCTCGTCCCCGCGGGCGCCGCCGGAGAAGGCCCGCTGCGGGAGCTGGACCGCGTCGTCCGGGCCGAGGTCGAAGCGGCCGTCGGCTGGCACGAGATGCCGGCCGAGGTGCTGGTCCGGCCCGGCGACACGATCGTCGACCCGACGAAGTACGCCGTGGCAGCCGAAAACGGCGAGTACGTGGGCCTGATCCGGGTGGTCCAGCTGACGCGCCTGCCCCGCATCGGGCTGGTCGCCGTCCGTACCTCCCGGCGACGCCGCGGCATCGCCCGTGCGCTGCTCGTCCATTCACTCGGCGTTCTGCACCGGGCGGGGATCGAGACGGCGTCGGCCGAGGTGAACGAGGCCAACGAAGCGGCGACGGCGTTGTTCGAGGGCCTCGGCGCCCGGCGGAGCAACAGCACCCTGGAGCTGGTGCGCCATGGCCGGTAAGGGCGGGATCGAAGTCGAGGGAACCGTGGTGGAGTGCCTGCGCGACGCCCGGTTCAAGGTCGAGCTGTCCAACGGGCACCACGTGCTCGCCCACATCAGCGGCAAGATCAGGAAGAACTTCATCTAGATCGTGCCGTACGACCGGGTCCTGGTGGAGCTGAGCCCGTACGACCTGAGCCGGGGGCGGATCCTGTTCCGGTACCGCAACTAGGGCGGCGGCGTTCCCGTCGGCGGCCGGCGCACCTGCGCGCCGGCCGCCGCGGGACCGTCCGAAGTGGACCCCCCCCGCTCCCGGTTTGCCCGAACACACCACGGGCCGGGGCAGGAAGCGCCCGAAGGTCAGACGTTCGCTTCCACGAACTGGTGGCCCTCGGTATTCTCGACCACGATCGAAGCGACCTGAGCGGGGTCGACGAGGGCGGAACCGTTGAGGTCCGCACCGTCGTGGACCGCCTTCGGGGACACGAGCCAGCCGCCGGCGATTTCGCGGTCGCCGTTCTTGCTGACGACGATCAGGCGGCACTTCTCCCCCGCCGGAATGCCCGTCACGGCTGCCTCGACGCGAACCCAGCCGGCGGCCGGGACGATGCTCGCGGTGAGCCGCGTTTCGCCCGAGGTGCCGCTGAGGAACTTCGTGCCGGGCACGGTGCTGGACGCGGTCGTCGGCACGGGTGCGGGCGGCGGCGGAACGGCGACGGCCGGGCCCGCGGGCGACCCCGCCTTGCCCACTACGACACCGACGCCCATCGCCGCGGCGGCAACCACGACGGCGGCCGTCGCGGCCAGGAACCGGCCCCGGCCGGCGGAGCTGCGCGCTTCCGAACGGACCTGGCGCAGCGTGCGCTGCAGCAGCAGGTCGCCGCCCTCGGGCGGGCCGTCGAGCAGCGCCTCGGGCGGCACTTCGCCCAGGAACTCCTGCATCTCGCGCAGCGACTCGACCTCCGCGCGGCAGTCCGCGCAGCCGGCGAGGTGCGCCTCGATCGTCTGCTTCTCCTCCGCGGAGACGTCACCGGCGACGTAGCCGGCGAGGTCCGCGTGCTCGGGGAACTCGCTGAACCCGCTCATCTACGCCGCCCCCACCCGCTGATCCGCGAACTTCTCCCGCAATGCCCGTAGACCGTAGTACGACCGGGATTTCACCGTGCCCGCCGGGATTCCCAGCTGCTCGGCGGCCTCGGTCACCGTCCGGCCGTGCAGGTACATCTGTTCCAGGACTTCGCGGTGCTCGGGCGAGAGGCCTTCGAGCGCCGACAGGACCACCATCGAGTCCACGACGTGGTCGGCGTGGTCGTGCTCGACCGGACCGGTCGTGGGCGACTCCGCGACCTCCGCGGGGCGTGCGTCCCGCGCGCGGACCTTGTCGATCACCAGGTTGCGGACGACGGTCAGCAGCCAGCCGCGCACGGAGCCCTTGCCGTTGACGAGGCTGTCCGGGTTGCGCCAGGCGCGCACCAGGGCCTCCTGCACCACGTCTTCGGCGGCCGCGCGGTCGTTGAGGAGTCTCGTGGCGTAGGCGAGCATCGCCTTTCCGTGCTCCTCGAACAACGAGCGGACGAGCGCCTCGTCGGCCACCTGTTGGCGGTGACGAGTCCTCAACCCGGCCATTCCGGACCACCCTCCCCGAACCGGCAAGATCACCCTTGCCCTGCTGCGCAGAACTGTAGGACAGCACCCGAGGCCGTCCACACGAGGTGCTCCGTCCGCGACCACCACCCACAGTGGCCGCTTCGCACCCCGCGACAGTCAACCCTTCCCCTGAACGGACGATTGCCATCACCGGGGGCAACCGACACCTTCGGCCACGGACGGTGCCCGTTCGTCCCCTGCCGGACCCGGTTTCGGCGCGCTCGCCGACCTCGCCATCACGCTCGGTGACAAGGGCGACCCGGGCGTCCGACCGGTCCCCGGCGGCCGCACTCAGCCGATCGGACCACTCACCGGGACCAGCGTCACCGTGGCCGTTTTGCCGCCTTGCCCGGCGACCGTCACCCGCAGTTTGTCGCCGGGGTGGTGGGTGTCCATGAGGGCGATCAGTGCCGTCGCCGAGGTGACCGGTTTGTCGTCGATGCCCACCACGAGGAGGTTGGCCTTCAGGCCCAGCTTGGCCGCCGGCCCGCCCGCGACCACGGACTTGATGAGCGCGCCCGTGCCGTTGCCGCCGTCGACCACGGTGAGGCCGATGAACGCGCTAGGTCCGATGTGGATGGTGTCGGACGCCTTGCGCTCGAGGATGCGCTTCGCGATGTCGGCGGCCTCCGTGATGGGGATCGCGAAGCCCTCGTGCGGGCGCAGGCCCTTGTCGAACACGTACCCGGCGTTCGCGGCCGTGTCGACGCCGATCACGCGGCCCTGGGTGTCGGCGAGCGGTCCCCCGGAGTCGCCCGACTGGATGTCGGCGTCGACCTGCAGCAGGCCGGTGAGGGTCTCGGTGGCGCCGGTGACCTCGTCGGCCGCGGTGACCTGCTGGCCGAGCCGCGTGACCTTGCCCGGCGACGCGCTGGGCGGCCCGCCGAGGCCACCCGCGTTGCCGATGGCGACCACCCCGTCGCCGATCTCGACCGCGCCGGATTCGCCCAGGGTGGCCGTGACCAGGCCGGTCGCGTCTTTCAGCTTGAGCAAGGCGATGTCGTGGCTGCGGTCGTAACCCAGCACCGTGGCGTCGTAGCCGCGGCCGTTGCCGACGTCGGTGACGTGCATCGCGGTGGCGCCCTCGACCACGTGGTTGTTGGTGAGCACCAGGCCGTCGTCGCTCAGGACGATGCCCGTGCCCGCCGCGCCGCCGCCCTCGAGGCCGAGCTCCACGTCGATGTCCACCACAGCGGGACTCACCTTCGCGACCACCGACGCGACGTCGAACGCCGCCTGCACCCGCACCGGGGCCGCCGCCGGCGCGGGCGGCGTCTTCGGCCCCCACGCGTAGTGCCCGACCGCGACGCCGACGAGCGCCAGCAGCACCACCAGTCCGAGTGAGATCAGCACGGCGCGCAGGGAGCGCTTGCGCTTCGGCGGCTCCTGCGGGTCCGGCGGCGGGGCCGGGACCTGCGGGAGCGCCTCTTGCTGCTGGTGTGCCCACGGCGCGCCGAGGGGCGCGTCGGTGTTCTGGCTCATCTTCGGTTCCCTGCCGCTCGCATCGGACAGCACACGTGCATTGTTCACACCGCCTCGATCGGGGAACAGTACTGGCAGGCCCGCCGGGGTGTGGGTTACGTTCGAAGTGATCTTCCCAGCCTGCTCCTCTCACCAGGTCGGCCCACGCCGGCGGCTGTGCACTGGGATCACCGCCCCCGGCGCCCGACCGCCCGGCCGCCGGGAGTGCGGTGCGTTCACCGCACTCCCGGCGGCCCTGGTCCACGGCGCCCCTTGCGTCCTTTGTGGACACTTTCGCCGATCGGCTGAATCCGCGGGTCTGGTGCCTCCTCGGGTGCGGACGTACCGTCCGAAGCGAGACCGAGGAGAGGTGGGCCATGCCCGAACACTTCAAGATGCTCATCGGCGGCCACGCCGTCGACGCGATCAGCGGCAAGACGTTCGAATCCCGCAACCCCTACACCGGCGAAACCTGGGCCGTGCTCCCCGACGGCGGGCCCGAGGACGTCGACGCCGCCGTGCGCGCGGCCCGCGCCGCCCTCGACGGCGAGTGGAGCTCCGCCACGGGCTTCACCCGGGCCGCGCTGCTGCGCCGGCTGGGTGACCTGATCGGCGAGAACGCCGAACGGCTGGCCCGCCTCGAGGTCAACGACTCCGGCAAGCTCCTGCGCGAGATGCTCGGCCAGCTCACCGCCCTCGGCGGCTGGTACCACTACTTCGCCGGCCTGGCGGACAAGATCGAGGGGCGGCAGATCCCGTCGCCCAACCCGAACTACCTCGTTTACACGAAGCGCGAGCCGGTCGGGGTGGTCGCGGCGATCACTCCGTGGAACTCGCCGTTGTTGCTGCTGACCTGGAAGCTGGCACCGGCGCTGGCCGCCGGGTGCACCGTGGTGGTGAAGCCTTCGGAGCACGCGCCGACGTCGACGCTGGGCTTCGCCGCGCTGGTCACGGAGGCCGGTTTTCCGCCTGGTGTGGTGAATGTCGTCACGGGCCTTTCGCGCGAGACGGGCGCCTCCCTGGCCGGCCACCCCGGCGTGGACAAGGTCGCGTTCACGGGCTCGACGGCGACGGGCCGGGCTGTCGCACGGGCAGCGGCGGAGAACCTCGTGAAGGTGACCTTGGAGCTGGGCGGGAAATCGCCTCAGGTCGTGTTCCCCGACGCGGATCTGGAGGCGGCCGCCAACGGCATCGTGGCGGGCGTTTTCGCGGCCACCGGGCAGACGTGCATGGCGGGGTCGCGGCTGATCGTGCACGCCGACGTCCACGACGAACTGGTGCGGCTGGTGGCCCGGCGCGCCGCCGCGATCCGGCTGGGCGACCCGACCGCGGCGGAGACCGAGATGGGCCCGGTGGCCAACGAGCCGCAGTATCAGAAGGTGTTGTCGTACTTGGAAACCGCGCGGTCTGAAGGCGCGACGGTCGCGTTCGGCGGCGGCGCGGATCCTGGCCTGGGCGGGCTGTTCGTGCAGCCGACGGTGCTGACCGGCGTCACACCCGAGTCGACGGTGTATCGCGAGGAGGTGTTCGGCCCCGTCCTGGCCGCGTTGACCTTCACCGACGAGGACGAGGCGGTGAAACTGGCCAACGACACACCCTACGGCCTCGCCGGCGCGGTGTGGACCAAGGACGTGCACCGGGCCCACCGGGTCGCCGGGCGAATCCGCGCCGGGACGGTGTGGGTGAACGCCTACCGCGTGGTCTCCCCGTCGGTTCCCTTCGGGGGCTTCAAGAACTCCGGCCTGGGCCGGGAGAACGGGGTCCACGCCGTGGACGAGTACCTGGAGGAAAAGGCCGTCTGGATCGAGCTGACCGGAGGGACACGGGACCCGTTCACGCTGGGCTGAGTCCCTTGTGGACTGTTGTTTTGCGAAAACCCCGTGCGCCGGCCGGCCGGGCCTGGCAGGATCTTGCCGGTGCCCGGGACGATCGCCTGCGACGAGTCCGGCTCCGAGGGCGTCAACCTCATCGGGGCGAACACGGCCGTCTTCGCGCACGCCGGCGTCCGGGTGGGCCTCGACGCAGCCGCGGCTTGCGTCGGCGAGCTCCGGGACCGGATCGGCTCGCCGGCTATGGAGTACAAGGCGAACCACCTGCTGCGCGCCAAGAACCGGGCCGCGCTGGTGTGGTTCCTGGGCCCGTCGGGCCCCTTGGTCGGCCGGGCCGGCGTCGTGCTGGTGGACAAGGCACTGTTCGTCACCGGAAAGGTGGTGGACCTCCTCGTCGACCGAGTGCCGTACCCGGACTGCCTCGCCCGCCGCCCGGACTCCCGGGCGCTGGCGCTTTATTTGGGGAGTTTGCGACTGTATGGGCCGCGGTGGGTTGAGTTCCTGCAGTCGTTCACGGCTTTGCTGCGGACCTCGCAGCGGCGTGGTCCGGGGCTGACGCCTGCGGAGTTCTTTGCTCAGCGTGATGTGTTGGGTTGGCTCGCCCAGGTGCCGCTGCACGGTGGTCCCCGGCCGAGTGGCGTTTCGTCGGCGCCGCGGCGCGACGATCCCCTACCCAATGCTGTCTCGTCGGCGCCACAGCCCGCCGCCCATTCACCGGCACGGCAGCGCGGATCGATCAGCATCGAGCCCCCGCTGGTCGCGCCTTGGCAACAACGCCAGTCAAACGACCCGGAGCACCCTCAGATCCGACCGGCGCAGCAGCCCGAGTCGCCCCACCTGCCGATCAACCCGCAGCAACGGCCCGAGCCGAACCACCCGGACCACCCGCAAATCCGGCCACCGCAACAGCCCGAGTCACTCCGCCCACCGATCGACCCGCGGCAACGCCACGAGCCAAACCACCCCGAGCACACCGAGGTCCCACCGCCCCAACAGCGCGAGCCATCCCGCCCACAGATCAACCCGGAGCAACGGCCCGAGCCAAACCACCCGGGGCACCCGCAAGTCCGACCGCTGCAGCAGACCGAGTCACTCGACCCGCCGATCGACCGGCCGCCGGCGCGCGAGCACCTGACCGAGCTACGAGATCAGCTGCTCGCCGACCCATCGCTGGTACCACCACTCGACCCACTGATGCCGGCCCTCGTCGACACGGTCGCCCACTGGCACCCCGCCACCGTCATCCACGACGAACAGCCCTCCCTCACCCCCGCACGCCTCGCGACCCTCCTCGGCCCCACCCGCGACATCCACTTCGTCGACTCCCGCGCCGACCCGCGCGTCCAACTCGCCGACTTCCTGGCCGGCGTCACCCGCCGCCTGGCCGAAAACGCCCTGCACCACCGTGGGGATCCCGAGCTCACCGCACTCCTGCGCCCCTACCTGCTCCCGGCCTCGATCTGGGCCACGGAGCTGTGAAGGGCAGCGCGGTGGGGACTTTCGGACACTTCGTGAAGATCGGATCGGCCGCCCCGCAAGCGCCCGCCATCCGCCGCCGCCCGGTCGAGCGGTCCCTTCACGACGCCGTCGACTCCGCAGAGTCACGCCCGCCTGCGCGACGACTGCTGGAACTCCACTCGCCAATCCGACCGGTTGCGAAGAGACCGTTCACGACAGCCAAGGCGAGCCCACAACTCACCCCAACCACCCGCCGAGACCCACCCAGCAACCGTGAACCCGTCACGAAAGGCCCCTTGGCGGCAGCCAGCCGCGAACCACCCCGACGCCCGCCTAACCGGGATCAGCAACCCGAGCGCGTCTCGAAAGGGCCGTTCGCGACGGTGACATCAGCCCGCCAAAGCTCCCCGAACACGTACCGGAACCGGTCACCCAGCAAGCACGTCGCGAGACGGCCGTTCGCGACGGCCAAGACGAGCCCACGAAGACACCCGGCCACCTGCCGAGGCCGGTCACCAACCCGAGCGCGTCTCGAAAAGGCCGTTCGCGACGGTGACATCAGCCCGCGAAACTTCCCCAACACGTGCCCAGACCGGTCACCGACCCGAGCACGTCGCGAAGGGACCGTTCGCGACTGCCCACGTCAGCCCGGCAAGTCACCCCCGGCCACCTGCCGACACCCGACTCGAGCACGTCGTGACCGGTCCGTCACCTCCCGGATCAGTCGCGGGGCGTGACGATGTGCACGGCGGCCTCTTCGGCGGACGCGGCGCCGCCGTCGATGCCGGCGTCGGAGGCGTAGAGCTCTTCGTCGGTGTCCGGGCCGAAGCCCGCGTCTTGGGCGACCAGGCGGCCCGCGCGGGCGTCGCCGACTTCGTCGTCGAGGAGTTCGCCGTCGGTGTCGGTGGTGTCGCCGAGGTCGTCGCTGTCGTCGTACGCCAGGTCCGGCAGCTCGCGCGCGAGGCGGCCCTCCCAGCTCTCGCCGGCGAGCTCCTCCGCGGCGGTCATGCCCCACTCGCGCACAGCCAGCGGCTTCTCCGGCGGCGAGTAGGCCTCGTCGTACGGGTCGCCGTCCTCGAGGGTGTCTTCGGGGTCGAGCACGCCGGTGTCGGCGTTGTCCTCGATGTCGTCGTCCACGAACGGCTCCTCTCTCCGTGCCCTCCGCGTGCAGATTACGCACCGCTGCCAGTGTCCCTCGAACGGTGGGTCCCGGCGAAGATCGCTACCCTCGGGCGCGCCTACGGAGGTGGAGGGGTCAGTGACACAGTGGAGCGGGCCGACGTTGCTGGCCCTGTTCGGCGGCTTCGGGCTGGCGTTCGTGCTGGTGGTGCCCTACGCCGTCCTCAGCTACCGCCGCCGCGGCGAGTTCGGCCCGGGACGCGCGATCGCGGCGTTGGGGTTCCTCGTCTACTGCTGCGCGTTGATCACGTACACGCTCGTGCCGACGCCCGTGGTCGACGCCGCCTTCTGCGCGAGCCACGAGTCGCTGCGCCACCCCGTCGTGAACCCACTGCAGTTCATTTCGGACATGCAACAGTTCCACACGGGACTGCTCAGCAACCCGGCGCTGCGGCAGGTCCTGTTCAACGTCGCGTTGTTCGTGCCGTGGGGCGTGTTCATGCGCCGCCTCTACCGGAAGGGCCCGGCCTTCGCGATCGCCAGCGGGTTCCTCGTTTCGCTCTTCATCGAAACCACGCAGCTCACGGGCGTCTGGTTCCTCGTCGACTGCCCCTACCGCCTCTTCGACACGGGCGACCTCCTCTCCAACACCGCCGGCGCCGCGGTCGGCGCCCTGGTCGCCCCGGTCCTCGGCCGCCCCCACGAACGCCTCGACGCCAAGGCCCCCCGCCCCGTCCGCAGCGGACGTCGCCTGTTCGGCATGCTGCTCGACCTCATCGCGGTGATGCTGCTCGGCGTGGCGCTGAACGTCGCCGTGGTCGCCGTCCAGCTCCTGCGCGACCCGGACAGCCTCCGCGGGCCGGGCAATCCCGTCGTGAACGCGATTCTCGGCGAGTGGTTGCCCGCGTTGATGTTGCTGTTGATGGTCCCTCTGGCCGGCAACGGCGCGACACCTGGACAACGCGCGGTGCTGCTGACGGTGGTGAATTCTGGCGATGACAAGCCTTCGGCTCTGCAGATGGTGGTGCGGTTCGTCTTCGGGTCGGGCGGCTATTTCCTCGCCCTGGGCGCCGCGACGGCCAGCGCACAGCCTTCGACGTTCACCGGCGTGTGGATCGTGGTGAGCGGCCTGTTCGCCATCTTCACCCGCGGGCACCGCGGCCTGACGGGACTGTTGGCGGGGTTGCGGGTTGTGGATGCTCGCCGTGAGCGGGAACGGGTTTCGGCCACGTGATCCGGCTTCATCGCGATTCGGCGTAATCTCGCCCGCGTGGCGCGGCACATCCTCCAACGACACGCCGACTTCCGCCGGCTCTTTGTCGGCAACTCGGTGTCGCTGCTGGGTTCGAGTGTCACCACTGTCGCGCTGCCGCTGGCGGCCGTGCTGACGCTGCACGCTTCGTCCATCTACATGGGACTCCTGGGCGCGGCGGCCCTCCTGCCACACTTCCTGCTAGGCCTGCCCGCCGGTGTTTGGGTGGACCGTCTGCCGTACCGGCAGATTTTGGTGACAGCCGACATCGGGCAACTGGTGCTCATCGGCTCGGTCCCTGTCGCCGCGGCGTTCGGGGTGCTGACCTTGGTGCAGCTGCTGGTTGTCGCGCTTCTCGCCGGCGTCGCGAACCTGTTCGAAACCGTTGCGGCGCAATCATTCACGCCAGCACTGGTGCCACGCGAGGAACTCCTGCCCGCCAACAGTGCACTGATGCTGAGCACCACCACGGTCGCCACCACCGGGTCCGCGCTGGGTGGGGCGCTGGTCGCATTGCTCACCGCGCCGTTCGCGATAGTCGCCGACGCAGCGTCGTTCCTCGTGGCCGCCCTGCTCAAGGCGCGCATCCGGGTACCCCGCCCGCCGCGTGCAGCGCGCGAGCACCACCTCGTGAAGGACGTCCTCGAAGGCTTGCACGCGGTGTTCGGGCATCCGGTGCTGCGCGTGGTCACGCTGTCGGCAACGCTCGGCGCATTCGCCGGGCAGCTGCAGAACACCGTGCTGGTGCTGTACCTGGTGCGAGAACTCGGGTTCTCTCCCGCGGCCGTCGGTCTCACCGTGACTGTGGCCGGCGCCGCCGGCATGCTCGGCGCGCTCGTCGCGCATCCGATCACGCGCCGCCTCGGCCCCGGCCGCGCCTATCTGGCGGGCATGACACTCGCCAGCGCCGCTGGTCTGGTCATCGCCGGGGGTGGGGCCGTCCCCGCTGTCGCCGGCCAGGTGCTGCGCGGCGCGGGGCCCTCGCTGTACGGCGTGAACCAGCAGACTCTGCGTCAAACCCTCATCGCGCCCGACCTGCTCTCCCGCGCCACTGCGACATGGCGGTTCCTCGTCTACGGCATGCAACCCCTGGGCGCCCTCGCCCGGCGGGCTGCTCGGCTCCGTGAGTCTCCGCGCCACCCTGATCACGGGTGCGGCGGTGATGGCCCTCGCGACTGTGTCCGCTGCCCGGTTGAGCCGGGTGCGGGAGCTGTAGCCGAAGTAACCACCGCACTTGCCGGTCCCGGCAGCACTTCCCGAGTTCGCCGAGCCGTGTCGCCGACTTCGCGGAGCCCGACCCGAGCGAAATCACCCCGCCTGAACCCGAGCCGGGTCCAGCGCCTCAAACCCCTCAGCTCGAGAAAGCCTCCAGCTCCACGATCCGCGAATAAGCATGATCATTCGAATCCAAAGCCACAACCCGCACCCCATCGGCCTGCACAGCCGGGAACGTCGACGTCACCGCGCCCGAGGTGTTGCCGCGCACCGAGGCGACCGTGGTCCAGGCGCCGGCGATGTGGGCCTGGATGTCGAAGTCGCGGAGGCCGTACTTGGCGGCCGGGTACTTGGTGGAGTCCAGGGTGTCGGTGACGACGCGGCTGACCGCGGCAGCAGCGGGCAGGGTCACGGCGTAGGTGTCCGGGAACGCGGACTTCGTGCCGTCGTTCCAGCCGGTGGTGGTGGACCAGTGGTCGCCGTTCGCATCGCCGTCGACGGCGCCGCAGGGGGAGAAGCTGCCGTTGGTCGAGGAGGGCGTGGCTTGTTCGCCGAGGAGGAGGTTGTCGCCGGGGCCCTTGGGAGGTAAGGGAAGGACGTCGACGGGGACGGGCAAGTGGGCGCGGTCGGAGAAGAGGTCCACGGTGTAGTGGCCGGGGCGGGCGGAGCGCGGCACGGTGACGCCGACCCGGACCGACACCGGCTGGCCGACGGGAAGCCAGGACGAGAACACCCGCCGGTCGAGGGACAGCGGCCGAGGCGCGGAGAGCTCCATGTCCGCGTACACCGGGCCCTTGCCGTTGTTCGTCATGCCGACGGTGAGGGCGCTCGGCAGGCAGGGCAGGCCGACGACCTGGATCTGCGCAGGCGTGGCGGTCAGCTGCAAAGCGGGCGTGGCCGGGGTGCTCTGCGCGGCGCTCGCGAGTGCCACGCCGAGCACGACGACAGCGCCGGCGGCCACCGCGAGGTGACGTCGCTGCATGGGGAACTCCTGTCAGTGGACGTGGATGGCGGGGACGCGGTCTTCGACGGTCAGCTTCGCGCGCGTGGTGACCTTGCCGTCGCGGATGGAGACCTTGTCGACCACGCGGTAGTCGGCGGTCCACTCGCGCGGGGTGACCTCGCAGCGCACGTAGCCGCGCTGGAAGTTGCCGAACTTGACGTGCGGGTTCTCGTCGAGGATGGTCTGGCCGCCGGCGTCGAGGTCCATGCCGTCCTGGCCCGACGTGATCGAGGTGCCGACGAACTCCGTCGCCACGACCGGCGAGGCCGGGTCCGCGTAGTCGGGCCGAAGCTCCGACGCGACGCTGCGGTGCAGGTCGCCCGCGATGCTCACCAGGTTGCGCACCTTGCGGTCCTGCGCGCCGCCGAGGATGCGCTTGCGGGAGGCGACGTAGCCGTCCCACGTGTCCATCGGCACGAGCACGGGCGCGCCCGCGGCGGTGTCGAGCTGCGCGATCGCGGTCTGGTGCGCGAGCACCTCCCAGCGCGCGGAGTGCTGCGCCATGCCGTCGAGCAGCCACTTCTCCTGCGCCGCACCGGTGATCGTGCGGTTCGGGTCGAGCGAGTCCGGGTTCGGGGCCTTGGTGCCGTCGCCCGCGGCCTGGTCGTCGCGGTACTGGCGGGTGTCCAGCACGTTGAAGCGGATCAGGTCGCCGTACTGGAAGCGGCGGTACATCTGGATGTCCGGCCCGGTCGGCAGCTGCGAGACGCGCACGGGCTGGTGCTCCCACCACGCGCGGAACGCGTTGGCGCGCCGCACGAGGAACTGCGCGACGGGGTCGTTGTTCTCGGAGATGTCGCCGGCCCAGTTGTTCTCGACCTCGTGGTCGTCGATCGTGACGATCCACGGCGCGGCGGCGTGCGCGGCCTGCAGGTCGGGGTCGGTCTTGTAGAGGGCGTAGCGGCCGCGGTAGTCGTCGAGCGTCGTGGTCTCGCGCTGGAAGTCCACGGCCATGTCCTGCTTGCGCAGGCCGCCGTCGGCGCCCACGCCGTACTCGTAGATGTAGTCGCCGAGGTGGAACACGACGTCGTGGTCCTTCGCCGCCATGTCGCGGTAGGCGGTGTAGAAGCCCTCGTACCAGGCCTGGCAGCTCGCGTACGCCAGCGCGACGGCGGGCACCGACTGGTGCGCGGTCGGCGACGTGCGGGTGCGGCCGACCGGGCTGGTGTGGCCGCCGACGTGGAAGCGGTAGAAGTAGTGCCGCCACGGCCGCAGCCCGCGGACGTCCACGTGCACGCTGTGGGACTCCTCGCGCCGGGCGAGCGCGTTGCCCGAGCGGACGACCCGGCGGAACCGCTCATCCTCGGCGACCTCCCAGCGCACCGACACCGGGCGGTCGTTCATGCCGCCGAACGGATCGAGCGGCTTCGGCGCCAGGCGCGTCCAGATCACCACCGCGTCGGGCAGCGGGTCGCCCGAGGCGATGCCGAGCGTGAACGGGTAGCCGGGCACGCGGTCGGTGTCCACGGTGGTGGCGCCGGAAGCGATGATGCCGGGCAAGGTGCCGGCGAGCGCCAGCGCGGCGGCGGCTCCCGTGACGGTGAGGAACTTGCGTCGCGTCGGGTTTTCCACGTCGCTCCGATCCAGTGCGGTCCCGGCGGTCGTGCCCGCGGGAGGGCGGACGGCCGCACAGGTGCGGCACGGTGGTTGTGCTCACCGTCGGCGGCTTCCCCAGTCGCTTCTTCGCCGGTGGAGCGGGTGGTGACACGTCTCAACACGGGCCGGTTCGTGCGTGGTTCGTCCCGCGCTGGGCACGTTATCCGGGTCCCGGCGCGCCGTGAACGATCACGGGGGTGAATTCGAGCTGAAGTCTGGGGAAGGTTGTCGGCGGTAGCGCTGAGTGACCATCGGAGACGACAAATAGTGCCACCGGAATTGTTTTCCGGTGGCACTATTTGTGGTTTTTTTTCAGATCAGACGAACAGTGCGCAGCTGGCCTTGTTGTCGAAGTTGTTGTTCGAGAAGTCGGTGTCCACCGAGTTCTTCTTGGCCTCGTAACCCTGGTTGCCGCCGCAGTCGGCGGCGTCGTACAGCTTCACGACGTGGCTGGTGTTGTTCTTCATCGAGCTGGCGCCGTTGGTGACGAAGCCGTTGCCGCCCGCCCACTTGGTCTTGGACAGGTCGATGGCGCCCGCGCGGTAGGCGAACTCGATGTGCTGACCCTTGTAGTCGTCGTCCTCGAACAGGCAGAAGTGCCCGGACGCGCAGGTCCCGGCCGCGCCGGCGGACGGGGCCAGCGCGAGCATCGAGCCGGCGCCCACGAGCATGCCGAGGACCAGCGAAATGTGCTTCTTCATTCAATCGCCTTTCGGTGGAGAAAACCCGGCCGACGGACCGGATTCGAACAGGCGGGAACGTCCCCAGACGCGTATGGCGAACTTCCCCAGAATTCCCGCCAGTGCGAAAAACTATAGCGACTGCTCTTCGGTGCACACCGCCGAAGTGGTGATCGTCACCGACCAGCCGGTATGGTGTTTCGGTGATCGGGAAAAAGTGAGGCATTACCTTCGCCGAGTGTGACGCTCGGTGGGGTGATGTCGCATTCCCGCCAGGTTCTGTCGGTGCCACCGGGCAGACTGGCGGGGTGTACGAGGACATCGAACGCTGCGTGCGCGCGGTGCAGTCGAAGGACGCCCGGTTCGACGGGTGGTTCTTCACCGCCGTCGTCACCACGGGTATCTACTGCCGCCCGAGCTGCCCGGTCGTGCCACCGAAGGTCGAGAACATGCGCTTCTACGGCAGCGCGGCGGCGGCGCAGACGGCCGGGTTCCGCGCGTGCAAGCGCTGCCGGCCCGACGTCACGCCGGGATCGCCGCTGTGGAACGAGCGCGCCGACGTGGTCGCCCGCGCCATGCGGCTGATCGCCGACGGGGTGGTCGACCGCGAGGGCGTGAGCGGGCTCGCGGCGCGGCTCGGGTACAGCGTGCGGCAGCTCGAGCGCCAGGTGCACGCGGAGCTGGGCGCCGGGCCGCTGGCGCTCGCGCGGGCCCAGCGCGCGGAAACGGCGCGGCTGCTGGTCGAGACCACCGACATGCCGATGGGCGACATCGCGCACGCCGCGGGGTTCTCGAGCATCCGGACGTTCAACGACACCGTGCGGCAGGTGTTCGCCCTGACGCCGAGCGAACTGCGGGCGCGGGCGTCCGGCGCGCCGTCTTCGCCGGGGGCGCTGTCGTTGCGGCTGCCGTTCCGCGCGCCGCTGTGCCCGGACAACCTCTTCGGCCACCTGGCGGCCACGGCCGTGCCGGGTGTCGAGGAATGGCGCGACGGCGCGTACCGGCGCACCCTGCGCCTGCCGCACGGCCACGGCCTCGTTTCGCTGGCGCCGACGCCCGACCACATCGCGTGCCGCCTCAACCTCACCGACCTGCGTGACCTGTCGGCCGCCATCAGCCGCTGCCGCCGCCTCCTAGACCTCGACGCGGATCCCATCGCCGTCGACGCGCAGCTCTCCTCGGATCCGGCGCTGGCCCCGTTGGTCGCGAAGAACCCGGGGCGCCGGGTGCCGCGCACGACTGATCCGGAGGAGTTCGCGATGCGGGCCGTGCTGGGGCAGCAGGTGTCGACCGCCGCGGCCCGCACCCACGCCGCCCGCCTGGTCACGGCCCACGGCACGCCCGTCGACGATCGCGAGGGCGGCCTCGGATTTCTCTTTCCCACGCCGGCCGACCTCGTGGACCTGGATCCTTCGACGCTCGCGATGCCGCAGTCCCGCCGCCGGACGCTGCTGGGCCTCATCGCCGCTCTCGCCGCAGGTGACCTCGACCTTTCGCCGGGCGGTGACTGGGCTCGCGCCCGCGCCGAGCTGTCGGCGCTGCCGGGGTTCGGGCCGTGGACGGTGGAGACCATCGCGATGCGAGCGCTGGGTGATCCGGATGCTTTTGTGCCCACGGATCTGGGGGTGAAGCTGGCTGCTGCTGCTTTGGAACTGCCGACGTCGCCCTCCGCCCTGACCCGCCATGCGGCGGCGTGGCAGCCGTGGCGGGCCTACGCGGTGCAGTACCTGTGGGCGACGGGTGATCATCCGATCAACTATCTGCCCGCGTAGGTGTTTGTCGCTGTGGGGCGAGGAAATCCAGGACGGCCCCGGCGACGCAGAACGACCGACTCACCCTCCCAACGGCATCCGCCCAGAGGCGACAGCCATCGTCGGCCGGGATCATGGTGCCGCGGGTGACCGGGTTCCACGACGGCGTTCCCGGCGGGATATTCCACGCCGGTTAGCCCCGCGTCATCCATGTCGGTCCGCGCCGGGCGAACCACGCTGCTCGATTCCTCGTGGTCCACGCGGTCCGAACCCGCATGATCCGAGCGACCCGGCTCCTCGGGATCCACGCGGTCCGCATCTCTGAGATCCGCGCGGTCGCGCCCCTCGGAATCCGCGCGATCCAAACCCACACGATCCCTGCGAGCCGGCCTTTCCAGATCCACGTGATCCGTCCACCCGGAATCCTCGTGGTCCAAGACTGCCTGGTCGGCGCGGTTCGGCACCTCGTGATTCATGGGGCGCGAACCCGCGTGGCCCGCGCGACCCACGCCCGCGCGACCCACGCCCGCGGAATCCGCGCGGTCCGAAACCGCCTGATCCGCGCGGTGAGGTCCTCCGTAGGCGACACGGCCCGGAGTCGCACCCTCCGGGGTGAGGGCCCTCGGAGTACAGGCGATTCGGGCCCGCACGGCCCACACGGTCCAGTCCCCCGAAATCCACGCAGTTCGAACCCGCGGGATCGGCATCGGGTGGTCCCGCGTGATCCACGCGGTTCAGTATCGTCCCCGGCCGCCCGAGAGGGGTGAGGACAGAAGCGCGGGGCTACACGGCACCCACCTCCGCGCAGTCGAAGGCCGTCACGCGAACAAGCCGTTCAGCGTGCCGAAGTCCATGGCGGAGCCCAGCTCGGCGTAGGTGCCCGCGTCGAGGAGTTCCCGGGTCGAGCGGAGGGCCGCGGCGTAGGCGGCCTGGGCCAGGGCCGTGCCGACGGTGACGCGGCGGACGCCGGCCGACGCGAGGTCTGCCACGGAAGGAGCGCCCGGGCCGGCCATGGCGGCGACGGGGAGCGGGGAGGCGGCCGTGAGCTCGCGGAGTACGGCCAGGTCCACCAGGCCCGGCACGAAGATGCTGTCCACGCCGGCCTCGGCGTAGGCGTGGGCGCGGGCGAGCACGTCGGCGAAGCGGCCCGCGGGCTCGCCGATGCCGAAGAGGTACACGTCGGTGCGGGCGTTGATCCACAGCACCGGCAGGCCCGCCGAGGCGGCAGCCGCGCGGGCCGCCGCCAGACGCTCAGCCTGGACGTCCGGGGCGAACAGCGAGAGCGTGCCCGCCCGGGAGTCCTCCAGGTTGACGCCGACCGCGCCGGCGTCGATGACCTCGGCGACGGTGGTGGCGACGTCGGCGGGGTCCGGGCCGTAGCCGCCTTCGATGTCGGCCGTCACCGGTACCGAGACGGTGCGGGTGATCTGCCGCACGGCCGCCGTCATCTCGGAGCGCGTGAGACTCTGGCCGTCGCCGCGGCCGAGGGCCCACGAGACGCCGCCGCTCGTGGTGGCGATGGCCGGTGCGCCGGCGTGCTGGATGACAGCCGCGCTGCCGGCGTCCCAGGCGTTCGGCAGTACCAGCATCGGCTGGGCGTGCAGCTCTCTGAACGCCTTTGCCTTGTCCTGCAACGATTCCATGTGATCCCTCCCAGTCGGACTCGAACAAGGGAGGACGCTAGCAGCGGCCACCGACAAAAAGCTCAGGCCGCGAGGTCGAGGACGATCCGGAAGCGCGCCTGACCCGACATCATGCGCTCGTAGGCCTTCGGGGCGTCGGTCCACGGGACGATCTCGTTCATCGGCCGCACGCCGCGGGCCTCGGCGAAGGCGAGGCCGTCCTCGTTCTCGATGGCCGAACCGGTGAGGCTGCCGGCCACCGTGTGCGTGCCGAAGATCAGGTCCGCGGTGCCGATCGACAGCGGGTCGGGCGCCGCGCCGACGACCACCATCCGCCCGCGCGGCGCAAGCCCCGCGACCAGCGGCGACATGGACGCGCCGCTCGAGGCCGTCGCGACGATCGCCGCCGCGCCGCCCAGCTTCTGCAGCTCCGCGCCGGGGTCGGCGGCAGTGCTGTCGAGGTACTCGTCCGCGCCGAGCCGCATGGCCAGGTCGGCCTTGTCCGTTCCCCGCGCGATCGCGGCGACGCGGTAGCCCAGCGCCTTCGCGTACTGCACACCAAGATGGCCCAGCCCGCCGATCCCCTGCACCGCGACCAGCGAACCGGGTCGCGCGTCCAGCTTGCTCAACGCGCTGTACGTGGTGATTCCCGCACACAGCAACGGCGCGGCGTCCGAAGAGGACAGTCCACTCGGGATGCGCACGAGGCCGGTGGCGCGGGCATAGGCGTATTCGGCGTAACCGCCGTCGACGTGCGTGCCGGTCCACGGCTGGTCGGTGCAGTTGACGAAGTCGCCGCGGCGGCAGTACTCGCACTCGCCGTCCTGCCCGCCCAGGTAACCGATGCCGACGCGCTCGCCGACGTGCCACGCCCGCACCCCCTCGCCGACGGCGTCGATCACCCCGACGATCTCGTGGCCGGGCACCCGCGGCACATCCGGGTCGGCGCGCAGCCCGTCCACCGCGAGCACGTCGGAATGGCAGACGCCGCAGTACTCCACTTTGACCCGGACCTGCCCGAACGACGGCGCGACGAGCTCCCGCTCGCTGAGCGCGAACTGGCGGGTTCCGGTGACTTCCAGAGCTCGGTAAGTTGTCATGTCACGAATATGACCGGTCGTCTTAGTCACTGTCAAGCGCCGACCCCCGAATCAGGCACCCAGGTTTTTCAGGGCAGGTCGAAGCCCAGTTCCTTCGCGGCGTCGACCGGCGTCGGCTGCGCCCACCGCTGCGCCACGGCCTGGTGCGTCGACAGCGAACGCAGCTCCGCGCGGTCGAGGTAGAGCACTCCGCCGAGGTGGTCGGTCTCGTGCTGGACGATGCGCGCCGGCCAGCCGGCGAACTCCTCGTCGACGGCCGCGCCCGTCTCGTCCTGCGCCTCGAGCCGGACGCGCAATGGCCGCGCGACCACGGCTTGCCATCCGTTCACGCTCAGGCACCCCTCGAAGAACGCGACCCGCTCGGCGCCCAGCGCCGTGTACCGCGGGTTCACCAGCACGCGGAACGGCAACGGCCCGATCCCCCGCGCCGCCAGCACCTCCGGCGGCGTGTTCGGCCGCTCGTAGTCCTCGATCACGGCGAGCTGCAGCGGGAGCCCGATCTGCGGCGCGGCCAGCCCGACACCGGGCGCCGCGTGCATCGTCTCCTTCATGCCCTCGATCAGCCCAGCGAGCGCGGCTTCGCTCAGCTCGCCTTCATACGGCGCCGCGGCCGTGCGCAGGACCGGGTCACCGGCCTGGACGATGGGCCACGGGAGCGGCTGGGCGAGCAGTTCGTCCACCAGGTCGGCGAGCACGCTGGGGGCACCTTCCTACAGCAGGGAGCCGAACACCACGTCGAAGAAGTCGTCCAGCGGGGCGACGCTCTTGGCCACCTTGGTACGGATGATCGCACCCTCCCACGCGTCGAGCACGAACCGCCCGAGCAGCTCCGGGTCCTTGTCGCCCTTGACCTCGCCGGCGGCCTGCGCCTGGCGGATGGAGTCGGTGATGCTGTCCGACCAGTGCGTGAGGCTCTCCCCGACCTGCTTGCGGATGACGGGACTGTGGTCGGCGCGCTCGGACCCCATGTTGCCGATGAGGCAGCCGCGGGTGAACTCGTTGTCCACCAGCACGTCGCGCATCACGGTGAACCGCGCGCGCAACGTGTCGAGCGGCCCGAGGTCGCCGTGGCCGTCACGCCAGCCGGAGCTCTCGGCGTAGCGCGCGACGACTTCGGCGCCGAGGTCTTCCTTGCTCTTGAAGTGGTTGTAGAACGACCCCTTGGGCACGCCGGCCGCCCGGGTGATGGTGTCGACGGAACACGCGGCGAAGCCGTAGCGGTGGAACTCGGTGACCGCGGTGTCGACGATCACCTCACGAACGCTGGGACGTGGCATCCACCAATTATATGACCGGTCGTCTCAGCTGTCGACCAAGCCGTTCCGACCAGGGCTCCGGCCGAGATCCCCGGCCGATCTCGCACCCGCCTGATCGCTTCCGGCATGCTGGGCTCCGTGGCCTATGACGTGAACGCGATCCGCAAGCACTTCCCCGCCCTCTCCGAAGGCGCCGCGCACTTCGACGGGCCCGGGGGCTCGCAGGTGCCGGACGTGGTGGGGGAAGCCGTGGCAGGAGTCCTCTGCTCCGCGATCGCCAACCGGGGCACCGTGACGCCGGCCGAGCGGCGCGCCGACGGGATCGTGCGGGAAGCACGCCAGGCAGTGGCCGATCTGCTGGGCGCGAAGGCCGAAGGCGTGGTCTTCGGACGCAGCATGACCCAGGTGACGTACGACTTCTCACGCACGCTGGCGAAGACGTGGGAAGCCGGGGACGAGGTCGTGGTCACGCGGCTCGACCACGACGCCAACATCCGGCCGTGGGTGCAGGCAGCGGCCACGCGCGGGGTCACCGTGCGGTGGGCCGACTTCGACCCGGCGACGGGTGAGCTGCCGGTCGAGGCGATCACGTCGCTGCTGACGGACAAGACGCGGCTGGTGGCCGTGACGGCGGCGTCCAATCTGCTGGGCACGCGGCCGGACGTCGCGGCGATCACGGCGAAGGCGCGCGAAGCCGGGGCGCTCAGCTACGTCGACGGGGTGCACCTCACGCCGCACGCCACCGTGGACATCGCAGCACTCGGAGCCGACTTCTACGCCTGCTCCGCGTACAAGTTCCTCGGCCCGCACCTCGGCCTGCTCGCGGCCGCGCCCGAGCTGCTGGAGACGCTGCGGCCGGACAAGCTCGTGCCGTCCAGCGATGCCGTGCCGGAGCGGTTCGAGCTCGGCACGCTCCCCTACGAGCTGCTCGCGGGCACCACCGCGGCCATCGACTTCCTCGCGAACCTGGTCCCGGCCGAGGGCACCCGGCGCGAGCGGCTCGCCACGTCGCTGGCCGCGCTCGAAGTGCACGAGCAGGAGATGCTGCAGCGCCTCGACGACGGGCTCGCCGCGCTGCCCCAGGTCGTCCGCTACGGCTCCCCCGGCCGCGAACGCACGCCGACCGTCCTGTTCTCCGTGACGGGCCACGAACCCAAGGCCGTGTACGAGCACCTGGCGAGCCACAACGTCAACGCGCCGGCCGCGAGCTTCTACGCCATCGAGTGCTCCCGCCACCTCGGCCTCGGCGACACGGGCGCCGTCCGCGCGGGCATCGCGCCGTATACGACGGCGGCCGAGGTCGACCGCCTGGTCAGCGCGGTGGCGGAGCTGTGACCGCCGTGCCGCGCACGTAGACCGCGCGGATGTCGTGGAGGGCGGCCGGGTCGGTGAAGGGTTGCCGGCCGCCGCAAGGCGCGGAAGGTGTCCACTGTGGACATCCCCGGCAGCGCGCGGGCGAGCAGCCTCGCTGAGACGGCGTTGACCGGCTGAGTTCCGTTGTGGAACTCTCGGAGCATGAGCATCGACGTCGTGGCCGGCGAAGCCGTCACCAGCGTGACGATCAACCGTCCGGACAAGCGGAACGCGCTGACCACGGCCATGTACTCGGCCCTGGCCGAAGCGCTGGAGACCGCGGCCAGGCCGATCGTCGTCCTCGGTGGCGCCGGTGGCACGTTCACCGCGGGCAACGACCTGGGCGACTTCCTGGCGCACGACTCCGGTGCCGGAGACGACACACCCGTGCGGCGGTTCCAGGAAGCCCTGCTGGCCACGCGCGCGGTGGTGGTCGCGGCCGTCGACGGCCCGGCCGTCGGCATCGGCGCGACGCTGCTGCTGCACTGCGACCTCGTGTACGCGACCGAGCGCAGCTACCTGCAGTTCCCGTTCACGTCGCTGGGGCTCGTGCCGGAGTACGGCAGCAGCTTCGTGCTGCCGCGTCTGCTCGGCCCGCAGCGCGCCGCCGAGCTGCTGCTCTTCGGCGACCGCGTGCCGGCCGCCGAGGCGCACCGGCTGGGGCTCGTGAACGAGGTGCTGCCCGACGCGGCGGCGCTGGAGGCCCGAGTCGCCGACCGGACGGCCGCGTTGGCCGCGCAGCCGGCCTCGTCGCTGGCGCTGACCCGCGAGCTGCTGCGCGACACCGAGGACACCAGCGTGCGCGGGCGGATGGACGTGGAGTCGCAGCACTTCGCGAAGCTGCTGCACGACCCCGCGACGGTCGCCAACCTGCGCGCGAAGCTCGGCCGCCGCTAGGCGAGCTTGCGGCGGCGCTTGTCCACGGCGCCGTCCAGCAGGGGCCGCAGCTCCTCGACGACCGAGTCGAGCGGGGCGACGTCGTGTTCGGCGCGCGCGAGCACGATCGCGCCTTCGAGCGAGCTGATCATCAGCACGGCCAGTGAAGCGGCGCGAGCGGGAGATACGCCCATCTGCTCCAGTGCTTCGACGAGCGGTTTACGCCATTCGGCGAATGCGCCGGCCGCGCTCTCCCGCAGCTTTTCGCTCAGTGCGGCGGAATCGGCGACCGTGGCGACGATCGGGCAGCCGTTCCCGAATCCCTGATCGGCGAATTCGGAGCGCCACGGCTCGACCATCGCGGCGAAGAGGTTGCCCGGCGTCGCGTCTTCCAGCGATTCGGCGTTGCGGCGCACGCGGCGCGCGGCGTAGCGGCCGGCCCAGGCGACCGCTTCGGCGACGAGCTGCTCCTTACCCCCGGGGAAGTAGTGCTGCAGCGACCCCCGCGGCGCGTTCGCGTGGGCCACCACGTCCCGCAGGCCCGTACCGCCGACGCCCTGCGTCCGCAGCAGCTGCGCGGCGCTGAACACCATCCGGTCCCGCGCCGGCCTCTCCGACTCCGCCATCGACGACCTCCTTCATGACGCTGGTCATGCTAGTCGGCACGACCCGTTCGAACTCCTTCTCGCCCCGCTCGAACGTCGGGACCGGGCGGAAGCCGTGGGCGCGCAGCAGGCCCTCCGCCGGCGCGTTGCCGGCCTGGACGGCGGCGTGCAGCGTCCAGCCGGCCCAGCGCGGGTCGTCGGCCAATTCGCGCACGAGCGCGCTCGCGATCCCGCGGCGGTGCCAGGCGTCGGCCACGAGCACCCCGAGCTCGGCCCGGCACTCGCCCTCCGGCACGAGGTTGACCAAGCCGACCGCGACGTCGCCGACCTTCGCGACGAGCGCGGCACCGGCGAGCAGGAACGCGCGGTAGCGCACCAGGATCCAGTCCGGCGCCGGGCGCCCGGGCAGCGTGAAGCGCCACGCGAGGCTCTCCGGCGAGCAAGCTCGCACGAGACTCTCGACGGCACCGGCGGTCGCCGGCTCGACGATCGTTATGACAGCTGTCATGACCCATGGGTAGCACGGTTTCCCTGATCGACTCACTATGACAGCCGTCATAGTGAGTGCTCACGCTCCCGACACGGCGAGCCTCGACCGAGACCCACACCGCCCAGCCGAACGGTGGGACATGACCGGTTCCGGGTAATGCGATTTCACTTCCCGTGTCCGCCATCACCCGGTGCGCTGAAAAATGCCGCCAATTCATGCGTGGAACACAATCCGTCAGGCCGTGAGCCTTATCGGGTGAAAACCGTTCCCAAAACCTTCCGACCTCGTGATTCTTCCCTATCTTCTAATCGAATCTTCTCCAAACAGCGCACGAAGGGGACGCGGTCATGACCCAGTCGATCGAAGCTCCGGCGAAGGAATTCTGCGTCGACTGGGAGATGGAGGGAAACGACGGCGGCCGCGTGAACGTGACGCTGTCGGGTCAGGTGAGCCTGCTCGACGGCAACCGCTTCTACAAGGTCGACGGCGTGCTCTACATCGCCGAAGGCGCCGAGTACTGCCGCGAGGTCGGCAACCCGCGCCTGTACGTCCGGCGCAACGGAGTGGAAGCGAGCGGACGGCACTGGGGCTGGGAGCCGATCAGCTCGCGCAAGACCGCCAACCGCCTCTGCACGATGGACGGGTACTTCGTGCGCACCGGTTACTGGGCCCCGGCGGACCGGTCGATCCAGCTGAGCATCGTGGCCGAGCACGGCATCACGCGACGAAAGTCGTACAGCACCACGGCGACCGTCCGGCTCGTGGACTGACACCGGTTTCGACTCTTCGCATTCAACGCGCGGCGAGCATCGGGCAAGTCGATCGCGACGTGAAGTGACGGCGTTCACCCACAAGTGGGGTGACCACCTTGAGCGTGCTGAGGAACACACCGTTTTCCCATGAAAATCAAAGAAAACGTTGTGCTGGACACAGCGCGCGCGGGCGTGTAAGAGGACCATGGAGCTCATGCGGAACAAGGCCCGGGCTGGCAGACCACCTCTTCTCTTCACCCGTTTCCTGCGACGACTGGGGTTCGCGCGCAATCCGCTCGTGCGGCGCTCCGACCGGATCGAGGGTCTCCTCGCCGGCCTGGCCGCGCTGATCGCGATCTTGGCGCTCCCGCTCGTGGTGATGCTCGGCAAAGCCGATGTCTCCCACGAGACCGCGGCGTCGGACGCGCAGCTGCGCGCGCGCCATCAGGTGACCGCGACCGTGCTCGCGCCCGCGCCGAAGCCGGCGTCGATGGGCGACAGCGCCCCGATCGCCCACAGCTCTCGCGTGACCGCCAGCTGGCGGCTGGCGAACGGCTCGCCCCAGACCGGTGTCGTGACGGTGCCCGCGGGCGCCGGCAACCCCGGTTCGCAGGCCACGATCTGGCTGGACGACAACGGCAAGCAGACGACCGCCCCGCTCACCCACGCCGACGCGGTGACCAACGGCGTGCTCGTGGGCACCTTCACGTGGCTCTGCGCGATCGGCCTGCTGGCCGGCGCGTTCTGGATCGCCCGGCGCGTGCTCGACCACCGGCGCGCGGTGCGCTGGGCCGACGAATGGGCGCAGCTCGCCGGCCCGGAGGCAGTTCGCTGAAACCGGCTGCCTCCGGGCCCCGGCCGGCGGACCGGCGGAGCGACACCCCCAGCGCCGCCCCGCGGCAGTGCAACGCCTACCGCTAAGCCTGTGTTGGCGAGTTAACTATCAGCTAATTCGCCCTGCGCACAGTCTTGTGTAGGGGAGCCCTGATTGTCAACTGTCAGCTAATCTGGGATAGTCGACCTAGCTGAGAGCAATCAGTCGCTGACCGGAGGGGGCGGACATGTCCAGTGACTCGAGTGATGACACTCGGCCGACGTTGGCCTCCAGGCTCGACGATCTGTTCCGCACGGTGCGCCCGCAGGGCAAGCACTGGACGAACGCCGAGGTGGCCACCGAGCTGAAGCGCGAGTCGCCGGAGCTGAAGGTCGGTTCGGTGTACCTGTCGCAGCTGCGGTCGGGCAAGCGCACCAACCCGTCGCAGGAGCTGCTGGCGGCGCTGGCGAAGTTCTTCGGGGTGTCCGTCGCGTACTTCTTCGACGAGAAGGTGGCGGGCGACGTCCTGAGCGAGCTGGCCGCCATCGAGGCGATGCGGCAGGCGGGCGTGCGCGCGGTCGCGATGCGCGCGGCGGGCATGCGTGAGGAGAACCTGCAGGCGATCACCACGATCATGGACCAGTACCGCCAGATGCAGGGCCTGCCGCCGGTCAGCGACGAAGCGGCGGGCTGAGCATGGCGGAGGAGCGTCGCGACCAGCTCAAGCGGATGCGCGAGGAGGGCGCCCGGCGGATCGCCGAGCTGGACCTGCCGGAGGGCTGCGACCTCCCGACCCTGTGCGAACGGCTGGGCACCATCCGCGAACGGCCGATCACCCTCGTGCCGATGCCCATGCCGGCCTCCCACCCGTGCGGCATGTGGGTCGCGGCGCAACAAGAAGACCTCATCTTCTTCGACGCCAACACCACCGGCGCCCACCAGGAGCACATCATCTTGCACGAGCTCGGTCACATCATCTGCTGCCACCGCGGCTCGGGCCTGCTCGACGACGAGAGCGCCCGCTCCCTCTTCCCCAACCTCGACCCGGACATCGTCCGCGACATGCTGATGCGCGCCACCTACGACGACGCCCAGGAGCAGGAGGCGGAGATCATCGCCTACCTGCTGTCCGAACGCATGGGCGTGGTCCCGGCTCCCGCTCCTCCGGCGAAGGTGCCGGCTGCGGAGGAGAAGCCGATCGACCGGATCGAGCGGATGCTGCTCTAGGTCCAATGCCCTCTCCGCGGACCTGATCCGAGCGATACAGGCCACACCCACCGGATCATCACGGGTGGATCTCCGCGGCCGGGATTTCCGCGAAGGTCGGGCAGGATTCGGGGCATGCTTTTGCCCAGAAGACTCATCGCCGTCGCCTTTGTGGTGGCGGCTGCCGCGGGGTGTTCGGCCACCGCGGCGAAGGAACCCGTTGCCACGCCGAGCCCGGTGAGCGTGCCGGCCACGACGAAGGCGACGACGAAGACCAGCGCGCCACCGTCGACGGCGTCGACGTTCGTGCCGGCGGCGTCGCCGGCGAAGCTGAGTGCGGCGTGTCCGTTCATGGACATCGACGAGTACAAGCGGGCGTTCCTCGTGAGCCAAGAGTTGGTCACGAGTGAAGAAGCGCCGGACAAGAGCAACGGCATCACCTGGTACACGTGCGACTACATCTTCACCAGCAGCCACCAGACGAAGTCCGGCGACCTGCTCGTCTTCGCCTCGCCAGGCGAGACGTCGGTGAAGGCCTCGCTCAAGATCTCGGCCGAGTCCTGCGCGTAAAAGCCGAAGTACCTCAGCGACAACGCGTTCTACTGCACCGAAAAGGCGGACCAGTACAAGAACACCTTCCTGGTGGTCACCAGGATCAGCCACGGTCAGATGCGGACCGCGATGGTGACGGCGGGGCCGCCGCCCGATTTCGCGCACCCGGAGGCTTACACCACCATCGTGAAAACCCTCTTGGATCGGCTGTGACGAACCGGATGCTGCCCTAGCCGGCCCGTTCCGTCCGCAGGCGGGTGAGCTCGCGCGCGACCGTCGAAACCGTGTACTCCAGCTGGCCCGCTTCGTGGTCGCTGGTGAGGAAGAAGCGCAGGCGGGTCTGGGATTCGTCGACGGCCGGGTGGAGGATGGGGTCGACGATGATGCCGCGGTCGTAGAGGGTGGTGGCCAGGCGGAGCGTCGTGGTCGAGTCGCCGATGACGCAGGGGACGATGGGGGTCGCGGAGGCCGAGCCGGTGGGCAGGCCGGCCGCCTGGGCCAGGCGCAGGAACAGCCCCGAGTTCGAGCGGAGACGGGCCAGCCGCGAGGGGTCGGCGCGCAGGACGCGCAGGGCGGCCAGGGACGCGGCGGCGCTGGCGGGCGTGAGGCCGACGCTGTAGACGAAGCCCGGCAAGGAATACCGCAGCCATCGGACCGTGCGCGACGAGCCGGCCAGGTAGCCGCCGCAGCCGGCGAGGGACTTCGACAGCGTGCCCATCCAGAGGTCGACGTCGGACCGGTCGACGGCGAAGTGTTCGCCGACGCCCGCGCCGCCGGCGCCGACCGTGCCGATGCTGTGGGCCTCGTCGACCATCAGCAGGGCGCCGTAGCGCTTCTTGACCTCGATCAGGCCCGGCAGGTCGGCGAGGTCGCCGTCCATGCTGTACGCGCCCTCGACCACGATCAGCACGCGGCGGAACCGCGCGCGGGTGCGGCGCAGGATGTCTTCGAGCTGCGCGACGTCGTTGTGCGGGAACGGGCGGCGCGTCGCACCGGAAAGCGCGCAGCCCTGCAGGATGCTGTCGTGCGCGAGCGAGTCGTGGACGATGAGGTCGCCGGGGCCGACGAGGTGGCCGATGGCGCTCACGTTCGTCGCGTGGCCGCTCACCAGCGCCAGGCAGTCGTCCGTGCCCAAGAACGTCGCGAGCTCCGTCTCCAGCTGACGCGTGAGGTCGCGGTCGCCCGCGAGGAGGCGGCTGCCTGACACCGAGGTGCCGTAGCGGTCCACGGCGTCATGCACCGCGGCCGTCACCGCGGGGTGGCCGGAGAGGCCCAGGTAGTTGTAGCTGGAGAACGACAGGTACTGCCGGCCGCCGACGGTGGTGGTGCTGGTCAGCAGACCCTGGTGCTTGCGGAAGTACGGGTTCGGCACGCCGAGGTCCGAGAACTCCCGCAGCCGCGCGTCGATCGCCGCGGCCTCGGGGAAGTCGTCGATCGACGCGGTGGCCGGGTCGAACGCGACGGTCTCCGAGGCCAGTGGCACGGGCACCGCCACGGCGGGCGTGATGAGGCCCGCCACCGCACCGGCCGTGACCCCGCGCTCCTGCTCGATTTCGAAGCGCTGCCCGGGGAAGCGCTTACGGAGGTTGGCTTCCAGCTCCGTCAGCATCAGGGAGTCGAACCCGAGATCGTCGATCAGCGCGTGCCCGGCACACAGGTCGCCGACCGGGAACGCACTCGTGCGCGCGACCTCCTCCAGCACCACGGCCAGCACGTCCCGCGAGGACGGAACCGCCGGTGGCTCAACGGGATCCGCCGCCGCCGAACCACTGAGCGGCGGCAACGACCGAGCCTTCAGCTGCTTCGCCTCGTCGACGACCCAGTGGTTGCGCGGGCTGAGCGGGCTCGGCGGCAGCGTGCACGGCGGCGTCCCGCCGATCACCGGCCGCAGCCCGGCGCCGGTCACCGCCAGCGCGGCCAGCTCCACCAACGGCAGGTCCGGTGCGGGCACCTCGGCGCCCGGCGCCACAACCCCGGCGTACGTCGCCGGCGCCAGCTCCCCCGTCGTCCCCGACTCCAGCGCGACGGACGCCGCCACCAGCTTCGACACTGCGTCAGGGAGGTCGTCGGCCACCACCGCGAGCCGTTCGGCGAACAACGTGCGACGCGCCAAAGTGGACGCCACCGCGGCCAGCGGCAACGGCTCGCGCGAAAGCACCTCCGCGACCTCGCGCGCGTGCCGGGCCAGGCCGGCCCGGTCCCGAGCGGTCAGCAGCAGCAACTGCGAACCGCCGGCGGAAACCGCTGGCACCGCAGGGGATTCCTCGAGCACCACGTGCACGTTCGTCCCGCCGAAGCCGAACGCGCTCACCCCGGCGCGCCGCGGGCCGTCCGCGGTCCAGGGCGTTACCTCGCCGGCCACCCGCAGTCGGGCCTCGTCGAGCGCCAGGTGCGGGGCCGGTTCGAAGTCCGGCTGCGGCAGGATCTGTCCCTTGTGGACCGACAGCACCGACTTGATCAGCCCGGCGATCCCCGCGGTCCCCAGCGAATGCCCCACCACGGACTTCGCCGCGCCGAGGTACGCGGGAGCGGTCGCGTCGCGGCGCAGCTCGCCCAGCGCGTTGATCTCCACGTCGTCGCCCACCGACGTCGCCGTGCCGTGTGCTTCCAGGTAACCGACCGAGCCGGGGTCCACGTCGGCGTCGCGGTACGCACGGCGCAGCGCCAGCAGCTGGCCCGACTCCTGCGGCATCATGCCGCCCTTGACCGTGCCGTCGTTGGACAACCCGACGCCGCGGATCACCGCGTAGATCCGGTCGCCGGCGGCCTGCGCGTCGGCCAGCGGGCGCAGCACGAGCACGCCGGCGCCTTCACCCAGCACGAACCCGTCGGCCCGGCTGTCGAACGGCCGGCACTCGCCGCTGCGGGAAACCGCGCCGATACGGGACAACCCCACCAGCAGGTCCGGTGTGAGCACCAGCTGCGCGCCACCGGCCACGGCGATGCGGCAGCGGCCGGCGCGCAGCGCGAACACCGCGTTGGCCACCGCCGTGAGGCCGCCGGAGCAGGCGGCGTCGAGCGCGTAGCTCTCACCGTGCAGGTCGAACACCGAGCTGATCGAGCTCGGGCCCATGTTGAGCAGCAGCCCGGCCATGGCCGTGGCGTGCAGGCCGCCGACGGCCGAGCCCGCCTCGGCCAGCTCGGCGCCCGCCGACCGGCCGAACTCGCCGCCCGCGAGCTGGCGCAGGCGGATGTGAAGCGTGCTCATCTCGCGGTAGCCGCTCTCGGACAGCGACATGATCACCGACGTGTCTTCGCGCTCGAAGCCGCCGGCCTCCCAGCCGGCGTCCTGCAGCGCTTCGCGCGTGAGGTCGACCAGCAGCCGGTGCTGCGGGTCGAGTGACTTCGCGCGGCGCGGCGGGATGCCGTAGTGCCCGGCGTCGAAGTGGCCGACGTCGTCGAGCAGCGCCATCTTGTCGGAGTACGCGGCCGAGGTGTCCCGGAAATCGTCGTTGTAGAACGAGTCCCGCCGCCACCTCGAATCCGGGACGGTCCTGAACTGAGGTTTCGGCTCGCTGAGCAGATCCCAGTACTCGTTCACGTTCCGGGCACCGGGAAAACGGCACCCGATGCCGACAATAGCGATGTCCGGTCGATTTCCGATTTTTTGCGCAGCAGATCCCCAAGACGCCATGACAGAACTTCCTCGCGCCGATCGCCCACCCAGTAGGTGAGAGATTGCCCCGTGGCGATCGGATTTTCAAGGGCGTCCAGGAATTCGTGCGAAAATCCCCGACCGCAGGTCAACCCTCGGTAGCCGACCGATCACGCCACCAGCGCACCGTCGCCGCCGCCTGCTCGCCGAGCGGGGTGGCTTCTTCGCCCGAGAATTCCGTGAAGGCACGGGAATCCACCACGAACGGACGGTCGAACTGGTAGCGCACCTCCTGCAGTTCCCGCAGCAAGGGCGAAAACGCGGCGGCCATCCGCAGCAACGGCGCCGGAAGCCGTTGTACGCCGACCGGCGGCACGTTCGCCGCTTCGCACAACACGCCGACCATCACGCGCGACGAACGCGCCGGCAGCGTCGGCACGTGCCACGCGCGGCCCCACGCCTTCTCCTCCGCCGCGACGCGCACCAGCGTGCGCGCGACGTCCGGCAGGTAGGTCCAGCTGTGCGGCGCGTCCGGGTCGCCCATCACCTGGACCTTGCGTCCCTTCAGCACCGCCGGCACCACGCGCGCGCCCAGGTGCCCGCCGTCGGTCACGCCCGGCCCGAAGAAGTCCGACGCCCGCACCTCGGCGGCGCGAATCCGGCCCTGCTCGTGCAGATCGTGCAGCTGCTCCCACAGCTGCACGCGCACGCGACCCTTGGGTCCCGTCGCCTCGAGCGGCAGATCCTCGGTGATCGGCCCGTCGACAGGGCCGTAGCCGTACAGGTTTCCCAGCGCCACGAGCACGGCGCCGGTCGTCTCAGCCGCGGCGGCGGTGGCGTCGGCCAGCGGCGGCCAGTCGCGCGTCCACCGGTGGTACGGCGGGCTCGCGCACTGGTAGATCGCGTCAGCGCCCTCGGCTGCGGCGGTCAACGCGGCGCGGTCGGTGGCGTCGAGCACCACGTGCTCGAGCCCCGGCTCCTCGGGCCGCGGCGACCTGCCGATCACCTTCACCCGCTCGCCCCGTTCGGCGAGCAGCCTCGCCGTCGCCGCCCCCGCCGGGCCGAACCCGATCACCACGTGAAGACTCATGCGCCACACCATAGTCAGCCCGGTGAGCGGGATTGGCTTTTCAGGTATCCGTAACTTCGGGTTCACCGCGAACTTCTTCGGACAGTTGTCCGTAAACCTCTCGGTTGCCTTGCGACGGCACCTCGAACGTCCCTCCGAAAAGGCTCGCGATTAATCCGATTCACGGGGCCTTCTCAGTGCTCTTCACTCGAGTCTTCCCTGTGGCCAGAGCCGCTTTTCGGACTCTAGGCGGCCGACGGGCGTTGGTGTAGGGTCGCCGATCATGGACAGTTCCGACAAGGATGCCTATGTCTTCTGAAGATCTCCCCCGGCTCGTCAAGGACACGGCTCGCCGTCAGCTCGCCGAGACCGGAGCGACCGGTCTGACGCTGCAGACGGTGGCCGTCGGAAGTGGCGTGACCGTGGCCGAGGTGCAACCGTTTTTCGGAGATCGTGACGATCTCCTGACCGCATTGATCATCGACGCTTACAACGCCTCCGGCGAGGCCATGGAACAGGCCGATCCCGGCGAACGGGAAACGGACCCGGGCGCGCGCCTGCTGGCCGTCACCCGCGCATTGCGCGAATGGTCGCTCGCCAACCCGGCCGAGTTCGCCTTGCTCTACGGCTCGCCCGTGCCCGGCTACGCGGCGCCGGAGACCACGGTGGGCCCGGCTTCGCGCACGCCCGCCGCGCTCGCCGCGGTGCTGCGTTCCGCGCTGGCGGCCGGATCCCTCACGCCGCCGAGCCGGCCGCTGCCCGGTCCGACGCTCGTGACCGTTGAGGCCGTCGCGCTCTTCGGCGGGCAGCCCGAGGCTCCGTACGGCGATCTGCTCGAACGCGGGATCGTGCTGTGGAGCAACCTGATCGGCCTGCTGGTGTTCCAGGTGTTCAGCCGTACGCACGACAGCGTCGCCGACCATTCGGCCTTCTTCGACTACGCGGTGGCCGTGGCGGCGGAAGCCGTCGGCCTGGCCGTGCCGCTCGAAGGCAGCCGGCGCGAGGCCGTGAACGCCTGAATCTCGAGTTGCTGATCCGGCCACAGGCAGGCCGACCCCCACGCGGCGCGTAACCGTTGCTGCGAAGCCATTCGGCCGTGACTGTGGTCGGATCAGTAACAATCGATGCAGTACGCAACTGGGGTGGTCTGGTGTGAACGCGCTGAAGATCGTGCTCTTCGCGTCGTCCGCGGTGTCGTCGTACGCCGCGTTCCTCTACAAGCTCGCGTCGATCCGGCGCGGCTGGGGTGACATCGGGTACGTCACGATGATGGTGACGCTGGTACTGCAGTGCCTCACGTTCACGATGGGGGCGGTGTCGCTCAGCGTCGTCACGTTCTTCGGTGTGCAGAACCTGGCCATCCTCGTGCTGCACCTCTCGGCGGTCGCCTACTGCATCAGTGCGCAGATCCTGCTGATGCAGTGGGCGAACCCGCTCTCGGAGGTGCGGCGCGCGATCCGGGCGTGGATCATCGCCGGCGTCGTGCTGTGCATGGTCCTCACGGTGCTGTTCTTCATCGGCAACCGCCCCGGCACGCCGGCGTCGGCGTTCGGCACCGGCAGCAGCAACCCGGTCATCCTGATCTACCTGTTGCTGTTCATCGTTTCGCAGGCCGTGCCGTGCGTGACGATCTACCGCCAGTGCATCCCGTACGCGCGAAGCACCACGAAACCGTGGCTGCGCCGCGCTTTGCGGATGCTCGCATTCGGTGCGGTGGTGCTGTTCCTCTACTGCGCCGCGCGCACGGTGAACATCGTGAGCCCGATGTTCGGCCTGTCGGTCGGGCCGTGGGCGATCGCGGCGTCGCTGTTCAGCGCGCTCGGCATCGTGATCGTGTCGCTGGGGCTGACCATGCCGTCGTGGGGCGGGCACGTGTCGAACCTCCTTGCCTGGGGCCGGAACTACAGCTCCTACCGCGCGCTCTACCCGCTGTGGCACTCGCTCTACGAGTCCTCGCCGGGCATCGCGCTGGAGCCGCCGTCCGGTGCCGACCGCCAGTGGTCCGACCTGCACTACCGCCTGCACCGCCGGGTGATCGAGATCCGCGACGGGTGGCGGGCGCTGCGCCCGTACATGGACCGCGCCGAGCCTTCCCCGGCCGAAGCGGCGAACCAGGCACTCGTCGAGGCCACGAAGATCAAGCACGCGCTGCGGGCCAAGAACTCCGGCGTCACCCCGGCACACAGCCAGGACAACGGCAGCTTCGACGACCACGACGCCAAGACCTTCGCCGCGGAAGTCGAGTGGCTCACGCAGGTTTCGGCCGCCTACGGCCGGCTGAACTGAACCACTTCCGTCCGAAGTGGACCAAGGCTCAGGCCTGGACCAGTTCGCCGCGGTCGTGCGGCAGGTCGGCCAGCAGCGCCTCGCCCTTCACCAGCCACGAGACGCCGAACGCGATCACCGCGAGGGATTCCAGCCACACCGTCGCGTGCAGCGAAGCCGTGGCCGAGTCGAAGAAGAGCCCGTCGACCACGATCAGCGCGAGCGCCGCCAGCATCACGCCGCCGCACACGCGGTAGACGACGTTGCGCGCGGCTTTGCGTGAGGTGGGCGACGGATCGTCGGACCTGGTGAACAGGAAGAAGCAGAAGAACGCCAGCGTCAGGAAGAAGATCGCGGCGAACACGAGGTGCGCCACGCCGATCGCGCGCTCGGCGCCCGTGGGCGAAGCCGGGCTGGTCGGGAAGAGCGCGACGCCGATGGCCGCGACCGCCGCGACGTTGCCGGCGATGTCGTCGATCCGGCCGTAACCCCGGTAGGAGACGAGGAAAACGCCGATGGCGCACATCGTGCCGACGAAGACGTTGCGCAGGTCGGTGTCGTAGTAGCCGCTCAGCGAGCCCTGCAGGCCGCCGCCTTGCAGCAGCTCCTTGCCGACGATCACGACGAACGGCAGCGCGAGGCCGAGCACGCCGATCGCGCGGCGGAGGAAGAGGAACGAGCGCACGAGGGTGTTCACGGTTGCCTCCCCGGTGTGGTCCACCACCATTTTCTACCGGGCCGGCCTGGTTTTCACAGCGTGACAGGCGTGGTTCCCAAAACGTTGTCGAGTTCGGCGAGCAGCCGGGCCTTCGAACGGGCGCCGACAATGGTGTGCACCGGCTCACCGCCGCGGAAGAGGATCAACGTCGGCAGGGACATCACCTGGTACTTCCGCGCCGTCTCGGGATTCAGGTCGGTGTCGATCTCGTGCACCGTCAGGGAATCCGCCCGCTCGGCCGCGATCTCGGCCAGCACCGGCGCGATCATCCGGCACGGCGGGCACCACTCGGCCCCGAAGTCCACGAGCACCGGCTTGTCGTGGTCGAGGACGTCGGCGGCGAAGGTCGCATCGGTGGTCATCGGGGCTCCTCCGCAACACAGGGGTCACGCCGGGCCGAGGCCTCGGCGAGCTTGTCCATCAACGCGGTCCGCACGGCACCGAGGTCGGCCAGGCACTTCTCGACGTCCTCGAGCTTGCGCCGGTACACCTCGACCGAAGCCGGGCAGGAGTCGCCGGACTCGTGGCCGGTGCGCAGGCAGTCGACGAACGGGCGGGTGTCCTCGAGGGTGAACCCGACCGTGCGCAGCGTCTGGATCTCGCTGACCAGCCGCAGGTCGTCCTCGTCGTACTCCCGGTACCCGTTCGCCGCCCGCCCCGCCGGCAGCAGCCCCTGCGCCTCGTAGAAGCGCAGGGCCCGTGGTGTCGTCCCCGCCCGCCGGGCGAGCTCGCCGATCCGCATGCGTTCGAAGGTAGACCTTGACGTGCGCGTCAAGGCAACCTCTCAACCCGCGACCTTGCCGGTGTATTCGCGGTACTGCACCGCGTTCGCCGCCCGGGTGCTCATGTAGTCGAACACCTTGCTGAACACGGGGCCGGTCAGCATGCGGTACATCCGGTTGCGGCTGCGCAGCTTCTTCTCGTTCTCCGGCACGAGGAACCCGCCGGAGCCGGCACCGTTCTTGTGACCGAGGTGCGCCGGCTTGCGCAGGCGCTGCTCGTACTTCTCGAACGCCGCCACGTGGTCGCCGTCCGCGGCCGCCAGCTCACCGGCGAGGATCTGCGCGCCCATCATGGCCAGGCCCGTGCCGGAGCCGCCGGGGCCAGCGCACCACGCGGCGTCGCCGAGCAGCACCACGCGGCCCTTCGACCACGTGTCCAGGTTGATCTGGCCGATGGTGTCGAAGTACAGGTCCGGCGCGTCGTCGAGCGCGCTCAGCAGGCGCTGCATCTCCCAGCCCGCGCCGGCGAAGACGTCGGCCACGATCTCCTTCTGCCGCTCGGGATCCGGGCGGCCGTAACCCCGCGGGTCGCCGCGGAAGTACAGGATGACGGTCACGGTGTCGCCGTCGCGGCCGCTGTAGACCATCGCGCCGCGGCCCGGCTCGTTGAAGATCAGGCCACTGTGGTCGAGCCCGAGGTGGTTGGGCGCGCTGAACGCGGCGACGTGGTAACCGAGGTCCTTGCGGAAGCGCGCCTCCGCGCCGAAGGCGGCCGTGCGCACGCCCGAGTGCACGCCGTCGGCGCCGACCACCAGGTCGAACCGCCGGGGCGCGCCGTGGCGGAAGGTCACCTCGACGCCGTCGGCGGTCTCGGTCAGCGAAGTGACGCGGTCGCCGAACACGTACTCGGTGTAGTCCCGGGTGCGGTCGTAGAGAATGCGCGCGAGGTCGCCGCGCAGGATCTCGAGCTCGCCACTGGCGAACGAACTGGGCACGGTCACGATCGGCTTGCCCTCGGCGTTCAGCAGCAGCTGGTCGCCCATCGCGGTCTCGTACTTGCGTAGCTCCTCGGTGAGCCCCATGGCGTCGATCAGCTTCATCTGCTCACCGCGGAAGTCCACGGCCTGGCCGCCGGGCCGCAACGCCGGCGCCGCCTCGACGACGGTCACGGAGTAGCCGTGGTGGTGCAGCCAGAAAGCGGCCGACGGCCCTGCCACGCTGGCACCGGAAACGAGCACGGTCTTGGTCATCGCTGGAGTCCCTTCTCGGGGTTCGGCTTTCGATGACGCAAGACTGCGGCCCGGCGCTGACCACGCCCGCACGGTGCGCTGACGGTGGTGGTGCGCGCCCGTCAGCGGGGTCTGCGGAACGGTCAGCGCAGGCCGCGAACGCCCGAAACCAGGAGGTCTACGCCACGGGCGAAGTACGAATCCTCGTCGCCGCAGGCGGCCAGCGCGTCGGCGGCGGCCGAGACGTTCGGGAAGCGCTCGGGCGACAACGCGGCCAGCGCGACCCGCTTGCGCTCCACGGCCTCGTCCCGGGTGGACGCGGGGTGGACGTCGGTGGCGCCGGGCTCGGCCGTCACGAGGGTGACACTGGCCGACAGCAGGTAACCGCCGAGCTCGGCGGCTTCTTCGGCCGTGAAGCCGGCTTCGCGCAGCAGACCGAGCACGTGGTCGGCCACGGTGAGGCCGGCGTCGGACTCGAGGATGCGGGGCGGGACGAGGGCGGCGACGGCGGGGTGGGGGCGCACCGCGGCCAGCACCGCCACGAGCGCGGCCCGCAGCCGCGCGTCCCAAGGCCCATCGGACTCCGGCAGCGAGACGTCCGCGAGCAGGCGTTCGGCCAGGCCCGCCACGAGCTCGTGCTTGTCCTTGAAGTGCCAGTACAGCGCCATCGGCGTGACGCCGTGGTCCTGCGCGAGGCGGCGGATCGTCAGCGCGTCGAGGCCTTCGCGATCGGCCAGGGCGAGGGCGCCGTCGACGATCGTGTCGCGGCTGAGCTTCTCGCGCGTTTTGGCCACGAAGCCGACTTTACCGCGTACAGGGGCCGTCTTCGTCGTCCGCGTTGAGGCGCGAGACCATGCGGTCGAAGACGCGTTCCAGCACCTCGAGCTCGTCCGGTTTGACCTGCTCGAAGAAGTACCGCCGCACGGTCTCCACGTGCTCGGGGGCGGCAGCTTCGATGGCTTCACGCCCGGTCGGCGTGAGGCGCACCATGGCGCCGCGCGCGTCGTCCGAGCAGTCCTCGCGCGTGACGAGGCCGCGTTTCTCCATCCGGCTCACGTGGTGCGACAGCCGGCTGCGGTCCCACCGGATCTGCATCCCGAGGTCACGCATGCGCAGCACGTCGCCGGGCGCCTCGGAAAGCGGCACCATCAGCGTGTAGTCCGGGCCTGAGAGCCCCGCGTCGCGCACGAGCTGCCGGTCGATGGCACCGTTGAGGGACCGCTGGAGCAGGTGGTACAGCTTCCAGACGTGCAACTCGCGCTCGTCGAGCCAGCGTGCGTCCGTCATGGAGTGAGTCTACCCCAATTTGTTGACACATCACCATATTGTCTGCCCCGCCTCCGGCGTGGCGTGCGAGATCGCCCAGGAACCGACGTCTCGAGGGTCCTCAACCGATCATCCCGCGACGATCACTGCGGCGTCCGGTTCACCAGCGTAAAGGCGCTCGACGAGCGCCACGCGCCGGGCCAGCACGCGGCGCTGGTTGAGGTAGCCCTTGTCCGTGATCTCGCCCGCGTCGAGGTCCGGTGGCTCGGCCAGCACCACGAGCCGCTCGACGCGACCGGCCGAGCCGGCCGCCGCGTTCATCGCGGCCAGCAGCTTTCCGACGTGCGCGCGCAGCTCGGCGTGCACCACGCAGCCGTCCGAGGCGTCGAGCGAACCCGCGAACAACGCCCGCGCCTCGGCCTGGTTGAGCCACGCCAGCGCGCTGACGTACGAGCGGTTCTCCCCCGCGATCACCGCGTCGGACAGCAGCGGCACGGCCGAGAGCAGCGCCGTGCGCAGCGCGCCGACGCGGACGAACGTGCCCGTGTCGAGCTTGAAGTCCTCCGCGATGCGGCCGCCGAACAGCAGCCCCGCGTTCGGGTCGGCCGAGACCGGCACGGCGGCGTCGCCCGTGCGGTAGAAGCCTTCCTCGTCGAACGCCGCCTCCGTGAGGTCGGGCCGGTGCAGGTAGCCGGGCGTCACGGAGGCACCGCGCACGCGGATCTCCCGCGCCTCGCCCACGGCCGCGAGCTTGACCTCGAGGCCCGGCAGCGGCACGCCGATGCACCGTGCGTCGTCGAACGGGAAGTGGGCGCTCGTCACGGCGGGCGCGGTCTCGGTCGCGCCCCACGAGCTCGTCAGCGGCACGTCGACGCCGGCCGCCCTGGCCGCGTCCGCCAGGCGCGTGCGCAACGCCGCCGGCAGCGCGGCCGCCGCGTTGAACAGCAACCGCAGGCGCGAGAAGAACGCACGCGCGAAGTCCGGGTCCTGTTCCAGCACGGGCACGAGCTGCGCGTAACCCGCGGGCACGTTGAAGTACAGCGTCGGCCGCGCCGAACGCAGGTTCTCCAGGCTCCGGCCGAACAGCTGCGGCGCCGGTTTGCCGTCGTCCACGTAGAGCGTGCCTCCGTTGTGCAGCACCAGATCCACGTTGTGGTTGCCGCCGAAGGTGTGGCTCCACGGCAGCCAGTCGACGAGCACGGGCCGCTCCTCCACCAGGAACGGCCACGCCTGCCGGATCGACTGCTGGTTCGCGCACAGCATCCGGTGCGTGTTGAGCACGCCCTTCGGCGAACCGGTGGAGCCGGACGTGAAGAGCACCTTCGCCAGCGTGTCCGGTCCCGTCGCGGCGTACGCGGCTTCGAGTTCCGGGCCCGGCGAAGTGGCCAGCAGATCGTCGAGGGATTCCGCGCCCGGCACGGCGTCGACCTCGCGCGCCAGGACTACTTCCGGCCCCTCGACCGCGGCGAGCGCCTTCGCGAACGGGCCACCGGCCTCGGCGAACACCAGGCCCGGCTTCAGCACCTTCGCGATCTCGCGGATCCGCGCGTGGTCTCCGCTGAGCAGCGAGTACGCGACGCTGATCGGCGCCACCGGCACGCCCGCGGTCAGCGCGCCGAGCGTGAGCACGAGGTGGGCGACGGAGTTGCCCGAAAGGATCAGGACCGGCCGGTCCGGACCCAGGCCACGGTCGAGCAGCGCCTGCCCGAGCGCGTCGGCGCGACGGCGGACCTCGCCGTACGTCAGCGTCGCCCAGCCGTCGCCGTCGCGTTCGGCCACCAGCGGGTGGTCGGGGTCCACGCGCGCCCAGGCCCGCAGCATCGCGGCCACGCTGCGCGGGTAGGCACCCAGCGGGTCGCGGGAGCGGAAGACGACGCTCCCGTCCGGCCGGTCTTCGCGTTCGACGTCGGGTTCAGCGAACATTCGACCGCCTCCTCCTCGAGACCCGCTGTGTCTCACACAACTATTGTGGGTCGCGAGGAATTTGTCGAATGTCAGTTTCCGCGCCGTCGGTCATCCGGCGCAGCACCGCGCCCGCCTTGAGCAGCAGCTCGACCTCGTCCTGTTCGAGGTCGCCGAACCGCTCCACGAGCACCCGCGCCTCGTCGCGCACCACCGCGCCGAGGCGGCGGCGGCCCTGCGGGGTGAGGTGCACGTAGCTCACGCGCTTGTCGCCTGCGTCGGCCGCGCGCGCGACGAAGCCGGCCTCCTCCATGGCGTGCACGACCTTCGTGGCCGTGGGCTGGGAGCAGCCGACCTCGTCGGCGAGCGCGCCGATGCGCAGGGGTCCGGACCGGGCCAGCTTGGCGAGCACCAGCAGCTGAGTACGCGGCAGGTTGTCGGGCGGCGCCGCCCGGTGCAGCTCGCGCAGCAGCCGGTACAGCGACAGCACGAACTGGAACGCCTCGTCGGCGTCGACGTCCGGCGACTCGCCCGCCATGGCCTGCTCCTCACCCTCGTGGTCACCTCACCGGATGCGCAGCTCCGGTGAGTACAGATCGAACCAGGTCGCGAAGTTCAGCACACGCTCCACGAGTGGCCGGAGGAAGGGCACGGTGTCCTCCCGGGCAAGCAGCCTCGTCAGCAGGCCGCGGTCGAACAGGTCGAACACGGGGTGCGCCGGCGCGGCCAGCAGGTCGCCGACCTGGTCGCGCAGGGCTTCGAGGTACTTCGGGTCCTGCGTCGACGGGTACGGGCTCTTCACCCGCTCGGCCACCGACGTGGGCAGCACGTCGCGGGCCGCCGCGCGCAGCAGGCTCTTCTCGCGACCGTCGAACGTCTTCGTCGTCCAGGGCGTGTTGTAGACGTACTCCACGAGCCGGTGGTCGCAGAACGGCACGCGCACCTCGAGGCCGGTGGCCATGCTCAGGCGGTCCTTGCGGTCGAGCAGGATGCGCACGAACCGCGTCAGGTGCAGGTAGCCGATCACCCGCATGCGACGCTCGTGCTCGGTCTCGCCGGGCCGGGTGCCGGCCTCCGCGACCGCCGCCGAGTACGAGTCCCGCAGGTGCGTGGCGAGGTCCAAAGAGGACCGCACACCGTCGGCGAAGATCTGGCTCACCCCGCGTTCGCCCGACTGCAGCCGCCGCGCGAGCCACGGGAAGGTGTCGGCCTGCTGCACCTTCGGGTCGTGGAACCACGCGTAACCACCGAAGACCTCGTCGGCCGACTCGCCGGACAACGCGACGGTGGAGCGCTCGCGGATCGCGCGGAACAGCAGGTACAGCGAGCCGTCCATGTCGCCGAGGCCCGTCGGCAGGTCGCGAGCCCGCACCACCGCGCGGCGCACGGCCGGGTCGGCGAGCTCCGCCGAGTCGAGCACGATGTCCTGGTGCATCGAGCCCACGTGCTCGTGGACGTCACGCACATACGGCGCGTCCGGCGTGGCCCGCAGCGCGTCCGGCACGAAGTTGTCTTCCTGCCCCACGAAATCCACCGCGAAGCTGCGCACCCGCTCGTCCTGGTCGGCGAGCTGCCGGGCGGCCAGCGCGGTGATGACACTGGAGTCGAGGCCGCCCGAGAGCAGCACGCAGCGCGGGACGTCGGCCACGAGCTGGCGGCGCACGATGTCGTCGAGCAGCTCGCGCACGTGCTGCACGGTCACGCCGATGTCGTCGGTGTGCTCGGCCGGCTGGAGCTGCCAGTAGCGGCGCACCTTCAGGCCGGTGCGGTCCAGCGTCACGACGGTGCCGGGCTCGACCTCCCGCATGCCCGCCCACACGGCCTGGCCGGGGTTCTTGGTGAACGACAGGAGCTCCCGCAGGCCGTCGGTCTCCACGACGGGCCGGATCTCCGGGTGCGCGAGGATCGCTTTGGGCTCGGAGCCGAACAGCAGCCCGTCGCCGTGCGGCGAGTAGTACAGCGGCTTGATGCCCATCCGGTCGCGGATCAGGACCAGGCGCTCCTCGCGCGGGTCCCAGATCCCGAACGCGTACATGCCGTTGAGGCGTTCGGCCAGGCCGGTGCCCCATTCCAGGTAGCCGCGCAGGACCACCTCGGTGTCGCTGTTGGTGGTGAAGCGGTGCCCGCGCGTCTGCAGCTCCGCGCGCAGCTCGGCGAAGTTGTAGACCTCACCGCTGTAGGTCAGCGCGACCGTGCCGCCGGCCTCGGCCGTCATCGGCTGCGTGCCCAGCTCGAGGTCGATGATGGCCAGGCGCCGGTGCCCGAACGCCGCGTGGCGGTCGAACCACGTCCCGCTCGCATCCGGCCCGCGGCAGGCCATGGTGGCGGTCATGGCCGCCACCGTCTCCCGCTCGGCCGTCAGGTCGCGGCCGTAGTCGACCCATCCCGTGATCCCGCACATGTCCAGCCCCCGGAACATTTTCGAAGAGAAACATTCATAGGGAATGAAACTGGTCTCCGGGTGCGAGCGCCACCCGGACGAACCGGACGCGAGCGTGCCGATCCGACCCGGACGCCGAGCTTTCCGCTGCTGGAGAGACCAGCGAACCAAAAGGGGTGACGTGCGTCACGAAGTGGGGTAGAGCCGGCCCATCAGTTCGAGGACCTCTTCGATCATCTGCCCCGCCTTCGCCTTCGACGGAGCGGCCGCGACCTCACGGCCCGCCTCGGTCGACATCGCGGTGAGCGAGAGCACGAGCATGTCCGAAAGCGGCCGGGTATGGCCGTTGACCAGCGTGGCGTTGGCCGTGAGCCACTCCCGGAACCGCTCGCGCGTGAGCAGGCCGAAGCCCGCCGGGCCGTTCCCCGAGAGGAACAGCCGGGCGAGCTTGCGCTCCTGCCAGCACCCTTCGAGGTAGGCGCGCGCTCCGGAGATGTAGAGCCGGAGCGCGTCCTCCTCGCCCTGCGCCAGCGCCGTGCGGAACGCCTTGGCGGACCGGTGCTGCTGGCGGCGGTTGTACTCGTTGTAGAGCGTGATGTACAGATCGGACTTCGCGACGAAGTGGTGGTACAGGCTGCCGATGCTGGCGCCGGCCCGTTCGGCGATCGCGGCCATGCTCGCCTGGTCGTACCCCGACGCGGTGAAGACCTCACCGGCCGCCTCGAGCAGCGCCGCGCGGGTCGCTTGCGCCCGCTTGCTCCCTGTCGCCTCCGTCATGGCGTGATTGTGCCGGACGGACTCACGCCGCGGGGATGCCGTTGGCCGGTGCCTGTGGTTGCGGTTGTGTGTAGGGGGTCACGGGACCGTCACCGTCGTCGGTCGTGAGCGGCGTTCCGGACGACACCTGCTTGCCGTCCTTGATGGTCGCGATCTGCCCACCGGTGTAGCCCGCGTGGGAATCCGCGCCGTAGCGGAACGGCACCAGACCCGGCCCGGTGAGCCCGCCCTTCTTCAGCGCGTCGATCACGCCCTGGCGCGTCGGGTTCTGCCCGGCGCGGGCGAGGGCCTGCGTGAAGGTGTAGGCGTAGGCCATGGCGTAGTACACGTTGCCGTCGAACGGCACATTCGGGATGTACTGGTCGTGGATCTTCTTGAACAGCGCGGTCCACGAGTTGCTCGTGTCGTCGAGTGCCGGCAGGTAAGCCGACGTGACCAGGCCTTCGATGAGGTCCTGCCCCTTCACCGACGAACCCGCCTTCTTGGCGAAGTTCTCCAGCAGCCCCGACACGGTGATCGGGTCGGCGCCCACACTGGACGCGACGAGCGTCGGCGAGTAGCCGAGCTTCAGCGAAGTCAGCTTGAACAACGCGGTGTAGGCCGGGATCGCCTCGAGCACCACGACGTCGGCCTTCGACGCCGCGATCGCCGACACCTGCGCGGCCACGTCGGTGTTGCCGGGCTGGTACGGCTGGCGCGAGACGACCAGGCTCTGGTCGATGTACTTGTCGAGGCCCTTCATGCCGTCGCGGCCGAAGTCGTCGTCCTGGTAGAAGTACGCGACCTTCTTGCCGGCCAGGTTCTTCTTCACGTAGTCGCCGAGGATCTTGCCCTCCACCGTGTAGTCCGGCTGCCAGCCGAAGGTGTAGGGGTTCTTCTCCGGCTGGTCCCAGCACGTGCAGCCGGACGCGACGAACAGGTCGGGCACGCGTGAGGAGTTGAGGAAGTCCACGACCTTCGTGTGCGTCGGCGTGCCGAGCGAGCCGACGATCGCGAACACCTTGTCCTGCAACACGAGCTGCTTGGTCAGCGTGACCGTCTGGGCCGGGTTGTAGGCGTCGTCGAGGTACTTGAGGGTGATCTTGCGGCCGTTGATGCCGCCGTTGGCGTTGACGTAGTCGAAGAACGCCTTCGCGGCCGGGCCCTGCTCACTGTAGCCCGGCGCGGCCGTGCCCGTGAGCGGAATCGTGGACCCGATGGTGACGGTGTCGGCGGTGATCCCGGGCGTCGCCTCGGCGGCGTCGTCACCCGAGGCGCAGGCCGTGGCGGTGAGGGCGACCACCGCGGCCAGGGCGACCGCGACGGATGCTGGTCGGCGTACGGTCATCTTCTCGTCTCCTGACGGGTCGGGAGTGGACGGACGAAACGAGCCTTGAGCAAGGCGCCGAGCTTGCGGACCCCCGACTGGATGCCGCCGGGGAACGCGATGATCACCACGATCAGCACCAGCCCGTAGAGCACGAGCGGGATGTTCGCGTAGATCGCGCGGGGCAGGTCGGCCTGCTGCGCCAGGTCGGCGGTCCAGTTGGGCAGCAGGGTCACGATCACCGCGCCGTACACCGCGCCGGCGAGGCTGCCGAGCCCGCCGAGCACGGCCGCGGTGAGCAGGGACAAGGAAAGGCTCAACGTGAACGCACCGGGCGCGGCCAAGCTGTTGACGACCGCGAACAGCCCGCCCGCCAGGCCCGCGAACGCCGCGCTGATGCCGAACGTGACGATCTGCGTGCGGGCCACGTGCACGCCCGAGAGCGCGGCGGCCTGCTCGTCCTCGCGCACCAGGCGCATGTCGCGGCCGATCCGGCTGCGCGTGAGGTTAGCCAGCAGGAACAACGTGACCGCCAGGCAGAGGCCGCAGATCCAGGCCTGCCAGCGTTCCAGCGGGAAACTTTCGCCGAGGGAAAGCGGTGGCGGGTCGGAGGTGACGATGAGGCCGTTGGCACCGCCGAGCAGGTCGCGCAGGCCGTGGTAGTCGGCCAGCGAGGGCAGGCCGACGGCCAGCGCGAGCGTCGCACCCGCCAGGTACGGGCCACGCAGCCGCGCCGCCGCCACGCCCACGAGCGAACCCAGCGCGCCGCCGACGACCACCGAACCGAGCAGCACGAGCACGAGCGGCCAGTCGAGGTGTTCCAGCAGCAACGCCGTGGTGTAGGCACCGACGGCCACGAACGCGCCGTGGCCCAGCGAGATCTGGCCGGACAGTCCGGAAAGGACGGTCAGGCCCGCCGTCGCGATGGCGGTGTAGCAGATCTGGGCGAACTGCAGGTTCGCGAACGAGTCGAGCGAGGTCGTCACGAAGTACAGCACGATCAGGCCCAGCAAAGAGAGCGTGAGGTGGCGGACGAGCGTGGACCGCTGCCAGAACCGGACCGGGGCCGCCGCGGCGAGCGCCGTCATACCCGCCTTCCCTTCGTCGAACCGAACAGCCCTTGCGGACGCAGCATCAGCACCCCGATGAGGACGACCAGCGAGGCCAGCGTGACGATGTCGGACCCGAGGTAGCCGGCCACGTAGCTGAGCACGATGCCGAGCGCGAGCCCGCCGACGACCGCGCCCGGCGGGCTGTCGAGGCCGCCGATCACCGCCGCGGTGAAGCCGAACACCAGCACCGCGTCGAACGCCGTGGGACTCACGAACGTGCTGGGCGCCACGAGCACCCCGGCGATCGCGCCGACCGCCGCCGCCAGAGCCCAGCCGACCGTGAGCATCCGCCCGACGCGCACGCCGAGCAGGCGCGCGACCTCCGGCGCGAACGCCGAGGCCCGCATCCGCAGGCCGAGGTTCGTCTTGCGGAACACCAGCGCCAGCACGACCATCACGACCAGGACCACGAGCACGATCCACAGGTCGTTGGGCGCGAACAGCAGCTGCCGGTCGCCCGCTTTGAACCCCGCGATGTCGAACGCCGGCGGGTACGAGCGCGGGGTGCCGCCGAAGAGCATCCCGGCCACGCCCTGCAGCAGCACGAGCAGGCCGAAGGTGACCACCACCGCGTCGAGTGGCGACCGCTTCTCCACCGGCCGCACGAGCACGCGTTCCACCACGGCGCCGAGCACGAGTCCACTGAGGACGGCCACGATCAGTGCCAGCCAGTACGAGCCGCCGTGGGAGACGATGGTGTAGGCGATGAACGTGGTGATCATCAGCATGCCGCCCTGCGCGAAGTTCACGATCCGCGTGGAGCGCCAGATCAGCACGAGCGCCAGCGCGACGGCCGAGTACACGGCCCCGCTGGTGAGCCCGGCGAGGGTCAGGTCGAGGAAGCGGCCCATCACACCTCCAGGTAGGCGCGGCGCACGCGGTCGTCGGCCGCGAGGGTGTCGGCGGTGTCGTCGGCGACCTTGCGGCCGAGGTGCAGGACGACGGCCCGGTCGGCGACCGACAGCGCGGTCGCCGCGTTCTGCTCCACCAGCAGCAGCGTGAGGCCGTTCTCCTCACGCAGCGTTCGCAGCACGGCCACGATCCGGGCCGAAACCCGTGGGGCGAGGCCGAGTGAGGGCTCGTCGAGCAGGAGCAGCTCGGGGCGGCTCATCAACGCGCGGCCGATGGCGAGCATCTGGCGTTCGCCGCCGGAAAGCGCTTCCGCACGCTGGTGGCGGCGTTCGGCCAACGGGGGGAACAGGTCGTACATCTCGCCGGTGCCCGCTTTGAGCCACTGGCGCTCGCGCCGCCACAGGCCGCCGAGGCGCAGGTTCTCCTCCACCGTCAGCTCGGCGATCACGCCGCGGCCCTCGGGCACGTGGGCGACGCCGAGGCGGACGAGGTCTTCCGGGGCCAGGCGGGTGATGTCGTGACCGTCGAGCTGCACGGCGCCCTCACGGGGGCGGTGCAGACCACTGAGCGCGCGCAGCAGGGTCGTCTTGCCGGCGCCGTTGGAGCCGAGCACCGCGGTGATGGATCCCTGCTCCACCACCAGGTCGACGTGGTCGAGCGCCCGCACCGGCCCGTAGTCCACGACGAGGCCGCTGACGTCAAGCATGCGCACCGCCTTGTCCCGCTGTCACCGGGTCGCCGAGATAGGCGCGCTGCACCTGCGGGTCGGCCCGCACCTGCGCCGGCGTGCCGCGGGCGATGACCTCGCCGAAGTCGAGCACCACGAGCCGGTCGCACAGGTTCATCACGAAGTCCATGTGGTGCTCCACGAGCATCACGGTCGTCGCCGGCGCGAGGCCGCGGACGATGTCGGCCAGCTCCCCGACCTCCGACGCCGACAGGCCGGCCGCCGGTTCGTCGAGCAGCAGCAACCGGGGCTCGCTCACCAGGGCGCGCGCGAGGGCGACGCGTTTGCGCACGCCGTAGGGCAACCCGGCGCAGATCCGCTTCGCGTCACCGTCGATTCCGAGCTCGCACAGCACCTCCATGGCGCGGGCGGCGAGGGCGCGTTCGTCGCGGTCGGCCCAGGGTGACGCGAGCAGCGCGCCGCCGAGACTCGTGCGCGAGCGGTGCGTGGCGCCCGCGACCACGTTGTCCAGCACGGTCAATCCGGCGAACAGACCGAGTCCTTGCAACGTGCGGGCGATGCCGTGGCGCGTGAGCCGCTCGGGCCGCGGGCGGTCGAGGGCTTCGCCGGCGAAGGTGATCGTGCCGGAGTCGGGCCGGACGAACCCGCAGATGGTGTTGAACAGCGTGGTCTTGCCCGCACCGTTCGGGCCGATGACGCCGAGTACGCACCCGGCGTGGACCTCCAGCGAAACCTGCCTGAGCACCTCGAGCCCGCCGAAGGAGACACAGAGTCCCTCCGCGCGCAGGAGTACAGGATCCTCGACCACGCTCACCCCACCGCCTCGTTGCAGTGACACCGGCAAAGCAGAATCCGATTCGGACGCGACGAACAGTACAGACATCTCCGTGGCTTGCCCAGACCTGTTATCGGGCCGAGCTCGCGGTTACCGAAGCTTGATCCAGCTCGCCGTGATCAACTAGGGCGGCCGAATGTTGTTCTGGCTAAGTAACGCGTGCTATACCCGGCACTTGCGTGGCACCGCACCCGAGCGGTGCCGTGAGCAACGAGGTGCGAAGTTGAGAAACCGTACTTGGCGCTCGACCGCGGTAGTGGCCGCTCTGGCCGTGCCGATCCTCCTCACGACAGCGGCGACCTCGGCCGTCGCGCAACCGGGCGGGCATTCCCGCTTGGCCATCACGACCGTCTCCAACCCGCGGCCCGATCTGGTCAGCGGAGGCCAGGTCCTGGTCAGAGTCACGCCGCCGGACACGCGCTCCACGGTGCGGGTGTCGGCCGGCGGCCACGACGTCACGCGCTCGTTCCACGCGTCGCGGGACGGCAGCCTGCTCGGTCTCGTCACCGGACTGCGCAACGGGCCGACGGACCTGGTCGCCACGGCCGGGCACGATCGCGCGAGCGTTCGCGTGGTGAACCACTCGATCACCGGCCCGGTGTTCTCCGGGACGCAGCAGAAGCCGTTCTACTGTGAGACCACGGCGTTCGGCCTGCCGCCGGCGACCATGCCGCTGTGCAGCGCGCCGACGCAGGTTACCTACCAGTACAAGAACACCGCCGGGAAGTTCGTGGCCCTGGCCGACCCGGCCAGCCGCCCGGCCGACCTCGCCACGGCGGCCGGTGGCGTGCCGTACATCGTGCGGGTGGAGCGCGGCACGATCGACCGCGCGGTGTACGAGATCGCGGCACTGGCCTCCGGGCCGGCCACACCGTCGCCGTTCACCGCCACTCCGGGCTGGAACGGCAAACTGGTCTATACCTTCGGCGGCGGCTGCAACTCCGGCTACCACCAGGGCAACGGCACCGGTGGCGTGGTCAACGACCTGTTCCTCTCGCAGGGCTACGCGGTGGCGTCGTCGAGCCTGAACGTGCTCGACAACAACTGCAGCCCGATCATCTCGGCCGAGGCCGCGATGATGGTGAAGGAACACTTCGTCGAGACCTACGGCCCGGTGCAGCACACCATCGGCTGGGGCGGCTCCGGCGGCGCGATCCAGCAGTACGACATCGCCGAGAACTACCCCGGCATCGTCGACGGCATCATCCCCGGCGTGTCCTTTCCGGACCCCATCACCACAGCCGGCCCGGTGGCCGACTGCCGGTTGCTGAACCGGTACTTCACCACCGCCGGCTTTACTGATGCCCAGAAGCTCGCCGTGGCGGGCTGGAACTCGTACTCTTCGTGCCTTTCGTGGGACGCCACCTTCGCCAGCCGCGCGACCGCCACGGACAGCTGCAACTCGGCCATCCCCGTTTCGGTGCGCTGGGACCCGGTGACGAACCCGCACGGCGTGATCTGCAATTCCAACGAGCAGTTCGCGAACCAGCTGGGCCGGGATCCGCGGACCGGGTTCGTGCGGAACACGCTGGACAACGTCGGTGTCCAGTACGGCTTGGACGCACTGAAGGCCGGCACGATTTCGGCCGCACAGTTCGTGTCCTTGAACGCCTCGATCGGCGGGCTGGACTACACGGGCAAGCCGGTGGCCGCCCGGTCCTCGGCCGACCCCAAGGCCCTGGACGCGCTGTACCGCGACGACATCTTCAACTCCGCGTCGCAGGGTTTGGCGTCGACACCGATCATCGACCAGCGCACGGACCTCGACCTGGCCGGTGCGGGTAACGACATCCACACTTCGGAGTGGTCGTTCGTCATGCGCCAGCGGTTGCTCTCGGCCAACGGCACCGCGGCCAACCAGGTGATCATCGCCAACCACCCGACGGCCGGCGAACAGGCAGCGGCGAGTGCTTACGAACTGGACGCCATGGACCGGTGGCTGACGGCGATTTCCGCTGACCACTCAGGCCGTAGTGCTGCTGCTCGCGTCATCGCTAACCGGCCTCGGGACCTCTCGGACGGCTGCTACCTCTCGGCAACCCAGCGGGTCCAGGAGAAGCTGACCGATCCGTCGTCCGGCCAGTGCGGTGCGCTTTATCCGGTCGCGGAGAACACCCGGATGGCGGCTGGTGAAGGGTTGGCCATGGACGTGCTGAAGTGCCAGACCCGCCCGCTGGACTTCGGCTCTTACCCGGTCAAGTTCACGTCCGCCGAGAAGGCCACCCTGCGGGCCACCTTCCCAACGGGGGTTTGTGACTACCGCCGGGACGGCGTCGGGGAGCGTCAGCCCGCCGGTGTGTGGCGAAACTACGGCAGCCGCGCGTAGCTAGATAACCGCGACTGCGGCCGGCAGCTTCCTCACCGGGAGCGGCACACTCCGACCAGGGAGCTGCCGGCCATCTCTTGGGCCGCCAATCAAAGTTGCACACTTTCCAAGAACTTGCTAATCAAGCATTTTCATCGCACTTGCCAGCCCAAGAGAAACCTCCAAAGAATTCTCTTTGAAGAATCCGATTTTTATGTAAAAATCCTCTTCGCAAGAGAACAGAGTTGGAACGACTACCAGCGCAGCCAGTAGCGTGTGCAGCTCGTCGATCGAGAATCTACTAGCCTCCGAACTTGCTACCTTTCCACGCAGCAAGGATATCTGACTCCCGGTACAGCCAATCCAAACGCGCAAAACCAGATCAGACTCAGGGCGATTGTCCATAAAAACGAGGAGCGATTCGATCAAATCAACCTGCGGCACCGTCAGCCGCAAAACATACAATTCACCGTCTCGAGCCAATGAAATTTTAGTTCTCATCGCGCAACAGCCTACTTGAATTCCGACCGGGCCCGCACTCGAGCGGCGCGAGTGCGGGCCCGGCCATGCCACAAGGGCCGCGGGTCAGAACAGCTTGCGCTTCGCTGCCTGGTTGATCAGGGTGCGGCCGTCCTCCGGGAGGAGGAAGTGCTGGGTTTCCAGGCGTTGCACGACGTCAGCGACCTACTGCCGGTAGTCGGCGGTGCTGTAGTACAGCGAATGAAGCTGCGCGGCGTCGAAATCGCGGTGTGTGCCGTAGAGAACGCAGAACGAGGAAAGCGGATTGTCGAGGTTGGCGGGTGAGTTGATGCCGTCGTTGAGGCCGGTCGGAACTTCCACGTCGGGCAGGCGGATGCCGCCCTGGGCGAGGCCGAGGGGGTCGCGGGCCAGAACCGCGGGTGGGCCCGGGTCGATCAAGGCCAAGGGCGCCGCGCGGCGAGGAGCGATGCCGCGGCTGACCCACTTGTCGAGGGCGTCGTAGGCGGCGTGGAAGACCGTCCAGGACTCGACCTGGCTCGGGCCGGGGTTGGCGCAGGCGAAGGGGGCCTGCTCGCCGAACTCGCGGGACTGGATGGCGCCGAGCGTGGTGCGGAAGTCGTTCGGGTCGGTGCCGGTCGAGTAGGCGGGCACGTGGGAGGCGCCGGCGATTTCCCACGTGCGCAGGGAATCGCTGTCGGGCGCGGTTTTGCTCGGGACACCGGCGCCGCGGTAGACATCGTTTTCGGTGTAGACGCGGATGGCCTTGGTGCCGACGCCCTCGCGCGGGGGCAGGGAGCTGTCGGAGAGGGCGAACAGGAAACCGTCGTAGACGTGGCGCAGCGGCTGCACGGTGTTGTAGTACACGCCGAGGTAGCGGCCGGACTGCGAGGCGCCGCCGGCGTACACGCGGTCGATGCCGAGGTCGGCCAGCGGGTTCTTCTTGCCGCGGCCCTTGAGCAGCTGCGCGATCTGCGTGTAGATGTCGAACGACTGCGAGTCGTCGAGCACGGCGCCGCCGTTGGTGACGTCGAGGGAGCCGTAGCGCTGTGGGCTCCACTGCGTGAGGCCGAGACCGGCGGTGCCGCCCGTGGTGGCGCCGTTGACGCCGACGTGCTGCACCGAGGCGCCCACCCACGTCCAGCCGTTGCGGACGTAGTAGTCGGCGCTCGTGCCCCACTCGGTGTCGATGTCGTGCCCGGCGGTCACGTTCTGCCAGTCGACCACGGCGACGCCGGCCGACTTCGCGGGCTTCACCGGGCGTCGCACCACGATGCGGGTCGTGTACGGCGTGGTGCCCAGCGGCGTGGCGGCCTGCTTCTGCTCGTCGACGGTCGGGTTCGGGTTGTACCGCGTGGCAGTGCCCGAGATGAAGAACTCCTCTTCCTCGTAACCGGCCTTCTTCAGGTCGTACGGGGTCGAGTAGAAGACGTAGTCGTGCGCAGGGTCCCCAGGTTTGCCCTTCGACGGGATGGGACCGGTGATCTTCGCCGGGCCGTTGCCCGGGGCCGACGTCGGGGGCGCCTTCGCGACGGGAGCGGAGGGAGCCGCAGGAGCGGCCAGCGCCGGCGTCGCGGCGAGCAGGAGGGTGAGCGGTGCCAGGAGGATGGTGGTTCGCAGTCTTCGTTGAGTGCGGTTTCCGGACATGTACGTCCCTTCACGAGGGTGACAGCCTCTTTCCGGCGCCGCCAGTGAACGCCCGCTTAGTGAGCCATGTCAAGAATCTCATTCGGTTTTGACCGGTGGCGACCACCGGATTAGCCCGGACGTACGACAGCAGCCACCGAACTCCATTCTGTTTCCAGGAAGTCCACATCAGACGGCGCCCCGCTCTCGCCAGGCCGGGAACGCGTTCTTCTGGCAAGATCCACGCCCGAACGGTTGATCTTCACCACCGGAAGGCGTGACGCATGGCCCTGGGCAGGAAGCTGACCGTCGTCACCGCGACGGCCACCACACTCGCGGCCCTGCTCGCCGCCCCGGCCGGCGCCGCGCGCGAGACCGTCGACTGGAAACCGTGCCCCACCGCCGCCGGCGTCGACTGCGGCACCGTCACCGTCCCGATCGACTGGGCCCATCCGGGTGACGGCACGATCCAGCTCACCCTCGCCCGGCGCAAAGCCACGGACCCCGCGCACCGCATCGGCTCCATCCTCATGGACCCCGGCGGCCCCGGCGGCGCGGGCGCGGGCGAGGTGCAGGACGGCTGGACCCTGTCGCCCGCCATCACCGCCCGCTTCGACACCGTGGGCTTCGACCCGCGCGGCGTCGGGCAGAGCAGCCCCGTGCGCTGCGGCCTCACCGAGGTCACGGCCCCGAACCCGCAACTACCGAAGAACGTCGCCGAATTCCGCCAGCTCACCGCCCGCAACCAAGCCCTCGGCACGAGCTGCGCGAAGACCACCGGACCGCTCGCCTCACACGTCGACACCACGAGCGTCGCCCACGACATCGACGCCATCCGCGCCGCGCTCGGCGAAAGCAAGCTGACGTACTACGGCACCTCCTACGGCACGCTCATGGGCCAGGAGTACGCCGAGGCCTACCCCGACCGCGTCCGCGCGCTGGTGCTCGACGGGACGATGGACCACTCCGTGCGCAGCACCTGGGAGTTCCTGAGCTCACAGACTCGCGCGACGCAGGAGATGTTCGGCCAGTTCGCGCACTGGTGCGCCACCACCGCGTCCTGCGCCCTGCACGGCCAGGACGTGCGCTCGGTCATGGCCCAGCTCTACTCCCGCGCCGAACACGGCACCCTCGGCACCCCCGACGACCCCCTCGACCCGGTCGCGCTGATGGGCATGATCACCCACGCCTTCTACGGCCCCGACTGGTCCGGCCTCGCCACCAGCATGGTGAACCTGCGCGACGGCAAACCCGCCGAGTCCGCGTTCGGCGACATCACCGTGCCCACCGCGTTCAGCAGCATCTTCTGCTCCGACTGGCGCCTGCCCGTCAGCGGCTACGGCGAACTCGAGACCTTCCGCCGCTCGCTGGGCGCCATCGCCCCCGACATCCGGTTCTCCCCCCTGGCCTGGACTTCCGCCAACGGCTGCCTCGGCTGGCCCGGCACCGTCCGCGACCCGCAGCGCGCACCCGGCTTCCTGGGCAACCTGCCCGTGCTGCTCCTGAACAGCCGCTACGACCCCGCCACGCCCTACTCCTGGGCCCAGCACGTCTCCCGCCAGACCGGCGCGCCCCTCCTGACCTACGACGGCTGGGGCCACGGCGCCTACTTCAAGAACAGCGACTGCATCGTGTCCACCACAGACAAGTTCCTCATCGACGGCACCCTCCCGCCCAAGGGAACCCACTGCGCCGCCGTGACTCCCGGCACCTCGAAGTCCCGAATGGACGGACCCACCTACTGACCGACGAAGGGCCTCCCAGGTTTCGCCGGGAGGCCCTTCTCGCGTCACAGGTCAGTAATCGTCCCGCCCGGTGAACTGCTGCTCCAGCAACTCCGCCGACCCGGCCACCAGCTCCAGCGGGTCGGTGAACTCGTTGATGTCGAGGTTCACCAACGGCAACGAATGCCGCAGCACCACGTGCTCCCCCATCACCACGATCCCCCCGACCACGAGCGTGTGCCCCACCTCGGTCAGCACGTCGAGCAGATCCACCTCGTCCACCCGCGCGAACGGCGTCGCGATCTGCACCCAGTCTTCCTTCTTGTCGAAGACCTCATGCGCGACCACCACCACCTGCGCCCGCCCGGTCGTCTCCGCATCCTCCCCGAACGCCATGCGAATCCGCACCTCGTCGGGCTCCTCCCGGATCACCCGGTACTCCTGCCTCATGAACGCGACCAGATCGGCCCATCCCGCCACGCGGCTTCCTCCGTTTCGTGAGTGAACACGGGGAAGCGTAGTGAAGGTCCGGCCACCAGGCTGGGCGTTGTCGCTAATGTCCGTTTCCGCGGTATGGCGCAGCCCGATCGGCCTACACTATCGGCGGATTCACCCCACCACGCACAGCCTCTCACCAGCTCGCCCTCGAACCGCCGCAACACACCACCCCCCAACCCCTCACCACACGCAACACACCACCACCCACCCAACAGCCAGCCGGCAACCCAACCCAAGATCTCCCCAACCCCTCCCCGACCTTCCCCCGGCCGGCCCCCGATAAAAGGTGACGACACGGTTCGGACTGCTTGTCAAGGTACTCTTTCCAGCCTTGACAAGCAGTCCGAACCGTTGTGACAATCGAAATTCGGGAGCACATAGTGTTTTTGTCTTTTTGCCCGAAGGGCACCCGCCTGAAAGGCGCAATGCGCCCAGATGGCAGGGCTTAAAGAAGCTTCCACGCTCCCGTGAGCGTATCGCGGAGGATCTGTTCCATCTCGTCGAATTCCTTCTGTCCGCAAATGAGCGGCGGAGAAAGCTGGATCACCGGCTCGGCGCGGTCGTCCGCCCGGCAGTACAGGCCGGCTTCGAAGAGGGCGTCCGAGAGGTACCCACGGAGGACTCGTTCGGATTCCTCCGAGGTGAAGGTTTCCTTCGTGGCCTTGTCCTTCACCAGTTCGATCCCGTAGAAGAACCCGGCACCTCGGACGTCGCCGACAATGGGGAGATCCAGCAGCCGATCAAGGGTGGAGCGGAAAGCCGATTCCTGAGCGAGGACGTGGCCGTAAATGCCCTCACGTTCGATCAAGTCCAGGTTGGCCAACGCAACGGCACAAGAAACCGGATGTCCACCATAAGTAGACCCGTGCATGAACGTGGTCGACCCGTGCTCAAACGGCTCCATCAGCCGATCACTCGCCAGTACCGCCCCCAGCGGAGCATAACCGGACGTAAGCCCCTTGGCCGTCGTGATGATGTCCGGCTGATACCCGTACCGCTTGGCCGCGAAATCATACCCAACCCGGCCGAACGCGCAAATCACCTCATCCGAAACCAGCAACACATCATGCCGGTCGCAGATCTCCCGCACCCGTTCGAAATACCCGGGCGGCGGAACAAAACACCCACCAGTGTTCTGCACCGGCTCCAGAAACACCGCGGCAACCGTGTCCGCGCCCTCGAACTCGATCGCCTGCTCGATCTGATCAGCGGCCCACCGGCCATAAGCCTCGTAGTCATCGGCATGCTCAGGCGCACGGTAGAAGTTCGTGTTCGGCACTCGCAACGAACTCGGCACGAGCGGCTCGAAATCCGCCTTCGCGCCAGGAATCCCGGTGATGGACAGCGCCCCCTGGGAAGTCCCGTGGTAAGCGAGCGCGCGGCTGATCACCTTGTGCTTGGTCGGCTTGCCGACGATCTTGAAGTACTGCTTGGCCAGCTTCCAAGCCGTCTCCACCGACTCGCCGCCACTGACCGTGAAGAAGACCCGGTTCAAATCCCCGGGAGCAGCAGCCGTGAGACGCTCGGCCAACTCGATGGCCGGCGGGTGGGCGTGCCCCCACAACGGGAAATACGCCAGCTGCTTCGTCTGCCGAGCCGCCGCCTCCGCGAGCTCGTCACGACCGTGACCGACCTGCACGGCGAACAGACCGGCAAGTCCGTCGAGGTAACGCTTCCCCCGCGAGTCCCAGATGTACACACCTTCCCCGCGCACGATCACGGGGACCTCGGAGGCTTCGAAGCCCGAGTGGCGTGTGAAGTGCAGCCAGAGGTTGTCGCGCGCGGACTCGGCCAGGCCGGTCGCGGCAGTGGCGTTGGGGTCGGCAGTGGTGGTCATGGCTCCTCGCAAGCGGGCCTCGAAGTGCCGGGCACGCATGGCGGCGCGAACCGGCCGGACCTCTTCGTTATCGCACGAGCCGATCATCCGACGCAAGCGGATCAGTCGCCGTATGGAGTAACCTCAACTAATTCTAGGCCATCCAGAACGTCACACCTTCGGATTTAGTCGTCCGAGGATCAGCGGGTGCCCCACTGGTACGACTGCTTGCGCAGCTTCAGGTACACGAGCGTCTCCGCGGTGCGGACGCCCGGGAGCGTGCGGATGCGGTTGGAGATCAAGTCCAGCAGGGCCTCGTCGTCGGCGCAGACGGCTTCGCACAGCACGTCGAAGCGGCCGGCGCAGAGGACGACGTAGTCGATTTCCGTCATCTCCGCGAGGGCGTCCGCCACGGGTTCGAGGGGGCCGTCGACGGTGATCGCCACCATGGCCTGGCGCAAAAGCCCTACCTGCAAGGGATCCGAGACCGCGACGATCTGGATCACCCCGGAGTCGGACAGGCGCTGCACGCGCTGGCGCACCGCGGCCTCGGAGAGCCCGACGGCCTTGCCGATGGTCGCGTAGGCGCGGCGGCCGTCCTCCTGGAGCTGGGCGATGATCTTCTTCGAGATGTCGTCGATCACCGGCGGCGCGGGCCGGGGGTGGTTCGGTTCCTGGCTGGTCACCCCCGGGATCATCCCCGACCCGCCCGAGGCCCGGCAAGCCAGCGCGCAGGCCACTGAACGCGACTGTCCACAGTGCGACAGGCGACGGATTTAGTCGTCTTGGTGCCGTTGACAACACCGAATCAGTGCTGTTCCATCCGTCGAAACATCGCGCCGCCGACGGAGGGACATCGCCTCAATGCCCCCTAATCCGGCTCTCGCCGAGACCACCACGACAGGCACCGCAGCGCCCCGCACGCTGACGCGTTCCATCGGCGTCACGGGCGGAACGCTGCTGACGCTGAGCTGCGTGACGCCCGCGTCGTCGTTGTTCGTGCTCGTGCCGCCGCTGTTCGCCGACCTCGGAACCGGCACGGCGCCGGCCATCGCGCTGGCCGTGCTGCTGTGCGTGGGCATCGCGTTCTGCTACTCGGAGCTCGGCACGCTCGTGCCCAGCGCGGGCGGCGAGTACGCCATGGTCACCACGGTGCTCAACCGCTTCGCCGGCTGGATCACGTTCGTGCTGTCGTTCATCGTGATCCTGGTCGTGCCGCCGATCATCGCGATCGGCGTGGCCGACTACCTCGCCCCGATCGTGCACCTCGACCCGTCGCTGGCAGGCGCCGCGGTGATGCTGGCGTCGACCGTGATGGGGCTGGCGAACCTGCGTTCCAACGCGTGGATCACCGGCGTCTTCCTGGCCATCGAGCTCATCGCCGTGGTGGTCGTGTCGGTGCTCGGGTTCGCGCACGCCGACCGCTCGCCTGCGGTGCTGCTGCGCCCGAGCCTCAACGGCGTGAGCGGCGTCGGGCTCGTCACGGTGATCGCCGGGCTCGCCGTGGCTCTCTTTGTGGTGCAAGGGTTTTCGACGGCCGTGTACCTGGCAGAGGAAATGCGTGAGCCACATCGGACAGTCTCGCGCACGGTCCTGTGGACACTCGGCATCAGCGCGCTCGTCATCCTGGTGCCGGTCGTCGCCATCACGCTCGCCGACACCGGCTCCCTGGGCGAGGTCGACCTCACCGCCCTGGTCGTGAGCTGGAGTGGCTCGACGCTCGGCACGATCATCAGCCTCTGCATCGCCGCCGCGATCGTCAACGCGGTGATCGTGATGGTCATCCAGAACTCACGCGTGCTCTACGCGTCGGGCCGCGACCGCGCCTGGCCTGACCCGGTGAACCGCGCCCTGAGCGTGGTCGGCTCCCGCTTCGGCTCGCCGTGGGCCGCGACGCTCGTGGTGGGCCTGTCGGAGGCCGTGCTGTGTTTCGTGCCGGTCGAGACGCTGAGCGGCGTCACGGGTGTCGCGGTGGTCGCGCTCTACCTGGCCATCGCGATCACCGTGCTCGCCGCCCGCCGCGCCGCCCACCGCGGCCCGCACGTCTGGCGGATGCCGGGCTGGCCCGTGATCCCGGCGGTCGTGGTGCTGGCGCTGGGGTACGTGCTCGTCGAGCAGACCGCACTGGACCTGGGCATCACGGCCGCGGTGCTCGTGGTTTCGGGCGCGTACTGGCTGTTCTACCTGCGCCGGCGGTCGGACCGGTGGCTGGTGACGGTTCCGGGGTGAGGCCCCCGCTCACGCGGCGAGCGCGGCCGGCGTGCCGAGCGATGCCGCGACGCGGGCGATGAACTCGGCGTTGGACTTCGTGGTGCGGACCTGGTCCAGGAACTGCTCGGTGGCGCGCTTGGGGTCCTGGCCGGACAGGGCGCGGCGGACCTCGTTCATGACCTGGAGTTCAGCCGCCGGGACGAGCAGCTCGTCGCGGCGGGTGCCGGAGCCGAAGAGCTCCACGGCGGGGAACACGCGGTTGTCGGCCAGCAGGCGGTCCAGGCGCAGCTCGGAGTTGCCGGTGCTCTTGAGCTCCTCGAAGAACACGGTGTCGGCGAGCGAGCCGGTGCCGACCAGCGCCGTGGCGATGATCGTGAGCGAACCGCCGCCTTCGATGTTGCGCGCGGCGCCGAGGATCTTCTTCATCGGGTGCAGCGCGCCGGCGTCGACACCGCCCGAGAGGACGCGGCCCGACGGGCGGGCGGCGAGGTTGTAGGCGCGACCGAGGCGGGTGAGCGAATCGAGCAGCAGCACGACGTCGCGGCCGCTTTCCACGAGCCGCTTGGCGCGCTCGACGGCCAGCTCGGCCACGGCCACGTGCTCGGACGGCTTGCGGTCGAACGTCGAAGAGACGACCTCACCGCGCACCGACCGCTGCATGTCCGTGACCTCCTCGGGCCGCTCGTCGGCGAGCAGCACCATGAGGTGCACGTCGGGGTGGTTCACCGCCACCGCTTGCGCGATCGCCTGCAGCACCGACGTTTTCCCGGTCCGGGGCTGCGCCACGATCAGTGCGCGCTGCCCCTTCCCGACGGGCGCGACGAGGTCGAGCACGCGAGTCGTGAGCTGGTGGCGGGTGGTTTCGAGGACGAGCCGCTGGTCGGGGTGCACCGGCGTGAGCCGTTCGAACTCCGGGCGGTTGGGCGCCGGAGGGGCCCCGTTGACCGAGACGACCTGCTCGCCGTCGACGACGATCTCGTCGCCGCGCCGCAGGTTGTGCTTGCGGATCAGTCCAAAGGGGACGGACGGACCGCCCGGCGTGTAGCCGAGGGTGGCGGTCTTGCCGTGGATGTCGAGAATTCCTTGGTATGACATGGTTTTGACTCCTTGAAGGATGAAAAGCGATTCTTGGTGAGATCGCGAAACGAGCGAACGCCACATCGAGGCGACGCAGCTTTCGTGAAAGTTGAGAACTCCCCCGGGCGGCCGGGCCGGCATCCATGGGGATCGAGGCGAGCATAGCGCAACGGCGGCGAGGACCACAACCGGCTACAATCGCGGCGACGGAGAAAGGGGGCGTCACCTTGCACACGCTGCTGCACCTGGCGTTCCCTGCCGTGCACATCTTCGGCCAAGCCGGCCCGGCGGCAATCCTCGCGTTCGCCTCCGTGGTGGCCGCGAGCCTGCTCGTGGTCCTGGTCGTCGGCAACGCCAACCGCGGTGAGCTGGCCGCGTGGACCGTCCCGGTCCGCGCTCGCCGCACCGCCCTGAACCAGCGCGCCCGTCGCGCCGCTTTCCTGCGGCTACGCGATCCCGGCGCCCCGGGCCGAAGCCGGCCCCGCGCACCCGGGTGGCACTCCCCGGCTGCGTAGCCCTTTCCAGTCAGTCCGATCAGGACGGTCCGCAGCCGGTTCCGCTTGCCCTGAAACGACTTTCCCCTGGAGTGCTGTCATGCCCGAAATCTTCGACGTGCCTGTCGCCGGCGCGTACCACCTCGTCGACTGGCTCGCCTCGGCGACCGAACCGCTCACCGGCTCGTTCGCGGCCGCCGCGGCGATCGTGCTGTTCACCGTCGCCGTACGGCTGCTGCTCGTGCCGTTCGCCCGGGCCGCGGCGCACGGTCAGCGGGCCCGCACCGCGTTGGCCCCCGAAATTCGCAAGCTGCAGGAGAAGCACGGCAAGAACCGCGAAAAGCTCGCAGCGGAGATGGCGAAACTGCAGCAGGAGTCGGGCACCTCGATGTTCGTGGGATGCCTGCCGATGCTCGCGCAGCTGCCGTTCTTCTGGGTGATGTACCACCTCTTCAGCACGGCCGTGATCTCCGGCGCACCCAACGCCCTGCTCGGCAGCACGCTGTTCGGCATCACCCTCGGCGCCCACGGCCTCGCGGCGGCACCGGTCGTGTTCGTGGTGGCCGGCCTGCTCGCCGTGGTGGCGTGGTTCTCCGTCCGCCGGCAGGACCGCCGGCGCGACCTCACGGCCCCCGGCGCTCGAATCCTGCGCCTCCTGCCTTATGGAACAGTCGCGGTCACCGCTTTTGTTCCCTTGGCCGCCTCGCTGTACCTGCTGACGACCACGACGTGGACGGTCGTGGAGCGGGCGATCCTCACCCGGTGAGACCCGAGTCACCCATCGAGAACCGAGCTAGCCCGACCGGTCGATCGGCACTCGACTGGCGCATGCGCGCGGCGGGTTTGCTGATGATGTGGGCTGGGCGCATGCCGCGTTTGAGGGGGTGCGCAGCCGTCGGGGGTACCGGCAGTACCTCCCTTCGCCTGCGGACACGGCCTACGGTGAAGGGGTGGCCACGATCGATCTGCGCACCGAGATCAAGGAGTTTCTGAGCTCGCGTCGCGCGCGGATCGCGCCCGAGCGGGCCGGACTGCCCGCCTACGGCGGCAATCGCCGAGTCAAAGGGCTGCGTCGCGAAGAGGTCGCTCTGCTGGCAGGGGTATCGGTCGACTACTACGTGCGCATGGAGCGCGGCGGCCTCGCCGGCGCCTCCGACGGGGTGCTCGACGCGTTGGCCGCGGCCCTGCAACTCGACGAGGCCGAGCGCGATCACCTGTTCCACCTTGCGCGGCAGTCCAGGGCGCCCGGCGGTCCACGCCGCCGGCGACCCGCCGTGGCGGTGCGTCCGGCGCTTCAGCAGGTGCTCGCGGCCATCACCGATGCGCCGGCGTGGATTTGCAACGGCCGTTATGACGTGCTGGCCATGAATCGACTGGCCCGCGCGCTGTATTCGCCGGTGCTGGCCGACGCCCGACGACCGGCGAACACCGCGCGGTTTCTGTATCTGGATCCCGAGGCGGCGAAAACGTTCTTCGTCGACTACGACCGAATCGCCTGCGATGTGGCCGCGAAGCTGCGCATGGAAGCCGGCCGCAATCCGCGCGACGAGGAACTGATCGCCCTCGTCGGTGAGTTGTCGACACGCAGTGAACTGTTTCGGCAGCGGTGGGCATCTCAGGACGTTCGGCTCCACCGGTCCGGACGCAAGCGTGTGCACCATCCGGTGGTGGGCCGGCTCGAGCTGGACGTCGAGTCGATGGAGCTGCCGGCCGAACCCGGCCTGCTCCTGAACGTCTACACCGCGCCCGCCGGCACGGCGACCGCGGACGGTCTGGCCGTCTTGGCGTCGTGGGCAGCCGGCCAGGAGCAACTGGCGACCGAGACTCAAGCACTCAGCTGATACGGGCCGCCGCTCACGCCTGCCGGCCCTGGCCGCGATGCTCACCACACTGATCCTGCGTGTCACCGACGCTGTCGACCACGTCGGGGCGTGGCCCCGCTTCGGGCGCCGACGACAACACCAAGCCCGCCTCAGCCACGCCAAACGACGTGGCTACCCACTCACCTGACTGCCGTTGCCGTACTAGGTACCTGTTGCGGTCGTGGCGATGCCGCCGTCGATCGGGATGACGGTGCCCGTGAGGTAAGAGCCGGCCCGGCTGGCGAGGAACACCGCGATACCTGCCATGTCGTCGTCGCGGCCGAGACGGCGCAGCGGAGCCTTCGCCGCGATCGCGTCGCCGATGGCCTCGAGCGTGGCCGCCATCATCTGCGACGGGAACGGTCCTGGGGCTACCGCGTTCACCGTGATGTGCTGTGGGCCCAGTTCTCTGGCAAGCACTCTGGTGAGTTGGTGGAGTGCCGCTTTGCTACTGGCGTACGAGTAGTTGGGCGACTCGGCGACGTGGATGGCGGCGATACTGCCGATGTTGACGATCCGCGCGGGATCGTCGGCGGTACCCGCCCTGCGAAGTGCGGGGAGCAGCGCCTGCACCAGCCAGAACGGCGACTTGAGGTTGAGATCGACCACTGCGTCCCAGGCCTCGGCCGGGAACGTCTCCAGCGGCTCGCGCCACATCGCTCCCGCGTTGTTGACGAGGATATCCAGGCGTTCCGAGTCGACCTTGACAAGATCAGCGAGGCGCTGACACTCGTCGTACCTGGACAGGTCGGCGGGGATTGCTTGAACGTCGCCGAATTCGGACAGCAGACGCTGTGCCTCCGCGCACGCGTCTGCGTTGCGTGAGCTGATGACGACGCGGGCGCCCGCCTGCAGAAGGCCGCGCGCAATCATCATCCCGATGCCCCTGGTACCGCCGGTGACAAGTGCGTATTTCCCACTCAGATCGAAAAGGTCTGCGTGAGTGGTGAACTGGCTGTCCGCGACGGGTATTCGTTCCTTCTGCCGTGGATCCATTACTTCTCCTCTGTTTGGCCGAAAGCCGACTCAAACAGGTTCACAGGCGTCCTGGACGTCCGGGAGACCCTGGTGATACAGGTACTGTGAGAGCCACCCACGCTTGCAGATCTTCAGCTGCAAGGCTGCCCTGCGTTCACGTGCTTCAGCCCAGCCGCAGGCCTGGCGGCAGCCGCAGGTCCGTCACCGTTCCGTCGGCCGCGATGGTGACGTCCAGGGTGCCGCCGGCCAGGGGCAGGTCGGTCACGCGAAGGGCGCCCACCGGGCTCGGCCGAGGTGGGTCCAGGGTGACGACGCCGGCGGGGACGTCGACGCGCAGGCCCAGGAAGGTGACCAGCAGCGTCACCGCGGATGCGGCCGCCCAGGCCTGGGGGCGGCAGGACGCGGGGTAGGGCAGCGGCGACGAGACCTCGTCGGAGCCGTAGCCCGAGAACAGCTCCGGCAGGCGGTTGTCGAAGCCGCCGGCCGCGTGGACGAGTTGCAACCCCAGTGAAGCGGCGCGCGAGGACTGGCCCGAGGCTTGGAGGCCGCGGACGACGACGGCGGTGTCGTGGGGCCAGACGGAGCCGCAGTGGTAGCTCAGCGGTGAGAATCCGCCGCCGGTCGAGGACATGGTGCGCAGGCCGAAGCCGGCGGCCATCGACGGGCCGAGGAGCAGCTCGCCGATCGAGGAGCTCTCGGCCGGGTCCAGGATGCCGGTGCCCAGCAGGTGCCCGATGTTGCTCGTCAGGGAATCCACGGGTTGTTTGGCGCCGTCCAGGGCCAGGGCCGGGAAGTGGCCGTCCGAAGTGGACACCCAGAACCGCGAGCGGAAGCGCGAGCGCAGGGCCTCGGCCCACTCGAGGAGTCCGTCGGCCGGTTCGCCGAGGGCGGAGAGCAGCTCGGCGGCGCGGACGGCGGCCTCGTACTGGTAGCCCTGCACCTCGGACAGCGCGACGGGCGGCTTGGCGATCGTGCCGTCGGCGAAGCGGATGGCGTCGCCCGAGTCCTTCCAGCCCTGGTTGGCCAGGCCGCGGCCGCTTTCGTCGAGGTACTCGGCGAAGCCGTCGCCGTCGGTGTCGGACAGGCCGGTGATCCAGAACAGCGCGGCGCGCAGGTTCGGCAGCAGCGCGCGGACCTCGGCCTCGGGCAGGCCCCAGCGCCAGGCGTCGTAGAGCAGGCCGACCCACAGAGCGGTCGCGTCGACGGTGCCGTAGTAGCGCGCGGGCAACGACATGCCGTGGACCTCGAAGCCGGTGCGCCGCCGTTCGTGCAGGATCTTGCCGGGCGCCTCGCCGGTCGCCGGGTCGTGGCGCTCGCCCTGGGCCCGGGCCAGTGTGCGCAGCGTGCCGCCCGCCAGCGAAAGCGACAGCGGCAACGCCAGGCGCGCGGCCCACAGGCTGTCGCGGCCGAAGAGGGTGAAGAACCACGGCGCGCCCGCACCCGCAAACACGTCGCCGGGGTGCTCGCGCTCGGCCAGCAGCAACGCGTTGAGATCGTCGAGCGAACGGTTCAGCAGCGCGGTGAACCGGCGGTCGTCGGCCTCCACCACGGGGGCCGACAGCCGTGCGGCGGAGCCCGGCACGAAGGGCGCTTCCGGGTCCGTGGCGGTCAGCGTCCAGTGCAGCACCACGCGGTCCTCGACGCGCACCCGCCACTTCACCAGCACCCGAGCACCGTCCACAGTGGTCCCGCCGTCGGTGGCGACCACGGCGTTGACCAGTCCTTGCGACCACCGCACGCCGCCGTCGACGCGCTCGGGCGCCAGCGGGTCCACCGAGCCGCCGGACTTGATCACCTCGATCGACGCGAAGTCCGCCGCCAGCGCGAGCTCGACCACGCACTCCACGGCCTCGGCCGCCGACGAGACCAGCTCCAGCTCCTCCGTCACCCCGCTCGCCGTGACGCGGCGGTGGCGGCGCAGCCACACCGTCGGGTCCGGGCCGGGATTGCCGAGGTGGCGCACCAGCCCCGTGAACGTGCCGCGGTCCGCCGCCGGCTCCTCGAAGCCGATCGGTTCGGGCTCGTGCCCGTCGACGGTCACCACCGCCTCGCTCACCAACCGCAGGTCACCGTGCAGCAGACCCTGCGTGCCGTTGCCGCGGATCTGCCCGTCGCGACCGGAGAGGACGACGGTCGGGGCGTGCAGGGCGATCGCGAGGTCGTGGAGCAGGGGCTGCATGGAAATGTCCTCCGGTGGGGTCGGGTGTCCCCGATTGGATCGATCAAACCGGGTTCGTGTCAAGTTGGTTTGAAGTCTTGACAGGTCAGCGGCCAACGTTCAGAGTAGCCGCCAGATTGAACGTTCAAATCTGCACCTCGATCGAGGTGCCGGACCAGGTCACCAGGAGGCGGGATGGCTCAGCGGGCCACGCTGAACTCGGTCGCGGAGGCCGCCTCCGTCTCGCGCCAGACCGTGTCGAACGTGATCAACTCGCCCGAGCTCGTGAGCCCGGAGACCCGTGAACGCGTGCTCGAGGCCATCGACCGCCTCGGCTACCGCCCGCACACCGCCGCCCGCCAGCTGCGCACCACGCGCTCGCAGATCATCGGGATGCGCATCGCCCCGGTCGGCAACGGCGTGAGCGGCGTGGTCCTCGACCAGTTCCTGCACTCCCTCACGGCCACAGCCGAGGAGTACGACCACCGGATCATGCTCTTCACCGCCGCCGACGACGAAGCCGAGACGCGTGCGTACGCCGATCTCATCGCGTCGGTCGGCGTCGACGGTTTCGTGCTCACCCACACCCACCACGACGACCTGCGCACCCGCTGGCTCAAGGAGCGCGAGCTGCCGTTCGTCACCTTCGGCCGGCCGTGGGGCGACGAGCAGGCGCACGGCTGGGTCGACGTCGACGGCGCCCGCGGCACCCGGCTGGCCACCGAGCACCTCGTGCGCCAGGGCCACCGCCGCATCGCGTTCGTCGGCTGGCCCGCGGGGTCCGAGACCGGTGACGATCGGCGCGCCGGCTGGGAGGCCGGGCTCGCCGCCGCCGGGCTGGCGGACCGGCCGCAGATTCCCGTGTTCGACGGCGTGGAGGGCGGGCGCTCGGCCGCCGCCCGGCTGCTCGACGAGCCTGCCGCGCCCACCGCGTTCGTGTGCGCCAGCGACTCCCTCGCGCTCGGCGTGGTCGGCGAGCTGCGCGAGCGCGGCCTGCGCCCCGGCGCCGACGCGTCGGTGATCGGCTTCGACGACACCCCGACCGCCGCCGTGCTCGGCCTGAGCTCCGTCGCTCAGCCCATCGCCGAAGTCGCCGCCGAATGCGTGCGCCAGCTGCGCGCGACCCTGCGCGGCACCGCCGGCCCCGAACCCGTCTCGACCCTGCTCACCCCCCGGCTCGTGCTGCGCACGACCTGACATCACCATCTGCACGATCAAGGAGGATCGATGCGTCACCTCGTCCCCCGCACGGCCGTCGCCGCTGCCGGCCTGCTGCTCACGCTCACCGCGTGCGGCGGCGGCTTCGACGACTCGACGGCGCCCGCGACCCAGCAGTCCGGTCCCGCCCAGCTCAAGCTGATGATCGCCTCCAGCGGCGGCGCCGAGCTCACCGCGGTGCAGGACGCGGCCGCGAAGTGGGCGGCCGGCTCCGGCGGCTCGAAGGTTCAGGTGATCGGCGCCAACGATCTGCCGCAGCAGCTGAGCCAGGGCTTCGCGGCGGGCAGCCCGCCCGACGTGTTCGCCGTGGACGCCACGAAGTTCCAGGGCTACGCCGACGAGATGCTGCCCTACGGCGACTCGGTGTCCTACAAGGACGATCTCTACCCGACGCTGCGCACCACGTTCACCAAGGACGGCAAGCTCTACTGCGTCCCCAAGGACTTCTCCACGCTGGCGCTGGCGATCAACACCGACCAGTGGGCCGCGGCGGGCCTGACCGACAAGGACATCCCGAAGACCTGGGACCAGCTCAAAGCCGCCGCGCAGAAGCTGACCACCGGCGGGCACACGGGCCTCGTGTTCAACGACACCCGCGACCGCGTCGGCGCGTTCCTGGTGCAGGCTGGCGGCTGGCCGCTCGACGCGGACCAGAAGAAGGCCACGGCCGACACCCCGCAGAACCTGCAGGGGCTCACGTTCGTGCGCGACCTGCTGGCCTCCGGCGTCGCCAAGTACCCGAAGCAGATCGGCGCGGGCGACTCGGGTGAGGCGTTCGGCCTGGGCAAGGCCGCGATGAGCATCGACGGCAACTGGATGGTCGGCGGGATGACCAAGGACTACCCGAACGTGAAGTACCAGGTCGTGCCGCTGCCGGCCGGTCCGGCGGGTGCGGGCACGCTGTCGTTCACGCAATGCTGGGGCATCGCGGCGAAGAGCAAGTTCCAGGACCAGGCCAAGCAGCTCGTGGACGCGCTGATGCAGCCGGCCCAGGAGCTGACGTTCGCGAAGACGTTCGGCGTGATGCCCTCGCGGCAGTCGGCGCGCGCGCAGTACCAGCAGGAGTTCCCGCAGCAGGCGGCGTTCCTCGCCGGGGCCGACTCGGCACACGGCCCGGTGACGCTCACGAAGATGGACCCGGTGCTCACCGACTTCGACGCCCAGATCCAGCAGCTGCCCGGCGCCGACCCGAAGCACATCCTGCAGCAGCTGCAGACCAACACCGCCGCCGCGCTCGGACAGTGAGCTGGGCATGACGACGCTGCTCACCACGACGAGCTCCCCCGCCGCGCCACCATCCCCGGCGCGGCGGGGGAAGGGCCCGAGCCGGCGTGAAGGCCGCGTGGGCTGGCTGTTCCTCGCGCCCACGCTGGTGGTGCTCGGCCTGTTCTTCGTGCTGCCCATCGGAATGGCGCTCTGGGTGAGCGTGAGCGACTGGACCGGCAACGGCAGCCCGTTCTCGTCTCGGGTGCACTTCGTCGGCGGCGACAACTACGCCGCGCTGCTCACCGAACCCGGCCTCACGCAACGCAACTTCGCCACGAGCATCCGCAACAACGGCTACTTCGTGCTGTTCGTGGTCCCGCTGCAGACCGCGCTCGCGCTGTTCCTCGCGATGGTGCTGAACCAGCGCCGGCTCAAGGGCAAGCAGTTCTTCCGCACGGCGTTCTACTTCCCCACCGTGACCAGCTCCGTCGCGATCTCGGTGGTGTTCCTGTTCCTCTTCTCCAGCACCGGCACGGTGAACGCCGCGCTCAAACTGTTCGGAGTGGACGGTCCCAGCTGGTTCGCCGACCCGCGCGGCCTCTTCCAGATCGTCCTCAACGGACTCGGCGTGCCGCAGAACCCGGCCGCGCTGACGTCACACGGGTTCCTCGGACTGTCCTGGTGGGACTGGCTCTCGGGCCCGAGCGTGGCGATGTGCTCGATCATCGTGCTCGTGGTGTGGACGACCACCGGCGGGTTCATGCTGATGTTCTACGCGGCGCTGCAGAACCTGCCGCCGAGCGTCGACGAGGCCGCGGTGATCGACGGCGCCAACGGGTGGCAGCGCTTCTGGCGCGTGACGCTGCCCCAGCTGCGCCCGACGTTGTTCCTCGTGCTCACCCTCGGCCTGATCGGCACGTGGCAGGTCTTCGACCAGATCTACGTGCTCAGCCGCGGTGCCCCCGCCAACACCACGCTCACCCCCGCATACCTCTCGTACTCGACGTCGTTCATCGGCAAGGAATGGGGCCAGGGCTCGGCGATCGCGTTCCTGCTGTTCGTGGTGATCGTGGTGCTCACGCTGGTGCAGCGCTGGCTGCTGAAGGAGAAGGACGGAAAACGGAGGAGCCGGCGGTGAAGCGACGCGGATACCTGCGCTGGGTCGGCTTCGGCGTACTCCTGCTGGTCGCCGTGGCCTACATCTACCCGTTCCTGATCCAGCTGGCCACGGCGTTCAAGACCGACGCCGACGCCACAGCCCACCCGCTCACCCCGTGGCCGCACGAGTGGTCCGTGGCCGTCTTCTCGACGCTCGCCCAGCAGGATTTCCCGCGCTGGGCGCTGAACTCGATCTTCGTGTCGGTCACGATCACCGTCGGCCGGGTCGTGTTCAACTCGATGGCCGGGTACGCGCTGGCGCGGCTGCGGTTCCGCGGCCGCGGCGCGGTGTTCGGCGCGGTCGTGGCCGTGCTCGCCGTGCCGAGCGTGGTTCTGCTCATCCCGAAGTTCCTGGTGCTCAACCAGTTCGGCATGTACGACACGTACGCGGCGATGATCATCCCGCTGCTGGCCGACGCGTCGGGCGTGTTCATCATGAAGCAGTTCTTCGAGAGCGTGCCGCTGAGCGTCGAGGAAGCGGCTCGCATCGACGGCGCCGGACCGCTGCGCACGTTCTGGTCCGTGGTGCTGCCGATGTCGAAGCCGGCCCTGATCACCATGACGATCCTGGCGTTCCAGGGGTCCTGGAACGAGCTGCCGCACTACATCGTGTCGCGGCAGGACCCGGCACTGAACACGCTCACCACCGGCGTCGCCTCACTCGTGTCCGGCGAGCTCGGGCAGGGCAACCAATTCCCGCTCAAGCTCGCCGCCGCGCTGCTGATGACGGTGCCGGTGGCGATCGTGTACTTCGTCTTCTCGAAGCGCTTCACCCGAGGCACGTACGAGGGTGTCGACAAATAGCCAAAGCCGTGAAATTCAGGGCATGCTCCACGGTGCGTTCGGCATCACGTGGCCGGTCTCCAGCAGCGACTTGAGGTTCGCGAACACCGACGGCCAGCCGCGGCCGATGTCGCGGCGCGCCTGCTCGTCGGGCAGGTCCTCGTGGGTCACGGTGAGCCGGACGATCGCCTCGTACTGCTCGATGTCGAACGTCACGCGCGAAGGCTCCTGGGTGTCCTCCTTGGTCGGGTCGAACCAGCGGGTCACGAGGCGCTTCGGCGGCACGGCTTCCACCACGTCGCCGTAGACGTCGACGATGCCGGACCCGTCCACCCGCACGTGTTCCCAACGTGAGCCGGGCTGCCAGTCGGACTCGTTGCGGTGCCCCCAGTACTGCCCGCTCAGCTCGGCGTCGGTGAGCGCCTCCCACACCTTCTCCGGCGTGCTCTCGATATAGGTGACGTAGACGTAACTCGGCTTTTCGGTCATGGCTTCCTCTGCTCGGCGTTTGACGGCGCTCAGCGCGCGCAGCCGGGGGCGCTCGAACTTGTCCACCCAGCGTTCCTGCATCTCGTGCAACGGGACCGGATTGAGGTAGTGCAGCTTCTCCCGGCCACGGCGCACCGTGCTGACCAGGTTCGCCGCCTCGAGGACGGACAGGTGCTGGGTGACCGTCTGGCGCGTCATGTCCAGGCGGGCGCACAGCTCGTTGAGCGTCTGTCCGTTGTCCTCGTGCAGCTGGTCGAGCAGGTAGCGCCTGGTCGGGTCGGCCAGCGCTTTGAATACCTTGTCCAAGAAAATCCCGTCCAGCTCCGATTGCACACTTTAAGTTAGGCAGTCAAACAACTGCATGTCAAGCCCTCGGGCATACTGGCCTGGTGAAGAAGGTGGTCAAGGCTTGGACAGTGGCAGCGACCGGCAGCGGGCTGCCGTCGACCCTGCACGCGGTGATCACGCGCGGTGATCCGCTGGCGGCGACGCGCGCGGCGGGCACGCTGGCGCCCGGCGGCAAGGCCGGGCTGGTCCGCGGCGCCCTGGTCCACGGGCTGGTGTCCGCCGGCTGGACGGCCGCACTCGCCTACGTGGACCGCCGCCGGCCGCTGTCGGTGGCCAACGGAGTGGCGGCGGGAGCCGCCATCGCGGTGCTGGACCTGGAGATCGTCGGGCGGCGCAACGCGGCGATCCGGGCGTTGCCGCGCGGGGCGCAGTGGCTCGATCACCTGGCCTTCGGCGCGTTGACGGCCGTGGCGCTCAGAGCAACTCGGGCTTCAACGGCGGGTCCGCCATCTCCGCGTCGAACGGGAACATCGGCCGGTCGATCCCGGCGTGCCCGAGGCGCAGCAGGTCTTGGTCGACGCCCCCGGGCGTGAGAGCGAGCAGCCAGTCGGCGGCCATGTCGTACAGCTCCGGTTCCAGGTAGCCGATTTTCACGATCACCACGTCGGCTTCGCGCGGGCGCAGGCCGAGCGCGAGGAAGTCGGACTCCAGGTGGTAGGGCTTGCGCCGCGCGGTGACGATCACGCGCAGGCCGCCGATGGCGAACACCACGGCCGTGCCCGCGACGGGGTCTTCGGGGTCGATCGCCTCGACGCGAGCGGTCACCGGCACCGGACCGTGCGGCCCGGAGTCGACTTTTCCGCCCAGCTCCACGGAAACCGTCGCGCCGACGCCGGCTTCGACCGCCGCGGCAACGGCTTCCGGGTCCACGATCGCCGCGTACAGCGTGGTGAGCTCGGAGTCCACAATGGCCGGAGTGCGCAGGAGGACGTCGAGGCTCCAGGACGTGTCCCCGGCACCTCCAGCAGTCGGGTTGTCGCCGGAATCGCTGACGAAGAACGGCCGCGCGGTCGAGGCGACGGCCTGCTCCAGGCACTCGGCCAGGGTCCCCGTCGGGGCGACGAAAGCGAAGTCGCGACGAGCGTCCCAATAGGACTTGGCGAGCCGCTCGGCCTGTTCCGCGATGACGTCTTCGTCGTCACCGGACACGACCACGGCGGCTTGGCAACGCGGTTCGTCGGCCCACGCGTAGCCGACCCAGATGGCGGCGTCGAGCACGCCGCCGAGCGTTTCGACCTCGTCGACGGCGGCGTAGACGCTCTTGGCCGGTTCGAGGCGAGTGCTCGTTTTCTCGCCGGGCAGCAGCACCGGCACCTGCACCCACGCCTTCTTCGGCTTGCCGCCGTGACGCAGGCGAGCGGCGAGGTTGCGGGCCGCACGCTCGCGAGTGTCCCACGCGTCGGTGTGCGGGGCCTTGCGGTAGCAGGTGATCAGGTCGAGCGCCGTGGCCAGCTCGCGCGAGACGTTGCCGTGCAGGTCCATCGACGCCGAGATGAGCACGTCCGGCCCCAGAATCGCGCGGATCTCGGTGGCCAGCTCGGCTTCCACGTCCGTGCGGCCGACGACACTCATCGCGCCGTGGATGTCGAAGAACAACCCGTCGAGGTGCTGCGCCGCGCGCACCCGTTCCAGGATCTCCCTCGACAGCTCCGCGTAGGCCTCCTCGGTCACCGCGCCGCCGGGTAGCGAACGGGCGTGCACGAGCGGCACCCACTCGACGTCGTCCGTCCACGAAGGACGGTCTTCGCGCAGGAACGGGTAGCGCGCCAGCAGTTCTTCGCCCCGGGTCACGTGGAAGTCGGCCACGGTGGAGCGGTGCGGGGAGAACGTGCTCGACTCGATGGCGATCCCCGTGATCCCGATCCGCACCTTCGTCATCGTCTGCTCCGTATCGCTTCGTCGAAGACCTCGTCCAGCACCAGCGCGCCCGCGCCGTACAGCCCGGCGTCCGGGCCGAAGCGCACCCGATCGATGCGCAGTTCCCTCGTGGCTAGGGGAAGACAGCGTTCGTAGAGCGCGCCGCGCACGGCGGCCACGAACGCCTCCGAACCCGACAGCGCGCCGCCGAGCAGCACCTCGTCGGGGTTGCCAAAGTTCACCACCGTGGCCAGCACCTCGCCGAGCTGCAGGCCCGCACGCCGCACGGCCGTGGTCGCGTCGGGGTGCCCGTCCTCCGCCGTCGCCATCACCTGCGCGGTGCTGTTCACGTCCACGCCCTGCTCGCGCAGCTGCGCCACGAGGGCCGCGCCGCTCGCCACGGTCTCCAGGCAGCCGCGGTTTCCGCAGGTGCACGGCCGGTCGCCGGCCGCGGGCACGCGCACGTGGCTGATGTCGCCCGCGACGCCGGCGCGGCCGCGGTAGAGCCGGCCGGTCACGACGAGCCCCGAGCCGATGCCCGTGCCCGCCTTCACCACGAGCAGCGTGCGCCCGGGCGGCCCGGCGACGGATTCGCCCAGCGCCTGCAGGTTCGCGTCGTTGTCCACTGCCACGGGCAGGTCGAAGTGCGCACGCAACGCGTCGCGCACCGCGAACCCGCGCCAGCCCGGCATGCGCGAGGGCAGCGTGATCGTGCCCGCGCCGACGTCGACCGGCCCGGGGAAGGCGACGCCGATGCCCAGCTGCCGGCCCGGGCACCGCGCCTCGGCCGCGACTTCCCGCACGGTGTCGGCGAAAGCCGCGACGACCTGCGCCGGTTCGCGGTTGATGTCCAGCGGCCGTTCGGTCACGTGCAGCAGGTTGCCCGCGATGTCGAGGGCGCCGATGCGGACGTGGCGCGAACCGACGTCGGCGGCCCAGACGTGGCCGAACCCCGCGTTGACCGACAGCAGCTTCGGCCGCCGGCCACCCGCCGAGCTGCCTTCGCCGGACTCGACGAGCACCCCGGCGGAGATCAGCGCCTGCGTCCGAACGGACACCGTCGACTGCGGCAAGCCGAGCACCCGCGCGAGGTCCATCCGCGAGACGGCGTGCTCGTGGGCGACGAGCCAGAGCAGCCGCAGCAGACCGGCGGGATCCTGGGCCACGGCTGTCACCTACTTACTTCATGCCTGATGTAACTGTCCGGAAACTTGCCCCCGAAATCACCTCTTGGCAATTTCCAACACGCGTGCGACATTACACGGCAACCAAGAACACGCCCAGTCCCTGGACATCGACTTACACCAAGGATGTTGGAAGTGATGTGGATGGCTCGACACCGGTGGCGCGCCGCGCTCGGGGTCACGCTCGCCGCCGCGCTGGCGCTCTCCGGCTGCGCGACGAGCCGCGAGCAGCACGGCGGCGGCACGGGCAAGCCGGTGACCGGCGGCAGCGCACGGTTCGCGCTGCCCCCGTCGGCGACCCCGAACTGGATCTTGCCGATCTCGATCCCCGGCTACGGCGCGAGCTACAACGGCGCGATCCGGAACGAGCTGTACACCCCGCTGTACAACTACGACGGCAGCTCGGGCTCGGTCACGCTCGACGATCCCTCCAGCGCCGCCAACGCACCGAGCTACTCCGCCGACGGCAAGACCGTGACCATCACGCTCAAGCCGCTCACCTGGTCGGACGGCAACCCCCTGACCAGCCGCGACTTCGAGTTCTGGCTCAACCTGGTGCGCGCCGGCAAGGACAACTGGGGCAAGTACTCCGAAGGCCTGATGCCCGACAACATCAAGGCCTTCCACGCGGTCGACGACCACACGTTCACGCTGACCCTCGACAAGCCGTACAACGCCGACTGGTTCACGGCCAACCAGCTGAGCCTGGTCGTGCCGATGCCGCAGAAGGCGTGGGACCGCACGAGCGCGTCCGGCCCGGTCGGCGACTTCGACCGCGACCCCGCCGGGGCCAAGAAGGTGTTCGACTTCCTGGTGGCGCAGGCGAAGCAGCTCGGCACGTACTCGACGAATCCACTGTGGAAGGTCGTGAACGGGCCGTTCACGCTCGCCGGGTTCACCGCTTCGGGCCAGGTGACGCTGAACAAGAACCCGAAGTACACCGGCCCGGACGCGGCGAAGCTCGACACCGTGCAGTTCCTGACCTTCACCAGCTCCTCGGCGGAGTACAACGTGCTGCGTGCCGGCGGCGTCGACTACGGCTACGTGCCGACGTCGAACCTCGGCCAGCGCCCGAAACTGGAGGCGCAGGGCTACCGGATCGAACCGTGGAACGGCTGGTCGATCACGTACTCGCCGTTCAACTTCAACAACCCGCAGCTCGGCGCGGCGTTCAAGCAGCTGTACGTGCGCCAGGCGCTGCAGCACGCCGTGGACCAGGACAGCATCACGAAGGTGATCTGGCGCGGCACGGCCCGCGTGGACTACGGCCCCGTGCCGCAGGACAACGACGTCAAGTACCTGTCGGCGCGGCAGAAGACCAACCCGTACCCGTTCGATCTCGCCGCCGCGCGGAAGCTGCTCACCGACCACGGCTGGAAACCCGGCTCCGACGACGTTCTCGAGTGTGCGGCACCCGGCAGCGGACCCGGCCAGTGCGGCGACGGCGTCAAAGCCGGCACCCGGCTGTCGCTCACCATGCTGACCGAGTCGGGCTCCGACGAGACCGACGGGACGATGCAGGAGCTGCGCTCGGAGCTGTCGAAGATCGGCGTGGAGATGAAGATCAACGCGCAGCCGCTGAACACCGTGCTGGCCAACGGAACCGCGTGCAAGCCGGAAGAGGCGTCGTGTTCGTGGCAGCTGTCGTACTTCGGCACGCAGGGCAGCTGGTACTTCCCCGCCAACCCCAGCGGTGAGGACCTGTTCGCCACCGACGCGGGCACGAACTTCGGCAGCTACGCCGACCAGCACGCCGACGACCTGATCACCGCGACCAACCTGGCCACGGGCGATCAGCCGATGCTCGACTACAGCGCCTACCTGGCCGAGCAGCTGCCCGTGCTCTGGCTGCCCAACCCGCCGTACCAGGTGTCGGCGATCGACACCGCGCTGCGCGGGGTGAACCAGGATCCGCTCGCCGGGCTGCAGCCGCAGCGCTGGTACTGGACGAGGTGAGGACATGACCCGCTACCTCCTCAAGCGGCTCGTGCTGGCCGTGGTCGTGGTGCTGCTGGTCACCGTGGTCACGTTCGTGCTGCTGCACCTGCTGCCCGGTGGTCCGGCGCGCGGCGTGCTCGGTGTGCAGGCCACGCAGGAGCAGATCGACGCGTTCAACAAGGCCCAGGGCTTCGACCAGCCGTTGCCCGTGCAGTACTGGGACTACCTGGTGCGGCTGCTGCACGGCGACCTCGGCGACTCGTACACGCAGAACTCCCCCGTGTCGACGCTGCTCGGAGAGCGCGTGCCGAAGACGCTGCTGCTCACCGCGATCTCGACGTTGCTCGCGATCGTGGTCGCGCTGCCGGTGGGTGTGTGGCAGGCGGTGCGGCGCGGCAAGGCGGCGGACCACGTGACCACCGGGGTGACGTTCCTGCTCTACGCGACGCCGGTGTTCTTCCTGTCGCTCGTGCTGATCATCGTGTTCGCGCAGGTCCTGCCGTGGTTCCCGGCGCAGGCCGCGCAGGGCGAGACGATCGGTGAGCTGCTCTCGCAACCCGGCTCGCTGGTGCTGCCGGTGGTCGCGGGCATGGGGGCGGCGCTGGCCGCGTTCAGCCGGTACATGCGAGCGTCCACTCTGGACAACCTCGCCGAGGACTACGTGCGCACCGCCCGCGCGAAGGGCACGCCGGAGCGCACGATCGTCTGGCGGCACGTCTGGCCCAACTCGCTGACGTCGGTGGTCTCGATGCTCGGCTACTACGTGCCCGTGGTGTTCAGCGGTTCGCTGGTGGTGGAGTCGATGTTCAACTACCCGGGCGTCGGCCTGCTGTTCTGGACGGCCGCGCGCAACGCCGACTTCCCCGTGCTGCTCGGGGTGGTGCTGGTGATCGCCGTGGCGACCGTGATCGGCTCGCTGCTCGCGGACGTCGTGCAGCTCGTGATCGATCCGCGCGTGCGGGTGAAGGGGGTGCGGTCGTGACCGTCCTTTCGCGAGTGTTCGCGCGGCGCACGGCGCTCGTCGGCGCCATCCTGCTCCTGCTGGTGATCCTGTTCTGCTTCTTCGGCCCGCTGTTCTACGGCACGGACCAGTCGCACACCGACCTCGCGGCGGCGCGGCTCGGGCCCGGCAGCGGGCATCCGCTGGGCACCGACGACCTCGGCTACGACGTGCTCGGCCGGCTGATGGTCGCCGGGCGGACGTCGCTGATCATCGGCGTGCTGGCCGGGCTCATCGCCACCGCGATCGGCGCGGTGTGGGGCGCGCTCGCCGGCTACACCGGCGGCTGGCTCGACACGGTGCTGATGCGCGTGGTCGACACCGGCGTCGCGATCCCCGCGCTGTTCCTGCTGCTGGTGGCGGCCACGCTGGTCACCCCGAGCGTCGGGGTGCTGGCGCTGATCATCGGCTGCGTGTCGTGGCTGGTGCCCGCACGGCTGATGCGCGCGGAGACGGTGAGCCTGCGCGAACGCGACTACATCCGTGCGATCACGGTGCTCGGCGCGAGCCGCACGCGGGTGGTGTTCCGGCACGTGATCCCCAACGCCATCGGCACGGTGGTGGTGAACGCGACGTTCCAGATCGCCGACGCCATCCTGCTCGTGGCCTACGTGAGCTTCCTCGGCCTCGGCGTGCCCGCGCCGGGCACCGACTGGGGCGCGATGCTGTCGAAGGGCATCACCTACACGTTCGACGGCTCGTGGTGGCTGATCCTGCCGCCGGGCATCGCGATCGTGCTCGTGGTGTGCGCGATCAACTTCCTGGGCGACGGACTGCGCGACGCGTTCGCGGTGAAGGGACGGCGATGAGCGAGCCGGTGCTCGACATCCGTGACCTGCGGGTGTCCTATGGGGACGGTGACCCGGCCGTCGACGAGCTGTCGCTGACGGTCGAGCCGGGTGAGATCGTGGCGGTGGTCGGCGAGTCGGGCTCCGGCAAGAGCACGGCCGCGCTCGCCGTGCTGGGGCTGCTGCCCGAGTCGGCTTCGGTGACCGGGGCGATCGAGCTGGCCGGGCAGAACGTGCTGGAACTGCAGGGCGAACAGCTGCGGAAGCTGCGCGGGCAGGGCGCGGGGATGGTGTTCCAGGAGCCGATGACGGCGCTGAACCCGTTGCTGCGCATCGGGTTCCAGCTCGCGGAGGCGATCCGCAACCACGACCCGAAGCGGCGGCGGCACAAGCACTACCACCCGCGGTGCGTGGAGCTGCTGGACCGCGTAGGGGTGCCGGAGCCGGAGGCGCGGCTGAAGCAGTACCCGCACGAGCTGTCCGGTGGGTTGCGCCAGCGCGTCATGATCGCGATCGCGCTGGCCGCCCGGCCGAAGCTGATCATCGCGGACGAGCCGACGACGGCGCTGGACGTGACCGTTCAGCAGCAGATCCTGGACCTGCTGAGGGACATCCGGGAGACCGAGGGCACGGCGACGCTGCTGATCACGCACAACATGGGTGTGGTGGCGGACGTTGCCGACCGCGTCCTCGTGCTGCGGTCCGGCCGGCTGGTGGAGGAAGCTCGGACGGCTGAGCTGTTCTCCTCCCCGCAGGCCGCGTATACGCGTGAGCTGCTCGCCGCCGTGCCGCGGCTGGGCGCGGGCGAGCACGCCGGCGCGGCGGCGGCGCCGGAGAAGCCGGTGCTGGCGTTGACGGACGTCGTGGTGGAGTACGGCGGCAAGCGCGCCGTGGACTCGGTGTCGCTGAGCGTCGGGCCGGGCGAGATCGTGGGGCTGGTCGGGGAGTCGGGCTCGGGCAAGACGACGCTGGGCAACTGCGCGCTGGGCCTGGTCACGCCCAAATCGGGCCGGGTCGACGTGCTCGGCGGGCCGTTGCCACGCGGGACCGGGCGGTCGGCGCGGGCGGTGCGGCGGCAGATCGGCGCGGTGTTCCAGGATCCGGCGTCTTCGCTGGACCCGCGGATGACCGTGGGCCAGACCGTGGCCGAGCCGCTGGTCATGCACACCTCCGCCGGCCGGTCCGAGCGGCGACGGCGCGTGCGCGAGCTGCTCGACGCCGTGGAGCTGCCGGAGTCGCTGATGGACCGCTACGGCCACGAGCTGTCGGGCGGGCAGCGCCAGCGCGTGAGCCTCGCGCGGGCTTTGGTGCTGGGGCCGAAGCTGCTGATCGCGGACGAACCGACGAGCGCCCTCGACGTGTCCGTGCAGGCCGTGGTGCTGGACGTGTTCAAGCGGCTGCACGAGGAGTTCGGGTTCGGCTGCCTGTTCGTGAGCCACGACCTGGCGGTGGTCGACAGCCTGTGCGACCGCGTCGCCGTGCTGCGCGGGGGCGAGCTGGTGGAGCAGGGGCCGGCCGCGCGCGTGCTGCGCGAGCCGTCGCACGCGTACACGCAGGCGTTGCTGCTGTCCTCACCCGTGCCGGACCCCGCGGTGCAGCGCAGCCGACGGGCCGGGCTGGCGGACGTGGATCCCGCGGCGTGAGCCAAGTGTGGGCCGGGGTCGACATCGGCGGTTCGAAAACACTCGTGGTCGTGTGCGACTCCGACGGCCGGGAGGTGGCATCGGCGTCGGCGCATTCGGGTGCGCACCTGGGAGGTGCCGCGATCCTGGACCGCGCGGCCGCGCTGGTGTTGTCGCTCGCGCCGGGCCGGCTGGCCGGGGTCGGCGTCGGTGCGGCCGGCGTGGTGGAGCCGGAGACCGGGACGATCGTGGTCACCGGCGACTCGTTCACCGGCTGGGCGGGCACGGCCGTCAACGCGGGGCTGTCCTCGCGGCTCGGCGGCGTGCCGGTGACGACCGAGAACGACGTGAACGCGTTCCTCCTCGGCGAACTGTCCACAACGGACCGGCACGTACTCGGCGTCGCGCTGGGCACGGGTGTCGGCGGCGCGTTGTACGTGGACGGCACCCTGCTGCACGGCGGCGGCACCGGCGCGGGCGAGATCGGCCACGTCGGCACCTACGGGCCGGCGCCGTGCACCTGCGGGCAGACCGGGCACCTGGAGGCCTACGCGTCGGGCCGGTCCCTGGCCCGCCGCTACACCGAGGCGACGGGCGTTTCCCTGCCCGCCGAGGCGGTCGCGGCCGCCGCGTTCGCCGGCGACGAGGCCGCGCTGGCGGTGTTCACCGACGCCGGGCGTTTCCTCGGCGAGGCGATCACGCACGCGTGCGGCCTGCTCGGCATCGCGACGGCGGTGGTCGGCGGTTCCGTGACGAACTCGTGGGCACTGCTGGAGAAACCGATGCAGGAGGCGCTCACCGAGCACCCCCTGCTGTCGGGTTCTCCCGTCGAGGTGCGGCTGGCCCGGGGCGGCGCGAAGGCCGTGGCGCTGGGCGCGGTCGCACTCGCGCGCGGCCTCAGCTGACCGCGGCTTCCTCGCCCGGCTGGAGCAGGTGCAGCTTCGTCGCCTTGCCGGCGAACGCCTCCGCCAGCGTGTCGGCGCCCTGGGTGAAGTGCCCCCAGCCCTGGAAGTGCAGCGGCACCACGTCGGCGGACCCCAGGATCTCGGCGGCTTCGGCGGCGGCCGCGCTCGGGAGCGTGAGGAAGTCGTCGATGAGCGGCGTGCGGGCCCCGCCCGCGAACAGCACGGCGATCGGCACCGGCCCGACGCGGGCGGCGATCTCGCGCACCAGCGCCAGCGACGCGTTGTCGCCGCTGACGTAGACCGACGGCAGGCCTTCGGCGGACAGCAGGAAGCCGGTGACCTCGCCGACCTTGGGCTCGGAGCCTTCCGGCCCGTGCAGCGCGGGCATCCCGGTCACTCGCACGCCGCCGACCTCGACGTGTTCCCAGTTCGGCAGCGCCTGGGCGGTGCCGCCGAGGTGCCCGGCGCCGGACGTCGTGGTCAGGACGAGCGGCGCCGTCTCGAGGTACGCGCGGCCGCCGTGGTCGAGGTTGTCCGAGTGCTGGTCGTGCGAGAGCAGCACGGCGTCCACCGCGCCGACCTCGGCCGGGCTCGCCACGGGCCCGGTCGTCTTCACGAGCACCCGGTTGCCGATCGGGTACTCCCCCGGCTGGTCGAACGTCGGGTCGGTCAGGAACCGCACCCCGCCGTAGGTGATCAGCGACGTGGGTCCGCCCAGGTGGCGCAGCGAGAAAGTGGTCATGCCGCCATCCTGCCTCGACGGACCGGCGATCGGTGAGTGGCAGTGAAGTCGTTCATCGATGAGATCCTGCCAGCTACTGTGGAGCCGTGCAGAAGATCGCGCTGGTGCTGTTCGACGGGGCTCGGCTGTTCGACACGGCCGTGGTCGACGAGGTGTGGGGCGCGCGCAGCGGGCCGGAAGCCGAACTGCGCAAGTGCGCGGCCACGAAGGACCCCGTGCGGCTGACGGGCGGCGCCACCATCACCCCGGAACGGACGTTCGCCTGGGTGCGCACGGCGGACGTCGTCGTGGTGCCGGGCCTGGCGAACGTCGATGCGAAGCCCGCACCCGAGCTGCTCGCCGCGTTGCGGGCGGCCCATCGGGCGGGCGCGCAGGTCGCGGGCCTGTGCCTGGGCGCGTTCGTGCTGGGCGCGGCCGGGCTGCTGGACGGGCGACCGGCCGCCACGCACTGGCGGTTCACGAGCGAGCTCGCGCGGCGGCATCCGTCGGCCCAGGTCGACCCCGGCGTGCTGTACGCGGGCGGAGACGGCGCGTGGACGTCGGCGGGCGTCGCCGCGGGCATCGACCTGTGCCTGCACCTCGTGCGGCTCACGCAGGGCGCGGACGTCGCGGCGGGGATCGCGCGGACCATGGTCACGGCGCCGTTCCGCTCGGGCGGGCAGGCGCAGTTCATCACGGTCCCGACGCCGCCCCGCGACGAGGAACCGCTGGCCGCCGTGCGGGAACGCGCGTTGCGGGAACTGCGGCGGCCGCTGACGGTCGCCGAGCTGGCTGCCTGGGCGTCGATGTCCGAGCGCACCTTCGCGCGCCGGTTCGTGGCCGAGACGGGCACCACGCCCGTGCGCTGGCTGCTGGACCAACGCATCGCCCGGGCGCAGCAGCTGCTGGAGAGCTCCGACCTGCCCGTCGCCGAGATCGCCGGCTGTTGCGGGTTCGGGTCACCGGTGTCGTTCCGGCAGCACTTCACCCGCCACGTCGGGGTCGCGCCCAGCCGCTACCGCGCGGACTTCCGGCCCTCGACCACGACGTCGGACCGGCCCGCCCTGGCTTCCGCCGGAAATCGGACGACGTAAATCTTCCCCGGCTCACCCACCTCGGGCGACGTTTCACGAGAAGTGACCACACCGTCACCACAAGTCGCCGAACTGAGGGAATGCCGAACCGGAGGTATGGTCTGCCGGTCGGCGTAGGGAGGTATCGGCCTGGGCTGTGCGACGTAGCACACGGTGGGCTCGCAGCCTGCTGACATACGCCCGCTTGGTCTATACCATTCGAAGGTCAGTGATCCACTACCATGCGGTGGTCCGGGATCACGGCGGCGCAGCCCACGAGGGGGACCCCATGCCCGCCATCAGGCGAAACATCGTGCCGCTCAGGTACTCCGACCCGAGCGTGGTCGCCTACGTCCGCAGCCCGACCGACTGGCTCGTGTCCAACTGCGGCTGGATCCGCGGCCGGTCGGGCGTGCTGCTGGTCGATACGTGCGGCACTGAGCGGGACACGCTCGACCTGGTCAAGGACGTCCGCAAGTACTCGACCGTCGAAATGCCGCTCACGCTCGTGCTCACCCACGCCCACGGCGCGCACCACAACGGCGCCGGCGTGGCGTTGCGCAACGGCGGGCGCATCCTCGCCGCCGAGTCGGCCGTGTCCGCGGTGCGGGCGGGCCCGCAGCGGTACGAGGACACGTTCGACTGCAAGAACTGGGGCACGCTCGAAGCTCCGAAACCCGAGGCCGTGCACGCCGTCACCACGCCGCGCGAGGTCGACCTCGGCGGGGTGGTCGTGGAGGTCGTGCCGTTCCCCGGCGTCGCGCACACCGACGGCGACCTGGTGGTGTTCGAACCGAAGACCGGCACGCTGTTCACCGGCGACCTGCTGTCGGTCGGCTCCACGCCGATGGCGATCCACGGCTCGATCCCCGGCTGGCTCGACGCGCTTTACTGGCTGGACAAGACTTTCCCGACCGTCCGCACGTTCGTGCCCGGCCACGGCGCGCTCAGCCACCCCGGCAGCTTCCCGGTCGCCGTGCTGCGCACGTACCTCAACTGGCTGCTCGACGCGACCACCCCGGAAACCCCCGACTTCGACGAGCTGGCCACGATCGCCCGCCGCCGCTGGCCGAACTGGAGCAATCCCGAGCGCCACGTCGGCAACCTCATGCGCGCCCACGCCGACCAGCACGGCCGCCCGCTCCAGGAGAAGACCGCGCTGCGCGCGATCCTCGACGCCGTGGGCGGCAAGATCGACCTCGACGCGCGACTGGGCCTCTGAGACGACTGGGCCCCTGAGCGCTAAGACCCGGTCATCCTCCGCCGCAGCCCCGAAGGCGTCACCCCGTACTCCGCCCGGAACGCCCGCGAAAGCCACGGCTGGTCCGTGATCCCCCAGCGCGCCGCCACGGCCGCGATGCTGCGCCCCGCCAGCAGCGGGTCGGTGAGATCACGCCGCACGGCCTCGAGCCGCAGCTTGCGGACGGTGCCGCCGAACGTTTCGCCGGAGTCCTCGAACAGGCGGTGCAGCGAGCGCGGCGACATGTGCAGCGCGGCTGCCGCCGTCGCCGGCGACAGGTGCGGGTCGGCCAGGTGCACGCGGACGTGGTCGAGCACGCGCTCGCGCAGCGCCAGGTTCGCGTGGCCCGCCGGGAGGTCGGCGCCGCTGCCGAGCGTGGCCGCGAGCAGCGCCACGGCGGCTTCGCGCAGGCGCACCGGCGAGCCGTCGGACAGCTTCTCGCGCTGGTCGAGCGTGCTGCGCAGGCAGGAGGCGAAGACCTGGCCCACGCCGCTGCCGGTGATGAACCGGCGCTCCATCATCGCTTCGAGCGCGGAGTCGGGCAGGCCGAGCGCGGCGCGCGGGAACGTCATCACCGCGCAGCGGAACGCCCCGCGCATCGTCAGCTGGTACGGCCGCCGCAAGTCGTAGAGGGCGAAGTCACCGACCTCCAGCGACACCCGCCGCCGGCCCTGCTCCACGAGCGCGCCGCCCCGCTCGATCAGGCAGATCTTCAGCCGCTCGACGTGGTCCGCGCGCACGCCGCGGGCGGTGCGGCGCACGATCTGCGTGGTGCCGCGCACGTCGTAGATCCCGACGTCGCCCAGCTGCATCGCGTCGAGGGTGCCGAGCGGGAGCAGGCCGTCGTGCCGTTCGGCGTGCAACCCGGCGAACGCCCCCGCGAGCTCGTGGCTCCACGCGTCGGCCTGAAGGCTTCGCCCCATCGGCATCTCCCAGGTCGTTCTGGGTGCAGTCGAGCCAGCATACGCCGAGGAACAACAAGTCTGGCGCGCTGCGACAACTGTTGTGTAGAGCTTCGGTCCACCCTGTGTTCGCGCCGCAACTCCGGCGGCGCCCAAGTGGCCGAGGAGTTTTGCAGGTGAAGCACGTACACGACGCGCTGTTCATCGGCGGCGAATGGACCGCACCATCCACCGACGCCACCACCACCGTGCTGTCGGCGAGCACGGAGGAAGCCATCGGGCAGGTTCCGGAAGCGGGACCCGCGGACGTCGACAAGGCCGTGGCCGCCGCTCGAGCGGCGCTGCGCGACCCGCAGGGCTGGGCCCATTGGGAGCCGGCGAAACGCGCCGACGTCCTCGACCGCTTCGCCGCGGTGATGGCGGAGCGCAGCTCGGAGTTCGCGCAGCTGGTGAGCGCCCAGAACGGCATGCCGATCGCGAGCCCCGCGATGCAGGCGGAGACCGGCTACCCGGCCGGGCTCCTGCAGATGTATGGCGGGATCGTCCGCGAGCAGCCCGTCGAAGAGATCCGTCAGGGCGCCTTCGGCGGCAACGTCGTCGTCCGCCGCGAACCGGTCGGGGTCGTCGCGGCGATCGTGCCGTGGAACTTCCCGCAGACGCTGCTGTTCTTCAAGCTTGCGCCGGCGCTGGCGGCCGGCTGCTCGGTCGTCATCAAGCCCTCGCCGGAGACGGTGCTCGACGCCTTCCTGCTCGCCGAGGTCCTCGCGGGCCGGGGCCTGCCGCCGGGGGTCGTGAGCATCGTGCCGGGTGGCCGCGAGCTCGGCGCGTACCTGGTGAAGCACCCCGGCGTCGACAAGGTCACGTTCACCGGCTCGACGGTGGCGGGCCGCGCGATCGCGTCGGCCTGCGCGGAGCTGCTGCGCCCGGTCACGCTGGAGCTGGGCGGCAAGTCGGCGGCGATCATCCTCGACGACGCGGACGTCGCCGGGAGCGTCGAAGGCCTGTTCGTGGCCACGATGATGAACAACGGCCAGACCTGTTTCCTCGGCACCCGCGTGCTCGCGCCGCGCAGCCGCTACACCGAGGTCGTGGACGTGCTCACGGACATGGCTTCCGGTGCCGTGGTCGGCGATTCGCTCGACGAGGCCACCACGATCGGCCCGATGGCCAGCTCCGCGCACCGCACCCGCGTGGAGGGCTACATCGCGAAGGGCAAGGCCGAAGGCGGCCGCGTGACCACCGGCGGCGGCCGGCCGAACGGCCGGGACGTCGGCTGGTTCGTGGAGCCGACGATCTTCGCCGACGTGGACAACTCCGCCACGATCTCGCGCGAAGAGATCTTCGGGCCCGTGCTGTCGGTGATCCCTTACGCCGACGAAGCCGACGCCGTGGCCATCGCCAACGACTCCGACTTCGGGCTCGGCGGCACCGTGTGGACCACCGACGCCGAACGCGGCATGGCCGTGGCCCGGCGCGTCGAGACGGGGACGATCGGCGTCAACACCTACCTGCCCGACCCCGTCGCGCCGTTCGGCGGCGTGAAGGCCAGCGGCATCGGCCGCGAGCTGGGCCCTGAGGCGCTGGGCAACTACCAGCAGTTCAAGACGATCTACCGCGCCTGAGGCCACCACCGAGCGGGCCTCCCCGGGATCGCCCGGGGAGGCCCTCTCGGCGTCAGTGCGAAACGCGTCAGCCGAGGTACTTCTTCAGGTCGTCGAGCACGTGGTCGGCGCCGATCGGGCCGAGGCCGAGGAACCACACCTCGTCGGAGACGCGGATGGCGTGCTGCGACTTCACCGCGCTCAGGCCGGCCCACAGCCCGCTGCTCGTCACGGCCTTCTCGTCGGCGTTCGGGCCCGCGCCGTAGCTGGAGTAGAAGATCCAGTCGCCGTTGGCCTCGTCGATGCGCTCACGCGAGATCTGCTTGGCCAGCTCGTTGATGTGCTGGTTGTCCGGCCGCTGCAGGCCCACGTCCTTGAAGATCACGCCGATGAACGACAGGTCGCCGTAGATCCGGATGCCCGTGGAGTGGAAGCGCAGCAACGAGATCTTGGGGTTGCCCTTGATCCCGGCCTTCACCTCGTCGGCCTTCTTCTGGTACGCGTTCAGCGCCGCCACGGCCTTGTTCTCCTGGCCCAGCGCCGCGCCGACCAGCAGCAGGTTCTCCTTCCACGGGAAACCCGGGCGGATGCTGAACACCGTCGGCGCGATCTTCGACAGCTGCGGGTACAGGTCGTTGGCGCGCAGCTTGCTGCCCAGGATCAGGTCCGGCTGCAGCGAAGCGATCTTCTCGAGGTTGAGGTTGTCGGTGTTGCCGATCGTCGGGATGCCCTTGGCACGGTCGGCGAGGTAGCTGGGCACCCCGGTCTGGCCGGCGGTGGTGGCCATGCCGACGGGCGTGACGCCCAGCGCCAGCACGTCGTCGAGCTCACCGCTGTCGAGCACGACCACGCGGGCGGGCGCCTTCTCGATCTTCGTCTGGCCCAGGGCGTGGGTGACCGTGCGGGGGAAGACGCCGGGGCCGACGTCGGCCTTCAGCTTGGCGGTCTCGGTGTCGGCGGTGGAGAACAGGCGGCCGCCGGTGGCGACGTCCTTGTCCCCCACGCCCGAGGTGGTCGTGTTGGCGGGCTGGCTGCACGCGCCCAGGAGTGTGGCGGCGGCGAGGACGCCGACGACCTTGGTCCATCTGGCCATCGTGGGGTGTTCCTTCCTAGGGCTGTGTGGTGGGAGCGGCGGCGCGGTGGCGGCCGATCGGGACGACCATGGGGGTGCCGGACACGGGATCGGCGATGATCCGGCAGGGCATGCCGAACACGTCCTCGACGAGCTCGGCGGTGAGGATTTCGCCGGGCGCGCCCTCGGCGGCGATCGACCCGTTTTTCATGGCGATGAGGTGATCGCCGTAGCGGGCCGCGAGGTTGAGGTCGTGCAGCACGATCACGACGGTGGTGCCGTCGTTGTGGTTGAGGTCCGCGAGCAGGTCGAGCACCTCGACCTGGTGGCTGATGTCGAGGAACGTCGTGGGCTCGTCGAGCAGCAGCAACGGAGTGCGCTGCGCGAGCGCCATCGCGATCCACACGCGCTGGCGCTGCCCGCCCGACAGCTCGTCGACGGGCCGGCCGGCCAGCTCGACGGTGTCGGTGGCCAGCATCGCGCGCGCCACGGCGTCGTCGTCCTCGTCGTTCCAGCGGCGGAACACGCCCTGGTGCGGGTAGCGGCCGCGGCCGACGAGGTCGGCGACCGTGATGCCCTCCGGCGCCGTCGGCGACTGCGGCAGCAGGCCGAGCACCCGGGCGACGTCCTTGCTGCGCAACGAAGAAATGCGCTCGCCGTCGAGGTACACCGCGCCGGCCGAGGGGGCGAGCAGGCGCGCCAGGCCGCGCAGCAGCGTCGACTTACCGCACGCGTTGGTCCCCACGATCATGGTGACCTTGCCCTCGGGGATGCGCACCGAGAGGTCCTTCACCACGGTCACGGGCCCGTAGCCGAGCTCGAGACCTTCGGTGTGCAGGGTGGGTGTCGTCGGTTTCACGCGCCTTCTCTCTCAGACTCGGCCGGCCCGGTTCGCCGTGGCGAGGAGGTACAGCAGGTACGGCGCGCCGACGGCCCCGGTCACGACACCCACCGGCAGCTGCGTGCCGAGCAGGTGCTGCGCGACGAAGTCGCCGAGCAACGTCACGAGCGCGCCGGTGAGGGCAGGCGCGACGAGGCCGACGCGAGCGCCGCCCACGAGCCGCGTCGCCACGGGGTTCGCCACGAACGCCACGAAACTCACCGGCCCGGCCGCCGCCGTGGCGAATGCGGCGAGCGCGGTGGCGACGAGGAGCAGCAGCAGGCGCATGCGTTCCACGCGCAGGCCGAGCCCGGCCGCGGTGTCGTCGCCCAGCTGCAGCCCGGTGAGCGCGCGGCTCAGCAGCACGGCGGCCGGGCCGAGCACCGCCAGCGCGATCGCGAGTGGCACCACCTTGTCCCAGCTCGCGCCGTTGAGGTTGCCGGTGAGCCACACCAGGGCCTGCTGGGCCAGCGTCACGTCGGCCCAGGTCATCAGGTACGACACGATGCTGGCGAGCACCGCGCCGACCCCGACGCCGATGAGCACGAGCCGGTAGCCGTTCACGCCGCCGCGGCGCGAAAGCACGTAGATGATCACGCCGGTGAGCAGCGCACCGACGAACGCGGCGGCCGAGAGCACCGGACCGGACACGCCGAACAGGACCAGGCAGATCACCGCGGCGGCGCTGGCTCCCTGCGTCACGCCGATCACGTCGGGGCTCGCGAGCGGATTGCGCAGCAGGCGCTGGAAAAGCGCACCGCCGAGTCCGAACGCGACGCCGACGAGCACCGCCGCGACGGCGCGCGGGAGCCGCAGCTGGGTGACCACGTAGGCGCCGCCGCCCGTGCCGTCGCCGAAGAGGATGCCGGGCAGCTGTCCCAAGGGGACGTTGAAGTCACCGACGGCCAGCGACAGCGCGAAAACCAAGACCAGCAGCACGAAGAGCACGATCGACACGAGCCACACCCGCGCCGAGCCCTGGCGGCGGGCAGCCGAGACCGCCTTCAGCGCGTCCGCCAGCTCCAGCGGCGGCTTCACACCTTCACCAGCTTCCGGCGCCGCACCAGGACGATGAACACGGGCGCGCCGATCACGGCGGTCACGATGCCCACCTGCACCTCGGCCGGGCGCGCGATCACGCGGCCGATCACGTCGGCCACGAGCAGCAGCAACGGTGCCAGCAAAGCGGAGTACGGCAGGAGCCAGCGGTGGTCGGGCCCGGTGATCAGGCGCGCGACGTGCGGCACGGTCAGCCCGACGAAGGCGATCGGGCCGGCGATGGCCGTCGCCGATCCACAGAGGACGACCACGGCGAGCGCGCAGATCGCCCGCGCCACGGCGACGTTCTGCCCGAGCGCGCGGGCGACGTCCTCGCCCAGCGCCAGCGCGTTGAGCATCCGCGCTGCGACCAGCGCGAGCACCACGCCGACCACGATGAACGGCACGGCCTGCGTGATCGTCGACGCGTCGCGCCCGGTCAGCGAGCCCACCTGCCAGAAGCGGAACTGGTCGAACGTGGTCGTGTCGGTGAGCAGCAGGCCGCTCGTCACCGACTGCAGCGCCGCCGTCACCGCCGCGCCGGCGAGCGCCAGTTTCACCGGCGTGGCACCGACCCGGCCGAGCGCGCTGATCCCGTAGACGACCACCGCGGCGGCGGCCGCACCGGCGAAACCGAACCAGACGTATCCGGTGACCGTGGTGATACCGAGCGTGCTGATGCCCAGCACCACGAACAGCGCGGCGCCCGCGTTCACGCCCAGCAGGCCCGGGTCGGCGAGCGGATTGCGGGTGGCGCCTTGGATCACGGCACCGGACAGTCCCAGTGCGACACCGGCGAGCACACCGACGAGCGTGCGCGGCAGGCGCAGCTCGTGCACCACGAGGTGATCGGGATTCGAGGCGTCGTAGTGGAACAAGGAGTCGAGGACGGTGCCGAACGACAACCCGCGTGATCCGACGGCGATGCTCAGCACGGCGGCAAGCACGAGCGCCACCAGGAGCACCACGAGCCCCGCCGTCAGCGAGAGTGTTCTCGGGCGGGCTCTCTCGGCCACAGTCGGTTACCTTCACTCACAGGACATTTAGGCTTGGCTACCCTACCCCGCGCGCGGCGCCGTCGTCGTGTGGCCATCACCACGGTCCGCGCGTGTCATCCCTGCTACATCGGCCGGTGATTTCGCCGTGCTGGGCGGAACTTCCCCGTGAACGCCGAAAGGGGTCCGTCACGGCGGTGACGGACCCCTTTTCCGGAAGCTCGGCTCAGGCGTTGGCCTTCTTGCGCGGCGCACGCTTGCGGGCCGGCTTGGCGGGAGCCTCTTCGACCTCGTCGATCTCTTCTTCACGCTCTTCGTAGGCCTTCACGATCTCCGCGGGGAGCCGGCCCCGGTCGGACACCTTGAAGCCGTTGGCCTCGGCCCACTCCCGCATGAGGCGGTTGCGCTCCCGATCGGCGGCGGACGACGTCGCCCGCGGCGCCTGCCCGGCGGCCATGCGCACCTTGCGGCCCCCGACGCGGCGGGACGCGGTGACGTAGCGGGCCAGCTCATCACGAAGCGCGGCGGCGTTGTCTTCGGACAGATCGATCTCGTAACTCACACCGTCGAGGCTGAAGGGGACGGTCTGATCGGCAATGCTGCCGTCGATGTCGTCCACCATCTCGACGTGAACCTTCTGCGCCATGGTTCGTCGTTCCTTCACCTTCTACAGGACGTGCCTGGGGGAACCCTATCGTGTCGACTAATGTCGCGCGGTGCTGGACACCCATTCCTCTCTGGACAGCGCGTACTCGACATCGCCGTGTTCCGCGCCTTCCAGGTATTCCGGCCACTCGAGGAAGAACGTGCGCACGAGCCCGAGGCCCGCCTTCTCGAGCACCCGCCGGGAACGGGTGTTGACCGTCATCGTCGTCGCGACGACCCGCTCGGCCCCGAGTTCCGCGAATGCCTTGCCCAGCACCGCTTGCAGCCCTTCCGTCGCGAACCCGCGCCCCCACACGGCGGGCAGCAGGCGGTATCCGACTTCGGTACCGCCGGCTTCGAGACCGCGGCTCGTGGCCGGCCACACCGAGAACCACCCGGCGAATTGGTCCGTCCCCGAATTCACGGCGGCGAAACACCCGAACCCCGCGGGCAGATCCCGGTATTCCGCGAGGAAACCCGGAAGTGTCGTGCCCTCGACGACTTCACGCGACACCGGACGGCCGTCGTCGACGAAGCGCATCACCTCGGGATCACCGTGGAGATCGGCGAGTGCGCCGCCGTCGGCGGGCGTGAACCGGCGCAGCCGCAGTCGCGGCGTTTCGGTCCACGTGGCCATGGCGGGGATTGGACCAGTGCGCACTGCCCGAGCGCAAGAGGCATTTCCGAACTGTGGCCGCCCGCGGGAAAATCGCCGCGAAAATGCGCTCAGCGGCGCGTGAAGCCGCCCAGGTGGTGCGGGAAGAAGGTGATCGGCACGCCCGCGCCGGCCAGGTCCCGCAGCATCGTCAGGATCGCCTCGGTCGGCGTGCCGTGGACGCGGATGCTCGTGGTGGCCGTGAGGTTCTCGCGGAACTCCGGGTCGGCGTGCTCGGAGAGCACGCGCAGGTGGTGCTCGAACGAGTCGGTGTCCGGGTGGATCTGCACGAACTCGACCTCGGTGCCGTCGGCGCTCGCGTACTCGTGGAACGCGATCAGCCGCGGCTCGTGGCCGTCGACGAACCGGGCCCAGCCGGGCGCGCGGCTCTTCTCGGCGTCGAACCTGCCGGGGACCACACTGTTGGTGGCGATGAAGACGAACGGTCCGGTCATGGTGACCACCTCCGTCCATTATCCAACCAGTTGGTTACTTATCGCGCCACTGCGACCGCCGTCGCGTCGGACACAGCGGGCGGGCCCGGAAACGGCCGAAGGCCACCGGGTTCGGGAACCCGGTGGCCTTCGGAACTGGGGTACTACTGGTGTTCGGTCCTACGCGGTGTTCAGTGGTGGCCGTTCTTGACGACCGCGCCCGTCTTCGGGTCCAGCGGCAGCTTGCCCGCCTGCGGGTACCAGAAGTTGAACATGTTCCACAGGCCGCCGGCGCGGGAGTCGAACGACGAACCGCCGACCCGGCCGGTGAACCAGTTGTCCTCGATGAACTGGAGAACCGAGGTCTGGTCCGTGCGGGTGTGGTCGACGAAGTTCACCTTGCTGTAGGGCGAGATGACCAGCATCGGCAGGCGCGGGCCGTAACCACAGCGGTCCGCCGTCGTGCCCAGCTTGGTCTTGGTGCCGGTGCAGACCGACGAGTCGTTCGCGGCGTCCTGCGACCCGTTGATGATCGTGGACTTCTGGTGGTCGTACCAGCCGTCCGAGTCGTCGTAGGCGAGAACGATCGCGGTGGACTTCCACTCCGGTGACTGCTGGATCTTGTTGATCTCGGTGGCGACGAACTGCTGCTCGTCCAGCGGGTCGGAGTTGGCCGCGTGGGCGTCCTCGTAGGCCGGGGCCTTGAGGTAGCTCACGGCGGGCATCGAGCCGGCCTTCAGCGAAGCGTCGAAGTCGCTGATGTCGTACTGGTGGTTGGCCTGGTCGGTCTGACCGATGGCCTGCACCGAGGACGGCGGCAGGTGCTTCGGGTTCGAGGTCGACTTGTAGTACGCGAACGGGTTGTGGTGGGGGTTGTAGTCCACCACGGGCATGCCGCCCACGTTGTTGTGCTGCGCACCGCAGACCGCGAACCCGTTCTGGGTGCCGGTCGGCTTGAAACCACCCTGGAACCAGCCCCAGGTCACGTGACGCTGGTTCAGCATGTCACCGATGTTCTTGCCCTGCAGCGAGGCGAGGTTCTCGGTGGCGGTGTGGTTCTTGTCCGAGCAGTCGTCGTACGCCGGGTCCGGGTCGTTGATGACCGTGCCGATCCCGTTCTTGTCCGGGGAAACGACGACGTACGAGTCGGTGGTCGGCTGGTGCGTCACCGAGGTGAGCGCCTGCGCCCCTCCCGTCTGGCCGGAGACCAGGTTGAGCGCACCGGGGGTCGACGGGCCGAAGTTCGTGTTGTAGGAGTTGTCGCTCATCGCATAGTTCTGAGCGTAGTTCCACAGGCCCGTGACGGTGTTGCCGTCGTAGTAGTCCATGACCAGGCCCGGCTCGCCGAAGAGGATCGGCTGCCCCGTGCACTTGTCGGTCTCGGTCTTCTCGACGAACTTGTCCATCTTGCCGCCGTTGAACGCGGCCTGCTCAGCACCGTAAGCGTGGTTCTGGTCGCAGGTCAGCGCCTGGTCGGGGGAAAGACGCTTCGGGTCGTAGGCGTTGGGATTGTTGGTCAGCAGCTTCTTGTCGAGGCCGTTGACCTTCGGGGTCTTCTTCGCGGCCTCGAACGGGGTGCCGTCCTGGTTGGTCGCGTTGGGGTAGGTGCCGAAGTAGTGGTCGAACGAGACGTTCTCGCCGAAGATCACCACGACGTGCTTGATCGGGGTGAGCGTCGGCAGCCACGACGCAGGCAGGGTGTGCAGCGCCTGGGCATCTGCGGTCGACGCCGCGGAGCCGGTGACGATCGCCAGCGCGGCGGCCGATGCGAGCGCTCCCGCGCCGATCAGCCGGCGTGAACGGCGACGCCGTCTGCCGATTCCTTTGTCCACTGGGGAATCCTCCTGATCTCGGTGACCTTGTGGTGGGAATTGCACTTTCGGGAGAACGGTCAGGCGAGCAACGCCCGGCCGTAGTGGTCGTCGGGACCGGTCACCCCGGGCAGCGCCAGGAAGTACCCGCCGCCGAACGGGGAGATGTAATCGACCAGCGGCTCGTCGACGAGCCGCTTCTGGACCGCCTCGAACTGACGCTCGAGGTCCTGCTGGTAGCAGGTGAAGATCAGGCCCATGTCCAGGTTGCCGTTCGTGTCCACGCCGCGGTCGTAGTTGACCGCGCGGCGCAGGATCCGGCTGGAATCCGTCTCCGGCTTCCGGGGGTTCGCCTTGCGGATGTGGCTCGTGAGCGGGATGACGGTGCCGATGGGGTCGTCGGCGTACTTCGGCACGTCCTGCTCGTCGGCGCCGTCCAGCGGCGCGCCGGTGTCGCGGCGGCGGCCGAACATGTTCTCCTGCTCGGTCAGCGACACGCGATCCCAGAACTCGACGAGCATCCGGATCAGCCGCACGACCTGGTAGGTACCGCCCTTGGTCCACGCGGGCTCGCCGCTGCCGTCGCCGAGCCAGACCAGCTTGTCGTACTCGGCCTCGGTCGGGTTCGCGATGCCGTCCTTGAAACCCATGAGGTTGCGCGGGGTGCCCGAAGGCCGCGGCTGCGAGGAGAAGCCGTTGATCTTCCAGCGCAGCTGCATGCCGCCGCGGGTGGCGCGGGTGATGTCGCGCAGCGCGTGGAGCACGGTGTCGGTGTTGTCGGCCGAAAGCGTGAGCGACAGGTCGCCGTGGCACTGGGCGGCGTCGAGGTCGTCGTTGGGGAACATCGTCATCGGCTTGAGCTTCTTCGGCTTGACCGCCGTGAGGCCGTAGCGCTCGTCGAACAGCGACGAGCCCACGCCGAGCACCACGCCGAGGTTGCCCGCCGGCACGACCGGGCCGAGCACGCCGGAGTCGGCGGGCGGCGCGGTGATGCCGAGCGCCGCGGGGGCGCCGCCGGCGGTGAGGAAGCGCGCCCGGTCGGTGATCTGCTTGAACAGGTCCGCCAGCTCGGCCTTGTTGTCGGCGACGACGTCGAACGAGGCCACCACGCTCTGCGCGGGCGGCCGGCGCACGATCGCGGCCTGGCGGTCGCCGTGGAACGCGACGGAACCGGAGCCGGTGTCGGCGGCGCTCGCGGCGACCGAGCCGACCCCCACGCCCGCGGCGGCGGTCAGGCCCGCCCCGACGACGGTGCGGCGCAGGAACGTCCGGCGGGAGGACTCCCCTGACTGGGCGGGCTTTGCGGGCTTGGCGGTCACGAAACCCTCCTGGGTTCGGCGATGGCCGCGATCGGGGCGAGCCGCTCGGTGAGCTCGCTGACGTCGGCGTTGATCTTCTGGCGTTGCGGTGTGGTGAGCGCCGAGACGGGCGTCCACGAACCGTCGGGCTTGCGGGCGCCGTCGAGAGTGGTTTCGGTGCGCTTCATCCAGCTGTCCACATCGGACAGCTGCGGGTAGCGCGGGGCGAGCACCGGGCGCAGGACGTCGAGCACGGTCTGCACGCCGTCGAGGTTCGCCCGCGCGGTGGCGAGGTTGGTGCCGCTGCCGTAGTCGGTCTTGGCGGTGAGCTCGAACTGCAGGGCGTTCTCGACGATCTCGTGGGCGCGCAGGCCGAGGTCGTTGGGATCCACCTGGCTCTGCGGGAAGGCCGTACGCAGGTCCTGCACGTCCGTGGCGAGCTTGTCGACGACGTCGCCGAGCGAGCCCATGTCCTCGTTGTGCCAGAGGCCGTATTCGAGGCGGTGGAAGCCGGTGAAGTCCGGGTCGGAGGTGCCGCCGGGCAGGCCGGCGGTCGTGCCGTTTATGGCGCCGTCGGAGTCGCCGAACGCGTCGTACGCGGCGCCGAGGCGCTCGTAGGTCAGGTGCGCGGTGAGCCAGGTGGACTCGCTCGCGCCGCGGTCGCCGCGGTGCACGGCGTCCTTGAGCGCGCCGACGTCGGTGACCAGCGTGTCGAGACCCTGGGTCACCTTGGCCTCGTAGACCCTCAGCGGCTGCAAGAGGTCGTTCTGCGTCACGGCCGCGACACCCGGGCCGCGCTCGGCGCCGCCACTGACGGTCGTCGTCGGGCCCACGATCGCGGAGGAGTCCTCCGGAAGGCACCGGAAGGCGTACGATCCGTTACCGAGCGTCACCGACATCGGCCGGGTCGTCCCCGTGCCGAGTCCCTCGACCTCGCCGTAGATCACCCCGGTCTTCGGGTCGATCAGATCGACCTCCGACGTGACGGCACCGGTGTTGTGAAGGTTGAAGATTTGCGGACCCGGCTTGGGGTCGGTCCAGCCCTGACCACAGGCGGAGCGGGAGATCTGGATCTCCGGATCCTGCGCGGACGCCCCGTCGGGCCAGACCGCGAAGGCGATTCCCACGGCAGCAGCGACGACCACGACACCCGCGGCCCCCACCACCCAACGGGCACGTACAGACCCCGGCACGCGCACACTCCTGCCACTCGTTCGGACTACCGGGAGGGAATTATGCGTGCGGAACGTGAAGAAACAGGGGGTCGAGACCACCTCCCGCCCGGGAATTCACCAGGACTTCAACCAAAAACCGATGAAATCGGATATAAGGATCAAAGCACCAGGCTGCGTTAAGTCCTTTCTGTCTTGTTTGGCGGTTTTCTCGGGCGGGCGCGGCGGGAAGGTCGAGCTTGGCCACGAGACGGGCGGCGGCGGTCGTCGCCGGAGTGGGGCGGGCGGGCCTCGCGGTGGCAAATCTGCTGTGTGAGGACGGAATCGGCGTGGTGATGCCGGTGGAGCGCGAGTTCATCGGATAGCGCCCCGCGTGCCGGGTTCTGTGTCTTTGGCCCGGGCTGTGTCTTTTGGTCCCCGGCTCTGCCGGGGCGGCGAGATCGCCTTTGAGCCGACTGCCGGATTGTGCGGTCGGATCGGCCGGGCCGATCGCACAATCCGAAACCGGCGCGAACTCGCGGGTGGGTCGGCAGGGGCGTGTTTGGCAGTTCTGGCTGCGGCGCTCGGAGATCTTCCGCAACACCGCCGCCAGCCGTTCCTGGCCCGCAGGGCCGAGGCGGCGGGGCCAGAGCATTCGTGGAGCTGTTCAGGGGCAACGGCGCGGACTACTGAAACTCGTTGCGCGCCCGTCGCCAACGCGGTTGGCTCGGGGGATGACTCCTCCGCCCGGCTTGCCGTCCGTGATCCCGCGCATGATCGTCGAGGATCCGGCTGCCGCGGTCGAATTCCTGGTCACGGTCTTCGCGGCCACCGCCACGCCCACGTCCGGGCCGGCGGAGGTGCGGCTCGGCGGCGCGCTCGTGCTGGTCTCCGGCGTTTCGGCGGAGCGGGAGGCGTTCCCGGCGTTCTTGTACGTGTACGTGGCCGACGTCGCCGGCACGTACGCCCGGGCGCTGGCCGCGGGAGCCACGTCGCTGGAGGAGCCGCGCGAGACCCCGTACGGCGATTTCCGCGCCATGGTGCGGGATCCGTCCGGTAACGTCTTCCAGCTCGCTGCGAGAAAGGCCTGAGGAAGATGAAGAACGACGAGCTGCGGCGCCGCTTCGAGACGCTCACCACCGCGCACCTCACGGACGGCTGCATCCGCGCGCGGCTGCAAGTGCGGTGCGCGCCGGCGGGGACGCGGGCCGCCGTCGGTGGGCGGGTGGCCGGGCGGGTGTTGCCGGCGCGGCACGCGGGCAGCGTCGACGTGTTCCTGGAGGCGCTGATGAGCGCCGAGGAGGGCGACGTGCTGGTGGTGGACAACGGCGGGCGCCTCGACGAGAGCTGCGTCGGCGACCTCGTGGCGATCGAAGCCGCCACGGCGGGCGCGTCCGGCATCGTCATCTGGGGCCTGCACCGCGACACCGTCGACCTGCGGGCGATCGGGCTGCCCGTGTTCAGCCTCGGCTCCCTGCCGACCGGACCGCTCTCGCTCACCGACCGCGCCGCGAACGCGCTGGACTCCGCCCGCGTCGGCGAGTGGGAGGTGACGACGGACGACCTGGTCTTCGGCGACGACGACGGCGTGGTCTTCGTGCCCGCCGCCGAGGCCGACGACGTGTTCCGCCTCGCGGAGTCCATTCGCGACACCGAGCGCCGCCAGGCCGAGCTCATCCGCGGTGGCAAGACGTTGCGCGAGCAGGTGCGCTTCGCCGAGTTCCTGCGCGCCCGCGAGGCCAACCCCGCGTTGACCTTCCGCGAACACCTGCGCGCCGTCGGCGGGGCCATTGAGGAGTGAGCGCCCGGTCGCCCTGGTCACCGGCGTCGGCCGACGCGCGGGCATCGGGGCGGCCATCGCCGAACGCCTCTCCGCCGACGGCTGGCTCGTCGCATCCACGCACTGGCAGCCCTACGACGCCCGCATGCCGTGGGGCCCGGACCCTGTTGCTCTGGGGGATTTCTCGGTCGAAGCGGACCTGGCCGATCCGTCGGCCCCGGCTTTGTTGTTCGACCACGTGGTTTCTGCTGCCGGCAACGTGACGGCCTTGGTCCTGGCGCACTGCGAATCCGTCGACTCCAGTCTCCTCGACACTTCTCTGGACAGCTTCGACCGGCACTTCGCGGTGAACACCCGCGCGAACTGGCTGCTGATGCGCGAGTTCGCCCTGCGGTTCGCCGGCCCCCACGGCACCGGCCGCATCGTCGCCCTGACCAGCGACGCCGTGGTCGGCAACGTCCCCTACGGCGCCAGCAAAGGCGCCCTCGACCGCCTGGTCGTGGCCGCCGCGGCGGAACTCGGCCCCCGCGGCATCACCGCCAACGCCGTCAACCCCGGCCCTACCGACACCGGCTGGATGGACGGCCCCCTCCAGACGACCATCCGCACCCGCACCCCCCTCGGCCGCCTCGGCACCCCCCGCGACTGCGCCAACCTGGTGTCCTTCCTGTGCGGCCCCGACGGCGCCTGGGTCACCGGCCAGCTCCTCACCTCCAACGGCGGCCTCTCCTGACCACCAAGCCCCTCACCTCCCACGGCGGCCTCTCGTGACCACCAAACTCCTCGCCTACGCCTGGCTCCCCCGCGGCGCCACGGTCCTGCTCCTACGCCGCACCCCCGGCACCTTCCTCGGCGAACACTGGGAACTCCCCGGCGGCACCGCCGAACCCGGCGAACCCCCGGAGACCACCGCGGTCCGCGAGGTCGCCGAAGAAACGGGCCTCCACGTTGACCTCCTCGGCGAACGCGCCCACCTCTCCTGGCCCGACCTCGACGGCCGCCCCCTCACGATCCACGCCCACATCTACGACGCCACCGAACCCACCCCCGGCACGGTCACCCTCAACCCGGCCGAACACGACGCCTTCACCTGGGCCACCCCGGACACAGCCGCGGACCTGCTCCTCTCACCCCACGTCCGACGCCTGTTCGGCTGAGCCACAGCGCCCCAAAGCCCCAATGCGGCGTTCGGTGCGTTGACCGCAACCAACGCCGCATTGGGGCGATCCCGGCCAGCTAGGCCACGTCGGAAATCACTGCGAACCTGCGCCTCTCATCGCACGTTCGACGCCTGCTCGGCTAAGCCACGGCGACCCGGCGCCCCAATGTGGCGATCGGTGCGCTGGGCGCACCCAATGCGGCGTTCGGTGCATCGGGCGCACCCAATGCCGCATTGGGCTGGCGGGCGGAGCTGGGCCACGCCTGAAATCGCCGCGGAACTGCGCCTCTCATCGCACGTCCGGCGTCTGCTCGGCCAGGCCGCGCCCAAGCGCCCCAATGTGGCGTTCGGTGCGCTGAGCGCAACCAACGCCGCATTGGGGTGCGTTGGGTCGGCGGAGCTAGGCGGCTGCGGTGTGGGTGCGGGCCAGGTGTTCGGCGAGGCGGCGCAGCAAAGGCGCCGCGTTAGTCATGCAGCTTGCCGGGTCCGGTTCGAGGTCGGTGAGGGTGTGGACGGCGGTGAAGCCGGCGGCGCGCCATTCGGCTGGGGGGAGGAGGCAGCGACCGGCCACGGCGATGGTGGGGACGCCGGCGGCTGTGGCGGCGCGAAGGACGCCGATGGGGGCCTTGCCGTGCAGGGACTGGGTGTCCAGGGAGCCCTCGCCGGTGATGACGAGGCGGGCGTCGCGGACCGCGTCGGAAAAGCCCAGGAGGTCGAGCAGTAGCGAGATGCCCGGGCGCATGCGGGCGCCCAGTGCGGCCAAGGCCGCGAAGCCCACCCCGCCCGCCGCGCCGGCGCCAGCGGCCGAGGCGGAGCCGCCGGAGTCGGAGGCGGAGCCGGCGCCCGCGTTCGAGGCGGAAGAAGGGCCCAGCACCGAAGCCCAGTGGCGCAACCCGGCTTCCAGCACGGCGACGTCCGAAGGGCTTGCACCCTTTTGCGGCCCGTAAACCGCCGCCGCGCCCGAAGGGCCCAGCAGTGGGTTGTCCACATCGCAAGCCAGCTCGAGGTCCACAGCAGACACGCCAGACAGGTCCACAGTAGACACCGAGGACAACCCGATTCCGCCCGGAGGCACCGGGGCGCCGGAAGAATCCAGCACCCGAGCCCCCAGCGCGGTCAGCATGCCGGCGCCGCCATCGGTGCACGCGCTCCCGCCGACGCCCAGCACGATCCGCGAAGCGCCGGCCGCCCGTGCTGCCGCGATCAGTTCGCCCGTGCCGTAGCTCGACGCCGTCAGCGGTGCCGGCAGCCCGCCCGGCAGCCGGTGCAGGCCGGAGGCCTCCGCCAGCTCCACCACGGCAACCTCGCCCCGCAGCGCGAAGAACGCCGTGATGCGCCGCCCCGTCGGTCCGGACACGCGGACCGGCACCCGGCGGAAGCCGGCGGCGACGGCGGCGGCCACCGTGCCCTCGCCGCCGTCCGCGACCGGGAGCTCGACCACGGGCTCGTCGCGGGACACCGCGAGCAAGCCGGCAGCGACCGCCGACGCGACCTGCGCCGCCGTGAGCGAGCCCTTGAACTTGTCGGGCGCGACCAGCACCGTCATGACTGCGACCGGAACGCCCGCCAGTCACCGATCTCGGTGATGTCGCGCAGCTGCACGTGGGAAGTCTGCGGCCGGCGCAGCAGCATCGCGAACGCCGAGCTCCCGTCCGCCAGCTCGATCACGCCCAGCTCCAGCTCGGGCGGTTCCGCCGGCAGCACGCGATCCCGCAGCGCGTCCAGCGACACCTCGTACACCTCACCCGCCACCGCCCCGCCGCCGTGAGCGACCGGCACCAGCGCCGGACACTGGCCGCCCACGGAGTAGAAGCGGTACTTCGGCGCGGTGGTCGTCGAGGCCACCAGCGGGGCGCCGTCGAGCAGGTGGTGCAGCGGCTCGCCGCGCATGGCGCCGCCGTTGAGGAACATCAGGGTCACAGCAAGTCCTTTCCCGACAACTACAGCACAGCCTTGACGACGTCGATTCCGAAGTAGACGGTGAACACCAGCGCCAGCACCGTCAGGATCCAGCCGGCCTCGCGCCACTTGCCCTTGCACGTCTTGATGAGCACGAACGCGATCAGGCCCGCGCCGACACCGTTGGTGATGGAGTAGGTGAACGGGATCAGCGCGACCGTGAGGAACACCGGGATCGTGTAATCACTGTCCTGCCAAGGGATGTTGCGGCACTGCGCCACCATCATCCCGCCGATCACCACGAGCGCCGGCGCCGCGGCCTGCGCCGGGACGATGCCCGCGATCGGCGTGAACAGCAGCGTCGCCGCGAACAACGCGCCGGTCACCACGCTCGCGAGCCCCGTCCGCGCGCCCTCGCCCACGCCGGCCGCCGATTCGAGGAACACGGTGTTGGGCGACGAACCCGAGAGCCCGCCGGCGATCGCGCCCGCGCCGTCCACGAACAGGATCCGGCCCATCCGCGGCACGCGGCCGTCCTTCGCCAGCCCGGCCTCGGCCGACACGCTGGTGATCGTGCCCATCGCGTCGAAGAAGCCTGACAACACGAGAGTGAACAGGAAAATCGTCGCGGTCAACGCACCGGCCGAAGCGAAGCCGCCGAACAGGTCGATGTGGCCCAGCAGCCCGAAATCGGGTACCGCCACCACGTGGCTCGGCAGCGTCGGGGTGGTCAGACCCCAGTCACCCACGTGGAAACCGTCGTGCAACACCACGGCGAGCACAGTGGACACCGCGATGCTGATCAGCACCGCGCCCGGCACCCTCCGCGACATCAGCACCGTCATCAGCAGCAGACCGAAGCAGAACACCGCGATCGGCCAGCCGTCGAGGTGCCCGTCGAAACCGAGCCGAACGGGCACAGTGGACTCGGCCGAGTCCGGCGTCCGCGTGACGAACCCGGCGCTGACCAGGCCGACGAGCGCGATGTAGAGCCCGATGCCGACCGTGATCGCCATCTTGAGCGGCGCCGGGATCGCGTTCATGATCCGTTCGCGGATCCCGCTCACGGCCATCAGCACGATGCAGACGCCTTCGAGCACCACGAGCCCGAAGGCCTGCGGCCACGTCATCGCCGGCGCCATCTGGAACGCGACGATGCCGTTGATCCCGAGACCCGCGGCCAGCGCGAGCGGCGCGTTGCCGACGAGTCCCATGAGGATGGTCATCACCGCGGCCGCCAGCGCGGTGGCCGTGGTGACCTGGGCGGCGCTGAGTTTCGCGCCGGTGATGTCGGCGGAGGCGCCGAGGATGAGCGGGTTGAGCAGCACGATGTAGGCCATCGCGACGAACGTGGTGATACCGCCGCGCACCTCGCGGCCCACGGTCGTGCGACGGGCCGTGATGTCGAACAGTCTGTCCATTACGGACTTGCGAGCCGGTCCTGGCGCCGGGGTCACAGCGTCGTCGATGTGTACCTGGGTCATGCGTCGTCCCCTTGCCGGTGGGTGTGCTTCTTCACGCCGCATTCGGACGAGGGCGTGAAGAAGCCTGACGATTGGGTTTTTCTGGTGCTCCGGTCAGCACCGGGATGGGCCCGGGTACGGGCTTCCGGTGTCGGGCGCGAATCGGGGCCGGACCGGGGAGAACCGCCGGCCCCGCGCGCCTAGTAGTCGACGCGGTCCGGCCGGTCCAGCCAGGCGTCGAACGGGGCGGAACCGTCCTTGAGCGACAGCCGGGAAACGGGTACTTCCCAGGTTTCGCGGGACTTTTCGAACAGTTCGTAGAACGCGCGGTCGTCGAACCCGGCCTTGGCCGCGTCGTGGCGATCGGCCGCGAAGACCACGCGGTCCACCCGCGCCCACAGCGCCGAGGCCAGGCACATCGGGCACGGCTCGCACGAGGACACGAGCACACAGCCCTCGAGCTTGAACGTGCCGAGCGCCTGGCAGGCCGCGCGGATCGCGACCACCTCGGCGTGGGCGGTCGGGTCGAGCGAGGGCGTGACGCGGTTGACCCCGGTCGCAATGATGTGGCCGTCCTTGGCGACCAGCGCCCCGAACGGGCCGCCGCCGTCGGCGACGTTGCGGGTCGCGATGCGGACGCTCTCCAGAAGCCACTCGCGTTCGGCGTCGATGGACAGAGTCATTTCGCCAGTTCTCCCAACGTGTTCAGGTTCCGGTGATGTGCTCGGGCCGGATCGGGACCCGGGGCAGTTCGAGGCCTGTCGCCGCGCGGATGGCGTTGGCGACCGCCGGCGTCGAGGAGATCGTGGGTGGTTCGCCGACACCGCGCACGCCGTAGGGCGCGTGCGGGTCGGGCCGCTCCAGCACGTCGATGCGCATCGGCGGCATGTCCAGCACGGTCGGGATGAGGTAGTCGGTGAACGACGGGTTGCGCACCTTCCCGTCCACCACCTGGATCTCCTCCATCACGGCCAGGCCGAGGCCCTGCGCCGAACCGCCCTGGATCTGGCCGATCACGGCGTCGGGGTTCATGGCCTTGCCCACGTCCTGCGCGCAGTCGAGCTGCACGACCTTGACCAGGCCCAGCTCCACGTCGACGTCCACCACGGCGCGGTGCGCGGAGAAGCCGTACTGCACGTGGGCGTCGCCCTGGCCGGTCTCCGGGTCGAGCGGGTACGTCTTGCGGTGGTGGAACTCCCGCGTCTCCTCGACGATCTCCTCGCCGAGAATGTCCACCAGGGACGCCACGACCTCGCCGTCGCCGGCCACGATCTTGCCGCCGGACAGCGACATGCCGGTCGCGTCACGGCCCAGCCGGCGTTCGGCCAGCGCGTACACCGCGTCGGCCACCGCCCGGCACGCGTTGCGCACGGCACCGCCGGTGACGTACGTCTGCCGCGAAGCCGAGCTCGACCCCGCGTCGCCGACGCTCGTGTCGGCTGGGTGCACGGTCACGCGTGGCACGCCGAGCTCCGTGCGCGCGATCTGCTGCTGCAGTGTCACAAGCCCCTGGCCTACCTCGGCCGCGGCTGTGTGCACCATCGCCACCGGCTCGCCGCCGATCACCTGCAGCCGCACGCGGGCGGTCGAGTAGTCGTCGAGTCCCTCGGCGTAGGAGATGTTCTTGATGGTCACGCCGTAACCGACCCCGCGCACCACGCCTTCGCCGTGGGTCACATTGGACGCTCCGCCGGGCAGGTCGCGGATGTCCACAGTGCCGGAACGTTCCGGCGGCAACGGCATGTCCTTCAGCCGCTGGATCAGCTCGGCCACGGGAGCAGGGAAGTCGACGAGCTGACCGGTGACATTGGTGGATCCCTCGCTCATCGCGTTGCGGATCCGCAGGTCCGCGGGGTCCATGCCGAGCGCCGTGGCGAGTTTGTCCATTTGGGACTCGTACGCGTACGTCGGCTGCACCGCGCCGAGGCCGCGCATCGCGCCGCACGTCGGGTTGTTGCTGTACACGCCCCAGCCCTCGATCTTCGCGTTGGGCACGTTGTACGGGCCGACCGACAGCGTGGTGCCGTTGCCGACCACCACCGGCGTCTTGGACGCGTAGGCGCCGCCGTCGAAGTACATCCGGGCGCGCACGTAGACCAGATCGCCTTCGCGAGTGGCCCCGTGCTCGTAGTACATCTTCGCCGGGTGCCGGTGCACGTGGCCGAAGAACGACTCCTCCCGGTTGTAGACCATCTTCACGGGCCGGCCGGTGCGCAGCGCGAGCAGACACGAGTGGATCTGCATCGACAGGTCCTCGCGCCCGCCGAACGCGCCGCCGACGCCGCTGAGCGTCAACCGCACCTTCTCCGGCGGCAGGCCGAGGGCCCGCGCGGTCTGCTTCTGGTCCACGTGCAGCCACTGCGTGGCGAGGTAGAGGTCCACGCCGCCGTCGTCGTCGGGCACGGCGAGGCCGGACTCCGGGCCGAGGAAGGCCTGGTCCTGCATGCCGATCTCGTACACCCCGGACACGACCACGTCGGCCTGCGCGGCCGGATCGCCCTTGACGATCCGTTGGTAGCGCACGAGGTTCCCGCCGGGGTGCAGCTTCGGCAGGGTCTCGTCGTGGGCCGCGCGCTCGGGGTCGGTGACGGGTTCGAGCACCTCGTACTCGACCACGATGTGCTTGAGCGCCTGGCGCGCGATCTCCGGGTGGTCGGCCGCGAGGATCGCCACCGGCTCGCCCTGGTAGCGCACGCGGTCCTCGGCCAGCACCGGCGTGTCCTGGTACTTGAGGCCGTAGAGGTTCTCACCGGGCACGTCCTCGTGCCTCAGCACCGCGTGGACGCCGGGCTGCGCCAACGCGCGGGAGACGTCGAGGCGCACGATCCGCGCGTGCGGGTGCGGGCTGCGCAGCGTGGCGCCCCACAGCATGTCCTCGTGCCACAGGTCGGAGGAGTACGCGAACTCGCCGCGCACCTTGAGCGTGCCGTCGGGCCGCAGCGGGCTCGTGCCGATGCCGCCGCTGACGGTGTCGGCCAGCTCCTGCGGCGACCGGGCGGGGGCCGGGCGCGTCATGCGTGCTCCTTCCGCGCGGCCGCGAGCCGGACCGCGTCGAGGATCTTCTCGTACCCGGTGCAGCGGCACAGGTTCCCGGCCAGGGCTTCGCGGATCTCGGCGTCGCTCGGGTTTTCGGTGCGCGCCACGAGATCGTGGGCGGTCACCAGGAGCCCGGGCGTGCAGAAGCCACATTGGACGGCCCCACACTCCACGAAGGACTCCTGGATCGGGTCCAGGTTGTCCCCGTCGGCGAGGCCTTCGACGGTGCGCACCTCGCGGCCCTCGGCCTGCCCGGCCGCGACCAGGCAGGCGCACGCCGGAACGCCGTCGAGGTACACCGTGCACGAGCCGCACTCGCCCTGCTCGCACGCGTTCTTCGAGCCGGCGAGGCCGAGCCGTTCACGCAGCACGTAGAGCAGGCTTTCGCCTTCCCAGACGTTGTCCGCCTGGCGCCGCTCGCCGTTGACGATCACGTTCACGCGCATTCTGTGCGCCTCCCTCCGCAGTATTCGGTCCAGGCCCAGCCGAGCGTCCGGCGCGCCAGCACCGACAGCGCGTGCCGGCGGTAGTCGGCGCTGCCGCGCACGTCGTCGATCGGCGCGGCCGCGGCGGCCACCAGCTCGCCGAACCGGCGTTTCACCGAGTCGGCGAGCGCGCGCGGACGATCCCACTGGTCGTCGGCCGCCAGCTCGCCCGCGAGGAACTCCTCGGCGTCGAACGCGCGGCGCGGCGTCGGGGCGGCCGAGCCGACGCCCGTGCCCACGCGGCGTTCGGCCGGGTGCACCGCGAGGCCGAACGCGCAGACCGCGATCACCATCGCGTTGCGGGTCCCGACCTTGCTGAACTGCTGCGGCCCGCTCGCGGGTGCCAAGTGGACGGCCGTGATCAGCTCGTCGGGTTCGAGCACATTCCGCTTCACACCGACGTAGAAGTCCTTCGCCGCCACCCGCCGGGTGCCCCGCGTGGACGCGATCTCGACCTCCGCGTCGGCCGCGAGCAGCGCCGGGTGCGAGTCACCGGCGGGCGACGCGGCGCCGAGGTTGCCGCCGACGCTGCCGCGGTTGCGGATCTGCGGCGAGCCGACCGTGCGCGCCGCCATCGCGAGGCCGGGCAGCCGGTCGCCCAGCTCCGCGATGATCCGCGTGTACGGCGTCGCGGCGGCGATCCGGATGCGGCCTTCCTCGACGTCGTAGCCGTAGAGCTCGCTCACGCCGTTGAGGTCGAGCAGAGCCGGAGGGCGGCGGTGGTCGAAGTTGATCTCCACCATCACGTCGGTGCCGCCCGCGATGGGCACGGCGTCGGGGTGCGCCGCCTTGGCCTCGAGGGCCTCGGCGAGCGTGGTCGGGCGCAGGAACTCCACGGTGAGCCTCCGTCTCAGGACCAGGCCGGCCCGGCGGGCGGCGCGTCGTCGCGCAGCACGGTGCCCTCGATCAGCCCGTAGGGCCGGTCGGCGGCGTGGAAGACCTCACCGGGGTTGTCGAGGCCGAACGGCGACAGGTCGGTGAGGAAGTGGTGCTTGTTCGGCAGCGACAGCCGTACCTCCACGATCTCGGGCACGGTCTCGAGCACGCGCGACCCCATCGCGTAGAGCGTCTGCTGCAGCGACTGGCTGTGCGTTCCGCCGAAAGCGTCGAGCAGCGAGGCCAGGGCCGTGTCGTACGCGCCGGCCCAGTCCACGTCTTCGCCGGCGAAGCGCCAGCTCGCGTTGACGGCCGTGGCGAGGATGCGGTCCTTGGCCTCCGGCAGCGTCGTGTAGCTGTCACGCGGGAAGCCCCAGAACTCCGAGCCGGTGGTGTTGAGCACCGTGAGGTCCTCGACACCGCCGAGCACCCAGGCCCGCTCGCCGTCGTAGTGCACGGTCGTGGTGCGCGTGCCGCCGCCCGAGCGCGCGAACGAGTGGTGGGCGGGCTGCCCGCCGACCGTCAGCCGCTGCCAGGGGTACGACTCCACGCGCACGCGGGCGCCGTGGATGCTCTCCTGCGTGGAGACGAAGTGGCGCGCGAGGCGCAGCGCGTAGTCCTCGATCTCGCCGACGCCGTCGCGGGCGAACGCGAACACCGTGTTCTTCTGCGTGTCGGTGGCCAGCACCTTGTCGTTGGCGCCGGTGAGGTGGGTGTCGCTCATGTCGCCGGACAGCGAAACGCTGACGTTGAGGTCGGTGATCCGGTGCTCGTCGCCGTCGCGGTCGACGCGCACGACCCGGTTCTCCGCCTTTCCGTAGCGGTTGTCGCCCAGAACGATCGCCATGGTGTTCCTTCCCTTCGCTCGTCGGCCAGTACACACGCCGTGACGTGGCGCGGACCACGGCAGATCCACCGAAACCGGGTGGGCGTCGAGGGTGGTTTTTCGTAGGTTCCTCCAAACGACGGCCGCCCCGGCGTGTGCGCTACTTGAGCCGGGAAGGAGGTGCCGCGTGCGGCTGGGTGCGCTGCTGGACACGCCGGAGCTCGGGCTGACCCTGCTCACCGGCGAGTCGGCGCTGGACCGCGAGTTCGGGCGCGTTTTCCAGGCGACGCTGCAGGACCCGACGCGTTACCTCAGCGGCGGCGAGATCGTGCTGTGCGGCATGCGCTGGCTGCCCGGGCCCGCCGAGGCCGAGGAGTTCGTCGGCGTGCTCGCGGCGGCCGGCGTGGTCGCGCTGGGTGCCGGGACGGCGGAGGTCGGCGGGCCCGTGCCCGAGCACCTCGTGGAGTCGTGCCGGCGGGTCGGGCTGCCGCTGTTCGAAGTGCCGCTGTCGGTGTCCTTCGCGACAGTGACCGAGCGCGTGGTCCTGGGCCTGGCCGCCGAACGCTCCGCGCCCGCACACGACTCGCACCGGCGCCTCGTCGCAGCCGTGACCAGCGGTGACGGGCTGCCGGCGTTGGTTTCCGCGGGCGCTGCCGAGCTCGGCGTGGACTGCTGGGTGCTGAGCGCGACCGGGCGGCTGATCGCCGGCACGGGTTCGACGCCCTCCGACGCGCGCCGGGCCGCCTTGGCCCGCCGGTTCCTGCGCGCGGAACGCCTCCCGCTGACCGTGCCCGGCGACGACGGTCCCGTCACGCTCCTGGCCGCCGCCAGCCGCTCAGGCCACCGCGTGGCGAGCTGGTTCCTGGTGGCTTCCGGCGACATCGGCCGTTGGGCTCCTGCGCGACGTGACCTCGCTTTGGAACTGGCGCCGTTGATCGGGCTGGAGCGTTCCCGCGTCGACGAGGCCAAACGCATCGAGAACCGGGCGGCCGAGCCGCTGCTGCGCTTGGCCCTCTCCGACGACGCTTCTCCGGCTTCGCTGTCCGCGCGGCTCGCGGCGCTGGAGTTCCCCCCGTCCGCCCAGGTCGTGACCCTCTCGGCCGCAGTCGACGGCGGCGGCCCGGGCCTCACCCAGGTGTTCGTGGAGGAGCTGCTGGCTTCGGTCCCCGCCCCCACGCTGGTGGCCACCGTCGACGGCGAGACCTTCGGCCTGTTCCCGGCGCACGACCGCCTCGGCCGCCTCGCCGAGACGCTGCGCGAGTCCGTCCGCGCGGTCGAACCGGCGCTGGGCTCCGCCCGCCTGTCCGTGGGCCTCAGCCGCGCGCCCGATGCGGGCGGCCTGCGCTCTGGCCTCCAGGAGGCGCGCCACGCCCGCACGCTGGCCGCCCTCTCGCCGGGCCGCGCCGCCGTACTGGCGGGCGACGAGGTGGCGTCACACCTCCTGCTGCTCGCCGCCGTGCCCGATGACCTGCGGCGCTCTTTCGGCGAGAAGGTGCTGGGCCCGGCGCTGGCGTACGACGCCGCCCACGGCTCGGAACTTCTGGCGACGTTGAAGGCTTTTCTGGAGCATTCCGGCTCGTGGACCCAGACCTCCGGGGCGCTGCACCTGCACGTGAACACGCTGCGGTACCGGATCTCGCGCATTTCGGAACTGACCGGGCGGGATCTGGGGCGGTTCGCGGACCGGGTGGATCTTTATCTGGCGGGCTGCTTCACGCAGGACTGGGGTTGGTCGTGATCAGCACTTCCCGCTCCCAGACGCGCTGGGTGTGCAGCCGCCAGTAGTGCTCGGCGACGACGTCCGGATCGAAGGCCGTGCCCTTCGCCACGGTGCCGCCGACGGTGACCGTGGCGAAGTGCAGCGTGGGGTACTGCTCGGCGAACAGCGCCGTCACCGCGCGGAGGCCGGCTTTGCCCAGCGAGAGGCTGGTGTAGGCCGCTTTCGGCTCGGGCATGCCGCCGGTGGTGAGGAACGTTCCGTGGCCGCGCGCGGCCATCTTCGGCGCGAGGTGGGCGGCGGCGGTGTAGGCGCCGACGACGTTGACTCGCCACAGCCCGAGGTGCTCCTCCGCGTCGAGCTCCCCCGGCGTGTCCCTGCGGATGGCCGCGGCGTTGTAGACCACGACGTCGGGCAGCCCCTGGTCCTCGGTCACCGCGTCGAGCGCGTGGCGCAGGGACTCCTCGTCCCCCACGTCGGCCAGGTGGGTCACGGCGTCGATCCCCAGGTCCTTGCGCCGCCGCGCCACCGCCGCCACGGCGAACCCCTCCCGCGCGAACCGCCGCGCGACCGCCGCCCCGATTCCCGGCCCCGCCCCGATCACGACGATTCCTGCCATGAGTCGACGGTAGCGCGTGACATGGCCGACCAACTCCCAACCCACCGACCAGTTGGTTGGTATCCTCGCCGGATGGCGCGCGACGCGGAACAGACCAAGCAACGGCTGCTCGAAGCCGCCATCGGCGAGTTCGCGCAGTACGGGATCGCGGGGGCGCGGGTGGACCGGATCGCCGCCGCGGCCGGGTGCAACAAGGCGATGATCTACTCGTACTTCGGCAGCAAGGAGGGACTGTTCGACGCCGCGTTCGACGAGCGGACGGGGGCGTTCTTCGAGGCGGTGCCGTTCGACGCCGGGGATCTCGCAGGGTACACCGGGCGGGCGTTCGACTACTTCGACGAGCATCCGGAGACGTTGCGGCTCTCGACCTGGTACCGGCTCGAGCGGTCGGAGGCCGAGCACCTCGCGGCCATCACCGAGGCCAACGACGTCCGGCTGGGGGAAATCGGGCGGGCGCAACGCGAAGGCGAGATCCCCGGGCATTTTTCGCCCGTGCAGCTGCTCGTGCTGATCCAAGCGCTTTCCGCGGCGTGGCACAGCACCAACCCGGAACTCGGGCCGCACCTGCCGAGCGCCCGCGCGGGGAGGCGGCGGACGCTCGTCGACGCGGTTCAGGGATTACTCGCACTGAAATAGCCGGCAGTGCTTTTCGCGCGAATTAACGAAAAAACAACGCTGCCGCCCAGAACGAGAGAGGCCGAGGCCGAGAGCGCCAGTAAGAACCAAGGCGCACCGAAGGGCGGAATTCCCGCGAAGGCCTCGATGCCGATCACCGCGGTGAGCACGGCGTCGGCGGCCACGGCGAGCCAGACGACGCGCAGGCGAGCCGCCTCGGGCAACGCGGTGAAGCGCAGCAGCCACGCCAGCCCGGGCAGCACGAGGATCGCGTGCATCGCCACGGCGTGCAGGGGTTTCAGGGAACCCGCGGTCGTGTAGGCCAGCTCGGGTGACCCGCCCCTGGCCTCGACGACGCCGCGGGCGATCATCACCGCGCCGGTGGCGAGGGCGACCATCAGCACCAGCAGGCCGAAGCGCACGGCGACCAGCATGCTCGGCGCCATGCTGCCCGGCGAACGGAAAGCCGCGGCCGTGAAGCCCAGCGCCGTCAGCACGATCACGCCGCCGCCGGCCGCGAGCGACATCGACACCACCGTGTCGAAGCCGGTCTCGAAGTTGAAGTGCGACGGGACCCCTCGCCACGCCTGCATGGTCACGAGCACGACCTCCGCCACGCACGCCACGAGGAACGCGCCCAGCAAGCCGGCCCGCGCCCGCGGCCGCAGCGTGAGGTACGACGTCGCCCACGCCACCGACGCCAGCGTGAGACCGAACGACAACCCGAACGTGACCGCCTTGCGCAGCGACACCGGCCCGAGCCACGTGCCGCCGCTGGCGAGCAGCACCACCGCGTTCACGACGCCGCTCGCGAAGAGCGCCGCCCCCACCACGTACGCGACGCGTTCCACGCGCCTGCCGTCCCGCCAGATGCGGCTCACGGCGTCCATCACCGGCTGAGTCATGACGTCAGTTTGGTGCTGTGACAACGTTTTGTCGTCGGCTCGGTGTCGACACCCGCGTACGCAGATTTACGTACACCGTCCACTGGGAAAACGCGAAAAAAGAGCACGTAAAGAACCCATTGCAATTCCGGGATAACGCGTGGGCGTCGCCACTCGGCAGGAGGATGCGATTGCCCTGGGTGAGTTCTACCCTGAAGACATGTACATAGCCTTGCTCGCCTACACGGCGCCTCGAAACGAAGTCGACTACGCACTGGCAGAACACGCGGAGTGGTTGCGCACGCACTTCTCCCGCGGATTGTTCCTGGTTTCCGGAAAAGGGGACACCGAGCACGACCAGGTCATCCTGACCCGCCCGTGCGTGCGCGGCAAGCTGGACGCCGTGCTCGCCACCGACCCGCTCGTCGTCCAGCACCTCGCGCATTACACCGTGATCGAATTCTCCGCCACTCGCACCTCCCACGAATTCCACGCCATCAACGAGGCGCTCGCCTCCTGAAGTCGCCGGCCCGGGAGCAGGTGGCCTTCGGCGGTGTTGCCCGCCACCTGCCCGCCGTATCACCGTCGTGCGCTCGCCTATGATCGCGGCAACCGACGTTCCGGTACGGGAGAAGCCATGCACACGCCCGACCTCGTCTTTCGAGGCCGCCGCCTCACCAGCGATCGCGCGCTGGTGATGGCCATCGTCAACCGCACCCCCGATTCGTTCTACGACAACGGTGCGACCTACCTCGAGACCCGCGCGCAGGACGCCATCCGCCGCGCGTGCGCCGAGGGCGCGGACCTCATCGACATCGGCGGCGTGCCGGCCGGCAAGGGCCCCGAGGTCACCACGGCGGAGGAGATCGCCCGCGTGGTGCCGACCGTCGAGTGGGCGCGCGAGACGTTCCCGGACCTCGTGATCAGTGTCGACACCTATCGCGCCGAGGTCGCGGACGCCGTCTGCCGCGCCGGCGCCGACATCGTGAACGACAACTGGGCGGCCTTCGAGCCCGAGATCCTCGACGTCGCGGCCCAGCACGGCGCGGGGTACATCTGCTCCCACACCAACGGCCTCACGCCACGCACCGAAGCCGCGAAGCCGCACTACGACGACGTGGTGGGCGCCGTGATCGACGGCACCACGGACCTCGCGAAGCGCGCGCTGGAGCGCGGGGTGCCGCGCGAGGGGATCATGATCGACCCCTGCATCGACTTCGGCAAGAACTCCTACCAGTCGCTGGAGCTGATGCGGCACACGCAGGCGCTCGTGGACACGGGCTGGCCGGTGCTGATGGCGCTGTCGAACAAGGACGTGATCGGCGAGACGCTCGACGTGCCCGTCGGCGAGCGCGTGATCGGCACGCTCGCGGCCACGGCCGTCGCGGCGCTGCACGGGGCCGCGATGTTCCGGGCCCACCAGGTCACGGAGACACGGCAGGTGGCGGAGATGGTGGCCAGCATCGTGGGCACGCGCCCGCCCGCGCACGTGGTGCGGTCGGTTTGATGCGCGAGATCTTCCCGGACGTGCGCGACCTGGCCGAGGCCGACCTGGAGGCGCTGTACGCGTACCCGGCGCCCGGCAAGTGGCTCGCGGTGAACTTCGTGTCGAGCGCCGACGGTGCCGTGACCGTCGAAGGTCGTTCGGCCTCGCTGTCCACGCCGGCAGACCGCGTGATCTACCGCCTCGGCAACGACCTCGCCGACGTCGTCCTCGTCGGCGCGGGCACCGCCCTGATCGAGGGCTTTCAGGGCTTGCGCCCCGACGAGCACTCCGCCGACCGGCGCCGCCGCCACGGCCTCGCGCCGATCCCGCCGGTCGCCGTCGTCACCGGCGGCGGCTCGCTGCGCCCGGACGCCCCGGTGATCACCCAAGCGCTCGTGCCCACCATCGTCATCACGCACGCCGGCACCGACCCCGACTTGCGCGCCGCTTGGACCGCCGCGGGCGCCGACGTGCTCGTCGCCGGCACGGACGCCGTCGACCTCAATGCCGCCGTCGCCACTCTCGCTTCCCGCGGGCTGACCCGCATCGACTGCGAGGGCGGCCCGCGCCTCTTCGCGTCCCTCCTGGCCGCCGACGCCGTCGACGAGCTCCGCCTGACGATCTCGCCCTTTCTCGTCGCGGGCCACGCCACCCGCGCGGCCTTCGGCGACACCATCGATCCCGCGCGGCTCCGGCTGGCCTCGGTCCTGGAGGACGACGGGACGTTGATGCTGCGGTATCTGCTCCACTGAATCAGTCCACAGTGGAGCCTTCGCTTCACGTCAGCAATTCGAAATCCGCCTTCCCTAGCGAGGTTCCGTTCACCTGGATCTCCAGCGCGTGCGCGCCCGGGTGGTAGACGCGGGTGGTGATGACGCGGAACGAGTGGGTGCGGTCCAGGAGCAGCTCGGCACCCGGGTCGAGGACGCGGGTGGTGAGCTTGAAGACCTTCGGCGTGGTGGTGCCGTTGGCTTTGCGGTGGTGCACGACGTAGTCGACGACCAGGTTCGCCGGTGAGTCGCCGGTGTTGCGCAGGGTGCCGGTGAAGCCCAGTTCGTCGCCGATGGACACCGAGGGCGCCGACAACAGCGGGCCTTCGAAGGTGATGCCGTCAGGAGGACCGAAGCCGAGGAGCGCCAGCGCACCCGGGTCGCCCTGTTTGATCAGGGTGCGCAGGCCGTGGCGGACGAGCTGCTGCGTCTGCTTGCCACCGGAATCGCCCAGCCACCGGCCCGCGGCCGCCACCGCGACCTCGGGGCGCGCGCGGCTCACGTCGTTGAGGTGGTTGGCGACCGAGCGCCGCACGTACGCCGACGAGTCGCCGTGCAGCGCGTCGAGGATCGGCGCCGTGACGCCCGGCCGGGCGGTGATCGCCCCCACCCGGCGCGCCCACGGCAGCAGCGGCCGCGTGCCCTCCGACGCCAGGCGGCGGACGTGCTCGGACGGGTCGGAGGTCCAGGCCAGCACCTTCGGCAGGGCGCGGTCGAGATCGGCGTCGAGCAGCGGGCGGATGGCGAACTCCGCCGTGAGCCGTGGTGTCAGGGCCGCGAGCAGATCCAGCGCGGCGTCGAAGGCTTCCGGCCCACCGTCCTGCAGAGCCCGCGCCGAAGCCGCCTCCGAGACGGGCCAGATCATCCAGCCGGAGAAGGACTCGTCAGCCAGCGCCCGCTGCACGACGTCTTCGAGCTCGGGGTAGCCGCCCGGCAGGTCGGCCAGCAGTGCGTCGCGCACGGCGTCCGTGCGCTGCCGCAGCCCGAGCCCACCCAGGCGGACCCGGCGAAGCTCCCCGAAGGCGACACCGGGCGCCGCCGCCTCCATCGAGGCGACCAACCCCCTGACGACGCCGTCGTTGAGCATCTCGTCGGCCAGCGGCATCCGCTTCTCCCCTTCGTCAAGCGCTACATTCGTTACATGCCCATCCAGAACACCAGCGCCAAGGACCGGCTGCTCCTGGCAGCGGCCCAGCTGCTCGACGCGGCGGCCGGCGGACCGGTGTCGACCCGCGCGATCTGCGAGCGGGCCGGCGTGCAGGCGCCGACGCTGTACCACCACTTCGGCAGCAAACAGGGACTGCTCGACGCGGTGGTCAACTTCGGCTTCACCCAGTATGTGGAGAGCACCGACAAAAACCGCGCGGACGCCGATCCGGTCGAGCAGATCCGCGAGGGCTGGGACCGCCATGTGGATTACGGCCTCGCCCACCCCGCCTTCTACCTGCTGCTCTACGGCCAGATCGAGCCCGGTGTCCCCTGCACCCTCACCTCCAGTGCCGAGGCGATGCTGCTGGAGCTGCTCACGCGCGCCGCCCGCCAGGGCCGCCTGCGCGTGGCCCCCGCCGAGGCCGCGCAGCAGATCGCGGCCGCCAACTCCGGCGTCACGCTCAGCCTCATCGCCCAGCCCGAAGACGCCCGCGACCTGGAGATGTCCCACCAAGTCCGCGAAGCCCTGCTGGCCAGGCTGATCACCGACGCGCCCGCCGACGCGGGGTCGAGTGTCGGTGTGCTGGCCGTCGCTCTCTCGACGGCGCTGGACGAGCAGAGCGACCAGCTGACGCCTGTCGAGCAGACCATGCTGCGTGAGTGGCTGGGCCGCCTGGCGTCCTGAGATCGCTATATTTGCTACAGTCCTCTACATAACAAACGTAGAGGAGGATCCGGCATGCCCGCAGCACTCGGCAGGTACGGCGCGTGGATGAGCCCCGCCACCGACGACGAGACCCGCAAGAAACTGGCCGTGGAAGCCGAAAAACTGGGCTACACCACGGTGTGGTTCGGCATCGGCGCGAGCTCCGTCGAGGACTTGGCCTATTTCGAGGAAGTCTTGGATGCCACCGACCGGATCACCGTCGCCACCGCGATCGTGAACATGTGGACCAACGACGCCGGCCGTATCGCCGAGTCCTACCACCGCCTCGCCGAACGCCACGGGGAGCGGTTCCTGCTCGGCGTCGGAGTCGGGCACCCCGAGTCGATCACGACGTACCAGAGCCCGCACCAGAAGATGATCACTTATCTCGACCGGCTCGACGCCGAGGGTGTGCCCGCCGAAGCCCGCGTGCTCGCGGCCTTGGGGGACCGTTCGCTCGAACTCGCCGCCACGCGCACGCGCGGCGCGCACCCGTACCTCGTCGTGCCCCAGCACACCGAGCACGCGCGGGCGATCCTCGGCCCGAACACACTGCTGGCACCCGAGCACAAGGTCGTGGTCGACGACGACCCCGTGGCGGCCCGTGCGGTCGGGCGCCCGTTCGTGCACAAGCCCTACCTCGGCCTGCGCAACTACGTGAACAACCTGCGCCGCCTCGGCTACACCGACGCCGACGTGGCCGGCGAGGGCAGCGACCGCCTCATCGACGACCTCGTCCTCCACGGCACCCCCGCCGCCATCCACACCCGGCTGGCCGAACACCTCAACGCCGGCGCCGACCACGTCGGGGTCCACGTGCTGGGGCCGGACCCGTTGACCGGCTACCGGCGGCTCGCCGAAGTGCTCTTGTGAGTGAACTGCTGCACGGCCTCGTCGGCCTTGTCGAAGGCGGCGCGGGCGGCCGTGAGGTCGGCGGCGGCGCGGGCGGCGCGGTCTTCGGCGTCGGCCAGGCGGGCGCGTAGTTCGGACAGGCGGGCGTCGGCCTGTTCGGCGATGCGTTCGGTGCGGACGAGGGTGCGGGAGGCTTCGGCGCGTTCGCGGGTGGCGGCGGAGGCCTTGCGTTGCCATTCTTCGCGGGCGGCGCGTTCGCGTTCCTGCGTGGCGCGGTCCTTTTCGGACTTTTCGCGGGCGGCCTTTTCGTCGGCCTGTTTGCGGCGGGGGTTTTCCTTTGCCGGAGCGGGTTTTTTCGCGCGAGACGGAGACGGAGCCGGAACCAGCGCTGCAGCTGGCTTCTTCTTCGCCGAGGCCGACGAAGAAGCCGGCAACGACAGCCACTGGTCCGCATCCTGGTGCGCCACCGACGTCAGCCGTCCGGCGAGGACGAGCCGTGCGACGGCCGGGTCTGCCACGACCGTCTCCAGGGTCTCCTCGACCTCGCGCGCGACGGAGTCGCTCAGGTCCGGCGCGTCGCGCAGCACGGAGCGCACCAGTTCGGCCCGCCGTTGCGCCAGCTCGCGCAGCTGGTCGCCGGCGAGGCTTGCGTGGGCGGCGCGCAGCCGGTCGCCCAGGTCGGACAGCTCGGCAAGCGCCGGAGAGCCGTCGCGGGCCAAGCGGTTGACGAAGAAGGCGGCGGTCGTCGGCTTGCGCAGCGCCTGGATGCGGCGGGCGAGCTCGGCGTCGCCCTCGCTCTTGGCCGCCCGGGCCGCGGCGGTGCGGGACGCGACGAAGGACGCGGGCTCGCCCGCGTAGAGGTCATCGGCGACGGTGTCGAAATCCACCGCACCACGGAACCACACCGGTAGTCCGAACGCGACGCATCACGTACGGTGGACGCCTCGGCAAAGCCGAAAGCCGCAGGTCACGCGAGACAGGTCCAGGGACGGTGCCCATGACGCCATCGGGCAGGCTCGCGCTGGCGGCCAGCCCCCTGGTCGCCGGCGCACTGCAGGCGCTCCAGCGCGTGACCGGGCTGCCGGTCACGATGGGCGGGCCCGTGTCGGCGGGGTCGCGGACGCTCGTGATCGACCAGCTGCGCGGCACGGCCACGGGCTCGCTGCAGCACCTGCGCGTCGACACCGGCGCCGGGCTGGGCGGCAAGGCCGTGGCGCTCGGGCGGCCGTCGACGGTCATCGACTACCTCAACGCGCAGGGCATCACGCACAAGTACGACCGCGCCGTCGCGCCGGAGCAGCTGCGGGCGATGGTCGCGCTGCCGGTGCGCGTGGGCGCGTCGACACGCGCGGTGCTGTACGCGGCGACTCGCGACTCGATCACCTTCGGCGACCGGATCCTGCGCGCGGCGAGCGCCGTCGTCGCGCGGCTGGAGCGGGACATCGAGGTGGAGGAGGAAGTCCGGCGCCGTGTTGCGACGCCGCAGGCGGGCGAGCACCACGACCTGCACGCCGAGCTCCTCGCGATCGCCGGTTCGATGCACGACGACGAGGCCCGGGCGCGGCTGCTCGAAGTGTGCGAACGCCTGCGTCCGGCCGAAGCACCGCCGGGGATCACGCTGTCGCCGCGCGAGCTCGACGTGCTGCGGCTCGTGGCCGAAGGCTGCACCAACGACGAGATCTCCGAGCGGCTCGGGCTGCTGCCCAACACGGTCAAGTCGTACCTCAAGCACGCCATGCGCAAGCTCGACGTCAGCAACCGGATCCAGGCGGTGAACCGGGCCCGCGCGGCCGGCCTGCTCGGCTGAGCACCCTCTTTGTGGGGTGGCCGGGTGGTCACCGCGAAGGCATCATCGCCGCACGGGCAGCGCTGCCCGTTCGACGCGAAGGGATCGGCACGTGTTCTACGACCTCGCTGTCCGCGATTTCCTCGACCGCGCGGAAACGGTGTACCCGGACCGGTTCGCGGTGGTGGACGAACCCGACCAGCCCGCGGCCTCGTGGGGCGCGATCACCTACCGCGAGCTGGCCCGCCGCGCCCGTGCGCAGGCCGCGAACCTCGACGCGCTCGGCGTGCCCGTCGGCGGCCGGGTCGCGATCGTCTCGCACAACTCGGCGCGGCTGCTCACGTCGTTCTTCGGGGTTTCCGGCTGGGGCCGCATTCTGGTGCCGGTGAACTTCCGCCTCGCGCCGGCGGAGGTGCGCTACATCGTGGAGCACTCGGGCGCCGACGTCGTGATGATCGACCCGGAGCTCAAACCGCTGCTGGACTCCGTCACCGCGAAGCACGTGTTCGTGCTCGGCGAGCACGACGAGCAGATCTTCGGCGGCGACGGCGAACCGCGGCCGTGGACGCCCGACGAATCGGCCACCGCCACGCTCAACTACACCTCGGGCACCACAGCGCGGCCCAAGGGCGTGCAGCTGACCCACCGCAACCTCTGGCTCAACGCCACCACGTTCGCCTTGCACACCACGCTGAACGACAACGACGTGCTGCTGCACACCCTCCCGATGTTCCACGCCAACGGCTGGGGCATGCCCTACGGAGTCACCGGCCTCGGCGCGCGCCACATCGTGCTGCGCAAGGTCGACGGCACCGAGATCCTCCGCCGCGTCGAGGAACACGGCGTCACGATCATGTGCGCCGCCCCCGCCGTGGTCACCGCGGCGCTCGACGGCGCCGCGAAGTGGGACGGCGAGATTCCCGGCCGCGACCGCGTGCGGATCGTCGTGGCGGGCGCGCCGCCGCCCACCCGCACGATCGAACGCGTGCGCGCCGAGCTGGGCTGGGAGTTCATCCAGATCTACGGCCTCACCGAGACGTCGCCGCTGCTCACGGTCAACCGCTTCCGCTCCGAGTGGGCGGGCCTCGACGCCCACGAGCAGGCCAAGCTCCTGGGCCGCGCGGGTGCGCCGGCGCTGGGCGTGCGCGTGTCGATCGACACCGACGGCGAGGTGCTCGTCCAGTCGAACATGAACCTCGACGGCTACTGGGAGAACCCGGACGAAACCGCCCGCGTGCAGGAGGGCAACTGGTTCCACACCGGCGACGGCGGCCGCTTCGAAGACGGTTACCTCTCCATCGCCGACCGCAAGAAGGACGTGATCATCACCGGCGGCGAGAACGTGTCGTCCATCGAGGTGGAAGACGCCCTGAACTCCCACCCGGCCGTGCGCGAGGCCGCCGTGATCGGCATCCCGGACACGAAGTGGGGCGAGCTCGTCACGGCCCTCGTCGTCACCGACGGCACCCCCGTGACCGCCGAGGGCCTGATCACGCACTGCCGCGGGCACCTGGCCGGTTACAAATGCCCGAAGCGCGTGGACTTCCTCGACGAGCTCCCCCGCACCGCGACGGGCAAGATCCAGAAGTTCAAGCTGCGCAAGCCGTTCTGGGAAGGCCAGGACCGCCAGGTGAACTAGCCGCGGGGCTCGGCAGGACGGTAGACGAGCTGCACCACGCCGTTGCCGAACACCTTCGACCGTTCCAGCGCGAAGTCCAGGCGCGGGCCGTCGGCCGGGAACAGCCGGCGGCCGGCGCCGACGACGACGGGGTGTTGCAGCAGGACCAGCTCGTCGACGAGGCCGCGCGTGAGCAGCCAGCGCACGAGTGTCGCGCTGCCGCTGGTGAGGATGGTGCCGCCGGTGCCGGCTTTGAGGTCGCGGAGCGCGGGTTCGAGGTCGCGTGGCAGGAGCGTGCTGTGCTGCCAGCCCACGGCGGTGAGGGTGGTGGACGCGACGTATTTGCGGACGTTGTTCATGAACTCCGCGCCCGGGTCGTCCGTGCGGCCGGGCCACGCTTCGGCGAAGCCCTCGTAGGTCACGCGGCCCAGCAGCATCGCGTCGGCGTCGGACAGGCCGGCGCCGACGACGCGTTCGAGCTCGGGTGTCCAGTGCGACAGCGACCAGCGGTCCGGCGCCTCGACGACGCCGTCGAGTGACACGAACAACGTGGACACGATCTTGCGCATCGGAGGGCTCCTCGTTCGGGGAGCCCCACTATCCCGGAGACGGCCGGGGTCGCGCAGACGAACCGGACGATCAACCCACTTGCCGCACCAGGTCCAGCGCACGGCCGAGCGTCGACAACCGAGCGTCGAGCGAATCGCCTGACGGGTAGAGGCGGACCGTGTCGACGCCGGCGTCGCGCCAGACGCGCAGCCGGGCGCGGACCATGTCCTCGGTGCCGATGAGCGTGGTGCCCAGCACCATCTCGTCCGTCACCAGGGACGCGGCGCCGTCGCGGTCGCCGGACTGCCAGCGGTCGCGGACCTCTGCGGCGACGTCGGCCCAACCCTGGCGGCTGTAGGCGTCGTTGTAGAAGTTGGTGCTCGCGGAACCCATGCCGCCCAAGGAAAACGCGAGTTCCTTCTTCCGAGAGCCCACCATCGTGCGCAGCTCGTCCTCGTCGGAAGCGAACGCGACTTCCGCACCCTGGCACACGTCGAGGTCACCGCGCACGCGGCCGGACTTCGCGAGACCGGCATCGAGGTGGCTGAAGTACGCCGAAGCACCTTCGGGCACGAAGCTGGTGCCGAGCCAGCCGTCGGCGACTTCGCCGGTGAGCTCCAGCATCTTCGGCGACAGCGTCGCCAGGTAGATGGGGATGTCCTCGTTGGGCTTGGACGACAGCCGCATCGGCCGCGCCTCGCCCGGCAGTGGGATCTCGAAAGCCTTGCCGGAGAACGAAATCTTCTCCCCCGCGAACGCGCTGCGCACGATTTCCACCGTCTCGCGCATCCGCGTGAGCGGTTTCGCGAACGGCACGCCGTGCAGCCCCTCCATCACCTGCGGCCCGCTGGGGCCGAGGCCGAGGGAGAACCGGCCGCCGGACATGTCGGCGAGCGTCAGCGCCGCCTGCGCCACCGCGACGGGCGTGCGCACGCCGACCTGCATGATCCCGGAGCCGAGCTGCAGCCGCGAAGTGCGCCCGGCGAGGAAGCCGAGCACCGACGGCGCGTCGGAACCCCACGCTTCCGCGACCCAGCACACGTCGAGGCCGAGTTTTTCAGCCTCCAGCACGAACTCCAGCGTCTCCGCCCAGCCGCCGGAGCCTTCGATCGTGGTCGCGGTGCGCATCAGCGCGCCGCCTCGACGCGGTCCTTGATCGCCGCGACGGTGGCGATCATCGCGTTCTCGAACTCGCGCATGCGCACGAAAACGATCTTCTGCTCCTTGTCCGGCATGCGGTCGATGGCGAACGACAGGCCCGACCGCGCCGGCCCCATCTGCATCCACTGCGTGAGCTTCGTGCCGCCGTTCTCGGGTTCGAGCGTGAAGCGCCAGGTCGCCGTGGGCGTCTCCGGGTCCGCCACCGCCCACGCGAACACGCGCGGCTCCTCGTACTCGACGATGAACGACGTCGTCGACCACTCGCCGAGCGCGTCGTGCTTGCTGTAGCCGACGAAGGAGCCGCCGAGCTTCGGGCCGGTCGCCCCGCCGCACCACTCGACGCGCTGGAGCTCCGAGCTCATCTCGGGCATGCGCTGCACGTCGGACACGAACGGCCACACCGCCTCGGGAGTGCCGTCGATCCACGTGGCCGCCTCGGCCGTGGGCTTGTCCGCGTACCGCGCGCCGGTCCACTCCATCGTGGTGCGCCTCCTCAGCTTCGACCGTCAAGGTGCCTCTGACCACGATAGTTTCGTAGTGAGACCCTCGTGTCAACGCGAGGGGCGCCTCAGCCCGCGGCTTCCTGCTTCGCGAAGCGCGCCTCGACGTCGGGCCGGTGCGCGATCTTCTCGGGGAAGCCGGGGCCGCGGCGCATCCGCGTTTCCTCGGCCGTGAGCGGCTCGCCGCAGTGCGCGCAGACGACCTCGGCGTGCGTGTCGTGGCCGCACTTCTCGTGGTGCGTCGTGATCGGCGGGCCGGCCTCACCGGCGAGCCAGCGGTCCCCCCACGCCGTCATCGCGATGAGGACCCCGAAGAAGTCCTTGCCCTTATCGGTGAGCAGGTAGTCGTAGCGCACCGGCTCGGTCTGGTACGCCACCTTCTCCAGCAGACCCTCGTCGACCAGCCGGCGCAGCCGGTCGGCGAGGGTGTTGCGCGCGATGCCGAGCGCCTGCTGGAACTCGTCGAAGCGCGTGACGCCGTAGAACGCGTCGCGCAGCACGAGCGGCGTCCACCAGTCCCCGAGCAGATCCATGGTCCGCGCGATGGAGCACGGCCACTGCGCGAAGGAAGTCCGTTTCATGGACGGGAGAGTACGCCGTCTCAGTCTGAAACTCAGCTGTTGGAAGCTGTGATCAGGCGATTTCCACGCGGTGGCCGACGGTCACGTCCACATGGGCGGGCACCTCGTCGTGCTCGTCGCCGACCGAGAGCGTGCCCGCGGGCTCCACCAGCAGCACGGCCGCGCCCTCCTTCGAAGACGGCTTGTGGAACGTCCCGCGCGGCACCACGAACACCTCGCCCCGGCCCAGCGTGACCACGCGCTCGCCGGCGGGTTCGCGCAGGCCGATCGCGATCTCGCCGTCGAGGACCAGGAAGAACTCGTCGGTGTTCTCGTGGACGTGCCACACGTGCTCGCCGGAGAAGCGGGCGAGGCGGACGTCGTAGTCGTTGATGTTCGCGACGATGCGCGGGCTCCACACGGCGTCGAAGCCGTCGAGCACGGTCTGCAGATCGATGGGCTGGTTCATGCGATCGATCGTCGTCCTGTCGCCCGGCCGCCGGGAGTGCTAGGAATAGCACATGTCGCAAGGATCCTCGCACCGTGTGGTGATGGTCGTGGACGACGGCTCGAACCCGTTCGAGATGGGCGTCGCGACGGAGCTGTTCGGCCTGCGCCGCCCGGAGCTCGGGCGGGAGTGGTACGAGTTCGCGCTCGCCTCGGCGCACGAGCGCGTGGGCATGCACCTGGGGATGTTCACGCTCTCGGGCGTCGCGGGGCTCGACGCGGTCGACGAGGCGAACACGGTGATCGTGCCGAACCGGCCGGACCCGCACGTGCCGGCGGACGCCGCGGTGCTGTCCGCGATCCGGCGGGCGCACGCGCGCCGGGCACGGCTGATGAGCTTCTGCACGGGCGCGTTCACGCTGGCCGAGGCGGGCGTGCTCGACGGGCTGCGCGCGACGACGCACTGGCGCTGGGCGGCCGAGTTCACCGCGCGCTACCCCGACGTGCGGCTGGAGCCCGACGTCCTGTTCGTCGACGAAGGCACGGTTCTGACGGCGGCGGGCAGCGCGGCGGCGATGGACCTGGGCCTGTACGTGATCCAGCGCGACCACGGCGCCGAGATCGCCAACGCCGTCAGCCGGCGGCTCGTCTTCCCCGGCCACCGCGACGGCGGCCAGCAGCAGTTCGTGGAACGGCCGGTGCCCGTCGTGCCGGACGCCTCGCTCGCGCCGGTGCTGGAGTGGGCCCGCGGGAACCTCGACCGGGCCCTGACCGTCGCGGACCTGGCCGCACACGCCGCGACCAGCCAGGCGACACTGCACCGACGCTTCCGCGGCGAACTGGGCACGACACCCCTGGCCTGGCTGACGACGGAGCGCGTGAGCCTCGCCTGCCGCCTGCTCGAACGCGGCGAACTGCGCCTCGACCGCGTCGCCACCGACTGCGGCTTCGGCACGGCCGCCAACCTGCGAGCCCAGCTGCGGCGCCACACGGGACTGAGCCCGTCGGAATACCGACGGCGATTCGGGCCGGCGGCCTGACCCGCTGGTTTCCGACTCGCGCAACGCGGCAGCGGCTCGGCCTGGCAGCCTCACCCCTGTGCCGGCTCGGCCCGCGGCCTGATCAGTGATCGCGCTCGCGCAGCGCGGCGGCGGGTCGAGCGGGCGGCCTCACCCCGGCGCCGACTCGGCTGAGCGGCTGACCAGCAATTTCCAGCACACGAAACACGGCGGTGGTTCGAACCCGCAGCCTCGCGCAACCCGGCAACGGCAATGTCCATGGCCTGATCGGTTTTCGAGCTCGCGCGGCGCGGTGGTGATTCGAGCGGGTGGCCGCATCCAACCCGGCAGCGGTTCGGACCCCCAACCCCACGCAGCTCGGGCCGACGGCCTGACCAGCCGGCTTCCAGCTCGCGCAACGCGGCGGCGGCTCGGCCCGCGCCCCGGTCAGTTGTCGAGCTCGCGCAGTGCGGCGGCGATCGCGTCGCGGTGGATCGCCGGTGGGTAGGTGGTGGGGTCGGCGGCAGTGAGGGCGTTGAGGCCTTCGACCAGGGCGATGAGGCGTTTCGCGGTGCGTTCGCGGCGGGGGTGGGCCCAGCGGGGGCGGCAGGCGCCCACGAGGCGCGTCACGCGGGTGACGAACGAGCGGTTGTGCGCGCGGTGGCGGTCGGCCAGTTCGGGGTCGGCCAGGGCGGCGGCGAGGAAGCCGACCCAGACGCGGGCCTCGTCGGCGGCTTCGTCGGTGAGGGTGGCGGCGTGGCAGAGGACGTCGCGCAGCACCGAGGTGGGTGGGCCGCCGGTGGCTTCGGTGGCGTCGGCGCGTTCGGCGGTGCGCTGGTGCAGCAGGTCGCGGGCGTGCAGGAGCAGGGCGCGCTTGGTCGGGAACGCGTGCATGACCAGGCCCGTGGTGCAGCCCGCGCGCTCGGCGACGGCGCGCACGGTGAGGCCGGGCAGCCCGTCGGCGGCCAGCACCTGCCACACCGCGCCGGAGAGCAGCTCGCGCTGGGCATCGACGTCACGCTGTCTTGGCACGCGGGCCTCCTTTCCGTAACATCGGTTACGGTAACACTTGTTCCGAAACCACGCGTGAAATTTTGGGAGTGCCGGTGATCGAGATCCTGCGTTCGGAGTGGGACGCGCCGGAGGCGGTGGCGCTGCGGGCGGCACAACGGGCCGAATTGGACACCCGGTACGCGACCAGCGACCACGAAGCCGGTCCGGCGCCCACCGCCGAAAGTATGGCCGTTTTTGTCATCGCGTGGTCCGACCGCACCGCGGTCGGCTGCGGTGGCCTGCGGCTACTCGGGCCGGACGAGGCGGAGATCAAACGGATGTACGTGGTGCCGGCCTCGCGCGGCACCGGCGTGTCGACGGCGTTGTTACGGGCGCTCGAAGAGGAGGCCGTGTCGCGCGGCATCACGCGGCTGCTGCTGGAAACCGGTGTCCGCCAGCCGGACGCGATCCGTTTCTACCAGCGAGAAGGCTACGAACCGATCCCGGCATTCGGCGCGTACGGCAGTGATCCACTGGCCCGGTGCTTCGCGCGATTACTCCATTCGGCGCAGTCGGCAAAAAACCGATCCGCACCTCCTGTTAAACCCCGGTGAAAATGTCCGATCGGCCAACTACGGATTTAGCGTGGATGGACAAGACCTCGCCGTCCCGACAGATTTGGCGCAGGCACTCACAAAAGGCGGCCGTCTTCGACTAGCTTGACGGAAGAGAGGGTCCGAAAGGCGATACGGGGAGCGACGATGGCGAAACACCGGCCACGCCGGAAGTCTGTGCGCGGCAAGGCGGCGGCCGCCCTCGCGGGTGGCGCGCTCGTGGTGCTGCCGACGATGGCCGCGTCGGGTCTGCCCACTCCGCTCGCCGCCGCCCCGGCTCCCACGGCCGAGGGCACCTCGCTGCCGCCGGTGGCCTCGCCCTGGCTCCCGCCGAACATCGTGCTTCCGCCGGTCGCCGTGGACGGCAGCCTGCCGCAGCCGCCGACCCCGATGCCGCTGACCGTGCCGGGCTTCCACGTGAGCACGGGTTCGGCCACGCCGTCCGGTCCACTGGGGATTCCGGGCAGCATGCTCAAGGCGTACCAGAACGCGGCCGACATCATGTCCCGCGAGCAGCCCGGCTGCCACCTCGACTGGCAGCTCATCGCGGCCATCGGGCGCATCGAGTCCAACCACGCGCGCGGCGGTTACGTCGACGCGCAGGGTAATACGCTCGAGCCGATCCTCGGCCCGGTGCTCGACGGTTCCGGCCCGTTCGCCGCCATCCGCGACACCGACGGCGGCAGGTACGACGGCAACGCGCTGTGGGACCGCGCCGTGGGTGCCACGCAGTTCATCCCGTCGACCTGGGCGGGCTACGCCTCAGACGGCAACGGCGACGGCGTGTCCAACCCGAACAACATCTACGACGAAACCCTCGCCACGGCGCGCTACCTGTGCTCCGGCGGCCTGGACCTCTCCAGCGACGCGATGCAGCGCGTGGCCGTGCGGCGCTACAACAACTCACAGTCCTATGTGGACACGGTCATGGCCTACGCGGCCGCCTACCGCGGCGGCGTGTCGCCACTGCCGGACAGCCAGGTCCCCATCGGCGCACCCCCGGGCCCGGGCGCCATCGCGGCCGCCGCCGGAAGCCCCCTCGGCGACCCGGTCCCGCCGCCGCCCCCGGTGGTCACCCCGCCGGGCTCCCCCTCGCAGCTCCCGCCGTCCACGACGCCGGGCTCCCCCACGACGACTCCGCCGGCCACCAGCACCACGTCGCCGTCGGACTCCAGCCAGACACCACCGGCCAACAGCTCCACCCCGCCGTCTTCGGACAGCTCCACCCCGCCGTCCAGCAGCTCGACACCTCCGGCCGACTCGACCCCCCCGTCCAGCTCGACGACGACCACCACCACCACGCCGTCGCCCTCGTCCTCGGACTCGTCCGCCTCGACGGGCTCGGACACCACCACCACGCCGCCCCCGGAGACGACGAGCACCACGCCGACCAGCTGACTCTCGTCGCCTGAGCGCCGGGGCCAAGCTCCGGCACTCACGAGCCAGGACAGCGCAGACAACCCGGAGCCGCGTCGCGTGAAGCGGCCTCGCGACGCCGACCCTTCGCCGGGCAGGTCCTCATGCCCGAGATACGCGAGCAATCCGGCGCGCGGTGGCCTTCCGACACCCGCAACAGCTCACGCCCCTGCTCAATGGCTGAACGCACCCAGCCGACCTGCGCACCGCTACACCTCGGTGAAGGGGCCGTTCGCCCGGCCAAGTCCTCACGCGCCACGAAGCGCGGGCGACTCGGCACCACGTGGTGGTCTCCCAGCGCCGCAGCAACTCACCGCACCAGCGCGGTGGCTGAGCGCACCCAGCCGGCCAGCGCGCAGCTCGCACCGTTGCGCCCCGGCGAAGCGACCGTTCTCCGCGCGAGTCCTTACGCGTCAAGAAATGCGGGTAACCCTGCCCCGCGCGCTAGCCTCCCAATACCGCAGCAGCACACCGCACCAGCGCAGTGACTGAGGGCACCCAGCCGGCCGGCGCGCAGCTCGCACCGCCGCACCTCGGCGAGCCGACCGGTCGCCGCGTGGGTCAGGAAGCGTGGGCCTCGTCGTAGGCGTCGCGGGCGTCCGTGACGGCCGGGAGCCGGCGTTCGACCCAGCGGGCCAGGCTGCGGACCTGTTCGGCGGCCTCGTGACCCATCGGGGTGAGGGAGTAGTCGACGCGGGGTGGGATGACGGGCTTGGCGTCGCGGTTGAGGAAGCCGTCGCGTTCGAGGGTTTGGAGGGTCTGGGCGAGCATTTTTTCACTCACGCCGCCGATTTCGCGGCGGAGCTCGCTGAAGCGGTACGAGCGTTCGAGAAGGGCGCCGAGCACGAGGATGCCCCAGCGGCTCGTCACGTGTTCCAGCACGATGCGCGACGGGCAGGTCGCGCGGTTGACGTTGGGCGCCTCGGGTAGTGCTTCGGTCATGTCACCCTCCTGGTTACTCGAACACCAGTACCTTACTCTGAAGTGGGTACTTTCCGTGAGAGAGTAACGGTCCTACGGTGAGCGGCGTAAGTTCCACCGACCCGAAGGAAGAACATGAGCATCGTCATCACCGGCGCCACCGGGCTGCTGGGCCGGCAGGTCGTCGCCGACCTCCTCGCGGCCGGTGTGCCCGCGGGTGAGATCACGGCCGTGGCGCGCAGCGCGGAGAAGGCGGCCGACCTGGGTGTGCGGGTGCACGTCGGCGACTACGACCGGCCCGAGACGCTGGCCGGGGCGTTCAGCGCCGGGGACCGCGTGCTGCTGGTGTCCGGCACGGAGCTGGGCAAGCGCGTGGGCCAGCACGCCGCCGTCATCGAGGCCGCGAAGGCCGCGGACGTCGCGCAGCTCGCGTACACGGGTGTCTTCGGCGGCCCGGACGCCGACTTCACCCTCGCCGACGACCACCGCGCGACCGAGCAGCGCATCCTCGACTCGGGGCTGCCGTACACGTTCCTGCGCAACAACTGGTACTCCGAGATGGCGGTCCCCGACGTCGCCGGCTCGCTCGCCCGTGGCGCCGTCGCGAACAGCGTCCCCGCCGACGGGCGCATCGCCACCGCGGCGCGCGAGGACTACGCCGGGGCCGCCGCCGCGGTCCTGAGCACCGACGGCCACCTCGGTGCTGCCTACGAGCTCAGCGGCGACACCGCGTGGAGCTACGGCGAGTTCGCCGCGGAGCTCGCGCGGCTCGGCGGCCGCCCGGTGGTCCATACCACCGTCCCCGGTGGGAAGTTCGAAGCGATCCTCACCGGCGCCGGCGTGCCGGCGTTCCTGGCGACGATCCTGGTCGACGTCGACGCCGCCATCACCCGCGGCCGCCTCGCCGGCACCCCGGGCGACCTGGCGAAGCTCCTGGGCCGCCCGACGACACCGATCACCGAGACGATCGCGAAGCTCCTCGGCTGAGTACCGTTCGGTTCGGCGGCGATCCCGGCGCCGCACAGACGGGCGATCGGATGCCGGGCACCGGGAGTTCCCGGCATCCGCGCCCGTACCAAGCCCGGCCACGCAGCTCTCGGACCCGATCAACCGGGCTAAGCTGCACGCGGCCCGAGCCCGAGGAGCGAACGTGTCCTGGAACCCCCAAGCGCTGCCCGATCTGTCCGGTCGCACCTATGCCGTGACAGGCGGGAACGCGGGGATCGGCTACTTCATCTCCGAACAGCTCGCCGGCGCCGGCGCGCACGTCGTGATCCTCGGCCGCACCCCGGCGCGGCTGGCAACGGCAGCCGAGGCGATCAAGAACCACCACGCCCACGCCGAAATCAGCACGATCCGCCTGGATCTGGCCGACCTGGAGTCCGTCGCGGAGGCCGCCGAGGAACTCAACCGGCTGGGCCGCGTGGACGGGCTGATCGAGAACGCCGGCTCCACCTCCCCCGGCCGCAAACGCCGGACGACGCGACAGGGCTTCGAACTCGCGGTCGGCACCAACCACCTCGGCCACTTCGCCCTCACCGCGCTCGCGATGCCGGTGCTCACGGCGTCCGGCGCCCGCGTCGTCCCGATGGGCAGCCTGATCACCCGGCTGCAGCCGTTCGACCTCGACGACCTGCAGACCGAACGCAAGTACTCCGAGTTCCGCGCCTACGCCCAGTCCAAGCACGCCGTGCAGTCCTTCGGCTTCGAATTCGACCGCCGGCTGCGCGCCGCCGGTTCGAAGGTCTCCTGCGTGCTGGCCCACCCCGGCTTCAGCCTCGGCAGCGCCAGCCCGCGCCGCGACGGCATCACCGACCCGAAGCCCCTGATGCGCCTGTTCGCCCCCATCACCCAGGGCAAGGACCGCGGCGCCTGGCCCGCCGTCCGCGCCGCCGTCGACCCGGAAGCCACCGGCGGCCAGTTCTACGGCCCCTCCCGCGGCGGCGTCGGCCATCCCGTGCCGAAGACGGCCGTCAAGGTCGACCGGGACCCCGAACGCGCGGCGAAGCTGTGGACGTGGTCGGAAAAACTGACGGGCACGACCTTCGACGTCGGCTGATCAACGGGGCCGCTCAAGCCTCGGCACCGACATCCACCACCTGGCGCGGCATTGCGAACGGTCTCGGATCGCAGGCCTGACCGGTCCTGCGGCGCGCAGGCGCATCACCGTTGGCCCAGCAACAAAGGGTCGGGCCGGAGAAACCCCGGCCCCGGCTGATCAACGCGGCGGTTCGAGGCCCGAGTCCAGCGCGTCCATCGCCTGGTTCAGCAGCGCCACCAGGTCCGGGTCGCTCCCCGGGTACCAGCATTTGAACGCCGCCCGGTTCGCCGCGAACGCGGTCTCCACCGTGAGCCGCACGTAGAGGTCGTCGGCGGGCAGGCCCGTGCGCGAGGCGATGGACTCGAGGGCAGCTTGCTCGACGAGCTTGTTGACGTGCGCCAGCCGGCCCCACAGCTCCGGGTATTCGCGCAGCATCAGAGCCCGCTCGCCGAAGGTGGGGTCGGCGGAGGCCTCGGTGAAGCGTTCCGTGAAGACCGCGCGCAGGGTCGTGAGTGGACGTTCCGAGGCGGGGCGTGCGGCGACGCCCGAGCGGACACCGTCGGGGGTGAGCGCCAGGGAGAAGACCGCGGCTTCCTTGCTGTCGAAGTAGTTGAAGAACGTGCGCGCAGAGACGCCGGCCTTGGTGCAGATCTGGTCGACGGTCACCTCGTGCGGCCCGCGCGAGCGGTACAGCGCGACGGCCGCCGCGCGGATCGCCTGGCGTGTTGCTTCCTTCTTGCGCTCGCGGAGTCCCGCCTCTGTCATCTTTCTTACACTACTGCACTTTTGCAGTACTGCAAGATAACGTACCGGCCATGGCGGAAGAACTGGCCAAACCCTCGATCACCCGCACCCTCGCCGAGAACCTTTGGTTCCCTGTTGTCCTTTTTCTCGGTTTTGCCGTGGTCTACCTGGCCGCCTTCCACCGGCCACAGCCGCACGAGGTGCCGGTGGCCGTCGCCGGCCCACCCGCCGCGACTCGGGTCCAAAGCCAGCTCGACAAGATGAGTCCCGGCGGGTTCCACGTCGTCGCGGTCCCGGACGCGCAGGCGGCCCGCCGAGCCGTGCTCGACCGCGCCACGAGCGGGGCCTTCGCGCCGGACCCACAGCACCCCGTGCTCTACGTCGCCAAAGCCAACGGCTTCACCCTCCAGTCCCTGCTGACCCAGACCTTCACCCCGCTGACCGGCGGAAAGCTCGCCGTCGTCGACCTCGCCCCCACCGTGGCCGGCGACCCGCTGGGCAACGGGCTGTTCTACCTGCTGATCGCGTGGGGCCTGCCGAGCTACTTCGTCGTCATGATGCTGCTGCGGGCGGTCGGGCTCAGCCGTCGCGCACGGATGGCGACGTTCGTCGGCTGGGCCGCGTTCCTGTCGGTGGCGGGTTTCCTCATCGCCCGCGCCATGGACGTGATCCCGGGCGACCCGGTCGCGATTCCGCTCGCGTTCCTGTCGAGCCTCGTGGTTTCCCTGGTCTCCCAAGGACTTGTGCCGATCTTCAAGCAGTTCTTCCCCGGCGTCGCGGTCACGCTGTTCGTCATCCTGAGTTCGGCGTCCAGCGGCGGCATCATCCCGCCGCAGATGCAGCCCGCGCTGTACCGCGCCCTGCACCCGATCCTGCCGATGGGCAATCTCAACGACGCACTGCGCGGCGTCTTCTACTTCCACGGCGCCGGCGTCGCCGGGCACGTCCTGGTGCTGTGCGCCTGGCTCGCGCTCGGCATCGCCCTGAACGTGGGCCACGCGCTGTGGGTGCGGCGAAAGACCAGGCAGGAAACCGAGCCACCCGTGGAGGATCCCGTGCTCGAGATGCCGCGGCCCACGGCCCTCCCGACGCATGGCCACCGCTTCGGTGAGCTCGTGCCCATGCTGATCGGCACCGTCCGCGCCACCACCGGCGAACGCGTCGGCGGCGCGATCCTCACCGTCACCGACGGAAAAGGCCGCCAGCTCGTGCGGACCACCGCCGACGACGAGGGTGCCTTCGCCGTCGGCGGGCTGCCGGAGCAGTTCGTGGACCTCGTGGTGACCGCGCCCGGCCGCCAGCCCACCGCACGCCGGACCTTCTTCCGCGAAGGCGTCTTCCGCCGCGAAGACTTCGTGCTCGCCCCGGAGCCGGCGCTTACGCCGTCCAGCCACCGTCCACGGTGAGTGTCGAGCCGGTCGTGTACGAAGAAGCGTCTGACGCCAGATACACCGCCGCACCACCGAGTTCCGGCGGCGAGGCCACGCGGTTCTGCGGGATGTTCGCCAGGATCCGCTCGCCCCACTTGCTCGTGACGAGCCCCTCCGACAGATCGGTGTGGAAGTAGCCCGGCGCCAGCACGTTCACCCGGACACCCTTCGGCGCCCACTCCACGGCGAGCACGCGCGACAACGCCTCGACTCCACCTTTGCTCGCGGCATACGCGGCGATGCGGTCGAACCCGGTGCGCGCGTGCACCGACGACACCGTGATGATCGAACCCGCCCCCTGCGTGAGCATCTGCCGTCCGGCCGCGCGGGCGCAGTAGTAGGTGCCCGACAGGTTCACGTCGAGCACGTGCGCCCAGTCCTCGTCGCTGCCCTGCTCGCTGCGCCGGAACGTCGGGCTGATCCCGGCCGCGGTCACGCAGACGTCCAACCGCCCGTGGCCGGAGGCGATCCGCGAGACCGCACTGTCCGCAAAGGACGGATCCGACACCGAACCCGGCAGCACCAGCGCGCCACCGACCTCCGCCGCCAGCGACGTCAGGTCGTCCTCGGTCCGCGACGTCACGGCCAGCGTCGCCCCGGCCGCGGCCAACGCCACCGCGATGGCCCGGCCCAGCCCCTTGCCCGCGCCCGTGACCCAGGCGACCTTGCCCGTCAGGTCGAACTCGTTCATCCGCGCAGATCCCTCTTCAGCACCTTGCCCGACGGCGTCCGCGGCAGCTCGTCGAGGAACACCAGCTCCGCCGGCACCTTGAACTTCGCCAGCCGCTCGCGGCAGAACGCCACCAAGGCGGCCGAGTCCCGGACCGCACCCGGGCGCAGCACGACGAACGCCTGCGGCACCTCACCCCACCGCGGGTGGCCCATCCCGACCACCGCCGCCTCGACGACGTCCGGGTGCTCGTACAGCACCCGCTCCACCTCGGGCGTCGCGATGTTCTCGCCGCCGGACACGATCATGTCCTTCTTGCGGTCCTCGACGTACAGGTAGCCGTCCTCGTCGAGCCGCCCGACGTCGCCCGTGTGGAACCAGCCGTCGCGGAACGCCTTGGCCGTCGCGGCCTCGTCGCGCCAGTACCCGATGCTCACCTTGGGCCCGCGCAACGCGATCTCCCCCATCGAGCCGGTGGGCAGCGACGCACCGGCCTCGTCGACGATCCGGACCTCCAGGTGCACCACCGGCCGTCCGACCGAACCGACCTTCGCCAGCATGTGCTCGGGGTCGTTGAAGGTGTCGCCCGACACGGTCTCGGTGAGGCCGTACGCGTCGGAGAACCACGCTTTCGGGAACGCGGCGAGGATCTTCTCCACCAGCGGCACCGGCATCTTCTCCCCGCCGCCGATGATGAACCGGATCGACGACGTGTCACGTTCCAGAATGTCGGGCAGCTGCAGGATCGCGTTCATCATCGACGGCGCCAGCCAGATGTTGGTCGGGCGCTCGCGTTCGATCGTGTCCACGACCTCGGCCGCGTCGAACTTCCGCAGCACGATCAGCGAACCTCCCGCGTGCAGCGTGCCGACGCCGGGCAGGTCGAACCCGCCGACGTGGTAGAGCGGCCCGCACACCAGCGTCACGTCGTCGGCGGTGATGCCGAACTCGACGAGGTGGCCGAGGTTCTTCCACGCCAGGTTCCCGTGCGTGATCTGCACGCCCTTGGGGCGCGAGGTCGTGCCGGACGTGTACATCAGCCGCTGCAGGTCGCCGGCGCCGACCGACGCCGGCGTCACCGTGCGGCCGAGGTGCGAGCCCACGAGATCGTCGTACGACGTCCAGCCCGAAGCACTGCCGCCGAGCAGCAGCCGCTGTTTCAGGCCGGGCAACGGCAGAGTGTCCACAGCAGACTGGAACTCCGGCTCCGTCAGCAGCGCCACCGCACCCGAGTGCTCCAGGATGTAGCGCCACTCCTCGGGCGAGAGCCGGTAGTTGAGCGGGAGGAACGCCGCCCCGATCCGGTTCACCGCGAACACCGCCTCCAGGAACTCGAGGTGGTTGTAGAGCAGCAACCCGACGATGTCCCCGCGGCCGATGCCCAGCTCCGTGAGGCCGGCCGCCAGCGCATCGACCCGGGTGAGCAGCTCGCGGTTGGTCAAGGACCGCGAACCCTGGCTGAGCACCACTTTGTCCGGGTAGCGGCCGGTGTTGTGGTCGAGGATCGTGGCGAAGTTCGACATCAGCGCTCCTGTGCGTGGAAGCTGTGCAGCTCGCCCCCGGCCGATCCCCAGTGGATGGTGCTGATCATGCCGCCGTCGGCGACCAGGTCGGTGCCCGTGACGTAGTCGGCGCCCGGCCCGGCCAGGAACGCCACCACGCGCGCGATGTCGTCCGGCTCGCCGATGCGGCCCAGCGGCGTATTGGCCACCGTGGCCGCGCGGATGTTCTCGTTGCCCAGCGTGTCCCGGTTCAGTCCGCTGTGGACGACGCCGGGGCTCACGGAGTTGATGCGGATCCCGTCCGCGGCCAGCTCGGCGGCCAGCTGTTTCGTCAACGCCAGGACCCCGCCTTTCGCCGCCGTGTAGGACGAAAAGCCGTACCCGGTGTGCCCGGCGATCGACGCGATCTGCACGATCGAGCCGCCGCCCCCCGCGGCCATCGCCGGGATCACCTGCTTGAGCAGGATGAAGTACCCGGTGAGGTTCACGTCGAGCACCCGCCGCCACTCGCCCACGGTGGACTCCAGCAGCTTCTTGCGGATGATGATCCCCGCCGCGTTCACCAGCACCTTCGGCGGGCCGAACCGGTCGCCGGCCTGGCGCACCGCGTCGGCCACGGCCTCCTCGTCGGTGACGTCGACCGCGAACGCGGCCGCAGGAACGGTGAGTTCCTTGGCCGTGCGCTCGGCCGCCGTGCCGTCGGAGTCGAGCAGCACGAGCGCGCGGCCGTCCTCGGCCAGGCGCAGCGCGCAGGCGCGGCCGATCCCGGAGCCCGCCCCGGTGACGACCGCGCAGCCTGTCTTGTCCACAGTGGACCTCCTTCCGCGGGGCGTCAGCCCATCGCGTAACCCCCGTTGACGTCGACCACCGCACCCGTCATGTAGCTCGCCGCGGGCGAGGCCAGGAAGGCCGCCACGCGCGCGATCTCCTCGGGCCGGGCGAGCCGGCCGAGCGGGTTGTAGTCGTCGGAATACCCCTTGCCCACGATCATGTCCGTGTCCACCACGCCCGGCGCCACGGCGTTGGCGACGATCCCGTTGCGGGCCTCGGTTTTCGCGAGCCACTTCACCACCGCGTGGACGGCGCCCTTGCTGGCCACGTAGTGCGGGCCGGCGAGCACGCCGCCGACCTTGCCCGCCACGGACCCGATGCAGACGACCCGCGCGTCGTGGCCCCGCAGGAACGGCAGCGCGCCGCCGATGCACCACAGCGTGCCCTTGACGTTCACGCCGAGCACCGCGTCCACTTCGGACTCCGGCAGCTCGTCCAGGCGCATCGTCTCGCCGTAGATGGCCGCGCACGTCACCAGCGCGTCGAGCCGTCGGCCCGGCCCCGCCGCCTCGGCCATGGCCGAGGCGGCGGCGGTGCGGTCGGTGACGTCGACCACCAGGCCGGCGGCGGAACCGCCGGCCTCGGTGATCTCGGCGACGGTCGCGGCAGGATCGCGGGCGTCGAGCACCGTGACGTGGGCCCCGGCGAGCGCGAGCTCGACCGCGATCCGGCTGCCGATCCCGCGCGCCGCGCCGGTCACGACCGCGCGCGCCCCGGCCAGGGAAGCCGGGCCGCGCGGGTCGAGTACTCCGTGGCTCACGCGGACTTCTGCTCGTGCGCCGCCAGTTCCTCCATCAGCACGGGGACCCCGAGGGTGCAGGTGTGGATCCCGAGCACGCTCGTGAGCTCCAGCACCTCCATGATCTCCTCCTTGGTGGCCCCGTAGCCCAGCGCGTTGCGGATGTGCTGACGCAGCCCGGGCTCGTAGAGGTGCGTGGTGGAGGCGTCGATCGCGGTGTAGATCAGCTCCTTGACCTTCGGCTCCAGCACCCCCTTGCGCCACGGCACGGCCGAGAAGTTCAGGTACGCCTCGAAGAAGTCCGGGTCGAGGCTCAGCAGCCCTTCCCAGAACGTGTTCCAGTACCCGCGCTCGGCGAGGAAGGTCTCCCTGAGCTTGTTCTGCCGGTCGACGTCCGTCCCGTTCTCGGACAACGGTCCTCCCTACTTCGCAGCCAGCTCGGCGCGGCGCTTGGCGGTGGCTTCCAGGTCGATCTTCAGGTTCTCCGGGTCGCCGTGCGGGTCACCGGAGATCACCACGCCGTAGTCGCGGTACGCGCCCTCGATGGTCACGTACTCGTCGCGCACGTCGCGGCACACGCGCTCGGGGTCGCGCTGAAGCGGCGAACCCCAGCCGCCACCGCCGTTGGTGAGGTAGCGGAACACCGCGTTGGGCTTGGTGTGCCACACCGGCGTGCTGGCGAAGTAGAAGTACTCGCCGTTCGGATCCACGGTCTTGGTCTTCGGGTCGAGCATCCCGGCGACCGGCGTGGCACCCGCGTAGACCTCGGGCTCGGTGCCGATGAGGTCCTTGTCCTTGGTGACGTTCTTGTAGTCCGGGTGGAACACCCAGGTCGCGCCGAGCGCGCCGGCCTCACCGCCGTAGACGCCGACCCCGCTCGCGGTCTTGGTGTGCAGCGGGCTCGACCAGTGTTCCGCGTCCGTCAGGTACAGCGTGTCCTTGAGCACCGCCGCGCCACCGCGGTTGTCGCCCGCGCCGCCGCTGTCTGGCGCGTACTCCTTGCGCAGCACCACGGCCGGCAGCTCGGACTCGATGGCTTCCGTGGCCGGGTCCAGGTTGTTGGCCTGGTAGACCACGGAGTAGCTGTCCGCGTCGCCCGCTTCGGTCGCACCCCACGGCCCGTGCTCGCCGCCGCACTGCGCGGTGGTGACCCACGGCGTGCCGTCGGCGAGCACACCGTTGGCGTTGTGGATGTTCAGCGAGCCGTAGTCGCCGCCGACGGCCTTGCGCCCCAGCGCCTTCTCCAGTGCGCGGAACACCGCGAGCAGCACCGGTCCGGTGCTTTCCCAGTACAGGAACACCGCGCCGTCGGGCGGGGTGGCGCTGATGAACGTGCCCGCCGGCAGCACGATGTCGATCGGCCGGTACGCGCCCGAGGTGAACGGCGTGGCCGGGTCGATGAGGAACTTCAGCGCGACGCCGACGGCGGTCTTCGTGTCGAGGATGCCGGCGTTGATCGACGTGCGCGCCTGCGGTGAGGTGCCCGAGAAGTCGAGTTCCATCCGGTCGGCGGCCTTGGTGATCTTCAGCCGGATCTTGTACTCGACGCTGTCGTCGACGCCGTCGCAGTCGATGCCTTCCTCGGCCTCGTACACGCCGTCCGGCAGCTCGGCGAGCGCGCTGCTCATGGACTCGGCCGACACGTCGGTGGAGTAGCGGATCGCGCCGAGGTACGCGTCGACGCCGTAGCGCTCCACGCTCTCGTTGATGAGCTTCTCGCCCAGCAGCAGGTTCTGGTAGATCGTCTTGATGTCGGGCAGCAGCAGCGCGCAGTAGCGGGCGTTGTCGAAGATCAGGTTGAAGGCCGACTTCACCGGCTTGTCGTTGCGGTACAGCTGCATCGGCGCGATCACGAGGCCGTTCTCGTACACGTTGCGCTTCGTGCCGGAGAAGCCCGCCGGGATCACGCCGCCCATGTCGAGCTGGTGCGCGCGCAGCGTGACGAGCGAGATCAGCTTGCCCTCGTGGAAGACCGGGCGGATGAAGCAGATGTCGTTCACGTGGTTGCCCGCGCGGTACGGGTCGTTGCAGATGATCACGTCACCCGGCTCGAGGTTCTCCGGGCCGTACTCCTCGATGGTGTTGCGCACCGCCTCGGACATGGTGCCGAGGAACATCGCGAGGCTGTTGCTCACCGAGGACATCGGGTAGTTCTGCTCCGGCGGGCCGGAGATCGTCGCCGCGAAGTCGTACCAGTCGCGCAGGATGAGCGAGAACGCGTTGTTGAGCAGGCCGGTGCACATGTGCTGCACGATGTAGCGCATGCGGCTCGACAGGACCGACGCGGTGAAGCGGTCGGAGCCGTACAGCTCGGCGAACTGGGCGTCGTCGAGGTCCTTCAGAGAGGTCATGGTTCACGCCTTCCGGATGCGCAGCTCGCCGTAGGTCCCGACGGTCGCGACCTGACCCGGGACGAGGAACGTGGTGGACAGCGGTTCGCGGACGACCGCGGGGCCGGGGACCTGGTCGCCGACCCGCAGGTCGGCGCGCTGGTACTCACCGGCGTCGAGGACGTCTTCGGTGAGGTAGCGGATCTTCAGCGTGCGCGTGGGCTGCAGGGTCTCGCCCGCGGCGCGCTCCGGGATCTTCGGGTAATCGACCTTGTCGGCCTTCGCGACGGCCTGGACGCGGTAGGTCACGCCCTGCACGGGCAGCGCCTCGAACTTGTTGCCCGAGCGCTCGGCGTAGGCCTCGTGGAAGTTCGCGACCATCGTGGCGACGGCCTCCGCGTCGATCGTGCCGGCGGGCACGCCGATGAACGGCGTCTCCCACGTCTGGCCGGCGAGCCGGCCGTCGAAGCTGCGGACGAACTCGACGTTGTCGCGGTCCTTCTCCTGCAAGCGTTCGCGCAGCCGCTCTTCCATGGAGTGGTAGACCTTGTCGACCTGCTCGGCCGCCTCCGACGTGAGCAGCGTGTACGCACTGCGGCTGTCGGCGTAGACGAGGTCGGAGCTGACGAGGCCCAGTGCGGAGAACAGGCCCGGGTGCGGCGGCACGATGACCTCGGCCGCGTGCACGAGGTCGAGCACTGCCGGCAGCAGCATCGGGCCGGCCGCGCCGTACGCCACGAGGCTGTAGTCGCGCGGGTCGACACCGTGCTGGATGGCGATGTTCACGACGCCCTCGGCGATGTTGTTCACGCCGATGTTGAACGCGTAGCTCACGCGCTGCTCGAACGACAGCTTCGAGTCGAGCGCCTCGAACGCCTGCCGGGACAGGTCCGGGTCGAGCTTCATGCGGCCGCCGGCGAACCCGTCGGGGTCGATGATGCCCATCAGCAGGCAGGTGTCGGTGGTCGTCGGCTGCTGCCCGCCGAGGCCGTAACACGCCGGGCCGGGGTCGGCGCCCGCGCTGCCGGGGCCGACCTTCAGCTCACCGGCCGGGTTGATCGTGACGAGGCTGCCGCCGCCGGCACCGATGCTGGAGACCTCGTTGGACAGTGCGTTCACGATCAGGTCGTGTTCGAGTTCGAACGTCGTGTTCACGAACGGCTTGCCGTCGCTGACCATGCTGATGTCGCACGAGGTGCCGCCGACGTCCGCGCACAGCAGGTTCCCGGCGCCGATGAGACCGCCGAAGTGGGCGCTGGACACGGTTCCCGCCGCGGGACCGGCGAACACGATCCGGAACGGGTGCTCCATCGCGACGTCGGAACGCACGAGCTGCGCGGCGCAGTCGGCGAAGTTGAGGTCGCCGGTGAAGCCGAGGTCGCGCAGGCCGGCGTCGAGGCGCTTGGTGTAGGCGTCGTAGGTCAGGCGCATGAAGACGTCGATGACCGTGGTCGACGCGCGCGCGAACTCCTTGGCGAGCGGGGAGACCTCGCTGGAGATCGACACCGGGATGTCACCGAGCTCCTCGTGCACGAGCTGGCGCAGGCGCTCTTCGTGATGGTTGTTCACGTATGCGTTGATGAGGCAGATCGCCACGCCTTCGACGCCGCACTTGCGCAGCACGGCCAGCTCTTCGCGGGCGTTGTCCTCGTCGAGCTGGATCAGGATGCCGCCGTCGGCGGTGAGCCGCTCGCGGATGCCCCGCCGGAGGTACCGGGGCACGAGCGGCCGGTTCGCGTCGCCGTAGGAGCGGCGCCACGCGGGGTTCGTCAGGCCTTCGACCGGGCGCCAGGTGCGGCCGATGTCGAGGATGTCCCGGTGTCCCAGCGTGGTCAGGAAAGCGATCTTCGGCAGCCGCCGCGTGATGATCGCGTTGAGGCCGTGGGTGCTGGCGTGGTTGAAGACCTCGGACGCGCTCACGCCGACCTCTTCGGCACCGCGCAGCACACCGCGTTCGGTGGTGCGCACGTCCGTGGCGACCTTGACGGTCTTGATCTCGCCATCGGCGATCGCCACCACGTCCGTGAACGTGCCGCCGACGTCTACTCCGATCATGGAACTACCCGCCTTTCGGTGATTCGTGGTCAGTTGACGTCGAGGCCGTCGGAGGTGAGGACGATGGGGCCGAGCAGCGGGCCGGTTTCACGGCTCACCGATTCGAGCGTTTTCTGGTGCTTGACGACGGTGAACCAACCGCCTTCCGAGAGCACCGGGTAGCGGCGGAAGTCCGCTGCGGTGGAACCGGGGAAATCGCGCTCGAGGTTCACGCCGAGCGCCTGCAGATCGGCGTCGGTGACCTCTTCGCGAGTTACCGAAAGTCCTTCGGGGACGGATGATTCGACTGCGTCCATGGGCCATCACTCCGGTGTGTTGTGCCGCTGCCGAGTTTCGTGTACCAATCGGTCTAAGAAACCGTGATGGGAAGCACTGTAGGACCCTGATCGCGGCCTGACAAGCCCGGACCGGGTGAGGTGAGGAGCTTCAGTGATGACGGAACGGCTACACGTCGAAATCACCGGCAGGGTCGCGACGGTCCGCCTGGACCACCCGCCCCTCAACGCCTTCGACACCGAGATGCGCCACGCGCTGGCCGACACCGCGGCGCGCCTGGCGGACTCCGACGAGGTGCACGCGGTGGTGCTCTACGGCGGCGAGAAGGTGTTCGCTGCCGGAGCGGACATCAAGCAGCTGGCGGGGTTCTCGTTCGAAGAGGTGCTCGGCTGGAACCGCGCGCTGCAGAAGGCGTTCACGCGGTTCGCCGAACTCCCGATGCCGGTCGTCGCGGCCGTCAACGGCTACGCACTCGGCGGCGGCATGGAGCTCGCGCTGACGGCCGACTACCGCGTGGCTTCGGAAACCGCGGTGCTCGGCCAGCCCGAGGTGCTGCTCGGCATCATCCCGGGTTCCGGCGGCACACAACGGCTGGCGCGCCTCATCGGTCCGTCCCGGGCGAAGGAGCTGCTGATGACCGGACGGCGCATGGCGGCTCCGGAAGCACTCTCCCTCGGGCTCGTGGATCGGATCGCGCCGGATCCGCTCGCCGCGGCTCTGGAGTACGCGCAGGTTCTCGCGGCCGGGCCCCGGTTCGCGATCCAGGCGGTGAAGGAGGCCGTGGACCACGGGCTGGATTCCCCGATCGCCGCGGGCCTGGCCCTGGAACGCTCGCTCATCGCCGGCCTGTTCGCCACGCGCGACCGCCACACCGGCATGGCGTCGTTCCTGCGCGACGGACCGGGCAAGGCCGCGTTCGACCGTGACGCCTAGAGTGGTGTGTCTGCCAGCAGCGGAGGGGAAGCATGCCGAGACCACCGGGACACGGCCCCGGCTACGAGGTCAAGCGCCAGGAGATCATCGACCAGGCCGCCGCGCTGTTCGCCAAACAGGGGTACGCCGCCACCGGCATCGCCGAGATCGGTCAGGTCGCCGGCCTCGCGAAGGGCGCGCTGTACTACTACATCGGGTCCAAGGAGAACCTCCTGGTCGAGATCCAGGACCGCGTGCTGCGCCCGCTGCTCACCGCCGCCCGCCGCATCGCCACCCTCGACGAGGACCCGGTCCTGCGGCTGCGCCTGCTGTCCGAGACGCTGCTCGACATCATCCTCGCGCGCCTCGACCACATCTGGGTGTACGAACACGACTACCGCCACCTGCGCGGCGCCAACCGCGCCCGCCTGCTGCGCCAGCGCCGTGAGTTCGAGCGCATCGTGCTGGACCTGCTGACGGCGGCCATGGACTCCGGCGCGTTCCGGCGGCTGGACCCGCGGCTGGCGATGCTGCAGTTCCTGAACCTGCACAACCACACGTATCAGTGGGCCCGTCCCGACGGTCCGTGGGACGCGGCGTTCCTGTCGCGCGAGTACTGCGCGACGTTGATCTCGGGGTTCTGCAGCCCGGGGTACGACGTGGCGGATCTCGAGCAGCGGGTGGCGGCCTTCCGCGCTCGGGTTCCCGCCTGACCTGCTCGCGTACCGCAGTCAAGCGCGGGCCGGGGTTTCCTCGTCCGGCCCCGCCGTGATCTGCAGGGCCTCGCGGACCTGCTGGCGCAGGCCGAGCAGCAGCACGCCGAGGTAGCGCTGCTTCTTCACCGGCGCCCCGAGATCCCGCAGGCCGAGCGCGTAGTCGTGACTCTGGCGGAACTCGAGGTAGACCTCGTCGGCCGCGACCGCGAGCACCCGGGGTCCGAAGATCATCAGGCTGGACAACACCTCCTGCACCCGGTCGTCGAGGGCGCGCAGCTCGTCGAGGCCGCCGGGCTCGTGGCCGGCCTCGCGCGCCGCGACGGGTTTCTCCAGCGCGCGCTCCCAGTCGCGGAAGGCCGCGAGCACCGCGATGTGCACGTCGAAGCGCTTCTCACGCCAGTGGGCGTCGATGTCGCGCCGGCGTTCCCGCGCCCAGCGCTGGTCCTCCCGCACGGCTTCGCGCGCCCACCGGCGTTCCTCGCGCCAGACGTTGATCAGCTGGCCACTCACCACCCCCAGAATGCCGAGCACCGCGACGACGATCGGGACCCACACCGAGACCTGGCCGGACTCCATGCGGGCAGCGTAGTCACGCGCGGGCGGATTCCCGTACGGCGGCGGCGATCCGTTCCTTCGACGGCAGCCACACCCGTTCCAGCGAAGGCGCATACGGCGCCGGCGTCCCCTGCGCACCCACGCGGATCACCGGCGCGTCGAGCGTCCAGAAGCCCTCGCGGGCGGCCACGGCGGCCAGCTCGGCGCCCACGCCGAAGTCGCCCACCGCCTGGTGCGCCACGACCAGCCGGCCGGTCTTGGCCAGCGACTGCAGGACCGTCGCGGTGTCCAGCGGCGCGATGGTCCGCAGGTCGATCACCTCGACGCTGATGCCCTCGGCTGCCAGCTCCTCGGCGACGTCGACGCAGTCGTGCACCAGCTTCGAGTACGACACCAGCGTCACGTCCGTGCCCGGCCGGCGGATGGCGGCGCGGCCCAGCGGCACCAGGTGCGTGGGCGGCGGCTGCGGCCCCTTGCGCCCGTACATCAGGCGGTTTTCCACGAACACCACCGGATTCGGATCGCGAATGGCGGCCCGCAGGAGGCCGTAGGTGTCGGCGGGCGTCGACGGCATCACCACGGTCAGGCCGGGAATGTGGGCGAGCAGCGCTTCGAGGCTCTGCGAGTGCTGGCTCCCCGAAGACTTCCCCGCGCCGAACTGCGTGCGCACGACCATGGGCAGGCTGACGGCGCCGCCGGTCATGAAGCGGAGCTTCGCGGCCTGGTTCATGAGCTGGTCGAGGCACACGCCGACGAAGTCGAAGTACATCAGCTCCACCACGGGCCGCAGCCCGGCCATCGCGGCGCCCACGCCGGCGCCGATGATCGCGCTTTCCGAGATCGGGGTGTCGCGCACGCGGCCGGGGTACTTGTCGGCGAGTCCCCTGGTCAGGCCGAAGACGTTGCCGCCGGCGCCGACGTCGATGCCGGCCAGGAACACGGATTCGTCGTGCGCCAGCTCGTACTCCAGCGCGCCGCGGATCGCGTCCATGGTCCGGAAGATCTCACCCGTCGCCTCGGCCGGCTCGGGCACGGGCTCACGCGGCACGCCGACGAAGTGGTGCAGCGTGTCCGGCGACGGCTCGTCTGCGGCACGCGCGGCCTCGACCGCCGCCTCGATCCGGGCGTCCACCTCGGAATCGATCGGGGCGACGTCCGTGCCCAGCTCGCGCAGCCGCGCCGCCAGCCGCACCAGCGGGTCGCGTTCCTTCCACTCCGCCAGCTCCTCCGGCTCCCGGTACTTCTCCGGGTCGCCTTCGTAGTGGCCGTGCCAGCGGTACGTGTCGGCCTCGACCAGCACGGGCCCGCCGCCCGCGCGCAGCTCGCGCACCAAGCCGTCGACGAGCGACGCGACGGCGGCGACGTCGTTGCCGTCCACGTGGTGGTAGTCCATCGCATACCCCGGCGCGCGGTCGGCGAGCGACGCGCGCGTCTGCGTCGCGATCGGCGAGAACTCGGCGTACTTGTTGTTCTCGCAGAAGAAGATGACCGGAAGCCGCCACACCGAGGCGAGGTTCGCCGCTTCGTGGAACATGCCCTGGGCCACGGCGCCGTCGCCGAAGAACGCCAGCACCACACCGCCTTCAGCCCGCAATTGGGCCGCGGTGCCCGCGCCGACAGCGATCGGCAGTCCCGCCGCGACGATCCCGTTGGCCCCGAAGATCCCCTTGCGCGGATCCGCGATGTGCATCGACCCGCCGCGACCCCGGCAGGTGCCGGTCTCCTTGCCCATCAGCTCCGCGAACATGCCCTCGACGTCGAGTCCTTTCGCGATGCAGTGGCCGTGCCCGCGATGGGTGGACGTGATCACGTCGCGGTCGTCCAGCGGCCGGCACGCGCCGACCGCCGAGGCTTCCTGCCCGATGGACAGGTGCAGGAAGCCGGGGATCTCGTTGTTCCGGTACAGCCTCGACGCGCGGTCCTCGAACTGCCGGATCAGCCGCATCCGCCGGTACATCTCGGCCAATGCGCTCGGGTCGCCGTCGAATGCCGTTGCCAGGTCGCTCACCCGGGTGGAAGTCATCACGCTCCTGCCCTTGCCGTTCACCGGTTTTCGCCCCGGCCCTTGACATCGCGCCGGGAACCACGATTCTTGTACCGACTGTTCGAAAAAACAACTCCAGTTCGGAGGTGGTCGCGTGCACGCGCTGCGCTGGCACGCCAAGGGCGAGCTGCGCCTCGACGACGTGCCGGAACCGACGGCGCCGGCGCCGGGTCAAGCGGTGATCGCCGTGTCGTACTGCGGGATCTGCGGCACCGACCTGCACGAGTTCGCGCACGGCCCCAACCTCATCCGCACCGGGCCGCACCCGTTGACCGGCCTCGAACCGCCGTTCACCCTCGGCCACGAGATGAGCGGCACGGTCGTGGCGCTCGGCTCGGCCGTGCCCGGGGTGACGGTCGGCGCGCGCGTGGCCGTCGACCCGTGCCTGCGCTGCGGCGTGTGCCGCTGGTGCACCCACGGCGAATACCACATCTGCGCCAAGGGCGGCTCGATCGGCCTCGCCGCCGACGGCGGGTTCGCGTCGAAGGTCACCGTGCCCGTCGAGGGCCTCGTGCCGATCCCCGACGGCGTCTCCGACGAGCTCGCGGCCCTGGCCGAGCCGCTCGCTGTGGGCCTGCACGCCGTCCGGCGCGCGAACGTCCAACCGGGTGACAACGTCCTCCTGCTCGGTGCCGGTCCGATCGGGATCGCCGCGCTGCTGGCCGCGAAGCTCGCCGGCGCGGCGGGCCTCTACGTGAGCGAGCCCGTGCCCGACCGCGCGCGCAAGGCCGCCGAGATCGGCGCGACCGAGGTGTACGACCCGGCGAAGACCGATGTGCGACGCGAAGTCTTCCTGCGCACCGGCCGCGTCGGGCCCGACGTGGTGGTGGAGGCGACCGGCCGTCCGGAGCTCGTGGAGCTGGCCGTGAGCACCGTGCGCCGGGGCGGGCGCGCGGTGCTGTGCGGGATCAGCGGCGCCAGCGCGGCGCTGCCGATCACGCAGATCGTCCCGTTCGAGCGCACGGTGCTGGGCTCGCTGGGCTACAACTTCGACATCCCGCGCGTGCTCGACCTCATGGCCACGGGCCGGCTCGACGCCACGCCGATGCTCACCGGGGTGCGGCCGCTCTCGGCCGGGCGCGACGCGTTCGCCGAGCTCGAAGCCGACCGCGGCAGCCACCTCAAGATCCTGCTGAAGCCCGAGGAGCACTGATGGACTTCGACCTGCCCGAGGAAACTGTCGCGCTGAAGCAGCTCTGCCGGGACTTCGCCGCGAAGGAGATCGCGCCCCACGCCGCCGATTGGTCCGAGCGCAGCCACTTCCCCACGGAGGTGTTCCACGACCTGGGCAAGCTCGGGCTCATGGGCATGCTCGTGGACGAGAAGTACGGCGGCGCCAACGCCGGCTTCGTGTCCTATGTGGCCGCGATGGAGGAGCTGGGCGCGGCCGACCAGTCGATCGCGTCGGCGTGGAACGCACATTCGACGATCGCCAGCCTGCCGCTCGCCACGTTCGGCACCCACGAACAGAAGGAACGCTGGCTGCGGCCCCTCGCCTCGGGCGAAGCGATCGGCGCCTTCGGCCTCACCGAACCCACGGCGGGCTCGGACGCGGCCGGCATCCGCACCCGCGCCCGGCGCGCCGACGGCGGCTGGTTGCTCGACGGCACGAAGATGTTCATCAGCAACGCCGGCACCGAGATGAGCCTCGGCGTCACCGTGCTGGCCCTGACCGGCGAGAACGACGGCGGCGCGAAACGCTACGGCACCTTCTTCGTTCCCGAAGGCACCCCTGGCTACACCAAGGGCCAGCCGCTGAAGAAGCTCGGCTGGCACGCGCTCGACACGCGCGAGCTGGTGTTCTCCGGCTGCTGGGTGCCCGACGACCACCTGATCGGCGAGGAGGGCAACGGCCTGCGCCAGTTCCTCGAAGTCCTCGACGGCGGGCGCATCAGCGTGGCCGCGCTGTCGTTGTCGCTGGCGCAGAAGGCCCTCGACCTCGCGGTGCGCCACGCCGGCGAACGCGAGCAGTTCGGCCAGCCGCTCACCCGGTTCCAGGCCGTGGGGCACAAGCTCGCGGACATGGCCACGGAGATCGCGGCGGCGCGCTGGCTCGTGTACAACGCGGCGTGGCTCGGCGACCAGGGCCGCCCGTTCAGCACCGCGGCGGCGATGGCGAAGCTGTACGCGTCGGAGGTCGCGAACCGCGCGGCCAGCCAGAGCGTGCAGATCCACGGCGGCTACGGCTTCATCCGCGAGTCCACCATCTCACGGTTCTACGCCGACGCGAAGATCCTCGAAATCGGCGAGGGCACGAGCGAGGTGCAGCGCAACGTCATCGCCCGGGCTCTGGCGCGCGGCACCGCTTGACCTGCAGCTCGATGCCGTCGAGCAGCCGGTCGAGGCCGAACTCCCAGGCCTCGGCCGCCTGCTCGCCCGCGCCCTGGTCGAAGCCGCCACCGAGCCACGCGCGGTTCATCGCCGGGTGCGCGGTGAGGTCGAAGTACTTGCCCCAGAAGGAAGATCGCTGGTCCCACCACGCGTCGTTCGACTGGCCGGTGCTGCGTTCGAGGTGGATGCTCTCGGCCTCGAGCGCCGCGTTGGCGTCCACGTAGGCCGTGATGCTGTTGGCGGCGGCCACGGTTTCGCGCGGCGCGAGTCCCAGACCGTCCACGGTGGACAGCACGTACTCCTGGCCGGCGAGCTGGCCCGGGCCGAGCGCCGGGCGTACGCGCGACATCTCGCGAAGCCACGGGTGGCGGCGGTGGGCTTCGCGCGTGCGCTCGGAGTAGAGCCGGATCTGCGCGCGCCAGTCACCCGTCCGGGGCTGGCCGGGGCCGGGCAGGCCGCGCTCGACGAGCACGTCGTCCACCATCAGGTCGACGAGCTCGGTCTTGCCGGGCACGTAGGTGTAGAGCGTCATGGTCCCGGCGCCGAGCTCCTTGGCGACGCGGTGCATCGACGTGGCCACGAGCCCGTCGGCGTCGGCGACCGTGATGGCCGCGGCCACGATCTGCCCGACGGTGAGCGTCGGCCGGCGCCCGCGCGCGGGTTCGGCGGCGGGCGTGGACCGTTCGCGCCACAGCAACGCCAGCGTCCGGTCGATCTGCTCAGCCTCCGCGGCGCGGTTGTCGCTGTTCTGCTCGACGGTCATCGTCGCAGCCCCCTCCCCTGCCCCGGCGCTGATCGGTTGCCGGGGATCCTACCTGCCGGTTCGGGACCTTCGACCCATCCGCGACGCTCCGGGCCCGGCTACGCTGGGTGGGGATCGGAGGTGTTCGAGTGACCGAGCGCAAACCCCCCTGCGTGTCCTTCGGATCTTGGGTCGACCGCCTGATCTCTGCCGCCCAGTCGCGCGGCGAGTTCGACGACCTGCCCGGCGCCGGCAAGCCCTTGCCGCCCCCGACGGGCCGCGACGCCGCCACGGACTGGGCCCTGCGCCGCGCCCGCGAAGGCGACCTGGACCCGGGCTCGTTCCTGCCGCCGTCACTCGCGATCCCGCGCGAGATCCAGGACCTGCCGGCGAAACTGGCGAAGGTGCGCACCGAGAAGCGCGTGCGCGAGATCGTGGAAGACCTCAACGAGCGCATCCGGGAAACCCACCGCCGGCCGCAGGAAGGCCCGCCGCTGCGCGCGATGCCGCTGGACGTCGACGAGATCGTGGAGAGCTGGCGCGTCACCCGGTGAACGCCGAGAGCGGCGCCAGCGGCAGCGTGATCGAAGACGCGGGCGTCTTCACCTGGTAGATGCCGCCGAGCAGGCGGGGCAGCTGGGTGAGCGTCGGCGTGAGGTGCGGGGTGTCGGCCGTCGTCAGCACCACGCGGATCCGGTGTCCGGCCGCGAGCTGCGCGAACGTGGGGAACACCTCGACGTCGTAACGCGTGATTTCGTTGGGTACCACCCATTTCTCCGACTGCCGGGTGTAGGGGTGGTAGGGCATCAGGAGTTTTCCGTCGGAGCTGTACCAGCTGCGGGCCGAGTCGGTCTCCCGCTGCGAACCGATCAGCGCGCCTTCGGTGAGCGGCTTGGACGAACCGTCCGGGCCGACGTCGGTCACGGTCACCACCCACGTCGTGTCGAGCGTGTTGGCCTGCGCGGAGATCGATGCGGTGATCGGCCCGGCGAGCACGCTCGGCTGTGTCAGCGGCGCGGACGTGTAGACGAGCGAGCCGGGGCCGTGTTCGCGGTCGAGGTTCGTGGTGTCGCACGCGGGGTTGGGCAGGAATCCGCCCAGCCACTGGGCGGTGGACCGCGTGCAGGTGCTCGACGTCGGCGTCCAGGTGATCCAGTCCGTGCCGCCGCCCGAGCCCGGGCTGGTCGTCAGCGTGCCGTCATTGGCCGAGCGCGGTGCGGTGCCGGTGCGTCCGCCACCGAGGTAGTAGGTGGTGGCTTGGGCGCCGGTGAAGGGGTACGTCGTGGTGTCCACCCAGGTGTCGGTGCCGAACACGTTGGCGTGCAAGGGTTTCGTGGTGTCGGTGATCCCGGTGTCGACACCCTTGAGCCAGTGGTCGTACCAGGCCAGCTCGATCGGGTGCAGGTCGATTTCGCCGGTCGGGTCGTGGTACCAGGGGCCCATCAAAAGCTGGTAGCGACTGGTCGCCGTCTGCCCGGCGGCCATCGGCGCGGTCACGGGCCGGCCGGCCCACGCGTTCTGCAGCGCCGCGTAGTTCATGAGGGCGCCGCGCTGGAAGAGGTCGTTCCAGCCGCCGACGAGATACGCGGGGATGCCGTTCGCGACGACGTCGCCCAGCACGTTGGCGGGGTTGCGCGACTGCCAGTAGTCCTCGTCGAAGGCCTGCTCGCCGCCGGTGAACTCGCCCGTGAGCAGGGGAAACGTGCCCGCGCCGAGCCCGCCGAGGTGTTGCAGCTCGGTGGTCAGCGCCGCCAGCAGCGCGGCGGGTGAGCCGCTGTTCAGCGCGTCGAGCACGGGCTGGGTGACCGTGCGCAGCCCGGTGAGCAGCTCCCACAGCGGCATGAACTCGGCGTTGGGCAGCCCGCCCATCGCGGCGAGGTCGCGGTAGAGGTCGTTGCCCGCGACGACGGGGAAGATCGCCTTCAGCGGAGAGTTCGGGCCGACGGCGGCCGCGGTGGTCAGCTGGTTGATGCCGACGTAGGAGCCGCCGTTGAGGCCGACGTTCCCGTCGCTGCCGGGCAGCGCCGCCGCCCACCGGACCAGGGCGGCGCCGTCCTGTCGTTCGATCGGCGCGAACGGCACCCACTGCCCGCCCGAGCCGCCGGTGCCGCGGACGTCGGTGATCACCGCGACGTAGCCGCGCTGGACGAAGTAGGAGAGGTCTTCGTGCAGGTCGGCGCGGCCGTACGGCGTCTGGGCAAGCAGCACGGGATAGGTGCCGGGCGCGTCGGGCCGCAGAACGTCGGCCTTGATCACGGTGCCGTCGGCCATCGTGACGGGCACGTCGTTCGTCTCGGTCACGGCGTACTGGGCCGGGCCTGGGGACCAGGCGGCCGCCTGTGCCGGGGAGACGAGCTGGGTCAGGAAGAGGACGAGCAGGCCGAAGAACGCCGTCGAACGCCGCATGCGCCTCAGTCAACGCCGGGGCTCCCGGCCGGGGCACCGCCGCCGGGGTGAGCCGCCGTCGACCGATCGTGGGCGGCAGTTTTCCCGCCAGGACAACGGATTCGATGTCTTTCGCGACACCGGAACTCCTCGGCGGTCGCCCGGCACCGGTCGAGGCAACGCCTGTCGGCTGCAAACTGTTGACAGCAGACAGGGAGCTACCTATCGTTCTCGCATCCGAGTCCCCCCGGTTCTGCCTGGAAGGCGGAAATCATGAAAAACCGCACGTCAGCGGTCGGTGACACCGTCACCGCCGGCCCGGCGGGCGTCGACCGCCGGGTCGTGGCCGCCGGTCTGGTCGGCTCGATCGTCGAGTACTTCGACTTCGGCATCTACGGCTATCTCGCGACCGTGCTCGCCGTCGTCTTCTTCGCCTCCGGTGTCGACCCCACCGCGTCCCTGCTGGCCACGCTGGCCACCTTCGCCGCCGCGTTCGCGCTGCGTCCGCTGGGCGGCCTGATCTTCGGTCACCTCGGCGACCGGCTGGGCCGCAAGCGCATGCTGGCCACCACGGTGCTCGCCATGTGCGCCGCGACGTTCGCCGTCGGCGTGCTCCCCACGTACGCGGCGATCGGCAGCGCGGCCGCGTTCCTGCTGGTCACGGCCCGGTGTGTGCAGGGTGTCGCGGCCGGCGGCGAAGTCGGCGGTGCCGCGTCGTACGTCGCCGAATACGCCCCGGCGCACCGCCGCGGCTTCCTCTGCTCCACCGTCCAGTTCGGCGCGCTCGGTGGGGCGCTGCTCGCGTCGGCCGTGGTCACGACGCTGACGACCGTGCTCACCAAGCAGCAGATGACCGACTGGGGCTGGCGCCTGCCGTTCCTGCTCAGCCTGCCGCTGGGCGCCGTCGGCGTGTGGATCCGGCTCAAGCTCGAAGACTCGAAGCAGTTCCACAACCTGGCCGCCCAGGGTGAGGTCGCGAAGGCGCCGGTGCGGGAGCTGTTCACGTCGCACCGCGGGGCGCTGGTGCGCACGCTCGGCCTGTCGATCCTGCTGTTCGCGCTGTACTACGTGGTCTACGTGTACGCGTCGATCCACCTGCAGCGCGTGGGCGGGTTCAGCCCGAAGCAGGCGTTCTGGTCGACCACGGTCACGCTGATCGTCTCGTGCGCGGCCATGCCGTTCTTCGGCGCGCTGTCCGACCGCGTCGGGCGCCGGCCGGTGTTCCTCGGCGCCACGATCGCGACGCTGATCCTCACCGTGCCGGTGTTCATGGTGATGAACGCAGGTCACTACGTGCCGGCACTGCTCGCCCAGATCGTGCTGGGGCTGCCCGAATCCGCGCTGATGGCGGTGGCGTTCTCGACGTTCGCGGAGCTGTTCACCACCCGCGTGCGCTACAGCGGCATCGCGCTCGGGTTCAACCTGGCCAGCACGGCCGTGGGCGGCACCGCGCCCTACATCTGCACCTGGCTGATCGCCCGCACGGGCAGCAGCCTGGCTCCGGCCGGTTTCCTGCTCGTGACAGCGTTGATCACACTTGCGGCAGCGGTGCGGATGAAGGAAACCCGCGGCACCGCGCTGCGCGACAGCTGAACCACGACAACCGAAGAAGGCAGGACATGGCGACACCGCCCCCACTGGAACGACGCACCGACACCTACGCCGGCCGCAGCCTCGACGTGCTGCGCGGCATGGTGCGCGACGGGCAGCTGCAGCCCGGGCAGCGGCTCAACGAGGTCGAGCTCGCCCGCGCGCTCGGCATCAGCCGGGGCCCGCTACGCGAGGCGATCCAGCGGCTGGCCAGTGAGGGCCTGCTCAACGTCGTCCCCCACCGCGGTGCGTACGTGCGCACGTTCGACGCCGACGAGCTTCGTGACCTCTACGAGCTGCGCACCGCGCTGGAGACCCACGCCGTGCGGCTCGCGGCCCGGCGCGCGGACAACGAGGACCTGCGGGACCTCGACGACCTGCTGCGGGCCACCGAGGAGGTCCTGGAGTCCGATGTGGACACCGCGTACCCGGGCGAGCTCGACTTCCACCACCGCGTGGTCGCGCTGTCGGGCAACCAGTCCATCCTGCGGGCCTTCGGCGACGCCAACAACCAGATCCAGCTGGCCCGGTCCCGATCCGGGCGCCAGCCGCGCCGGGCCCGCGACGCGTTCAAGGAGCACCGCGAGGTCCTGCGCGCCCTGGCCGCGGGCGACGCCGACGTGGCCGCGCGGCTGATGGACGAGCACCTGCAGCACTCGCTCGAAAACGCCCTGTCCCTGTTCGAGAACACCGTGCCCGACAGCCCGAAGGGGCTCGCGGGACGGCTGGAAGACGAGGAGTTGTAAGCCCTGTGACTAGTTCTCTGGGTGCCCGGTTGCGCGAGCGGGTGGCGGCGCGCGACCAGGCGCCGTTGCTCCTGGCGGGTGCGCCCAACGCGCTCACCGCCCGGGTCGCGGAAGAGACCGGGTTCGAAGCCGTCTACCTCTCCGGTGCCGGGATCACCAACACCTACCTCGGTGCCCCCGACGTCGGCCTGCTCTCGCTGCCGGAGCTGGCCGGCCACGTCGAGGCGACGCGCGACGCGGTGTCCCTGCCGCTCGTGGTCGACGCCGACACCGGGTTCGGCAACGCGCTCGGCGTGCAGCGCACCGTGCGCACGCTCGAACGCGCGGGCGCCACGGCGATCCAGATCGAGGACCAGGTCTCCCCCAAGCGGTGCGGCCACTTCACCGGCAAAGAGGTGATCGAGGCGTCCGAGATGGTCGGGAAGATCCAGGCCGCGGTCGACGCGCGCGCCACCGAGGACTTCCTGATCGTGGCGCGCACCGACGCCCGCGCCGTGGTGGGGCTGACCGCCGCGTGCGAGCGGGCGAACCTCTACCGCGAAGCCGGCGCCGACATCCTGTTCGTCGAGGCGCCCGGTTCGCCGGAGGAGCTGGCCGAGATCACGCGGACCGTGCCCGGTCCGCACATCGCGAACATGGTCGAGGGCGGCCTCACCCCCATCCTGCCGCTGGAAGAGCTGCGCGCACTGGGTTTCTCGGTCGCCCTCTACGCCAACACGGCCATGCGCGGCGCCGTCGCCGGGATGCGGATCGCGTTGCGCCACCTCATGGACCACGGCGACACCACCGAGATCGGCGACAAGATCATCAGCTGGGCCGACCGGCAGAACCTGGTGCGCAAGCCGCTGTTCGACGCCCTCGACGAGAAGTACGCGGGAAGGACCACCGAATGAAGCCCTACGATCTGCGACTCCACGGCGGCTCGGTCGTGCTGCCCGGCACCGGCCTGAGCGAGGTCGACGTGTGCGTGCGCGACGGGAAGATCGCCGCGATCTGCGCGCCGTCCGACGAGCTGCCCGCCACCGAGACCGTCGACGTCACCGGCCGCTGGGTGCTGCCCGGCGCCATCGACGCCCATGTGCACCTGGGCCAGGACCTCTCCGTGCCCAAGACCGTCGAGGACGCCGCGCTGGAGACGGCTTCGGCCGCGGCCGGCGGCGTCACCACGATGCTGGCGTACCTCATGAGCCCGCAGCCCTACGACGAGCTGTTCCCGGCCGCGCGCGACCTGATGGCCGAGCACGCGCACACCGACTTCGGCTTCCACTTCTGCGTGGTGACGCCCGAGCACGTCGAGAACATCGGCCACTACGCGCGTGACCTCGGTGTGTCGAGCTTCAAGGTGTTCACCAACTTCCGCGGCAACGAGGGCGCGTACCTCAACCTGCCCGGCAACGACGACTCGTTCCTGTTCGACGCGCTGCAGGCCGCCGCCGACTCGGGCGCGATGATCGCCCAGCACGCCGAGAACATCGAGCTCGTGTGGCGACTGCGCGAGCGGCTGAGCAAGGACCCCGACGCCGGCCTGGACGCTTGGCACGCCGTGCGTCCGCCGTATGTGGAGGCCGAGGCCGAGGGCCGGGTCGCGTACTTGGCGAGCGTGGTGGGCGCGTCGAGCTACGCGGTGCACGTGACGAGCCGGGAAGCGCTTTCGGCCTTGGAACGCCAGCGTGCGGAGTACCCCGACGTGTTCGTGGAGACGTGCCCGCACTACCTCACGCTCGGCATTGACTCCGGGCTCGGTTCGCGCGGCAAGGTCAATCCGCCGCTGCGGACGCGTGACGACCGGGAAGCGTTGTGGGAGGCCGTGGCCGACGGGCGCGTCGACGTGATCGGCTCCGACCACGTGCCGCGGCATTTCAGCGCGAAGGACAAGGATCTGTGGAGCGCGTCGGCCGGTTTCCCCGGTACCGGAACGCTGTTGCCGCTGCTGTTGAGCGAAGGGCACTTCAACCGGGGGATTCCGGTGGAGCGGCTCGTCGACCTCACGGCCACGCGTCCGGCGCAGCTGTTCGGCCTGTGGCCGCGCAAGGGCGCGATCCGGATCGGCGCGGACGCCGATTTCGCCGTGGTGGACCCGAACCGGCCGAGCACGGTCGCGGCGGCGACGCAGCATTCCGGTGCCGCGTATTCGGTATGGGAGGGCTGGGAGTCGAAGGTGAGTGTGCAGCACACCATTCTCGGTGGCGAGTTCACCGTGCGCGACGGTGCGGTGCAGGGCCCGCGTGGGCAGTTCCTGGCGCGGCGCAACAGTGGCCGTGCCGCGCTGGGTTTCGGTGCGAAGCAGGAGGTTTCGGCGTGAGCGACCGTCCGTGGTCCGACGTGATCACCGCCGACGACGAGGCCCGCTACGAGGCCGCGGGGTTCGGCAAGCCCGCCGGTTTGGGCGAGCGGCCGGCGTTGCTGATCATCGACGTGCAGTACCGCACCGTCGGGAACTCGCCGAAGCCGTTCTTCGAGTCGGTGGCCGAGGACTACCGCACGAGCTGCGGCCAGGCCGGCTGGGACGCGGTGGCGAACATCAGCCGGTTGCTCACGACGTTCCGGGCTGCCGGCTGGCCGGTGCTCTACCCTTATGTGGCCCCGAAAGCTTCGTACGACTCGGGCCGGCTGGGCGCGAAGGTGCCGTCCATCATGGACGTTCCTTCGCAGGGATACGAGTTCGTCGCCGAGGTCGCGCCGGCCGAGGGTGACGTGCTGCTGCCGAAGCGGCACCCGAGCGCGTTCTTCGGGACGCCGCTGGTGAGCTACCTGATCGACCGGGCCGTGGACACTTTGGTGGTCACCGGCTGCACCACCAGCGGGTGTGTGCGGTCCAGTGTGGTCGACGCGTTCGCGTACAACTTCCGCGTCGCCGTGCCGCACGACGCCGTGTACGACCGCACGCCGACGGTGCACCAGGCCAACTTGTTCGACATGGCGCAGAAGTACGCCGACGTCGCCAGCACGGAGCGGATCCTCGCGGCCCTTTCGGAGGTCTCGGCATGACGGACGTCGACGTGATCGTGGTCGGGGCCGGCGGTGGTGGCCTCACCGCCGCCCTGGCGGCCCACGACGCCGGCGCCAGTGTGGTCGTGCTGGAGAAGGCGGAGCACGCGGGCGGGAACACCGCGTTGTCCACGGGCTCCGTCCCCGGCGCCGGCACGCGCTTCCAGGCCGCGGCGGGCATCGACGACTCCGCCGATCGCCTCGCGACGGACCTGCTGGCCCAGTCGGGCAGCCACGACGCCGACGACCTCGCCCGCCTGCTCGCCGCGGGGTCGGCCGCGCTCGTGGAGTGGCTGATCGACACGCACGGCGTCGACCTGCGCTTGATCACCGACTACAAACACGTCGGCCACTCCGTGCCGCGCCTGCACGCCCCACCGTCACGCAAGGGCCGCGACCTCGTCGCCGACCTGCTGCGCGCCGTACGGGCGACGGACACCGAGGTGCTCGTGCACACGCCCGTGGCCGCGTTGCTCCACGACGACGACGGCCGCGTCACCGGCGTGCGCGTGTCCGGCCCGCGCAGTGGCACGTACGAGATCACCTCCCACGCCGTTGTACTGGCCGGCAACGGTTTCGCCGCCAACCGCGACCTCCTGCGCGAGTGGGCCCCGGACATCGCCGGTTTCGAGTACTTCGGCTCCCACGGCAGCACGGGCGAGTCACTGCAGTGGGCCCTCGCGCTCGGCGCCCGCCTGGGCAACGCCACGGCCTACCAGGGATACGCGGCCGTCGCCTACCCCCACGGCTCCATCACGTCGTGGACCACGGTCGAAATGGGCGGCGTCCTGGTCAACGGCGCCGGCCAACGCTTCGGCGACGAAACCCGCGGCTACTCCGGCTACGCCGACGCGGTGCTTGGGACGCCCGGTCCGTGGCACGTCGTGTTCGACACGAAGATCCGCGACTACGTGTCGAGCCACGAACAGGAGTTCGCGGAACTCGTCGCCCTGGGCGGCGCCCGCGAATGCGCGACGGTCACGGACCTGGCCACCTTCTGCGGCGTCTCCCCTTCCTCTCTCTCCACGACTCTGGCCTCCGCCGCGTCGGCCGCCTCCGGCACCACCCAGGACCCCTGGGACCGCACCGACTGGGGCTTCGGCCCGCTCCAGCCGCCCTACGTCGCCGTCCGCTCCGTCCCCGGCCTCTTCCACACCCAGGGCGGCCTCCTCGTCGACGCCCACGCCCGCCCCACTACCGCCACCGGCCCCCTCCCCGGCCTCTACGCCGTCGGCGGCACCGCCACCGGCATCAGCGGCCTGACCGGCGGCGCCGGCTACAGCTCCGGCAACGGCCTCCTGTCCGCCCTCGGCCTCGGCCACCTGGCCGGCACCCACGCCGGCTCCGCCCTGCGGTGAGCGGTTTCGCCGTGGTGGGGAGTTCCGTGCGGGGAGGAGTTGTGTGGTGAGGGGTTCCCCTGCGTGCAGGGGTCCCCTGTGGCGAGAAGTTGCCGTGCGGCGAGGAGTTCCCCGGTGGTGAGAAGCCGCCTTGCAGGCGCAGTCGCCCCGCGGCCGGGAGTTCCCCCGTCGCGAGGAGCCGCCCTGCAGGCAGGAATCGCTCTGCGGCCCGGAGTTTCCCTGTCGCGAGGAGCAGCCCCGCAGGCAGGAGCCGCCCCGCGGCGAGGAGTTTCCCTGCCGCAACGAGTCACCCCGCAGGCAGGAATCACCCTGCAACCAGGAGCTCCCCGCCGTGAATAGCGCCCCGCAGGCAGGAATCGCCCCGCGGCCGGGAGTTTTCCCGTCGCCAGGAGTCACCTTGGAGGCATGAGGCGCCTCGTGGTTCCTCCCTACCGCTGACCGGCCGGGCGATGGCGTGGCCAGGCCACGGCGAGCCTCGCCTCAAGGGTGTGGAGACCTCCGGGGCGTTTCACCCGTCGTCAGGAGCCGTCCTGTGGTTCCTTCCCGCCGCTGACCGGCCGGACCTATGGCGTAGCCAGGCCGTCGCGAGCGTCGCCTCAAGGGTGTAGAGACCCTCCGGGGTGGTTCACCCGTCGTGCCGGTTCTCTGTGTGCGCCACCTCCGTCCAGGTCGTTGGCACCTTTGTTGATGACATTCTCGACAGCTCCTTTCTCACCTACGTTCGTCGCCGCAGAATTCGCGCAACACAAGGCGAGGTTGGTTGCGGCCGTCCGGAGCGGGCGATTGTCCAAGACTCGCGCGATACTCCTACGTGGACAGTGCGGCCGGCTGCACTGTCCACAAGAGAGCGTCCACGCTACGTGACCCACCTCCATTCATGGCGGCCAGGCGTGAGGATTTCCGTGGCGAGGTGAGCTTGGCCGGCCGACAGGAAACCGGCGAGGTAGGCCATCCCGGCGGCGGTGATGATGTCGATGGTGCCGTTGCGGAGGGCGGTGAAGGTGGTCGGCAGGTGGGATGCAAGGGCAGCGTGAAGAGCCGTGACAGCTTCGGTTTCGGCGTGGGACAGGGCCAGGCGTCGGGAGATCTCGGTGGCTGTGTGAGCAGTGGAGGACTTCATGTCGAAAACTGTATCGAACACCTGATCGACAACGCAGTCACTGAATCGGGTGGTCTCGGAGTGGTCCGCCGGCTCAGCGGCGGCACCACGACCGACCCGACTCACCCGGCTCGAAGCAGCCCTAACAGCCCATTGGGCCGTTAGCCCCCGAGTCCGGCTACTCTGGGTAGACCATGTCGAAGGGACGACCGTGATGCGTCGGGTTCGTCGGGCGGCCGCCCTGGTTGTTGCGTTGCTGTTGTTGTTCGGGGAGCCCTGGTCGGTGTTCGTGTTGCTGCCGGGGTGGCCGGTGGCGGGGACCGTCGTGGGGACGGTGGTGTTCGCGGGCGCGATGGTGGCGTTCCCGATGCTGATGTTCCGAGGACACGGGCCGCGGCAGAGTGACGCGGCGGCGCGGGCCGGGGATGTCCTGCTCGGCACGATCTGGGTGCTGTTCACGTGGAGCGTCCTCGGGCACGTGTTGCGGCTGGCGCTGCTGGCGGCGGGCGTCGACGACCCCGCGCGGCCGCGGATCGTGGCGGCGGCGAGCCTGGCGGTGTCGGTGGTGCTGCTCGCGGTCGGCAACCGGGTCGCGATGCGGGTGCCGCCGGTGAAGGAAACGGACGTGGTGATCCCGCGGCTGGGCGCGGGCGTCGACGGCCTGCGCATCGCGGTCATCACCGACACGCACTACGGCCCCCTCGACCGCACCAAGTGGTCGGAAAAGCTGGTCGCCGAGGTGAACCGGCTGCAGGCCGACGTCGTCTGCCACGCGGGCGACCTCGCCGACGGGTCGGTCGCCAAGCGGCGCAAGCAGGTCGACCCACTGGGCGGGGTCCAGGCCGGCCTCGGGCGGTTCTACATCACCGGCAACCACGAGTACTTCGGCGAAGCGCAGGCCTGGCTCGACCACATGGCGAGCCTCGGCTGGGACACCCTCCACAACCGCAGCACCCTCGTCGAGCGCGGCGGTGACCGCATCCTCTTCGCCGGCATCGACGACCCCACCGGCGCGGCCTCCGGGCTGCCCGGCCACGGCCCCGACCTCCCCGCCGCCCTCGCCGGCGCGGATCCGGACGTCCCCGTCGTCCTCCTCGCCCACCAGCCCAAGCAGGTCAACGAGGCCCGCGAGGCCGGCATCGACCTGCAAATCTCCGGCCACACCCACGGCGGCCAGATCTGGCCCTTCCACCTCCTCGTCCGTCTCGACCAGCCCACCCTGTCGGGCCTCACCCGCCACGGCCCCACCCAGCTGTACAACAGCCGCGGCTCCGGCTTCTGGGGCCCGCCGTTCCGCGTGTTCGCACCCAACGAGATCAGCCTCCTCACCCTCCGCCGCGCCGCCTGACCTGGCACTCGACCGGCCTGACGCGAGCGACGCCAGGCCGGGCGAGCACTCCGGCCTGCCTCCGGGACCTGGCGGCGCCGACCGCAACCCGGCCGCCGGGCCGGGCCTGAGCACCGCCGACCACAAGGCCTGGCGCGAGCAACATCGGGTCAGACAAGTGCCTCGGCACGACCGAAGGGCTCCTACGCCACCCGACTGGCTCGCCTTCGCCGCCCCTGCGCCGGCGAGCACGCCTGACCGAGGCACCACAGCCCCTCGTCCGACCACCCTGACACCGCCAACCGCGCCTGCCTGACCCTCCCCGCCCGCCCCGATCTCAACCCAGCCGCCGGGACCGGTCTGGGCACCGCGATTCTCGGCCGCCCGGTCGGGCGAGCGCTCCGGCGCGGCACAGCGGCCCGCCCCGCACACCTTGCCCCAGCACCAGGCCCCGCCCGAGCACAGCCACGCCCAGCCGCCCGGCCGAGTTCGTCTCGGGGCCAGGCCTGAGTGCAGCGACTGTCGGCCGCCCGGGCGGGCGAGCGATTCGGCCTGGAACAGCGGCCGTGGGTTCGCTCGGCAGGGCCGCCTTCGCTGGTCCCCGGCCTGGCGAGCATGCCCGACCTGGGCACGACCGACCCGCGATCGCCTGGCCTGACTTGAGCAACGCCAGGTCAGGCGAAGGCGTCGGTGCGATCCAGCGATCCGTCGTGCCACCCGATCGGTCGTGAATTCGCCGATCTCAACCCTGCCAAGCAGCATCGACCGCCGTGACTCGAGCAGGTCCGGCGAGTGCTTCGGTCCGCCGCGCTCAACCGCATCGTGTGGCCTCGGCCGACGTCCCCCACTGACCTACCGACTAATTTTTTTGTCTTGACAACACAAACCATCGGTGACAACGTTCTCCACAACACCTCACCGGTCCCGAGAGAAGACTCGCCATGACCACCGTCGAACAGAGACCGAAAAACCGGCCACGCAGCGCGGACAAAGCCCTGCTCACCGCAGGAATCGCCGCCGGACCCGTCTACCTCGGGACGGCCCTCGCCCAAGCGTTCACCCGGCCCGGGTTCGACCCCGCAAGGAACGACGTCAGCCTGCTCGCCATCGGCCCGCACGGGTGGATCCAGGTGGCCAACTTCGTCGTCACCGGGCTGCTCGTCCTCGCCTGCGCAAAGGGGCTCAGGAGCAGGCTGATCGCCATCTTCGGCGCCGGCCTGATCGCGGCCGGGGTCTTCACAGCCGACCCCGCCGGCGCCGCGATCTCCTGGCACGGAGCGCTTCACATCGTCGCCGCCGGCATCGGGTTCCTGGCCTTCACCGCGGCGTGCCTGGTCCAAAAATCCGGCTACTCCCGGGTCACCGGCATCGTGTTCCTCGCCGCGTTCGGCGGGGTCGCCAGCGGGTCCGCCAACCCTGTGGTCGTGATCGGGTTCTGGGTGGCCGTCGCGCTCGCGTTCGGGTGGCTCGGCGTGACAGCGGTCCGCGCCAAACGCACCATCAACCACTGAAAGAGAGGCAAAACCCATGCCCACCACCACTTCCGCCGACGGCACCACCCTCGGCTACACCCGCGTCGGCACCGGGCCTTCGCTGGTGCTCGTCGACGGGGCGATGTGTTACCGCGGCTCGACGCCCAACGACGCCATCGCGAAGGAACTCGCCGGCGCCTTCACCGTCTTCACGTTCGACCGCCGCGGCCGGGGCGAGAGTGGGGACACGCTGCCGTACGACGTGGAGCGCGAGGTGGAAGACGTCGCCGCCGTCGTCAAGGAAGCGGGTGGCGAAGCCGGGCTCTTCGGGATCTCCTCGGGCGCCGTGCTCGCGCTCGAAGCGGCCCACCGCGGCGTGCCGACGAGCAAACTCGCCGTGTACGAGCCGCCGTTCGTCGTCGACGGGTCGCGAAAGCCGCTCGAAGCCGACTACACCGCGAAGCTCGAACAGGCCGTCAAGGACGACAACCGGGCGGAAGCCGTGCGCCTCTTCATGCGCGTCGGCGTCGAACTGCCCGCCCCCATGGTCGCGATGATGCGCCTCATGCCCGCGTGGCCGAAGCTCAAGCGCGTCGCCCACACGCTCCCCTACGACAACGCCTTGATGGACGGAAACCAAGCCGGCGAACCACTCCCCGAAGGACGCTGGTCGGGCGTCACCGCGCCGACGCTCGCCATCGACGGCGGCAAGAGTCCCCAGTGGATGCGGACCGGCGTGGCCCAGCTCGCCCAGACGCTGCCGGGCGCCACCTACCGCACGCTCCCGGGTCAGACCCACCTCGTGAAGGCCACGGCCCTCGCCCCCGTGCTTGCGGAGTTCTTCACACCTCGCTGACACCACGACAACCCGTACGGCAAGCTGACCGGGTGGCCACGCGAGCGCTGATCTTCGACTTCGACGGAACGCTGGCCGACACCGAAGCCGCGGTGCTGCAGTCGTGGCAGGAGATGTTCCGCAACCACGGCACGGAGCTCCCGCTGGAGGTCTGGCACACCGTGATCGGCACGCAGAACACCGCCGCCACGATGTTCGAGCTGCTCGCCGAACGCGTGGCGAACATCGACCCCGAGCAGCTGCGCCCGGCGATGCGCGCCCGGGTCCACCAGCTGCTGGCAGCCGAAGGCCCGCGCGATGGCGTGCTCGGCTACCTCGACGAAGCCGCGAGCCGGAACCTCAAGCTCGGCGTCGCGTCCAGCTCGTCCGGCGCCTGGGTCCACGGCCAGCTGGCCCGCCTCGGCCTCGCCGAACGGTTCGGCTCCGTCGAGACCGGCGACCGCCACGCCGCCAAACCGCGCCCCGACACCTACCTCGCCGCGCTGGCCACGCTCGACGTCCCGGCCGAGGAGGCGATCGCCTTCGAGGACTCGCCCCACGGCGTCAGCGCCGCCAAGGCCGCCGGCATCCCCACGGTCGCCGTGCCGAACGCCATCACCACCGTGCTCGACTTCGGCCACGCCGACCTGGTGCTGCCGTCGTTCACGGCCAAACCGCTGGCCGAGGTCCTCGACCTGCTGGGCTAGACCACTTCGGACAGCCGGTCGAGAAACGCCCGCTGCCCCTTCACGAGCTTCACCCGTGCGGCGTCGAGCCCGAACCACTCGACGCGGTCCACCTCCGGGAACTCCTGCTTGCGCCCCGAGCGCGGCGGCCACTCCAGCTCGAACGTCCCCGGCACGACCGCCGCCGGGTCCAGGTCCGCCTCCACAGCCCACGCCGTGACGACCTTGCCCGACTGGCGGACGTCGCCCAGAGGAAGCCACGCACCGTCGGGTGCAGGCAGGCCGAGCTCCTCCGCGAACTCGCGCCGCGCGGCGGCCACGGGCTCCTCGCCCTCCTCGAGCTCACCCTTGGGCAGCGACCACGCGGCCTCGTCCTTCTTCGCCCAGAACGGCCCGCCCATGTGCGCGAGCAGCACCTCGACCTCGTCGCGCCGGCGGAAGAGCAGCAGCCCGGCGCTGTGTTTGGCAGCCATCGCGACAGTCTGCCGGAACCCACCCGGAAAACCCGTCCGAAAAAAGTTTCCGCGCCCGTGTCGATCCGCGGCGAGCCCGCTCGACGCATCGGCAAAAGGGAAAAACACTCGGAGGGAACCGGAAATGACCACCATCACCCGCACCCAGGCCACCTCGTCCACCGCGTCGGCCACGAAGCCGCAGCTCGTCGAGCGGGCTCGCCCGATCGTGCTGGCCCTGTTCCGGGTCGTCACCTCGACCCTGTTCCTGATCCACGGCCTGGCCGGCTTCGGCTTCTTCGGCGGCATCGACGGCCAGGGCGGGGCCCTGCCGTTCGGCAGCTTCCCCGGCTTCTGGGCCAGCGTGATCGAGGTCGTCGGCGCCGTCCTGATCCTGCTGGGCGCGGCGACGCGACCGGCCGCGATCGTACTGTCCGGCGTGATGGCCTACGCCTACTTCACCGTCCACGCGCCGATGGGCCTGCTGCCGATGCAGAACATGGGCGAGCCCGCCGCGCTGTACTCGTGGATCTTCCTGACGATCGCCTTCACCGGCCCGGGCGCCTTCGCGCTGGGCAACCTGCGCCGCCGGGTCAAGAACGCCCGTCAGTAGCCCGCGGCCGCCAGGTCATTGTGCTTCATCACGTGCTCCATGAGGATCGTCAGCACCTGCTTGGTGGACTCCCGATCACGGGCGTCGCACAGCAACAGGGGAACGTCCGGGTCGAGGTCCAACGCGGCCCGGACCTCTTCTGTGCCATAGCGGTACGCGCCGTCGAAGCAGTTCACGCCCACGATGAACGGCAGGCCACGCCGCTCGAAGAAGTCCACCGCGGCGAAGCACGATTCCAGCCGCCGCGTGTCGGCCAGCACCACGGCGCCCAGCGCGCCCTCGGACAGCTCGTCCCACATGAACCAGAACCGGTCCTGCCCGGGCGTGCCGAACAGGTACAGGATCAGCTCGGGGTTGATCGTGATGCGGCCGAAGTCCAGCGCGACGGTGGTGGTGGTCTTCTGCTCCACGCCCGACAGGTCGTCGACGCCTTCGGAAGCGGTGGTGATCACCTCTTCCGTGCGCAGCGGGGGGACCTCGCTGACCGACCCGACCATCGTGGTCTTGCCGACCCCGAACCCGCCGGCGATCAGCACTTTGACCGCCGTCGCGGTCAGTGCGCGCCGGGGTTCAGAGTTTCCGGATGCCATCGAGAACCGCCTGGAGTACGTGTTTGTTCGGGGCTTCGGTCGGTGGTGCCGCGGTACGGAACAGCACCAGGTTCTGCTCGATCAGATCACTCAGCAGAACCTTCACCACAGGCAGGGGCAGGTCCACGCGCGCGGCCACCTCGGCGACGGACGTCGGTTTCTGGCACAGGCTCAGGATCTGCGCGTACTCCGGCTCGATCGCGGCCACCTCGCGCGCGGTGCGCATGGCGACCACGAGCGTGATCAGGTCCAGCCCGAGCGTGTCCGAGCGGGTGCGCCCGCCCGTGACGGCGTAGGAGCGGACCAGCGGCCCGGCCTCGTCGTCGAACCAGGACTCGTGCCGGCCGCTCATGGCGAGGTCCGCTGGACCACTCCGGCCCGCGGTGCCGCCGTGAGCACCGCGCCGACCCGCTTGACCATCAGGTTCATCTCGTACGCCACGAGCCCCATGTCCGCGTCGGCGCTCGCCAGCAGCGCGAGGCACGCCCCGCGGCCGGCGGCCGTCACGAAGAGGAACGCGTGGTCCATCTCCACCATCGTCTGCCGCACGTTGCCGCCGCCGAAGTGGCGCCCGGTGCCCCTCGCGAGGCTCTGGAACGCCGAAGCGACGGCCGAAAGGTGCTCACCGTCCTCTTCGGACAGATTGCTCGACCGGCCGATCAGCAGCCCGTCGGACGAGAGCACCACTGCCCGCTCGGCACCGGCGACCCGCTTGACGAGGTCGTCGAGCAACCAGTCGAGCTCGTTGACGCCGTTGTTGGCCATCAGTCGCGATCTCCGTACCTGTTGTCGTCGTAGTCGACTTCCGTCTCCCGGGCGCGCCGGGTGCCCTGCTGGAACGCCGTGAGGCGGTTGCGGGCCAGTTCCGGCGTGTCCTCCCGGGTCTCCTGGATCTCGTGCGCCGGACGGTCCTCACGCAGCTGGGGCACGAGGTTCTGCTGACGCCGGCGCTGGGGCAGCGGCGGACGTCCGGGCGCTTCCGGCCGGTACGGCTGCTGGGGGCGGCCGTTCTCGGGCGCCGGCCGCGGCTCGTGCGCGGGCCACGCCGGCTGCGGTGGGCGCGGCGGCCGGGCGGCACGCGGCGGAGCGGGCTGCTCGACCGGCGGCGCCGGCGGTTCGTACGCGGGTGGTTCCACCGCCGCGACCGGAGCCGCTTCGGGACGCAACCGCGCCGCCCGCCGGCCGACGCGGCTCATGCGCACCGGGTCCTGCACCGGCTGCGCGGGCACCGGCACCGGGGCTTCTTCTTCGGGAACGTCCGGCGTCGCGTCGGCCAGCGGCGCGAGCAGATCCCGGCGCACCAGCACGATCGCACGCGTGCCGCCGTAGGCCGATTCCCGCAGGTGCACGGAGATGCCGTGGCGCGACGCGAGCCGGGCGACCACGAACAGGCCCAGCCGCGGCTCGTCCGACAGCGCCATGATCCCGAAGTCCGGCGGGTCGGCGAGCATCGCGTTGAACTCTTCGGCCTGCTCCTTCTCCAGGCCGAGGCCCTGGTCCTCGACCTCGATCACCACGCCCTTGCCGACGACGTTGCCGCGCAGCTCGACGCGCGCCTCCGGCGGCGAGAACGACGTCGCGTTGTCGATCAGCTCCGCCAGCAGGTGCACGAGGTCGCCGACCACCGGGCCACGCACGGCGACCGAAGGCAGCGCCGCCGTCTTCACGCGCGAGAAGTCCTCCGTCTCGGCTGCCGCGCCCCGCACCAGTTCCGCCAGGCTGACGGGGTTGCGCCACTGCCGGCCGGGCTGGCCGCCGCCGAGGATGATCAGGTTCTCCGCGTTGCGGCGGGCCCGCGTCGAGAGGTGGTCGAGCTGGAACAGCGTGTCCAGCTGGTCCGGGTCCTCCTGCTTGCGCTCGGCCGCGTCGAGCACCTTCAGCTGCCGGTGCACGATGACCTGGCTGCGGTGGGCGATGTTGAGGAACACCGTCTTGGTGCCCTCCCTCGTCTTCGCCTCTTCGACGGCTGCGGCGATGGCCGCCTGCTGCGCCTTGTTGAACGCCTCGGCGACCTCGCCGATCTCGTCGTCACCGTGGTCGAGGAAGTGCCCGCCCTCTTCGAGGTCCACGGGCTCGCCCGCCCGCACGCGCTCCACCAGCTCCGGCAGCCGGACCTCGGCCGCGTCGAGCGTGTCCTCCCGCAGCCGCGCGAGGCGCGCGATGAACCGGCGCGACAGGCGCAGCGCGATCAGCACCACGATGATCGCGATCAGCAGCGCGGCGGCGCCGGCGATGATCGAGTTGGTGAGCGTGGTGTCGGCGTCGGCGATCGCCGCGTTGGTGGCCGCGGAGCTCTGCGTCACGAACATCGTCATCAACGTCGTGGCGACCTGGTGCGCGGCGTCGCGCCACTGCTGCTGCGGCACCGGCAGCTGCTTTTCGCCTGCCAGGAACGCGTTTTCGACCTGGGTGACGGTGCGCCAGTCGGCGCCGGCCACGAGCTTGTCGTAGCTCGCGCGCACCTGCGGCAGCATCTGCGGCACGGACTGTTCCAGCTGCGCGTGGTACGCGCCGATCTGCCCGATGTACGCGCGCTGCTCGTCGCCGCTCAGACCGCCCGAGGCGAGACCGGCGGCCGACAGGGCGTCGCTGCGCTGCATTTCCTCGGCGGCGTTGAAGATCGGGATCGCCGACAGCCGCGCGAACGCGTTCTCGGCACCGCGCGCGGCCTGCGCGAGCCCGGCGACGCCCTGCGTGAACTGGTCGATGATCTGGTCGTAGAAGGTGAACGTCTGCAGCAGCGGCAGCTGCCCCGCGTCCACCTGCTGGCGCACCTGCGGCACCTTCGAGTACAGCCCGGCGAACGTGGCGATGTTCTGCTTCACGCTCGCGGGCACGGTGTTGTCGTCGGCGAAGTTGCCTTCGAGGATCGAGCTGATCTGCGCGGCCGCCGCGTCGGTCTTGGGCCGCGCGGCCTGCAGCGCCTGCCGCGCGTCCGACTGTCCGGCCAGCAGGCTCATCGACAGCTGCCGTTCCTGCTCGGCGGCGAGGATGAACGGGATGCCCGGGCCTTCCGAACTGCGGATCTTCTGCGCGTAGTCCCGCGCCTGCAGGGCGTCGGTGATCAGGTAACCGGCGAGCGCGACGCCGACGAGCAGGAGAGCGAGACTCGGAATCAACGCGATCGCGAGCACGCGTGATCGAATCGACGAGCCGCGGCTGCGACGAACAGAATTCTGCTTCACCGTGGTCCGTTTTCCTTCCGGCAGTACAAGGTAATCGGGTCGCCCAGGGTTTTCCCACCCGGTTCCGACCAGCCGGATCAACTCACCGTGGTCCATCGCCCGCGACGACGTTAGGCAGGCCGGGCACCAACGTCAAGTCCGGATGCGAATCAAGGTCATGTTCCCGTGATCCACTCACAACTCCCTGCGGGGCTTTGGAAAATCCACCACCGGAAGGGTGAGCTTGGTCGCAGGAGGAATGGGCCGGACGGCGGTGCCGTCGTGACCTGCGGCGCGCTATCGGCGACGTGAACGGCGTGTGAGGAACGCCGAATTCATCGGTGAGGTCGATCACGGAACACGCGGACGGTCCGTGACGATCACCTTACGCGCGGCCCCGGACTCCACGCGAGGACGAAAAGGCGTGAAATGGACTACACCGGCCGCGGAATCGCCGGTCGAACCGGCGCGATTACCACTTTTCAGCGCCGAACGCCGTTCGGACGCGAGTCGCCGTCGCGGTGCAGGACCAAGCGCGGCACGGCGGGCCAGTCGAGGTCGTCTTCGTGGCCGGCCTCACGAGCCGAGCCGCCGCGCCGGCCGCGGCGGACGAGATCGTGCAGCATCTCCCGGCACGCCCAGCCGAGCACGGCCACGGAGCAGACCAGCACCAGCACGAGCACGGATTCCACCGGGAAACGCACGAACAGGCCACCGAATTCGGCGAGCAGAATTCCGATGACCACCCCGATCAGGAGCGTGCCGACATACGAAAGCGACACCTCGCGAACCCGTGCGCCGGCCATCGCCGCCCCTTTCGCCCGGCAACCGCACCGACGTTTCCCTTGCCGCACGTGCCCGGGATCGCGCCGGTCCGCGGTGCGCCCACCAGCGGAAAAGCAGGGTCCGATCATAGCGGGCAACCACGCGGAACTGTCGCGGTCGCTCACCCGAAGGGGCTATGCGGGGATGCATTCAGCCGTGAAAACCACGATTTTCCGTGAATTCGGTTCGCCTTTTCGTTCAGCTCAGCTCATGCAAGGCCGTGACGGCGCGCAGCACTTCCACGTATCGCGTGTAGAGCGGCGCGAGCCCGAACCGCAGCACGTCGGGCGGGCGGAAATCGCCGAGCACGCCGCGTTCGTGCAATGCCGACATCGTCCGTTGCGCGTCCGGCACGCGCACCGAGATCTGGTGGCCGCGGGCGTGGTCACGCGGCGTCGGGACGTCGGCGCCGGGCAGCAGCTCGTCGAGGCAGCGGAGGAAGAAATCGCCCAGTGCCAAGCCTTTCGCCCGCAACACGGCGAGGTCGACGTCGTCCCACACGTCCAGCGCGGCGTCGAGCGCGAGCAGCGACAGGATGTCCGGGGTACCCGCGCGCGCCCGCGAAATCCCGGCGCCCGCGCGGTAGCCGGCCTCCATCGCGAACGGGTCGGCGTGCCCGGCCCAGCCCGCGAGCGGCTGATCGAACGACTCCTGCCGCCGGCTCGCGACGTAGACGAACGCGGGCGCGCCCGGCCCGCCGTTGAGGAACTTGTAGGTGCAGCCCACCGCGTAGTCGACCTCGTGCTCGTCGAGCCGCACCTCGATCGCGCCGACGCTGTGGCAGAGGTCCCAGACCACGGCGGCGCCGGCCGCGTGCGCGGCGGCGGTGATCGCGCCCATGTCGTGCAGCCGGCCCGACACGTAGTCCACGTGGTTCACCAGCACCGCGGCCGTCGCCTCGCCGCACGCGGCGGGCAGCTCGGCGACCGGCACGCGCCGCACGGCGTGTCCGGTGAGCCGCCCGACCTGTTCGGCGACGTAGCCGTCGGTGGGGAAGGTCGCGGCGTCGAGCAGGATTTCGGCCCGGCCCGGGTTCGCGCGCACGGCGGCGACGAGCACCTTGAACAGGTCGACGCTCGTCGAGTCGGCGACCACGACCTGCCCGGGCGCCGCGCCGACGAGCGGCGCGATCCGCTCGCCGACCCGCTCCGGCGCGTCCCACCAGCCGTCGGTCCACGAGCGGATCAGCCGGCCGCCCCACTGCTCGCGGACCACGTCGGCGAGCCGCTGCGCGACGTGCCGCGGCGGGGCGCCGAGGGAGTTGCCGTCGAAGTACGCGACGGCCGGGTCGAGGTCGAACTCCGCACGCTTGGCGGCCAGTGGGTCGGCGGCGTCGAGGGCGGCGGCTTCTGCGCTGAGTTCCCTGCCGGCGTGGGTCATGCGGCGAACTCGTCGGCGAGGGTGTTCCAGAACATCAGCTCGTAGCTCTGGAACAGCCGGGCGTACGTCCGCGCGGTGCCGGCGTCGAGCCGGCCGGCGTCGAGTCCGGCCTGGATCGCGGCGAGCGCTTGTTCTTCGATTTCCGGGACGTCGGCGGCGAAGAAGTCGAAGAACGCGCACGCGTCGTCGTCGAAGCCGTAGTGCTCACGCATCCCCACGGCGAGGGCAGCGCAGTACCGGCCCCACGCGGCGAAGTTCGCGAAGATCGCAACAGCGACTTCAGCCGCTTCGCCGTTCAGCGCCAGCCACGCGAAATACGCCGGATAGGCCTGACAACCCGCGCGCGGCAGCTCCGTCCCCGGATCGTCGCCGGCCGCGGCCGCCAGCGCGTCGAGCTTGCCCAGCGCGAGCCGCTCCCCCGGCGCGAGGCCGCCGAAGAACTCGCGCGCCCGCGGTTCGTCGGCGCGGGCGGCCAGCGCGTGGAAGCTGCGCCAGTCGCTGCGCACGATCCACCGTTCCTCGGCGGCGATCGCGGCGAACACCGCCCGCGGCGCGGAGCCGGACGCGACGAGCGGCACGAGCCGGTTGCCGTCGTCGCGCGGCGCGAGCTCGCGCCGGATCGCGGCCAGCAGTTCACGAGCGGACTGATCACGAGCGGGCACGGGCTCTCCTTCGGCGGGGGCTTCCATTCAAGCAGGATCCGCTGAAGTGGATCTTTTCTCCGACCAGTGGGGAATAGACCGTTTTGCGTAGTTCACGGTCAGGTCCACGCAGGCAAGCGGAGTGGCCGCGATTCTCTATCCACACCGGCCGGGAGCCCCTACAGTGGTCGCTCACCAGCACCACCGGAGGAGGGCCAGCGTTGACCACCCCGCAGTCCGCAGCCGCACAGGCCGAGGGTCAGACGATCCCCCGCCTGCTGCACCGCAACGCCACCGAGTACGGCGAGCACCCCGCCGTCACCTCGCTCGACCTCGAGGGTCACCCGACGCTGAGCTGGAGTGAGTTCCGCACCGCGATCGCCGAGTTCTCGCGCGGCCTGGCCGGGCTCGGTCTCGGCAAGCGCGACCGCATGCTGATCATGGCCGCGAGCAGTCCCGACCACCTGGTCGCCGACCTCGCCGCCGTGCACCTGGCCGCGATCCCGTGCACCGCCTACGCGACGCTGAGCCCGGACCAGATCCGCTACGTCGCCCGCCACAGCGCCGCACCCGTCGTCGTCCTCGGCGGCGCGGGCGAGCTGGAACGCTGGCTGCCGGTGCTCGACGATCTGCCCGCACTGCGCCACGTCGTCGTGATGGACGCGGCCGCGATCCCGGCCGGCGACGAGCGGTTCGTTTCGTTCGCCGAAGTGCGCGAAGCCGGACGCGCGGCGCTGGCCGAGGACCCTGACGCGTTCGAAGCCGCGTGGCAGGGCATCCAGCCGGACGACCCACTCGCGATGATCTACACCTCCGGCACCACCGGCGATCCCAAGGGTGTCGTGCTGTCGCACCGCAACGCCGTCCACGAAGGACTCGCGGTGCAGAACCTGCACGACGCGCCCATGCACGCCAAGAACATCGCCTACCTGCCGCTGGCGCACATCGCCGAGCGCGAGCTGTCGATCTACCTGCCGCTGCTGTGGGCGGGCCACGTGCACACCGTCGCCGACGCCGCCGGGGTCGTCGCCGCGCTCGGGCAGGTGCACCCGGAGAGCTTCTTCGGCGTGCCGCGCGTGTGGGAAAAGATGGTGGCGGGCATGAAGAACATGCTCGGCGGCGTCCCCGAGGACCGGCGCGAGGCGCTGCTCTCGGCCAACGCCCTGCTGCAGGAGGGCTACAAGCTGCGATCCGCCGGCAAGGAGGTGCCGGCCGAGCTCGCCGAGCGCATCGCGAAGACGGACGAAGCCGTGCTCGCCCCCGTGCGCGCGCTGCTCGGTCTGGACAAGGTGCTCGTCGCCTCCAGCGGCGCCGCGGCCCTGCCGGTGGAGGTCCTGTACTTCATCGCCGGCCTGGGCGTGGAGATCCAGGAGGTCTGGGGCCTGTCCGAGACGACCGGCGCGGCTACGTCGAACAGCGCCGGCGGCTTCCGCGCGGGCACCGTCGGCAAGCCGCTCGAGGGCGTCGAGGTGAAGGTGGCCGAAGACGGTGAGCTGCTCGTGCGCGGCCCCATCGTGTTCCTCGGTTACCTGCAGGAAGACGGCTCGATCGCCGACGCCACCGACGCCGACGGCTGGTACGCCACGGGCGACATCGGCACCATCGACGAAGACGGTTTCGTGCGGATCACCGACCGCAAGAAGGAACTGATCATCACCTCGAGCGGCAAGAACATCGCCCCCACCCGCATCGAGGGCCTGCTCAAGGAGCACCCGCTCATCGGCCAGGCCGTCGCGATCGGCGACGACCGCCCGTACGTCACCGCGCTCATCGTCCTCGACGACGAGATCGCTCCCGGCTGGGCAGCGGCCAACGGCATCGAGGCGGCCGGCATCGACGAGCTGGCCGCCCACGAGAACGTGCTGGCGGAGATCGAGCGCGCGGTGGAGTCGGCCAACAGCCGGCTGGCCCGTATCGAGCAGATCAAGCGCTACCACCTGATCACGCAGGCGTGGACTCCCGAAACCGGCGAGCTGACGCCCACGCTGAAGCTCAAGCGCCGCGTCATCAACGAGCGCTACGACGCCGCGATCAAGGACCTCTACGCCGCCGCCAGGCCGGCGTCCTGACCCGTGAACCCCCGGGGCGGCGCGGGTCCAGGCCGCCCTGGGGACCTCACGCGATCCGGCTGCTGTCCGTCCACTTGCGAAGGCGCGGCGGCACCCGCTTCTCGAGCCCGTAGTTCTCGAGGTGCGCCGAGAACACCTCGTCGAAGGCGTTCTGCACCGTCTCCGTGTCCCACGCCTGCCGCTCGAGGATCGGCTGCTTCAGGAACGGCTGCCCCATCACGTGCAGCTGCGGCCCGTTGCACCGGATCATCTGCCCGGTGATCCCCGCCGACCCGTCGCCGAGCAGGAACAGCACCACCGGCGCGATCCGGGACGGCGTCCGCTCCGGCGGGCAAGCGCGCAACGCCCGCTCCGACTTCCACACCATCCGCGTGTGCGCCACCGGGCACACGGCGTTGGCCCGGATCCCGTGCTCCTCCAGGTCCAGGGCCCACGAATACGTCAGCGAAGCGACGGCGCCCTTCGAAGCGGCGTACACCCCCAGCTTCCGCTGCCCCAGCGAAGCGCCGGACGAAATATTCACGATCGACCCGTGCACCCCGCCGGCGACCATCGCCTTGATCGCGGCCAGGCCCGTGTACATCACGCCCAGGACGTTGACCTCGACCAGCTCCTTGGCTTGGTCGACGTTGTCGTCCCACGGCAGGGCCTCGTAGTTGAGCCCGGCGTTGTTGACCAGGCCGTCGATCCGGCCGAACTCGCCCACGCACAGGTCCACGATGGCCTGGGCCTGCGCCGGGTCGGAAACGCTGTGTCCACTCGCGACGGCCCGGCCACCGTGCTGCCGGATGTTCTCCGCCGTGCGTTCGGCTAGGCCGGCGTCGACGTCGTTGACCACCACGGCCCCGCCCGCGCGGGCCACGTGCACGGCGAACGCCTCGCCGAGTCCGCGTCCTGCGCCGGTGACGACCACGGCCTTGTCCTGCATGAGCCTGTCCATAACCCTCTCCCCACTGGCCGGCGCCGGCGGGGCGAAGGACCGCTCCACCGGGCTCCTTTTCAGTGTTGGGCCATTCGGTGCGGCAAGCAGGGCGACCGCGACGAACGGTGGCCGTGCTGCGCCGAGCGAGTGAAGGTCGACCAGCCCACCGGTACCTCCGGACAGGTCAGCACCGACCGGGAGTGGGTCCCGGCCGCCGGCCCCGCGGTCCCCTGAACGGCCCAGCCGGAGATAACGCGCGTATCTGCTGTTCGCCCGACCGTAATCAGCGGCATACTGATTGTTGTCCCGCCGCCCGGGAACTGTGACTCCCTCGGGGTCGCCGTCACAGCCCAGGCAGAATGCCCACCGGACACGTTCACCCGATCGGGGAGGGGGAAGTGGTCACCCTGTGACGACCCACGCCACGCCACGGCTGACGGCGCCACTACGGAACGTCGAGTACCGCGTTCTGTGGGCGGCCGAGGCCATCTCGAGCGCGGGCGACCAGCTGGCGAAGGTTGCGCTCGCCATCCTCGTCTACAACCGCACCGGCTCGGCCCTCTGGGCCGCCGTCGTCTACGCCCTCACGTTCCTCCCCGCGCTGGCGGGTGGGCTCGGGCTGTCCTTCCTCGCCGACCGCTACCCGCGGCGCGCGGTGCTGAGCGCGAGCGCCGCGGTGCAGGCGGTGCTCGTGGGGCTCATGAGCCTGCCGGGCATGCCGCTCGTCGTGCTGTGCAGCCTGCTCGTGGCCGTGCAGCTCGCCGCGTCACCCGCCAACGCCGCGCAGAACGCCATCACCCGAGAAGTGTTCACCGACGACGAGATCTACCTGCGCAGCCAGGACCTGCGCGGGATCACGACCAACACGGTGATGCTGCTGGGGCTCGCGGGCGGCGGCCTGCTCGTGACGTTCGTGGGCACGTCGTGGGCGCTGGCGATCGACGCCGTGAGCTTTGCCGTCGCCTCGCTCATCGTGCGCGTGTGGGTGCACGATCGCCCGGCCGCGGGTGGCGAGCAGACGACGTGGTTCGGGGCCACGCGGTTCGTGTTCGGGCAGCGCAGGCTGCGGGTGCTGATCGCGCTGTCGTGGCTGGTCGGGCTCGCGGTGGTCCCCGAGGGACTCGCGGCTCCGCTGGCGCAGCAGCTCGGCGCGTCGTCCGCGGCCGTGGGCTGGCTGCTGGCAGCCGACCCGCTGGGGTTCGTGGCCGGTGCCTACTTGCTTTCGAAGTTCGCGTCCGCCCAGGTCAGGCTGCGCCTGCTGGGCATCCTCGCGACGACGTCGCTGGCCCTGCTCGCGCTGTTCCTGCTCCAGCCGAACCTGGCGCTGGCTCTCGTGCTCCTCGCACTGGCGGGTGCGATGGGCGCGTACATCATCACGGTCACCGCGACGTTCGCCACCTGGGTGCCGAACGAGCTGCGCGGGGGCGCCGGCGGGCTCTACCGCACGGGCCTGCGGGTCGCGCAGGGAATCGGGGTCGCGCTGGGTGGGGTGGTCGCCCAGGTGACCGGGTCCGCGGTCACCGCCATCGCACTCGCCGGTCTGCTCGGCGTGGCGCTGGCCATCCCCACCGCCTTCTCGTGGACCCGGGTGCGGCACGCGGTCGCGGCCGACACCGGGCTCTGAGTCGTGGCCGGCTCGTTCACCGGCCGGGGCGATCCGGTTCTGGGATCCGGATCGAAGTCTCGGGGTGCCCTGCGTTGTGAGGCCCTGTGTTGTCAGGCTCGGTGTTGCCAGGCTCAGTGCTGTCGGGCTTCGCGTTCTCAGGCTTCGCGGTCACGCATCGCGGCTCTCCTCTGCTCACACGGTCACGAACTCTTGGCTGCCGGTCACCGGAATCACGCCTCGCGGTCACGCACGGTGGGCCACCTCCTCGAACTGAGCGCACTGACAATTTCCGGGCAAACAGACAAGAACGATTCAGGCTTCGCGGTCGCGCATCGGGAAAACACCTCCTGGACGGCACAGCTCAGAGACTGGCGTTGCAATTCGCATTCAGGGTTCACCAGCCATCGGGGGAAGGCACCTCCGGTAAGAGGCACACGGTTGGACGGAACACGAATTCAGCCCTCGTGGAGGGCTCACCGCCGGGAAGTCGGTGAGTGCGATGATACCGGTAAGCGATAACAGCACCACAGCGGATACCACCAGACCCGAACGACCCGAGAGACCGGAGGAGGCCGAGCCCGATGCCCGACAACGGACACGCGCACGGTGAACCGACGGACTCCAATCGCGGGGTACCCACACCCTCTCATGATCACGCGCCGAAGTTCCAAGATTCTTCCGGAGATACCCGCGGTGTTTCACAAAACGCGACCACCCGGTCGCAGGGTGTCGGCAAACGGCTCGGTCAGTTGATTTCCGGCAATCCCGTGCGGTCGTGGGATCTGTGGACCAAGCCGCGGGCGATGATCGTTTTCCTGTTTTCCTGGGAAGCGCTTGCCGTCGGCCTGCTGACGTTCGGGATCATCACCGGCGGGCCCACCACGGCCCTGGACTGGGCCCGGTTCGGCATCCTCGCCGTGTGCGCCACGGTGCACATCCAGCTCACGCGCCGGCAGGAGGAGCGGCGGCGCAACCGCGTGACGGCCGTCCACATCGACCTGTCGGGGATCTGGGTGTTCCCCGGCGCGCTGCTGCTGCCGATCCACTTGACACTGCTGCTGATCGTCATCGTCCGGGTGCAGCGGTGGTTCAACTCGCGGCGGCCGCCGCACAAGTTCGTGTTCACCTCGTTCACGCACGCCGTTTCGGCCTTGGCGGCGCACGAGCTCTACCAGACGTTCGCCTCGGCGGAGCTGGAGAACCTCACGCCGAACAACTCGCTGAAGCTCTTCGGCATCCTCATGCTGGTCGGCTTCTGCTACGCGGCACTGCAGGCGATCGTCATCGGCAGCCTGCTCGCACTGGGCGGAACTTCCGCGCCGACGCTGAGCAACGTGCTGGGCACGAAGGACGACAACCTGCTGGAGCTCTCGACCATCGGGCTCGGCACCATCGCCACGATCCTGCTGGTGAACTTCCCGCCGGCGATCGTGATCCTGGTGCTCATCACCGTGCTCGGCAACCGGCTCGCCGAGATCAACCAACTGCAGTCCGAGGCCCGCACCGACCCGAAGACCGGCATCTTCAACGTGCGCGGGTGGTCCGAATCAGCCGATCGCGCCCTCGCCCGCGCCGCGCGCGGCAACGAAATGGTGGCGCTGCTGATGATCGACCTCGACCACTTCAAGTGGGTCAACGACACCTACGGCCACCCCGCCGGCGACGACGTCCTGCGCACGGTGGCCCAGACCCTCGACGACATCACGCGCCCCAAGGACATCATCGGCCGCTTCGGTGGCGAGGAATTCCTGATCCTGCTGCCGGACGTGGACCAAACGGCCGCCAAGGTGACGGCCGAACGGATCCGGACCGCGATCGCCGACCAGCAGATCGTGACCACCGACAAACGCGGCGGACGCGCCCGCATCACCGGTCGGACCACCTCGATCGGAGTAGCGCTGCTGGGGCCGAACGGAGCGACCGTGGAACAGTTGCTGCACGCGGCCGACGCCGCGGTGTATGCCGCCAAGGAAGGCGGCCGGAATCAAGTCCGGTTCGCCGACGCGGATCCACCACCCCGCGTGGCCTGAGTGAAATCATCGCCGCCCCCAATTTCGATTAATCGCGTTCGACGAACGGTTCCCGGAAACGGACGGGTGAATTCACCCTCAGCTCGCACTCCGTGACCGGAAGTCGCGAAAAAGGGTCTGTGATGCAATTCACCACCCCCTGAAATATGGTGCGCGGCCCGAACCCCGGGAGATCCCCCGCCCCTTCCGGGGGTCATCCCCATGCCGCCGCCCGGGCAGGGCTGGCACCCTTGAGCGCATGCCCGCCACCGACGAGCGTCCTCCGGCCGCCGCGCGCGTCCGCCGTCCCTGGTCGACGTCGGGCTGGCTGCTGCTGGTGCTCTTCGTCGTCTTCGGCTTCGGGCTCATCGCCTCGCGCCCGGCGTCACCGCCGGACCAGGGGCCGCCGACGGGCGACGTGCTGGCCGCGCAGAACGCCATCGCCGCGCTGACCCACCCCGGCCCGCAGCCGACCGCGCTCGCGCTCCTGCCGAAGGACTTCACCGCCGTCAGCGGCGTGACGCCCGGCGCGATGCAGGCGCGCGACGGGACCGTTCGCGCCGTCCACGTCGACGGCGGGTGCTCCACCCCGTGGGGCGACGACAACACCAAGTGGGACTACGCGGTGCCGTGCAAGGCCCACGACCTGGGCTACGACCTCCTGCGTTACGCGGACAAAAAGGGCCACCCGCTCGACCAGAGCGTGCGGGCCTCGCTCGACGCACGGCTGTCGCAGGACATGCACCACGCGTGCGTGGTGAACCCGATGGGCTCGGCGGGCACCTGCCAGGTCGTCGCCACGCTCTACTCGGCCGGGCTCGTCGTGAACTCGTGGCACCAGCGCTGGGGACCGCCGGTCGCCGACCCGATCGGGCCGATGGTCGCCGGCGTCCTGGTGATCGGCTGCCTGCTCGTGTTCCGGCTGCGCGGCTGGCACACGGCCCGGCGCACCACGCCGCGGCCCGCTCGCGCCGCCACCGGTCCCCCGACGCGCTGGGCCGTGCTCGGCGCCGCCTCGGCCGTGCTGCTCGTGCTCGGCGAATCGGCCACGGCACTGGCCGACTGGGCGGGCGCGCCCGAGTCCGCGTGGTGGCCGCTGACCTGGCTCGCGCAGCTCACACCACTGCTGTTCTTCGCGGGCGGCTACGCGAACGCCACCGGCTGGCCGGCCGAACGCGACCGGGGCTACCGCCACTACCTCGCCGAACGCGCGAGCCCGCTGCTGCGGCCCGCGTTGATCTTCGCCGTGGTCGCCCTGCTCGTCCCGCTCGCGCTGGAGCTACTCGGCATCCCCGCCGGCACGAACGCGACGGTCATGCGGATCGCGCTGCACCCGCTGTGGCTGCTGGGCGTTTACCTGCTGACGATCGTCTGCGCGCCCGCGCTGCTCGCGCTCTACCGGCGCACGCGCCTGTGGTCGGTGGCCGGGCTGCTGGCGCTCGTCGTCGCGGGCGAGGCCACCGCGGCTTGGTCCGGCTCGCCGCTGCCGGGTTACGGCGCGACGCTGGCGCTCGCGCTGCTGGCCCAGCAGGTCGCGTTCGCCCACGCCGACGGCGTGCGCCTGCCCCGGCCGGCGCTGGCCGGTGCCGCCGTGGCCGGGGTGGGCGGGCTGGCCGTGGCCACCTTCGCGCTCGGCGCGTCGCCGATCCTGCTGGGCAGCCCGGGTGCGCCGGCCGCGTTGTCGGCGCCGCCATGGGAGGTCCTGCTGCTCGGCGTGACCCAGCTCGGTCTGGCGGGGCTGCTCGGCGGACGGCTGGTGCGCGTCGCGGCGCGGCCGCGGGTCAGCCGCGCGGCCGGGTTCGTGCTGCGGGCGCCGATGAGCCTGTACCTGGCGTTCCTGGCGGCGATGCTGCTGCTCGTCGCCGTCGTCTACCTGCCCGGACCGATCGCAGACGGGCTGAGCTGGCTCGTGAAACCGCGCACCGCGATGGCGATCGCGCTGCTGCTCGTGCCGGCGGGCCTGGTGTTCTGGTGGTTCGAGCGCCACCCCCGCGGCCACGGCGAACCCGCGCCGCCCCCGCCGAGACCGCGCACGGCCACCGGCTGGCGGCCGGTGCTGCTCACCAGAGCGGCCGCCGCGCTCGGCATCGGCTACGCGACGCTGGGCGTGTTCGGGCTCGCGCTGGCGCGCTTCGGCGACGTCGCCGCCGACGCCGACTTCCTCGGCCTGCACCTCGACCCCGTGCAGAGCCTCGTGCACCTGCTGCTCGGCGTGCTCCTGCTGCACACCGTCCGCACGGGCGCCACCGCATCGGCCGGCACGTGGTTCGTGTGCGCGCTCGCGTGCGCGCCGGCGCTGATGGTCTCGGCGGCCGGCGCGCCGACCGTGGTCCTGCACGCGGCGACGGCGGTGTTCGCGCTGGTCGCGGCCGTTTCGTGCCTGATTCCCGCACGCCGCGCTGCGAGCGTGACTTCTTGACGAGAAACTCGAACGGGGACACGCACACCGCCGGTCGGGCGAACCTGGCCGGAGTGGCGGACCATGGGTGGTGCAGGCCACACCAGCCGGGGGAGGTGCGGACCCGCCGCAACCCCGCCCCGGCACCATGCGTCTTCAAGGTCCGGGGAACCGGACAGTGATGGGCAGAAGGACGAGAAGAAGAAGAAGGAGCGGACCGCGTGGATCACCCGCCTCGGAACGGGCAAGGTGGCCGACGCCCCGCCCGCCCCTGGCAGGACCCGCCGGGGAGCGCGAGCGGACGCCGGATGCCGCCACCTGCGCGTGACCGGGCTGAACCGCGCGGCCCCCGAGACGCCGAGCACCGGCCGTCGCGTCCGCCGCGGCGCCGGTCCGGGCCGCCGCCGCGGCGCTCGAGCCGGCGGGGCTCGCACCGGGGCGCGAAGATCACCCTCGCCGTGGTGTCGCTGCTGGTCATGGCCTTCACCGGCTACGCGTGGGCGTCGCTGCAGGGCCTGGTCAACGGCCTCAACTACGCCGACGTGATCAACCCACAGTCGGGCGGCGACCAGCCCGCCGACGGCGCACGCGACATCCTCCTGGTCGGCCTCGACAGCCGCACCGACGCGCAGGGCAACCCGCTCTCCCCGCAGCTGCTCGCCCAGCTGCGCGCGGGCGAGGCCGACGGTGAACTCAACACCGACTCGCTGATCTTCGTGCACATCCCGAACGACGGCAGCAAGGCCGTTGCGATCTCGCTGCCGCGCGACTCCTACGTGAACATCCCCGGCTACGGCGAGCACAAGATCAACTCCGCGTACGCCCGCGCGATGCTCCAGGCCCGCAAGGACCTGCAGCAGCAGGGCGTGACGGACCCGAAGGAGCTCGACGTCAAGGCCAACCAGGCCGGCGCGAAAGAGCTGATCAGCACCGTCGAGGCGCTCACCGGCTCGACGATCGACAACTACGCGGCCATCAACCTGCTCGGCTTCAGCGATATCACGCAGGCCATCGGCGGCGTCGACGTGTGCCTCAACAACAACGTCGACGACTCCTACTCCGGCGCGAAGTTCACCAAGGGCGTGCACACGATCTCCGGGGTGCAGGCGCTGGAGTTCGTCCGGCAGCGCCACGGCCTGCCGCGCGGCGACCTCGACCGGGTGGTGCGCCAGCAGGTGTTCATGGCCGGCATGGCGCGCAAGGTGCTCTCGGCCGGCACGCTCACCGACCCGGGCAAGCTCAACGCGCTCATCGACGCCATCAAGAAGTCGGTGGTCCTCAACCAGAACTGGGACATCTTCAGCTTCGCCCAGCAGATGAAGGGCCTCACCGGCGGGCAGCTCGAGTTCCGCACGATCCCGGTCGAGGACGTCGCGTACAAGACGCCCAGCGACGGCGACGCCATCAAGGTCGACCCGCAGGCCGTGAAGAAGTTCGTGCAGGGCCTCGCCGGTCCGCAGCCCGGGCAGCAAGCCGCGGCACCGCCGGCGAACGACGCGAACAAGGGCATCACGGTCGACGTCCGCAACGCCTCGGGCCGCACGGGCCTGGCGGCGAGCGTGTCGAAGCAGCTCAGCGACAAGGGCTTTACCGCGGGCGACACGGCCAACGCGACCTCGCGCAAGACCACCGTGATCTGGGTGCCCTCCGGCGGCGAGGACTCCGGCAACGCCGTGGCCGACGCCCTCGGCACCAAGGCCACGGTGCAGGAGGACAAGAGCGTCGACGCCGGTCACGTGATGGTGTTCCTCGGCTCGGACTACCAGCCGAGCACCGACAACGCCGGCTCCGGCGCACCGGCCGGCTCGGCCAACGCGCCCGCGTCTTCGCCCGCGGCGCCCCCGCCGGCCGCCGGTGACGACCAGAAACCGATCACCGCCAACGGCGTTCCCTGCGTCAACTGACCTGTTCAGCGCACTGCGGTTCGTCCGTTCGGAGCAGTCTGCGAAATCGTCACCAAAGACTTGGCCGAAACCGCGTAAGGAAAAGCGCACTGCCCACTTTCATACACGTGAGACGCGCACGCGTTCGCAGTCACGAGAGCGGACGCCGCGTGTGAGAGCGTGAGCAGGGCAGGGGACGAGGAAGTGGTGATCGACGCTGAGCACTACCAGCGGATACTCGGTGACGAGCTCCGCAAGCTCCGGCGCAGGCGAGGGTGGACGCGCAAGGAGCTGAACACGCATCTGCAGAGTGAGATCTCCCTGCAGACGCTGGCGACGTACGAGCTGGGCACACGGCAGTGTTCCGTGGTGCGCCTGGTCGAGCTGTGCGTCGCGATGGACGAGCTGCCCCAGGACCTGCTGGCCAAGGTGCACCGGCGGGTGTTCGTGGAAGAGCCGGGACGCGTGCGGGTGGACCTGCGGCGAGTGGTGGCCGAGGCCTCGCCCGAACTGCTGCCGCTGCGCCGCTGGGCCGAGGACCGGCTGCGCCGCGGCGACCCGGGAGCCGGCGCGACCACGTTGAGCTCGAGCCCGGCCGAAGTGTCGCTCGACCTGCCCGCGCTCGAGCGGATGGCCGAGCTGTGCGACCTGCCGGTCGTCGACCTGATCAGCCACCTGCGCAAACTCGCGCCCGCCTGAGCCGCGGGCGGAGCCGACCCGGACCGTTTCGCCGGTCCCGGCCGGGGGCTTTCGCGTTGTCGAGGGTCGCGAAAGCCCCCGCCACCCCTCATCCCTGACCCGAGCACGCCCACCGTCGTCCGTGGGCTTGTTCGGCGCGCGCTCCTACCCTCCCCACAAGCTACGAAGGGGACTTTCGCGCCTCCTCCCCTGCCGCGAAAGTCCCCTTCGTACCCCTCGTTCGTCAGCCCAGCAGTTCGTAGTCCTCCCGCCGGACCGTGCGGGTGTCGAGCCAGTACCGCCACGTGAAGCCGGGCCAGATGGTGCGGTTCACGCCCTTCGCGTCGAGGTACCAGCTCTTGCAGCCGCCCCGCGTCCAGATGCCCTTCGCGAGCTTGCGCTGTACGTCGGTGTTGAACGCTTCCTGCACCTGCGGCCGCGGGTCGATCGCGCGGTCGCCGGCCAGCCGCAGCGCCTGCGCGATGTAGGAGATCTGGGACTCGATCATGAACACCACGGAGTTGTGGCCGAGGCCGGTGTTCGGGCCGAGCAGGAAGAACAGGTTCGGGAAGCCGTTGACGGTGATGCCGAGGTGCGTGCGCATCCCCTCCGTCGCCCACTCCTTGGCCAGGTTGCGCCCCTCGCGCCCGACGATCTCGAGCGTGTCGAACGCGTCGGTGACGTGGAACCCGGTCCCGTAGATGATCACGTCGACCTCGTGCTCCACACCGGCCGCGTCGACCACGCTGTGCTCACGGACCTCGGCGACGCCTTCGGTGACCACGTCGACGTTGTCCCTGGCCAGGGCCGGGTAGTAGTCGTTGGAGATCAGCACGCGCTTGCAGCCCATGGTGTAGCCGGGCGTCAGCTTGGCGCGCAGGGCCGGGTCGGCCACGGCCTGGTCGATGTTGCGCTTGGCGATCCGTTGGCCGAGCTGCATCACCCACGGCTGGCCGTTGAAGCCGATGGCCCGGGCTTCGAGCATCCAGTAGAGGACGTCGCGGTAGGCGCGTTGCGCGAGCGGTACGGCTTTGAACAGGCCGCGGGCCCAGCCGGGCATGTCGTGGTCGGCCTTCGGCATGACCCACGGCGGGGTGCGCTGGAAGAGCGTGAGCTGCTCGACCTGGCCCACGATCTGCGGCACGAACTGCACCGCGCTCGCGCCCGTGCCGATCACGGCGACGCGCTTGCCGGTGAGGTCGACGCCGTGGTCCCACTGCGCGGAGTGGAAGGCCGGGCCGGCGAAGTCCTCGATGCCGGGCAGGTGCGGGATCTGCGGCCGGTGCAGCGCGCCGACGCCCGCGACCAGGGCCTTGGCGACGAACTCGTCGCCCGACTTGGTGCTCACGTGCCAGCGGTTCTCGTCGGCGTCCCAGCGCGCGCCGGTCATCTCCTGGCCGAAGCGCAGGAAGCGGCGCAGGCCGTACTTCTCCGCGACGCCGCGCAGGTAGCTCCAGATCTCGGGCTGCGGCGAGTAGGCGCGCGACCAGCCGGGGTTCTGCTCGAAGGAGAACGAGTACATGTGCGACGGGATGTCGCAGGCGCAGCCGGGGTAGCTGTTGTCGCGCCAGGTCCCGCCGACGTCGTCGGCTTTCTCGAGGATCACGAAGTCCTCGCGGCCGTCCTTGCGCAGCTGGATGGCCATGCCCAGGCCGGAGAACCCGGTCCCGACCACGATCACCCCGGTCTCGGTGCGGTTGCCCATGCGCCCTCCCGTTTAGTGTTACCCGAAGTCCATCCTACTTGGAGTAGGTTACCGGCGGTAGAGTGTTGCCGTGACCACCGCGAAACGCAAGCGCGTGCCCCGGGCCGAGCGCGAACGGCAGATGATCGAGGTCGCCGAGCGGGTGTTCACCGAGCGCGGCTACGGGGCGGCGTCGATGGACGAGATCGCCGAGCTCGTGGGCGTGTCGAAGCCGATGCTGTACGAGTACTTCCACTCCAAGGAAGGCCTGCTGCTGGCGTGCATCCGCCAGTCGCGGGCGGCGCTGCGCGAGGCGACCGAGCAGGCGACGGTGGGCGCGGTTTCCGCCGAGGACGCGCTGCGGCGCGGGCTGCTGGCGTTTTTCGTCTTCATCCGCGAGCGCCGGGAGGCCTGGTCGCTGCTGCGGCACGAGATGGCGTTGATCGGCACGCCGGCGGCCGACGAGATCGAGCAGACGCGGCGGCAGCAGACGGACCTGATCGTGGCGGTGATGAGCGAGTACTTCGACGACGAGCTCCGCGCCGAGGCGTCGGCCGAGTTCGTGGTCGGCGCGTGCGAGCGTCTCGCGATCTGGTGCGAGCGGTTCCCGGACGTGACTCCTGACATAGCGACCGACTACGCAATGGACATGCTCTGGTCCGGACTGTCACGACGCGCCCGCTGACGTGCGCGTGAACATGCACGCGCACTAGGCCATTCGGTCGTCACTCAGTGCGAATCCCCTCTCGTGTCTTGTGACACAGAGTTTCTTTACGGTATCGAGAACCCTGTAGAAAGACTGATGGACAGTCGCGGGTTGCGCGGGGGCGCAGAAATCGCGTCATGAGTGTGCGGTGGCCGAGTCTCGGCCAGTGACGCATGCTGATGGCGAGAGGGGTGAGGTAGTGGTGGAGACGATCACAGCGACGTACGCGCACGAGAACGACGACTGGACGATCACCGTCAGCGGCCGTGGCGGGGAACGGACCGCGAAGGCGCCGGGCATCATCGCCGCGCGTGACCGCGCGGACCAGCTCGTCGACGAGCTCGCCCCGGACGGGCGACCTACGGTCGTGCACCTGCTCAACGGGAGCGCCCTGGAGTTCACGAGCTCGTACATGGCCGCGCGGCTCACCCTGCCGGACATCGAGCCGCTGGAGGTCCCGCCGTCGGGGTCTTCGAAGCCGGCTGCCGCCGCTCCCGCTGCGGCCAAGCCTCAGCTCCCGCCGAGCAAGCAGCTGCCGAAGGAAGTCGAAGACCGCAAGGCCGAGGAGACGCCCGCCGTCCCCACCTCGAAGCCGACGGTCTCCCCGCGCGCCTGACACTCGCCGCTTCGTCGATACGTTTGAGCGGGCCCGGTTCCCCGGGCCCGCTCAAACGTGTGGGTGGATCAGCGGAACAGCTTGCGGACCAGCAGCGCCAGGATCAACGCCCCCACGCCGATGAGCGGGTACTTGACCTTGGGGTCGTCCAGCTTCGCGCGGATGCCGTTCTTGGCCTGGTCCGCGAGCTTCTGGGGGTTGGCCTTGGTGCCCAGCTGGTCGAGCGTCGCCGCCAGCGCCGTCCTGGCCTGCTCGATCTCACGCTCGATGGTCTCGGGGTCGCGAGCCACGTGCCCTCCTCGCCGCGTCGGACTGTAGGCGCCCACGTTAGAGGACGACACCCCCACCACCGCCACTGACCACGCCGAGCCACCCCGAACGTGGCGCGCGCTACGATTCTCCCGGCTTTCCCGGGGCCGTAGCCCAATTGGCAGAGGCACACGGTTTAGGTCCGTGCCAGTGAGAGTTCGAGTCTCTCCGGCCCCACAACCCCGAAGCATCGGTAGTCCCTTCGAGCCTCTTGACCTGCGGATTTACGGCTCGAAGGGGTTACCGATCGAAACTCGCGAAGGGTGACCCGACACGAACGCCACACCCGGCAAGCCTGAGTCGGCCCACGGCACAGGCGTCGGATGTCGTGCTGGACTCCTGAGTCCTACTGCGAGCGCAACACCCAGATGTCGGTGTCGTTCACCGCGACGAGGTCGGTATCGCCGTCACCGTCCACATCGGCCGTGAGGGTGTCCCTCGTGCCGGAGAACGAGCCCGCGTACCACACTTCGGGCACGGAATAGCCCGTGCCGGTGGAGCGCATGACCCGCACGTCGGTGTCGTTGACGGCGATGAGGTCGGCCTTGCCGTCGGCGTCGATGTCCCCGGTGAAGGTTTTCTTGGTGCCGTGGAACGGCGCGGTCGACCACTGCTGCGGCAGGGTGACGAACCAGCGGGTCTCGGTGGTGGCCGGCACCACGCGCGTGCCGTCCGAGTCGACGAGGATGCAATCGGCCAGGCCGTCACCGGTCGCGTCCGCCGCCAGTGTCACCTTCTCTCCGCGGAGGGTGTCCGGACCCCACGCTGTCAATGGCAGCATCGTGGTGCCGTTCGACCTGGCCGCCAGTGCTGGGGTCCCGGCGGACAAGCCGATCACGTCGGTGTCCCCGTCGCCGTCCAGGTCCGCCGTCAGGTTCGCCTGGTCGCCGGCGATGTTGTTGTCCAGCCACTGTGTGGGGAACTCGAACCGTTCGTCGCCGGGGTAGTAGATGCGCGACCTCCCCACGAAGATGCCCCGCACGCTCGGGGTCGCAATCGTGTGCGGCCGGACCGTGATGGCGTCCGCGCGGCCGTCGTTGTCCACGTCGCCGAGGAAGTGTCCGTAGTACGGACTGTCGTCGAGGCTGTTCGCGCACAGGCTCCAATCCTGCTGCGGCTGGAAGCCCGAGCCGGTCGACAGCTTCACGTAGCACGCGTTCTGCAAGGCGTTGAAGCCGGCGAGGTCGTCCTTGCCGTCGCCGTTGACGTCCCCGGCCCTGACCGCGACCTGCGCGGTGAACGGTCCGGTCGACCACTGCTCCGGCACGCCGGACGCCACCACTGGCGTGGTGAGGATCAAGGGCAGCAGACCGGCGACACCCACGATTCGGTCTGGACCATGCGGATCGCCTACGGACACGTCCACGGGGCCGACTCACCGAGCAGGCCTGGTGGGTAGGTCGAGGAATGCCAGCAGCCGCAGGACTCCGGCCAGGTGGTCGAGGTCGTGCCAGAGCGCGATCACGTCGTGTGGTCCGCGCTGGGCCGCGGCTGTCACTTCGGCAAAGTCGTCGCGGCTCTGGCCGCCGTCGAGATGCGCCAGGCCAGAGTAGGAACCGAAGTTGATCGCCGTTACTCTCGCGGCATGAGCGAGGAGATGAAGCTCGCGGAGGCACTGGCGCTGCGTGCTGACGCGGCAAAGCGGATCGAGCAGCTGCGCACACGGATCGTCGCGAGCGCCCGCTACCAGGAAGGCGAGCCACCGTCCGAGGACGCGGCCGAGCTGCTCACCGAGGCCGGGACCGTCCTCACCGAACTCGAGACGTTGATCCGCCGCATCAACCGGACCAACGCGCAGACCCCGTTCGGCGACGGCACCGTCACCGACGCCCTCGCCCGCCGCGACGTGCTGCGCCTGCGCCACTCCGTGCTCACCGCAGCGGCCGACGCCGCGGCTGGGCGCGGGCAGGCGATGGGGCGCCAGCTGCGGTCCGAGCTGAGGCAGCTGGCCGCCCTCCCGGTGGCCGACCTGCGCGAGCAGGCCGACCGCGTCGCCCTCGAACTGCGCCACCTCGACATCGACATCCAGCGCACCAACTGGGAGGCCGACCTCCTCCACTGACCGGCGGCACGGAAGCAGGTAACCGCCCCGGGGAAAGCGAGCACAAGCCGAGCCGGCGGCCAATCCGGCACCTGGCGCGTGGCGGGCAACGCAGGGGTTCGATTCCCCGTTGGACAGCGCAGCCCAGCACCGCGCACAGGTGACCGCGCACGCGGCACACCTCACCACCACGTGCTGGTTCCCCGGGAAGGTGAGGGCGGGTAAGGGGTTTTCCGTGTCAGGACAGTGCCAGGCGGTCGGCGAGCCGGCATGGTGCATGGATGCGTGACTGACCGGGGAAAGGCAGAGCTTGTCCGGCTGCCCTCCCCGGCTACAACCGCCGTGTCATACGTCGATCTGCTCGAAGATGTGCGGGTACGACACGATGTCGTCTGGGAACTCCGCCGCCATGCGCTGGAATTCGGGGCTGCCGAACGCCGTGGCGAGAGCCGCGGTCGACTCCCAGACCGCGACGTTCATCAGAAGTCGACTGTCCGCCGTTCCCTTGTGCATCTGCAGGGAGACGAATCCCGGCTGAGCCTTCATGAACTCCGCCTGCCTCCGAAAGAGGGCCAGGAACGCTTCAGCCCCCTCCTTCGGAACGAAGAAGGTGTTGACCAGGACGATGGGTCCGGTCTTCTCCTTGAACTGCGCGAACATCGGCGTACTCGGGTCCAGGCTCTGCAGGTTGGCCATTCTCGGCACTTCCTCTCGCTATCGGTCAGTGGGTATCGCTGGCGCCCGTGTCTTGACGACCGGGCCGGTGGGCCCCGCGGGCTCAAGTGAGGGCGGTGACCAGCACGGCGAAGGCGGCGACGAGAACGCCGACGCGGGCGTAGTGGAAGCGGTCCCAGCGGTTCATCTGCTCCTTCCAGTCCGGGGGCCGGTTCTCGGGGGTCCAGGTCTTGCCCCGGTTGTTGATCGGGACGAGCAGCAGGACCGACATGAGCACGCTGACGATCAGCAGCGCGGCGCCGATGACGACGAGGCCGGTGCCCGGGTGCTGCCAGCCGGCGACGGCCCAGACGGCGCTCAGGACGAGCGAGCCGATGTACCAGAACGGCATGAGGGCGCCGAGCATCCGGCCCCCGTGGGCGCGGCCGAGCTGGCCGCTGTCGTCGGGGAGTCCGTCGAGGATGCGGTTGATGACGAAGGCGACGGAGAACTCCACCCCCACCATCAGGCCGACGACCACGGTGGTGAAGACCTCGAGTGCGCTGAGCATGGTGACCTTCCGGGGATCTAGTGTTGCTAGATGATGGAGCAACGCTAGTACTACTGCCGCTCGTTTGTCTAGCAGTGCTAGGCTCAACCCATGTCGGTACAGGAACGCAAGCAACGGGAACGGGCGGACCGCGAACGCCTCATCGTGGCGACGGCCCGCGAGGTCGCCGAGCAGCAGGGCTGGGACGCGGTCACCACCCGCCTGCTCGCCCAGCGCATCGAGTACAGCCAGCCGGTCCTCTACAGCCACTTCCGGGGCAAGCGCGAGATCATCGGCGCCGTGGCCCTCGAGGGCGCCACCGAGATGGCCGCGACGCTGCGGGCCGCGACCTCGGCCGCCGACGGCCCCCGCGCCCGGGTCACCGCCCTCGCCCGCGCCTACCTCGCCTTCGCCGAGCACAACCCCGCGGTCTACGACGCCATGTTCCAGCTCGACGGCGGCCTGACGTTCGCGAAAGACGACACCCCCGAGCCCCTGAAGGACGCCTTCGCCGCCCTGCTGGAGTGTCTCGGCGAGGTCGCCGGCCCCGGTGTCCACCCGGGACTGTTCACCGAGGTGTTCTGGGCGGCCCTGCACGGACTGGCCACCCTGACCCGAGCGGGACGGCTGCCACCGGAACACACCGAGAAGCGGGTGGAACTGCTGGTGGACCGGCTCGCCGTGCTCTGACGGACCGTGCGACTCGGTTCCCGCTTCGGGTTACTCATGCGCGCCATGCCCGTTTTTCGCTGCTTGGTTCCCGATTCTGCGGGAGCCAGGGCGGTCACACCTCAGTCCACATTGGTCAGTACGCACGCCCACCGAGCGTCGAAGACGGCGATTGTCTTCCTGAACCGCCGCACCCCATGATCACGGTGGCCTTTCGGGTTACCCGAACTCATCGCGAACCGGCGGCCAACGCCTGCCGGAGGTCGGCGGGATGCCGGATCCAGATGTCGATCGCGGTTCCTTCGGGATGCGCGAGCGTCAGGCAACCCTGGCGACCCGGACCCCACAGCGCCACCACCTCCGCGGCCCAGGATCGGTCGAACACCAGCGAGCCGACGCCACGTCCGCGGTCGCCTTCCCTGGGGTCCCACCTCAACCCCTCGCTCGACAACGACAATCGCCCGAGCAGCTCGCCGACCTCGTCGACCCTTCGCGCATGCCGTCCGGGCGCCGCGGCCCCCAGGAGCCGCGCCGCCACCACGGGCAACTGGGCCGGCCACGACGGCTCGGCCCCCGCGTCGCGCCGCCGTCGTTCCCACCGCCGTTCTCCCCGCACGACGACCGTCAACACCGCGTAGACCAAGACGAGCAACCCGAGCAGCACACTCACGGCGAGCACCCAGCCGATCTTGAACCCCAGCAACGCCGACAGCCCGGCCACGTACCCAACGCCGAGCAGCGCGCGGGTCCGGCGCCGGCGTTCCCGATCGCGGCCGTATTCGGTCATTCGAACGGTCATCGTGCGCACGTTCGGGGTGTTCTGCCTGCTCGCTTTCGGCAACGCCTCAGCCTGGTGGCGACCTGCTCCTTCTGCCAGGTCACCTCGATCGGCCAAGCGCGATGGTCAGTTCCGGTTCCAGTGCCCTGACCTCGGGGTGGGCGGGCCACCGACGCACCAGGACGGCGAACCGGCGCAAGTCGGCGAGCACCGTCGCGGATCCGAGCTGGGCGATCTGGCCGAGCAGCGGGCGCGCGAGGCGGCACGCCTGCTCCAGTTGTCCGGACGCGGCGAACGCGAGACACAACCGGACGCCGAACCGGGTACGGGACCGGATGGCGACGGTGGGGATCCTGGCCAGCTCACGGTCGAGGACCTCAGCGGCCTCCGCCGGCCGCCCGAGGTCGTAGAGGCACCAGCCAGTCGCGACGGAAATGGGGTCGGAGACGTGGGACGTCCCGATCACCGGTCCATCCGGCGCACCGTCCGGGTCCTGCAAATGCGTTCGCGCCCGATCCAAGGCGCGCAGGCACGAGTCAAGGTCGCCGGCCAGGGCGTGCCCCTGGGCCTCTCGCTGGGCGGCCAGCCCGAGGATCCGCGCGGGCACGTTCTTCTGTCGCTGCGCCTGTTGCGCCAGCGAGACCGTTGCCGATGCGTCTCCCTGGTACATCGTGATCAGTGCTTGGCGCACCAGTGCGTAGCTCGACAAGAAGTCGTCGCCCGCCACACCTGCGACCTGGACTGCCCGCGAGGTCCACCACGCTGCGGAGGTGTCGTCACCCGACTCCTGTGCCATCCAGCCCGCATATTCCGCCGTGCGAGCCGCCAACGAAGCCACGGCGGGCAGCGTCCGCCCGCCGACTTGCGCCGCGAGCGTCCGCAACGCCTGTGCCTGCCCGATCAACATCGGCAGCACGATGTCCGGCGACGAGAACTGACCCAGGTCCCGGGCCGCGTCGAACAAGCGCCGGTGGTGGAGGAGCTGCGCCTCGGCGTTCGTTGACACGACGCCGGTTCCGGACACCTTGAGACCGGCGATCACGGCCATCCCTCCGAGCAGGACGTCGCGTCGCGCGACCGGACTGAACGCGACACCCCCGTCGGGCATCATCGTCATCAACCACACCTCTTCCTCAGCAGACTTGGACGCGGCCGCGCGCGGTGGTCTCACTGCCCCACTCGCCAGCGCGATCAGTTCGCCCCCGGCGCACAGTTCGGCATCGCACTTGCGCACGAACTCCGACGACGGGGACTGCGCGCCGGTCTCGATCCGGCTCACATGACCCTTGCTGTAGTAGAGCCGGCGCGCGAACTCGCTGAGCGAAAGCCCTTCAGCCACCCGCAATGCTCGAAGCCTCGACCCGAAAGTCTCTGGCAGGGAAGACATCCGTGCACCGCCCTTCTCTGCTGACCATCGTCCATCCTCCCTGCTCCCAGAGGAACCTGATGGGTGTTCCCACTCGATTCCGGAAACAGGAGACAGAGGTCCAAACCTTCCCGATGTTAGTGAAAAAACCGCTCCGGCGCGGCGGTTTCGTGCGACATCGGTTCGCGAACCCGAACAACACCTGCCCAGATGTCACAAACGTCTCCACACCACTCACCGATTGGAAACAGGAAACGAACGCCTACCGCCTGGTAGGGCTTGTCAAGCGGCCGACTGGCCGCCAAAAATTGCTCCCTATCCCGGACCGACAGTCCCATGCGGTGACGCCTGCCGACCTCCAGGCGCACACCCGTGACCACGAAAGGCCCCTAGTTGAACCAGATCTTCCTGAGCTACCGCACGGCCGACGAGCGGTTCGGAGTGGCATTGCTCGACCAGGAACTCTCGCAAGCGTTTGGCTCGAAGGCCGTCTTCTTCGCCTCGAAATCGATCGCTCCCGGATCCGACTGGGAGAAGGACATGTTCAAAGCGGTAGGGGCGTCGTCGGCCGTGCTCGTCGTCATGGGTCGCAATTGGCTGGACGCCAAGAACGCCGCGGGAGAACGTTTCGTCGACGACCCGCGCGATTTCGTCCGGCGCGAGATCACGACCGCTTTTGACCTCGGCAAACGAGTCATCCCCGTGCGCATGGACGCGCCGAGGGTCAGCGCGGAGCAGCTGCCAGAACCACTTCGCATGCTGCCGGCCCTTCAGGACATCTCGATCCACTTCCGCAACGCCAAGCCGGACATCGACCGGCTCGCCGCCCGCCTGCGGGAGTTGATCCCGGACCTGCCCGCACCAACCGCACCTCCGTCCCGAGGTCAGTTCACCGCGCACGCATCCAAGGGTGGCGTAGTCAACCAGTACGGCCACATCGACGTCCGAGGCGACTTCCACGCCGGACCCAGGTTCGGCTGACCTTCACCTCTGGTGACCACCCGAAACCCGAGAGCCCAGCGGAGCTAAGCCGTGAGCGAAGAGACACCGTCCAAGCCGGAAACCGAGGAACCCGCGAGCCCAATCGACGAAGAACCCAAAGAGTCCATAAAGGACATCAATACGATCTCGAGCCGCGACGAGGCGGTCAAGGGCCTGCGCGGCGAAGCCTCTGAGCTGTCCAACGGACGGTTCACCGAGATCATATCCGAGGCGGAAGAACGGCTGGCCGGTGCCGGCACCCTCAACATCTTCCACGGCGACATCATGGTCGACGGTGACTTCGTCGCTGGTCCTGGAGGACGGAGCAACTCCCGACGTTCGGCAAGAGGGCGGACCGAACTGCTGGACGCCGCGAGCGCGACGAGGTACTTCGTGGCGCCACCCGACTTCGGCGACGGCGTCGAACGACTGAAGGAAACGAACCTCCTCGTCATCGCCGACGCGGCGGGCACGGGTCGCCTCACTCGGGCGCTCGGAACGTTGAGCGAGGTCCTGGGTGACAACCCGCAGGTATACCGCGTCAACAACGCCATGCTGGGAAATCCGAGCTGGCGGGTCCCTCACCCGCGAAGCGGCTATCTCGTGGTGGACCAGGCCGGAGGCGGCGGCAAGTTCGCAGCGGACAAGCTCACCGACGATTGGCTCACGAAGATCTCCGACCGCCTCGCGGCGGATGGGAGCTACCTCGTGGTGGTGACCAGTCCGGTCACCGGGTCTCTCGCCACTGCTTCGAGGCGTGCCGAGTTCGTCGTCGAAGAGCTGGAACTTCCCCATCCCGACGAAATCGTTCGGCGATGGGTGTCCGGCGAACTACCGTGGCTGGAACCTCCCGAACTCGACGAGCACCTGGCCGCAGACGGCCTCTCCGAACTGCTGGAAGACCGTGACGACCCACAGTTCGCATGCAGGGTGGCTGCGACGGTTGTCCAAGCAGTGCGGGCCGGGGAAGACGTTGAGAAAGCCGTCGAAAAGCTCAGTGATCCGGACGGCCAGGTCCTCGAGTGGCTCAGCCGCGGTCCGGATGCCGCCGAGATCGCGCTCGTCCTCGCTACCGCCGTGCTCGAGACCGCCGATTACCTCAACGTCGCCGACGCGGCCACTGCTCTCCACAAGCAGCTCACCACGAACCCGGGCACGCTCAGCGTTCGTTATCTCAGGCGCATCCTCGCGGAACGCGGATGGCTCGAACTCGTGGCAGGGTCCGAGTCAAACGGCGAAGTGCGCCGGTTGAGGTTCAAATCGGCTCGGCTTCGCGTCGCTGTCCTGGGCGTGACGTGGTTCGAGCTCGACGGAGCCAGGCCGAAGATCCTGGACTGGCTCAAGAGCCTCGCCGAACACACCGACGTGGAAGTACGCGCCAGGGCGTCGCAGGCAGCCGGCATCCTCGCGAACACCGATTTCGGACACGGTGTGCACACGTACCTCCTGCCTTGGGCGGCGTCGCAGTCGCCCGCTCTGCGGCAGAGCGCCGCACACGGGCTCAACGTGGCGGGCACGCTCAGCGGGAATACGGAAACCGCCTGGACCTACATCGAGCAGTGGGCAGAGTTCGCGCGAGCAGGCAGAAGCCCGAGTCTGCCGATGACCGCAGGCCTGGCGGTGGGCGGTCAGCTAGGCCTCGACGATCCGAGCCGCGCTCTGCGAGTCCTGCGCACTCTCATCCACGTGGAGGACTGGAGGTTGCTGGACGCGGTTGCGATCAGCACTCAAGCCCTTCTCGAATCGGGACGCGCTGACGAGGTCCTGCAGGCACTGCTGGAGTGGACCAATCGAGCCGACGACGGAGCGTCCGTGGCCAAGGCCCTCACGATGTTCGCCTTCGCAGTACTGCCCGAGGACGACGTGCGCGGCTACCCGTTGCTCATGCGGGAGGAATCGCGACACCGAGACCCCCTCGCCGAGCTGTGGGGCCGCGCGCTGGGCGACTCGTCCGCCCGCGACCTCGCTGCCACCGCGCTTCGCGCTTGGATCCGTTTCGCCGATCGGGACACCGCTGCGTTCGATCCGGTGCTCGACGTCCTCGCCGGCATCGCCGAGCGCGGGACGACGGACTTCGAACGAATCCTCCACCTGCTCGGCGGCTGGGCCCAGGATCCCCACGACTCGTCCGCCAAAGCCGCCGAGTTCCACGACATCCTCGTCGACGTCGAGAAGGAAGCTTCATGAACCTGACCTACAACCCAATCCTCCAGCGCTTGGACCTCCCGAGGATGCGCTTGACCTCTCCTCTGCGTTCCCCCGAGCTGGGTACCGCGATGGTGCTCGAGCGAACCGAAGGCGCTCCGCTGGTGGTGAACCACGGCGAGCGCGTGCCCGAGGCACGGCTCGGCCGCTACCGCAGGATGCACCTGATCGACATCGCGACGCGAGGACTGGGTTTCAGCGTCACAGCCGCAAGTTCGGACCCGGTGTTTCCCTTCACCGTCTCTGTCCAGTGCGCGTGCCAGATCACCGACCCGATAGCCATCGCCCGCGACTGCGTCACCGACCTGACCGCGGCACTGCGGCCCTCCCTCACTTCGATCATCCGAGCAACGGCAGCACGTTTCGACGTGCTTCAGCCCGCCGACGCGGAGAACGCGATCTCAGCCCGGCTCAACACCGCGCGGGACTCGTCGACCGTGCGGCTCAGCAGCTACTCGGTGTCGGTGGTGATGGTCGATGCGGAAGACTTCGTGACCGAACAACGGAAGATCCGGGTTCGCAAGCTGACCTTCGACTCTATGCGGCCCATCGCCGGCGGCAGCCGCGAGGACATGCTCGCCCACATCATGTCGATCGACGATGGCGACCCGATGGCGCTCCTGGACCGGGAACGGGCCGATCGAGCGGCTGAAACCAAAGCGAAGATCGACGTGCTGCGGGCGCTCACGGGAAGCGAGATGGAGGAGTTCAGCGCCTCGGAGGTACGCGAACAGGTACTCGGCGAGTTCTTCGACCGCAGCAAGGCCGGACCCGGCAAGCGGCGCAAGCTTCGCGATGGGATCGAGTCCCGCGCCAAGGCAGCGATCGAAGAGGCCAAAGTGGTCGAGGGGAACGTTCCGCAACCCGCTGAGAAGGCCGAAGAGCCGCCCCCTGCGTCGGCCGAACCCTCGCCAAGCCCGAAGGTCTCCGGCCGAGTGCGAGGGACCATGCGCCCGTCCGCCTCGGAGAGCGAAGGCTGAGGCAGATCCGATGGACATCCACCCGGGTGCCCGAGGCAATGCCCGCCTCTGGCACCACGTCGACGATGCGTTCACGGCCGTCGCGGTATGGACTGAGCGGATCGTCGGCGAAGGCGAGGACGCCGATCCCCTCGTGCTCTACCACCGGCCGAGCGCGTCCGGTCTACTCGCTGTCTTCGACGGAGTGGGCGGCGCCGGCCGCGCCGCGGTCGGGCGCACGCAGTCCGGACAGACGCGGACCCAGGCGTGGCTGGCATCCCGTCGCGTTCGAGGACTCGTCGAGGAGTGGTTCACGGACAACTCGGCGGACGCCTCTGCCGAGGCCCTCGCGGCGCACATCAGCGTCCGGCTGCCGGCAGGCGTCCTCCAGAACCAGAGGATGCGCGGCCGGTTGCGTCGCGAGCTCCCGAGCACGTTCGCCGGTCTCGCGTTCGATCTCTCCCCCGGCGAGGTCGCGTGGCAGGTGCTGTGGGCAGGGGATTCACGATGCTACGTGGCGGAACCACGAGTGGGCCTGCAGCAACTGAGCGTCGACGACACCGAGTCCGGCGACGCCCTGTACCTCCTGCTCCAGGACCCGCCGATGACCAACATGGTTCATGCGGGCGGCAGGTTCACGGTCAATGGGTGGCGAGGTGGTGCCCGGTTCCCGTGCATCCTCGTCACGGCCACGGACGGCTTCTTCGGCTACGTCGGAACTCCCGCAGAGTTCGAATACAAGCTGTGGGAAACGTTGCTCGCGGCGCAAGACGCGATGCACTGGTCGGTCCTGCTGTCGGAACAAGTGGTGTCGTACACAAAAGACGACGCCTCCATCGCGATAGTCGCACTCGGCTTCGAGGACTTCTCAGCACTACGGGCGAGTTTCCGCCAGCGGTTCGACCGACTGCGCGAGGAACACGCAGAACCGATGCGCCGCGCGACCGCAAGCGGACGTGCGGCGCTCGTCGAGACCAGGACGCGCTCGTGGCTCACCTACCGCGACGACTACGAACGACGACTTCCCCAGCACGGAAAGGGTGATTCGTGAAGAAGGGAGAAATCGTCAACGGCTACGAGATCATCACACGCCCGTCGAACACCAACGCCGGGAAATGCGTGTGGGCATTCGCCCGGAAGGACGGCTCGGACTTCTTCATCAAGGAGTATCTCGATCCCAAACGACCTCGCCCCGACTCGATGGGCAGCGTGGCGGACAAGAAGCGACGGCTCGCCGAGTGCCGACGCTTCGAGCGCCACCACGAGAAGCTGTCCCGGTTGCTGCGCGCAGACCACCGGCGCGCCGGGAACCTGGTGCTGACAAAAGACTTCTTCGCCGAGGGCACCCGGTACTACAAAGTGACCGACCGGATCCGGCCAAAGGAAACGAACCCGGCCGATCTGCCTCCGCAGTACCGCAACATCCTGCTGCACACCTTGTGTGAGAGCGTCGCGCTGCTCCACGACTGCAAGATCGTTCACGGAGACCTCAAGCCGGAAAACATCCTGTTCCACTCCCCCGAGCGCAGCGACTTGTGCGTCGCGAAACTGATCGACTTCGACGACGCGTACGTCTCCGGAGACCCGCCGGCAGCAGACGTCCTCGGAGGTAATCCGTACTACGGGGCTCCCGAGTGGCTCGGCTACCTCCGCGGCGACAAGGGAAGCAGGGCCAAGGAACTGACCACGGCCGTTGATCTCTTCGCCCTCGGGCTGCTCGTCCACGGGTACCTCACCGGTGCCCCACCGGCTTTCCCAGCACAGTTCGAATCACCGGCGGCCGCGGTTCTGGCGGGCGAAGACCTACAACTCCACCCGAATCTTCCCTCTGGGTGGGCGCCCCTCCTGGCCGCCATGACGAGGGCCGATCCGACGGCCAGGCCCGGAATCGGCGACGTCCTGTCGCTGCTCGCCTCACTCCGGCCGCCATCTCGAGTGCCCCGTAGCCGTGTCCGTATCAACCTCACCGGCCAGACGCCGGCGGAAGGAGCCCGATGACCGTCGATCAGCAGCCCGGAACCGACCTCGGCTACGCCGTCGACATCGTGTTGTGCATCGATGCCACAGCGAGCATGAAGCCGACGCTGGACAACGTGAAAGACAACGCGCTGTCCTTTCCCGGCCGTCTCGTCGAGGAGATGAAGTCCAAGGGCCGTGGGATCCGCAGCCTGCGTCTCAAAGTGCTCGCGTTCCGCGATTTCGGCGACCGAGCCGACGACGCGTTGTCCGACAGCGGATTCCTGCGAATTCCCGCCCAGGTCGACGAGTTCGAAGGCGCTGTCCGGTCGCTCGAGCCGAGCGGTGGCGGTGACGTGCCCGAATCCGGGCTCGAGGCGCTCGCTGTCGCGATGCACTCCGACTGGGAAACCGGGCTCGATCGCCGCCGGCACGTGATCGTCATCTTCACCGACGCACCGGCACACCGACTTGGCGACTCCCGGCAAACCCAGGCGAACACCTACCCACGGGTTGTGCCTGGTTCGCTCGACGATCTCTTCGCGCTGTGGGGGCACGCGCAGAGCCGGGAGTCGCTCATGGAGAACTCCGCCAAGCGGCTCCTGATCTTCGCACCCGAGGAGTACCCGTGGGCGGACATCGCCGATGACTGGAACAACACGCTCTTCTTCCCGTCGACAGCAGGAGAAGGGCTTGAAGAATGGGAGATGAACGAGATCATCGCAACCATCGCGAGCAGTCTTTGAGGTCGCGATTCCCCTGGTTGCCGCGCAAACGGCCGCCGCACGCAGCAACCGTGCCCCAGCCGGCGCCGGTTGCACGAGCACCGCGGCCCCCGGCCGTCTTCGGCCCCGACGTCATGTTGGCACGGCATCGTGCGGTCCTCGTCATCCGCGAAAGACCTCGCCCCGGGACTCCGCCCGCCGACTTGCGGATTCCCGTCGAGAGTTGTGTCGCGGCACGGTTGGCCACAGAGCCCGGGCTTCCAGGTGCAGAGCTCCTGCGACTCACCCTGGTGGTGACCCTGGGCCGGACGGCACAGGTCGAGCTGCCGCTCTGGTTCCCGGCGCAAGGCCGGGTCTTCCTCCAGCGACTCGTCGACGAAGTGACGGCGCGGGCCGTCTCCGGTGGCGGCCCGCCGCCCCCGCCTCCGCAGTCTGCGGCCCCAAGTGGTCCGGTGCTCAGGCCGTTGCGTGTGCGGCGGGCACCGGACACCCGCGAATGGGTCGTGTTCCGCCCCGGCAACGACACCGATGTGCTTGAGGGATGTACTGACGACGAGGTGGTGAACGATGAACGACAAGGCTGACTGGTCGTGCGACTCGTGTCACGCGAACAACCTCGCGTCCGAACCGACCTGTCACATCTGCGGGCGAGAGCCCGGGAGCGCAACGGGGGTGCTGGTTTCCCCGCAACACCGGCCAGTCACTGTCGCACGCGAAAAGACTCCGTCATTCGTCGAATCTCGGCACAAGGAGGCTGCACGCCCGATGATCGCACTGGCTCCGGTACCACCGAAACGGCCTGCTCCGGCAAAGCCGAAGCCCCCGAGCGCACCGATGTTCCCGCCACCTCCCCTACGTCCCCGGGCAGCACGGCGGCCTCGGTCCCGCCGTACCTTCTGGCGGGTCGTGCGCTGGTCTCCGCTGATCATCGGATTCGTCTTCATGCTCGGCCTCGTCGCCCGCGTCGGTTCGTCGATCAGATCCGACGAGGCGAGCGTAACCGGCAGCACGGCTCCAGCCTGTCCGGATGAAGCTGCGCGCTGGCTACCGAGCGACGGCGAGGGCGCTGAGCTGGTCGCGAGGTATGACACTGGCGAGCACGTTGTGACGATCTGCCGCGACTACATGGGTTCGTACCACTACGACGGCCAACTGAAGGGCAAACCGGTCACTGCGGACAACCACATCTCGCTGGCCGCCGAGCGCACCTCAAACGGATTCACCGCTGTCAACGGCGACTACCGCTACGTGATCACCGGACCGGACCTGACCGTCAGCTACCGGGGAAAAGTACTCAGCGAAATGCACCTCACGCCGATACCGTCATGACCTTCGAGCGAGCGAATCCATCTGCGTGGTGGCGGATTCGGGATCCGCCTGAGCTGTGACGCTGTGACCAGGAGATGCGGGGTGCTCGGCCGTAGCGCCGCCGGCACCGGCGGCAAACCCAACCACAGCAACGACAGCGATGAGCCAAAACAGGAACTTCGCAAGGCCAGCCACGCTGACGACGAGTTTCATCTGTCTCCGCCTTCCGAGAAACGAATGCCGGGAGATCCGGCCCATTCAGAATCCCGTCCGGCAACAACGTCACGACAGTGGTTTCCTGTTTCCTTCGTGGCGTTGCAACGAGAGAACACAGGCTGCACCAGCAGTTCCGCGACGACCTCGGGCGCGAGAGTCGAACCGCGTCTGGTCGCCCGACGGATCGGACACTCCGCCACGTCGCGGCGGCCGCAACGGACATACCCCGTTAAGGCGCGGGGAGCCGGCGGGGACACGTCGGGCTGATCTGAGTTGCCTGGTCGGCCCCAACGCCCCCGGCCGCCGGGAATCACGTCACGCTGAGTGACTACGTCTCGTCAGAGCCACAAGTGAACCCCTCCCCTCGCTCGGCGAGGACGACGTGGCGGGCCCGGCCGCCGAGCACCGGCGGCCGGGCCGGGGGCCACGTCAGCGGCCGCCTGTGTCCACGAGGTAGATCTGTTGCGTGGTGTCGCGTTGGCCCCGGGTGGCGTTACGGTCCGTGACGAAGGCCACGACGCCGGCGGACACCGCGGGGTACGTGGCGTTGCCCGGTTTCGTGAGCTGGGCCGGGGCCGACCAGCCGGCCGGCGTGAGGCGCGACGTGAAGACCTTCCAGCGCCAGTCCGCGGCGCGGGAGTCGTACCAGACGGCGCGGACGGTGCCGTCCGGGTCGTGGCTCAGGCGGGGCCGCTGGCTCATCGCGGCCGGCTCGACCGCGAACGGCGTGGCTGCCGACCAGGTGCGGCCGTCGGTCGAGCGGGCCGAGCGCAGGGACAGGTTCGCGCCCGAGCTCTGGAGGGCGCCGCTGTCCCAGGCGACGACGAAGGCGCCCGAGTGGTCGACGGCCGCGCTCGGGTGGCGGTCGGCGCGGTCAGTGGCGGCGCTGACCTGCGCCGACGCGTCCCAGCCGCCGCGGGTGCCCGCGCGGGTGGCGGCCAGGATCTGCCAGTTGTCCGGGTCCGTGCCGCCCGACGCGGCCTGGCCGGCGGGCGGGGTGTGGCCCGTCCACAGTGGATCCGGGTCGTACCGGTCGTCTTGCCACGCAACGAGAATGCGGTCGCCGTGGCCCACCGCGACGGTCGGGAACACCGAGGCCGGGTAGCGCGGCGAGCGGGAGTCGACGGCCCGGTTGCCGGCGCTGACCGTCTTGCCCGCGGCCGACAGGTTGACCGGCTTCCGGTCGACACCGACGACCTGCGCGTAGACGTCGAACGCGCCGCCGGTGTTGTCGGCCCAGGTGACGACGGGCTGTCCGCCGGAAAGCAGCGCGATCGCCGGATGTATGGCCCGGCCGGTGCCCGCGTCCAGACGCACGGCGGGGCCGAAGAGCAGGCCGCCCGTGCTGCTGTGGCGCAGGTAGATCGCGGGGCGGTGCGGTTGTTCGTGGCCGCGCTCGTCCTGCCAGACCACCCACACGTCGCGCCCGGAAGCGGCGACGCGCGGGGCCGTGGCCGTGCCCGAGCCGCCGGAGAGCTCGACCTCGAAGAGCCCGAAGCCGCGACGGTCCACTCGCTTGTAGACGATCCGGCTGCGGCCGTCGGAATGGCGCTGCGCCACTGCGTGCACGTCGTTGCCGCTGACCGCGACGTCGGCGAACCCCGTGAACTCACCGGTCCCGCCGAGCACCGCCATCGCGTTGTCGTGCCCGGACTGCATGGCGGGCAACGGGATCTCCGGCGTGGGCGTGGCCACGCGGCCGACGGAGACGAAGACCGGCGAAGTCGCCGCGCGCAACTGGTCGGGCAGGGTCGGGTCGGCGTTCTGGCCGGACACGCCGCCGGGCGAGCGCACCTCGGCGCGGAACCACACGTGGTCACCGGACAGGCTCAACGGCAGCGTGCGCGTGTCGTCGGTGCCGCGTACGGTGGTGTCGAGCAGAGCCTGCGCCGAGCGGCCCGGGGAGCCGTACACGAGCAGCCGCGTGCCGGCGCCCTGGCGGACCCGCACCCGCAGCGAAGCGCGCTTCGGCAGCTTCCGGGAGCCGACCACGGTCTCGTCACCACCCATCGCCTCGAAGCGGCCATCGCCGTCGAGGTCGGCCTCGATCGTGACGAACGGGCCGGAAACGCCGGAGGACACCGAGGTGCGGCCGGCCTTCAGGCCGTCGAGGATCGCGCGGACGCTGCGGTCGGCGGCGAACACGCGGGTGGCCGGCTGGCCGGGACCGGCGATGTCCCACAGCTCGCGGAAGTGGCAGTCGCTGGCGGCGCTGACGCCGGTGACGAAGCCGCGGTTCCAGCGGTTCTCGGCGTACTCGATCTCCAGGTCGGGGTCCGAGGCGATGTTGAGCACCTCGATGTTGTGCACGCCCTGCACGCTGGCGTTGTCGTTGGGTCCGCCCGCGGCGCTGTACTCACCGTCGTCGGGATGGGCCACGTGCCACACCGCGTCCTGCGACCGAGCGTCCCAAATGGACTGCTGCACGTGCCGGAACGCCGCCGAGCCGGGCGGGTTCGCGCCGTCGACGACGTTGTCCACCGCGCCGAGCACGATCGCGTGCGGCGAGCCGTTCGCCTCTTCGCCGGGGATCAGCAGCAGCCGGTCGGAGGTCCACTGTGGATCCCAGTGCTGGTCGTACGTGCGGTGGTCGGTCAGCGGCAGGAAGTCCAGCCCGGTCTTCTCGGCCTGGCCGATCTGGTCGCCGACGGGCAGGTTGCCCGGCAGCGTCTGCTTCGACGTCTGGCGCGGCAGGCTGCCGTCGGACGAGTGGTCGTCGTGCACGTGTGTGTCGCCGACGAGCCACTGGCCCTGGGGTTCGCGGCTGCCACCGAAGGGAAAGCCGCCGAGCGGGAGTCCATGGGTCGCGGCGACGGCCGGCGTGGCCACGAGGCCGGACGCCGCGATCGCGCCGCCGGCCACCATGAACTGTCTTCGAGTGAGGCCCATCTCTGTCCTTCTTCCGGGCACCGGCGCCGGTGGTTCGGCGCGGTGGAACTCAAGGGGAACTCAGGGGAGGGAAATCCCGTGGACGACACCGTTCTGGTCGCCGACCACGAGCGTGCGGCCGTCGATCACCGGCCGGCCGAACGTGTAGACGAGGCTCTGCTGCAGCCAGCCCAGCCGGGCGCCGTCGGAGAGCCGCACGCCGATGACCTTGCCGTCGACGGTCAGCACCCACGCCGTGCCGTCGCTGATCGCCACGCCCGCGTTGAACACGCGCAGCGCGAGATTGGTCGTCCACAACGGTTTCCCGGTGGCGAGGTCGACCAGCGTCAGCACACCCCACTCGGTGGTCAGCAGCACGCTGGAGCCGACGACCAGCGCGGGCGCGTACATCGCGCTGCCGGCGACGGTCCAGCGCAGGGCGCCGGTGGCGCGGTCCAGAGCGATCGCACTCGACACGGTGGCGAAGACGACCACGTCACCGCCGAGCGCCGCCACGGTGTCCCAGCCGCTGTACAGCGCGATGTGGTTCTCGACACCGGACACCATCTGGTAGGCCCACAGTTCCTTGCCCGTACGCGCGTCGTGCGCCCGCGCGTAACCGTCGGCCGCCGAGGTGTACACGCGCTCGCCATCGCTCGCGGCCTGCCCGGATGAGAATCCGCGCGCCGGCACGGACCAGCGGCGCCGGCCGTCGGTACCGACCGCGAACAGCGCCTGCCCCGCCGAGAACACGACCTGCTCGTGGCCGTCCACAGTGGAGACCAGCGGTGCGCTCAGGACCGGGGCGTTCGCGTCGAACGTCCACACCCGGCGTCCACTGTGCACGTCCAGCGCGTACAGGTGGTGGTCGACCGACGGGACGAAGGCCAGCGTGCCGTGGACTGCCGGGCGCCGGTAGACCGGGCCGAGCTGCGTGCGCCACGCCCGCTTCCCGCCGCGGCGCAACGCCGTCACCTCACCGGCCGAAGAAGCGGCGAGCACCAAGCCGTCCGCGGCGAGGGTCACGCCGCCCTGCACCGAACCCGGAAGCTGCTCCTGCCACCGGTCGACGGGGTCGCCGGCCACCGCGGGCACGGTGAACAGCGCGACCTGCTCCCACCAGCTGCCGTCGGCCGCGTTCACGCGCACCTGAAGGCGCTGCCGGCCCGGAGCCAGCGCCGAGACGTCGACGCTGCCGGTCCAGCGGTCCCCCGAACCCCTGAGCGGCAACCACGCGCCGGGGCTCGTGCCGCCGAACACGGCCTGCGGATACGGCTGCACGCCGACCTGCTGCGTGGCCGACGCGCGCACCTCGACCGGCAGCGAGCCACCGGAAACCTTGCCCACGTGGACGTATCGCGGCCGCTGCTCGCGACCCTGCCCGCCCCCGGTCAGCGGCACGGTCGCGAACGGCGCCTCGGTGTCGGTCCCGTCCGCGGCCACGGTGACCCGCTTGACGTCCAGCACCGCGGTGCCGTCGGCGGCCGTCGTCTTCTCGGCCCAGTAGTAGAACGGGCCGTTGCGCACGGCGTTCAGCGTCACCTGGGTGAGGCCGTTGAAGCGGGTGACGTCCTCGCGGTGGACGTGACCGGCGATGACCCCGCGCAGGTTGTGCTCCGCCAGCACGTCGAGCACCGCCGGCTGGTCGTCGACGTAGTAGAACTGGTTGCCGAACGGGAAGTGCTGGAACAGCACCACGGGCGTGTCCCGGTGCACGCGACGCAGGTCGCGCTCGAGCCAGTCGAGGCCGGCGGGCCCGTAGTGCCCGGGCTCCTGCAGCACCTGCGTCGGGTCGAAACCGACGAAGTGGACGCCGCCGGCGTCGAACGAGTACGGCGTCGGCCCGAAGTGGCTGTGGAACTCCTCCTTGGCCGACGGGTCCCACCGCGTCTCGTGGTTGCCCGGCGAGTAGTGGATCTTGCCGCGCAGCGCGGCGGGCAGCACCTTGCCGTACTGCTCGTACTCGTCGGGCAGGCCGGTGTCGGTGATGTCGCCGCAGTGCAGCACGAGGTCCGGGTCGCGGCGCGCGATCGAGGCGTACACCTGGGTCAGCCACGTGGTCGACTGCGGGCTCGTGGTGTTCACGTGCGTGTCGGAAACGGCGGCGAACTTCAGGCGGTTTCCGGGCCGGCCCGGCGTGGCGTCCGCCGGTGCGGCGCCGAGCAGCGTGGCCAGCGCCGGGGCCGCCACCGCCCCCGCGGCAAGCCCGAAGAACGCCCTTCGGTGCAGTCCGTCGTGGCGGCAGGGCTCGTCGACCATCAGGTTCCTCCATTCGTGAAGCTGAACCTGCCAACCTTCACCCGATTGGGTAACGCCGAACTGACGCACCGCCGTGGGGAGGCTGAACGACGGACCAAGCTCTGCCGGGCCGTGCGGCGTTACGTGAGACTGATCGCGTTTTTCGCTCGGTCCACCGACTCCTCGGCCGCCGGACCGCCGGGGTTCTCGGTCGCCAGCGCCTGGTTCGCGGCGACGAACGGGCGCAACCGGCTCTCGTAGGCGGCGAACGCGGCGGTGTGGTCGTCGTGGCGGGCGAGCTCGTCGGCGAGCACGTACGCGCCGACGAGGGCGAGGCTGGTGCCCTGGCCCGAGAGCGGCGACGCGCAATAGCCCGCGTCCCCGAGCAGCGTCACGCGGCCGGTGCTCCAGGAGTCGAGGTGGATCTGTTGCATGGCGTCGAAGTAGAAGTGGGACGCACCGGTCATTTCGGACAGCAGGCGCGGCACCTCCCAGCCCGTGCCCGCCAGCTTCTTCGCCACGATTTCCTTCTGCGCCAAGACATCGCGGTGGTCGTACGACAGCGGCGCGGACGCGAACCCGAGCGTCACCCGAAGCTCGGCGTTGTCGTGCACCGGGTACACGGCGCCGCCGGTTTCGCCGTCGCGGAACCAGACCTGCCAGTTGTCCAGACCGAGGAGGTTGGGCGTCGGGAAGATCGCCAGGTACTGCCCGAGGTGCTGCGCGAACCGCTCCTCCGGGCCGAACGCCAGCCGCCGGACGGCGGAGTGCAGGCCATCGGCACCGACGACGAGGTCGAACGTGCGGAAGCCACCGCGCTCGAACTCCACCCGTACGCCGTGTTCGTCCTGCCGCAAGGCGGTGACGGAATCGTCGAAGACGTACTCGACGTCGGCCGCGGTTGCCTTGTACAGCAGGGAAACCAGGTCGTCGCGGACCAGTTCCACGTCGGGGCTGTCCAGGCGGCCGCTGCTGTAGGTCTGCTCCTCCGAGCGGAACAGCTCGGCACCGGAACCGTCCACCACGGACATTCCGCGCATCCGCGTCCGCACCGCGCGCACCTGCTCACCGAGCCCCATCCGGTCGACCACGTCGAGCGCCACCCCGCGCACGTCGACCGCCTGGCCGCCCTCCCGCAGGCCGGGCGAGCGCTCGACGACGGTCACCGAGAACCCGGCCCGGCGGAGCCAGTAGGCCAGCGTCGGACCGCCGATGCCGGCGCCGGAGACGAGGACGTTACGCATGGTTTCCTCCAGGTGTTCGTCGTATCCTTACGGACCACACACTGGCTTCGGCCAGGGAAACATGCCAAAACTGACCTAGTACAGATGGTCAGCTGTACTGGTACAGATCGGAGCCGAGGGATCGCCGAGCAGCGTTACCTGGAGATCGCCGCGGAGCTGCGCCGCCGGATCGCCGACGGGGAGCTCGTGCCGGGTGCGAAGGTGCCCTCGACGCGCCGGATCGCCGTCGAATGGGGCGTCGCGACGGCCACCGCGGCCAAGGCGCTCGCCACACTCGGCCAGGAAGGGCTGGTGCGGGCCGAACCGCGGTCCGGCACCGTCGTCGCGGGCCGGAAAGCCGAGCCGAGGGCACGCCCGCGGCCACCGGGCCTGTCGCGCGAGCGGATCGTGCGGACGGCCATCACGATCGCCGACGAAGAGGGCCTCGCCGCGTTGTCCATGCGGGGAGTGGCGGCGCGGCTGGGCGTGGCGGCGATGGCGCCGTACCGCTACGTCGGCGGCCGCGACGAGCTGGTACTGCTCATGGCCGACGCGGCCTTCGGCGAACGCGGCTACCCCGCGCGGCCGTCGGGCGACTGGCGGACGCGGCTCGAACTGACCGGTCGCACCCTGTGGGCGCTGTACCGGCGGCACCCGTGGCTCGCGCAGCTGTCGCCGATCACGCGCCCGCTGCCGCTGGCCAACCTGGCCACGCACGCGGAGCAGGCGCTGTCGGCGCTCGACGGCTTCGGTCTGTCCGCCAAGCAGCTGTGCGACCTGCACGTGCTGTTCTTCAGCTACATCCAGGGCGTCGCCGTCCATCTCGAACGCGAGCGGCACGCGGCCGGCACGTCGGGGCTGACCGAGGACGAATGGCTGGCCACGCAGGCGCCCGGCCACACGGCGATCATGGCCGGCGGGCGCCATCCCGTCTTCACGCGGATGCTCACGACGCTGGAAGAGGACGGTTACGACCTGGATCTCGACGAGCTTTTCGAGCTCGGGCTGCGCTCGCTGCTCGACGGCGTCTCGCTGCGGCTGGCATGAGAAAACGCGCCCACCTCGGGGTAGGTGGGCGCGTTTTCCCGGACCGAGGCGTCAGTCCGCGATCTGGAGCACCACGCGGATGTTGGCCTTCGGCATGTGCTGGTAGGCCTCCTCGGCCTTCTCCAGGGGGAACACCTCGTACACGGGCCGGATGCCACGCAGCACGGCGAAGTTCAGCGTGTCCTCGCTGTCGCGGGCCACGCCGCTGTACCAGCCGGAGAGGTTCAGCCGGTAGTCCGCCAGCGTGTGGCCGGTGACCTGGATCGGGTTCTGGCCTTCGAGCACGATCACCTGGCCGTTGGGGCGGATGCCGTTGATCAGCTCCGACTGCATCTCGGCGCGGTCGACCGTGCCGAGGATCACCGAGGCGCCGCCCATCTTCTTCAGGGACTCGCCGACGCTGCCTTCGTTGCTGTCGATGTACTCGTCCGCGCCGAGATTGCGGGCCAGCTCCTCCTTGGCGCGGCCGCGGTTGATCGCGACGGTGCGGAAGCCCATCTTGTTGGCGAACTGCACGGCGAGGTGGCCGACGCCACCCACACCTTGCACGGCGACGAGATCACCGGGGCCGGCCTTGGCGTGGCGCAACGCGTTGAAGGCGGTGATGCCGGCGCACATCAGCGGCGAGGCCTCGGCGAACGTGAGGCCTTCGGGGATCCGGGCGACCGCGTCCTCGGGGGCGACCATGTACTCGGCATAACCGCCGTCGAAGGACGTGCCCGTGATCGTGCGGCTGTCGCAGTTGACGAAGTCGCCGCGGCGGCAGTACTCACACGTGAAGTCGACCCCGCCGGACCAGCCCACCCCGACCTTGTCGCCGACCTTCCACAGGGTCACGGCGTCGCCGACCGCGTCGACGACACCCGCGATCTCGTGCCCGGGCACGCGCGGCAACTTGGTGCCGAACAGCGCCATGCGGGGGATGATCTCGCCGCCGCACACGCCGCACGTGTGCACCTTCACCCGCACCTGGTTGGGCTTCGGCTCGGGGATCGGCAGTTCGACCTGCACGAACGGGCCACCCGGTTGCTGAACCTGAGCCGCGCGCATTGTCCCTGTCATTTTCCCACAATTCCTTTCGGTGGTCAGTGCATTCCGCCGTCGCAGACGAGCTGCTGTCCGGTGATCAACGCGGCTTCGTCTCCGGCGAGAAATGCCGTCACACCCGCGACGTCTTCCGTGGTGCCCAATCGCCCGATCGGGACCATTTCGATCAAACTGCGCTTGTATTCGTCGTTGGCCGGGTCGGTGAAAATCCCGGCGCCGTCGATCGGGCCGGGCACCACCGTGTTCACGGTGACGCGGCGCGGGCCGAGCTCCATCGCGAGCACCTTCACCAGGTATCCGGTGGCGACCTTGCTGGTGCCGTAGAGGCCGACGCCCAGCTGCGGAACCGTGGTGGTGTTCGAGGAGATGGTGATGATGCGGCCACCGTCGGCGATGCGGCGGGCGGCCTCGCGCAGCACGAAGTACGGGCCCTTGGTGTTCACCCGGAAGAGGAGATCGAAGTCTTCTTCCGTGACGTCCGTGACGGGGATGTTGACCTTTTCCATTCCCGCGTTGGCCACGACGATGTCGATCTTGCCGAACTCGGCCACGGCCGCGTCGTACAGGTCGACGATGCCGTCCACCTGAGACACATCGGCCGCGTGCACCAGCGCCTTCACACCGTGCGCTTCGGCCGCCTTTTTCACCTCTTCCGCGGCGGTTGCGTCGCGGGAGTAGTTGATGACCACGTCGGCGCCCTGCTCCGCCAGCCGGAGCACGATGGCCCTGCCCAGGCCTTTCGACGATCCCGTGACGAGGGCCACTTTACCGCTCAGACTCATAGGTGCTCCCCTGTGTCAATACAGCTATGGTCCGGCCGGGATGCGGGAAAGGGAAACACCGGATCCTTGTGGTTGCCACAACGAACCGTTGTGGCGAGGATCGGGCGGTGGACCTGAATCTGCGCCTGCTCAAAGCCCTCGAAGCCGTGGCCGACGAGGGCAGCATGACTCGCGCGGCCGGGCGGCTCATGATGACTCAGCAGGCGGTCAGCGGGCAGATCCGGCAGCTCGAGCGCGTGGCCGGCACCCCGCTGGTCCGGCGCCGGTCCTCCGGCGTCGAGCTCACCCCGGCGGGGCAGGTGTTCCTGAAGCAGGGGCGCGAACTGCTCAGCGCTTGCTCGGCGATGGTCTCGGAGGCGCGGCTCGTCGGTTCGGGCCTGTCCGGGCGGCTGCGGATCGCGTTCAAGGCGCAGAGCACCGCGCACTTCCTGCCCGACGTCGAGTCGTCGCTGCGCCGCGTCGCGCCCGACGTGCAGGTCGACGCCCTCGCCGTCCACACGCTGCCCGACGAGCTCGACGCGCTGGCCGCGGGCACCGCCGACGCCGCGTTCCTGTGGCTCCCCATCGGCGACGACCGCCGGTTCGTCGCGCACTGGCTGCTCGACGAGCCGCGCTGGGTCGCGCTGCCGCCCGGGCACCCGCTGGCCACGCGGACGTCGCTGAAGGTGGCGGATCTGGTGTGCGAACCGATCGTCGGACCGCGCGACGGGATGCCCGAGGCGGTGGTGAAGTTCTGGTTCATCGACCCGCGGCCGGACGGCACCCGCGCGGTCTACGGGCCGCAGGGCCGCACGCCGGAGGAGTGCCTGCACCACGTGGCGGCCGGGCGCGGCTCGTGGATCGCGCCGGCGTCGACGGCCGCGTACTTCCCGTACCCGCGGCTGGTGTGGCTGCCCCTGGAGGACGCGGCGCCGTTGGGGCTGGCGCTGATCTGGCTGCGGGAGAATTCGAACCCGCTGCTGGACCTGCTGTTGGAGGAGAGCAAGCGGGTGACGCGGCCGACTCCGGCGTGAGTGCGGACCGCGGGTCCTTTTCGGACTGTGGGGCCGGGTCGGTCGTCTCCGTGGAGGTGCCGGTGTCGGTTGACGGCGGTGATCAGCCGCTGGTGGTCCTTTGGCTCGGTCGTTCTCCGGGATTTCGCTACGTCGGCGATGAGGTCGCCGCGGCCGCTTCGTGATCACATTGGATTGTCGGGGGCGACCTCTATGCTGTGTGTGTCCGGTTGATGACGGAGGGGGATCGGGCGTGGTTGAGTCACCGATGCCGCAGGGGCGCGTGCTGGCTTTCGTGCTCGCAGGTGTTGCCGGGGTGTGCGAAGTGCTGCTGGTGTGGAACGAGATCGCGGAGCTGAGCTACAACTTTGATTTAAACCCCGGGCCCTATTTCCACCTGGTGATCGCTTTGCTCGGCCTCGGCGTGCTTCTGGGCGCGGCGCTACTGGCCGCGCGCCGGCCACGGGTGGCGCGGGTGTTGATGCTGGGCGCGGTCGTGCAGGTGGTCCTCGCGGTACCCGGCTCGATGCGGATCCTGGGGATCCGGCGGGCAAGTGCCTTCGACGACGTGTTCCTGCCGGCCGGGTTGGCCGCGGTGATCGCGGTGCTGCTGTGGGTGCCCGCCGTGGCGGTGACTCTGCCGGAGGTCATGCCACGCTTCGCCGGCGGGCCGGGCTGGCAGCCGGGGTACGGCGGCGGTCCGGCAGGTTGGCCGGGCGCGGGGATGCCGGGGGCGGTTCCTGGCCAGCAGTGGCAAGGGGTTCCGGGGCAGACGATGGCCGGGCCGGTTGTTGGGCAACAGTGGCAAGGGGTTCCCGGGCAGGCGATGGCCGGGCCGGTTCCTGGGCAACAGTGGCCGGGCGCCGCTGGTGCCGGGTATGCGTGGCCGAGCGCGGTCCCGGGACAGATTCCCGGAGCCGCAATGCCGGGCTCCGCTCCTGGACAGCAATGGCCCGGCCCCGGCGGTGCGCGGCAAGCGTGGCCGGGCGGCGCGATACCGGGGCAGGTCCCTGAAGGCGCAATGCCGGGCTCCGTTCCAGGACAGCAATGGCCCGGCGCCGGTGGAGGTGGGCAAGCCTGGCCGGGCGGCGCAATGCCGGCCGGGCCGGCATCACAGGGGTTGGTGCCACCCGGTCCGGAGTGGGTCGGCTCGGTGCCGCCAGGACCGCAGGTGCCGGGGTCCGGCGCGCCAGCAGCACCGCAGCAGCAGTACCCGCCGCCCGGGCCGTATCCGCCGGCGTCGCGCTGAGCGGCGTCCGGGCGGGGGCGGAAAAACCGGGGTTCGCCGGGCGGGGTGAGGCCTTAAGGTTCCAGGCATGGGTCAGGTGTTGCCGGTCGAGTTCAGTGACGGCGAGGTGCGCGAGATCGAGCGGCAGGCGGCCGCCGAGGGGCGGAGCCTGCAGGAGTACGTGCGGGAGACGCTGATGGCCGCCGTGACGTCGCGCGCGCAGCAGCGTGCGACGGTGCTCGACCACGTGCTGGACGCGAGCGCGGGCCTCAACGAGCGGCTGGCGCGATGACCGAGTACCTGACGATCCACGACCTGATGGTCGTCGCGCGGCGGGTGGTGCGCGGCGAGCTCGCGGTGCGCGACACGGGCATCCTGGCGGCCGCCGCAGCGCGCCCGCGCACGTCGGTGTTCGGCGAGGACGCCTACCCCGGCGTGTGGGAGAAGGCGGCCGCCCTCATGGAGTCGCTCGGCCGCGGCCACCCCCTCATCGACGGCAACAAACGCCTCGCCTGGACCGCCACCTGGTTCTTCCTCGGCCTCAACGACAAACCCCTCCGCACGCCCCTCGACGAGGACGCCGCCGAACCCTTTGTCCACGACGTCGTCCAGGGCAACCTCGACCTGCCCCGAATCGCGTCCCGCCTGGCCGACTTCGCCTAGCCACGCGGCCACGTCTCACCGACGTCGCCCATCGGCTCGAAGGCGGGAACTCCACCGAGAGAGACCGAACCTCTCGTGGCCGGACGCACCCTGCCGTGGGCCCGGGCGAAGTGTCACCGAGCGCCGGCCTCCCACTGTGCCGTCTGCGCGTCGACCAAAGCCGTCAAGTTGCCCAACGTCAGGGAGAAGTCGTCGACGTGGAGGCCGAGGCCGCCGCTGGACGGGGGGCCGACCAGGGTGTCGCCGCCGGTGAGTTGGAGCCAGGAGGCGGTGCCGCCGGGGACGGGGCGGAAGGTGCAGGCTCCGGAGAACTCGCCGGGGTAGCGGGCAAAGCCGGTGGGGAACGTCGGCAGAGAGGCGCCGAGGAGGACGGCGGTGAGGTGGCCGTTGGGGAGAAGAGCGTTGCCCTGCACCAAAGTCCGGGTCGGGAGCCGGGTGTCGAGTGGGGTGGTCGCGTCGGGAGCGGTGCCGGCGAGCAGGGCGGCGGGGTTGGTGCAGAGGATGCGGTGGCCGGGCGTCGAGGAGAGGCCGAAGGTGGAGCCGGGCGGCGGGACCGTTCCCGCGGGTTGCTTGTACGACGAGTAACCGGCCACGCAGCCGACCGGCGCCGGCACGGCAGCCGACGCGCGCGAGCACACCGGCAGGTGCTGGAAAGCCGCGTCCGGGTCGGAGCCGCCGCCGGAGGGGCGGTCGGTGGGGACCTGGACGTTGCCGCCGAGAAGCAGCGCGCTCACCAACGAAGGCTGTACGTCGGGGTGGCCGTCCACGCGGTCGCGCAGGAGCGAGGCCGCGTCGGCGGCTCCCTGCGAGTGGCCGATCACGACCACCCCGCGGCGACGGTGCGTGACCGGGTCGATGTTGTAGTCGCGCCAGTAGGTGTCCCACGCCTGTTCGACGTCTTCGAGGCCCAGCGCGTAGTCGGGGTCCGTGCCGGTGAGCACGCCGACGATGTGCGCGGCCAGCGGGGCCTGCCGGTACTCGGGCACGAACATGCGGCAGTGGCTGAGCAGCGGACCCACCTGGGCGTAGGTGACGGCGGCCGCGGCGTCGTCCGGGCCGGGTGGCAGCGAGCCGATCTGCAGCGCCGGGTTCGAGAGCAAGTCGACGGTCGGGTAGACGTAAAAACAGTCCACCGGAGGGGCCGCCGGCGGCTCGAACGGTTCCACCACACTCGCACCGGGCTCCACCCGAGTGGTGTCGAACGTCACCCGGCCGGGCGACGCGGGGTAGCCGGCCGTGAAGCTGCCGCCGGGCGTCGCGATCTGCGGGTCACCCGCCAGGTTCTGGTTGCACGGGTTCGCGGCCATCCCCGGCAGGCACACCCACACCGGGTGGTCGAGCGGCGCCGTGCCCGGCGGTGGCGCAGCGGCGGCGGCCGGGACGGCGGCCGCGAGGCCGAACACGGTCGTGAGTGCCAGCAGGATCACGCTTTTCCGCACGCTCGAACGCTCCTTCACCGGGTGGACGGGTCCCCCGTAGGCTGGCAGGAGCGAAGCCGATCCGGGAGGTGAGTCGTGCCGTCACTCAATCCGTTGCGCCTGCTGCGCAAGTGGACGGACTGGTTCGAAAACCGCGGCGTGTACATCCCCGGCGAGGAGAGCCGCGCGGTCGACCCGGTGCGTGACTTCGGGTGGCTCATGGTCGCGTGGGGCGCCGGCGTGGCGATCTTCATCCTCTTGTTCGCCTTCGCCGTTTAAGTGGCACATCGGTGACGACTGTCACCCGGAGTGCCCTTTCGGTCACGGATCGGCCACGGCTGTACACCAGGTCCGCGTCTTCGTGCGCGCGCACGTGCACATGCAGGGACAGTGGAGCGGGTCGACTTCGGTCACTACGCCGAACGGCCCGAGACCCCGCCCCGACTGGAGTAAACCGAGATGGCGCCCGCGCGCACCCCCCAGCTGTTGCTCTCCGCCTGTTTGCTGATGGCGGTGGCGGCCTGCGGGGTCGACGCGCAGGAAGGCACGGCGGCGCTCGGCGGTGGCGGCGCCCCCGCGAAGGCCGCGGCCGCGCAGACTCCGCGTGACCTGCAGTTCGGCGCGGAACACCGGTTCGCCAGCGGCCTCACGATCTCGGTGTCCGCCCCGCAGTCGTTCCAGCCCAGCCCCGCGGCGTACCCGCGCAGCTCGCGCGCGGCGTCGTTCGGCATCGAGATCACCAACAACGGCGCGGATTCCTACCGCTTGTCCGGCCTCACGGTCGTCGCGATGATCAACGGACGCCCGACCAAACAGGTCGTCGACGCCACCCAGGGCCTCGGCGGCATCACCGACGCGGGCAAAGACCTGCAGCAGGGCCGCTCGGCGCAGCTGACGCTCGCGTTCGCCGTGCCCGACCGCACCACGCAGCTCACGGTGCAGCTGCGACCCAGCGCGAGCGAGCCCGCCGTGGCCACGTACTGCGGCGCCGTCTGATCACCAACCCGGCCAAAAGCCGCCTGGCGCCCACGTGGCACGTAACCGTTGCCACGAGGCCATTCGGCCGTGGCTGTGGTCGGATTGGCAACGATCGGCACAGTACGCTGCGTTCATGACCGAGCAGCGACTCTCCCCCGGCGACGCCGCCCCCGACTTCACCCTGCCCGACAGCACGGGCAAGAGCGTCTCCCTCAGTGACTTCCGCGGCCAGTCCGTCGTCGTGTACTTCTACCCGAACGCCGGCACGCCCGGCTGCACCAAGCAGGCCTGCGACTTCCGCGACAGCCTCGCCCAGCTCAACGACGCCGGCTACCAGGTCCTCGGCATCTCCCCGGACAAGCCGGCGAAGCTCGCGAAGTTCGTCGAGAACGAGCAGCTGACCTTCCCCCTGCTCTCCGACGAGGACAAGCACGTCCTCACCGCGTGGGGCGCCTTCGGTGAGAAGAAGAACTACGGCCGCGTCTACCAGGGCGTCATCCGCTCCACCTTCATCGTCGACGCGGACGGCAAGATCGCGCACGCCTTCTACAACGTCCGCGCGACCGGTCACGTCGCGAAGCTGATCCGCGACCTCGGCATCGCTGCCTGAGCTGCCTGACGCGCACCAGCCGCCCGGGCGAGGGGTTCACTCTGGCGGGCCGGCCGCGGGGAAGCGCAGCGTGAACGTCGACCCCTCACCCAGCGTGCTCTCCACGGAGACCGTCCCGCCGTGGGCTGCCGCCAGGTTGCGGACGATGGCGAGCCCCAGGCCGCTGCCGCCGCTCGCGCCGCGGGTGCGGGCCTTGTCGGCGCGCCAGAAACGGTCGAAGACGTGCGGCAGGTCGTCGGCGGCGATGCCGATGCCGGTGTCTGCGACGGAGAACACGACGTCCGCGTCGACGCGGGCGGCGCTCACCGTGACGGTGCCGCCGCGAGGGGTGTGGCGGACGGCGTTGGACACGAAGTTGTCGATGGCCTGCCGCAGGCGCACCGGGTCCGCCGTGACGGCCGGGTCGGCCATCGGCTGCACGACCAGCCGGACGCCCGCCGCGTCGGCGCGGGCGGTGTGGGCCGCGGCGAGCTGGGTGAGCAGGGAGTTGGCGTCGATGGGCTCGGGGTGCACGCGCAGGGCTCCGGCGTCGGCGAGGGCGAGGTCCTGCAGGTCGTCGACGATGTGCTGCAGGTGCAGCGCCTCTTCGAGCAGCGACGCGACGAGCTCGTCGTCGAGGCGGCTCACGCCGTCCTGTGTCGCCTCCAGCCAGCCGCGGATGTTGGACAGCGGCGTGCGCAGCTCGTGCGCAATGTCGCTGACCATGGCCTTGCGCGCGGTCTCCAGCTTCTCGCGCGCCTCCGACATGTCGTTGAACGCCCGCGCCAGCCGCGCGATCTCGTCCTTGCCCTTCACCTTCACGCGCGCACCGGCCTCGCCCGCCTCCATGCGCTGGGCCGCGCCCGTGAGCGCGTGCAGCGGCCGGATGAGCCGGATCGACGCGAGCCCGGTGGCCACGACCGTGAGCACGAGGATCGCGCCCGCCACCTCGGCCAGGCGCAGCTGGTTGTCCGCCGACAGCGTGAATCCGCTCGGCGGCTGGTCACTGCCCTTTTCGGTGATGTAGAGCCACGCCGCGGGCGCGACGTAGGGCGTCAGCTGCTCGCGACGCGCGGAGGTCACGCAGTTCTGTGTGACGGTGTCCGTCGCGCCGGTCTCGGGCCCGATGAACGTCCACGACAGCGACAGCTGCGCCGCCGGCGCGCTCTGGTCGCTGCGGCCGAGGCAGGCGTTCACGAGATCCGACAGCTTGTCGAGCGCGGCCTGCTCGGTGTCGGTGGGCTGCTCCAGGGTCGCGCCGTTGCAGCGCGACAGCGCGAACGGGTCCTGAGCCACCACGCGCGGGTGCCCAGCGGGCGATCTCTCGATGCTGCCGAGGCTCCCGCGCTCCTGCACACACCGGAGCACCCGCTGCGCGATGGCCGAAAGATCCGTTTTTTCGTTCTGCGGCAAGGCATACGGGCCCACCGCCTCGGGATCGATCCGGTCCGGGGTGGACTGCACGCCCAGCCCTGGGTCGACCGACAACGGGTCGATCACCACCGACGGCTGCGGCGGCAACCGGCCCGGATCGGCGTCGGAGCTCGCGATCACCTGGCCCTTGGGCGTCGCCAGCACCACACGCCGGCCGGTGGCTTCCGCGTAGGTGCGCACGACCTTGCCGACGCCGTCCCAGTTCGGGTGCGTGGCCGCGTAGCCGAGCAGGCCCTGGTAAATGGTGCCGTCGTCGGCGAAGACCTGGCCCTGCTCCTGACGGATCGCTCCCGTGGTGGTGCGCGCGGCCAGCCACGCCGTGGCCGCGATCGCGCACACCGCGACCAGCGCCGACACCGCGATCAGCCGGACGAGCAGGCTACGCCGCATCAGGCGGTCCCGCCGTGAGCTTGTAGCCGACGCCGTACACGGTCAGCAGCCGCTTGGGCTTGCGCGGCGCCGCCTCGATCTTCTTGCGCAGGTTCATCACGTGGACGTCGATCGCGCGCTGGGTGATGTAGCGGTCGAAGCCGTGCAGGTGTTCCAGCAGCTGCCCGCGCGTGAAGACCTGGTCCGGGTGCGCGGCCATCACCTCGAGCAGCCGGAACTCGCCGGGCGTGGTCTCGACCAGCTGCCCCGACACCGCCACCTCGTGCCGGCCGACGTCCACCGTCAGCGCGCCGACGCACAGCGGACCACCCGAGGGTACGACGCTTTTGGTGCGGCGCAACAAAGTCCGCACGCGGGCCATCAGTTCGCGCGGGCTGTACGGCTTGGTGATGTAGTCGTCCGCCCCGAGATCCAGGCCACGCAGCAGATCGTCCTCTGTGGACCGTGCGGTCAGCATCAGCACGGGCACGTCGGACTCGGCGCGCAGGATCCGGCACACCTCGAGCCCGTCCATGCCGGGCAGCATGACGTCGAGCACGAGCAGGTCCGGCGGGCGGCGGCGGACGAGGTCGAGCGTCTCGCGGCCGTCGGGCACGACCACCACCGAGTGGCGTTCCCGCTCGAGGTAGCGGCGGACGAGCTCCGCTTGCTTCGGGTCGTCCTCCGCGAGCACGATGTCTGCGCACATGCTGCGAGCATAAGGATCTCCGCCGGTGCGGGCGACCCAGCGCCGCGGGAACACCGGATCAGCACCGCTTCCTGACGGCTTCCTGACAATTCGCCGCGATAGTGGCCTCCGGACCCGCCGGCTCAGTCCACTTCGGACGCGCCGGGTGAGCGAAATCGGAGAAGCGATGATGGAGGCCGTCAGTGGCCGGTAAGTCCCGGCGGCGCGCGATCGCCGTCTCAGCCTCGGCCGCCGTGGTGGTGCTGCTCGGCGTCGCCGCGTACGTGGCCATCGACCACGGCCGCGGCACGGCGGAAGCCGCGGCTCCCCCACCGGCCGTGACCACCGTGGCGGTGGCCAAGACCGATCTGTCGAACACGCGGACGTTCACCGGCACCCTCGGCTTCGGCACGCCGGAGCCGCTCAAGGGCGCGGGTGCCGGCGTGGTCACGCAGCTGCCGGACATCGGCACCGTGGCCCAGCGCGGGAAGCCGCTGTACTCCGTGAACGGCGTGGATGTGCCGGTGTTCTTCGGCGACACCCCGCTGTTCCGCAAGCTCGACAACCCCGACCTGACCGGCCCCGACGTCGCCACGGTGGCCGACAACCTCGCCCGCCTCGGCTACTCCGTCGGCGCTCGCGCGAAGGACCCGCAGAAGGCGAAGTTCACGTTCGCCGACGCGTTGAAGAAGTGGGAGAAGAAAGCCGGCCTGCCAGACACGGGCACGCTCGACGTCGGCCAGGTCGTGGTGCTGCCCGGCGAGGCGCGCGTGAACAGCGTGACGGCCCAGCTCGGCGACCCCGCCGCGGGCCCGCTGCTCACCACGACGCCGACGACCAAGGTCGTGGTCGCGCCCGTCGACGCGGCGGAGGTCGGCTCGGTCAAGACCGGCATGGCCGTGATGATGGTGCGCCCCGACGGCAAGGAGATCCCGGCGAAGGTGTCTTCGGTCAGCACCGCCGTGACCGGTGGCGACGCGTCGGGCGGCGACCCGACCCAGGGGCCGCCGAAGATCAACGTGACCGTGGTGCCCGTGAACGCGTCCGACGTCGCCGACCTCGACTCGGCTTCGGTGCAGGTCGAGGTGGCCACGGAGACCCACGCCGGGGTGCTGGCCGTTCCGCTCGGCGCGCTGGTCGCGTTGCGCGAAGGCGGGTACGCCGTGCAGCTGCAGGGCGGGAAGCTCGTGCCGGTGAAGACGGGCATGTTCGCCCGCGACCAGGTGGAGATCAGCGGCCCGGGCATCACCGAGGGCCTGCGGGTGGTGACGACCTCGTGACGCCGGTGCTGGCCCTGCGCGGGGTGAGCAAGCACTACCCCGGGGGCGTGAAGGCGCTCGACGACGTGTCGCTCGCCGTCGCCGAGGGCGAGCTGCTGGCGATCGTGGGACCGTCCGGTTCGGGCAAGTCGACGCTGCTGAACATCGTCGGCACGCTCGACCTGCCGACTTCCGGCACCGTCGAGCTCGGCGGCCAGGACGTGACGCAGCTGAGCGACCGGCGGCTGTCCGCGCTGCGCGGGCGGTGGCTCGGGTTCGTGTTCCAGCAGTTCCACCTCACCGACGGCCTCAGCGCGGCGGAGAACGTGGCCACCGGCCTGCTGTACGCGGGGGTGCCGCGCAGGCAACGTCGTCCGCTGGCTTTGGAGGCGCTCGGGCGGGTCGGGCTCGCGCACCGCGTGGACCACCGGCCGCACGAGCTCTCCGGTGGTGAACGCCAGCGGGTCGCCATCGCGCGGGCCGTGGTGAACGACCCCGCGCTCGTGCTCGCCGACGAGCCGACGGGCGCGCTCGACACCGCCAACGGCCGCGCCGTGCTGGAGCTGCTCCACGGCCTCAACGCCGAAGGAACGACCATCGCGATCATCACGCACGACCGCGACATCGCGGCGAGCCTGCCGCGGCGCATCGAGTTCCGCGACGGCCGGATCGTGCAGGACCTCGTGGTGAGTGCCGCGTGAGCACCGCACTCGACACGCGCCCGGTGCGCCTGGGCCTGCGCGACGTCCTGCGGCTCGGCCTGCTCGGCATCAGCACCCGGCGGCTGCGCGCGACCCTGTCGGCGCTCGGGATTTCACTCGGCATCGCCACGATGATCGTGGTCACCGGCATTCCCGCCTCCAGTCAGGCCGCGTTGCTGGACAAGCTGACGGCGCTGGGCACGAACATGCTGCGCGCCGAACCGCAGCCGAACCAGACGCCGCCGGTGCTGCTGCCGGAGTCGTCCGTCGGCAGCGTCGCCCGGATCGGCCCGGTGACGACGGCGGCGGCCGTCGCGAACACGCACCAGACCGTGCGGCGTTCCGATCTGACCGACCCGCTGGACGGCTCGGGTCTCGCCGTGCTGGCGAGCAGCCCGGACCTGCTGTCCGCGCTCAACGGCACCGTGCAGAGCGGCAAGTTCCTCGACGCGGCAACGCAAAACCTGCCCGCGGTCGTGCTCGGCTACGTCGCGGCTTCGCGGCTCGGAATCCCCGCGGTGACGCCCGGGCGGCCCGCGCCGATCGTGATGATCGGCAAGCAGTGGTACACCGTGACGGGGGTGCTGGCGCCGATGCCGCTCGCACCGGACATCGAGCGCGCGGTGCTCGTGGGCTGGGGCTCGGCGAAGCAGTTCCTCGGCTTCGACGGTCACCCGACGGTGATCTACGTGAAGGCCCGCGAGGACGCGATTCCCGACGTACGCGCGGTTTTGCCCGCGACGTTGTACCCGCAGCTGCCAGGGCTGGTGTCGGTGAGCCGGCCGTCGGATGCGTTGGCGGCGAAGCAGGCGAGCCAGACGACGTTCTCCGCGTTGTTCCTCGGGCTGGCGGGTGTCGCGCTGCTGGTCGGTGGGGTCGGCGTGGCCAACACGATGTTCATCTCGGTGCTGGAACGCCGCCGCGAAATCGGCCTGCGCCGCGCGTTGGGGGCGACGCGGGGGCAGATCCGCGGGCAGTTCCTCACGGAGGCCGTGGCGCTGTCGGGTCTCGGCGGTTTGGCGGGGACGGTGCTGGGGATCGTCGTGACGCTGCTTTACACGACGTACCAAGGGTGGCCGCCGGTCATCCCGCCGCTGTCCGTGGCCGGCGGCGTGGCGGGCGCGCTGGTGGTGGGGGCGCTGGCGGGGATCCACCCGTCGATCCGCGCGTCGCGGCTCACGCCGACGCAGGCGCTGGCAACGACATGAGGGGGCTTCGAATGTCCAAAGTGGTCTGGCTCGCGGGGTTGGTGCTGGTGCTGGCGGCGTGTTCGTCGCCGGCTGATCCCAGCCCTCAGGTCGCTTCGCTGGGTACGCCTTCGGTTTCGGCGCCCTCCTCGGCGCCTGCTTCGACGGACGCCGACGGCGGCCGCCCCCGCCACCGCGTCGACGAGTCGCCGGAGGACTCCCAGCGGCTCATCGAACCGTGGCGCACCTGCATGAAGGACCACGACGCGGACGTCGACCAGCAGCCCCACAACATCGCGGGCGCCGAACAGTGGTCCAAGGACCACCAGGCCGCCGGCGACTCGTGCCGGTCCAAGCTGCCCCTGCTGCCGTGGGGCGAGGACCCGGCGAACCCGGCGTACAAGGACAACCTGCACCGCTGGGTCTCTTGCATGACGTCGCAAGGCATGCACGTCGCCGAAGACCCGGACGACGACGAGTCCCCGTGGCACTACACGAGCAACAACCAGCCGCCGAACTCGGACAAGATCGAGCAGGGGTGCGAAGTCCAGGTGATGGGCCCGAGCGACAAGTAGCCGCCCCCGCCCCGATGCGGCGTTGGTTGCGTTCGACGCACCCCATGCGGCGTTCGGTGCGCTCAGTGCACCGAACGCCACATGGGGGTGCTGGGGACCGAGCCGTGTCAGGCGTTGGCGAGGTCGCGCAGGGCCGGGAGGAGCGCGCGCAAGGCGCGGCCGCGGTGGGAAGCCGCGTCCTTTTCGGACGGTTCCAGCTCCGCGGACGAGCGCGTCTCGCCGTCGGGCACGAAGATCGGGTCGTAGCCGAAGCCGTGGGTGCCGCGGCGTTCGCGGAGCAGCGTGCCGCGCCATTCGCCGCGGACGATGGTTTCCTCGCCGGACGGGAGAACGAGGGCGGCGGCGCAGACGAAGGCCGCGCCGCGGCGGTCGTCGGGGGTGTCGGTGAGCTGGGCGAGTACCAGGTCGAGGTTGGCGTCGTCGTCGCCGTGGCGCCCGGACCAGCGGGCGGACAGGATGCCGGGCATGCCGTTCAGCGCGTCGACCGCCAGGCCGGAGTCGTCGGCGACGGCGGGCAAACCCGTGGCCGCCACGGCGTCGCGGGCCTTGGCGACGGCGTTGCCCTCGAAGTCCGGCGCGGTTTCCGGTGCTTCGGGGAACTCGTCGACGTCGGCGAGGCCCAGCACCTCGATGCCGGCGATACCCTCGGCCTCGAGGATGCGGCGCAGCTCGCCGAGCTTCTTCTGGTTGCGCGTGGCCAGCAGCAGTTTTGTCACTTGGCGCCCTTCTTCTTGTCCGGGCGCGGCTGCGGCAGCTCACCCGGGTACGGCAGCGCCAGTGCCTCGTTCTGCAGCTGCGTGAGCGTCGCGCAGCCGGCGAGCGCCAGGTCGAGCATGGTGTCCAAAGTGGACCGCGCGAACGTGGCGCCCTCGCCCGTGCCCTGCACCTCGATGAGTGTGCCGGCGTCGGTGGCGACCACGTTCATGTCGACCTCCGCGCGCGAGTCCTCCTCGTACGGCAGGTCCAGGCGTACGCGCCCGTCGACCACGCCGACGCTCACCGCGGCGACCGAGGACGACAGCGGCTGCGGGTCGTTGAGCCGGTTGGCCGCGCCGAGCCACGTGATGGCGTCGCGCAGGGCGACGTAGCCGCCGGTGACCGCGGCGGTGCGGGTGCCGCCGTCGGCCTGGATCACGTCGCAGTCGATCACGATCGTGTTCTCGCCCAGCGCCGCGAGGTCGATGCACGCGCGCAGCGACCGGCCGATCAGCCGGGAGATCTCGTGGGTGCGGCCGCCGATGCGGCCCTTCACGGCTTCGCGGTCGCCGCGGGTGTTGGTGGCCGACGGGAGCATCGCGTACTCGGCCGTGACCCACCCGAGCCCGGAGCCCGCCCGCCAGCGCGGCACACCCTCGGTGACGCTGGCCGCGCACAGCACGCGCGTGTTGCCGAACTCGATGAGCACCGAACCGGCAGGCCACTTCTGGAACCCGCGGGTGATCTTGATGTCGCGGAGCTGGTCGTCGTTCCTGCCATCTTTCCTCGTCACGCCTGAGAAGATACTGCGTGGCCTGCCACTCCGTTGAGGGCGGTGGAGGGGAGGAAGGCGGAGTTTAAGGCCTCGCCCCGACAGTCCGCCGCTCAGATCTCGTAGACGGCGCCCTGCGTCACGAGCTCACTGTCCGGGAACACCGCCGCGGCCTCCGCGAGCACCGCGCGGCTGTCGGTCCACGGCGCGATGTGGGTGAGCAGCAGCCGCCCGACGTCGGCGTCCTTCGCCAGCTCACCGGCCTGTTTTCCGGACAGGTGCACGCCGTCGGGCCGGTCGGCCGCGTCCGTCCACGAGGCCTCCGACAGGAGCACGTCGACGCCGTCGGCCAGCTCGCCCAGCGCGGGGCACGGGCCGGTGTCGCCGGTGTAGGCGAGGAGGGCGCCGCCGTAGGAGATCCGCAGGCCGAACGCCGGCGTCGGGTGCCGCACCACGGCGGCCGTCACGTCGAACGGCCCGATCCGCACGGTTTCCTCACGCAGCGTGTGGAAGGCGTAGACGTCGGACAGGTCCACGGCGGCGCGCTCGTCGGCGTCGGCGGCGTACGCGTGGGCCAGCCGCGTCGGCGCGTCGGCCGGGGCGTAGAGCGGCAGCTGCCGCGGCCGGGCCGGGTACGGCGGCGCCGGGTGGTAGCGGCGCAGCACCGTGAGCGAGTTGACGTCGGCGCAGTGGTCCGAGTGCAGGTGCGACAACACGAGCGCGTCGAGGTCGAACGGGTCGCACACCGTCTGGAGCTGGGCGAACGCGCCGTTGCCGAGCTCGAGGCCCAGCCGGAACCCCTCCGCCTCCAGCAGGTACCCGGACGCGGCGGAGTTCGGCCCGGGGACGCTGCCCGAGCACCCGAGGATCGTCAGTCGCACCCCATCACCCTAAGTGTGCCGGGGCGGTCTTACGCGCTCGTGGGAGCGAGGACACCCGGCGCGAACCCCATGAACCGCGCCGCCAGCCGCGTGAACGGCTCCGGCGAGCCGGTGGCCAGGAACTCGTGCCGCGGCGGCGTGTCGCGTTCGGCCAGCAGATCGAGCTCGGTGAGCACGCGGTAGAGGTCCTTGGCCGTCTCGTCGGCGCTGGAGACGAGCGTGACGTCCTGGCCCATCACGATCTGCAGCACGCCGGAAAGCAACGGGTAGTGCGTGCAACCGAGCACGAGCGTGTCGACCTCGGCTTCGAGCAGCGGCTGCAGATAACCCTGCGCGAGACCCAGGATCTGGCGCCCGGACGTGATGCCGCGCTCCACGAAGTCGACGAACCGGTGGCACGCGACGCTCGTGAGCTGGACGTCGGGCGCCGCGGCGAAAGCGTCGTCGTAGGCCCGGGAACGAACGGTCCCCTCGGTCCCGATCACGCCCACCCGGCCACTGTGCGTGACCGAGGCGGCGCGGCGTGCGGCGGGCAGGACCACCTCGATGACGGGGACGTCGTAGCGCTCACGGGCGTCGCGCAGGCAGGCGGCCGAGGCCGTGTTGCAGGCGATGACCAGGGCTTTCACGCCGCCTTCGACGAGTTCGTCGAGGGCTTCGAGGGCGTACTGGCGGGCCGTCGCGATGGGGAGGGGGCCGTAGGGGTTGCGGGCGGTGTCGCCGACGTAGCGGAGCTGCTCGGCCGGCAGCAGCTCGAGGATCGACCGGGCGACGGTGAGACCGCCGACGCCGGAATCGAAAACCCCGATGGGCGCGTCGGCGGTCGGGGTGCTCACACCTCGAGGCTACCGGCCGCCTTCTTCTTGGGACGGTCGCCCCGCGCCGTCAGCCAGGCCGCGAGGACACCGGCCAGCGCGCCGAACAGGTGGCCCTGCCAGGAGATGCCGGGGTTGCCCGGCAGCAGGCCCCACAGCATCCCGCTCCACACACCCAGCAGCACCACGGCGACCACGATCTGCCCGAACGCCCGGTTGAAGATGCCGCGGACCAGCAGGAACGCCAGCCACCCGAACGCCAGCCCGGACGCGCCCACCGTGTACGCGTTCGACGGCCCGACCAGCCACACCCCCACGCCCGACACGATCCAGATGATCGCCGTGACCACCGCCCAGCGCCCGATCCCCGCCGCCATCGCCAGGAACGACAGCACGAGCACCGGCACGGTGTTCGAGAACAGGTGCCCCCAGCCGGCGTGCAGCAGCGGCGCCCACAGGATCCCGTCGAGCCCCGACAGCTGCCTCGACACGATGCCCCCGTGGTCGAGGTCCGCCGGCAGGATCACGTCCAGCAGCTCCACCAGGTAGAGCACGAGCGTGAACCCCACCGCGACGATCGCCGCCGCCTTGGGATTGGGCGGCAGGATGCGCTTCGCCGGGTTCGACGTGCCGGTGGCCTTCGCCTTGTCCGCCGGCTGGTCCCCGAACGGCATGGGCTGCGGTGGGAGTGTGCTCACGGGTTCCAGGCTACGTCCGTCCGGTGCGGGTGGCCTCGGGTGAATTCCCTGATGTTCGAGTTCAGGGCCGCTCCCGACGACGGGCCGCGACGGTGCCGGGGGCGGCTCGCGCAGCCGCACTGCCCCACGCCACGCACGCACCCGGCGGCGCGGCCCCGGCCCAGCGGCAGACGTTGCGACCGCCCCTGGCCGCCGCACCGCGCACAGGCACGGCCGCCATCCGCACCTCCGCCGCAGCCCAACCATCCGACCGCTGCTCAGGCCGGCCCCGGCCAAACCGCGCACGGGCACGGCCGGCCGCGGCCAGTCGCAGCCTCCATCGCCGACCGCCGACACCCCGGCTCCGCCGCGCCGCGCGGAGGCACGGGTGCCAGGGAAAGCGGTCGACTGTCCGACCCGAACCACGCCCGCGCCGTCGGCTCGAAGCCGAGACCTACGTGATGGTCCCGTTGGCCCTGGCTCGCCACAAAGCCGTCCGGGCCTCGGGGGTGTTCAGGCGTTCCAGGCCGCGGATTGCCCACGAGCGCAAGGCTTCGTCGGGACTGTCGAGCTGGGCGGCGAGGACGGGCAGCGCCTCCGGGGACGCCGCCGCGCCGATCAGTTCCAGCAGCCAGCAGCGCAGGCCGTGGTCCTCGGTTTCCCGCTCGAACTCCGCGATGAGCTCGCCGACGTGCTCGGCGGCGGAGGCGAGCAGCAGCTGAAAGCCGTCTTCCCGGGTTTGCCTGTCAGCGCGCCGCATCATCCGCAGGGCGGTGTCGAAGGTGTCGGCCACGGGATCGAGCCTAGTGGCCGGCGTCGAACGGGCCCTGTCCCGGCGTGAGTTCCGAGAAGATCTTGATGAGGTGCTCCGCCGTGGCCTCCTCGCTCTGGCCGGCCGTGGCGGCCTCGAACTCGGCGCTGGTGATCGCGATGTGGGCGCTGCGCGGGAACATCGCGTGCTCGTACTCGGACAGCGCGGCCTCGACGTCGTCCGGGTGGGCGGCGAGGGCCTGGCCGAGTTCGGCGGCGTCGAGCATGGCGAGGTTGGCGCCTTCGCCGTTCGGGGGCATGAGGTGGGCCGCGTCGCCGACGAGGGTCGCGCCGGGGACGCGGTCCCAGCGGTGCTCGAGTGGCAGGACGTAGTGCGGGCGCAGCACGGGTGCGGTGTCGGCGTCGGTGATGAGGGCCGTGAGTTCCGGGGCCCAGCCGGTGAATTCCTGCGCGACGCGGGCGGCAGCGCCGGCCGGGTCGGTGAAGTCGATGGCCGCGAACCAGTCCAGCGGCCGCGTCAGCGACACGTACGTGTGAATCGTGTCCCCGCTTTCGCGGTGGGCCATGATGCCCTTGTCCGATCCGACCGCGCCCATCGAGCCGCCGCCGACGGCCTTGGCGGTGGCGGGGTGGCGGGTCTCGACGTCGTACAGGTAGGTCTCGACCATGGCCGTGCCGGCGTACGAGGGAACCGCGCCCGACAGCAACGGCCGCACGCGCGACCAGGCGCCGTCGGCGCCGACCAGCAGGTCGGTCACGACCACGCTGCCGTCGGCGAAGGTCACCTCGTGGCGGCCGGCGCCCACGGAGCGCGCGTCGAGAACCTTGTGGCCCCAGCGAACCGTGCCGGCGGGGAGCGAGTCGAGCAGCAGCTGCCGCAGCTCCCCGCGTTGGACTTCGGGCCGGCCTCCGGTGCCGTCGTCGGCCTTGTCGAACAGCACGGTGCCCTCGCGGTCCAGGAACCGCGTCTGCTGGCGGCCTTCGAGGATCAGACCGGAGAATTCGGCCATGAGCTCCGCGGCTTCGACGGCGATCTGGCCGTTGTAGTCGTGGATATCGAGCATCCCGCCTTGCGCCCGCGCACCCGCGGACGCCTCGGCTTCGTAGACGGTGGCGGGAATGCCGTGGACGTGCAGGACACGGGCGAGGGTGAGGCCGCCGAGGCCGGCGCCGATGATCGTGACGGTGTTCATGGTGGCTCCTTCGGGTTCGGAGCGGCCCGGTGAGCCGCTCTCGAACCGAAGGTTGCCGTGATCCGCTGGCACGGCGCGCACACCGCGCTGCCACCCGCCTGGCACGGCCTGCCAGCCCGCTGCCAGAAGCTCAGGCCGGAGCCGGCGGCAGCTCCGGCAGCCCCAGCGCCCAGTCCACCGCGGCCTCCGCGTGGAGCCGCGTGGTCGGGAACACCGGGACCGAGCTGTCGGACTGATCGACGAGCAGCTCGATCTCCGTGCACCCGTAGATCACGCCCTCGGCTCCCGCAAGAACCAGCCGCGCGATCACCTCGCGATAGGCCGCCCGCGAAGCCGGCCGGACCACACCGTGCACCAGCTCGTCGTAGATCACCCGGTGCACCAGCTCCTGGTCCACTTCGGACGGAACCAGCACCGAAAGCCCGTGCGCCGCAAGGCGTTCGCGGTAGAACGGCTGGCTCATCGTGAACGCCGTCCCCAGCAGGCCCACTGACGAAACGCCGGCCGACCGCACGGCCGCGGCCGTCGTGTCCCCCAGGTGCAGGAACGGCACCCGCAGCCGCAACGCCGAAGCCACCTTGTGCATCGTGTTGGTGCACAACACGATCACGTCCGCGCCCGCCGCTTCCAAGGCTGAAGCGGCGGCGGCCAGCACCTCGCCCGCCGCCGCCCAGTCACCCGAAGCCTGCAGCGCCTCGATCTCCGCGAAGTCCACGGAGTACAGCACCACCCGCGCGGAGTGGTAGCCGCCCAGGGCGTCTCGCACCCGCGAGTTCACCAGGCGGTAGTACTCCGCCGAAGACTCCCAGCTCATGCCGCCCAGGAGCCCGATCGTCCTCACGCCCAGAGCTGCCCGTCCAGCCGCGCGGCGGCTTCGTCGAGCGAACCCGCGTACGCGCCCGTGGACAGGTACTTCCAGCCCGCGTCCGCGACGACGAAGGCCACGTCCGCGGTCTCCCCGCGAGCGGCGACCTTCTCGGCGACGGCCAGCGCGGCGTGCAGCACCGCGCCCGTCGAGATACCCGCGAAAATGCCTTCGTTCTCCAGCAGTTCCCGCGTCCGGCGAAGCGCGTCGTACGCGCCGACGGAGTACCGGCCGTTGAGCACGCTGGGGTCGTACAGCTCCGGCACGAACCCCTCGTCGAGGTTGCGCAGGCCGTACACCAGCTCGCCGTACCGCGGTTCGGCCGCGATGATCTGCACGCCGGGCTTCGCCTCGTGCAGGTACCGCCCGACGCCCACCAGAGTCCCCGTCGTGCCGAGGCCGCCGACGAAGTGGGTGATCGTCGGCAGGTCCTTCAGCAGCTCGGGACCGGTGCCGCGGTAGTGCGCGTCCGCGTTGGCCGGGTTGCCGTACTGGTAGAGCATCACCCAGTCGGGGTTCTGCTCGGCCAGCTCTTTGGCCCGCCGCACGGCTTCGTTCGAGCCGCCCGCCGCGGGCGAGAACACGATCCGCGCGCCGTAGGCCTGCAGCAGCTGCTTGCGCTCGGTGGAGGTGTTCTCCGGCATCACGCACACCAGGCCGTAGCCCTTGAGCTTCGCGGCCATGGCGAGCGAGATGCCGGTGTTGCCCGAGGTCGGCTCGAGGATCGTCGAGCCGCGCCGCAGGCGGCCCTCACGCTCGGCGGCCTCGATCATGGCCAGCGCCGGCCGGTCCTTGATCGAACCGGTCGGGTTGCGGTCCTCGAGCTTCGCCCACAACCGCACGTCGTGGGTGGGCGAGAGCCGGGGCAGCCCCACGAGCGGCGTGCCGCCGAGCGCGTCGAGCAGGGACTCGTAGCGGGCCATCGGTTTAGCGCGCGCCGCCGGCGACGGCGGGCAGGATGGTGAGCGTGTCGCCGTCCTTCACCTCGGCCGTGAGGCCACCGGCGAAGCGCACGTCCTCGTCGTTGACGTAGACGTTGATGAAGCGGTGCAGCTTCTCCTCCTTGACCAGGCGCGCCTTCAGCCCGGAGTGGCGCGACTCGACGTCGTCGATCACCTCGAGGACGGTCTTGCCCGCCGCCTCGACGGACTTCTCGCCGCCGGTGTGCGTGCGCAGGATGGTCGGGATGGAGACGGTCACGGCCATGGTTTTCTACCTCCGAAGTGGGTTCTGAGAAGCTGACGCGCGGGACGCAGCCCTTATTCCGGCAGCTCAGTCGACGATCTCGACCGGCTCCTCGGTGATCTCGGCGTCCACGATCCGGTACGAGCGGAACTCGTGCGAATCGGGGTCCTTCGTGGAGACGAGCACGTAGTGCGCGTCGGGTTCGGCGGCGATGTTCGCGTCGGTGCGCGACGGGTAGGCCTCCGTCGCGGTGTGCGAGTGGTAGATCACCACGGGCACCTCGTCGTTCGCGTCCATCTCGCGGTAGAGCTTGAGCAGGTCACCCGAGTCGAACTCGTAGAACGTCGGTGACCGCGCCGCGTTCAGCATCGGGATGAACCGTTCGGGGCTGTCGGAGCCCACGGGACCCGCGATCACCCCACACGCCTCGTCGGGGTGGTCACGGCGGGCGTGGGCGACGATCTCGTCGACGAATTCACGGCGGATCCGGAGCACACCCGACATCTTAGGTGGTGGGCCCACCCTGTCCAGACTGTGAGACCTTCCGCTCAGGCACCTGGTCGGGGACAATTTCGGGCGTGCCTGTGCCGACGAAGGTCCGCGACCGCTGCCTGCCGTTCCTGCCCGACGGCGACCGGATCCAGTACGTGTTCGCCGGCAACTCGCTCTACCTCAACGGGATGGCGGCGCTCTACGGCTTCCTGGTGGTGGTCACCGACCGGCGCCTGGTCGTGCTCGCCTGCGGCCGGTTCCGGCGGCTGCGGCCGAAGGCGGTGTGGGAGGTCCTGCCGCGCTCGACCGAGCTGGGACCGGTGGAGGAGCACCCGTCCCTGGGGCCGACGATCTCGTTCGCGGACCTCGTGCTGGAGATCGACGAGGCCGACATCGTCGCGATCCGCGCCGCCGACCTCGAACGCGACGGCGCGTGGGCCCCGCAGGACCCGCTGCCGGACCTCTAACCCTCGAACGCCTCGGGCCACACGTCCCGGTACGCCGCCACCCCGCCGGCCGCGGTGGCTGTGAGCAGCCCGTGGACCATCGCGCGGGCGAACACCCGCGCGGCGGCCGAGCACAACGCGTCGAGCGCGGCGGCCCGCTGGCCGTCGGCGAACGTGCCGATGCCGGCGGGCAGCTCGTGCGCGCCCGTGGCCAGCGCGAAGACGGTGTCGCCGTCGAACATCGTGTGGGCCGGGCGCACGGCGCGGGCCAGGCCGTCCTGCGCGGCGACCGCGAGCCGGCGCGCCTCGGCCTTCGACAGCGCCGCGTCGCACGCGACCACGCCGATCGTGGTGTTCAAGTCCGTCCGCGCCGGCGGCACCTCACCCGGCCGCGAAGGCCAGCGGACACCGAACTCGCCCGCCACCTCGTGGTCCGCGGCGAACGCCCGCCCGGTCGCGAAGTCCACGGCCTCGCCCCCGGCGTTCACGGCCGCCAGCGCCCCGACGGTCACGCCGTCGACGACCTCGCTCGCCGAGCCGATGCCGCCCTTGAGCGACCCGACCACGGCCCCGGTGCCGGCGCCGACCGTGCCCGACGCGAACGTCTTCGACGCTGCTTCGCAAGCTGCGTAACCGAAAGCCGCGTCCGGCCGGTTGCCCCACTCGCTGCGGGGAAGATCGAACAGGACCGCGCCGGGCACGATCGGCACGACCTGGTGCGGCTCGGGCCCGACGGGGAAACCCAGGTTGCGCTCCGAAAGCCAGCGCATCACGCCGTCGGCCGCGGCCAGCCCGTACGCGCTGCCGCCGGAGAGGCACACGGCGTTCACGCGCTGCACCAGGTTCTCCGGCTCCAGCAGGTTCGTCTCGCGCGTGCCGGGCGCGCCGCCGCGCTGGTCGACCGCGCCCGTCGCGCCGTCCGGCACGAGGACCACGGTGGTGCCGGTGGCCCAGCCGTCGCCGAGGCGGTGGTGGTGCCCGACGAGGACACCCGGAACGTCGGTGATCACGCGGTCAGCGCCTGGATCAGCGTCTCCTGCACCCAGGTCAGCCAGTGGTACACGCCCAGGTGCGGGGCGCGCGGGTCGTCGTCCGGCAGCTCGTCGGGCATGTCCTCGGTGACGTCCAGCGCCGTGCCCAGCGCGAGGCGCACGTCGTTGAGCGCGCCCAGCCACGCGTCGGCCTGCTCGACGTCCAGGTGCACGTCGCCGCCGTCGCGCGGCAGCGTGTCGAGCACGACCTTGGCCACGCCGACCTTCGTCTCCAGCAGCTCGGGCTCGTGCAGCGAGCGCATGGCCGCCGCGGAGTCGAGGTCCTCGCGGGAGGGGTTGTCGGGGTCGAGCTTGTGAAAATCGGGCAGCAGCCGCGAGAGCACCGGGTCGTCCGGCGACTCCGACGGGCCGGTGCGGATGCCGGTGAGCTCGGCCAGCTCGTCCTGCGGAGCCTCCTCGGCCCGCGCGCGCAGCATGTCCTCGAGCTGGCTGACCAGGCCGCGCAGCACGGCAGCTTCCTGCTGCTCGAACCCCGCGAGGATCACGTCGCCCTTGCGCCGCCACGCCTTCACGAGGGCTGTTCCATCGTCGCCCACAGGCCGGCGGCGTGCAGCTTCGCCACGTCCGTCTCCACCTTCTCCTTGGACCCCGACGACACGATCGCCTTGCCCTTGTGGTGCACGTCGAGCATCAGTTTCGTGGCGTGGTCCCGGCTGTAGCCGAACAGCTTCTGGAACACATACGTCACGTACGACATCAGGTTGACCGGATCGTTCCACACGACGGTCCGCCAGGGCTTGTCCTCCTCGGCGACCTCTGCCCCGAGTGGATCAACCTGCGTCTGTTCGGATGCGACAGGCGTGGACATGCACCCCATGGTGTCACGGGGGTCACGGGGTACGCCGCGCCAGGTCCGGCCATGTGGGTGAATAGGCTGGCCCCATGGGTGCACCCGAGCCGGTCACCAGCGCCAGCACGGCGCTGCTCACCGACCACTACGAGCTGACCATGCTGGGCAGCGCGCTGGCCGACGGGACCGCCGAGCGGCCCTGCGTGTTCGAGGTCTTCGCGCGCCGGCTGCCCGACGGGCGGCGCTACGGCGTCGTCGCCGGAACCGCGCGCGTCCTCGACGCGATCGCCGACTTCCGGTTCACCGACGCCGAGCTGACCGTGCTGGAGCAGACGGCCGTGGTCGACGACGCCACGCTGTCGTGGCTGGCCGGCTACGAGTTCTCCGGCGACATCGAGGGCTACCCCGAGGGCGAGCTGTACTTCCCCGGCTCGCCGATCCTCACCGTGAGCGGCACGTTCGCCGAGGCCGTGGTGCTGGAGACGCTGGTGCTGTCGATCCTCAACCACGACAGCGCCATCGCGTCGGCCGCCGCCCGCATGGCCGGCGCGGCCCACGGGCGGCCGATCATCGAGATGGGCGGGCGGCGCACCCACGAGTACGCCGCCGTCGCCGCCGCGCGCGCCGCGTACATCGCCGGCTTCGCGACCACGTCGAACCTCGAGGCCGGACGCCGCTACGGCATTCCCACGCGCGGCACGGTCGCGCACGCCTTCATGCTGCTCCACGACAGCGAGGAGCAGGCGTTCCGCGCCCAGGTGGACAAGATGGGCCCGGACACGACGCTGCTCGTGGACACCTACGACATCACCGCCGGCATCGAGACCGCCGTGCGCGTGGCCGGCTCCGAGCTCGGCGCGATCCGCATCGACTCGGGCGACGTCGGCCCGCTCGCCCGCAAGGCGCGGGACCAGCTCGACTCCCTCGGCGCGAAGGACACGCGCATCGTCGTCTCGGGCGACCTCGACGAGCACGCCATCGCGGCGCTGCGCGCGGAGCCCGTGGACGCGTACGGCGTGGGCACGTCCGTGGTCACCGGCTCGGGCGCGCCGACCGCCGGCATGGTCTACAAGCTGGTGGAGGTCGACGGCCGGCCCGTCGCGAAACGCAGTGCCCACAAGGAATCCCGCGGCGGGCGCAAGCACTCGCTACGGCGGCACCGCTCCACCGGCACGGCCGTGGAGGAGCTCGTGTGGACGGAGGCGTCGGGCCGGCCGAAGCCCGAGGAGCACGATCTCGACCTGCAGATCCCCCTGGTGCGCGGCGGCCGCGCGGTGGATGATCTGCCCACGCTGGACGACGCGCGCGCCCGGTTGCGGCGCGCCCAGGTCAGCCTGCCGTGGGAAGGGCTCAAGCTCTCGCACGGCGAGCCCGCGATACCGACGACGTTTCTGTAGAGGGAGCCGAGACATGGGAACCGCGCTGATCGTGGTGGACGTGCAGAACGACTTCTGCGAAGGCGGCTCGCTGGGCCTGCCCGGCGGCGCCGCCGCGGCGGAGGCCATCTCGCGCCACGCCGCCGAAGGGGGCTACGACCACGTGGTCGCCACGCGCGACCACCACGTCGACCCGGGTGACCACTTCAGCGACACGCCGAACTTCTCCACGAGCTGGCCGCGCCACTGCGTCGCGGGCACCGCGGGCGCGTCGTTCCACCCGTCGCTCGACGTCGTGCCGATCACGGCCGTGTTCTCGAAGGGCGAGTACACCGCGGCGTACTCCGGCTTCGAGGGCAAGTCGGGCGACGGCCGGTCGCTGGAGGAGTGGCTGCGCGCCCACGACGTGACCGACGTCGAGGTCGTCGGCATCGCCACGGACTTCTGCGTGCGCGCCACGGCGCTCGACGCCGCGCAGGCCGGCTTCGGCGTGAAGGTGCTGCTGGACCTCACCGTCGGCGGCTCGCAGCCGACGGTGGACGCGACGCTGGCCGACTTCGACAAGGCCGGGGTCACCTACACCGGCACCGCCGTGGTGCCGCCGCCCGCCGCGTCCTGACCGTCCTCAATAGACCATCCCAACGCGGCGTCGGGTGCGTTCAGGCCGGCGGCTACGGCGCGCCGCCTTTGCCGAACGGGTTGCAGGCGGCGGTGCCGAGGTAGATGTCGCCGCCGGCCGGGCCGCCCTGAGGGAACAGCTGGATGTGCACGGCGTGCGTGACGAGGCTGCCGTCGGCGGGCTGCGGAGTCACGGTTTCGTTGATCGTGATCGCCGCCAGCGCCGTGCCCGCTTCGCCGCCGGGGATCAGCACGCGGTAGTTCGCGGGGATCGACGACGGCACGGTGAACCCGCCGACCTCGCCGATCGAGACCGTGCCGCTGCTGCCGTTCTTCGTGGTCGAGCAGCCCGCGGAGTACGTGCGCACGGTGATCGCCGGGCCGCCGAAGCGCTTGAGCACGTCGGCCTCGAACCGCTGGCCGCCCGCCGCCACGGTGGCCGTGGTGCCGTTGCGGCCGCACGTGGTGGCGCCGAGGCCGAACACCGCGACGTCGCCGGTGTCGCCGCCCGTGGTGCGCGCGGCGGTGGGACCATCGGCGTCGCAGCGGGCGAGGTCGCCGGTGACCACGTGCTGGTTGTCCACCAGCACGTCGACGCTGCCCGAGGAGCCCCAGCCCGTGGAGGTGGGGCCGTCGGCGAGCGCCGGGGCCGGTAGTCCCGCCGCGGCCGCGCCCAGCAGTGCCGTCGCCGTGACCAAGACCCGTCCGCGCATCACCCGTGCTCCCTTCGACCTGTGGTTGCATCCTCGGCAGCGAGGCACCCCCGCGAAACGTCACAACCCCTACACCACCCGGACGAGTGGTGTGGTGAGGAACGCAACTTGTCGGGGAAACCGGGGGTAACGAGCGTTAACCTCCTCGGACGTCCGTTTTCGATCGTGGGAGGTCTCCGTGTCGTCGCTGTCCCTCACCGGCCGCCGCCAGGTGCTGGCCGACCTCGTGCCCGGCGCCCTGGTGCGCGACCTGACGCTGGTCGCCGGCGGCGCCCTGCTCACCGGCGCGGCCGCGCAGCTGGTCATCCCCGTCCCGGGCAGCCCGGTGCCGATGACCGGCCAGACGTTCGCCGCGCTGCTCGTGGGCGCCTCGCTCGGCATGCGCCGCGGCGCCGCTTCGATGCTGCTGTACCTGCTCGTCGGCGCGGCCGGCGTGCCGTGGTTCCAGGGTGCGACGTCGGGGCTGTCCGGCGCTTCGGCCGGGTACGTCGTCGGGTTCGTGTTCGCCGGTGCGCTCGTGGGCGCGCTCGCCCGTCGCGGCGGTGACCGAACTCCGCTGCGCACGGTGGGGACCATGGTGCTCGGCAACGTCGTGATCTACGCGTTCGGCGTGCCGTGGCTGATGGCCGCCGCCGGCTTCGACTTCTCGACGGCGTTCGCCAAGGGCGTGGTGCCGTTCCTGATCGGTGACGCGCTGAAGATCGTGGTGGCGGCGGGGGTCCTGCCGCTCGCGTGGGCCGCGGTGGCTCGCGTGCGCAAGGAAGACTGAGCACCCGGCGTTCCGGCACGAGCGGCCCGTTCGTGCCGGAACGCCGATCCTGTCGGCCCCGGCGGCTATCGTGTATCGCTGTGCCCGCTCGAACTGATTTCCCCGGCGTCCTCGAACTCCTCACCCACGCTGTGGAGTCCGTGGGCGGAGCCGAGCGGCCGGGCCAGGTGAAGATGGCCGACGCCGTCGGCCACGCCATCCGCACCGGTGAACACCTCGCCGTGCAGGCGGGTACGGGAACCGGGAAGTCGCTGGCATACCTGGTGCCCGCGATCCGCCACGCGGTGGAGAAGGAAGCCACCGTCGTCGTCTCCACGGCCACGATCGCGCTGCAGCGCCAGCTCGTGGACCGCGACCTGCCGCGCCTGGCGAAGGCGCTGAAGAAGCCGCTGGGCCGCGAACCGACCTTCGCGATCCTCAAGGGCCGCCGCAACTACCTGTGCCTGCACCGGCTCGACACGGGCGCGCCCGACGAGCCGGAGGACGCGCAGCTGTTCGACCCGTTCGCCGTTTCCCGGCTGGGCAAGGAGGTCACGCGGCTGCACGAGTGGTCTTCGGACACCGAGACCGGCGACCGCGACGAGCTCGTGCCCGGTGTTTCGGACCAGGCGTGGCGCCAGGTTTCCGTCACCGCCAGGGAATGCCTCGGCGCGGCGCGCTGCCCGATCGGCACCGACTGCTTCGCCGAACGCGCGCGGGCCGAGGCCGGGCGCGCGGACGTGGTCGTGACCAACCACGCGCTGCTGGCGATCGACGCGTTGCAGGGCTACCAGGTGCTGCCCGACCACGACCTCGTGATCATCGACGAGGCCCACGACCTGGTCGACCGCGTCACGTCCGTCGCCACGGGCGAGCTGACCAGCGCCATGGTCTCCGCCGCCGCGCGCCGCTGCGGGCGGCTGATCGACGCCGACATCGCCGACCGCCTGCTGGAAGCCGGCGACGGCCTCGCGCTGATCCTCGACGACCTCCCGGCCGGACGGCTGGATTCGCTGCCGCAGGCGCTGAAGGGCGCGATTCCCGCGGTGCGCGACGCCGCGAAGGCCTGCCTGACGGCGCTGGGTTCCGACCGCAAGGAAGACGTCGACGGGGCCACCGCACGCAAGCTGGCGCGCTCGCTGCTCGAAGAGGTGCACGACACCGCCGCACGCCTGCTCGACGCCTACGACGAGGATCTGGCCCACCAGCGCGACGTCGTGTGGCTCACGGGCGACCGCTACTCGGCCAACCCGCGACCGCCGGCGCTGAAGGTGGCGCCGCTGGGCGTCGCGGGCCTGCTGCGCGAGCGCGTGTTCAACCTCAACACCACCGTGCTCACCTCGGCGACGCTGACGCTGGGCGGCGAGTTCGACACCATGGCGCGCCAGTGGGGCCTGCCGCCGGGCGGCGCGCGCGTCACCAAGGCGCCCGGTGCGGCCACGGACAAGGAAGCGCCGGCCGACGAGGACAAGGGACCGAAGTGGACGGGCCTCGACGTCGGCTCGCCCTTCGACCACCGGCGCAACGGGATCCTCTACCTGGCCAAGCACCTGCCGCCGCCGGGCCGCGACGGGCTGGCGGAGTCCACAATGGACGAACTCGCCGGATTGGTCGAGGCCGCGGGCGGCCGTACGCTGGGGCTGTTCTCGTCGATGCGCGCGGCCAAGCAGGCCGCGGAGGCGATGCGCGAGCGGCTCGACTACCCGATCCTGTGCCAGGGCGACGACTCGATGCCCACGCTGGTACGCCAGTTCACCGACGAGCCGCGCACGTGCTTGTTCGGCACGCTCACGCTGTGGCAGGGCGTCGACGTGCCGGGGCCGTCGCTGCAGCTCGTGGTGGTGGACCGGATCCCGTTCCCGCGCCCCGACGACCCGGTGCTGTCGGCCCGCCAGCGGGCCGTGGAAGCCCGTGGTGGCAACGGGTTCCTCACCGTCGCGGCCACCCACGCGGCACTGCTGCTCGCCCAGGGCACGGGCCGGCTGCACCGGTCGATCTCCGACCGCGGCGTGGTCGCCGTGCTGGACTCCCGCCTGGCCACCGCACGGTACGGCGGATTCCTGCGCTCGTCGCTGCCGCCCTTCTGGCCCACCACGGATCCGCAGGTCGCACGCGACGCGCTCAAGCGGCTCGACGCGGCGGCGCCCGCGTGACGGCGCGCACAACCCGGGCGGGTACGGTGAAGAGAACGAACACGACAGGGAGCACCGGTTGACCCAGGATTCGTCCAGCGCACGATCCCGGACCGTCAGTGTCGACGACACCGGGGTGCGGCGCCGCCTCGCCGATGGCAGCGAAGAGGCCGTCCAGTGGGCGGAGCTCTCGTCCGTGATGGTCAGAGTGATCCCGGACGGCCCGTGGAACGAGGACGTGTTCTTCATGCTCGTCGGCCACGACGGCAAGGGCACGGCCGTCCCGAGTGGAGACCCGGCCGCCGACGCCCTCATCGAGCGCCTGCAGTCGCTGCCGGGATTCGACAACGAGAAGTTCATCGAGGCCATGACCACCGACGCCGACCAGGCGTACGTGGTCTGGCAGAGCTGACTTTCCGCGCACAGAGCAGAGCCGAGGCCCCCGCGTGGGGCCTCGGCTCTTGCTGCGTCAGGCGGTCGGGAAGGACTCCGTGACGGGGATGGCCTTCTTGAGCGTCCGGCTCACGGTGCACAGGCGGTCGATCGCGCGATCCACGGCCGCGGCGAGGTCCTCGCGCTGCTGAGCGTCGAGCGAAGACACGTCGACGTCGAAGGTCACGTGCACACCGTCCAGCTCCGAAGCGCCTTCGCGGCGGTCGGCAGTGACGCCGACGCGGAACTTCGAGTCCTCGCCGACGCGGCGGGTGATCAGGTTCTCCGCGGTCACGGCGGAGCAGCCCGCTGTCGCGATCTGCAGCAGCTCGGACGGCGAGAACGCACCTTCCGCGCCTGTGCGCCCGATTCGCACCTCCGCGCCGCGCTCGTTGCGTCCCACGAACTGGTGCTCGCCTTCGCGCTGCACTTCCAGGGTCATCGCCCGCTCCTCCCGATGTCGTCTACTGAGCAAAACCGCAAGCGGCACACCGGTGTTCCGCGCCGAGACGCACCACACTCACGCCGGATATTGGGCCAGTACCGTGATCGTGCCGGGATCGACCTCGGTGAAGCCCGCGTCCCGGACGGCGATCACGCGGTCCTCGCGCCAGCCGGCCTCGGGGTCGTCCACCGGGCAGAGTTCCTTCCACCGCGCGGGCGACGGCGTGCGCACGGCCACGCGGTAGTCCTGCGCCGCCCACGCCGCCAGCTCGGCGTCCGACAGCAGCGAGGCCAGGATCATCGTGCCGTGCCCGACCTGCGCGGAGGCCTTGCCGACGGTCATCGGCACCTCGGGGTTGAGCAGCAGCAGCGGCACGCCCTCGGGCGCCGGGCCCGGGGTGTCGGGCGGCAGCTCGCTGCCGGAGATCTGCAGGCGCGAGACCTCTTTCGGTGTCTCGCTGACCAGCCCGGGCACGAGCGCCCTGGCTTCGGCGCCGTCGACCTCGACGGTGATGCCCGGCAGGTCCAGCACGGCCTGCCAGTGCGTGCCCCGGGCCCGCCGCGCGACCTTGCGGATGCGGTTGTCCAGCCACGCGTGCATCGGCTCGGCCCATTCGCCGCCGGGCTCGGAGCGTTCGTCGAGGCACACGGCCACCGCCGCGGCGGCCGCCGCTTCGAGCAGGGGCGTGCGGCCGGGCGGCTCGGCGCGTTCGATGCGCAGGATGACCGGCATCGCGCGCACCTGCGCCGGGTCTTCGTCCGAGGTGTCGGACGTGTCCTGGGCGGGCAGCCCCAGCCAGTAGGCGTAGCGGCTGCCCAGCGGCTCCAGCACGTGGCTCACGGCCTGACCAGCTCCAGTCCGTCGGCGGCGTCGGCCGCCTCGACCTCGGCGCGCGTGACGCCCAGGACGAACAGCACGGCGTCGAGGTAGGGGTGCGAAAGCGCGGTGTCCGCGACCTCGCGCAGGGCGGGCTTCGCGTTGAACGCCACGCCCATGCCTGCGGCCGAGAGCATGTCGATGTCGTTGGCCCCGTCGCCGACGGCAACGCACTGGCCCAGCGGGATGCCGTAGTCGTCGGCGAAGCGGCGAAGTGCCGTCGCCTTGCCGGCGCGGTCCACGACCTCGCCGACGACCCGGCCGGTGAGCTTGCCGTCGACGATCTCCAGCTCGTTGGCCGCCGCGAAGTCGAGACCGAGCTCGTCCACGAGGTGGTCGATGACCTGCGTGAACCCGCCCGAGACGACGCCGCAGCGGAAGCCCATGCGCTTGAGCGTGCGCACGGTCGTGCGCGCACCCGGCGTGAGTTCGATCGAGGCCGCGACCTCGTCGAGCACCGTCGCGGGTAGCCCGGCCAGCAGCGAGACGCGCCGTTCGAGCGATTCGGTGAAGTTCAGCTCGCCGCGCATCGCGGCCTCGGTGATCTCGCGGACCTGCGGCTCGACGCCGGCGTGCGCGCCGAGCATCTCGATGACCTCGCCCTGCACCAGCGTGGAGTCGACGTCGAACACCACCAGCCGCTTCGCGCGCCGGCTGATGCCCGCGCGCTCCACCGCGACGTCCACATTGGCGGTCGACGCGGCGTCGGCCAGCACCGACCGCAGCTCGGCGTCGGCGGCCTCGGTGTCCTCGCGGACCGAGACGTAGAGCTCAAGCCCGGTCACCGGGTAGTCGGCGACGCTGCGGATCGAGTCGATGTTCGCGCCGAGCGCGGCCAGCCGCGCCGCCACCTCGGAGAACGACCGCGCCGTCACCGGACGGCCCAGCATCACCAGCACGTGCGACGAGTCCTGCTTGCCGAGGGCGAACGGGTCGGCGCCGATGGCGTCGCCGATCTTCACCTCCACCTGCATGCCGACGGTCGCCATCGCCTGCTCCACGGACTCCTGCAGGCCCTCCGGGTCGCGGTAGACGCCGGCGAGGACCCCCAGCACGAGCTGTCCGCGGATCACGACCTGCTCGACGTCGAGCACGTCGACGTCGTGGCGGGTGAGCACGGCGAACAGCACGGAGGACACACCGGGCTTGTCGGGACCGGTCGTGGTGATCAGGACGGGCGTCTGGGTCACTGGGCTCTATCCCTCGTTCGGCGCTGTGCGAGCACGATCAGTCTGGCCCGGAAGTCCGGGCGCAAAAAGGGCGCGTGCCCGGCTTCACACAACCAGGCCCGAACGAGGGACGTGGGTTCCGCCGGTGTGGAGGACCTGTCCGCTTCACCGAGGCCGAAGACCGAAATTGCATTGGACCCCGAGCGTAGAGTCCGATTCGTGTACCGATCCCCGGGTTGCCGGGATTGAGTGGAAACCAGTCCTGAGCAGGTGCTGTGGCGCATGGCTGGGCGTCATGCCGGAGGGAACGCTCGGCATCGGCACGGCGGACGAAGCCAGGGCCACGCTGGAGAGGTCTGGCTACGTGGCGATGTGGCCGTTCCTGGAGACGAGTCTCGAGGCATGTCTCGACGAATTTTCGCGCTCCTGGCACCTTCTGGGCGGGCATGGAGTCTCCAGTCCGCAGCGGTTGGTCGAGCTGACTGTGGCCTCCGCGTGCAAGCGCCGTCGGCCGTATTGGATGGCGCTGGCCGTGGCTTGGTTGGTCCGGATGGCGTCGCTGCCGCACTTCGACGCCCGCCTTGTCTCCGACCTGCTGAAACTGGCGGCGGAGACGGAGGTGCTCCCCGCTGCGCTGCGCGATCAGGCCCGCGCGGCGTTGGCTGGGGCCGGCGAGTAGCTCGACCCCATGACCAGCAAAAAGGGCGCGTGCCCGGCTTCAGACGAGCCGGGCACGCGCCCCTGGTGGTCGAACGGGCTTTACTGCTCGCCCGAGTTGTCGTTGCTGTGGTCGCCCGGCATGGTCGCGTCGACCAGTTTCTGCGAGGGCGCGGCCTGGTGGCGCGGCTTGCCGAAGAAGCCGATCTCACCTTCGGCGTGCATGCGCTCCACCATGTGCGGGTAGTGCAGCTCGAACGCGGGGCGCTCGGACCGGATCCGCGGCAGCTCGGTGAAGTTGTGCCGCGGCGGCGGGCACGACGTGGCCCATTCGAGGGAGTTGCCGTAGCCCCACGGGTCGTCGACCGTGACGATTTCGCCGTAGCGGTAGCTCTTGAACACGTTCCAGATGAACGGCAGCGTGGACGCGCCCAGGATGTACGCGCCGATCGTGGAGATCGTGTTCAGTGTGGTGAACCCGTCGCTGGCCAGGTAGTCGGCGTAGCGGCGCGGCATGCCTTCGGCGCCGAGCCAGTGCTGGACCAGGAACGTGCCGTGGAAGCCGATGAACGTGGTCCAGAAGTGCCACTTGCCGAGCTTCTCGTCCATCATCCGGCCCGTGATCTTCGGGAACCAGAAGTAGATGCCGGCGAAGGTCGCGAACACGATCGTGCCGTAGAGGACGTAGTGGAAGTGCGCCACCACGAAGTAGCTGTCCGACACGTGGAAGTCGATGGCCGGCGCGGCCAGCAGGATGCCGGTCAGACCGCCGAAGAGGAACGTGACGATGAAACCCATCGAGAAGATCATCGGCGTCTCGAAGGACAGCTGACCTTTCCACATCGTGCCGATCCAGTTGAAGAACTTCACGCCGGTCGGAACCGCGATCAGGAACGTCATGAAGGAGAAGAACGGCAGCAGCACGGCACCGGTGGCGTACATGTGGTGCGCCCACACCGCCACGGACAGGGCCGCGATCGCCAGCGTCGCGAAGACCAGGCCCTTGTAACCGAACACCGGCTTGCGGCTGAAGACCGGGAAGATCTCCGACACGATCCCGAAGAACGGTAGGGCGACGATGTACACCTCTGGGTGACCGAAGAACCAGAACAGGTGTTGCCAGAGGATCACCCCGCCGTTGGCCGGGTCGAAGACGTGTGCCCCGAGGTGCCGGTCCGCCAGCAGGCCGAACAGGGCCGCGGTCAGGATCGGGAACGCGAGCAGGATCAGGATGCTCGTGACCAGGATGTTCCAGGTGAAGATCGGCATCCGGTACATCGTCATGCCCGGCGCGCGGAGGCAGACCACGGTGGTGACCATGTTGACCGCACCGAGGATCGTGCCCAGACCGGAGACGATCAGGCCCGAGATCCAGAGGTCGGCGCCGACGCCCGGCGAGTGGATCGCGTCCGACAGCGGGGTGTAGGCGAACCAGCCGAAGTCGGCGGCGCCACCCGGCGTCAGGAATCCGGAAAGGACGATCAGCCCACCGAAGAGGTAGAGCCAGTACGAGAACGCGTTGAGCCGCGGGAACGCGACGTCGGGCGAACCGATCTGCAGCGGCAGCACGAAGTTGGCGAACCCGAAGAGGATCGGGGTCGCGTACAGCAGCAGCATCACCGTGCCGTGCATGGTGAACAGCTGGTTGTACTGCTCCTGCGACAGGAACTGCTGGCCCGGGCGGGCCAGCTCCGTGCGGATCAGCATGGCCATCGCTCCGCCCGCCATGAAGAAGGCGAACGAGGTGACCAGGTACATGATGCCGATCTGCTTGTGGTCCGTCGTGCGGAACAACCGCAGCAGGTACGAACCCTTAACCGTCTCGCGCGCGGGGTATGGGCGCGTTGCGATCGGCTTGGGGGCTACGGCCGTCACTCCTGCCTCCAACACTGAAACCTTGTGGTGGTCATCGTCCGGGTCGCCGGGGGTCGGGACGGGCCCGATCCGACGGCTAGAGGGATCGTAGCCCTCGCTACCCACCGTCGCTCGCACCGGCTGGTTAGATCACCGCATGGCCGACCCGTACACGGCTTCCGCGCTCGACGCGGCCCTCTCGGTGGCCCGCCGCCTCGGCCTCGCGACGGGGCCGGCCGAGGTCCTCCACGAACGCTCGAACGTGCTGGTGAGACTGGGTTCCGTCGTCGCGCGGGTGCCCGGGACGACCCGCCTGCTGCGGCCCGACGCGACGGCCTGGCTCGAGCGCGACGTCGCCGTTTCCCGGCACCTCACGCAGAGTGGTGTGCTCGTCGTCTCACCCACCACGGATCCCCCGGCCGGGCCCCATTTCGCGAACGGGCTGCCGGTGACGCTCTGGCACTGGACGCCGCACGATCCGGACCATCGGCACACGCCGGGCGAAGTCGCGAGTTCACTCGCGACCGTCCACGCGGCACTGCTTGCCTATCCGGGTGAACTTCCCGTGCGCGGGCCCGTCGACGAGCTGCTGGGCGCGCTCGACCGGCACGGGGCCACGATGGACGGTGCCGCTCCTTCGTTGCGCGCGGAGGTCTTGCGGCTCGCGGCCGCGCTGCCGGAGGACCGGATCCAGGCCCTGCACGGCGATGCGCACCCGGGCAACGTCATCGCGACCGCGGAAGGCCCGTGCTGGCTGGATTTCGAGGACACCTGGCGCGGACCGCTCGCCTGGGACCTCGCGATCCTGGCGAAACAGGGCGGACCCGATTTTCTGGCGGCGTATCCGGACGTGGTGGATTCGGCTTCGGTCGAGGCGTGCCTGCGGTTGCGTGAGCTGTTCGTGGTGGTGTGGCGGTATTTGCTCGCGCTGCGCTGGCCCGCGCGGCTGGGCGAGGCGCGGGCGGCGCTGGCGGACTACTTCTAGGCCAGCCACCCGAGGATCGCTTCGACGACGCCCGCCGGGTCTTCGAGCGGCGTGAGGTGCCCGGCGCCGGGCAGGACGACGAGCGTGGCCTCGTCGAGGGCGTCGACCATCTTGCCGGCCTCCTCGACGGGGGTGAGCTTGTCCTCCGCGCCGACGATGACCAGTGCGGGCACGTCGGACTTCCGCAGCACGTCGAGCGAATCCGGCCGGTTGCGCATGGCGCGCGCCGCCCAGGCGACCCCGGCGGGCGGCTGGGCGTCGATGAGCTCGCGCACGCGTTCGGCGGGTTCCTGGTTGTGCAGGAGGTTCGGGAGGTTCGCGTCGGCCAGCCAGCCCTGGACGCCCTCGGCCTCGGCGCGTTCGGCCACCTTGAGGCGGTTCTGGGCCGCTTCGGGCGTGTCGGCGGTGGCCTTGGTGTCGATGAGCACGAGCCCGGCAACGCGTTCGGGGGCTGCTTTCAGGACGGCGAGGGCGAGGTAGCCGCCCATGGAACAGCCGCCCAGCACCACTTCGTCGATCTCCAGCCGGTCGAGCAGCGCGACGACGTCCCGCGCGGCGTCGTCGAGGCTCGGCTCGCGGTCCGTCTCCGGCAGCGGGCTGCGGCCCAGGCCGCGCTGGTCCGGCGTGATCAGCCGCAGGCGCTCGGCCAGGGGCGCGCGGACGGGGTCCCACATGCGGGCGTCGAGGGGGAAGGCATGCAGCAGGAGGAGCGGCAGTTCGGTCATGGGGGCGATTCTGTCGGACCCCGCCGCTAGCGTGCGGGGTGTGCTGAGGGAGATCGTGACTTCGCGGCTGGTGCTGCACCCGTTCACCGAGGAGGACCGCGCCGCCGTCGTCGCCATCCAGACCGACCCGGCGACGAACCGCTTCAACCCCGACCCACCCGGCACCCCGGCCGGCGACCTGCTGTTCGACTCGTGGCTCGCCCACTGGGCCGAGCACGGTTTCGGCTACTGCGCCGTCCGGTCGCACGGCAGCCCCGAGGTGCTCGGCCTGACGGGCGTGCGCCTGCGTCTGTTCCGCGGCGAACGGGTGCTGAACCTGGCCTACCGCTTCGCCCCCTCGGCGTGGGGCCGGGGGTACGCCGCGGAGGCCGCGGGCGCCGCCGTGGAGTGGGCCGAGCGGGAACTGCCGTCGCTGCCGGTGCTGATCAGCGTGAACGCGACGAACGCACCGTCACTCCGGGTGGTGGACCGGCTGGGATTCACACGGTTCGAGGAGGAGGTGTACGAGGGGGCGGTTTCGCGACATTTCCGCCGCTGAGCTTGGGGCGGCGCGCCGATTCGCGCTCTGCGGGCGGGGTGCGGGCACCGGCGCTCGGCCGATTCAGCGCTGGCTTGGCCCACGGCTCGCATCAGGCTCGCCCGCTCCGGCCTTTGTCGATGCCGATACGAATTCGTGGGTGCGGCTTGGCACATGCCGGGGAACAGCTCACCCGCCAGCTGGCCGCAGCCCTCGCGAGCTGTCAGCGGCGATTCGTCGACACCTGTCGAAGCAAGTCACGCAGGCTGATTTCCTCTGCCACCGCCTCTCGCGCGCCAACGCACCCGCCCGCGCCACCAGGAGCAGTTCGGCCGCACACGTCGCAGCAGGTCAGGCAGGCGGGTTTCCCTTGGCGGCGTGAGAGCACAGCGCACCCACCTTCGGCCGCGTCCCGTCCTCGGGCTACCAGCGGCGGTTCGGGCGGCGGCGGGTGCGGGCGTCCCAGCAGGGGCGGTGCCAGTGGCGGCGGTCGGCGACAGAACCGGTTTCGTCGGCGGGCCAGACGACCACGTGGGGCGTGCCGGGGCGGATCTCGTGATCGCAGCCGGGGCAGCGGTAGGTCTTGGTCGCGTGGGAGCCGGGGACGGTGCGCACCAGCCAGTCACCGTCGGGGCCGGACTCGGAGTGTGCCCAGCCGCTGGCTGCGCCGAGGTCGGGCTGCTCGGCACGACCGTGCCGGTCTCGGCCGGGGCGATTGTGTCGGGGCACGGGAAACACGTTAACCGGAGGGATCGGTGGGCCGCAGAGAGTGGTCCGCCTTGCCGCTGTGGCACGGGTCGCAACCAAGCGGCGACTCGATGCGATCCGCACCCGCCGGGTCTGGTCGCTGCGGGTCAGATCCGTTCGATCTCACCGGCTTGGCATGTGCCGGTCGAACGGCGCTCGCCGAACTCGGCCACCGACCGAGGCTGGATTCGATCCGCGCGACAAGCGAATTGCCGGCCGGGCCGGCAAGAGAAGCTGGGTCCGATCCACATCGCCGGATTCCCCGATCGAGGTCCGGCGGCGAGCTTCGGCGCTCGGGTCAGGTTGCAGGACCGGGTCGGTTCAGGATTGCGCCGCCGGCGGAAACCCGGACCGTGCCGGCTCAGCCGCGCACGGACCACGGCCACCAGCCGATCGCCCGGCCCGCGCGCGAAGGCTGCGAACCGGGTCAGCCCTGTGCGAGGGCCAGCGGCACCAGTTGCTCGGCTTCCGTCAGCGAGCCGTGCTGGCCGATGAGCGACGTCTCGACCGCTTCGGCCAGGCCGCGGACCATGCCGAACGTGCCCTGGGCCGCGGCGACGACGTCGCCGATGCGGGGGCGCACGCGGTCGCTCACGGTGCCGAACCAGCCGGCGGCGATGGCCTCGTCGCGGGGCAGCACCCAGGCGCGCGGGCCGAGGACGGACTGCCAGGCGGCCAGGACGTCGGCGGCCGCGCCCGGCTCGGTGTAGACGTGGCGGGCGCGGACCTCGCCGCCGAAGGCGCGGACGCCCGCGAGCAGCGACGGGGTGTCCTCGAGGTCGAGTTTGTCGTCCACGGTCACCATGCCGTGGTCGGCGACGACCGCCAGCAGCGCGCCCGCGGGGAGGCCGTCCACAATGGACTCCACGAGTCGGTCGACCTGCCGCAGCTGCATGCGCCAGGCGGTGGAGCCGGGGCCGTAGAGGTGGCCGAGCAGGTCGAGTTCGCTGTGGTAGGCGTAGCAGAACGACCGCGACGCGAGCACCTCCAGCGTCCGCGCGGCGAGGTCGCCGAGGGCGTGGACGCCGGCGTAGCGCGCGCCGCTCTGGGTGGCGCGGGTGAGGGCGGTGTCGGAGAACTGGGCCGACGACACGACGGCGGCGTCGAGGCCGGCGGCGACGGCGCGTTCGAAGGTCGTCGGCAAGGGCTGCACCGAGCGGGGAGGGAGGGCGCCGCGCAGGTCGCTGCCGTCATCGTGGGAGCGCCAGCGCAGGGCGTTGAGCACGCCCGCGCCCGGCACCTCGAACGTGTACCCGACCATCCCGTGCTCCCCCGACGCCAGGCCGGTGCCGATCGCGGCGACGCCGGCCGCCGTGGTCGACGGGAAGCCGACGCGCAGCGGGCTCTTCGCGAGCTCCGTGAGCACCGGCGCGTCGGCCGCGTGCTCGGCGAGGAGCTGCCAGCCGAGACCGTCGATGAGCAGCACGCACGCGCTGCGCGCCTCCGGCAGCGCCAGCGAACCCGTCTCGCCCGGCACGCCGAGCGCGCCCAGCACCGCGGGGACGACCTGTCCGAGGTGCGGGAGGTCCGTGATCTGGGGAACGTCCACGAAGACAGCTTCCCACCCGCTCGCGCGGCAGCGATAATCGACGCATGCCCACTTACGCCTACCGTTGCCGCGACTGCACCGACACGTTCGAGCTGCAACGGCCGATGAGCGAGTCCGGCGCGCCGGCGCCGTGTCCCGAGGGGCACACCGACACCGTGAAGCTGCTGACCACCGTCGCGCTCACCGGCGCTGCCGCGAGCCCCGCGCCGTCGGGTGGCTGCTGCGGCGGCGGGTGCTGCGGCGGCTGACGGTCAGCAGGCCTTCAGCGCCTGGTCGAGGTCGTGCCACAGGTCCTCGACGTCCTCGAGCCCGGCCGAAAGCCGGATCAGCCCGTGGGTGATGCCGTTCTCCTCGCGGTCGGTCTCGGCGACGACCCGGTGCGTGAGCGAAGCCGGGTGCTGGATGAGCGTGTCGACGCTGCCGAGGCTCACCGCCGGCGTGATCAGCCGGACGGCGGCGATCAGCGCGTGCGGATCGCCCGCCACCTCGAACGCGACGAGCGGGCCACCCAGCTTCGGGTAGTGCACGGCGGTCACCGCTTCGTGCTGCGCGAGCCGCTCGGCCAGCACGGCCGCGGTCGCCGACGCGGCGGTGACGCGCAACGGGAGCGTCGAAAGCCCGCGCAGCAACAGGTATCCCGCCAGCGGGTGCAGCACGGCGCCCGTCGCGAAGCGGATTCCGCGCAGCCGCGCGGCTTCCTCCGCGTCGCACGCGACGACGCCGCCCATCACGTCGCCGTGGCCGCCGAGGAACTTCGTCGCGCTGTGCAGGACGAGGCGTGCGCCGTGGCGGCCAGGGCGTTGCAAGACCGGCGTGGCGAAGGTGTTGTCGACGAGCACGGGCACGTCGCCGCACGCGTCGACGAGGGCTTTGATGTCGAGCTCGGTGAGTGTCGGGTTGGCGGGCGTTTCGACGAAGACGAGGCCGGTATCGGGCCTCAGCGCCGCCGCCACCTCGCCGGGTACCGCCCACGTGACCTCGGTGCCGAGCAGCCCGGACGTCAGCAGGTGGTCGGTCGACCCGTACAGCGGCCGGACGCCGACGACGTGCCGCTTTCCTTGCGCCGCGGCGGAAAGCAGGCACGCGGACACCGCCGCCATCCCGCTCGCGAACGCCACCGCGTGCTCGAACCCCTCCAGCTCGGCCAGCGCGCGCTCGAACCGCTCGACGGTCGGGTTGCCGACGCGGCCGTAGATGCCGGAAACCTCACCGCCGGCCGAGAACTCGTCGATCCGCCGGGCTTCGGCCGCGCTGTCGCGGGACGGGTACGTCGTCGAGAAGTCGAGGGGTACGGCGTGCAGGCCCAGGTCGGTCAGGTCGTCGCGGCCGGCGTGGACGGCTCGGGTGCGCAGCGCGTTCGTCATGGCACGAAGGTTCGGTCATTGTGCGGATTCGGCGCAATGCTTTCGGATATCATTCGCTTTATGGCTGGATCCGTCGAACTGAGCGCGGTGGACCTCGAGATTCTGCGGGTGCTGCAGAACGATGCCCGGACGTCGAACAAGGACCTCGCCGCCGCAGTCGGCATCGCGCCGTCCACGTGCCTGGACCACGTAGCGCGCTTGCGCTCGACGGGCGTGATCACGGGCCAGCACGCGCAGGTCGACGCCGCGAAACTCGGGCGGCCGCTGGAGGCGTTCCTGTTCGTGCAGGTCCGCCCCCACCGGCGCCAGCTGGTGGACCCCTTCGTCGCCGACCTGCTCGCCCTGCCCGAGGTGCGCGCCGTCTACCACCTCACCGGCCCGGACGACTTCCTGGCCCACGTGGCCACCAGCTCCGCCGCCGAACTCCAGCGGCTGGTGCTGGACGAACTCACGGCCCGCGACGAGGTCGCGCGCGTGCACACGAACCTGGTGTTCCAGCATTGGAGCGGGGGGCCGTTGTTGCCGCCTGCTCCGTCCGCGTCTTGACGGGGTTGGCACGAACCGCTGGCCCGGCGACTCCAGAGAACAGCGCGAATACCGACCGCGACGATTCCTTTCGATCGGAAATCGGTCAAAAACCCGGCCGCCGATTCCGGTAACGGAGCACGCGGCCGACCCGACGTCCGGACCACAAAGGATTTGCCGGTCGAGGGACGGAGGTAGCGCCATGACGAGCACGACCGGACCGGCCGCACACAATTCCCGGGATTACTGGGGCCCACCGACGGAACCGATGCGACTGCCGCGCCAACGGGGTCAGATCAGCACGGTGATGCTGCTGCTCGCCGCGCTGTGCGGGGCGGCCGTGATCGGGGCGATCTGGCTGGGGATCGCACTGGCGGCGTGAGGGTGTTTCGGTTTGTGAATTGCCGGAATGCGCGAGTGGGCGGTGGCGGAGAACGGTGATCCGCCGCCGTCCATCAGGCTGACAGGGAAGCGAAGTGGCTGGGCTGCTTTGCGTCCATGGTGGACAGTTTCCGACGCCCGGCGGCAAGGTTCGCTCGCTGAAGCCAGAAGTGCTTCGGCCTCGGGTGTCACGCTGCAGATGGCAGGCTTCCGGGGGGCCAAGGCGCCTCGTTCTGGGCTGCGGCTGCGTTCGTTGCTCCCCGGCTCCGGGCACCGGGGCTTCGGCACCACAGCGCGACGCTCTCGCTCTGACCTGGGGCTTCACCATGCAGACGCCAGGCTGCCGGTACGACCGTCCCGGGCGGCCGGGCACCAGGGTCCGAACCACGGGGCTCCTGGCTCCTGACCAGCCGCGCGCGTGGTTTGCGCCTCGCGGCGGCGGGATTGCCTCGGTTGTCCACAGGAATGCCGAGTTGTGGACAACTGAGGCGATCCGGCGCTCGGCCACCGATTTCGTCGGGGTGGGCCGATAGAATGGACATGGGCACGCCCCCTTTAGGGCTGTCCCGCAAAAGGCTGGCTGGCCCGCGCCAGGTGCTGAGCGGGATACTCGCGGGACTCCGACGCGGGGCTGTGACAGTCTGCGGACATGCCAGAGGTGCGTGTTCATGCCGGTCGTCACTACGCCATCCAGTTCCACTACGCCTTGCCGGACGATGCCTGGTGTCTGGAGCTGAGCGAGGCCGTCCCAGCGCCAGAGGCGTGGTCTGAGATCCCCAACGCCGCGACGCACCTGCCTGGCGCTGCCTTCCTTGTGGCAGTGGTACCTGACGAGGATCCGGACCTGGAGCCGACCGTCCACATCCACAGCCACGATGAGCACGCCATCCCCTACGAGATCATGCGCTGGTTCATGGACCG